>NZ_BAABDF010000007.1:391416-1260047 GCF_039539485.1 Celeribacter arenosi
TCTGACCCCACCAAAGTCGGGCACGTCAAAGCGGATCACTGTGCAAATCCGCCCCGGCGATCGAAAACCCGCGCCGGTTGCGACCCCGCAGCCCGCTTCTGTTGAGGCCGCTGTGACGGAGGCATCGAGCGAGAACTTGTTGGATTGGTATTGGCGTGCCGTGCCCCACGACCTCGCAGGCGCAGGTCCCGAACGGTTCGGGGCCGCCCTCGCGGCACTCACGCTCGATCAGGCGGCCAGTATCCGGTCACCGAGTTTCCAGCAGGTCACCGAGATTGCGCGAAAGTATGGCAAGGACCTTTTGGTGCATTCGATCGGCTCAAAGGTGTCACCCGCTCTGGCTCTTGCGGTTATTTCGGTCGAGTCGGCGGGAGAATTCGATGCGGTGAGCGGGGCAGGGGCACAGGGCCTTATGCAATTGATCCCAGACACCGCCGCGCGGTTCGGGGTGTCGGATGCCACCAATCCGTCCGAAAACATCCGCGGCGGCATCGCCTATCTCGATTGGTTGATTTCCGAATTCAACGGCGACGTGGCGCTTGCACTGGCGGGATATAACGCGGGCGAGAATGCGGTGAAGAAATACAACGGCCCGCCACCCTATGCCGAAACCCGCGCCTATGTGCCAAAGGTGCTCGCCGCTTGGCAGGTCGCGCGGCGTCTTTGCGTTACGCAGCCAGAGCTCTATTCAGATGGCTGCGTCTTCGCCACGGATGCGGTCCGGTCCAACTAGGTCGTCTCAGTCGACGATGGTCGCCTCGGTGGCTGCGCGCAATTCTTCTTCGCTCACCCCATCAGCCAGCTCGACGATTTTGAGCCCACCGTCCACCACGTCCAACACACCGAGATTGGTGATAACCCGATCGACGACGCTTTTGCCCGTCAGTGGTAGGGTGCATTCCTTGAGTAGCTTGCTGTCGCCATGTTTGTTGGTGTGATCCATCACAACCACCACGCGGCCCACGCCTGCCACGAGATCCATGGCGCCGCCCATGCCCTTTACCAGTTTGCCGGGGATCATCCAGTTGGCCAGATCGCCCTTTTCGTCCACTTCCATCGCGCCGAGGATCGCCATGGCGATTTTCCCGCCACGGATCATTCCGAATGAAAACGCGCTGTCGAAATAGGCGGTGTTTGGCAGTTCGGTGATCGTCTGTTTGCCGGCGTTGATGAGATCGGCGTCTTCTTCACCTTCATAGGGAAACGGCCCCATGCCGAGCATCCCGTTTTCGGATTGCAACGTCACGGTAACCCCCTCGGGGATGAAATTGGGAACCAACGTCGGAATACCGATCCCGAGGTTCACATAGGTCCCGTCTTCGAGTTCCAGTGCGGCCCGTGCGGCCATTTGATTGCGATCCCAAGGCATGGTCGTCTCCGTTTCGAATGTGGCGCGATCCTAACAACGTTTAAGGTGCGCCGTCCAAGTCTTTCTGCGCTGCGGCAGGTGTCAGCCCTAAGGTGGATTGGGCGTAATGCGAAAAAGCGTGTCTGCCATAGTCGGCGTTGAGATGACGGTTGTCGACGCGGTTCCCGACCTCCTCGGCCGACGAATTCGCGCGGGCAAACCGGTTCTGTGACCGGATCGGGTCGGCGCGGGTGTCCTGTGGCTGCGCGATGAACCCCATGCCCTGCGCAGCGAGGTGGGTCAAAATCGCATCCTCATAGAGGCCCGTCCAAACGCCAATGGTGTCCATTTGCGACGCCGCAGTGACAATAGGCTCATGCCCGAACCCCGGCTTCCAGGACCGCACGAGCGGATAGGGCGCAGGAAGGACAGTGATACGCGGGTCTGGTGGTATCCGGTTGAACAGGCCTGCCACGGCGTCCTCCACCGCGGCGTCAATAAAGGCTGTGAGCGCGGGCCTGCTGATAAGCGCTAGCCCGCGTCGCTGTGGTTCGTCCAGAACGTCACGCGTCGCGAACAGCCGCATGACGAGCAGCCACATAAAGCGCGTGCCGGTAAGAAGGATTTGGTCGAACGGTCGTAGATCGATCTCGCGCGCTTCGTTCCATTCGAAAAGGCGGTCGTCTGCATTTTCGGTCCTGAAGATTCCATTGTGGGCAACCGCGCGGGAAAACACATCGCCGGGCAGGCCGAAATAGGACACCTCGATATCGGGAAAATCCGCGCGGATCTCGTCGCGCGCGAGAAGAAAGGCACCCACATGGGATGTGCCAAGGACGAGAACCTTCATCGGCGGGCCGCCTCGATCAGCGCTTCCTCGCAAATGATGTCATCGTCTTCATCACTTTGCGGCGCGCTTTGATCGAACAGGACCGCGTCTTCTGCGCCCTGCGCCACAAAGAACATCGACATCGCCGCGCTTACGCCTTCCTCCGTCACCGAACGCAGGTTTGGCGCGTAGAAACGGTCACCCGCTGCGGGCGAGGTGATGAGATCGAAGGACGGGAAGTAGTCCACGTCGGCATGTCCGGCACAGAAACCGCCCGCGGCCGCGCGAAGAACTGATTTTGAATAGGTCGTGGATTGTAAAACATGGCGCTCCACCCCGGTGGCCGTCAGAGGAACCGGCGAGACGGTGAGGAGCATTTTCATATCCGGGTTCAGCGCATGTAGTGATTCCCGGATCGCATCCAAGTCTTCCATGATCTCGGGAAGCGTAAAGTTATAAAACCCATGGTGTGCCGGATCATATGTGCCGGCCAAGGTGCCCGGCGCCATTGGATAAACGGTTCCTGTGGCGCGATGCAGCCAAGTCTCGGTCAGTCCCAAGGTGAAAATGAACACGTCCGCTTCGCCGAGCGCCTGACGCACCGCCGCGAGGTGATGGGTGCGTGCTTCAATGACCTGATCGCCACTGGCGAAACCGTCCGGCTCTATGTTGGGGCGCTGTGAATCGTAGAACCGGCCTTCGCGGTCCCAAACCGGCTCTGCGGGAGAAAACTCACCGTAGGCTTCCTTGATCAACTGAAGGAGTTGGCGCGCGGTATAGATATTGCCGTAGCGCGCCGAATAGAGGCCATAGCCGAACTGGCGCAACACGCGCGCGGGCAGCGCCTTGGCGGGAGTTTCGGTGTCGATCACGGACCATGCGCGTTCGGCCAGGTTGCGGTGGATGTGTTGGGCGAAACAACTGCCCGCGGTCATGATACGCGTTTCAGGAGTGATCGGGAATTTAGGCTCATAGAGACCGGCGATCACGTCGGGTGCCTGCTCAGCAACGCCGGTTCGCCAAAAGGCCGTGTCGGGTAATTGGTCGTAGGGCGAACCCATCGACTTATGCGGCGGGGCGGGGACGGGTGGTGCGCTGCTCGATCCGCTTTTCATGCGCACCCTGAATCAGACGGTGAACATAGACACCGGGAAGGTGGATCGAGTCGGGGTCGAGGCTGCCGGTCGGCACGATCTCTTCGACTTCCATCACGCAGATCTTTCCGCACATCGCCGCGGGCGGGTTGAAGTTGCGCGCAGTTTTGCGAAACACCGCATTGCCCGTTTCGTCCGCTTTCCAGGCTTTGACGATGGAAAGGTCGGCAAAGATGCCCTCTTCCATAATATAGGTCTCACCGTTGAAATCCCGCTGATCCTTGCCATCGGCGATCACAGTGCCCACACCGGTTTTTGTGTAGAACCCGGGAATGCCCGCGCCACCGGCCCGCATCCGTTCGGCCAAGGTCCCCTGCGGGTTGAATTCGAGTTCCAACTCGCCGGACAGGTATTGGCGCATGAACTCGGCGTTTTCGCCCACGTAGGACGACATCATCTTTTTGATCTGGCGCGTTTCCAAAAGCTTGCCCAGACCGAAACCATCAACGCCTGCATTGTTCGAGGCGATGGTCAGGTCCTTCACGCCGCTTTCAACGAGCGCATCGATCAGTAGTTCGGGAATTCCACAGAGGCCAAACCCACCTGCAGCAATCAGCATGCCGTCAGACAACAACCCATCGAGGGCGTCTTTTGCGGAACCATAAACCTTTTGCATACGTCTCTCCCGGGGCACCTGAAATTTTCACAATAGGACGAAATCCCAAAGCGGAAGTCAACGGAATGCTGCGGCGCAACATGACGCATCGCGTCTATTTCGATGCGGTCTTCTTGGCTACCGGCTTTTTCGCCGCGGGCTTCTTTGCGGCCGGTTTCTTGGCCGCTGTCTTTTTAGCCGCGGGCTTTTTGGCGGCCGTTTTCTTCTTGCCGCCCTTTGCCGCCTTTTCTGCGATCAGTTCAACCGCCTGATCCATAGTCAGATCTTCGGGCTTCACGTCCTTGGGCAGTGTCGCATTCACCTTGCCCCATTTGACATAGGGACCGTAGCGGCCGTCGAGCACCTGAACGGGGCCACCTTCCTGCGGGTGTTCGCCCAGTTCTTTGAGCGCTTTCGCAGCGGCGCGACCACGACCGCCCGGGTTGGCGCGTTTTTCGGCCAAAATTTCCACAGCGCGGTTCATGCCGATTTCAAAAACATCATTGGGGTCTTTGAGGTTGGCGTAGACCGGTTTGGGGTCTTCGGGTTTCTGGTGCATCACATAGGGGCCAAAGCGTCCGAAGTTGGAGGTGATCATGCCCCCTTCCGGATGCTCGCCGATCTGGCGGGGCAGGCTCAGCAGGACAAGCGCCTTCTCGAGGTCCATTTCCTCCGCTTTCCACCCTTTGGGCAGAGAGGAGCGGTCCGGTTTCTTGACTTCTTCGGTTACCTCGCCGCGCTGGACGTAGGGTCCAAAGCGGCCGGAGCGCAAAGTGATCTCGTTGCCATTCTCGTCTTCACCGAGAATCCGGTCTTCGTTTTCGGCAGCATCCCCACCGATCGGGCGGGTGTAGCGGCACTCGGGGTAATTCGAGCAACCGACAAAGCCGCCGGATTTCGATGTCTTGAGGTGCAGGGATCCCGATCCACACAGAGGACAGGCGCGTGGGTCAGACCCATCTTCGCGCGGAGGATAGAGTGTTGGTGCGAGCGCGTCGTCAAGTTTGTCGAGCACCTCGGAAATGCGCAGCTCGGACGTTTCGGCGATGGCGGCCGAGAAATCGCGCCAGAAACGGTGCAACACTTCTTTGTAATCGAGATCGCCCGCCGAGATTTTGTCGAGCTCTTCCTCGAGGTTCGCGGTGAATTCATACCCCACATACCGGCGGAAGAAGTTCATCAGGAAGATCGTGACGATCCGGCCTTTGTCTTCTGGGATCAGGCGGTTCTGCTCTTTTCGAACGTATTCGCGCTCCACGATGGTCGTCAGGACCGAGGCGTAGGTGGAGGGGCGGCCGATGCCGAGCTCTTCCATCCGTTTGACCAGCGTGGCTTCGGTGTAGCGCGGCGGCGGGTTGGTGAAATGTTGCAGCGCGAGGACGGCACCATCACCGGTCAAAACGCATTCTTTGTCTTCTGCGTCCGACGCGAGAGCCCCGGCGACGCGTTTGACGACTTCGCCATCCATGATCTGGGGCAGGCGACCTTCGTCGTCCTCCTCAACGTCATCGCGACCCTCGGTATAGACCGCCATGAAGCCGTCAAAGACCACGACCTGACCCGTGGCGCGCAGGACGATCTCGCCGTCATCGGAGGTAATATCGACCGACGTCCGTTCCAGTTTCGCGGTTTCCATCTGGGCGGCAATCGTGCGTTTCCAGATGAGGTCGTAGAGCCGTGCCTGATCTTTGTCCGACAGGTTCACTTTATCAGGGGCGGCAAACATATCCGTCGGGCGGATACATTCGTGCGCTTCCTGCGCATTCTTGGCTTTGTTTTTATAGATGCGCGCGGAGGCGGGCACGTATTTGTCACCATAGCGCTCTTTGATCGCGTCACGGGTTTGGGCGACGGCCTCTGGCGCCATGTCGATGCCGTCGGTTCGCATGTAGGTAATGAGACCGGCCTCGTAGAGGCGCTGGGCGGAGTTCATGGTCTGGCGTGCGCCGAAACCGAATTTGCGGCTCGCTTCCTGCTGCAGTGTCGATGTCATGAACGGCGCAGAAGGGTTGCGCGAGGCGGGTTTTGCCTCGACCGAGGCGACTTTCAGGTCGCGCGACGCCACTGCGCGTGCGGCCAATTCGGCGCCGACGCGGTTTTCGAGATCGAATTTGTCGAGCTTTTTGCCGCCCATTTGCACAAGGCGCGCTTCGAAGTTCTGGCCCCGCGGCGTTTCGAGAACCGCTTTGACTGACCAGTATTCGCGCGCATTGAAGGCTTCGATTTCGACTTCGCGTTCGACGATGAGTCGCAAACAGACCGACTGCACACGACCCGCAGAACGTGCGCCGGGGAGTTTGCGCCACAAAACCGGCGAGAGGTTGAAGCCCACGAGGTAGTCGAGAGCGCGGCGTGCCAAATAGGCCTCCACCAGCGGGGCATCGACCTGACGCGGGTTTTTCATCGCTTCCGTGACGGCTTGTTTGGTGATCGCGTTGAACGTCACACGCGACACGGAGGTGGTTTTTTTGATCGCGCGCCGCTTGGTCAGCGCTTCCTGTAGGTGCCACGAAATCGCTTCGCCTTCGCGATCAGGGTCGGTCGCGAGGATCAGTGTGTCGTCATCTTTGAGCGCATCCACGATGGCTTTGACGTGTTTTTTGCTGTCATTGCCCACTTCCCACGTCATCTCGAATTCGTGGTCCGGATCGACGGAACCGTTTTTCGCCGGCAAGTCGCGGACGTGGCCGTAGGAGGCGAGCACGGTGTAGTCATTGCCGAGATACTTGTTGATCGTTTTGGCTTTCGCCGGGGATTCGACAACGACGACGGGCATGAACGATCCTTTGGGGCAGTGGTTTGGTGACTTATGGCGAGGCAAGATGTGTTGTGCAACACGCGATTGTCAATCGGCTTTCATCTCGGGTCTTGCGCAAAAGACCTCGCTTCCGGCGTTTAGTGATCTCTCTATTGCCCATGGCGTGCGGCTATTTCAATGCAGGTCGCGCACGCGCTTCCGGCGCGAAACCGAGCCTACATCAGGTTAGCACAGCGCGATAAAACCACCCGCTTTGCGCGAAACCCGCCCTTCCAGTTCAAGGCACAGGATTTCGGCGCAGATCCGTTCTGACGGGAGGCCGATGTCACGGATCAATTGATCCTCTGCGAGGGCGGACGTCGACAAACGTGACAGAATTTCCATGTGGAGCACTGTGTTATCGGAAAGGTCGCGATTTTCTGGCGGGGCGGGCGGTACGGGTATTGCTGCCTCAGGGGTTACCTCGTGTGTGCGCGCAATTGGCGATGCATCTGCCAAGGCATCAATGACATCGCGTGCCCCACGGATCAGCGACGCGCCGTCGCGGATGAGCAGATTGCAGCCCGCCGAGCGTGCGTCGAAGGGGTGACCAGGCACCGCCATAACATCGCGACCCTGATCGAGTGCGTTTTGCGCCGTTATAAGAGACCCCGAACGCGCTGCGGCCTCAACGACAACAGTTGCGCGCGACAGGCCCGACACGATCCGGTTGCGGGTCGGGAAATGGCGCGCAAGGGGTTTCATGCCGAACGGATGCTCGGACACCAGAAGTCCCTTTTCGCCAATGTCCGCATGCAACTGGGCGTTTTCGGGCGGGTAAACGATATCAAGACCACCCGCCAGACAGGCGATGGTGGAGCTTTCGAGGCCGGCGAGATGCGCCGCCGTGTCGATGCCGCGCGCTAGGCCGGATACGATTCCGAAACCTTCCTGCGCCAACTCGCGCGCAAGAGTGCGTGCAAATCGCGTTGCTAGGGAAGAGGCGTTGCGCGCGCCCACGATGGCAATCAAGGGGCGTTCAAAGTGGGATAGATCGCCCTTCGTCCACAGTAGAGGCGGGGCGTCGTCGATCATGGCGAGGTAGTCAGGATACTCCGGCTCACCCCGCGCCACGAGACGCGCACCGGCTTTGTGGCCTGCACGCAGTTCCGCGGCCACAACACCTTCCGGGCAAATCTCGTAATTCGAAACACCGGCAGATTTCGCCATGTCCGGCAGAGCCGCGAGAGCGGTCTGCGCATCACCGTGTTCGCGCATCATCCGGTAAAAAGTCGCCACGCCAACGCGACGTGAACGCAAGAGACGAAGCCAGTTCGCCCGATCTTCCTCGGTGTGGGGTGGGGTGAGGGGGTGGTGGGAAGGGAATAAATCCATTGAACCAACTGCACTCCGTCTCTTGCAGGATCACATTCGCCGAATTTGGTTAATGAGCGGTTACTAGGTCAAAGAAAATTCGAATTTTAGTGATTTCACAGCGTGCGCTGGGCCCGCAAACGCAAAATACCCTGCGTAAATGCGCGTTTTGGGCCCTGTTTGTGGGGAATGATCAATGCGAACGCTCCTTAAACCGGTGCCCGGATTCCCCGCCCACCAACTGCGCAGATCAGCTCGCCGATCCCCCAACCGTCAGTCCACCGATCAAAAGTGTGGGTTGGCCCACGCCAACGGGCACCCATTGCCCCTGTTTGCCGCAATTGCCCATACCCGGATCCAACGCCATGTCATTGCCGATCGCGCGGATTTGTTTAAGCGCCGTGGCCCCATCGCCAATCAGGGTCGCGCCCTTTACCGGTGCGCCGACGCGGCCGTTTTCGACGCGGTAGGCCTCGGTGCAGGAGAACACGAACTTACCGTTGGTGATATCGACCTGCCCACCGCCAAAGCCGACGGCGTAGATGCCATCCTTGACGTCCGCGACGATATCCTCAGGCGCGGTGTTGCCGCCTAGCATATACGTGTTGGTCATGCGCGGCATCGGCGTGTGGGCATAGCTTTCGCGCCGCCCGTTTCCGGTCGGATCAACCCCCATGAGGCGCGCGTTCTGGCGATCCTGCATGTAACCGACGAGTACACCGTCTTCGATCAGCACGTTTTTGGCCGATGGCGTTCCTTCGTCATCGACCGAAATCGACCCCCGCCGGTCCGGAATCGTGCCGTCATCCAGGACCGTGACACCGCGAGCGGCGACCTGTTGACCCATAAGGCCAGCAAATGCCGAGGTTTTTTTACGGTTGAAGTCCCCTTCGAGGCCATGTCCGACCGCTTCGTGCAACAAAATGCCGGGCCAGCCATTGCCCAGTGCGACGTCCATAACACCCGCAGGGGCAGGGACGGCTTCGAGGTTCACGCATGCCACGCGCAAGGCTTCGCGGGCAACGCCCTGCCAGTGACGCGGCAACATGAGCGACGTCAAGCCATAACGCCCGCCGCCGCCCGCCGATCCGCTTTCGCGCCGTCCGCCCTGATCGACGATGACAGAAATGTTGAGCCGCGCCATGGGCCGCACGTCGGACACCATGATGCCTTCGGGGCGCAAAATGAAAACTTCCTGAAAAGACGCGGCGAGCGACGCGCTCACCTGAACAACCCGTTTGTCGAGATCCCGCAAATAAGCGTCGATTTCCATCAAGGTGTCGATTTTGACCTCGAAAGCCGCCCCTTCGAGGGGGTTTTCGTCCGAATAGAGTTTGACATTGGTTGGCCGCGGACCGTGCGCGAGCGTGCCGCCACCATCACCAACAGCGAGGCGGGCGGTCTCGGCGGCGCGCCTGATCGCACTGTCTGATATCTCGGTGGAATGGGCGTAACCTGTTGTTTCACCTTTGACAGCGCGCAGGCCAAACCCTTCGGCGGCATCATAGGACGCCGTGCGGATGCGCCCGTCATCGAGGACCAATCCTTCGGATGTGCGCCGCTCAAAGAACAGCTCTCCGTCATCCGCCCCATTGACGGCCTCGCGTAGAAGGTGCAGTGCTGCGTCCTTATCTAGGGCGCCTTCGAATGGGTCAAAACGTCTCGCATTCATGGATTTTTCCACCTCGGGTCTTGATCTGGATCAAAAAACGCGCTCAATGCTGCACGAAACTGGCAGTCCAGAATCTATATGTGTTCTGCATAGGCAGACTCAAACGAAAAGGCGCCCCGACGCAACCGGGCGCAACCGCTTAAAAGTTCACGCTTCGGCTGGATCGCGGCGATAATAACGGGAAGAGACCATGCGCAACAAAACGCTTTTTGCCGGTATCACGGCTGCATCCACCGCAATGATGACCGCGAGTGCCGCTCTGGCGCAACAATCGGGCGAGCTTCTGGGCGCGCCTGTCCCCCGTGGCATCGACTTTCAGCCGGCGGCCACAGAATTGGCCCGCGACATTCACCGGCTTGATGGCATGCTCAACTGGGTCATGGGCGCGATCGTCCTGTTTGTGCTGGTCCTGATCGCCATCGTCATTGTGCGCTACAACGCGCGGGTCAACAAAACGCCGGCGAAATTTACCCATAACACCTCCGTGGAAATCGCGTGGACATTGATCCCTGTGATCATTCTGGTCGTGATCGGGATCTTCTCCCTGCCGGTTCTGTTCAAACAGCAGGAAATCCCCGAAGGCGACATCTACATCAAAGTGACCGGCTACCAGTGGTTCTGGGGCTACGAATATGTAGACGAAGGTTTCGGGTTTGAATCCTTCCTCCTGGCGAAAGAAGAATTGGCCGAGAACGGTTACACCGACGATCTCTACCTCTTGGCGACCGACACAGCTGTTGTAGTTCCCGTAGGCAAAACAGTTGTTATGGGCGTGACCGGCGCCGACGTTATCCATGCGTGGACCATCCCGGCCTTTGGCGTGAAACAGGACGCTGTTCCCGGTCGTGTCGCTGAGCTTTGGTTCAAAGCCGAGAAGACAGGCACATTCTTCGGCCAGTGTTCCGAGCTTTGCGGTAAAGACCACGCCTACATGCCCATTACTGTTAAGGTCGTGAGCGAAGAAGAATATGCCGCCTGGCTCGAAGGCGCACGCGATCTCTATGCTTCTGTGGAAACCGATGCAGACGTCGTGCGCGTCGCGGCATCCCAGTAAGAAAGACAGCGCAGGGACGGTTTTGCGACCGTTTCTGGGTGAACTGATCATGGCGTCCGGCGCGTGGGGATGATCCCCCCGTCGGACGCAAACTCCAGAAAGGCCCCGATGACCGACGCAAGCATCACATTCGAACAGGACCGCGAAGCGGGTTTCGGCGATTATTTCGCCTTGCTCAAGCCGCGCGTGATGTCGCTTGTCGTGTTTACGGCCTTTGTCGGTTTGGCTGTGGCCCCCGGTGGCGTGCATCCATTCATCGGGTTTTTTGCCATTCTGTGTATCGCCATCGGTGGCGGTGCCTCCGGCGCGCTGAACATGTGGTATGACGCCGATATCGATCGTGTGATGAAGCGGACGATGAAGCGTCCCATTCCAACAGGCAAAGTCACCGAGCAGGAAGCCCTGAGCATCGGCCTGACCCTGTCCGCATTCTCGGTGATCATGCTCGGTCTCGCGACAAATTGGGTCGCAGCAGGTCTTTTGGCGTTTACGATCTTCTTCTACGTTGCTGTTTACACGATGTGGCTCAAACGATTGACGCCCCAGAACATCGTGATCGGTGGCGCTGCGGGGGCTTTCCCGTCGATGATCGGCTGGGCGGCCGTGACAGGCGGGGTGAGCCTTGAGTCCGTTCTGATGTTCATGCTCGTTTTCATGTGGACGCCGCCCCACTTCTGGGCGCTGGCGCTGTTCATGAATGCCGACTACGACGCCGCCAAAGTGCCGATGTTGACGGTGACACACGGCAAACGTGCGACGCGCGTTCACATCCTCGTCTACACTGTTCTGCTCGCCGTCGCGGCATTTGCATTGCTTGCGACCCCGATTGCAGGATGGGCCTATCTGATCACAGCGATTGTGATGAATGGCGCATTCCTTGCGGGCGCTGTGCGTCTCTATCGCCGCGACGAAGTGCAGGCCGAGGCAGACAATTACAAAGCCGAGCGGCAGTTTTTCAAACTATCTCTGGTCTACACGCTCGCCCATTTCGCGGCCCTTCTCGTTGATCGCGTTCTTGGCGCGATGGGTGTCGGAGGTCCGTTCTAATGGCCATCACCAAACTTCACGAGGTCCACAAACGCCGCCGGTCCCGCAATGTCGGGCTCGGCTTTGCACTGGCGCTGTTCGTCGTGTTGCTCATGGGCCTGACGATCGCAAAAGTAACCGTTCTGGATCCCGCACGTTCGACAACTTCCGAGGTGCAACAGTGAAACGTCTCGAAGGTACCCAGAAAACCCTGCTGCAGACCGTTGGCGTTGTGACGCTCATGGGCGGGCTCGCGTGGGCGTCTGTGCCGTTTTATTCGTGGTTCTGTGCGGTCACGGGTTTTGGCGGCGCCACCGGCGTTTCCGAAACGGCCTCTGATGTCATTCTCGACGAGACCATCAAAATCCGTTTCGACGCCTCTGTCGCGCGCGACTTCCCGTGGAGCTTTAAACCCGTGGAGCGCGAGATGGAGTTGCGGATCGGCGAGACCGGTCTGGCCTTCTATGAAGCGACCAACCCGACGGATCGGCCCATTGCCGGCTCAGCATCCTATAACGTCGCGCCCTACGAGGCGGGCGGCTTTTTCACCAAGATCGACTGCTTCTGCTTTGAAATGCAGGTGCTTCAACCGGGTGAAACCGTGCTCATGCCGGTGACGTTCTACGTCGATCCAGAAATCACCACAGACAGAGATGCAAAATACGTGCATCGGATCACGCTGTCTTATACATTCCACGAAACCGATCTGCCCGAAGACTTTGCCGCGCTTGATGCCGGTACAGCCAAGGTCAGTGACCTAAACTAAACCCGTGAGAGGGCCCTCAAGGGAGAGGACGCGAAATATGGCGCACGAAAAGAACCACGACTACCACATTCTTCCCCCGTCGATCTGGCCGTTTACCGGCGCCGTCGCGGCGTTCATCATGCTTTTCGGCGCTGTTCAATGGATGTCGCCGGAAGTTTCAGATCGCCAACCATGGGTCTTTCTGATCGGCTTCGTCGGCGTGCTCTACACGATGTGGAGCTGGTGGCGTGAAACCATTCTCGAAAACCAGGCAGGTGACCACACGCCTGTCGTTCGCATCGGTCTGCGGTATGGCTTCATCATGTTCATCATGTCCGAAGTCATGTTCTTTGCGGCTTGGTTCTGGGCGTTCTTCAAGAACGCGCTCTACCCGATGTACGAATACGCGGGCACGGAATACGCGAAACCAGAATTCATTCCGGTTGATGCCTTTCACCTACCGCTCATGAACACGCTTCTTCTGCTGTGTTCGGGCGCTTTCGTCACGTGGGCACACCACGCTCTGGTGCACGGCAATGTCCGCAAAGACATCGTCTACGGCCTCGCTGGCGGCGTGATCTTTGGCGCTATCTTCACCCTGTTCCAGGCCTACGAGTACTATGAACTTCTGGTGCATGAAGGCTGGACCTTCGGCGGCGAGTTCTTCTTTGGCTCCTTCTTCATGGCAACCGGTTTCCACGGCGCGCACGTGATCATCGGGACGATTTTCCTGACCGTCTGTCTGGTTCGCGCCATGAAAGGCCACTTTACGCCGGAAGATCACATCGGCTTTGAGGCGGCTGCGTGGTACTGGCACTTCGTCGATGTTGTCTGGCTCTTCCTCTTTGTGGCGGTCTACATCTGGGGCCAGTGAGCCGCAGGGTTTTGACCCGAGAAACCAATCAGGAGAGGGCGTGGCGAGGGCTGCGCCCTTTTCTATCCAAGGAGGCGAACTCTTGAAATTTTGGTCCACGGTCATCTTTGCGACTCTCGGCTTTGCCGTGATGGTGACGCTGGGCGTGTGGCAGCTCCAAAGGCTTGAGTGGAAAGAGGGCGAGTTGGCCAAGATCACCTCTGCACAGCAGGCGGCACCAGTCCCGCTCGATGCTTTGTCCGATCCCGCAGCCGAAAAATACCGACCCGTCTTTGTCACCGGCACGCTCGGCACTGATGAGATTTTCATCCTCGTCTCCACCCGTGATCGCGGCGCAGGGTATCGGGTCATTAGCCCCCTAGAGACCGCGACGGGGCGTCGGGTTTTGATCGACCGCGGCTACATCCCGCTCGAGGCAAAAGACGTTTCCCGACCGCTCCAAACCGACATCACCGTTAATGGAAACGTTCATGTCCCGGATGATCGCAATGCATCCACGCCGCAAAATGATGTCGCGGGCAATATCTGGTTCGCGCGGGATGTTGATGATCTGGCCGCGGCCCTTCAAACTGAGCCGGTCTTGATCGTCGCGCGGTCGGACACGGGACAGGGGATTTTGCCTCTGCCGGTAACCACCGAAGGCATCCCGAATAATCACCTGAGCTATGCAATCCAGTGGTTTTTGTTTGCCGCGATCTGGGCGGGCGTGACAACCGTGCTTGCGTGGCGTATCAGGGCGCGAACGGACTAAAGAGCAGACAACATGCGCTATATCTCGACCCGCGGCCAAGCGCCGGTGCTAAATTTTGAAGAGGCGATGCTCACAGGGCTGGCCTCGGACGGCGGGCTTTATGTGCCTGAAACAATCCCCGAAATGAGCGCGGATGACATCGCGGCACTTGCGGGTCTGTCCTATGAAGACATCGCTTTTCGCGTGATGAAACCGTTCATCGGCACGACCTTCACCGACGCCGAATTCCGCGACATCATTGCCCGCGCCTATAGCGTATTTGGCCACGATGCGCGCGCACCTCTGGTTCAGTTGGGGGCGAACCATTTCCTGCTCGAACTGTTCCATGGCCCGACCTTGGCGTTCAAAGACTTTGCCATGCAGCTGATCGGGCAACTGTTTCAGTCCGCTCTGGCGCGTCGTGGCGACCGTGTCACAATCGTTGGTGCAACCTCTGGCGACACCGGATCGGCGGCGATCGAGGCGTTCAAGGGCCTCGAAAACGTCGACGTCTTTATCCTGTTCCCGCATGGGCGTGTTTCCGATGTCCAGCGCCGTCAAATGACAACGCCGAGCGAGAGCAACGTGCACGCCCTCGCCGTGGAAGGGGATTTTGATGATTGTCAGGCAGCCCTCAAAGAAATGTTTGCCGACGCCGCATTCCGTGATGGCGTGAAGCTCGCCGCCGTCAATTCGATCAACTGGGCGCGTGTCCTCGCGCAGGTTGTATATTACTTCTCTGCGGCCGTTTCACTCGGCGCGCCGCACCGCAAGGTTTCATTCACCGTGCCCACCGGCAACTTCGGTGACATTTTCGCAGGCTACATCGCCAAACGCATGGGCCTGCCCATCGACAAGCTGGTGATCGCCACGAACCAGAACGACATCCTGCACCGCACGTTGGAAACGGGGGCCTACACGAAAGAGGGCGTTACCCCCTCGATTTCACCGTCGATGGATATTCAGGTATCGTCTAACTTCGAGCGTGCGCTTTTCGACGTCTACGATCGGGACGGGGCCGCTATTGCACAGTTGATGGACGAACTTAAATCCGGCTCTTTCGTGGTGTCCCAAGGGGCCCATGAACGTCTACGCGAGACCTTCGTGTCCGGGCGCGCATCGGAGGAAGAGACCTCGGCCACCATCGCGGCCTTCAAAGACCGTGCGGGCGAGGTGCTCTGCCCCCATTCCGCCGTGGGCGTTAAGGTCGCCGAAGAATTCCTGTCCGAGGTGCCGATGATCACGCTGGCGACCGCACATCCCGCCAAATTCCCCGCCGCCGTAGAAGCGGCCTGTGGCATTCACCCGCCGCTCCCTGAGCGTATGGCGGATCTTTTCGAGCGCGACGAACGTTTCACCGTCGTGCCCAATGATCTCGAAGGGCTCAAAACCCTCGTGAAGGAGCGTATTGCTTGACCCGACAAACCCATACCCTGTCGAACGGTTTCCGGATCGTCACCGAACTCCAACCCTCGATGGAAAGCGCGTCTCTTGGCGTTTGGGTGTTGGCGGGCGGGCGCCATGAGCGCGCCGAACAGAACGGCATCGCCCACTTTCTGGAACACATGGCCTTCAAAGGCACCGCGCGTCGCACGCCGTTGCAAATCGCCGAGGTTCTCGAAGACGTTGGTGGATATTTGAACGCCTATACCTCACGTGAAACGACGGCCTATTACGCGCGCGTTCTCAAAGAGGATGTCGCACTGGCCCTCGACGTGATTGGCGACATCGTCCTCAATCCAGTTTTCGATGCGCGCGAATTGGAAGTCGAACGCGGTGTGATCCTGCAGGAAATCGGTCAGGCGCTCGATACGCCAGATGACATCATCTTCGACTGGCTTCAGGAAACCGCCTATCCCCGGCAGGCAATTGGGCGCACGATCCTCGGCCCCGCAGAACGGGTGCGTGCCTTTAGCCGCGAAGACCTCGCAGGCTTCGTGGCAGAGCATTACTCGCCTGAACGCATGGTCCTCTCAGCAGCCGGTAACGTGGACCACGACAAAATCGTTCAGCAGGCCGAGAAGATTTTCGGCCATCTGACAGCGCATGGAAAAGACGACGCAGAGCCTGCGCTCTTTCTCGGGGGCGAAACCCGCCGTGTGAAGGATCTCGAACAGGCCCATTTCACGATCGCTTTCGAGGGGCCGGGATACCGCGACCCGAGTTATTTTACTGCTCAGGCGGCCTCGACCCTGTTGGGCGGTGGAATGTCGTCGCGTCTGTTTCAGGAGATTCGGGAAAAGCGCGGGCTTTGCTATACGATTTTCGCCCAGACCGGCGCCTATTCAGACACCGGCCTGATGACCATCTACGCAGGAACCTCAGGCGAAGAAGTCGGTGCTCTGGCTGACCTGACCATCGACGAATTGCGCCGTTCTGCCGACGATCTCAACGAAGCCGAAGTGGCGCGCGCACGTGCGCAGATCAAAGCAGGCCTGCTTATGGGACTCGAAAGCCCCGCCGCACGCGCCGAGCGTAATGCCCGCATGATCGGCATTTGGGACCGCGTGCCCGACATCGCCGAAACTGTGGCGCGTATAGAAGCGGTGAACCTGACGGACGTACGTGAATTCCTCGGCCAGATGGGGACTGCGAAAGCATCCATGGCGCTCTACGGACCGGTCGAACGCGCGCCAGCGCTGGCGACCCTGAAAGAGCGGTTCGCGGCCTGATGCTCAAGCGGCGTGTCAAGCTCGGGATTGAATCCGAACGGATGACACTGCGCTTGCCGCAGCATAGTGATTACCGCGCGTGGAGTAGTCTGCGCGGCGCCTCTGCAGAGTTTCTGCAGCCATGGGAGCCGACGTGGTCAGACGACCACCTGTCGCGCAAGTCCTTCACCAACCGCGTTTATTGGTCTGAACGGGTCTATAAATCTGATCAGGGGTGTCCGGTTTTCCTGTTCCGGCGCGACGATCAGGCGCTTCTGGGCGCGATCACATTGGACAATATCCGGCGCGGCCCGTCGCAGGCGGGGACAATCGGATATTGGATTGGCGCGCCCTTTGCCCGTCAGGGGTATATGAAGGAAGCGATCGCCGCACTCACGCATTTTGCCTTTGCAAAACTGGACCTTAGCCGTATCGAGGCCGCGTGCCTGCCCGAGAACGCGGCTTCGCGCGGGGCGCTTGAAAAGGCCGGGTTCAAATACGAAGGCGTGGCGCAATCCTACCTGCAGATCAACGGGCGGTGGCGCAATCATGTGCTTTATGCGTCCTTGCGCGCCGACCGCCGCGGGCGGACCGATATCGGTCAGGCGTGATCGTTCACGACATTGAAACCTGACGCATCGCGGTTTTGCCCTATACTCACTCCCATCGGTTCACTCCAAGGAGCGGGTTCATGCGGCAGGCAACCACACTTATTGTGTCGACCTTTCTTTGTTTTTCCTCAATCGGCGTGACGTCCGGCACGGCACAAGAGAGCGAACGTGATCGCATCCCCAGCCACTGTCGATCCTTGGCGAACGACATCGACGGCGGGACTTATATCTGGCGTGCGGCCCTGACGGATCCACTGCCTGATCACACGGTGCGCATCAAATATATCGACCATGCGATGTTCGTTGTCCAAGCAGGCGAAATAGAAGCCGTGACGGATTTCAACGGCTACTTTGGTGTGACCGACTGGGTGCCTGACGTTGTAACCATGAATCAGGCCCATTCGAGCCATTACACCAGCCGCGTGGACGACCGCGTTACGCATGTACTGGAAGGATGGGGGCGGTTCGCAGAGGGCGCGGAACACAATCTCGACCTTGGCCCCATGTTGATCCGCAATGTGCCAACCGATATCCGCATGGGAGATGGGCGCGAGCCGAACGGCAACTCGGTTTTCATCTTCGAGGCAGGCGGTTTGTGCATCGGGCATCTCGGGCACCTCCATCATGAACCAAGCGAAGAACAATATGCGGCCATCGGGCGGCTGGATGTGGTGATGGCGCCCGTTGACGGCGGCTTAACCGTGCCGCGTGAAACCATGGTGAAAATCGTGTCGCGACTGCGATCCTCCATCGTGATCCCGATGCATTGGTTTTCGCGTGGTGGCCTGAACGCGTTCCTGCAGGAGATGAGCACGAGCTTTACCGTCATCGAAACGGGCACGACCGAACTTCTTGTTTCCCTTGACCGCTTGCCCTCAGAGCCGACAATCATGGTGCTTGAACCGCAGTTTATCGAAGATTGACCGGAGAATTGATGGGCCAGACTTGGATCGCACTCTTGCGCGGCGTGAACGTGGGCGGGCATGGCAAACTCCCGATGGCTGCATTCAGACAGAGCCTGCAGTCAGTGGGTTATGGAAACGTGCGCACCTATGTTCAATCCGGGAATGCGGTCTTTGAAAGCGAACGGGATGCAGGCGAAATTAGCGCGCAGATAACAGGGGTGCTTGAAACCGATTTCGGTTTTTCCCGCCCCGTCTTTGTCATGTCGCCCGATGCATTGGAAATGGCTATTGCCGCCAACCCTTTTAAGGCCGCATTGGCCGAGCCAAAATCCCTTCACCTGTTTTTCTGTGGCGGCGCGGTGAATTTTGATGTGCATGGTTTCGCCGAAATTTGCGATCAGGGGGAGCAGTTTGATTTCGTCAAAAACGTGTTCTATTTTTACACAACTAACGGTTTTGGCAGGTCAAAAGCGTCCCAAAAGATCGAGAAATTCCTGCAGGCGGATGTTGTGACGGCGCGCAATCTTAATTCCTGCCGCAATATCGCAACGCTGGCGCAGGGGTAATCAGCACGCTACACCTGACCCGCAAAAGGAGCCGTGTTGATGTCCGATTTCCTCGCCACACTCGCCGCGCAACTGCCCCACGGCACGTTGCGTCCCGCCAATCCCGGCGAGCTGGACGACCCACGTGGTCGCCATGAAGGGCAGGCATTGGCGGTCGCGCGCCCAGCCTCGACACTAGAAGTCTCCACAATCCTGAAGGCCTGCAATCAGGCATCCGTTTCGGTGGTTCCGTTGGGCGGTGGAACAGGGCTCGTGTTGGGCCAAGTGGCTCATGACGGGCCAGCGCCTCTTGTAATCTCCTTGGAGCGAATGACGGCAATCCGAGCGATTTACCCCTCCGAGAATGTCATCGTCGCCGAAGCCGGCGCGATCCTCGCCGATGTGCAAAATGCTGCGCAAGGCGTCGACCGGCTATTCCCGCTCTCGCTGGCCGCGGAAGGGTCTGCGCGAATTGGCGGAAACCTCGCCACGAATGCCGGTGGGCTGAACGTGCTGCGCTATGGGAACGCGCGTGATCTTTGTTTGGGGTTGGAGGCCGTGTTGCCGGATGGTTCGATTTGGAACGGGCTGAAACGGCTGCGCAAAGACAACACGGGCTATGACCTGAAAAACCTCATGATCGGGTCGGAAGGCACCTTGGGTATCATCACCGCCGCGGCCCTGCGCCTGTTTCCACAACCAACCGGAGAAGCAGCGGCGTTCTTTGTTGTGCCCGATCCGCAGGCTGCGCTCGACCTCCTCGCATTGGCGCGCGCGCAACTGGGCGAGACGATTTCGGCCTTCGAACTCATTTCCGGCGTCGGGCTGGATTTTCTAACGGAAACTCTTCCCGATTTGCGACAACCATTTGCTGTGCGACCCGAGTGGTGCGTCCTCATCGATGTTGGAACATCGGGGGCCTTGGACCCGTTTGTGATGCTGGAGGATCTGTTTACTGCGGCCTTCACCGCCGGATTGGCAAGTGACGGCGTGATTGCCAAATCCGGCTCCGAGCGCGCCGAGTTTTGGGCGGTTCGCGAAAGCATTCCGGAGGCAAACCGCCGCATCGGGTCGATCTCGTCGCATGATATATCGGTGCCTCTGTCGACAATTCCCGCCTTTATCCCTGAAGGAATAGCTGCGCTGCGCGAGCTGGGGGATGTCCGGGTGAATTGTTTTGGCCATCTGGGCGATGGCAACCTGCACTATAACGTGTTCCCCGCGAAGGGCCGTGATCGGCGCGAATATGAAGACATCCGCGCCGAGGTGAAGCGCACTGTGCATGATCTTGTCCATGCATATGACGGATCGGTAAGTGCGGAACACGGGATCGGACGGCTCAAAGTCGAAGACCTCGAACGCTATCAGGACCCTGTGAAACTCGCAGCCATGCGCGCAATCAAAAAGGCGCTGGACCCGAACGGGATCATGAACCCGGGCGCTGTTCTGAGGATTTAGGCCCCGTCGAAATCACACAGCGCGTGCACTTCGTAGCCGAGTTTTTCGAGCAATTTCTGCCCGCCCAACTCCGGCAGGTTCACGATAAATGCGCAGCCCACGATTTCGCCACCCAAACGTTCAACCAATTTGATCCCCGCCTCGGCAGTGCCGCCAGTCGCCAATAGATCATCGACGATCAAGACCTTTTCCCCCGGCGAAATGGCATCGTCGTGGATTTCGACGACGGCCTCGCCGTATTCCAGTTTGTAGTCTTCCGAAATCACGGCGCCGGGAAGTTTGCCCTTTTTGCGAACAGGCACAAACCCCACGGAAAGCTGGTGGGCGATGGCGCCCCCCATGATGAACCCGCGCGCTTCCAGTCCGACGACCTTGTCGATCCTGAGGCCTGCATAGGGGTGCAACATCTGGTCGATCGCCATGCGAAACCCGCGCGGGTCGGCAAAGAGCGTGGTCACATCGCGAAACATGATCCCTTCGTGCGGGAAGTCGACAATGGTGCGGATGTAATCTTTGACAGTCTTCGTTTGCATCAGGTTTAGCCTTTCAGGACGCGACCGGCGACGGTCGAAAGTTTTTCCACGAGTGCCGTATCGCGTTTATCGGGCGCCGTCATGACCGCGTATTCAAGAGCGCGGTCACACCCGTGTTCGCAAGGCGCGTAGGCCGCGCTCAGCAGGGCAGGCAGAGCGGCCACAAGCGATTTTGCATGCGCCGTGTTGGCTTTTAGCGTGGAGAGAATTTGGGTGATATCCACGGCACCGTGGTCTGGGTGCCAACTGTCGTAATCTGTCACCATCGCGATGGATGCGTAGCAAATCTCGGCCTCGCGCGCGAGTTTGGCCTCCGGCATATTTGTCATGCCGATGACGTCGCAGCCCCAAGAACGGTAGAGTTTGCTCTCTGCCACGGAGGAAAACTGTGGACCCTCCATGGCGAGGTAGGTGCCGCCTTTGTGCACCGTAACACCCGTTGAACGCGCGGCCTCATAGGCCAGACCCGAGAGCCGCTCACAAACCGGATGGGCCACGGAAACATGCGCGACGCATCCGGTTTCAAAGAACGATTTCACGCGAGCAAAGGTGCGGTCGATAAACTGGTCGACGACAACGAAATCACCGGGCGCCATCTCTTCGCGAAAGGATCCGACTGCCGACACCGAGACGAGGTCGGTGACACCCATTTGCTTGAGCGCATCGATGTTGGCGCGGTAGGGGACGGTGGAGGGGGTGTGGACGTGGCCGCGACCATGCCGTGGTAGAAACACCATCCGCACCCCGTCGAGCGAGCCTGTCAAAAGGGAATCGGATGGCGGTCCCCATGGTGTGTTCACCTCTTGCCAGCTTGCGTCCTGCAACCCGTCAATTTCATAGACGCCAGAGCCGCCCATCACGCCAATAATTCGTTCCATGCCGTTCCCTTGTTTCTGGTCACGCGGTCAAACTATGCCCTCACGGCGACATAGAAAAGCGCGTAGCTTTGTAGAGCTCAAAAAATCGAGACGGTTTACGTTTCCAACAGTGAACCGGTGCCCCATGGGGACGTCGTATCCGATCTTTCCGTGCGCAAGGCGACGAGCATCATTGGGCCAATGCTGTCCGCGCCACCTCCAAAATTGAATGACCCCATCTGTCTCGTAGTCGGTCACCCTTGTGGCTCCCCCGCAACTGCAACGGGGGCTTGCAGGGGCTATTAGTGGCCCTTTGTCACGTTTGCCTCTATAGGGCGACAAAAGCATCCATAAAATATGTGGGGTTCCCCTTGTTACAATCCGCACTCGCGTCCTTCGCGAAAAATCTGTCCTTGTCTGGTGGCGGTTCGACAAAGCTCACACCCAATCAGATCAAAACCGAGTTCCTGTCCGGTCTCACCGTCGCGCTCGCGTTGGTTCCCGAGGCTGTCGCCTTTGCTTTCGTGGCAGGGGTCCATCCGCTGGTAGGGCTCTACGCGGCGTTTCTCGTCGGTCTGGTGACCGCTGTCATCGGCGGGCGTCCCGGTATGATTTCGGGGGCAACCGGTGCTCTGGCCGTCGTTATGGTCAGTCTGGTGGCCGAGCATGGCGTGGAATACCTCTTTGCCACGGTCGTGCTTATGGGAGTTTTGCAAATCCTCGCGGGTGTCTTCCGAATGGGGAAGTTTATCCGGTTGGTTCCACACCCCGTGATGCTGGGGTTCGTCAACGGGCTGGCAATCGTGATTTTCCTCGCCCAGATGACCCAGTTCAAAAATCCCGGTTCGGATATGTTCATGACGGGCTGGCCCCTCATTCTGATGATCGGGCTGGTGGGTCTGACCATGGTGGTGGTCTGGGGATTGCCAAAGTTCACAAACATCATTCCCGCCCCGCTCGCCGGTATTCTGATTACGGCGTTGGTGGTTATCCTGTTTGATCTTCCGGTGCCTCGCGTTGGCGATATGGCTTCTATCGAGGGCGGTTTGCCAACTTTTCATATTCCCGCAGTGCCGATGTTTGAAAGCATGTCGCAGTTCCTGAGCGTGATGGAAATCATCTTCCCCTACGCGCTGATCCTTGCGGCCATTGGCCTGATCGAAAGCCTTCTCACCCTCAACCTCGTCGGCGAGATCAAAGGCGAGCGCGGCGGCGTTGCTCAGGAATGTGTGGCGCAGGGTACGGCCAATGTCATCACCGGCTTCTTTGGTGGCATGGGCGGTTGTGCGATGATCGGTCAGTCGATGATCAACGTGAAATCAGGGGGACGCACGCGGCTGGCAGGTATTGCCGCGGCACTGTTCCTTTTGGCGTTCATCGTTGTGGCATCGCCGCTGATCGAACAGATACCGCTCGCAGCGCTTGTTGGTGTGATGTTCATGGTGGTGATCGGCACATTCGCGTGGAATTCATTCAAAGTGATGCGCAAGGTGCCGCGCGTCGACGCCTTTGTGATCGTTCTTGTGACCGTGGTCACAGTTCTGGAAGATCTCGCGGTGGCTGTCGTGGTCGGCGTGATCGTCTCCGCACTTGCATATGCGTGGCAGAACGCGAGTCGCATCCACGCCAAAACGTACACCACTCCGGAAGGCGCGAAGGTCTATCAGGTGCAGGGCCCGCTGTTCTTCGGGTCTTCCGAAGGATTTGGCGAGCTTTTCGACCCGGCACGCGACCCCTCAATGGTGATCGTCGATTTTGCCGACAGCCGCGTTGCCGACCAATCCGCGCTGAATGCGATTGAAACGCTCGCCGCGAAATACGAGGCCGCGGGCAAGGAAATCCAACTGCGCCACCTGAGCCGCGACTGTCACCGTCTGTTATCCAATGCAGGACACCTCATGGTCGATAGCGATGACGATCCCGACTACGAGATTGCCACGGACTACACCGTGCGCACCGGAGTGCTCGGCGGCGGGCACTAAAGCGGTCACCAGTCTGAATATACATGACAAAGAAACGGGGCCCGCGCGGCCCCGTTTTGGTCTATGCAGTAGCATTCGGGAAAGCTCTCAGTCGTCGGGACGCGTCAGCTCGAACACCTCACTGACTTCGGCATAGTCGCGATATCCCAGGCGCGCCAAATGCCGCGCACGAGCGACATCGTAGCGCCCATCCACAACCAGTTCGTCGCGCATATGCACGCCGGTCACCTCGCCGAAGATGGCGAAATTGTCTTTGCCCTCCAGCGTCACGATCTGCGTCAATTTGCATTCGAGCGCCGCAGGGGCGTCCGCCACCCGCGCGCAGGCGATGGTTTCGCATTCTGTTTTGACCGCATTTGCATGCACGAACTCATCCTCACCATGCGCCAGTGAGGCCGACGTTGCATTCATCACCAGTGCGGAATTGGAGCTGACAAGATTGACGCAGAAAACGCCGGTTTCGCGGATGTTCGTCAGGCTGTCTTTCGCCGAAGTTGAGGCGAACATCACCTGTGGTGGCGTGTAGGCGACCGCATTGAAAAACGAGTAGGGCGCAAGATTGTCGATGCCTGCTGCGCTGCGTGACGAAATCCATCCAATGGGTCGCGGAGACACGATAGCCGAGAACGGGCTATGGGGCAGGTTGTGTCCGTCTTCGGGGCGATAAAACATGTATGTCTCCTTGCGTTGCTCCTGATTTAGGGCCGTGTTAGTCGAAAAGCGAGCGCTTTGAGGTGGATAGGCGCATAAGGCACCTGCGAAAGGGGCAGAAGTGTATCGGATCGACGTGGAAACGGCGGATGATTGGTGGGAGGTCGAACACCTCTATGACACCTGTTTTGCGCCGGGGCGTGAGCTTTTGTCATCATACCGCCTGCGTGCCGGTGTCCCCCGCGTGGACGATCTATGTCTCGTCGTGCGCGACGAAGGCGACGTCGTGGCCGCCGCCATCCGGTTTTGGCCTGTGAGAATAGGGGATGCACGTGCGCTCCTTCTCGGGCCCATCGCCGTTCACCCGACGAGACAGGGCGAGGGATTGGGAGGGATGTTGATGGCCGAAAGCCTCGCCGAAGCCGTATGTCTGGGCTGGGACAGAGTGCTGCTCGTCGGGGACGAACCCTATTACTCGCGTTTTGGTTTTCGGAAGCTCGACGGCGTGGAAATGCCGCCCCCCACCAACCCCGACCGTGTGCTGGGTCTCGCTCTTGCGCCGGGAGGGTGGGACGGGGTCTTTGGCGTGGTCGCACGTGATGTCGATTGACGGGGACTTGGAAAACCGCGCGATGAACCCCACATCTATCCGATGAAAGCGAACCCGCCCGCCCTTACAGACGGTGCCCACGCCGTTCTACAGGCCCCGACGCCCGAAGCGATCCGTGCCCTTGCACGGCGCCTGAAGTCTGCCAATAACCCCGGCATGCAGCTTCTAAACCTCGTGGGTGGCACGGCAGATGGGTTATTTGCCAAGCTTCCAAAACCCGTGAGCGCGCAGTTGGAAAGCAGCACGTTAGCAGCGCTCGAACTGGCATTTGAAGGCGCGGCGCGCACACGTCGCAATGGCGTTCGCGCAAACACTTGGTTCAGCCGCGCTGTGTCGTCTGGCTTGGGCGCTGTCGGTGGTGTCGGCGGGCTGCCCACCGCGCTCGCCGAACTGCCGGTCACCACCACCGTCCTGTTGCACACGATCCAAGGCGTCGCGGAAGATCACGGATTTGACCCGACCCGCGCCGACGTCAAAAAAGCCTGCATCCAGACCTTTGCTGCCGCAGGGCCGCTGGAAAGCGATGATGGTGCAGACCTCGGATTTCTTGTTGCGCGCACAACGCTGACTGGGGCGACAGTGAATTCACTCATCGCCCGCGTGGCGCCGCGGCTATCGCTGGTGCTTGGGCAAAAACTGGCGGCCCAAACAGTGCCGATTCTGGGGGCTGTCGCAGGTGCTGCGACCAATTACGCCTATACCGCCTATTATCAGGACATGGCCCATGTGACCTTCGGCATGCTGCGCCTCGCCGAAGACAGCGGGCATAGCTATGACACCCTCAAAGACATGTTGAGGGCGGAGATTGCGTCGGGCTAAGTCGTCTCGGGCGTTTCCGGTTTTTTGTCGTCTTCACCGAAGCGGCGCATTGCATTGAACAATTCCCGCCGTGTGCGCGCGCCGATACGGCGTGCCGCTTCGCCACCTTTGGCGGCCAGCGCACGTCGACCCGCGCGGGTAAGGAATGGTCGCGATGCCGTCGCAAGACCACCTGCAGCAGGGGCGCGAATGGCTCCGGTTGCCACCAGCTTTTGAAATAGCGCCTGAGCGACCTCAGGGGCAACTTTCAAATCACGTGCGATCGCCGCAACGGACGTCACACCGTTTTTTTGGGCATACCAAGACGCCCAAGCATACTGCGAAGACGTTATAACCACGGGCGCCGGTGTGGCCGCAGTGGCGGCCGTGATCGTGGGCATTGGAAGTGAGGGCGCAAGGCCGAGCAGGGCTAAACCCCGCGTAAAAGTACGTCTGTTCATAGCTTGAACATGGGGAGGCGCCATCACGGCGTCAAGCCCAGAGGGTGCGCGCGCCTAGAGCACAAGCCCCTGTTTCGCGAGGGCAAGCGAGAGATCATGACGCACAGATTGCGCCCCGCTTTGCGCTGCTTCATCAATCACTGCCGCGATTTCATCGAGGTCAATACGACGCAAAACCGATTTGATCGGCCCGATTGAGGCAGGGCGCATCGACAAGGTTCTAACGCCCATCGCGGCGAGCGCTATGGCTTCCAGAGGACGGCCGGCATCCTCGCCACAAAACGACACAGGCGTTTCAAAAGCGTCGCAGCGCTGAACGATTTGACGGATGAACGACAGGAACGAGTAGTTGAGCGTATCATAGCGCTTGCGAACGCGTTCATTTTCACGGTCAGCCGCAAAGAAGAACTGTTTTAGATCGTTGCCACCGATTGAAATGAAATCGGTCATCTCGAAAAACTTGTCCGGCGCAAATGCCAGTGACGGGGTTTCAAGCATTGCGCCGACTTCGAGGCTCTCGGGTAGGGTATGCCCAAGTCGTGCTTCGTTATCCAGAACCTCGTAGAATATCTCGCGTGCTTGGCGGTATTCGTCGAATTGCGCCACAAAGGGGAACATCACGGTCAATGGCCGCCCCGCAGCCGCGCGGGTCAGCGCCTGCAATTGCATCCGCATCACGCCGCGTTTGTCGAGCCCGACACGGATCGCGCGCCACCCCATTGCAGGGTTCGGTTCGTCCTGAGGCTTCATGTAGGGGAGGACTTTGTCAGACCCGATATCGAGCGTTCGAAAGGCCACCCGTTTGCCCTGAGCAGCGTCCATCACGCGGCTGTAGAGCGACGCAAGCTCGCCGCGGCGAGGCACCTTGTTTCGCACGAGGAATTGCAGTTCGGTGCGGAAAAGACCAACACCATCAGCCCCCGACGAGGCCAGAGACGGCAAGTCGGCCATCAAGCCCGCATTCATTTGTAGTGACAGTGTTTTCCCGCAGGTGGTCACCGCGGGCAGATCGACGAGATCGGCATAGCGTTTTGCGGCCTCGGTCTGCATCGCGATCTTGTCGCGGAAAGCCTTGGCCACGTTTTCTTCGGGCCGCAGGTGAATGACCCCCTGATCTCCGTCGATCAGAACATGGTTGCCGTTAATCGCCTCGGTCGTGATGCGTTCTGCATGGATGACGAGAGGTATGGCCCACGCCCGTGCAACCACCGCAGCATGGGAACCGACCGACCCCTGTTCCAGGATGATGCCTTTGAGGTTTTTGCCGTATTCCAACAACTCTCCGGGGCCAATGTTGCGCGCAACCAGGATCGGATCATCGGGCATCGCCGCGCCCGTGTCGCTGCCTTGTCCCGTCAGGATGCGCAAAAGCCGGTTCGACAGGTCATCAAGGTCATGCAGACGTTCGCGCATATACGGGTCCGGGACGGTCGACATGCGGGCCCGTGCGGTGGATTGCTCTTTTTCCACCGCCGCCTCTGCCGAGAGCCCGCGCAGGATGTCCTCTTCCATCCGGCGCATCCAGCCACGGGAATGGGCAAACATGCGGTAGGCTTCCAGAACTTCGCGTTGGTCTTTTTCGCTCGGCTCGATTTCCGAAAGCATGCCGTCCACGGAAATGCGCAACTGGTTGACGGCTTCGTTGAGGCGGATTTTTTCTTTGTCAGGGTCGTCGGCTACGGGGTTGGTCACGACCACGCGGGGTTCGTGGAGAAACACGTGACCCTCCGCTACGCCTTCCTGCGCCGAGGTGCCGCGAAAGAGCACCGGATGGGTGTGTAGGGCGGCAAAGCTCGTGTCGTCGCCCACAAAGGCACCGAGTTCGGTCATCTCGGCGAGAACCATCGCCACAACTTCCAGTGCGTAGACTTCGTCGTCGGTAAAGCGGCGGGCTTGCTTTGATTGCACAACCAAAACACCGAGCGTTTCACCCAGACGCTGGATCGGCAGACCCAGAAAACTGGAGAAAATCTCTTCGCCCGTTTCCGGCATATAGCGAAAGCCCCGCTCGGAGGGGGCATCGGCGGTGTTGACCATTTGGCGCGCGCGCGCGACGCGACCGACGAGACCTTCGCCAATACGCATACGTGTTTTGTGGACGGCTTCGGGTTTGAGACCTTCGGTCGCGCAAAGTTCGAGCGTTTCGGTGTCGCGGAACAGGTAAACCGAGCACACTTCCGTACGCATACTGTCCGCAATCAGATGAGTGATGCGGTCCAGACGCGTCTGGCCTGCGCTGTCCTCGGCAAGAGTGTCTCTGAGACGCCCGAGAAGCTTTCGACTTTCGCTTTCTAGGCTTTCTGCCATGGATCCCCGATCTGCGCGCGTCACCATATCGGTTCGCGTCGTTGCGTCTTTACCGGACAAGTAGGTCGTTAGGGTAGGGCAAATCAACCGTAGGGAGTGCCGTTAGCGTTAACTTTCAAGAAATTTGCATCGTTATCCGGCAGTTATCGACGGATCTGCGAAAGTTTTCTGCTTATGCAAGCGAGACCTCAGGCTTTGTCGAGCTCGAAGGCGTCGTGAAGTGCCTGCACGGCGAGTTCGGTGTATTTGCGATCAACGAGAACCGAAATCTTGATCTCCGAGGTGGCGATGACCTTAATGTTGATGCCTTCTTGCGAGAGCACTTTGAACATTTTGGCGGCAACACCGGACTGTGATCGCATACCGATACCAACGAGCGAGATCTTTGCGACGTCTGTATCGCAAATCAGTTCGTCATAGGTGAATTCACCCCGTTCTTTCGCACCCGACAGGGCGGATTCGGCGCGTTTCACCTGATCGGTCGGGCAGGAGAACGTCATGTCCGTCTCGCCGTTCTCAGAAATGTTCTGAACGATCATATCGACGTTTATGCCCGCATCGGCGAGGGGACCAAAGATCGACGCGGCGATACCCGGGCGGTCGGCGACAGAAACGAGGGTCATCTTGGCCTCTTCACGCGAAGCGGCCAGACCAGCAACAGGTTTGTTTTCCACGATATCCTCCTCGGCACAAATCAACGTACCGGCATTGGGGTCATATTCTTCGAAAGACGACAGAACACGCAACTTCACTTTGTAGCGCATGGCAAGTTCGACAGAGCGTGTTTGCAGGACTTTTGCGCCGAGCGAGGCCAGTTCCAGCATCTCCTCGAAGGAGATGCGCTCCATCTTGCGCGCTTTGTCGGTAATCCGCGGGTCGGTCGTATAGACGCCGTCCACGTCGGTGTAGATGTCGCACCGCTCAGCGTCAAACGCGGCCGCAAATGCCACCGCCGTGGTGTCCGAGCCGCCACGCCCCAACGTGGTGATGCGGCCCTCGTGGCTGATGCCCTGAAAACCGGCCACAACGGCGACCCGCATACCTTCGCCGAACTTGGTGTTGATGTTCTCGGTCGGAATTTCTTCAATCCGAGCCGCACCATGCGCAGAGTTGGTTTTGAGCGGCACCTGCCACCCCTGCCAGGAACGCGCGGGAATATCCATTTCCTGCAACGTCAGAGCCATCAGACCGGCGGTCACATTTTCGCCCGAGGACACCACCGCGTCATATTCGCGGGCGTCATACATAGGGGAGGTTTCACCAACATAGCCGACAAGTTTGTTGGTTTCGCCGGACATTGCAGAGACGATCACGATTACGTCGTAACCATTGGCAACTTCGCGTCCGACGCGCTTTGCGGCGCGTTTGATGCGGTCCAGAGTAGCGACAGAGGTGCCGCCGAATTTCATCACGAGAAGGGGCATGATCCGCCGGTTTCCCTGTCATCAAATAATCGCGCCGTTCCTAAGCGCATGAAAGGGAAAGGGCAAGTCGCAACAGCAAAGATCCGGCCAGTGTGGCGGGTCAGTTGACTTTGCGTTTGGGGGCAAAGGGGAGGGGCATCACGGGAACGCCATCCTCGATCAGCGATTTTGCATCCTTGATCGGCGCTTCGCCATAAATGGCGCGCTGTGGAATGTCGCCGTCATGCATGGCGCGGGCTTCGCGTGTAAACTCCGCTCCAACGTAGTCGGCGTTGCGTTCGACCTCGGCTTTTAGTTTGGCAATTGCTGCTTCCATTTCGGATGCCGGCGCACCGAGGTCGGACCCCATCGCCACCCCATTGCCTCCGGCTTCCTGAGCACCGTTGGACACACGGGGTGCCATGATCGCTTTCTCAATTTTGCTCGCGCCACAGGTCGGGCATGATAGCTGACCCGCCGCCGCAAGCCCGTCGAACGCCTTGGTAGAGGCGAACCAGCTTTCAAAGCTGTGGCCATCAGGACATTTGAGCGCGTAGCGGATCATGGTTTTTGCCAGTGTTTTCGGTTTGGGACACCAAGTCAGTCAAAATAGGGCGGATGACGGGCCTTGGCAATCGGGAGCCCTGTTCAGGGTTTCAGTTGCGAGGGATCGAACCGACGGATGATTTGCGAAAGTTCGGGCTCTGATACGAGAGCCGCCGCCTTTTTGCACGTCACCCATTTGCGTTTGCGATCGCTGCACTCGGGGTATTCGTCGTGACAACTGCGCGCTTTGAGCGGGAACACCGCGACCACGCAGGGCAACGGGTCGCTCCCGTCGCGGGGCATTTTCATATAGGAATAGAGCCCGATACAGATCGGCATGGCCTGACCACGGATGCCGGCCTCTTCCCATGCTTCCAGTGAGGCGGCCGCAACAGGTGTCATCCCATGCATCGGCCACCCTTTCGGGATGATCCAGCGTTTGCGCCGCCGTGATTTTACGAGCGCAATCTCGACCTGATCCTTGCGAACACGCCAGCAAAGCGCCCCGAACTGGGTGCGCAAACCGGTTTTGCCGGTTTTCTTGAGCTGGACGGGTCGCTGGATCAGTTTTTCAGGCGACATGATGATTCCCGAAGAGGCGTCCGTATTGCTAACAAATCCAGCGGCCCCCTCATAGGACACAAGTCCATGATCGGGCGTCAGTCCGGGGCGGGTTTGTCGAGTGTAGAAATTCCCGTCGACGTCGCCAGTGCAGTCCAAAACGCGTCGAGATCGGCGTGGGTCTCGATCAGGGGTTCAAGCGCCACGCGCGCGGTCTGCGCCATCTGTGCGGCGTGTTCGGGCGCATTGAACAAACCCGACACTGCAGCCGCGAGAGTTTGCGCGTCACGCACTTCTTCGCAGGCACGAGCAGCGGCGAGTTCATCAAACGCAGCCGCATGGTTGTCGACATGGGGTCCGTGGAGGACCACCGATCCATAGCCCACGGGTTCAAAAGGTGTATGCCCACCACGCGCCACGAGAGACCCGCCGAGGAAAGTGACACAGGACAGGCGGAACCACAGACCCATCTCGCCCAATGTATCGGCCAGATAAACGGGCGCGGCATCCGGAGCCTCGCCGCGTGAACGCCGTGCCAATGCGACACCTGCGATTTTTGCAGCCGCCTCAACAGCATCGCCGCGCGCAGGATGGCGCGGGGCCAGGATGAGCCGCGCAGTCGGGTGTTCGGCGAGGATAAGGCGAAAGGCAGCCAAAACAATTTCTTCTTCACCCTCATGCGTCGAAGCGGCGAGCCATGTGAGATTGCGAGGAAACGCAGATGTGAGAAGGTCAGGTAGCTTGATCGCGGTCGTCGCACTTACGGTGCTTTTGAGGTTCATACGCGGCAGGAGGCGCTCTGCGTCCAGACCGATTTGAACCAGTCGCTGCTCGGATGCGGCGTCCTGTGCGGAGAGATATGAAACCGCCCCAATAGTGCGCGCAACCGTGCCCCGCAACAGCGGCGCAATTCGGTCCCAACGCATGGCTGTACGCTCGGACATTCTGGCCCCCGCGACGAGCACCGCGATATCCCGGTTCCTGCAAAGGTCAAATCGGTTCGGCCAGATTTCATTCTCGATCGAAACGAGCGCCACGGGACGAAAAGCGGACAGATATCGGTTCAAGACCCATCGCAGGTCGACCGGCGCCAAACGGGTTTCCAGATTGGCGATATTCCAGTCCTGCACCATTTGGCGTGCGCTCACCGTGTTAACGGTGACGAGGAGCGCAAGTGCGGCATCGCGGGCCCGTATTGTTTCGATCAATCGGCGCGCGCCGGTCAACTCGCCATTGGAAGCACCGTGAATCCACAGAACCGGACGGGTGTTTGAACGCGTAACACCCCGCCCGAACCGCTCGGCCAAATCATGGAGCGTTTCGCGACCGCTCAGAACACTCCGCAACATTGCCAGAAGCAAGAGTGGACTAAGGACCGTGAGCAAGATGCGGTATACGAGCACGCGCAATGCTCCTTCGATTGTTGATATGCCGAATTACGCGGGGGAGGGCGACCTTGGCAAGGGTTTGGAGCGTCCAGAGTCGTACAGTGAGATGCCGTGCTGGCTATGAATTGGTCTCGATTGCCTATTCATAGTTGATTGGAGGCACCTTCATCGCGCGTCAGAATTGCCCTGAGATCCTTCACTTTTTCGGCGTTGTCCGCAGCAATCGACCCGTCGCTCAAATACAGCGAGTTCTCAAACCCGACACGGCATTTCCCTCCGAGTGCGGCCGCCGCCTTCAAACAGACCGCTTCACTTTTGCCAAAAGCACAGACGGCCCAATCCGGCGTAAGGTTCAGGGATGCCTGCCAGTCGACAAAAGGCGAAAGGTCGCTCGGCGTCGATTGTAGATTTTCACTATAGCGCCCAAGGACGTAGAGGAGTTGCAGGGCAGGATTGTGCAGCTCGTCCTCGGCCAAAACCTCGCCGAGAAGTTCACAATCGCCACGGTCGTAAAGGATGTGTTGGACGGCAATACCAGTGTCACGGCATTGATGGAAAAAGCGACCTACGTCAGACACATCCGCGCGACAGATTTCGCGGATCGACACGGAGACCATTTCGGCGCCGGCGTTCAGGGCGACCTCCATTTGCGTGGCGGGGTCGTAGCGCCCGACAGCTTCGGTCGTGATCTGAACTGCCAGATCGGGCACCGCACCCTTCAGAGCGGACACAAGTTGCCTGTATCGCGCGCAATCCAGCAGGTGCTGCCCGTCTGCGTCGCGGATATGGGCGTGAATCCCGTCTGCCCCTGCCGCATGGCAGTCGCGCGCGCAGGCAACGATTTCATCAAGAGTTAGGGGGATAGCAGGGTGATCTGTTTTGGACAAACGTGCGCCGTTGGGAGCAACCATGATACGCGGCAGCGCCCTCACAACACGGCATCCAGACTGGCCGAAAGCTTGCTCACCAATTCACCGATCTGATCGTCGGTAATGATAAATGGGGGAGCCAGAAGGACATGGTCGCCATGTTGGCCGTCAATCGTGCCGCTCATCGGGTAGCAAATAAGCCCGTTTGCAAAGGCCGCTTTTTTGAGTTTCGCAGCGATGGCACGCTCTGGCGAAAAGGGTTCTTTAGATGCGCGGTCGGCGACGAATTCAAGACCACGGAACATGCCGCGCCCGCGAATGTCGCCGACATGGGGATGCTCGCCAAACTCGGCTTCCAGAGCAGCCTGCAACGTCTTCCCCATCTGCGCCGAGCGTTCCACGAGGCCATCATCGAGAAGCCGTGAAAGAACCGCGTTTGCGGCCGCGCAGGCGACAGGGTGACCAAGATAGGTGTGACCGTGCTGGAAAAAACCCGACCCATTGGCGATCGCGTCGTAGATGGCGCCAGAACACAGCATCGCGCCAATGGGTTGGTAGCCCGCGCCCAACCCTTTCGCGATGGTGATAATGTCTGGCGAAATACCATCCTCCTCACAGGCAAAGAGTTTTCCGGTGCGCCCCATGCCGCACATGATTTCATCGAGGATCAACAGGATGCCATAGCGGTCGCATATTTCGCGGATGCGTTTGAAATACCCCGGCATGGCAGGCACGGCACCCGCCGTCGCGCCGACGACCGGCTCCGCGATGAAGCCGATGACCGTTTCGGGCCCGACCCTCAAAAGCTCTTCCTCCAACGCATCCGCGGCACGCAAGGCGTAGTCGTGGGGACTCTCGTCGGGGCGACGCAGACGGTATTCGTAGCACGGGTCGATGTGCGACGCCGACACCATCAAGGGGTCAAAAGGCGCGCGCCGCCACATATTGCCACCCGTTCCCAGCGCGCCGAGCGTGTTGCCGTGATAACTCTGGCGTCGTGCGATGAACCGTGTGCGTTTGTCTTCGCCTTTTTCGATCATGAATTGGCGCGCCAGTTTCAATGCTGCTTCTACGGCTTCCGAGCCGCCACTCACCACGTAAACGCGATCAATTCCCGCCGGAGCATGGGCGATGAGTCGTTCAGCCAGCGCCTCGGCGGGGTCTGTTGTGAAGAACCCGGAATGCGCGAAAGCGAGAGATTCCACCTGGTCGCGAACCGCAGCGATTACGGATTCATCGCTATGCCCAAGACAGGAAACGGCGGCCCCACCTGAGCCGTCGAGGTAATATTTCCCTTCTGCATCAATAAGGTACACGCCTTCACCGCGCTGGGCTGTGGGCGTGGCGGCATGACAGTTACGGGGAAAAATCTTGGACATTCGTCACCTTTGAGGCTGAGGCTTGAAACAAAAGATTCACAGATTGACAAGGAATGAAACAAAGTGAACCCTGACGCAATGACGTTGTGGAGCGGGTGTTGTTTGTAGCTTTTGAAACCAGACTGTCGGGAAAATACGCGGATTTGTCAGGTGCGCTCAAAGCGGCAGCTGACTACGTGATTGATAATCCGATCAATACGGCTTCCAGACCGCTGCGTCGGATTGCGGCCGACAGCGGTGTGTCCCCGGCAAGCTTCACACGGCTCTCGCGAGTGCTCGGATACGACAGCTTTGAGCAAGTGCGCGAAGAAATGCGAACCACTCTGGGCCGTCGGGTACATAAATTCGCAGACCGCGCTGAAAGGCTCCAACTCGATCACAATTTGCAGGACGGCGGATTTTTCGACGCGCATCTTGTGGCCTGCCAGACAAACCTCGACCAGCTCGGTGCCACGATTGATGCAGACGAACTTGAAGAAGTGGTCGACCGTCTCGGCGAGGCGCGTCGCGTGGTGCTCAAGGGCGTTTTGGGATCGACTGCCGTGGTTGAATACACAGCCTATATGGCCAACTTTGCCTTCGACAACTGGTCGATGGTCAGCCGGATGGGCGCGTCGCTCGGGTCGGGTCTGACGGGGTTGGATGCGCGCGATGCATTGGTTATCGTATCCAAACCGCCGTTTTCGCGACAAGCCATGAAAGCGGCCAAATTTGCCGCAGACAACGGCGTGTACGTTGTTTTGATTACGGATTCACATAGTTGCCCAGCGCTCAAACACGCTGATGTGCACTTCATAGTGCCGACGGATAGTCCGCACTTCTTTTCTTCCTATGTGGCCACGACCTTTCTGATGGAAGTCATCGTTGGACTACTTGTGAGCCGCTCTGGCGAAACCGCGCGTGAGCGTATCGCCAATGTGGAGGAAGCAACTCGGGCGTTGACGGAAGTCGGCGACCGATAAGAAACGAAAATTCGAACTTTCAGGGAGTTTAACATGTTCGAGAAGTTTAAAATTGCGGCCGCTGGCGTTGTAACCGCTGCGTTCATGGCACCGGCCGCCTATGCCGAAGAGTTCATCACGATCGGCACCGGTGGTGTTACCGGTGTCTATTACCCAACGGGTGGCGCGATCTGCCGTCTCGTCAACAAAGGGCGCAAAGACCATGGCGTTCGTTGTTCCGTCGAGTCGACCGGTGGTTCCGTGTACAACATCAACACCATTCGCGAAGGCGAGTTGGAGTTTGGTGTGGCCCAGTCCGATTGGCAGTACCACGCCTATAACGGCACCTCGCAATTCGAAGAAGCAGGCCCCTTCGAAGGTCTTCGCGCGGTCTTCTCTGTGCACCCCGAGCCGTTCACCGTCGTGGCCCGTGCCGACAGCGGCATCACAACTTTTGCCGATATGAAAGGCAAACGCGTCAACATCGGTAACCCGGGTTCGGGTCAGCGCGGCACAATGGAAGTGCTTCTCGAAGCGATGGGGTGGAGCACAGACGACTTTGCTCTGGCAACAGAGTTGAAGGCGTCCGAGCAATCCGCAGCCCTTTGTGACAACCAGATCGATGCGATGGTCTACACCGTCGGTCACCCGTCCGGCTCCATTCAGGAAGCCACCACAGCCTGTGACTCCGTTCTCGTGGAAGTATCCGGCGAAGTTGTCGATAAACTGATCGACGACAACTCCTACTACCGTTCGGCCACCATCCCCGGCGGCATGTACCGTGGTAACGACTCCGACACGATGACATTCGGTGTGGGCGCGACATTCGTGACCTCTGCGGACGTTTCCGAAGAGGTTGTCTATGCCCTCGTCGCCGCAGTTTTCGATAACTTCGACGACTTCAAAGGTCTGCACCCTGCCTTCGCAAACCTCGACCCACAGGAAATGGCGACCGCTGGTCTGTCCGCACCGCTGCATGACGGTGCTGCGAAGTACTACAAGGAAAAGGGTTGGATCGAGTAATCCACGCCTGAGATGAAAAGAACTGCCGGGGGCGCGCGTCGTCCCCGGTACAACCGATCGGCGCAGAACCGGCGGACAAAAAACGACATATACAATAAAACAGCCAAAGACTGGGCCAGATAGCGCCAGCAGGGGGACGTAATGTCGAACACGGAAAATCGCGCACTTAGCGAAGAAGAACTTCAGGAACTGGTCGCCGCGTCAGATAGCGGTGCGAGAACGCCGTCCGGCATGGTCGGGACTCTCATCGCGGTCGTTGCCTTGCTCTGGGCGATTTTTCAGGTCCTTCTGGCCTCTCCCGCGGCGCCATATGTCTTGCCTGGCGATTTGATCAACAACTCGCGGCAGATCCATTTGGCCTTCGCGATCTTCCTGTCCGCAATGGCATATCCGCTGTTCAAGTCGAGCCCGCGTGACCACATCCCGTGGTACGACTGGATACTCGGCCTCGGGGGCGCATTCCTGGCCATGTATGGCTACTTCTTTTACGAGAAAATCGTCGGCAATGGCGGTTTGGCGGATGCCTCGGATTCATATTATTCGCTGGCAGGCCTGATTTTCCTCTTTATCGCGGCCTACCGGACCCTCGGTCCGGTAATGGTCGCGCTGGCGGTCGTCTTCCTGTGCTACGTCTTCTTTGGCTCCTCCGAATGGGTCCCTGATCAAATCCGTTGGGCGGGCGCGAGCCTTCGCAAGGCGATGAGCCACATGTGGATCACCTCCGAAGGTGTGTTCGGCATCGCGCTTGGGGTTTCGACGAAATTCGTCTTCCTCTTTGTTCTCTTTGGCGCGCTCCTCGATAAGGCGGGTGCCGGGAACTATTTCATCAAAATGGCATTCGGGGCGCTTGGCCACCTGCGCGGCGGCCCCGCAAAAGCGGCCGTTGTCGGGTCGGCCGCGACTGGTCTGATTTCGGGTTCTTCCATTGCCAACGTTGTGACCACCGGTACCTTCACCATCCCGTTGATGAAGCGTGTGGGTTTCAGCGCGGAGAAAGCCGGAGCGGTCGAAGTAGCCTCATCTGTGAACGGTCAGATCATGCCGCCCGTGATGGGCGCGGCTGCGTTCCTGATGGTGGAATATGTCGGCATCTCCTATGTCGAGGTTATCACCCACGCCTTCCTGCCCGCGATCATTTCCTACATCGCGCTCGTCTACATCGTGCACCTCGAGGCGGTGAAAACCCGCATGCCGACCATCGGCAACAAAGTGGTCTCGATGGCAAAAACCATTGGCGGCATGTTTGCGTTTTTTGCCGGTTTTGCGTTGCTATGCTACGCGACCCAATACCCGGTGCGTGCAATCACATCGTTGTTTCCGGATGGGTCAGGATGGTTACTCTCACTGCTCCTGATGGCTATCTACATTGGTCTGATTTATTTGGCATCGCAGGTCGAAGACCTTGAACCTGACGACCCCAACGCCGCGGTGGTGGAGTTGCCGGACTTGGCCAAAATCTACAAATCCGGTCTCTATTACCTGCTACCGATCATCGTTCTGGTCTATTTTTTGATGATCGAGCGTAAGTCACCGGGCCTTTCCGCATTCTGGGCAACGACACTGTTGTTTGTGATCCTGCTTACCCAGAAAACGTTGAAGGCCTACTTCCGTGGCCAGCCAAATCCCATTTCGCGTCTGCGCGAAGGTTTCCACGACCTTATTACAGGGATGATTGACGGCTCGCGCAACATGATCGGCATCGGTCTGGCGACAGCCACGGCCGGGATTATCGTAGGCACCGTGTCTCTGACCGGTATCGGTCAGGTGATGGCGGATTTCGTTGAGTTCCTGTCTGGCGGAAACCTGATCCTGATGCTGATCTTCGTTGCGATCCTGTCGCTCATTCTGGGCATGGGGCTCCCCACGACGGCCAACTACATCGTGGTCTCCTCACTCATGGTTGCAGTGGTACAGGAACTCGGGGCCCAGTCGGGCCTCGTGGTGCCGCTGATCGCCATCCACCTCTTCGTGTTCTACTTCGGGATCATGGCGGATGTGACGCCCCCTGTCGGGTTGGCGAGTTTCGCGGCGGCGGCTGTGTCCGGTGGGGATGCGATCCGCACAGGCTTCACCGCCTTCTTCTACTCGCTGCGCACGGTAGCCCTGCCATTTGTGTTCATCTTCAACACCGATTTGTTGCTCATCGATGTGACGTGGGCTCAGGGGATCATGGTGTTTATCGTGGCGACCATCGGTATCCTCGTGTTTACCGCCGCGACGATGGGTTGGTACTTCACCAAGAACCGCGTGTGGGAAACTGTCGCTTTGCTGGTCATTGCATTCGCGCTCTTCCGCCCCGGCTTTTTCATGAACTACATCCAGTCACCCTATGACCAAGTCGAACCGGCCTCCTTCGCTCAGGCGCTGGGCGATGCACCGGCGGGCAGCCAGATGCGCGTTGTTATTTCGGGACCAGATTTCGACACCCTCGAAGTCAAGGAACTGACGGTGCCGGTGAATGTTCCGGAAACCGACGGCGCGGATGCACGCCTGAACGAGCTGGGCTTTGTGTTGGCCGAGTTGGACGGGGAGCAGGTTCTGGACGAACCGATGTTTGGCACCGACCTGAGCGATGCGCTGGCGGGCTTTGATTTCTACGGCGATGATCCTGTTCAGATTGCGTCAGTTCAGGTCGCAGCCGACCAGTTGCCCAAAGAGCTCATGTTCATTCCGGCGTTCCTGCTGCTGGGCCTGATTACGTTCCTGCAGATGCGCCGCGCTGAACCTGTCATGGAAGGAGAAGTCGCATGACCAAAACAGTATTGTGTGCACTCGACATCAACAGACCTGAAGATGCGCATGTATTGAAAGAGGCGGCCAGATTTGCGGCTCTCGACGATGCGCAACTCGATGTGATTACCGTGGTTCCCGATTACGGCGCCTCGGTTGTCGGGGCCTATTTCGAAGACCATCATGTGAAGACGGCGCGTGACGACGCCAAAAGGCTATTGGCCGAGTTCTGTTTGGCGGCGGTCGGGGCCGAACGCAATGCCTCGATCCGTCATGTCATTTCGATCGGGAAGGTCTACGAAGAAGTGCTAAAAGCCGCCAAACACGACAAAGCGGATCTGATCGTGATTGGCGCCCATAGCCCCGATTTGAAGGACTATCTGTTGGGGCCGAACGCCGCGCGCGTTGTGCGTCACGCAAAGTCGTCGGTCTACGTCGTTCGCTAGTCGGTTGACCAAAACGGGCGGGTTGCAAATCTGCAATCCGCCCGTTTCTTTTTTCGAATGTGCCGTCTGAAGTTTCCTTAGACAGTCACGTCCTGAGTGCTCAGAATTTCGATCACCATCGCAGCGGTCCACGTGAAATGCGCGCCACCACAGGGTTCTGCCGTGATCGGGTCGTAGTATTCGGCAAACCCGCTTCGATGGATCAGGCGCACGCAATCCGCGTTGATACGGTCCACCATCTCTGATTTCCCTGCGCGCTTTAATCCATCCGCGATCATGTAATTGACGATCAGCCAGACCGGACCACGCCAGTAGCGCAAACCTTCGAACTCTGCAGCCCTCGGATCGTGACTCGGCACGAGGTAGTTGCACGCCTCTGCCAGCGACTCGATCCGGCGCGTGAGGGCCGCTGCCTTGTCAGGGGGGATATCCGCGAAGGCGGCAAGAATTCCGGCGACCGAGGGACTTTCAATGAGTGTGCCCGATATGCGGTCATAGCAGAGATATTGGCCGTACTCCTCGCTCCACAGCGTCGCCATCGCTGCATTGCCTTTTTGCGCCATCGCGCGCGATTGCGCCGCGATGGTCGGCTCGCCAAGTTCGTCCGCCAATTCAGCCAGGTCTGCGCAGGAGCGTATCAAAATCGCATTGAACCCCGGATCGACGACCCGAAACGGCGAGGCGTCGTGCAGTTTGGTGTTATCCCATCCAAGATTGCGGAACTTCTGCACCAGCCAGATGTAGCGTTTGTACTGCTCGTCCGACGGGCGATGCGCGGGGTTGGCGTGGGTCGTGTCGCGACGGGTAAACGGGGCCACACCTTCGGTTGGCACGCGTTGGAATGCGACGTCCCAATCCACCGAATTGTCGCGTCCCGTTTCCCAAGGGTGGATGATCGCAACCAATCCGGTGCCCTGTGGATCGCGGTTGAGATAGAACCACTGATGCCACGCGTGGATGAGCGGCAAGAGCGCCCGCGCCCGCGCCGTAGCGAGCGGTTTGTCCGTCGCGCGATCATACATGCGGCGAACGGCAAAGCCTGCGACGGGCGGTTGGGTGATGCCCGACGTGGGGACCGGGCGCTCGGTTCCCCAAATGTCGGGACCGGGAAAATAGCCCTCGTCAACTTGGTGAAAGATGATGTGTGGCACCATCCCGTCGTCCCATTGGTTCTCGAAAAGCGTGTCAATTTCGGTCCACGCCCGCGCTTCGTCGAAATGGGCAAAACCTAGCGCACTCAATGCGCTATCCCAGTTCCATTGAAACGGATAAAGCCCATGGGTGGGGACCGTGTAGGTGCCGCGGTCATTGTCGCGAAGCACCTGCTTGGCGTGTTCGATTAGGTCGTTTTCCATGTTTGGTATCTCACGCGACTGCAAAAGTGGTGTCGGGGTCGAACCAGCGCACGCGGTCCGAATGTGGGGCGAGGGTCAGTTTCTGACCCGGTTGAACCGTGGTTTCACTGTCCAGAATGACCCGGAATATCGTTCCGTCGATCTCACAGGTGACAAGAACATGCGCACCGAGCGGTTCGACCACTTTTGCGGTCGCCACGAGTCCTTGGTCGGCAAGGGACATGTCTTCCGGCCGGATCGCAAACTTCAGCGCCGCATTGTTGGTGCGCGGACCGTCAATGGTCTGGCCTGCAACCTGCCATTTGCCATCGCCTGCCGCGTTTGCGGGCAAGAAATTCATGGGCGGATTGCCGATGAAGCTCGCCACGAATTCGGCTGAGGGGTTGCGGTACACCTCGATTGGCGACGCCGCTTGCACGATTTTGCCCTGATGCATGACGCTGATGCGGTCGGCCATGCTCATGGCTTCCACTTGATCGTGGGTTACATAGATCGCGGTTGTTTTGCTCTCAGCCAGCACGCCTTTGAGCTCCGCGCGCATCTCCATGCGCAGCAACGCATCGAGGTTCGACAGGGGTTCGTCCATCAGGATAACGTCCGGCTCCATCGCCAAGGCACGCGCGACGGCAACGCGCTGGCGCTGACCGCCGGACAACTCACCGGAATACCGTTTCAACAGCTGTTCGATATGCATCAGCGTGGCAACCCGCTCGACCCGGCGTGTCACCTCGTCATTTGGCAATTTCTGCATGCGCAGGCCAAAACCGATGTTTTCGAACACCGTGAGATGGGGGAAGACCGCGTAGTTTTGAAACACCATCGCGATGCCGCGGTCTTTCGGGGACAGGTGGTCGATCCGACGCCCACCGATCCAGACCTCGCCGGAGGTCGCGGTTTCCAGCCCCGCGATGATGCGCAGCAACGTGGATTTTCCGCAGCCGGACGCACCGAGCAAGACCATGAATTCCTGATCCGCAATGGTGAGATTGATGTCCTGTAGCGCCTGATAGGCACCAAAGGTCTTGGCAACGTTCTTGATTAGGATTTCGGCCATTTCGATGGTTCCTTTTTCGATCGCGCCGACTAGCGGTTCGCGATGCCCCACATGGCAAAGAGGTATTTGCGTACGGCGAAGATGAAGATCAGCGCAGGCACGACGAGGATGAATCCGCCGGCAAATTTCAAATGCAGCGGTGAGGTATCGAGGTTTTGCAGCAGGAACGCCGTGAGGGTCCGGTTTTCAATGGTCAACACAGCGGCCGCAAAAACTTCGTTCCACGAGATCACGAAGGCGAAGATTGCCGATGCCGTGATCCCGGGTAGGATCAGAGGAAGAACGACTTTGGTGAATGCGGTCAGCCGTGTGCAGCCCAGCGTCCATGCCGCCTCTTCGAGTTCGATCGGGATGCCGGAGAACAGCGAAAAGGTAATCAACACCGCAAAAGGGATCGCCAATGTCGTATGCACCAGCGCAAGCCCAAAAGCCGTGTCGTCCAACCCCGTGCGGATGAACATCACGGCCAATGGCAGCGCGAGCAGGGGCAGTGGAAACGCCCGCGTCAACAGGATCAGAAGCCGGAAGAGGCCTTTGCCGCGAAACTCGAAGCGCGACAGTGCATAACCGGCGGGCGCGCCGACGAGGATCGACATGACCATCGTCATGGCCGCAACGAGAACCGAGTTTTTTAGCGCCGCGAGCATCCCGGCGAACCCGGCAAAGAACTTCAGACTACCCAAGTCAAACTCGGGAAAGAGAGGTTTGGGAAAACTCGTGACCGTTTCGGGGGAGGACAGCGTGTTGATCATCAGAAAATAGATCGGCACGATCACCCACGCACACAGGAGGACCACTGCGGACACATAGAGAAACTTACCCGATTTTCGCGTATCTCTGGGCAGATCAACGCTGGCTGCATCGGTCATATCGTGGCTCCCTTCGGTACGCGCAGAATGCGCAGGATGACGAGCGTGAAGGCGATCGAGATCGCGAGAATGATCAGGGCCATCGCGGCAGCCGCACCATTGTTGAGTAGATCAAACTGATAGGCATAGGTTTCGCCCATAAGTACCGGAAACAGCGTTCCACCCAGCGCGGCGACGACGGCGAAGATCTCGAAGGCGAGGATCACGCGCAGCACCAATGCGGTTTGCAATGACGGGCGCAGCATAGGCAGGGTGATACGCAGGAACCGCTTCCAGGGGGATGCGCCGAAAACCTCGGCCGCTTCATAATATTCTTTCGGGATCAGCCCGATACCGGCCACGAGGATAACAAGCATGATCGCGGTGGCGCGCCAGATTTCGGCGAGCGCAATGGCGAGAAAGACGACACCGGGATGCTGGTAGGAGAGGAGGTTGACCGGTCTGTCGACGATCCCCAGACCACTCATCATCGTGTTGAGGAAGCCGGATTGCTCGAAAATCGCCAACCAGATCAGGCCCGCGGCAAGATCGGAAATGCCCAGTGGGATCGTCCAGATATAGAGTACCAGATCGCGGCCCTTTTGCATCCGGTTGACCATAGTTGCCATGAGCAACGCCAGAGCCAGCTGGATCGGGACCACCGCTGCAGCGAGCAGCAGGGTATTTTTCAAAGAAATCGGGAACTTCCAGTAGCTGACGACTTCGCGGAAATTCTCGAGGCTGAAACCTGAGCCTGTTCCGAATGCCTGCTGGGCCACCAGAACGAAGGGGTAGAGGAAGAACACACACAAGAAGATCGTGACCGGCAGGATCAGCACATAGGGCAATATCCGAGCGTTCATCGCGGCGCTCCAATCTGGCGCTCAGGCGCCTTGTGAAGTGGGGGGTGTCCGGGCCCATCGGGGCCCAGACAGTTGATCGGTTTGGATCGTTGCGCGTCGATTACTCGACAGGGCATGCTCCATCGGAGGGTGCATCAGGCGCCCAGCATGGTGCACCGGTTTCTTCCATGATCGCGGCCAGTTGGCCTTTTTGATCATCGAGAACCGCGCGGATGTCCTGACGGGCCAAAACGATACGTTCGAAGGCATCGACAAAGACGCGGTTGAAGTCGCCGCCTTTGTCACCAAGTCCCGCGGGCAACAGGCCCGGGTTGGCATCGGCAGAGCCACTCATTTTAGCAACGGCTGCACCAGCGGCCTGAACAGAGGCCGGCAGATCGTCTGGCAGATCAACGTCGACAACGGGGAAGAAGTTCGTCGCACGCAGTGTTTCGATCTGTGTTTCCGGTTTCAGCATATAGGCGACCAATGCTTTGGCAGCGTCCATGTCAGGTGCTGTGCGCGGGATTGCGACACCGGCGAGAACCGGCATAAAGCCGCGCCCGGTTGGACCTGCAGGGGCAGGGAAAGCCACGAAATCATCCGGCATGTCGTTAAACGCCTGCGCCAGACGGGATGTGTGGTCAAAAACGATCCACGCTTCGCCCGAAATCAACTGTTCCTGCATGAAGGAGAAGTTGGTCGAGGCAGGGTTCGTGTGCTCCCAGAGTTCGCGGAACTTTTCCCATGCGACAACGGCTTCATCGGACGCAAAGGTGCGCACAACGCCATTGGTGTAGGAGGGGTACAGGTAGCCTTGGAAAAAGCGGTGCTTCAGACCCTTTGGTCCGGCTGGAAAGCCGAACTTTGGCTCGCCTGTGGCTTCGTGTACGTTTGCGGACCACTCGATCAACTGGTCGTAGGAAAGCGCGTCGATGTCTGCACCGTCGGGCAGATATTCCAGGGCCTTCTTACTGGCCGCCATAATATAGCTCGCCTGCATCCACGGGATGTACTGGAGCGAGTCGGTGCCAAGTTTTGCGAGATTGTTGAACGTATCGCTGGCCGAGGTGACGCCAAGGTCGCCGAGATCAACCAGATCATCGGGGTTCATTGCGGAGAAGTCGCCATGCAACCCGCCCAGCAATCCAATCGAGCCGGATCCGGCCTGCAGTTCGGCGTTAAGACGCGTGAGCCACGGGCCACCGTCGTTTGGTTGGTAATCCACGGCATCTCCAAATCCGGAGAGGACCTGTTCACGCATTGCTTGCGCTTCTTCGACGGGCTTGGCCTGCGTCGACCAGAAAAGGACATCGGCCTGTGCTGCGACAGCCGAACACATAATGGCTAGGCCGGACACGGGTCCGGCGATTTTGGAAAGTAGGGTCATGTTTCCTCCCAGAAATTTTATTCGAGGCCAGCCTCCCTGCCGACGCCCGTCTTAACCTTTGGCCAATCGAATTTTTCATCGGTTGGCTTTACAGGGACATGAGGATCGATTGCCGTTGCGGCAAGCTGCGAATCCCCCGCCCACTTCACAAGATTGGTATAACGATATACCATGTGTCAATTGAGAATTGCGGGCTAGGCACTCACGCGAAGCATGCGAAAGGTCGAAAAATTTTATCGCCCCATTGAATCCAAAGCGGAAATCGCGCAGTTCTCGCGGGGTTAAGGGGACCACAGCTCAGGAGAGACGATGTCGCGTAAGCCAACATTAGGCACAGTGGCCAAGGAAGCCGGGGTTTCGATTCCCACGGTTTCTCAGGTCTTGCGGGGCACGGGGCGCATTTCCGAGAGCACCCGCGACAAGGTTCTGCGCGCGGCAAAAAAGCTGCACTATGTTCCCGATTTTCGCGCCGCTGCCATGCGATCCGGCGAAAACCGCGAGATCGGTTTTGTCATCAACCAACTCTCGAACCCTTTTAATGCGGAAGTTGTCAGCGGGGTCGTCGACCTGCTCGAGACCGAGGGCTACATGGTCTCGATCCTCGACACGCGCGACGATGCACAGCGTCAAACCAGCCAACTCGAAGCGGTTATCAAACACGGGCGGGGCGGACTTCTATGGGTGCCGGCCTTTGATACGCCGACCGAGACTTTCGACCTTCTCGCCGCGCATAAAATGCCGACGGTCACCTTTCTGCGGCAGGTGAACGAGACCTTCGATCACGTTGGTATCCGCAATGCGGAAGCGACCCGCAAAGCGACGGAATACCTTGCTGATTTAGGGCATCGTCACATTGCGTATCTGGGCGGCACAGACATGACGATCGTGCGCAGTGAGCGAATCGAAGGATACAAACGCGCGGTATCCGAACGCGCATTGGGCCCCTGTATTCTATGGGACTCCATGGACAATAAACTCGCCGGACTGGAAGCGATGCAGGCGCTCCTGCGCGCGCATCCGGAAGTCACGGCGGTGGTATGTAACGGAGATATGGTTGCGATCGGCGCCTGTCTGGCGCTGTCGCGATCCGGCCAGCGCCCCGGAGGCGATGTTTCGGTTATCGGCTTTGACAACATTCAGGACGCGGCCGTATCCACCCCGGCTCTCACCACCATGGGCGTGTCGCCAAACAAACTCGGCCAGATCCTCGCGCAGGTTATCCTGCGACGCATTCACAATCCTGAAATGCCTTTGACCGTGTCCGAGATTTCGGCCGAATTGATTGTGCGGGAATCCACCGGCGCTCCGTCGCCGCGATAGCAAAGTCTGCGCGGCTATTGTCCAATACTATTGTTCAATCCGCCCATTTTAAACTGCAGCGGTTGGATGAATTGCGTGTCCTAAATCAGGTTATTTATACCTGCCGGATTGGAATGGCATCTCATTATACATTCTAATTTGTAACTGAACGGCCTCTCGATTGGGCGTTTTGGCTGCGTTTTTGCAAAAATTTAGGCAAAACGACCAAGGGATCCGCAAACTAGGGCCTCATAACCATCCAAAATGACTATCCTATTCGTGTGAGAGCTGAATAGGTGAATTCCCACAAGGGGAGCAAAACGTATTTCGCCGGCGGCTTTTTCTGGCTGTTCGATGCGCGGACAGGTCAACAGGGAAAAGGAAACGAAATGACAACAAAACTAATAGTCGGCCTCGACGGAACGGCGTCAGGGGACAAGGCACTCGCCTTTGCAAGCGAACTTGCTTCGCTGATCGGCGACTGTGAGTTGGTGATCACATATGTGATCGAATGGTCCCCCTATTCTTTCCAGACTGCGGAAGAAAACGCGTTGCGTCACAAGCGGCGCGAAGAAGAGATTTCGACAGCAAGATCGCGGATCGTCGATCCGGCTGTGAAGTCGATGACTGATGCCGGCGTGAAGGCCAAAGGCGTTGTGCGTCACGGAGATGTAGCGGACACGCTCATCGCCGTTTGCGAAGAGCAGGGTGGCCGGCAGATCATTGTTTGCCGCTCCTCAGAGGGCGGTTTCGCCAAGCGCTTTTTCGGTAGCGCGACGTCGAACCTCGTCATGAGTGCAACCGTGCCTGTCACTGTCATCGCTTAGGGAAAGCAAGATCATGAAACTCATCAAAAACGCACTCCTTGCCGCACCGGGCCTCATGCTCGCGTTGCCGGCCTATGCCCAAACGGCGATGACGCTGGATGAAAAGGTCAATTCGGCCTTTGCCAAGTTCACCGGCCCGTTCGTCAGCCTGATTTTTGCACCCCTACCGGGGACAAGTTTTCCGTGGATCGTGTTGTGGCTCGTTGTGGCGGCAACGATTTTCACCGTGTATTTCGCCTTCGTGCAGTTCCGCTACTTTGGCCATGCAATTTCATTGGTCAAAGGCGACTATTCGGATCCCAATGATGCCGGCGAGGTCAGCCACTTTCAGGCGCTGACGACCGCTTTGTCCGGCACCGTGGGCCTAGGCAACATCGCAGGTGTTGCAGTTGCTGTTGGCATCGGCGGGCCGGGCGCAACATTCTGGATGATCCTTGCGGGTCTGCTCGGGATGGCGTCCAAATTCACCGAATGTACCCTCGGCGTGAAGTACCGCAACGAATACGCCGATGGATCGGTTTCGGGCGGCCCGATGTACTATATCTCCAAGGGGTTCGCGGAACGTGGCCTGCCCGGTGGGAAATTCCTCGCCGTTCTTTTTGCGATCTTCTGTATCCTCGGTGCGCTCGGTGGCGGGAATATGTTCCAGGCCAATCAGGCACATGCGCAGATTTCAGGCATCGTGGGCGATTACCCGGGTTGGATTACGGGCATAATTTTCGCGGCTGTGGTCTTTGCGGTCATCGTCGGCGGGATCAAATCCATCGCCAACGTGACGGAGAAGGTCGTTCCCTTCATGGGCATTCTCTATGTCGGTGCGGCCCTGATCATCCTGATCGTCAACTACGATAAAATCGGTTGGGCATTTGGCCAGATCTTTACGGGCGCCTTTACCGGTCTGGGGATTGCGGGCGGCTTTGTCGGCGCGCTTATTCAGGGGTTCAAGCGGGCAGCGTTTTCGAACGAGGCCGGTGTTGGCTCTGCGGCTATCGCCCACTCGGCCGTGCGGACAAATGAGCCTATTACAGAGGGTTTCGTGTCCCTGTTGGAGCCGCTTATCGATACGGTAGTGATCTGTACAATGACGGCTTTGGTGATCACGATTTCGGGTCAGTTGATCTCTGATCCAACGACGGGCCTCTATGTCCTTGATGGAAGCGCGATTGCCACCGTCGACGGCAATAGTGGCGTTGCGCTCACCTCTGCGGCATTTGCATCGGGTATCAGCTGGTTCCCCTATGTGTTGGCAGTCGCGGTTGTTCTCTTTGCCTTTTCGACGATGATTTCATGGTCCTACTACGGCCTGAAAGCATGGACCTACCTGTTCGGCGAAGGCAAAACATCCGAACTGATCTTCAAAGTGATCTTTTGCGTCTTTGTGGTCATCGGTGCCGCCGCCAGCCTTGGCCCGGTCATCGACTTCTCGGATGCCGCGATCTTTGCCATGGCGGTGGTGAATATCACCGGCCTCTACTTCCTGATGTCGATCGTTCGCAAGGAGATGAAATCCTACAGCGCGCGCCTCGCATCTGGTGAAATCAAACGATTCAAACACTAAGCAAAAATGGCGTAAGGCGGGATGCCGCCTTACGCCTCAACGACCCGATACGGTCGGTTCTCAATTGTCTCTCAGTCGACCTGAGCCAAAAGGCTCGCATTCCCACCCGCGGCTGTTGTGTCGACACAGATATGGCGCTCGATGCGGCACAGCGCGGCCAAATTCGTGCCGCTCGCCAAGGGAATGATCTTCCCCTCTCGTGCAGCCAGGGCCTCGCGCAGGGGGCGCAACGCCTCATCGGTCGCGTCAGACACGACCAAATCAAAGCCCTCAAGCGTTGTCAGAGCCGCCGCGTCTATAACACCTGAAACACCTTCCTGTGGCGAAAGCTCCGGCGCGACGCAGACCGCCGCGCAGCCGTTTTCCTGTGCAATCCGCATCTGTTCCAACGCCCCTTCGCGCGTTGGTCCCAAACACAACACCGTGCCCCGCCCGTATTCTGACAATCGGTTTGATTCCCCTGTGGGGCCCGGCAAAGAGGCGGATGACAGTCGCACGCCCGCGGGTTCCGCGGATGCCAGGAGACGCGCAACGTCGGCCTCCTTCGCGATGGGTCCATCGGTGACCGGAACGACGGTGCGTTCTGTTTTTGTAAAGCGATGGATATAGGACGGTCCGCCTGCCTTGGGCCCCGTTCCCGACAGTCCTTCACCACCAAAGGGTTGAGAGCCAACAATCGCGCCGATCTGGTTGCGGTTGATGTATTGGTTGCCCACCTGCAGGCGGCTCGTCACTTGTTCGATGCGATCATCGATGCGTGAATGCATGCCAAAAGTTAGGCCATATCCGGTCGCATTAATTGCATCGACGACGTCATCCAACTCTTCCGAGCCGAAAGTTGCAACATGTAGAACAGGGCCGAAAATCTCATGCTTGAGATCTGCAATGCCGTCAACTTTGATTACCGTTGGCGCGACAAAACTGCCGCGCTCGGGCAGAGCGTCACAGACCTTTAGAATCCGACCGGAATCGCGCGCCGCATCGATGTGGTCGAGAATGGTCGCGCGCGCCGCCTCGTCGATGACCGGTCCGACGTCAGTCTGCAGCGACCATGGATCGCCCAGCACCAGTTCATCCATGGCCCCAAAAAGCATCTCCAGAAACGGTTTGGCAACGTCGTCTTGAACATACAGCATCCTGAGCGCCGAACAGCGTTGTCCGGCCGATTGAAAGGCCGACGTAACGATGTCACGGATCGCCTGTTCGGGCAGGGCGGTGCTGTCGACGATCATGGCGTTGATCCCGCCGGTTTCTGCGATCAAGGGCGCGGTCGGGGACAGGTTTGCAGCCATTGCGCGATTGATCGACATCGCGGTGGCCGTCGAGCCGGTGAAGCAAACGCCGTCAATGCGGGGGTTCGATGTCAGTTGCGCTCCGACCTGCGACCCTGTGCCCACAACCAACTGTAGGCTGGCGGTGGGCACTCCGGCACGGTGCAAAAGTTCAACGGCGAGTGAGGCGACAATGGATGTGGACTCGGCAGGCTTCGCGAGAACCCCGTTACCCGCAGCCAAAGCCGCCGAAATCTGACCTGTGAAGATCGCCAAAGGAAAATTCCACGGCGAAATACATGTGAAAACTCCGCAGGGCGGCGCAGTTAGCTCAGTTGCGCGCGCCGCGTAGTACCGCAGGAAATCGACCGCTTCGCGCAGCTCGGCCACCGCATCACGCGGTGTCTTTCCTGCTTCACGTGTCAAAACGGCAAAAAGCTCACCGAAATTCTCTTCATAGAGATCAGCGGCCTTGTTGAGGACTTGCGCGCGGGTCGCTGCATTTTCACCCCAGGCGCGCGAGGCGCCTATTGCGGCGTTGACCTCGGCTTCGCCTGCGAATGTGACGGTGCCCACGATGTCGTCGGGATTGGCGGGGTTGCGGACGTCGTGTTCTGGCCCGGATGTTTCCCCTGCAACAACGATGCTCGATGCCTTCCATCGACGGTCCTGAAAATGTGCGCGCGCGGCATCGAAAGCGTCAATATCCACAACATCGCTGAGATCCCAACCTGTGGAATTGGGCCGTTCGGGCGCGTATAGGTCAATTGGCAGACGCACAGGGCTTTGGGCCACATCGACCATGCCAAACGGGTCCTGTGCGATCCGCTCAGCGGGAACGGCGTCATCCACAATCTGGTTTACAAACGAGCTGTTCGCACCGTTCTCCAACAGCCTGCGAACCAGATAGGCCAAGAGGTCGTGATGTGCACCAACAGGCGCATAAATCCGGCATCGCGTCCCGTTTCGCTTCATGACGATATCGTGGAGCGCCTCGCCCATGCCGTGAAGTCTCTGAAATTCAAAGGCGCGTAGGTCCGTCGCCATTTCGAGGATCGCGGCAACCGAGTGGGCGTTATGCGTGGCAAACTGCGGATAGATCCGGTCGCTCATTTCCAATAGCTTTTTCGCGCAGCAAACATAGGCAACATCCGTTGCCGATTTGCGGGTGAAAACCGGATACCCCGACAGACCTTCAACCTGTGCACGTTTGATTTCCGTGTCCCAATAGGCCCCTTTAACCAATCGCACCATGATTTTTCGGTCGTGATTTCGGGCTAGAGCATAAAGCCAATCGATCACCTTTCCGGCGCGTTTTCCGTAGGCTTGAACGACGACCCCGAACCCGTCCCATCCAGCCAAAGAGGGGTCACTCAGCACCGCTTCGATCACATCCAGAGACAGGTCGAGCCGGTTGGCTTCTTCGGCGTCGATGTTGAACCCCATCTTTGCGTCACGCGCCTGACGCGCCAGTTCCAAGGTGCGCGCGACAAGTTCGGTCATAACTCTGTCGCGCTGGCCGGTTTCATACCGCGGGTGGAGTGCAGATAGTTTCACCGAAATGCCCGGGTTCTCGCGGATATCGTCGGATTTGCACTGCGTTGAAAGTCTGGCGATGGCTTGAGCATAGGCGCGGTGAAAACTCGTGGCATCGCGCGCCGTCAGGGCGGCCTCCCCGAGCATGTCATAGGAAAACGTATACCCACGCGCCGCCTTTTTGCGACCGTTGTCGAAGGCCTCATCAATCGTGCGTCCCAACACAAACTGCGCCCCCATCACCTTCATTGCGCGGCCGACAGCCGTTCTGATGATCGGTTCCCCTAGGCGCTTCACGGCAGATCTCAGCGTCGTTGCGACGCGTGGGCCGTCTTGCAGGACCTTACCGGTCAGCATCAGCGCCCATGTCGAGGCGTTCACCAGAGACGAGCTCGATTTACCCAAATGTGCGCCCCAGGCAGAGGGGGCAATCTTGTCTTCGATCAGCTCATCAATTGTATCCGTGTCGGGGACCCGCAAAAGCGCCTCGGCCAGACACATCAATGCAATTCCCTCATCCGTCGACAGGCCGTATTCTGCGAGGAACAATTCCATCAGTCCCGGATTCGCGTCGGCGCGAATGGCACGGACCAATTCAGCAGCGCGCGTTGATGCCCTCTGACGCGTCGCCTCATCCGGTGCGCAACTGCGCAATTGATCTAGAACCGCGTTTTCGTCGCGAAGTGTGTTGGAGCGGATGTCGGACCGTATTTGATTGAGAACCTGCATAGCAGTGCCTTCGTTGGATATGTGTCGCTCTATAAATAGCATGACCGGATCGGTCGGTGTGACCAAAGCACATCAAAGATGGCGGCAATAAATCTATTGATCCGGCCGTTTTTTGTGACATATGCTCCGATCTATGGACAAATATAGCCAACTTGACCGATACGATAATGCAATTCTTGAAGCGCTTAGTCGCGATGGAAGGCTTCCTGTGACGGAGCTTTCGCGTTTGGTGGGGTTGTCGAAGACCCCCTGTCAGCTGCGACTAAAGCGGCTGCAGACCGAGGGCTATATCACCGGATTTCGCGCTGTTTTGAACCACGCAAAGCTTAGTCGCGACCACGTGGCCTTTGTCGAGGTCAAGCTGACAGATACCACGGAACGGGCACTGGAAACCTTTAACGACGCGGTGCGCAAAGTTACAGAAATTGAGCAATGTCATATGATTGCCGGTTCGTATGACTACCTGCTGAAAGTCCGCACGTCAGACATCAGCCGCTATCGGCAGGTGCTTGGCGAAAAGATTTCGACTTTGCCCCACGTTGGAAATACCTCGACGCATGTCTCCATGCAGGCCGTCAAAGACGGCGCGATTTAGGGGCATGTTGCGCGGGTTGTCGTGTTCGAAAATGGGTGGGATGCGCGCGGGGCACGCGAAACGCGTTCCTATGGCGAGTTAGGGCGAACAACGTTGCCATAGGGTGCCCCGAACGCGGGCTCTATTTTGATTCTCACCTCACCAAGAATTCGCAGGAGTGAGGTTAGACCAAAGGTGCAGAAATTGTGCCCGGCTCGCAAGGAGGTTGCGAGTGCCGAGACAGGTTTGCGCGTCGCGCGCGTCGCCAGCGAACAGAAATACCATACAACCCGATGCTGATGTAGCTCACCTGGATCAGGAAGGAAGCCAGGTTAAAAGCGCCAGCCAGCCCAATGAGGACGCAGCTGGCGGCTACCACTTGGTTGATGGAAAAGATAATACTGTTACCACAAAGCCTTCCAGCTTGGATCGCTGAAAAAGCACCAACATAGAGCATGAAACCGAACACGCCGATTGCCTGCAGTGCATTGGGATATGCCCGGAGATTCTCAACAAGTTCTACCATTTACACTACCCTAACTTCAGTAGATCGAGCCTATGGAAATGGATGGAGCCCGTCATACCCCAGATAGGGTAAAACGCTCTGTCACTTCAAAAAAGACTCGACGATTTTCAGGACATCCGGCCAGTGACGGAAAAAAATCAGTTGGCCGGCATCTTCGTAGACTCGATAGTCGATCCAATCGTGGTCGATTTCGAATTCCTGCAGCGATTCTCGTGGAACTTGCGGGTCATCGGTCCCGTTCATAAAAATGACAGGCAGGCGCCCTTTCAAAGCATCGACATCGGCGGACCAATCGCCGTTCTGGCGGCCGAGCAGCATACGAGAAAAGCTTTCATGCGCGGAATGGGTCGTGGACAGGGCGACTTCTGATCCGGTGACCATGGATTCAAAAACCTCGGGGTTTTCAAATGTTTCTACATCTGCGGGGGAGCTTCCGTAGACGGCATGCACAAATCCGCGCTTGCCGATTTTGCGCGCCAGGAGGAAGCCGGCTTTGACCATAAAAGGGAGCAAGTGGGGCGTATACTTCGCACCGGCGAGAATGAAGCGATGCCATTTTTCCATACGCTCGAATTGTTCGCGCCGCGTCATTGGCAGGACACCCGCGCAAGCGATCAGAGCCGTGAACATGTCGGGGCGGCGCAGGGCCAGTTGCATCCCATAGAATGAGTCACTGCCCATCGAAATGATCGGGCAGCGCTCGACCTTTTCCGTTTCAAGTATCTGCAGGACATCTTCGACCATCGCGTCGTCGAAGTTTTCGGCTTTCGCGATCATGTCCGACTGACCATAGCCCGCTCTCACCGGAACGATAACGCGCCAGCCGCGCTTTGCAGCCTCGGCTTCGGCAGAGGCGGGCCAGCGGACGAGGCCATAATCCAACGGAAGGAACAGGATGGGGATCCCTTTGGGGGCGCCCAAGATCAGATAGTCCAACCGGCGTCCATCAGGCGTTGTAATGCTTTGAAACGGAATAGATTCTAGCGAACCGTTCCCTTTGCTGACCAAACGTGGCTCGACCTGAGTATCCAATGTCAGGTTCGCCATATCCATCACCGACAGGGCCAGCCGCACCAATTCAACCTGAGAATGGGTTTCGGTCTTGGACAAAATGGATTTGATTTGAGCGCGCACGGTATCGATCGAGCGGCCCCGTTGAACGGCGATATCACTCACGGAACAGCACTCGACCAGACTCTTAACGACGCCCGTTTCCGCACCCGTCAGGCTAAAGGCGCGGCGGAGAATGTCGTTGAACCCCTCCGGCCAGCCAACTTCGCTGGAAGCCGCAAGGACCAAGGGCACGCCTCCCGCGGTTTGGCATCGTTGCAAGCGCAGGACCACAAAATGGCCTCGTGTCAACGAACGCACCCTCAGGACGGCGGTGTCCTGTCCGGTGCTGGCAAGCAACGAGCGGACTGTGCCACCAATGGCCTTGATATCCTCATAGTTCACAGCGAGGTCGGTCAGTTTGGAGTTCACCCCGAGTGAGAGACGTTCGGTCGCGGCCGAGTTCGCGGCCCGTACTTTGAGACAGTCGTCGAGGACAAATGCGGACACTTTGCCGAAGGGTGCAAGAATGCCCTGAATTCCGTCGCCATCCCGGCCTACGTCAATCCGGTCCAGAAATTCGCCGGCCCGATGAAAATGCCCGGCAATCATTGGATCATCCAGAAGGCGGGGGGCCGAAAAATCTGCCTGTGCCCTCAACGGGCGAACCGCACTTTCCCATTTGTCCAACAAGGTTTCGTACCGTTCCGGATCGAGTGCGACGTCATACAACCGATCAATCGCTTCGTTGCGATCTTGGTCGGACATGTCGACATGTGGATGCGCGCGCTCGGAGTCCATCAATCTTCCTCGTGTTCCATTGCCCAAAAGGTATCAGAGAAGAAACGTGTCGAAAGGTAAGGTTTCCCTTAGGTTAATCATGGTGCGCAGGGTTTTCACCCGCGATTAACAGGATAAGCATCTGACGTAGATGCATAAATTTTAAGACGCCTTTGGGCTGCGACGGCGAGTCAATGCATGATAACCAGACCTTCCAGGCCGCTCATGCGCCGAACTAGGACGAGATAAACACAAGCTGCACTCTCATCGGGCCCGTAATCTTCGAGAAAAAGGCGGCGAGGAAGATATTGGCCCCTCGGAACCTAGGGTCGAAAATCTGTTTATGTTCCTGAATCTGACCATAGTTCTGTTCTGAAATCGCCAAATTTTTCTCAGAGAATTCTATCAAGGCGTTATTGTAATGACATAGATTTCAACATGAACTTCAACCTCAGAAATGACGTAAGGTGCTGTAGTTTACGCGAAAGTGTGTACGATGATTAGATTAATTATCCGAGCATTTTTCGGCGGTGGACAGCAAAGTAGAAAGCGAACGTATCCGCCACCTTCAAGGCCGAGCGCTCCGGCTCAGTCTTTCACCTCGACGCCAACATACAAGCCGATTTATCGCACACCTGCGCCAAAGCCGTCAGTACAGGTGGAGGAACCGCAGCCTGCGACAATTACTGGAAAGTGTTACGTCGTAGACGGCGACACAATCAGAATTGGCAAAGTCAGCTTGCGGTTGGCCGGAATTGATGCGCCAGAACTTGAGCATCCGTGGGGCCAAAAGGCAAAGTGGGAATTGGTCAAACTATGCAAAGGTCAAACAATTACTGCTGAGCTTGAGCCGAGCATCTCCTATGACCGGGTTGTCGCAACCTGTTTTCTTCCCGACGGGCGAGACCTCAGCGCAGAAATGGTCAAGGCAGGACTGGCGCTTGATTGGCCCAAATTTTCGGGCGGGAAATATGCGAAACTTGAACCTGAAGGCGTCCGTAAAAAGCACTGGAAAGCGGCGGCGAGGCAGCGAGGCCACATGAGTGTTTTTCACAAGTGACAGCCAAGTCGACCAAGAGTGTCCATTTGTTTTCTATTTGAATGCTATATTGCTGCTTCGCTAATCACCAATTGGCCCTCGAAGGGGAAGTTGTGATTTTTCTTTGCGGAAATAGTGTCGCCAAAACTCGCACATAAAACGCTCAAACTTTTGTAGAAGAAATCCACGACAAGGTGCTCCGCGAGATCACAGTCCAACGCGCCGAGGGTTATCGGGAAATGCGCTAAGGTGACGTTCGGGGCGGCTTTTCTCTCGGCCATCGCAAGCAGAATGCGAAAAGGATCAATCGGCCTCTTGGCAGAGTAAACACTTCGCTGCCGACCCGCTACACAAAGCCGGTTCGTGACGCGAAAAGGGGTTAACGGGAAACGCGCGTAGGCCAAAAAACAACTGCTTTGAGGATTGTCCGACAGCGTTGAGAACGCGTATTTTTGCATGAGCTTTTGCCGTGCCCTGGGCATGGAGGTGGCGGAGGTCGAGATTGCTGACTTTGAAGACGTGCGGAGCCTTGTCGTGACGCGGTTCGATCGGCGTTGGACCAAGGATGGTCGCTTGATCCGCCTCCCGCAGGAAGACTTTTGCCAAGCGCTCTCAGTCCCGCCCAGCCAGAAATACCAAATGGATGGTGGGCCTGGGATCACCGAAGGGATCGGGTTGCTGGCGGGCAGTGATGAACCCGAGGCAGATCAACGCGCCTTCTTGCGCGCGCAGGTGCTGTTTTGGCTGTTGGGGGCGACAGATGGGCATGCGAAGAATTTCAGCATTGCATTGCGCCCTGGTGGTTTCCGTATGTCCCCGCTTTATGACGTGCTGAGCGCAAAAAAAGGCGCGGATGACGGTCAAATTCGCCAGAACCGGATGCGCCTCGCGATGGGCGTCGACGGACACTACCGGATCAATGAGGTAGTGCCGCGCCATTTACCGCAGGCTGCAAAGGCGGCTGGTTTTGGAGTGGCGCTGGCTGAAGAAGTCTTGTCGGTCATCGCGGCAGAACTTGAACCCGCCCTGGACAAGACACTAGCAGACCTGCTGGATGGGTTTCCACTGCCTCTGGCGGAAGCCATTGCCGCTGGCATACGACGCCGGGCGATTGCCTTTCATGCCGTATGATCCGCAGATCATATTTCCGCTTTATGGTCAGTAGATCATATTTGCTGCGAGCAATCTGCAGGCCCATTACAGGAGTTGCAGCGTTTTAGGCCAGCTTTGACGGGCCAGTCCAGAAATTGACGGCCAAACTCAGATCCTCAACGCCGTATTTCTGACTGTTGAACATAATCAGGCAGCCGTGTCAGGCGCGGTGCAAGCCCCGCTTCAACAAGAAAATTCCCCTGCGCCAGCGCATTCCTCGCGAGGCAATTTTCCCGCTGGCATCCTCTTGGTGCCCGACTTGGCCATGTACATCGAAACACTCAAAGTGAGGGTTGAAAATTGGCTACGCAAACTCTGAAACTGAACGTCAAATCCGGCGAAAAAGATGGCAAGAACTTCTGGGACCACTGCGGTGTCTTCTTCGTCAACACCGACGACAGCGGCAACACCTCGTCGATCAACGTCAAACACAGCATGTTCCGAGACGTCGAGATGGTCGCCTTCCCGCGCCGCGATGACGATCCAGTCACCGAATGACTGCGGTGCCGGGGCGGGTAACCCGCCCTGGATAACCCCGAAGTTAGGTGTGGATCGCTGCCAATTGGACTTCGACAAGCATCCGATGTCGCTTCAGTGCAACTCTTCAGACCGGACTTTCGCTGCAAGTGCAAATCCGGCAGTTGGGGGAACTGGTGCTTTGCGGGACTTTGCTGCCGTTTGATTGGCGGGTTTGAATGCCTGCTTGACCGTCAGTTCCGCCATTCAAAAATGTCAGCCAAAGCTGTCCCGTGATGGATTTGACAGGTTAATCATTAATTTCAGAAACTTAAGCGAAGCCGTGTGCACTATGTGTGCAACGCGAGATCGCCTTCTGGCGCGCTTTAGCGGGCGCTTGGCAGGTGTGCGGAATTGGTTGAACTGAAGCGCATCGGATCCTGAGCGGCATAGAGAGCTAACCAACCATGCAACAGGACGTCGTCATTTGTGCCGCGGCGCATAGACCCAGAATTCAGTTAATTGAACGATGGCTAGGGGTAGGGGGAGTTGCGGCCCTAGCTAGCCGGCATCAGGGGACGCTTAAACAAGAGACTGATCCGACTGTCCGCTGACCGACGCTCTATTCTGGTTCCCCGTCTCGCGCAAAACGCTTTGGCTCAGCGATCCTACCTGGGCCGACCATGTGCCTGTAGCGACAGATGCGGGACTGACGATCAAGGCCTATCCTTACTTCCGCGCCAGCGATCGCGGTCTCGATTTTGAAGGAATGATATCCTACTTGGTTGCGCATGCGCAGCCCGGTGACACAATTCTTCTCCATGCCTGCTGTCACAACCCCACTGGTGTGGATTTGTCAATCGAACAATGGCCAAAACCTGACTCCTTTCGTTGTTGATCGCAAGCTGCTGCCGTTTGTTGACTGCGCGTGTCAGGGTTTGGGCGATGGTATGGAAGAAGACGTGGCCGGCCTGTGTATCTTCGCGGGATCGGTTCGCGAAATGTTTAACGCGAGTTCGTTTTCCAAGAGTTTTCCTGTCTACAGAGAGAGGACTGGTGCGTTGACGCTGGTCACACATACACCAGAACATCTTGGACAAGCTCAGGCTGTCGCCGGAACGGTAACTCGGTCCAGTTCCTCAATGCCTCCAAGTCATGGCGCACGGATCGTTGCAACCGTGCTGGACGATGCGGAACTGCGAGCGGATTGGACGGCTGAACTGGATGATATGCGCAAACGCATTGCGCTCATGCGACAGATCTTGCGCCAGAAGCTGGAAGATCGACAAGTCGCGCAGGACCTCGCCTTCTTGACGGACCAGAAGCGAATGTTCTCATACACTGGATTCACGGAGAAACAGGTTGAGACTCTTCGAGCGGATTTTGGCATCTACACGGCGCGAGACGGTCGGATCGATGCAGCCGGATTGTCGGAAGCTAATCTTGATGCTGCCACAGAGGGCTTTGCCGCCGTGATGCGGATCTAGGGTCATCACATCTATTATGTCAGGTCGAGTTTTTCCTCGAGGACATGTTCGGCAAGATGATTGATGTGCTTTGCACAAATGGCTTGCGCCTTTGAGACGTCTTGCATCGTGCAGGCGTTCAGCATTTCGGTATGTTCTTGCATTGACCTATCTAGCTGGATTCCAGTGATCGTGAACAGGTGGGTCCGCAGCGCCATTAGAGGACCGATCGTGGTCTCATAGACTTTGATCATCGAGGTGTTGTTGCTTTGGGCGATGATGGTGCGGTGAAAGGATAGATCGCCAAGCGAATATCGTTTGGTGTCGGAAGCTTTAATGGCGCTTTCCATCAGGTCGATACCCTCGCGCATGCCTTTCAGCAACGCTTTATGGTTCCGCTCGATTGAGAGTTTCAGGCACGCAGTTTCAAGGATAATGCGATGCTCACACAGGTCTCGGGTGATGCGTGCATCGGGCGAAAATACGAAGGACCCGCGTTTAGGTAAAACCCGAACAAGCCCTTCGATTTGCAACAACACCAAAGCTTCGCGGACAGGGGAGCGGCTGACCTGAAGTTGGTCGGCCAGTTTTTGTTCGGACAGTTTGGTGCCGAGCGGGAACGATCCAAGAATGATCGCCTCCCGGATGCGCTCGGCGACGAGCTCGGTCACAGATTTCTGCGGTGAAATAGGGTCCATGTACCTACGTTTCAAATAGGGGTCAGGGGGCAAAAGTGCATACTACCATGGTAGATGTCAATTGACAGGCCCTCTGGTGTGTAACATGGTAGTTCTAGGGGTGTGATTTTTGAGCACTCTGGAGCGACGGGGGGAGTGGGTGTGGTCACCGAATTGAAGTCACTTACGCAGGACGACCTGCTGTCAGGCTGTGCTGAGATTGTCGGTGCGGCGCACGTGATGTCTGGCGCCACCGATGTGTCGGCGCCTTATTGCAAGGATTGGACGGGGCAATACGCGGGGATCCCGCTGGCAGTCGTGCGGCCCAAAAGCACTCAAGAGGTGGCCGATATTGTCCGACTATGTTGCGCCCATGGTGTGTCCATCGTGCCGTCCGGTGGCCGCACTGGCCTCTGCGGCGGCGGCGTACCCGTCAGCGACGACACGAGCATTATTCTGTCGCTGGAACGGATGAATACGATCCGAAATTTGGACGCGGACGGGCGCTGCATGACGGTTGAGGCGGGTGTCGTACTGCAAACAGCCCAAGACCGCGCCCGTGAGGATGGTTTGGTGTTTCCTCTGACCTTCGGTGCGCAAGGCAGCGCAGTGATTGGTGGGGCGCTTTCGACCAATGCAGGTGGATCGAACGTCGTAAGATACGGGACAACTCGCGAGCTTTGCATTGGCATCGAGGCAGTACTGCCGGACGGGTCGATCATCAACGCGTTGACCGGATTGCGCAAGGACAACACGGGCTACGATCTGAAGGATCTGTTGATTGGAGCCGAAGGAACATTGGGCATCATCACGGCTGCTGTCTTCAAGCTGTCTCCGATGCCAGTCACCCGCACCACCGGTTTTTTGTCCCTCGCGTCGCTCAGCGATGCGCCGCGCGTACTCAACGCTTTGCAGGACCGCACTGGGGGCGGGGTTGAGGCCTATGAATACATGCCCGCCGCTGCCGTGGAGGTGATCTGCCGCGAATTTCCGAAAATCCGCCGCCCGCTGGACGCCCTAGCCGAAACGGGTTTATTTTTCGAAGTCGCTTCAAGCCGTAAAGACGATGCCGAAGCAGGGGAAGACGGTGAAACGCGTTTGCAGCGTCTGGTGTTTGCCGCCCTTGAGCAACTTATGGAAGAAGGCGTCATCATCGACGCGATGATCGCTCAGTCCGAGCAACAGCGCCTTGATCTTTGGGGCATGCGCGAGTCGATCCTCGAGGCGATTACGGCCAATGGCTCTGCCTATCACACAGATATCTCACTACCCCTCGCTGCGATTGCCGAATTTGTCACGACCATGGATGTGGCGGTAGCCGAAATGGGGTTCCAACCTATAACCGTTGGGCATCTGGGTGATGGCAACCTGCACTATGCTCTAAGCGCGGCAGAGGGTCAGGATTGGGCGGCTTTGCCGCTGGATCAGGCCAAGCAGCAGATATTCGCACTGCTGACGCGTCTGAACGGATCGTTTTCGGCGGAACACGGGATCGGCCAAAGCAAACTGGATGTGATGCGCAAGCTCAAGCAGCCAAGCCAGTTGGTAGCAATGCGCGCAATCAAGCGGGCGCTGGATCCAGAAGGGTTGATGAACCCCGGGAAGTTCATCCCTGAAACCAACGATGCCGCACAGAAGACCTAACAGCTTTTTCGGGAGGAGAGACAATGAAACATATTATTGCCAGAGGGTTAGGCGTGACACTTGCCATGGGTTTGGCGATGCCCGCCAGTGCGCAGGCGCTCTTTGACGGGTGCCCATCGGACCAGATTATGGCGAAGTTTGCAGAGTTCGGTCGCACGGGGCAGATGCCCCCTGATCTGGGCCGTTGGCTCAGCACGCCTGATGCGCAATATGTTGAGCCGTGGTCACCCTTCGACAATGTTGATTTCGTCGGTGTTTGCTGGGTTTCGGCTTGGCTTGTGCACACAGACGACGGCACCGTTCTGATCGACACGCTGTATGGCCCGTTCACCCCACTGTTGCTGGAGAACATTGCCAAGACTGGTACCGATCTGGGAGAGATCAAATACGTCCTGATGACCCACGGGCATTTTGACCACGTCGCGGGCGCAGCAGCGCTCAAGCCACTCTTGGCGAATGCAACGTTCGTGATGACGCAGGAGGGCTGGGACGAGGCGGTGGACTCCTCCAAAGCATCGCAAGGAGGGCGCCGCGCGTGGGACATGATCGAGCCGGAAATGGTTGTGGCCGATGGCGACGAGATCACCTTGGGTGAAAATAAGTTCACCGTTCTGGAGACGCCCGGCCACACATGGGGCACCGCCTCCTACATGTATGATGTGAAAGACGGTGATCAGACCCATCGTGCTATCACCATCGGTGGTTTGGGCCTGAACGCCATCGAAGGCCCGCCACAGGTAGAGGCCTTTATCGAAAGCCTTGACCGTGTGCGTGCGCTGACAGAGGCGAACGACATTGGCATCGACGTGCATCTGACCACACATGGCTTTTCAAATGGCCTTGATGAGGATCGTCAGGCCATGGCCGAACGGAGTGCTGGCGAGCCCAATGTGATGGTCGATCCAAACGGACTTGTGACCCAGATCGAAGGCTTGCGCGCAGGCGCGGTAGAACGCCTGGCCGTTGAACAAAACAAGTAACTGAGCGACGCATAAAAGGCGAGATATCGAAGAAATTACCGCCAACTCAAGGGGCTTTCTGCCGCTGCCTTGATTGCGTCAAGCGCGCTTGTGACGGACCGGACTGGGAGCCGGGCAAGACCATCATGATTGAGGTCGGTTTTTGGGGCCGGGGGGCAACCGACACAATGGGCCGGATTCTGGCCAAAGCTCTCAATGAGCAGACCGGCTGGAACATCATCGTGGAGAACCGGTGTGGCGGTAGCGGTGAGGCGATGTTTGCGAGCCTTTCGCAGCGGCCAGCAAATAATCACACCATCAGCATGGGCGTCGGTAATCCGGTGCTGGTTCAATTGGTTCAACCCGGTGAGGAGCTGCCGTTCGACGTCGACAGTTTTGATTTTCTCGGCACCATCGCCAAAGCGGAACTCGCATTGGTGGCGAGTGCGGATGAGCTGGCGCGCAGATCTCACATAAAAATAGTAGCCGCAAAGCCCCATCAACCAAACCCAGCTAGACACTCCAAACGTGCCATGTGGCTCAATCCAGAGGGGCTGGAACAAGCCTGTGATCTGTTGCGTCTATCAATTTGTCAGCCTTGGTTCCGCGCGAGACGCAACCCAACTGCGAACGCTTGTTTCATGGTGCAGCAATTGTCTGGGCCTCCGACAGCTGCAATGAACTCTTGTTGGATAATCTGGCGATGCCGCGCGGGGGTAGATTGGGCGACGACATATCAAAACCGGCACCTTCAAGCCGCTTGATCACCGTCTCCGGTGCTACACCCAATGCAGGCGCCAAAGTGGCGAGTTTGTTGGTGAAGACCTGTTCAGCAAAAGCGGACTGCGGCGGTCCGCCTGCTGCGCTATGGGTGTCCACCATGAAGAATGGCAGCGACAGTGCCGTGGCCACGACAAAGGCGATCATAATTGGCGCACGCCTGAAATAGGTGACCATAGGCCGCCAGTTTTTCCAAAGGTGTAGCGCAAATGGAAAAATCAGGACAATGCTCAGCCATTCGTGAATCCCTTGCCAAGCCTGCCCCCCTATGTGGAAAAAGAGCGCCAGCCCCGACACTAAAGAGACGATGAAAAAAGACGTGATCATCGGGGTTGCGTATTTGTTCAAGGTGGAAAACACCGTATTGCCCAGTATTCGAATGCGTCGTTCCAACGTTATGCGTTCCACAGCCATGTTTCCGTCGCGCGCGCTCAAAGAGTATTCAGCGCCGAAAGAATGCGCTTCAGGCCTAGCACCTTACCTGACGTCTTCTACCCGCGTGGATTGGCAAGCCCTGCGATGACCTTGGTCCGTTTAACGTATTTGCCCCGAATGCTTTCAGCAGCAACGCGGCTGTCATCCTTGGAGGCCAGGCTTGCGGTTTTGCCAACAAACCTCAGACAGACGCGGGCGTGGGCGTCGTAAGTGTCGGAAATAGCGCTGCTGATCCGGTTCAATTCCTCTTCGAAATCGTCGGGCACTCGTTTCAGAACGCGCAGGCTGGTGACCAACTCTTTATGGTCGGCATAGAAAAGTCCCGAAAAATGCGGGTCATGGGCGGTCATATCCGGACGGATGCGCGTCTCGTAGGCTTCGGTTGAGAAGTCGGCAGCAAGGTGGAAGGCCACAGTGGAGGCCTCCATCAAGTCTGCAAAATCCGTCAAGATCACTTGAATGACGGGGGCATGTTCGCGGCTCAATGCTTCCTCCAGTACGTGAAGCAGATACAGCATTCCGTGGATGATAAGGAAGAACAACTGGTGCTGTTGTTTCCATCGAAACAGGGGGTCGGCTGACAGCGAGGGGGGCGCATAGTCCGGCATCTCCGTAGAAATCAGGGCCCAATCCGCGAGGCGGTGAAGACCGCGCGCGAGGGTTTCGAGCTGCGCTTCGCTCAATTCCGTCCCTGTTTCGATATCCGCCGCGCAGATTGGTAGTGCCTGCGCCATGGCGGCGCGCAGCATGTCAACCGGCGCGCCAGCAGCGCGTTCCACAAGAAAGTAGCTGTCGAAAAGTCGCTGCGCCCCGTCAAGGGTGCTGTCAGAGGGGGCAAATTCCATCGGCTCAGCAGCGGCCTGAGTGACGCGCGCGGCAAGCCCGTTCATCGCGCTGCCTGACGCGCGCAGCCGCGACATCCGAAATCGGTTTTTAGGGAGAGCGGTTTGCGCCGCGAACCAGTCGTGGGGCAGGGGGAGGGTCAAGGTTGCGACGTTCATTTTGCTTCCTTCCGTTTGCGGTGTCAGAAACGACCGCAATCCACTTTCATCTTGTCGCCTGTAATGGCGGAACTCAGATCGCTAGCATAATAAAGTGCGGCACGCCCGACCTCTTCTGGGGCTACCCAGCGTTTCAGAGCAGCGACATCGGTGTAGTTCTCGCGTTCGATCTCGGACGCAGGGCGGCCTTCGGCCTGCGCCCGGCGGGCAAGGATGCGGTCCATGTTTTCGCCGGAAACCGCGCCTGGCATCAACGCATTGACGCGAACGCCTGTGGGGCCAAGTTCGCGCGCCATGGTTTCGGTAATGCCGATCAGCGCGAATTTCGACGCCACATAGGCCGACCGCATCGGGTAGCCCTGAATACCCATGAGCGAGGACATATTGATAATCGAGCCTGACCCTTGGGCGGTCATGATCTTGGCGGCCTCTTGCAGGCAATACATAGCACCAACAAGGTTGATGTTCATGCAAGTGATCCAGTCATTCATGTCGACCTCGGCCACGGGGGCAATCGGGCCGGGGCCGCCGGCGTTGTTGAGCAAGACATCGACGCGGCCGGTGATGGCTTTGGCTTTGGCAAACATGGCGCGCACATCGTCCTGGTCCGAGACATCGCAGGCAATGGCATGGCCGCCCACGTCTTTTGCAACCTTTTCAAGTGGTTCCAGCCTGCGTCCTGCAACGACGACCGTTGCGCCCGCTTGGGCAAATACATGCGCCGTGGCCTCACCGATGCCGCTACCGCCACCGGTGATCACTGCCAATTTGCCGTCCAGTCGCGCCAGATCTTGTGTCATATCGTTTCCTTTTCAAAATCGCGCCCCGGATCGAACAGAGGCATTTCGGGCTCTCGCCCCAGTATGAGATCGCCCATCAGCTGCCCGATATAGGGGCCGATGGTGTATCCGCCGCGCACGCAGCCCAGGACGTAAGCATCAGGAACACCGGGCAGCGCGCCCGCAAGGGGGTAGAAGTCGGGCACATTGGCCTCAAAGCCAGTCCAGCTGCGGGTTACGCGGGCTTTCCCCAGTGCAGGAACAGCATATTGCGCCAGCGCCAGATTGGGTTTGACCGTGTCGGTATTGACGGTGCCACGACCGTCTTGTGGCGTGCCAAGTCCTTGCCAACCGCCGCCGATCAGGACCGTGCCGTTGGCTTTTTGTTTCATTGTCAAAAGGCCGGTCGCATGCCCGATGACACTACTGAGCAGCGGCCGCACGCGTTCGGTGACGGACACTGTGTTGACGCGCGCGTTCACGGGCAAGTCCACGTCCAGAAGGGCGGCTAGCGGTTTGAGCCATGCGCCAGCGGCCAGCAGAATGCGTTTCGCGTGGATCTTGCCCTGCGGTGTGGTCAGCGTGAAACCATTCGCGCGCTCGATAGCTGTCACCTTGCACCCCCCACGGTACGGGATACCGGTATCGCGCAAGCGGCCTCGGTAATATTGCCCGGTCAGGGATGAATTGGCGTAGCCGTCCTCGGGGCAAAAGCTTGCCGCTTCAACCTTTTGGGTCAGGTTTGGCTCGGCCGCACGTAAGCGATTGTTTGATATGAATTCAATCGGTGCGCCAGCCTCTGCTTTGAGGGTTTGGCGCTCTTGCAGCATTTCGGCCTCGCGGGCATTGAAGGCCAGCGTATAGCCGCCGGTTTTGGCAAACCCTACGGCAGCGCCCATTTCTTCCCAAAGGTGGTGGCCTTTCAGGGCATAGGGCATCAGCTTCACGCGCTTGATTTGCAGGCTCAGTGTGCCTGCGTTCACACCCGACGCCCCTTGGCCGAGATCGCCTTGATCCAGCACAATCGCAGACATGCCGCCATTTGCGACACGCAGTGCTGTGGCGCATCCCATGATCCCACCGCCGATTATGGCAATGTCATATGTGGTGTCTTGCGTCATAGGGGGGCCGGTTTCGGGATGGGCAGGTCGTCATAGTCAAACGCGCCTGCCGCTTGTCCCAAGGGAATAGGTCGTAGAGGAGGGCGAGGCGTTGGCGGTGGAATGTCTTTCGCATCTTTTCCGGTCCGGTCTGCGATCAATGTGGCAATCACAGACTGGCAGTATTTGCCACCGCAAGGTCCCATGCACGCGCGTCGGCCCGATTTCACTGCGTTGGTGCTGGCTGCACCTGTGTCGATTTCAGCGATGATGTCGGCGCGGGTCAGGCTTTCACAGCGACACAGGATCAAGTCGTCGGTGGAAAGCGCCTCCAGATCGGGGCGTGGCAGTGACAGAGCGGTCATGGCTTGGCCAAACCGCGCGGCACGCTGCCAAGGGCGCAGCGAAGGTTTGGGCGAGGATTTGCCCAGATCGCGCGCAACTCGCGCCCCCACCAGCGTCCCTTGCAGGCCTGCGGCGGTCACTCCGCGAATGCCGCAGCCGTCCCCACACAAATAGAGACCTTCGACAGGCGTTCGACCATCCGGCTCGGCTTCGGGCACCCAGCCACCCAATGCGGGATCATGCCGGATCGGAACGCCAAGCATCTGCGCGGCCTCGATGTTAGGGATCAATCCATGGCCTAAGCAGACGCTGTCGGCCTCAATCGACGGCCCATCGGTTCCTCGTGCCAGATTTCGGGTTGCAACACCTGTTGCATGATCATGCCCGCTGACGCGCGACACGGCATGCCCCCAAAGGATTGGTGCCCCCGCCAACATAAGGTCTGCGACCCACAGTGCACCACGCGCCACCAGCTTTGGCTGCAGTGCCATTGCGGGCAGGACACGCGCCCAGTCGGTGCGTGAGTTCGGGGTCACCACGGCGGCGACGGTGCCGCCCAGTCGCCTGATTTCACTGGCAACGTAGAACACCAATGGGCCGGTACCGCTGACAACGGTACGCTTGCCTGGCAAGGTCAGGGATTGTTTGAAAAGCGCGGTTGCTCCTGCCAGCCCGATCACGCCGGGTGTCGTCCAGCCGGGCACGGGTTGGACATGCTCGCGCGCGCCTGTGGCAAGAATGAGAGAGCGGGCGTGGATCTGGCTTGATTTCGCGTTTTTCAGGATTTGCAGCTGCCATTGGTCGTCCTCGCGTCGGATGTCCCAGACACGGGTGTCGTGGTGATGCGTCACCGCACTTTCAGCGAGCGCTTTGCGCAACGTATTCCCCGCTAGGCTCTCAGGTGTCATCGGCGCGGAGACAATACTCGTTGACTTGCACCGCCAGACTTGTCCGCCAGCAGCAGCTTGTTCGTCCAGCAAAACCACACGCAGCCCGCTTTTGACGGCGCTCAATGCTGCATGGCCGCCGGCAGGGCCAGCACCGACGATGGCAATGTCAAAGGAATCAGACATCAGACCCGCTCAACCACAAGGTCGGCAGTGACTTCGGTGCGGCAAGCCTCGACGGTCTGTCCCTTCACCACCACAGCACATTCCTGACACAGCCCCATGCAGCAGAACGCGCCGCGCGGAGCGGCATCGTGCGGGGCATGGCGCAGGGTCAGGATGTTCGCGCGCACCAATGCAGAGACCAGCATTTCGCCGTCATGGCCCTCAACAGGCATGCCATCGAAAGTGAACGTCACCTTTTCAGACCGTTTGATCCGGGCTGCATGGTTTGGAACCAACCGGATCATTTGTAAGAGATGCCCAATGCGTCAAAGGTGCGCTTGATCTTGTCGATGTCGGCATCGCCTAACGGCATCACCGGATCGCGCGGCACGCCAGCAGGCTGGCCGACAAGGTTTAGCGCTGCTTTGAACGACGCGGGCCACGTGCCGGTGCCCATCAGCAACTCGTAAAGCACCGTCAGCTGGTGATGTGCATGTCGATAGGCATCATCAGGGGCGCCGGTGCCGGCCGCGGCCATATCCGAGGGCAGCATATCCGTGAACTCCGGCCCTGTCGCGATGAAGCCTTTGGCACCAAGTGCAAAGGCGGGCAGGATGTAGTGACATGGGCCGGTCATCACCGACATCCGGTGACCAAGACGGTGCAACAGATGCGTGTGATAGAAGAAATCGCGCTGGCTTTCCTTGATCCCGATAACATTGTGATTGTCGAGCAGGGATTCGGTTTGGTCGATGGTCAGCGAAAAGCCCATGCGCCGGGGTGAGTTATACAAGACCAGCGGCAGTTTCGTCGCCGCCGAGACCTTGTCGAACCGTGCCATCAATTCCGCCTCTGACGCCTTGAGAACATAGGTTTGCGGCATAGACAGGAGCACATCCGCGCCATTTTCCTCGGCCGCGCGCACATAGGCCAGCGAGGCGTCGATCGTCGGGGCGGAAATGCCCATCATCACCGGGACACGGCCCTTTGCGGTGTTCTTGGCAAGACGCACGAGTCGACCGCGTTCGGTAGCATTCAGCGCCCAGCTTTCACCGTTATCGCCTGCGATGCAGATACAGGTTGCCCCACGTGACAGCAGGAACTCGAAGAGATCGACAAAGGCGTCTTCCATGATCTCGCCCTTCTCGTTGAAGGGCGTCGCGATGGCGGGCACGTAGCCGTGTAGGTCATCTTTTTGCATGGGATCAGGTCCGTTCGTTATGGTCGGGGTTCGGGATGTGACAAGCGAAGATACCGCCGAACTGGGCGTCCACGATGATAAGGCGTTGCGGGTCTGCGGGGTCAAAGGTGACGGAAGTCGTCCAAAGCCCGCGCGGAAGTCGGACGTTGGCAATCAGGTCGCCAAGGGCGTCAAACACATAGGCACGGCCCGCCTGCGCCTGAGCGACGGCAAGCCAGCCATCCGCGTTGCAGGCCAGCCCGTCGGGGCCAAGCCCACCGGACAATTGCAGGTAAGTGCCGACCATCGGCGCGCCGGCCTCGGGCAGACGCGTTGAGAATTTCCAAACCTGATTGGCGCGTGTGGCAGCGACATAGACCCAAGCGTTGTCGGGTGAGATCGCAATGCCGTTCGAATAGGGCACGCACTCCAAAACCAGCCGCAGGTCACCGTTTTCCCAGCGATAGACGCGTCCACTAGGATCGCTCAGGCTGGTGCGTCCGCTATCGGTGAACCACAAGGCACCATCTGACCCGTAGGCCATGTCGGACAAGCCAAGAAAGGGTGTTGCCCCGCCTGTGCTGAGAACTTCGAAGGCGGCATCGCCCACCAGTTCGATCAGCCCGTGCCGATAGTCCACCGCAATACGTCGCCCGTCCGGGGCAATCCGCATCGCATGGGGTTCACCATCGATCTGGTGCTCGTGGGTCCACACGCCCGCAGGCGTGATCCGAAAAATCCGACCGTAGGGAACATCTGACAGCCACAGGTTACCGCCCTCATCAAAGAAGGCCGCCTCCAGAAAGGAATGCATCGGCTGGCCGGGACGAGTCATTTTGGCCCACGCCGAAGGGTCGCCCAGGTGATGCAGATCATCCGGAAGTTCGGTCCAAAGGGTCGCCGTCAGTTGCATCATGCCACGATCCCGTTTTTAAATAGCTGTTCAATCTGGTCCCGCGTCAAATCCATGTCTGCGAGGATGTCGCGGGAGTTCTGACCAAGTGTCGGAGGTGCAAGGTGAAGTTTGGCCGCTCGTCCATCCAAATGAAAGGCGGATGTGGGCAAAACGGTTGTGGTATCTCGCGGACTGGGCTGGAAATAGCCCCGCGCTGCAAGCTGGGGCGACGTGACAGCCTCGGTCAGGGTCCTGACCCGTTCGCCAGGCAGATCTGCGGCGCGCAATCGCGTAACCCAAGTGTCGGCGTCTGCGGTCAGGAAGATGTCGCGCAGCTTGGATTTGGTGACATCACTCAAGGCCCAGACATCAGGCCAGTCATGGATTTCCGCCAAGGGGGGCAGTGGGTGGCCCAGCCCGTCCAACATTGCGGCCAGCTTTCGATATTGGACGGGGCGAAACGCCCCCAGCATCAATGTGCCGTCTTTTGTGTCATAGCTCGTGATGCCGGCTTCCTTGCCGCGCACCTCAGGGTCCTGCTGTTGCGCGGCAGCGGCCTCGGGCGCCATCATCTGCATCGCAACTTCCAGCATGGATACCGAAATCTGCGTGCCACACCCCGACTGCGCCCGGCCTGTCAGGGCAGCGGTTATTGCAAAAGCGGCAGCATATCCCGCGGCGTAGTCGACAAAGGACACGCCGGGTTTGATCCCGCCGCATTGCGCGATCGTGCCGCTCGCGGCCTGAATGGTGTTGTCATAGGCACCGTGTTCGGCCTGCGGGCCGCAGTTGCCGTAGCCTGTTAGGGAACAGTGGATCAGCTGCGGATTTACCTCTGACAGGTCACCGTATCCAAGGCCCAATGCCGCCAAGGCACCGGTTGTGTAATTCTCTACGAGGATATCTGTATCACACACCAGTTTGCGCAGCACGTCGGCCCCCTCGGGGGACCGCAAATTCAGGGCAAGGCTGCGCTTGTTACCCCCCTGAACCTGATAATTCAGGCCAAGCCCAACTGTATTCAGCCTATCGTCAGGGCCGCGACCACGTGCGCAATCTGGATTTAGCGGATCTTCGATTTTGATGACGTCCGCGCCCATCAAGGCCAGCTGATAACTGCAAAACGGTCCGGCCAGCACATGAGTCAGGTCGAGGACTTTTATGCCGGTCAGTGGGGGGGGCATGGAATATACCTTGCATCGTTGAATTGCGTTTAATATACAAAACATAATTTTATATGCAAGACGAAAGAGAGTCGCTATGACCCAAAGCAGTGTCTTTCACCGAGACCTTGAGTCTGGCTTGCCTGTCGTGGTGTCCGGTGACGGAAACTACCTCATTGATGACAGGGGGCGACGGTATCTGGACGCCTGTGGCGGGGCGGCGGTCTCTTGCCTTGGGCACGACAATATATCGGTGCGTGAAGCCATCAAGCGCCAGGTCGATCAACTCGCCTTTGCCCATACCGGATCCTTCACGAACCAACCCGCCGAAGATCTGGCGGCCCATCTGGTTGCGCATGCTCCAGAAGGGACTGGCGCCGGCCTGGTTATGTATCTTGGGTCAGGCTCCGAGGCGATGGAAGCCGCATTGAAGCTGGCGCGCCAGTACTGCATCGAGAACGGTGAGCCTGACCGTCGTCATATCATCGCCCGCAAGCCGAGCTACCACGGTAATACTCTGGGCGCTTTGGCGACAGGTGGTCATGCGGGGCGGCGGGCCCCTTTTGCGCCCCTGTTGATTGAAGTCAATCACATCGACGCGCCCTATCCCTATCGCCTACAACATGCAGACGAAAGTGAAGCCGATTTCGCGCAGCGTATGGCAAACCTGCTGGAGGCGGAAATCCAAGCCCTTGGGCCTGAAACTGTGATGGCCTTTGTCGCCGAACCTGTCGTTGGCGCGTCACTTGGCACGCAACCCGCTCCTGCAGGGTATTGGATGCGTATCCGCGAGATTTGTGACACCCACGGTGTCCTCTTGATCGCAGATGAAGTGATGAGCGGAATGGGGCGGACAGGCACCACATATGCTCTAGAGCAAGAAGGGATCGCTGCCGATATTACGACCATGGCCAAGGGTCTGGGGGCGGGATATCAGCCGATCGCGGCTGTTCTGGCTGCACAGAAAGTTGTCGATGTCATCAAGGCGGGCAGTGGCAAGCTGTGGAACGGACACACCTATATGTCCCACGCGATTGCGACCGCAGGCGCGCTGGCCGTGCAGCGTGTCATCGAGCGAGAGAACCTGCTGAACAATGTCATCCAGCGGGGTGCACAGCTTGAGGAGGGTTTGCGCGATGCCTTTGCTCAGCACCCCCAGGTCGGCGATATCCGCGGGCGCGGGCTGTTCTGGACGATTGAACTGGTGGTCGACCGTGCCACCAAAGCCCCGTTCGATCCTGCGGAAGGAATTGCAATGAAAATTGGCGCTGCCGCCAAGGTGCGCGGCGTGATGACCTATCCCGCGCAGGGCTGCATCGACGGGATCAATGGGGATCATGTGCTGTTGGCACCAGCCTATACCTCCAGCGTAGACGAGATTGATCTGATTGTACAAACCCTGACCCTCGCGGTTGCCGACGTGTTGGATTGCTGAGATGGCGCGTAAAACAATCCTGACCGCCGCGATCACCGGCAACTTGATGACGCCGGAAATCAGCCCGCATTTGCCCGTCACGCCAAAACAGATCGCGCGCCAGGCGCTCGACGCTGCAAGCGCAGGGGCGGCGATTGTGCACCTGCATGTCCGCGACCCCAAGACGACCAAAGGTTCCATGAGGCTTGATCTCTATACCGAACTGGTCGAGCGGATCCGCGCCGAAAACACTGACGTATTGCTCAATCTGACCACGGGTGAGGGCGGGAGGTTCATTCCCTCTGAACGTGATCCAAAGGTAGCGGCCGAAGGCTCGACCCTTTGTGAGCCCGAGAAACGCGTGGCCCATGTGGAGGCGCTGCAACCCGAGATATGCACGCTGGATTTCAACACCATGTGGTCGGGGCAGGCGTCGGTCATCAATTCCCCGCGCAATCTTGAGATCATGGCAGAGCGGATCTATGCTGCGGGTGTCAAACCCGAGATCGAAATTTTCGACAGCGGCGATCTTCACATGGTCAAGGATTTTGTCGCACGCGGGATCATCAAAACACCGCTGATGGTGCAGATGGTTCTGGGCGTCCGCTTTGGTGCGGTCGCCAACCCTGCGACAATGGCCTATCTTGTCAGCCAACTGCCTGACAACACCCAGTGGGCTGCTTTTGGCATTGGCCGCGCCGCGTTTCCGATGCTGGCGCAGGCCTGGTTGTTAGGCGGGCATATCCGCATCGGGATGGAGGATACGGCCTATATCGCCAAAGGCGAGCACTGCGAAAGCAATTCGCAATTGGTGGGCAAGGCGGCGCGGATTATAACTGATTTGGGCGGCGCGCTGGCCAATACGGACGAAGCCCGCGAAATCCTGGGGCTTGTTAGATGAGCCTAACTGCCCGGATACCCCAATGCCCGCGAGATTTGCAGCGCGGCCTCTTGGATCTTGGGCAAATAGAAGCTGTCGATCTGGTCGAAATCAAAACCGCTGTCGGGACCGGACAGGTTCACGCAGGCAACGACGCTGCCAGTATTGTCGCGCACCGGCACAGCAACACTGGACCCACCCGGTTCGCGAAACCCGCGCGACACGACAAAGCCCGCGGTACGCACTTCCAACACCCGCGCCAAAAGGCTGGCCGCGTCCATCGGCGTATGTTCGGTGAAGCGCTGCCAGGTCTGGCGGTCGGCAAATTCCTGCAACTCGGGTTCGGTGATGCCGCCCAGCAGGCACCAGCCAATCGCAGAGGCATAGGCCTGCGTTCGCGTGCCTGTGCGCATGTTCGACACGTATCCCGACCGTGCCTGATGGCTGACGAGATAAAGCACATCGTCGCCTTCCAGAACGCTCAGATGTGTGGAGACGCCGGTTTCATCACGCAATTGCGCGAGGATCGGGCGAGCGATGTCAGCAATGGGCTGCTGGTTGAGATAGGCGAACCCAAGGTTAAGCACCCGTGCGCCAAGGGTAAAGGTGTTGGCCTGTTCGGCCTCCCGGATGAATCCCATCTGACGCAGGGTATAGACCAGCCGAAACGCAGAGGAGCGGCTGAGTTCCATCGCGCGTGCAATGTCGCTCAGCGACATCGGGGCCTCGGACGCGCCAAGAATTTCGAGAACACGAAGGCCCCGGTGCAAACCTGGGACAAAATAGACGTCATGGTTGGACGCTTTGGTCATGAGCGGTTGGTTTCCGTTTTGCCTCCCAGGATGTTTAATATACAAAACGCACCCAAGACAATGGAGGACAGGCATTGACCGACCCGACATCCAATCTTTTGCCAGCCACGAACGAAGACACCTGCGGGCCTTATTTCCCAATCTATTTCGCCGACCCAGCGCTCGAAGACCTGACGCGGGTAGATCCAGGGCTGGTGGGGCAGGCGGCTGGCACGCCGATTATCCTGCGCGGTCGCGTGCTCGATCGGCATGGCGAGTTGGCCAATGGCGTCGTCATGGAGTTTTGGCAGGCGAATGCCAATGGGGTTTACCGCACGCCGGCGACGGGAGGCGATGACGGGATTGATCCCTGGTTTCACGGCTATGGTCGTTTGCGCAGCGCGTCGGGGGCTTACGAATTCCGCACGATCCTGCCGGGTGCAGCACCGGGCCGCGCGCCCAATATTACGGTCACGATCTTCTCGGATGGCATCAATCGTGTTGTGACGCAGATGTTCTTTGAAGATCAGGCGGGCAATGACACTGACCCTGTCTTGCAGGCCGTGGGCGAAGACGCGCCGAAACTGATCGCCCGCCACGATGGGCGCACAGCCAGCGGAGCCGAGGTTTATGTCTTTGACATCATCATGGCAGGCGCGGGCGAAACCCCCTTTTTCGATGATCTGGAGAGCTGAGAGATGAGCACCGAAGGACGACTATTAGGCATTGGCCCAACCGACAACACTTCTGACCAACGCACCCCGCGCCAGCGGTTGCGGTTGATCCCTGATGTTGCGCGCGCCAGCTTTGTGCCGGTTGTGCCAGCGCGCTATGCGACAAAGCCTCATGAGTGGGATATGACCCGCACGGCCCCCGACCGCCCCCGCGCGACTGGCGTGCCGATCGAGGTCACGGGCCGTGTGCGTTCGGCATCGGGTCGTCCGGTTGCAGGTGCCCTGCTTGAGGTCTGGAGTGCGAACCATCACGGGCGCTATCGGCATGTCGAAGACCATTCCGGCCTGCAATTGGATGAAAACCACCTTGGTGTCGGGCGCGTCCTGACAGACGACGAAGGCCGCTACCGGTTCTGGGCCATCAGCCCGGGTGCCTATCTTGCGCGGCCCGACATTGGCCGTTGGCGCCCCAAGCACATCCATATGTCGATCAGCGGCGGGTCATCGCGGTTGATCACCCAGATGTATTTCCCGGGTGAGCCAAACAATGCGACAGACCCGATGGCAATCCTGATGGGCGATGCGTTTGAGCGCAATCTTGGCATACCGCGAGAGGTTGGCGCGGCAGATGTCGAGCAGGCATATGATTTCGACATCGTGGTCGGTGGCCGCAATGCAACCTTCTTCGAATAGAAAAACCAGGCCTATGCGCATGACGCCAATGTGGCGTCACGCGCCAATCATAAATCTGTCAAAGAACACAGCAAGACCCAAGACGTCGTCCAATGGCTGCACCTTTGCGACGAACTGATCCGGTCGCACGATCAGCAGAACGCCGTTTTGTCGATCAATGCCTCGAATATCGAAGATGTCAGGTCCGTTCTTCAGGTCGGGGCAAAAGGCCTTTTCATAATCGATCAAGCCATAACGGCCTTTCGCCGGTAGAAGCATCTTGGGCAGGGTTTCGAGCCGCAAGGCCCGGTGGTCTACCTGGAACACAGCGCGCAGATCAAAGACGCTGTCTGGCTCAGCGCCCTTCGGAGTATGCCTCGCCACAGGACTGTCTGGATTTTCTGACAGATAGCTACACAGGTTCGCAATACCGCTATCCTTTTGTCCCTCGTCGCCTTTGCCTGCAAAGGCGATCAAACGCCAACGGCCATCAGCCTTGATCATGTGACCAAGTTCCATCGGCTTTCCATCTGCCAGCCGGATTACAGGGGCCGAATGGAACCTCATGCCTGTTTTCAGACCGGATGCGAGGTGCTGATGATCACCGGTGGCAGTGATCAGGGACGGATCGTAGCGCGTCTCTACCCCAGCGGTGTATCGCCCGTGTTTCTTGAAGTAGCTTTGGAACTGTGCCGCCTCCGCTCCATTCCTGGGCTTGGCGCTGAACAACCGCGCCATGTCACGGTCGAAATCAATCAGCTCTTTTGCCTTTGCACGGCGTTCCTCGGAATAGGTTTGCAGAAGTGCAGGTGTAGCCTGACCGCGCAGCACGGCGCCCAGTTTCCAGCCAAGATTGAATGCATCGGCCATGGAGACGTTCATGCCTTGGCCGGCTTTGGGGCTGTGCGTATGGCATGCATCTCCAGCGATGAAGACGCGCGGACTCCGTGTAGCGCGATCTGCATCAGCTACGTCGTCAAATGCGTCACATACGCGCTGGCCAATTTCATAGGCTGACCACCATGCAACTTCTTTAACGTCCAGCGTGAAGGGGGCCAGAATATCACGGGCTTTCGCAATGAGCATTTTTGCCGTCACACCCCGATCGGCGGCCCGTTCATCTCCGTGTAGGGCGTCCAGTTCGATATACATGCGAACCAAATAGCCGCCCTCACGCGGGATGATCAGGAGGCTGCCGTGATCTGCAGACTGGATTGCTGCTTTCAGCCGGATGTCAGGAAAATCGGTGACGGCCAGAACATCCATTACCCCCCAGAGTTGGCGCGCTGCTTCCCCTTTTAGGTCGTGGCCCATGGATTTGCGTACGGCGCTGCGTGCGCCGTCACAGCCGACGACATATCGGGCGCGGATCACCTCGGTTTTGCCTTCGCCATTCAGGCAGTTGAAGGTTGCGGTAATAGGATAATCCGCTTCGGGATCCGTCGTCAGATCAAGCAATTCGCGACTATAATCAGGTTCCAGGCCGTTTGCCGAATTCCGCATGATGTCGAGATAGAAATCATGCACCCGTGCCTGGCTGAGGATGACGTGTGGCATCTCGGACAAATCGTCTTCTACATCCTGAATGCGATCTGCGCGGTGCAGGCTGGCGCCGTCTTCATTCGGCCGCCAGAAGGCAACTTCGTTGACCCAGTACGCCTCTTTAAGAACCTTGTCCGCGAACCCGAAGGCCTCAAACATCTCGATTGATCTGCAGGCGATGCCATCGGCTTGACCCAATTCCAATGGGCCGGACTTGCGTTCTATGATACGGGTTTTGATTTCGGGAAATGTAGATAGTTGCGCCGCCAGTGTCAGCCCGGCTGGCCCACAGCCGACAATCAGTACGTCGACGGTTTCACTGTGCTGCGGCACCATATCAGATTTATTGACGATGGCTGGATCGCCTGTCGAAAAGCCATTCAGGTGATATTGCATATCGCCTCACTTCACATTTAGTATGTATACTTATTATATACTGGACGCCGTGGCGCCTTGTCAATATGGTATGTATGCATACTATAATCGGTGGGCTAGATGATGAAAAAACTGAACCTGCTGGAACTCCCTGGGCACCTGATAAGACGGCTTCAACAACAGTCCACGTCTGTTTTTCAGGAGCGGATGAAAGCAGAAGGCTTTGACCTTACGTCCGTTCAATTTGCGGCACTCAACACCTTGGGCAAAGGCGAGGGCCTCGACCAGGCAACTGTGGCGAAACGCATCGCCTATGACCGCGCAACGATTGGTGGCGTGATCAAGCGTTTGGAGCAAAAGGGGCTTGTTACACGCACGCCTGATGACGAAGACCGTCGCGCGTTCAAGATCAACCTGACAGAGCAGGGCAAAGACCAATTGACCGCGCTTCAGCCTGTCGTTCTGGCGCTACAAAACGACATCTTGTCAGAGCTTTCAGATACCGAAAAGGCAATGCTGCTGAAACTGATGGTTAAGGCCCTAAAATCCGCAGGATAACACGCTCGTCCGGCCCGAAAACGGCAAACGCCTATTTCGAACCAATTGACGTGATTCTCCCGCTCACCGATCGCCTCAAGGCCCATCTCGACGGACTCGCGCGAACGGATGGTACTGTCGTGACCGACCCCAAAGGTCATCCGGTGAGCTACCGCATCGTTGCGGAGGAAATACGCACCATCAAAAAGAAGATGAGGCATGAGAAGGCGAGCCATTCCAAAACGCACGGTCTCACGAAAAATGCGACGATCGAGCTGTATCTTGCCGGATGCGATGACGAGATGGTCAAGGCTGTCACCGGTCACTCAGGCGTTGAGATGCTCAAAAAATGCGGGGGCCAATCCGGCAAAGAGAATTCGCAAAGCGCGCTCAAGAGGCGAGAAATCAAATGGAACGAAGCAAGGCCGAAACGTGAAAGTTTCAACGGTTGCTTCACAACTTGTGGTGAAGGAGAGGTGGGATGACGCAAGTCATTGATTTTATTGGAGGCGAGTACCGGAATCGAACCGGTGTACACGGATTTGCAATCCGCTGCGTCACCACTCCGCCAACTCGCCGAAGGGTGAGGCGGGGTTTACATGAAGGTTCCATGGGCTGCAAGGATGCAAATGCCATGTTTTGACATGTTGCCGCCACCGCAGTGTTGTGGCAAAACGGCTGCGACGACATCTTGAACGAAAGAGTTCAGCTTATGCCTGATTTCCGCCAGTTGCGCACCACCATGGTCGACACCCAGGTCCGTCCTTCGGATGTCACCAAATTTCCAATCATTGCTGCGATGCTGGACATCCCGCGCGAAGATTTCGTGCCTGATGCACAGCGCGACACGGCATATGTTGGCGGCGATATCTCTCTGGGTGGTAGCCGCGTTGTGCTCGATCCGCGGACGTTTTCAAAAATGCTCGACGCTCTGGCAATCGAGAATAACGAGCTTGTCCTCGATATCGGGGCAGGCCTCGGATATTCGAGCGCTGTGATCGCCCGAATGGCTCAGGCCGTTGTTGCCCTGGAAGAAAACGAAGAGATGGCCGCACAGGCCGCTTCGCTCCTTGCCGATCATGGCGCAGACAATGTTGTGATCGAAGTCGGCGCGCTACAGGATGGTGAAGAACAGCACGGACTTTACGATGTGGTGATGATTGAGGGCGGTGTCGAAGAGATACCCGAGGCAATCTTGTCACAGGTGAAGGACGGCGGACGGATCTGTGCGGTTTTTCTCGACGGATCCCTTGGCGCGGTGCGTTTGGGTTACAAAATAGACGGTAAGATGTCGTGGCGGATGATTTTTAATGCCACCGCACCGGTCATGAATGGCTTTGAAGCGAAGCGGGCCTTCGCGCTCTAGTTCGCTTTTTGCCATTTTGCTCGGACACGACAAGTCAGATAGATGCAGAGGCAGGGTCCGATGAGCAGCAGAAAATTCAAACGTTCCATCTTGGGTGGGCTAGTGGCGCTCGCCGTCGCGGGAGTGCCTCTCACTGCATCTGCAGAGTCGCTAGGTGACGCCCTTGCCTCCGCGTACCGTAATTCGGGACTTTTAGACCAAAACCGCGCGACCCTGCGTGCAACGGATGAAGGTGTGGCCACCGCGCTGGGGGATCTGCGCCCCTCGATCGGGTATACTGGTCAGATTTCGCGCTCCGACAGCCGCGTGCCCGGCGTTGGAACCATTCAGGGCGAATGGACCAAGCAGTTGACGTTCAACGCTACGATGGAGCTCTATACATTCGGGCGCAACAAGCTCGCGGTTGATGTCGCCAAAGAGGCCGTATTGGCAACGCGTGAAACGCTTCTCAACATCGAACAGCAAGTGCTTTCGAGCGCCGTTGCCGCCTATATGTCCGTGCGCGAGGCTCAGGCCCTCGTCAATCTACGTGACAATGCGGTGCGTTTGAACGTTCAGAACCTGCGCGCTTCGCGTGATCGTTTCGAAGTCGGTGAAATCACCCGCACACAAGTCAGTCAGGTTGAAGCCCAGCTGGCCAATGCCCGCGCCCAACTCGCCTCTGCACAGGGCGAACTCTCGTCTGCGCGCGAAACCTACAAGGTCGCGATCGGAAACTACCCGGGCACATTGTCGAGCCCGCCCTCCGTGCGTTTGCCGGCAAAATCGGTTGACGAGGCGGTGAGCATCGCGCGCAGCAACCACCCCGCGATTAAAACCCTCCAACACCGCGCCGCGGCTGCCGATCTGGCAGTTGAAATTGCGGAGCGGTCCATGTTGCCAACCATTGAGGGGTCGGCGCGTGTGACGTTCGTCGATGATCTGGGCACGCAGGATCGCAATGTCGGTGTTACCGCATCCGGCCCGATTTATCAGGGCGGCAAAATCGCGTCCGCTGTGCGCAAGGCTATCGCAGAGCGCGATAGTTCGCGCGCAGCACTTTTGCAGGCCGCGCGCGAAGTCGAGCAATCTGTGCGGTCCAATTGGGCACTTCTGAATGTATACGGTGCCGCCGAACAGGCATCCCAAACCTACGTACAGGCGCAACGGGTGGCCTTGAACGGTGTGCGCGAAGAGACGGATTTGGGCGCCTCGACGACGCTTGATGTTCTGGATGCCGAACAGGATCTGCTCGACGCGCAGGTGTCGGCCATTCAGGCCCAGATCGCACGTGAGGCCCAGTATTTCTTTGTGTTGCAGAGCGTCGGCGCCCTGACCGCATCGAACCTCAAGCTCAATGTGCCGATCTACGACCCCGCCGCCTACTATAATGCAGTCAAAGATGGCCCAACGAGCTATGTTAGCCCAGAGGGTGAAAAACTGGATCGCGTGCTCAAGTCACTCGGCCGGAATTAACCGACAAAAGTCGGCATCTCTTTGCGCAGGCACATTTCTGCGATACACTACCCATTGTGTGATCGCGGGAAGCTGTCTACCATGACCGGTAGTAAAGCAAGCCACGCAACGTTCAGGACCGGATTGATGTGCGCGTAGACGCGCAGAATTCTCGGTAGGTGTGTAGGGGCAGACAGGGGACAAAATGTCGGAATCCATGACAAATCTTGACCCGCAGGCGGTCCTCGCTTCGGTTCGCCGTCTTGTCTCGGAGACCCGTGTCGATCAAAGCGACGCCTTTGTTCTATCGCCTGCCTTGCGCATCGATGATGCGGCGCAAAATAATCCGACATCAATTTCCGAACCTCTTGTTCTGTCCGCGGATCAGGCTGTGAAAATGCCAGAAACCTTAGAAGCAACCGAGGTCCCAACGGAGTGGTCGCCCGCATATGACGACACGCCAAATGCGGATGCAGTGGCCCACGCGGCCCATATGACGCTTGAAGAACGCATCGCGGAACTCGAATCTGCCGTCGGTGCGCAGCTATCCGATTGGGAACCCGATGGTTCCGAAGATCTCACCGAAGAAATTCCCCAAGAAGTGCCGCGTGCCTTCGCCGAAACCGGTGCACGTGTTCTGAGATTCCAATCCGCACCTGATCGTGGCGCAGATACACCACAGGCGGTCGTGGAACCGACGAAAGCGCCACAGGCCGATAAGCGCGTGTTTGATTCAGCGCGGGTCGAAGATATTCGTGCCGCCGCCCTCGATGCCGCCCGCCGCAGCGCGCAGGACGCCGCTGCATCCTCTATTCGCAACAGTTTTTCAGACACCGGTCTCGAAGACGACGAACTGATGGACGAAGAAGCCCTGCGTGATTTCGTGGCTCAGGTCATTCGCGAAGAGCTCCAGGGCGCGCTCGGCGAACGGATCACGCGCAATGTGCGCCGGCTTGTCCGCCGTGAGGTGCAGCGCGCTCTTGCCCTGCGTGAATTCGACTAATCAAATCTCTTTTGCGAGCGCTATGAGACGGTCCAAGTCGAGATGGGTTTCGACATGGGCCGCGAGAGCATCCAAAACTATCTCCACCCCTGCGTCATAGTCGATCCCATTCGCGCCCGCGCCAAAGCGCGCGAGATAGGCCTGCCGGAACGCGTCCGCCGCAAAGAGCCCGTGCAAATAACACCCGAGAATTCGCCCATCCGGCGAGGCCGCACCCTCTGGGCGGCCTTGCGCGGTTAACCAAGGCGCATCGCAGTCGGGCCCTGTCGTTTGCCCGATGTGAATTTCATAGGCGCGAATGTCTGTGCCGCTCTCGATATGGGTCGCGTCCACAAGGGATAGCCGCTTTTCAGGCTGCATGACGGTTTCGACATCGAGAAGTCCTAGACCCTCATAGGTTCCCGCCGCCCCTTCGATTCCCTCAGGATCAGAAATGCTGCGCCCAAGCATTTGATAACCACCACAAACCCCGATCACATGTCCGCCACGACGCACATGCCCCTTGAGGTCGATGTCCCACCCTTGCTCACGGAAAAACGCCAAATCGCCGATGGTGGATTTGGTGCCCGGAATAAGAACGAGGTCCGCATCACCGGGTAAGGGGCGGCCGGCCTCGATTATTTGAACGCTCACATCTGGCTCGCCCGCGAGCGGATCAAGGTCATCGAAATTGGCAATCCGGGACAAACGGGGCACCGCAATTTTGACCCGCCCCGAACCACGCGATGCGATATCCATCACATCCTCTGCCGGTAACCGATGTGCCTGATCAAACCAGGGCAGGGTGCCCAAATCGTCCCATCCCGTGCGGCGCGCAATCGCCTCGGCCCCTTCTGCAAAGAGGCTGACATCACCGCGAAACTTGTTGATTGCAAAGCCTTTGATGCGGTCCCGATCCACGTCTGGCAAAACGGCATGGGTGCCGACAATCTGCGCAATGACGCCCCCGCGGTCGATATCCCCGATCAGAACCACAGGCACGCCTGCGGCCTCGGCAAAGCCCATATTGGCAATGTCGCCCTCGCGCAGGTTGATTTCCGCAGGGCTCCCCGCGCCTTCGATCACGACGATATCGGCGGTGGCTGCAAGGCGGTGAAAGCTCTCGAGGACCGCAGGCATGAGCGTCGATTTCATGGCGCCATAGTCGCGGGCCTTTAATGTCGCGACCCGCTGTCCCTGAACGACCACCTGCGCGCCCACGTCGGTTTCGGGTTTCAGCAGGACGGGGTTCATGTCGGTGACCGGATCGCGCCGCGCCGCGCGTGCTTGCAGGGCCTGTGCGCGTCCGATTTCACCCCCATCGATGGTGACGGCCGCATTGTTGGACATGTTCTGCGGCTTGAAGGGGGCAACCGACATGCCGCGCAGAACCAAGGCACGCGATATGCCCGCGACGAGAAGGGATTTCCCTACGTTCGATCCCGCGCCCTGAATCATGATCGCTTTTGTCACTTTGCCCGCCTCTTATTCTGTGTTGCCCGTGAGTACGTCACGACAGGCGCGGACGCAAAGGGTCTGCGGCGTTGATCAGATCAATCGTCTTGTGGACCGCGCCGACGGACATCGGGGATCGGTTGCCCATCAAGAGTGTAGTAGAAATTTTCGCGCGCCGTGTCGGCCACCAAATCCAGACCGGGATAGAAAGCGCGCTCCCCTTCAACGCGGCTCCCGATTTCGAGGATCAGAACGTCGTCGTCGGTGTTGTTTTGGATGCAGTGACCAATTTCCTCACCCGCTTTGAACCCGACGCTATCCCCGGGGCCAAGAAGTTCGATCGTATCTCCATAGACCAAAGTTGGCGTGCCGGAGAGAATGAACACGAATTCATCTTCTCTTTCGTGCCAATGGGGCAGGGCAGACCACGTCCCGGGTGCCAACCGTGTCAGGTTCACGCCAAATTGCGTGAGGCCTGCCGCATCGCCGAGGGCCCGCTTTTCGCGCGCCTTGGTATGTTGATGATGTGGCGGCGGGTATAGCGTCCCGATTTTCGGTTCAATCGCGGCAATGTCGATCTTTTTGGACATGGGGGCCTCCTGTAATCGTCCCCATGACCTTTACCATCGTTGGGGTGCTCGAAAAATCATCCTGTCGGCCCCATTGGGAATTTTCACGATCCACAAAAGAAAAGGCGCGCCGCCATTGATATGGAGGCGCGCCTTTTAGACTGGCGTTTTGCAGGAGGGGCCTTAGGCGGCCTCGGCCTGCTCCGCAGCGTGGCGGCGTTCGCTTTCTTCACGCGACAGCGCGACAGAGGTGCGCACACCTTTGGAAACAAAGTCCATCAGACCGGACACAACGCGTTCGTTCGGATCAATTCCAGCACATGACAAGACTTCGCGGCCGTCACGGGAACGCGCCCAACGGGCGATCTGCTCCGGACCGTTTCCGTACTTCTTGTCATCGGCGATTGCATCATCCAAAGCAGCAAGAACCACGGCTGCGAAGAGCTTGCGCGCCCGCTGACCTTGTTCCTGATTAAATGCTGTGCCGTCAACAAATTCAGCCATGATTTTTCCTTATATTATTGCTCTTGTCTTTCAGGCGTGAGCGGCTTTATGACAGGTTCAAAGCGATTCGGATACAGCCCGAATGCATATCTCCTATGCATTTTGGTAATATCTTTGCTATTTTTCCCGACCATATACGCGACTTGCGCGCGCCAAACCGGCCATATATAGGGTGCGCCACACACCCTTCAACCTATTGCCACGGTTTTGCCACATGCCAAAGATTAACGGAAACGAGATCCGCCCCGGGAACGTTCTGGAACACGACGGGGGTCTTTGGGCCGCTGTAAAAGTCGATCACGTTAAGCCCGGTAAGGGCGGCGCGTTCGCTCAGGTGGAGATGAAGAACCTGCGCGACGGTCGTAAGCTCAACGAACGTTTCCGCTCTGCTGACAAAGTGGAACGCGTACGTCTTGAGCAGAAGGACATGCAGTTCCTTTATGAAACCGACGGCATGCTGGCCTTCATGGACACAGAGACCTTCGACCAGGTCGAACTGCCCGCCGACATCCTTGGCGAACGCCGCCCGTTTTTGCAGGATGGCATGACCATTCTGGTCGAGTTTCATGACGAAGAGGCGCTCAACGCGACGCTGCCGCAGAAAGTGACCTGCAAAATCGTCGAAACCGAGCCTGTCGTCAAAGGCCAGACCGCGGCCAACTCCTTTAAGCCTGCCGTTCTCGACAATGGTGTGCGCGTGATGGTGCCACCGTTTGTTGGTCAGGATGAAGACATCGTGGTCAACACCGAGACCATGGAATACTCAGAGCGCGCCTAACACGCCGGCCAGTTGTGAATGATAAAGGGCGCGTTCATCCGCGTCCTTTTTTGTGTCTCGGGTCGTTAGTGGGCGCGTGCACCGTAGCGTCACCTGCCACCAGCGGTCCTGACGCTCGATCAAACCGCAGGTAGGCGATCGCCCGCCCGCCCGACTGTGTGAATAGCGTGCCTGCGGTCTTCCCATCGGCGGTGACAATTTCGGTGCCCACGGGGGCCGAGCCCTCGACCTCCACGCTCACCAACCCTTTGCGCAGATCGGTTTTGTGGTGCATCCGTGCGGTCACTTCCTGGCCGACGTAGCACCCCTTTTTGAAATCGACTCCGCCAAGGCGTTCAAACCCGGCCTCCAGAATATAAGTGTCAGGCGTCAACTCGATGCCCGTTTCGGGGATGCAATGTGCCACCCGCAGGGCGTCCCAATCGACATCTTCGCCCGTCCGCCCGTCATAGGCCCGCCATCCCATGGCCTCGTGGCGTGGGTCGCGGAACGCGCCTTCGGGCGTTTCGCCGATGCCGCGACTGACCGTGCGGTCGGACAGGGCCAAATCGACCTTGGAGCGCAGTTTGTACATCGTCAGGCGTTGCAGCAGTGCATCCGCCTCGCTTTCCTGGACGTCGAGGAGAACCAAATCACCCATGGGCACCAGAAAGAAGTCCACGATGAACTTGCCCTGCGGTGTCAGGAGCGCCGCGTAGACCACGTCGCCTTGCTCCAGTCGCCTTGCGTCGCCGGTCACCAACCCTTGCAGGAACTTCACCCGGTCGGGCCCCGAAATTTCAATGATTTTGCGCGCGGCCATGGCAATTCCCCTTTGTCACCCTTCATATAAGAGAAGTTCCGACGACTTAAAGCGAAAGGCCCCGTTGCACCGATGCGCGCTCCTATCTCTGTCATTATCCCGACACTCGATACGGCCCCCAAACTGCCCGATACGCTCGCGCGTCTGGCCGAGGGGCTGAATGCGGGGTTGATCCGCGAGGTGGTAATCACCGATGGCGGGTCGAGCGACGACATTGAAAAACTGGCCGAGGAAGCCGGCGCTGTCTTTGTGTCCGGTGATGCGGGGCGGGGCACGCAGATGCGTCATGGTGCCTTCGCGGCGCAGGGTGCGTGGCTGTTGTTTCTGCACGCGGACACGTGGCTGCCGGAGGGGTGGTCCGAGGAAGCTTTGCGCCACCTTGCAACGCCTGATCGCGCGCTGGCTTTTTCGCTGTCGTTTCGAGGCGGAGCTGTGGGAGGGCGCATCGTGGGTGCCGGCGCCAATCTGCGCTCACGGCTCTTCGGGTTGCCCTATGGCGATCAGGCGTTGTTGATTTCGCGCGCGCTATACGATGATGTGGGCGGCCATCCCGATATTCCCCTGATGGAGGATGTCGCAATCGCCCGCGCTCTAAAGGGACGCCTCGCGATCAGTCCTTTGCGCGTCCAAACAGACCCAGCACGCTATCAAAAGCACGGCTGGTTAGCCCAATCAGGCCGGAACCTTTGGCGCCTTCTTCGCTACCGCCTTGGCGCAGACCCTGCGGATCTCGCCCGCGCGTATTCCCGTCGCTGACCGTGCGCCCGTCGGCATATTGCAGGCGGTAGAGATCGGCATAGAGACCACCGCGCGCCAGCAGTTCGTCATGCGTGCCCTGATCAACCACGCGGCCTTTGTCCATCACCACAATCTTGTGCGCAGAGCGGATGGTGGACAGCCGGTGGGCGATTACCAAAGTCGTGCGTCCCTGCGACAGTTTTTCGAGCGCGTCCTGCACGATCTTTTCGGATTGCGCATCAAGTGCGGAGGTCGCTTCGTCCAACAGAAGTACGGGGCGGTCGCGCAGGATCGCGCGCGCGATGGCCACGCGTTGCTTTTGCCCCCCCGACAAGCCAGAGCCGCGCGGGCCCGCGGGCGTGTCGAGACCGTGGTCAAGCTTGGCAACGAAGTCGGACACATGGGCCGCATCAAGCGCGGATTTGAGCGCTGCCTCGCTCACCTCGGCGCCCATTTGAACGTTGTCGCGGATGCTTTCGTCAAACAACAGCGCGTCTTGGGACACAACCGAATAGAGCCCGCGCAGTTCATCGAGCGCCAGTGCATCCGTTGCCACGCCGCCGATCGTCACCAGACCCGTCACCGGATCGGCCAAGCGCGTCAACAGATGGAAGACCGTCGATTTCCCGGCACCCGATGCGCCGACGAGAGCCGTGGTTTCGCCCGCTTTGGCGGTAAACGTGGTGCCATCGAGCACAGGCGCGTCGGCATAAGCGAAATGCACGTCCTCAAACCGGATATCTGCATTCTCAGGCGCGATTGGCAGCGCGCGCGGTGCGGCGGGCGTTTCGATAACCGGCTTTTCCGACAGGATCGCATGCACCCTGTCGAGTGAGGCGCGCGCGGCCTGCCATGATCCCGATACGGCACCAAGACGTCGCAGGGGTTCGAACACCAATGCCATGGCGGTGAAAAACGACATGAACTCACCGACGGTTTTAGTCCCGTCGATGATCTGTTGGCCGCCATACAAAAGCACGCCAAAGAACCCGAGGCCCGCGACAATGTCCATCAGGGACGGGATGCCAACCTGACCGGCCTGCGAGCGTACCTGCGCGCTGATGTAGCCGTCGATTTCCTCGCCGAACCGGCGCGCTTCCCGCGCCTCCGTGCCGGCCAGTTTGATCGTTGTTGCGCCGTGGAAGATTTCGTCGAGACGGGTGGACACCCGACCCGCAACCTCGCGCGCGGTCCGCGTTGTTTTGCGAACAGAACGCTGCAAAAGCGCGATTGGCACCGATAGCAGCGGCGCACCGGCTACGGCGATCAAGGTCCATCGCCAATCCACCAGCAGGGCGACCGTCAACAGCGACAAAAGAGACACCGCATCACGTCCCAGCGAGGCTATAATCGACCGCAATAGAACAACCGCAGAGTTGGTGTCCCCCCGCGTGCGCTCGATCAGCGTGCCAGGTGGATTGCGTTGGAAAAACGCGCCATCCAGCGTGAGCATATGACCCACCAGATCGCATTGCATTTTGGCCGATACCCGTTCACCGACAAGCGCCAAAAGGACATTGTGGGAAAACGCCGACACGGCGCGCGCTGTAAACACGCCCATCACCGCGAGCGCGACCCAAATAACCGCGCCGGATTCGCCTGCGACCAGAACACGGTCGAACATCGGTTTGATGAGGTAGGACAGCGCGCCCAGCATGAGGCCTTCGGTCAGCATGAATATGGACGCAAAGGCGACGAGCCAGATCTGGCCGCGCATGTAATTCTGCCAGAGCCAGCTCAGCAACTCGGAGGTGCTTTTGCGCGGCGTGTCGGGCGTGCTCACGGAAATCTCCGGTAGCGTTTGAAGGTGCGGGTGGCTTCCTGCGGATTATAGTGGTTTTGGAGCCATTCGCGCACGCTCATCGCACCATGTTGATCCAAATCGCGCCCATAGAGGTCGAGAATATGGTCGAGAATGCCGGTCTTTGTAGACCGCAGGTGCATATAGCGCAGCGAAAGCTGTTTGCGCGCCTCGGATATGGGGACGCCTTCGAATTGCAAAAGATAGAGTGCCGCCGCAATGCCCGCACGATCCGCGCCCGATTTGCAGTGGAACAGAAACGGCTTTTCCAATGTCTCGAACAGGTCGAGCAAAGCGAGGTAATCGGCAGCCGGTAGGGCTGCGCGCGCGGTGAGGCGCGTGGCAACATAGGTGATCCCGTGACGGGCACAGGCATCGCGTTCCAACATGTCAAAGCTCAGGTTGGGCTCGCCACGCAGCGACACCACCGTTTTGATCCCCAAGGCCGCATAGCGTTCGATCCGGCGCGGTGAGGGTTGGTTCGACCGCCAGACGCCGGGCGCGATTTCATCGAGATTGGTCCACAGACCGCGCAGAAATGCGTGATCGAAGAGGTGGAAATGCAACGTCGCGAGGCGACGGGTGTAGGGCGTGGAGACATCGTTGCCGAAGCGTCCGACCTTGCCGTGCTCCAATGCTTTGAAGCCCTTCTTGAGCGCTGTGAACATGTAGCCTCGTTTGACACCTGCGGTGCCGCTTCTTTAACCGCTCAGCCCCTGTGCCGCAAGCAACGGGACCCGCGACCACGCGGCGATTGACGCGGGCGGCCACGGCGGCTACCGATTTGGACGCGAAATCTGCCAAAATGAGGTCACTTATGCCCGTAGCCAACGGTCGTCACTATCTCGCCATTCCGGGCCCTTCGGTTGTCCCTGATGCGGTCCTGCAGGCGATGCACCGTCCTGCGCCCAATATCTACACCGGCGAACTGGTCGAAATGACCCACGCTCTCGTGCCCGATCTCAAAAAGATTGCCCGCACGACCGGACATTTGGCGATGTATATCTCTAACGGGCACGGCCTCTGGGAGGCGTCCCTTACGAATTTTCTCTCGCGCGGTGACAAGGTTCTAGTTTGCGTGACGGGTACCTTCGGGTCCGGATGGGCCGATGTTGCAGAGGCGTTGGGGGCGGATGTTGCGCGCCTTGATTTCGGCAAACAGTCGCCCGTCGATCCGGATGCGCTACGTGAAATTCTCGCCGCCGACACGTCAAAAGACATCAAGGCCGTGCTCACCGTGCACGTCGACACAGCCACTTCTGTGCGTAACGACATTGCTGCGATCCGCGAAGCGATCGACGCAGAAGGTCACCCCGCATTGTTGGCTGTAGACTGCATTGCCTCGCTCGGATGTGACCGGTTTGAAATGGACGCGTGGGGCGTGGATGTCATGATCGCGGCCTCCCAAAAGGGCCTGATGACGCCACCGGGCATGGGGTTCGTGTGGTTCTCCGACAAAGCAGCCTCCGTGGGTGCGAGCGCAGATATGCGCACGCCCTACTGGGACTGGGAAACCCGCGCAAACCCCAGCGCTCTATACGAATATTTCGACGGTACCCCCCCAACGCATCACCTTTACGGTTTGCGCGCCGCAGTCGACATGATCCTCGAAGAGGGCATTGAAAACGTCTGGACCCGCCACGAAATCCTCGCAGGCACATATTGGGCCGCGATCCAAGCCTGGGGGAAGGGCGGAAAGTTGCGCTGCAACATCGCGGAACGCGAAAACCGTTCGCATGCTGTGACGACTCTGTCGCTGAGTGCGCCCGAAGCCACGCAGCTGCGCGAATGGTTGAGTGAGCACATGGGGATCACGCTCGGCATCCCCCTCGGGATGGCCGATTGGGAGGATCCGGAGTGGCACGGGCATTTCCGGATCGGGCATATGGGACACATCAATGCGCATATGGTCTTGGGGCTGATCGGTTCGATTGAAACCGCGTTTATTGCTTTGGGTATTCCACATGGCACAGGCGGCACTGCCGCCGCTGCTGCCTATCTGGCAGAGCAGGGGGGGATGGTTCCTCAGGCCGTGCCGCAGGAAGCTGGCACCTGCTGCGGCTAGGCCTCCGGGGAGCCTTTTAAAACATCTGCTCTTGCCAGAGGGAGGTGTCGCGCGAATATTTCCAGTTCGCCATCCGTCCCGACGCTGACGCGGATACAACGGTCTAGTGGCGCAATTCCGGGCATTCGCACGAAAACTCCGCGCGCCTCCAGCGCCCTTAGGAGCGCGCGCGCGAAGGCACCGTCGCGGCCTGTGTCCATCGTCACAAAATTGGTGGCAGAGGGCAGGGGCACCAAACCTTCGGCCCGCGCAATCTGCGCGAGCTTTTCGCGGCCACGCGAGATCCTGCCAACAACATCCTCCAAGTATTCTTGGTCGGCGAGTGCCGCGACCGCTCCCGCAAGGGCAACACGGTTAACGCCGAAGTGATTGCGCAGCTTGTCAAAGGCGCGGGCAATGTCGGGGTGCGCGATTCCATAGCCAATCCGTGCACCAGCCATGCCATAGGCCTTGGAAAAAGTGCGAAAGCGGATCACGCGCCGATCATCTATGTTGATTGGCGGACGTGTCGCCTCCGGAGCAAACTCGCAGTAGGCCTCATCGAGGACCAGAAGACAGCCATCGGGCACGGCCTCAATCATCGCCTGTACCGTCGCGGCATCATGCACCGATCCCATCGGATTGTTGGGGTTGGATAGGTAGACCAGTTTCGCCCGGACTTCGCGCGCCTTGCCGATCAACGCCTGCGGGTCTTCGTGGTTTTCTGCGTAGGGAACGGTGTGTAATGCTCCACCGACGCCGGCCACGTGATAGTTGAATGTGGGGTATGATCCGGCGGAGGTCACGACCGTATCGCCGGGTTCGACAAAGAGCCGAACCAACGTGCCAAGCAGCCCGTCGATCCCTTCGCCGATTGTCAAGGCTGCCTCCGGTATCCCTAGATGTTCTGCTAGAACCCGTTTGAGCGCGGGGGTCTCCGGCACGCCGTATTTCCAGATATCGCCGACCGCGTCGTGCATCGCCGCGATGGCGGCGGGCGAGGGTCCATAGGCCAGTTCGTTCGCACCGAGGCGCGCGTCAAACGGCGCGCCGCGCAGCTCTTCGAGGCGCTCGGGCGCAACGAAGGGCACGGTGTCGGGGAGGCTCTGGGCGATACGGGTCAGGCGATGATCAGTCATATTGCATGTGGTGCCGGAACCGCGGCGATGACGCAAGCTCTTGAAAAAGGTCAGCATTGTTACCACATATAGTGGGTGAAACGACGGGAGGGACCCCGAATGACCAAACTGAACCGCCGCGCCTTTCTGGCCTCGGCCGCCGCTGCCGCCTCTGTGCGCGCGCTGCCACCTGTTGCTGCAGCGATCAAAACCAAACCTGCGCGACGCATTCTCGAACTTGTCTACGACAAATCCATCGGGGCCATGCGCGCAATTGATCGCGTCGTTTACTGACAGCATTCGGGGTCTATCCCCCAAATAGAAACGCCCGCCAAAGGCGGGCGCTTCGTAATCTGGGTCGCTTGAGGCGACTATCAGGCAATTTCGGCCAATCGCGCCAGAGCGGCCTTGATCTTGGCCTCTTCTTCTTCGCGCGCGGCGAGGTTTTCCCGCGCCTCCGCGACGACATCCTCTGGTGCGCTTTCGACGAACTTCGGATTGTTCAAACGCCCGCGCAAACCGCCCAACTCTTTGGTCAGTTTTTGAAGAGCTTTTTCGAGGCGTGCCTTTTCCTCTGCGATGTCGATCACCCCTTCGAGCGGCAGCGCGAAACTCCCCCCCGGGACGGAGATCGTGATCGCGCCCTTGGGCATCGGGCCTTCGCTCAGGCTGTCGATACGCGCGAGTTTCATGATCATCGCTTCGTTTTCGGCCCAGGCCGCTTTTCCTGCCGCGTCCAATTCGACCTGAACCATCGGGATTTTCAGGCCCGCAGGGACATGAACCTCGGCGCGCGAGGACCGGATCGCTTCGATCAGCGTGATGACCCAGTTCATTTCCCGATCCGCGGCCGCATCGACCAACTCGTCGCCAAACTCCGGCCAATCGGTCAGGGCGAGCATTTCACGCCCCGGTTTCATGGTGCCCCAGAGTTCTTCGGTGATGAACGGCATGATCGGGTGCAACATGATCAGCGCCTGATCGAGAACCCAACCCATCGTCTGGCGTGTCTCTGCCTTGGTCGCATCGTCGCCATCGTAAAACAGCGGCTTGGACAACTCGACGTACCAGTCACAGAACTGGCCCCAAACAAACGCATAGAGCGCATTCGCCGCGTCGTTGAACCGGTATTCCGCAAATGCCTTATCGACGACCTGACGCACCTTTGCCGTCTCGCCGACAATCCATTTGTTCACGGTCGCGGTGGGGGCGGGGACCACGGAGGGGTCGTAATTCTCGAACACCTCGTTCATCTCGGCAAACCGCGCCGCGTTCCAGATTTTGGTGGTGAAGTTGCGGTACCCTTTGATGCGGTCCACAGAGAGCTTCAACACGCCACCAATCGAGGCCATAGCCGCATTGGTAAAACGCAGGGCATCGGCACCGAATTCGTCGATGATTTCCAGCGGGTCAATCACATTGCCCGTGGTTTTCGACATCTTCTTGCCCTTCTCGTCGCGCACGAGCTGATGCAGGTAGACGGTGTGGAACGGCACTTCGTCCACCACGGCAAGCTGCATCATCATCATGCGGGCGACCCAGAAGAACAGAATGTCCTGACCGGTCACCAACACGTCGGTCGAGAAGTATTTTGATGTGCTTTCGTCCCATTCAGGCCATCCGAGCGTCCCGATTGGCCAAAGACCGGAGGAAAACCACGTGTCGAGCACGTCGGGATCGCGGAACATCGGCAGGGTCATCGGGCCGTCAAAGGATCGGATCGCACCCTCGTCCTTCGTGTCGAGCAGGGTCATCTGCTCTTCGAGAACGGCGGCGGCTTCCTGCATGTCGGCGACGATGCGGAATTCGGTCCCTTCGGGCGATTGCAGCATGGCTTTCTCGATGGCCTCGGCCTCGGTCGGTGCACAGATCGCGTACCAGTCCTCTTTGCCGGGGATGTACCAAACCGGAATCTGATGTCCCCACCACAGTTGGCGCGAGATGCACCAGGGTTCGATGTTCTCGAGCCAGTGGAAGAACACCTTTTCACCGCTCTCGGGCATGATTTTGGTGCGGCCATCGCGAACAGCGTCCAGAGCGGGACCGGCCAGTTTGGCCGCATCCACATACCACTGATCGGTCAGCATCGGCTCCATCACCACTTTCGAGCGGTCGCAGAACGGCTGCATTATCGGCTTGTTCTCGACGTAGGGGACGGTCTCGGTGATCTCGGTTTCAACGCCCTCCTCATCTTTGACCTTGCGGGTTTGCGTGGTCATGACGGCCAGACCCTCTTCGGTGATCTGTGCGATCACGGCCTCGCGTGCCTCAAAACGATCCAGCCCGCGCAGCGCATCGGGCACGAGGTTGATGGCGTCCACTTCGGCTTCGGACAGGTTCTTTTTGCCCTTCGACACAGCCATGGCAATCGCCGCGGCTTCTTCATACGGGGCGCCGTCGGTGCGCATATGTGCGCGGGTGTCCATCAGACGATAGAGCGGGATGCCATTGCGCTGCGCGACGCCATAGTCGTTGGCATCATGTGCGCCGGTGATTTTCACCGCGCCCGACCCGAAATCGGGATCAGGGTATTCGTCGGTAATAATCGGGATCAACCGGCGGTGTTCTTTTGGACCGACGGGAATTTCGCACAGCTTGCCAACAATCGGCGCATAGCGTTCATCATCGGGGTGCACGGCAACCGCGCCATCGCCCAACATCGTTTCGGGCCGCGTGGTGGCGATAGCGATATAGTCGCGCTCCTCGCTCAGCGTGACATTCCCGTCCTCGTCCTTTTCGACGTAGGTATAGGTGACGCCATCCGCGAGAGGGTATTTGAAGTGCCACATGTGGCCGGCGACTTCGATGTTCTCGACTTCCAGATCGGAAATCGCGGTCTCGAAATGCGGGTCCCAGTTAACCAATCGCTTGCCGCGGTAGATCAGGCCCTGATTGTACATCTCGACAAAGACTTTGATCACGGCGTCGTGGAAATTGCCTTCTTCTCCCGCCGGCGCATTGGGCGCACCCGACATGGTAAAGGCGTTACGCGACCAGTCGCAGGACGATCCGAGGCGCTGAAGCTGGTTAATGATGGTGGAGCCGTATGTCCTCTTCCAGTCCCAGACCTTTTCGAGGAACGCCTCACGACCCAGTTCGGCGCGCGACGGTTGCTGTGTCGCCGCGAGTTCTTTTTCGACCATAAGCTGCGTGGCGATGCCCGCGTGGTCCTGACCGGGTTGCCAGAGCGTATCGAAACCGCGCATCCGGTGCCAGCGCACGAGAATGTCCTGAATGGTGTTGTTGAATGCATGACCCACATGCAAAGCGCCGGTCACGTTGGGCGGCGGGATCATGATCGAAAAGGTCTCATCGCGGCTCTTGTTGGCCCCCGCTTTGAAAGCTCCTGCCTTTTCCCAGGCGTCATAAATCCGCGGTTCTGCCGCATTTGCGTCAAATGTTTTGTGCATTGCCATTGTAGTCTGCCTGAATGAGCGTCTTTGGTCCGCCGTTGTGTATCGCGCGGGGCACCAGAGGGAAAGGGTGAAACCCGGGCAGCTCGACCTCCAGAACGGATGAATTGACCGGCGATCGGGGCATTGGGTCCCGCATGCCCTCGAACCCGAAGAGGTCTCAATGGCTCAGGAAACCGATATCCAAACCCTGCTCGGCAGGTTCCAGAACGATCCGTGGCACTCGGGCGTTGCCGTGAGCACATATGACTCCCTGACCGGACAGTCCGGCCATTACGGCAGTGGCGACCTCGATCCGGGAAAACCCTATTTCATCAATGGTGTGACAAAGCTCTATGTGGCAGCGATCATCATGCAAATGCGTGAAGAGGGCAAACTGACGCTCGACACACCGTTTCGCTCGCTTCTGCAGGGCTGCAAGCTTTGTAAAGAGATGCATGTGAAGGATGGCGTTGACTACACGGACGAACTCACCATCCGCCACCTCATGTCGCATACGTCGGGCCTCGGCGACTTCTTCGTGTATAAAAACTCGGACAAGGTGCGCAATCAGGGCGCGCTTCTGCGACATCGCCTGAGCGATGGAAAAGATATGGCATGGACGTTCGAGGAAGTCATACAGCGCACGCGATCCCATGGGGCGATTGCACGTCCCGGCGAAGGCCCCCGGGCCCGCTTCACGGATTCAAACTACCAAATTCTCGGTAAAGTCATCGAAATGATCGACCAAAAGAGTTTCGCGGAGATTGTGCAGGATCGCATCGTGACCCCCCTGGGACTGCGCGCAACCTATGTCTATTGCGATCCCTCCGATACACGCCCCGCCATGCCGATGTCCCGTGCGCGCCGCGTCGCAGTGCCCCTCGCGATGTCGTCGTTTCAGGCCGATGGCGGGATTGTCTCCACGGCGCGCGAGGCGTTGATTTTCACGCGCGCTTTCTTTGAGGGACGCCTGTTCGCGGCCGACGATCTCAATACCCTGTTTGACTGGCGGCCCCTGTTTTTCCCAACCGAGTTCGGTTTGGGGGTCATGCGGATCAAAATACCTCGGTGGTTGACGACGAGGTATCGCTGGCGCGACCCTGAAAACCTGTTGCGAAAGGTCCCGACACTTTATGGCCACCTCGGCGTCGGGGGCGCGTTTTGCCTCTATGCTCCGGCGGTGGGAGTGTACGTTGCGGGGAGTTGTAATCAACTTACCGGTCCGGCGCGCGCCGTGGTTTTGTCCATCCGTGCGCTGGAGGCGGTGATCGACGCCCGCAAACTCACGTCTCAGGAGCCGGTGATGGTATCGCAAAGCTCCTAAACTGAGCGGTCAAACTTGGTTGACAGATGGATCATACTGTCGATGTCCTGAACGCCTGCGAGGTCGGCGATCCGGTCCAGCGTTTCGTCGATATCTTCGGTCGATCCGCAGGCAATCTGCGCGATCAGATCCACACGACCTGTTGACGTTGCAACCATCTCGACCTCGGGAATGGCTTTTAGTCGTGCAACAACGGCGGTGACTTCACGGGGGACCGTTTCGATAAGAACCGTCGCGCGAATACGCCGCGCCGTCACCGCTTTGCCGAGCTTGATCGTGTAGCCCGCAATGGTCCCGTTTGATTCCATCTTCTCCAGTCGCGCCTGAACCGTGGAGCGCGCGACCTTGAAACGCCGTGCAAGTCGCGACACGGAGGTCGACGAATCCGTCGCCAGCGCGTTGATTATCTTCTGATCGAGTTCATCCATGTGGGCCCCAGAGTTCATATAGCAAATTAACTTTGCTACCTTACAATTTAACCATTGATCCGCACGTTTCAACGCTTTTCTTCGGCATTTTTGCGTCGCATATAACCTGAACTCGCACACAGGAAACGAAGCGCAGAGAGGCGCTCACGTCCTGGTTTGGAAACTCGCGCAAGCGCGTCCCAACCGGAAAATCCGGGTAAGATAGTGGCTGCGCTCTATTGGTGAAGGACACGACCAATGGGGCTCTCTAAAACAATCTGGGCAACGCCCACAGAATACCTCCGCAACCACGCGCCCGATCACCCGGTGCTGTTCTTTTCCCCCGCAACCCTGCAGGCAACTGCACGGCGTTTTATCGCCGGATTCCCGGGGCTTGTGACATTTGCTGTCAAATCGAACCCTGACGAACAAGTGCTCGCGAACCTCGTGGCTGCCGGTGTGTCCGGTTTCGACGTCGCATCGCCCGCCGAGATGGACACGATCAAACGCATCGCGCCGCACGCTGCCATGCATTACAACAATCCTGTTCGCGCGCGTTCGGAAATCCTGCATGCAGTTGAACTCGGTGTAAAATCCTACTCCGTCGACAGCCACTCCGAGCTCGTCAAACTCGGCGAACTCGTGCCTGCAGAGGGCGTAGAGGTTTCTGTTCGCTTCAAGCTGCCCGTCGAAGGTGCCGCCTATAACTTTGGCGCGAAATTCGGCGCGACCGTTGAAAAGGCCGTCGAACTCGTCACGCTTGCCGCCCAGCTGGGCTATACGACATCGCTCACCTTCCACCCGGGCACCCAGTGTACCGATCCGAACGCGTGGAAAACCTACATTCAGGCCGCTGCGCAGATCTCTCGCGAAGCCGGTGTCAACATTGCTCGACTGAACGTCGGCGGCGGCTTCCCTGCCTATCGCCTGACCGATGTTGCCCCCGATCTCGCAGCGATCTTTGCATTGATCGAACGTGAAACTGACGCCGCTTTTGGCGATGCCCGCCCCGCGCTTGTGTCCGAGCCCGGTCGCGCCCTCGTTGCAGAGGCCTACTCGCTTGCCACCCGTATCAAGGCAATCCGCGATGACGAGCACGTGTTCATCAACGACGGCGTCTACGGCGCGCTTTCCGAGCTTCACCTGATCGGCGTGATCGACCGCGTGCGTATCTACGGTCCGGGCGCAGAACTTCGCACCGGTGAAACCCGTTCGCGCACCGTTTTCGGTCCGACCTGTGATAGCCTCGACAAACTGCCGAGCGAACTGGCGCTGCCGCTTTCGATGGAAGAAGACGACCACATGATGTTCTACGGCGTTGGCGCCTATTCAACCGCTACCGCGACCCGTTTCAACGGCTTTGGTCAAATTACTTTCCAGACGGTTCAATCGCACGGCTGATCCGCGCTTTTGCGCTCTTTAACACCGAAGGCCTCACCGCTACTGTTGCAGTGAGGCCTTCGTCGTTTCAGGGAGCATATGCGCATGGAAAAGTTCGGGAAAAGCCAGCCGGTACGCCGCAAAGAGGACATTCGTTTTCTGACCGGACAGGGGCGGTATGTTGATGATATCGCACCGAAAAATACCGCTCACGCGGTTTTCCTGCGCAGCCCCGTTGCCCATGGGACGATCACGGAACTGGATGTCGGCGACGCGCGCGAAGCTTCCGGTGTTCTTGCGGTGCTGACCCATGACGACCTCATCGCGGCCGGCCTTCACGCCTATATGGGCGGCGAAACGGTGACGAACCGCGACGGATCCGATGGCGCAAAGCCCCTGCGTCCGATTCTCGCCAAAACCCGCGTGCGCCACGTCGGTGAAGCAATCGCCGTCGTGGTTGCCGAAACCGTCGCTGCCGCAAAAGACGCCGCTGAAATGATCATGGTGGAATTCGATGATCTGCCTGTGCATGTGGCGCTCGAGGTTGGCGGAGTGGCCATCCACGAAGAAGCCCCCGAAAACCTCGCCTATGACTACGGCAGGGGCGATGAAGCCGCCGTCGAGGCCGCCATCGCTGCGGCTGCACATGTTGTCACCAACCGCGTCTACGACAATCGGGTGATCGTGAACGCCATGGAAAATCGCGCCGCATTTGCTCAATGGGAAGACGGACGCTGCCATGTCTGTTTCAACGGGCAGGGCGTGTGGGGGATGAAAAGCGACCTTGCCGATGTCTTCAAACTGCCCAAAGAAACCTTTCGCGTGACCAACCCGGATGTCGGCGGCGGTTTCGGCATGAAGGCTGCGCCATATCCCGAGTACTTTGTCCTGGCAGAGGCCGCGCGGGTCACTGGGCGTCCCGTGCGCTGGGCGTCCGAGCGCACCGAGGCGATGCTGTCCGACCATGCCGGACGTGATCTGGTCTCAACCTGCACGCTCGCCTTTGACGCGGACAACAAAATCACCGCCTATAAGGTCGACACAATTTCCAACCTTGGTGCCTATAATTCGAATTACGGTCAGCCGATCCAGTCCGAGTTGTTCGAAAAGGTCCTTATGGGCACTTATGATGTCCAAACCACCTACCTTCATGTGCGCGGCATCTACACAAACACCACACAGGTTGACGCCTATCGCGGGGCGGGGCGGCCAGAGGCGATTTTTGCGCTTGAGCGCACAATGGATCAGGCGGCCCGTGAACTCGGTGTCGACCCCGTTGAATTGCGGCGCATCAATTTCATCAAACCGGACCAATTCCCGTATCGCTCGGCGACCGGCGAACTCTATGACGTCGGTGAGTTTGATCGCGTGTTCACCCGCGGGCTCGGTGAGGCCGATGTTGATGGTTTTCCCGCGCGCAAGGCGGCGAGCGAGGCGGCTGGAAAGCTGCGCGGCCTAGGTATCTGTTACTATATCGAATCTATCCTTGGTGATCGGGATGAATGGGCGGAGGTCGAATTCACGCCCGAGGGCCGTGTTAATCTCTACGTCGGCACGCAGTCAAACGGGCAGGGGCATGAAACGGTGATGACCCAGTTCCTCGCCGATCAAACCGGTATTCCCGCCACGCTCATCGACATCGTTCAGGGCGACAGCGACCGCATCGCCAAAGGGGGGGGGACCGGTGGGTCACGTTCGGTCACCACACAAAACAATGCAACGCTCAAAACCGTGGAAAAGGTCATTGCCGATCTGTCGGCCTTTCTGGAGGCGGAACTCGGCGGCACTGTCAGTTTTGATGACGAGCAATTCCGCGTCGCGGGCACGAATGAAGCGCCGACCATGTTGGAGGCCGTCGAAATGGCGCGCGCCAAGGGTCGTAAAGACCTGACCGACTGGCGTGTGCAGGGTGAAATCGAAGGTCGGAGTTACCCCAACGGTGTGCATCTGGCAGAGGTCGAGATCGACCCCGACACCGGGCGCGTGGCCGTCGTGAAATACGATGTCACCGATGATTTCGGCAATCTCATTAACCCGATGCTCGTCGAAGGGCAGGTCCACGGCGGTGTGGCCCAAGGTATTGGTCAGGCCCTGACGGAGATGTGTGTGATCGACGAAGACGGCCAACTCGTCACGGCGTCTTTCATGGACTATGGAATGCCTCGTGCCGATGACATGCCTTTCATCAAATTCACCACTGAGCCCGTGCCCTCGACCGCCAACGTCATGGGGATGAAGGGGTGTGGCGAGGCGGGCACGGTCGGCGCCCTTGCGGCCGTTGCCAATGCGGTGATGGACGCGCTTTGGCCGCTTGGGGTGCGCGAAATCGACATGCCTTTCACCTCCGAAAAGGTCTGGGCTGCAATTCGGGATGCAAAGCGTGCCGCCGCGTGATCGCGGATTACTCGCACGCCTAGGCCGGCTCCTACATGTCGGCCCGCGCATTCGTACGACCGGTGCCGCGCGCACCCGTGGTCCGATCACCCATGTCATCATCATGGACGGCACCATGTCTTCCCTTCGTGCGGGATCCGAAACCAATGCGGGGCTGACCTACAAGCTATGCTCAGAGGCCGCGGCCGGGGCCAACCAGCTGGTTCACTACGAGGCGGGCATCCAGTGGAACACATGGCGCGATGCGCGTTCTGTAATTGAGGGGCGCGGCATCAACCGCCAAATCTACCGTGTGTACGGCGCGCTTGCGTCGCGGTACCGGCCGGGCGACCGGATATATCTTTTCGGGTTCTCACGGGGAGCCTACGCCGTGCGCTCCCTTGCCGGGTTCATCGACAAAATCGGGCTCGTTCGCGCAGACCAGGCCACGGTGCGCAATATTCGTACCGGATATCGGCATTACCAATTTGATCCCAAATCCGATGCTGCGCGGACATTTGCCGCGAAAACTTGCCACGAACATGTCCCGATCGAATTTTTGGGCGTTTGGGACACGGTTTCGGCGCTTGGCATCCGATGGCCGATCTTGTGGCGGTTTTCGTCCGTGTTCCACGAATTCCACGATAACCGCGCCTCGAAATGCGTAAAACGCGCCTACCATGCGCTCGCCTACCATGAACGCCGCGCGGCCTATCAGCCGGTTCTATTTGACAGCAACCCCGACGCGGAAGGGCAGATTCTGCAACAGATGTGGTTTCGCGGCAGCCATGGCGATATCGGCGGGCAACTCGGTCGCAACGCGAAATCCCGCAAACTCGCCAACACGACCTTGGTGTGGATGCTGGACAAAGCGGAGGCTGCGGGTCTCGCCTTGCCCGAAGGTTGGCGCGGACGTTACCTCGCCGATCCGCATGGCCCTTCAATCGGCATGAATAAGGGGTGGGGCAAACTGTTTATCCTACGCAAATCGCGCCCCACAGGGCGCGATCCATCCGAGGTTCTGCACCCGGCCATTCACGCCGATTAGGACGTGGCCACACCTAGGTTCGCACAGATGTCGCGCGATAGAGCAGGGCGGTTGAGCGTGTAGAAGTGTAAATCTTCTACGCCGCCGGCGAGAAGTTTTTCACACATATCCGTGGCCAGGTCGACGGAAAGCTGGTGCGCATCGACGCCCTCTTTCGCGTAGGCTTCGTCGAGGTGCGCAGGGATCGGCGTGCCGCAACTTTCGGCGAATTTGCGTGCGCCTTTCCAGCTGACAATCGGCAGGATGCCCGGAATGATCTTGCCGGTGATCCCGGCTTTTTCGGCACGATCACGGAACCGGAAGAAGTTGTCCGGATCAAAAAAGAACTGTGTGATCGCACTATCTGCACCGGCTTCGAATTTCTGTTTGAGCCATTGAATGTCGGCGTTGCTATCGGCGGCTTCGGGGTGTGGATCGGGGTAGGCCCCAACACGCAGCTTAAATTTACCGGTCTGCGCGAGCGCTTCGATCAATTCGACCGAGTTGGCAAAGCCGTCGGGATGCGCGGTGAAGGCGCCTACGCCCTTGGGGGGATCGCCGCGCAGAGCCACGATTTCTGTCACGCCTGCATCCGCATAGCCCTGCGCAATTGCCATCGTTTCTTCTTTGGTGGCATCCACGCAGGTCAAATGCGCCGCGACATTGAGCCCGAATTTCCGCCCGAGCAGCCCGACTGCGTCATGGGTCAACTCGCGCGTGGTCCCACCGGCCCCATAGGTCACCGAGACAAAAGATGGATCGAGCTTGTGGAGGGCCTGAACCGTCTCGAACAGACCAAAGGTGGCCTCCATGTTTTTGGGCGGGAAGAACTCGAAGGAGATATTGGGTGTCTGGGTCATTGGGCTTTCGCTTTTCGCTTTGGCAGGCCTTGTCTCACACTCGGTGATGTGAGACAAATTCATAATTCTCAACATGAACATGAGCGGGCTTCATCTCATGCATCTCGAATTCCGGCATCTGCGCACCATAAAGGCGATCCATGAGGCCGGGGGTTTGGCGCGTGCCGCCGACCGGCTCAACATCACCCAATCGGCCCTTTCCCATCAGGTGAAGGGCCTCGAAGAGCAGGCCGGTGTCGAGCTTTTCGTACGGCGCTCAAAGCCTCTCAAGCTTTCCGCCGCTGGCCTGCGTCTGCTGGCACTGGCCGAAGACGTTTTGCCCCGCGTCGAAGCGCTCGAGGCCGAGTTTCGCGGCATCGAAGACGGCATGACGGGGCGTTTGCACATTGCCATGGAATGCCACGCCTGTTTCGATTGGCTCATTCCCGTGCTCGACCAGTTCAGACACGCCTGGCCCGAAGTGGATGTCGACATTCGCCTGCGCCTCGCCTTTGGCGCGCTCACGGCTCTCGACAAAGAGGCCGTCGATCTCGTCATTTCGTCGGACCCTGATCAAATGGACGGGATCACCTATATCCCCCTGTTCGACTACGCGCCGATGTGCGTGATGGCGGCCAAAAACCCATTGGCGCAAAAACCTTTTGTCGAGGCCGAGGATTTTCGCGACCAGACCCTGTTCACCTATCCGATGGACCGCGCGCGTCTGGATGTGTTCAAGGAACTGCTGACACCGGCAGGTGTGGAACCGGCCTCCGTGCGCCAGATTGAACTTACCGATGTCATTCTGATGCTCGTGGCGTCAAATCGCGGCATTGCCGTGCTGCCCGATTGGGTGATGCGAGAGGTGCGCACGCATCGTGATTACGTCGTGCGCCCCCTGACCGCGACCGGAAAGACGCGGCGCATGTTCGCGGCTGTGCGTGAAGCGGACGCCACAAAACCCTATATGGCGCACCTCATTCGCATTGCCAAAACCGAAGCGGTGAAGCTTCAGCGTTGACCACCCACGCACCCCCGCGCCATACCCCCTTCACATCTCCTGCGCTGCATCGTATACGCGCCACCTGCACCCACACCGCCGGAGGCCCCAAAGATGCAAGGCTCAGCCAATCTTAATGTGATGATCAAAGCCGCACGTGCCGCGGGCCGGTCTCTCACAAAAGACTTCCGTGAAGTCGAGAACCTTCAGGTTTCCTCCAAGGGACCGGGTGACTTTGTGTCGCGTGCTGATACGGCGGCTGAAACCATCATCCGCGAAATGCTGATGGAGGCCCGCCCGACCTACGGTTGGGTTGGGGAGGAAAGCAAACCGGTCGAAGGCACCGATCCGACGCGGCGCTGGATCGTCGATCCGCTCGACGGCACCACGAACTTTCTGCACGGTCTGCCGCATTGGGCAGTTTCCATTGCGCTGGAACACCGTGGTGAAGTGGTTGCTGCCGTTGTGTTTGATGCAGCGAAAGGTGAACTTTTCTGGGCCGAGAAGGGGTCGGGGGCGTGGATGAATGACACCCGCATCCGCTGTTCCGGCCGCACCAAAATGATCGAAGGCATTTTTGCCACGGGTCTGCCCTTTGGCGGCCGCCCCGATCTGCCTGATACCCTGCGCGACCTCGCGCGTGTCCTGCCGATGTGCGCAGGCGTTCGCCGTTGGGGCGCAGCATCCCTCGATCTCGCCTATGTTGCCACGGGCCGCTACGACGGATTTTGGGAACGTGGTTTGAACAGCTGGGACATGGCGGCGGGTCTGTTAATCGTTAAAGAGGCAGGCGGTTTCGTGCAGCCGATTAACCCTAAGGGCGATATTTTCGCCGACGGCGAGGTCATTTGCGGCAACGAAGGGCTGTTTGATCGGTTCTCAAAGGCGATTCGCGCCGCCTAAACGGCCACAAACCCGTCTCACCTCAGCGCATCATTGATCGGTCTGAACAATCGTGCCTGGCGCCCGCGATTTTCCCCGATCCGAGGCTTGCGACCACAAAATTGCCGATTTGAACGTGGTTAACGCCCAAATTAGGTCTTTTTTGAATGCGATAACCTTCGAAATGATCGGAGGGAAAGATCGTGTTTAAAATTTTGTGTAATCAAGTTCGCACCTATGCACGCCGCGACGAAGGTGCTGTCACCGTTGATTGGGTTGTCATCACGGCCGCTGTCGTTGGTCTGGGTATTGCCGTTGTGGCAAGCGTTTCCGGCGGAACCAGCACTTTGGGTGAAACCATCGGAACCGAAGTTGCTGGCGTAGAAGTCTACACCGGCGCAGATCAGGGCGACCCTGATCCAGAAGCACCGCCCGTAGATTAATTGTCGCTCTTGCGGCTCCGTTATCGGTCCGCAGGATGGTTGACCCCGTCGTACCACGGCACATCGCCGAGTTCTGACGGGTTTACCTCTTCGATTGCACCAACATTGACGCCGAATTCTAACGGATTCGAGCGTCTTTGGTGGTGTGTGTAGATCCCGCAGGTCCCACAGAAGTAGTGTTTGGCCACGCCAGTGCCAAAGGTGTAGAGCTGCAAGGTCTCACCCTTGATCACGTCCACGCCGCCCAGAGCCGCCGAAACCATGATTGCGCCGCGCCGGCGGCAGTAAGAGCAGTCGCACCGCCGTGCAGTGTTGAGCCCATCCAGCAGGGTCACGCGCAATTCAACGGCGCCGCAATGGCAGGTCACTTTTACTGTTTCATCTGTGGTCATCGACGTCTTCTGACGCTGGGGATGTTGCTCTGCTCAAAACGATAGCGCGCTGCCGCGTGTGGCGGGTGACCGTGGTGCCGGTTCCAGAACTGTATCCCGCCTAGCCGTTGCCAGAGGGGGTGCGCCAGCAATACACCTGCAATGAAACCGCCCGCGTGCGCCAGATAGGCCACGCCGCCGCCCTCAGATGAGGCACCCAAACCGCCGAACACCTGTAACCCGAACCAGATGCCCAGCATCAACCAGGCAGGGAAGGGAATGACTTTGAAGATGACGATAAAGATGAACAAAACATCCACGCGTGCTTTCGGGAAAAGAAGCAAATAGCCTCCCATCACGCCCGCAATTGCACCAGACGCGCCTACCATAGGCACCGAGATGTGCGGGGCGGCGATGTATTGGGCAAATCCTGCGGCAAATCCGCAGATCAAATAGAAACCGAGGTAGGGGATATGCCCCATTTCGTCTTCCAGATTGTCGCCGAAAATCCATAAAAACAGCATGTTACCCGCAATATGCATGAAACCGCCATGCATGAATGTTGAAGTCACAAACGTAAAATACCCCTCCCCGGCACTGATCCGTGCGGGCACGAGGGCATAGTCAGAAAACACCTGAATGAGCTTCGCGTCATCCGCGTAGGCGGGAAGCATGGCGAGAAAGACGGCAATATTCACCGCCATAAGCGCGTAGGTGACTATGGCAGGATGGCGGGATGGGTTGTGATCACGGATTGGAAACATGCAACCGAAACTCGGTGCATTTGCCTGCCGCGTCAAGCATGCTGATGCGTTTCGCGACAATTGGAGGCCTGAGAAAACGTGGATATCTCGGCGTAGCCTGCGTGCACATACATTAGGGTCTTTCACCCTGAAAAACCCCACGATATGGTCGCGCCCAGCCGTCAGGGCCCGCGTGGTGGAATGGTAGACACAGGGGACTTAAAATCCCTAGGCAGGAATGCCGTGCCGGTTCGAATCCGGCCGCGGGTACCAACAAAACAGACCCTGTGTGACGGGGTCACACAGGGCGGATTGGTTTATCAAAAGATTGATTTCAGGTTTTGCCACTAAGACTTCAGGGGAGCTAAAGCGTGACTCTAGCGGTCGATCTGCTGCGCCGCATAGGCGATCGCACGTTGGTAATTGCCGCTATCGTTCCATACCGACAGTACGTTGAAATTCGCGCTGCCTTGGCCAAATGGCTGACCGGGTTTCCACCCGTTCTGGCGCAGCATATTTGCCGCAGATGCCAGCGCATCAACTACATTATAGGGGTCTGCACGCCCGTCACCGGTCGCGTCCACACCGTAATTTATCCAGTTGCCGGGCAGAAACTGCATGTGCCCCAACTCGCCGCTCGGGCCGCCCTTTGTATTGGCGGTGATCAGGCCGCGATCGACAAGCTTCATCGCCGCAATTGCATGGGTTTCAAAGCGGGGGTGACGACGGCAATAGGATGCGAGCGTGACAGAGGCGCCCACGACCGGCGATCCGCCCAAATACCCGCCCCAACTTGTCTCAAGTCCCCAAATCGTGGCGAGGATCGAGGCGGGAACACCGAATTGCTTTTCCATGAAGGCAAAGGTTTTCGGATTGTTGGCGATTTTGCGCCGCGCACCCTGAACAAAGGCGTCCGCAGTTGACTGCGTCCGTTTCGCCAGAAACTCTGCCGGATCCCCGTAGCTGACGCCGGTCTGCGAGGAAGGTTGGGATTCAAACCGCCATGTGATGCCGGATAGCTGCGCCGAGGACAGAGCAGCGAGGCCTGCGTTTTTGACGCCGGCCTGTGTCGCGTCGCGTGCCAAATTTTGTTTGTAGCTGCCAAAGCTGCCTTGGTCCGTGATGCAAGATGCAGCCAAGCTCGGGCCGGTCATGGCCAGAAGTGCGATGATAGAAAGACGACACAGTTTACGCATAAAACTCTCCTCGGGTTGGCCGGACTGTAGACGGAATTGCCGCCAACCCCAACTCAAAGGTGCGCCAACGCGCGCAAACCTGCGTGCGCTGGTGGCACTACGAGGACGAAGCAGATGTCACAACACTGGTTGGCATCGTTCGGTGGGGCGAAGTTACCCTATTCGAACATCAATCGCGCATGATCACTCACGAGTTCCTGCGAACTTTTCCTGCCATTCAGCGCGCTCTTCATCGCTGATTTTCGCGAATAGATTGTCAGGCACGACAAAGCTGTGTCCGGGGGCAAGCGCCGAAATCGCCGTTGCGACATCCTCGGGCCACTGCGGCGTTCCAACCGCCATCGCCGTGCCGAGTTTTCCGGCAGCATCGGGGATGAAGGGGGACGAAATTGCCGCGTAGAAGGGAATGAGGTTGAGCGCGAAACGGATCTGCGCTGCCGCCTTTTCCGAGTCTTCCTTGTACACCGTCCAAGGTGCGGCTTCCTGTAGGTATTCGTTGCCCGCCGCCCAGATCGCGCGTAGCTCTCCGGCTGCTTTGCGAATTTCCATCGCATCCATAAAGGTCTGATAGGCAGCCATTTTTTCGGTGATCGTGGCGATGACCGCTTCTTCTTGGGGGCCGTATTCTCCGCCCGTGGGCACCACTTCCCCGAATTTGGAGCGGCAGAATTTCGTGACACGGGAGACAAAGTTGCCGAGCACATCCGCGAGGTCTTTGTTCACCGATGTCTGGAAGTTTTCCCACGTAAACTCGCTGTCCGAGCTCTCGGGCACATGGCTCAACAACCACCACCGCCAATAGTCCGCCGGCAGGATGGAAAGCGCTTGGTCCATAAACACACCACGTCCGCGCGATGTCGAAAACTGCCCACCGTCATAGTTGAGGTAGTTGAACGATTTGATGTAATCGACCATCTTCCACGGCTCACCGGAACCGAGCAGCGTGACGGGGAATGACAGCGTGTGGAAGGGCACGTTGTCTTTGCCCATGAATTGCACATAGCGAACATCGTCCGCGCCTTTGTCCGTGCGCCACCAGCGCTCCCATGCATCTGGGCTAAGACCTTGTTTCTGGGCCCATTCTGCGCCGCACGCGATATATTCTATCGGTGCGTCAAACCAGACGTAGAACACTTTACCTTCCATGCCATCCCACGGCGCGGCGCCTTTGCGAACCGGAATGCCCCAGTTGAGGTCGCGGGTAATCCCGCGGTCCTGCAAACCGTCGCCGTCGTTGAGCCATTTTTTCGCAATGGAGGTGGTCAGGATCGGCCAATCTGCCTTGGCATCGATCCACTCGCTCAATGCTTCGCGCATTTTCGACTGGCGCAGGTAGAGGTGTTTGGTTGCGCGCTGTTCGAGATCGGTTGCACCCGAGATCGTCGAGTGCGGATTGATGAGGTCGGTCGGGTCGAGTTGCTTTGTGCAGTTGTCGCACTGATCGCCGCGCGCAGATTCATAACCGCAGTTGGGGCAGGTACCCTCGATGTAGCGGTCGGGCAGGAACCGTCCGTCGGTGTGCGAATAGACCTGCGTTTCCTCGACTTCCTCGATTAGCCCGGCGTCAAACAGGCGTCCGGCGAAATGCTGTGTGAGATCGCGGTTCTGCGGCGAGGAGGACCGGCCGAAGTGGTCAAACGACAGGCGGAAGCCGCGTGCGATTTCTGCCTGCACCTCATGCATTTCGGCGCAGTACTCGGCGACCGGTTTTCCGGCCTTTTGCGCCGCGATTTCGGCAGGCGTGCCGTGTTCGTCGGTTGCGCAGAGGAACAGGACCTCGTCGCCGCGCGCGCGGCGGTAGCGGGCGTAGAGATCAGCGGGCAATTGGCTGCCCACGAGGTTCCCGAGATGTTTGATCCCGTTGATGTAGGGCAGTGCGGAGGTGATGAGCGTGCGGGCCATGGGTCCAATCCGTCTTGTCGATCTTGGCCCACGTCTAAAGGCTTCGATCGCAAAGGGCCAGAGGCGAGAGGCCCCTCAGGCAATGACAGGGGAAGTCGCTCTTTCGAGCGTGACCTCGCCGCGGTGGCGCGTGAGGTGCCAACTGGCCGGTGGCGCGGTGCGGTCACGCAGTCGCTCAAGCCGCCAGCGGGGCTGTGCCTCGGTGAGATGGGCGGGGTTGAGGGCCCACCGGCTTTCGACCCCCGCAGCCCCCCCGCCGACCGTGGTCAGCAAGAGCCCGAGGGGGCGGTATGCCCCCTGCGCCGCGCCGGTTTGTGCCGCCAGATGCAACCTGCGCACAGGCGTGAGAGACGGCGGGTCGGTAACGTCGCAGATCACCAACGGCACAGTGCCCGAGCGCAATGCCTCCTCCATGCCCCACAACAGGTCTTCGGGTCGCGTGGGATGCACAAAGATGAACCGGCCCGGATCCACCAGCCCGAACAAGCCGTCGCCATTCACCCGTTCTGGCCACCATGCGGGCGTGATCCAGATCATCGGCCCATTCGTTGTTTCCGCCAGTTTTGCGGCCACCAGTGCGGCCAATGTGCGCCGCGAATGGCCGCAGATCTCATGCGCACGCGTATCGGCCAACCGCATCTCGCCAATGACCGAGAGGGGCGGGCGGCGTGTCGCGGGGCGACCGCCTTTGGTGAGGAGCTGCTGAGGCATGCGATCAGGTTAAATGTTCCTATTTTGTTCCGCAAGTAATGATCGCAGTCAGGCCGCGAGTTTGTGCACAGGGGGTATGGAGGGCTAAGGCGCGTCATGGCTTGTCAAAGTGTCGATGAACAATAGGATGCGCCCGATACACAAAACCGGAAAAGGGACATCCATCACATGCGTATGCGCAAGATCGGCAAAAGCGACCTCGAAGTTTCAGAGCTGTGCCTTGGCACAATGACTTGGGGCACCCAGAACACGACTGCCGAGGGCCACGCGCAGATTGATCACGCAAAGGCTGCGGGGATCAATTTTATGGATACCGCCGAAATGTACCCGGTGAACCCGGTGCGCAAGGAAACCGTGGGTGACACCGAAACCATCATCGGCAAATACTTTGCCGAGCGCGGCGACCGTGCCGATTGGATTCTGGCGACGAAAATCGCAGGCCCGAGCGGGTTCATCGGCCCTGAAGGGATCACGCCGCAAACACTGGAAGCGCGTCTCGATCTGTCGCTGAAACGGCTCCAGACGGATTACGTGGATCTCTATCAGCTGCACTGGCCAAACCGCGGGTCCTACCATTTCCGCCAGATGTGGAACTTCGATCCGACCACCCAGCCGCCAAAGGCGGAGGTGCTCGACAATATGCGCGCCGTGAACGAAAAAATGGCCGAACTGCAAAAGGCCGGCAAGGTGCGCGAATTCGGCACCTCGAACGAGAGTGCGTGGGGCATGGCACAATGGCTGCGCATCGCCGAGGAAACCGGCGGGCCGCGGATGCAGTCGATCCAGAACGAATACTCGCTGATGTGCCGCTACTACGATCTGGATCTCGCCGAACTGGCCGTGCACGAGGAGATTACGTTGCTCCCGTATTCCTGCCTTGCCTGCGGGATGCTCACCGGAAAGTACGATGGCGGCAAAACCGTCGACCCCAAAAGCCGCCTTGCGGTGGGTGATGGAACCCTCGGTGGGCGTGCCAACGATCGTGCATGGGCAGCGGTCGACGCATATACCGCAGTTGCGCAAAAACATGGCCTGAACCCGACATCGATGGCTATCGCTTGGATCATGACACGCCCGTTCGAGGCGGTTCCGATCCTCGGCGCGACCTCTGTGGAGCAGCTCCAGATGTCCATTGACGCAGAGGCGCTGACCCTGTCTGATGCCGTAGTTAAAGAATTGAACGCGCTCAACAAAACCCATCCATTGCCGTTCTAGGGGGCGAAATGCGTGTATTTCCCGCAATTTTAGTGATGGCACTTCTGGTCGGATGTCAGTCCGAGCAGACGGTGCCCGATTACGGGCTTGCGGGTTATAATCCGAATGCGAATGTGACCGCGAAATCGGCCTGTGATGCGCGGGGGGGTGACTACCTCGCTGCTGGTGAAGAAGGGCTGTTGGTGTGTTTTACGACGCCGCGCGATGCAGGAAAAGCGTGCAAAACGTCGAGTGACTGCGAAAGCGCCTGTCTCGCCCGTTCGCAAAGCTGCGCGCCGGTGCAGCCGTTGATCGGGTGTAATGATATCCTCGATGCTGCTGGGCGCAGGGTGACACAATGCGTGGACTGATTGCCCCTCTGACATTCGCTCTGTTGTCGGCCTGTGTCTCGGCACCGCCGCCCGCAACCGGATTTCGCGACCCGACGGTTCCGATGCGCGCGGTTGCGGCGCTCGACATGGACCAATTCGCGGGGCGTTGGCAGGAGGTTCAGACCTACCTTCCCGCAGGTGCATCCTGTTTGCTCGGCGGGGTGACATTCGCGCCGCAGAGCAATGGCGATCTCACCGTCATCGAAGGACCTTGCGCTGATGGCAAGCCGCGCAATGGCTTGGCGCGACGGATCGGACCGAGCCGTTATATGTTTGGGGGCGAGGAGTTGTGGCTCATCTGGGCCGATTTCGAATACTCCGTGGCCGCTATCGGGACGCCAAACGGTCGCGCACACATTATCGCACGTAGCCTGAACCCACCTGCAGATAAGGTCGCGGCAGCCCGCGAAATCCTCGATTGGGTCGGATATGATGTGACGAAGCTCGCGCCTGCGCGTCGACGATGACGCCTGCCACGGGTTAATTGGATTAGAACGAAGGGGGAGAGAAAATGCGTATTCTGTTTACAGGCGGGTCGGGTAAAGCGGGACGCCATGTGGTGCCCTATCTTCTGGAACGCGGGCATCGCGTTGTGAATGCCGATCTGGTGCCGCTCGATTGCGAGGGTGTGGACAACCTCACGGTGGACATCACCGACAGCGGGCAGGTTTTCAACGCCCTTACGTCCTATGCCAATTTCGACGAATTGGACCCAGGGACTGGTGTGCCGAAATTCGATGCGGTCGTTCATTTTGCAGCCGTCCCGCGCATCCTTCTGCGTCCCGACAACGAAACCTATCGGGTCAATACGATGGGCACCTACAATGTGATCGAAGCGGCCGTAAAGCTTGGGATCAAGAAGGTCATCTTTGCCTCATCCGAGACGACTTACGGCGTTTGCTTTGCCGATGGCGAGCGTCAGCCCGAATACATTCCCATAGACGAAGAACACCCCGTCGTGCCTGAAGACAGCTACGCCATGTCAAAGGTCGTGAACGAGGTGACAGCGCGGTCATTCCATGAGCGCAGCGGTTACGACATCTATGGCATTCGGATCAACAACGTCATCGAGCCGCACGAATACGCTGCAAATTTCCCGTCCTATTTTGAGAATCCGCAACTTCGTCGGCGCAATATTTTCGCCTATATTGATGCGCGCGATCTGGGCCAGATGGTCGATCTGATGCTGCACAAGGATGGATTGGGTTTTGAAATCTTCAATGCGTCCAATGACAATCATTCGGTCAATCTGACAACCGCCGAGATCATTGAAGAGTTCTACAAAGGCGTCCCTCAGAAGAGCGAAATGGGCACAGAGGAAACCTTTTACTCGAATGACAAAGCCAAACGCCTTCTCGGATTTTCGCCCGCGCACAATTGGCGCGATGTCATTAAGGGATGATCATCACAGGACAACCGTTACGGGGTGATCAAATTTCGTGATGGGGTCAGGTGTGAATTTTGACTAGGCGGTCAACGCATGTGCAGGTAAGACGCCCTGCATGGACCAACAGAAAACATATGGGCAGCATGCGCGTGCTGTGATGCTCCTTGCATTGCCATTGGCGGGTAGCCAATTGGCGCAATTTGCCGTGCATATGACCGACGTCATTATGATGGGGTGGTATGGGCTGGATGAACTCGCAGCCCTGGTGCTCGGCTCGGGATTTTGGTTCATCATTTTCATTATGCTGGCAGGGTTCGCCTTTGCGGTGATGCCGCTGGTGGCCAACGCGGCGGGTGCCGGTGATACGACGGTCGTGCGCCGCGCGACGCGTATGGCGCTCTGGCTCTCCGCGCTAACGGGGATCTTGGTCTATCCGCTGTTCGGCTATTCCGATGACCTTCTGATCGCGCTGGGCCAAAAGCCAGAGATTGCTGCCATCGCACGACCCTATCTGGCCGTGACGGGGTTCGAGATGCTTCCCGCCCTAGGGGTCACGGTGTTGCGTTCCTATTTTTCCGCGCTTGAGCGGACCCGCGTCGTCCTCATTTCCACCGTTCTCGCAGTCATATTGAACGCTTTCCTGAACTATCTGCTGATTTTCGGAACCTTCGGTTTTCCCGAACTCGGCGTGGTGGGGGCGGGGATTGCGTCGTTGATCGTCGCGATTGTGACCTTTGCCGGTTTGGCATGGTATGCGACACGTGCGACGCCGGAAAACGCGTTGTTTCGCAACGTGTTGAAACCGGACTGGGACATGTTCCGCACAGTTTTACGCCTTGGCGTGCCGATCGGTTTGACGGCATTGGCGGAAGTCGGACTCTTCAATGCTGCCGCGCTTATGATGGGGTGGATTTCAACTGTCGCCCTCGCTGCACATGGTATCGCACTGCAACTTTCCGCCGTCGCTTTCATGATCCAGATCGGGCTTAGCAACGCCGCAACTATTCGGGCAGGCAACGCCTATGGTAGCCGGGACGAGGCCGAGTTGCGGCGTGGCGCGCTGGTCGTCGTTGTTCTGTCCTTGGTCATGGCGGCGGTCACCTGTGCGGTGTTCCTGCTCGCCGCCAAGCCGCTCATCGGGCTCTTTATCGCGCCCGATGAACCCGCACGTGATGCAGTGCTGGCAACGGGTGCGACGCTGATGGTCTTTGCGGCGATGTTCCAGTTCTCCGACGGGGGTCAGGTCACAGCGCTCAGTCTTTTGCGCGGTGTGCAGGATACGGCGGTGCCGATGTGGCTGGCAGGGATATCCTATTGGCTGATCGGGTTGCCCACAGCCTATGTCGCCGGATTTGTGTTTGACTGGGGTGGCTCTGGCGTGTGGATCGGATTGCTCGTGGGTTTGACGGCGGCATGGATCGTCATGTCGTGGCGCTTTTGGGTCGTAAAGGCGCGTATCCCGACCTAATCCTTCGTCAAACGATCCGATTTTTTGCGAACCAAAACGGTACGCAGATCGTGCATGGCCATGAGAATTGCGTCCGTCACCTCTTCTAATTGCGCATCCGTCGCCCGTGATTGAGCCCAATGCGCGGTGAGGTTGAGGTAGTCGACGGCACGGTGGATATCATCCATGTCCCGCGCGGCAAGCGTCGCTATGCGTTCGGCCATCCAGTTGTCGATCGCGCGTTGGTCCTCGGCGCTAAGGTCCCGCCCGCCCTGAGGTTTGATTTCGCCGTTCTTGACGTTCACGACGGCGATCTGATCCATTTCGATGCGGCGTTGGCGGTTCTGCGTATCCACACGGAAAACGAACGCACCGTTCTCGCGGACGCGGAAATAATAGTCGGGAAGATCCATCACGTTCCTATCTTTGTGAAGCCCTGAAGCCGGGGCGATACACATGTCATGTCTCTGCACAGCGTGAAAGGATGTGAAGCCAAGCACATGGACATTCCCTTCGCACGCGCCTCCAAAGTGCAGCGATGCGAGGCGGGGTTCAAGTGTGCAGCACAAGAGAGTTCAACCCGTGATGCATTCACACGGGTTTAGCATGCTGCTCTGTTGCAAATCGGAAGAATGCCGATCAGCACAATTGTGGCGGTGCGAGCGGGGCCAAGCACAGGTCCATGGTCATCCTTAAAACACCCGAACTTCTGTCCGGATGGTAAAAGAGAAACCACGAGACATGCCTTAGCGCAGCCCTGCGCAGAATGTTTGAATACGCGTGCAGGCTTCCTTGAGCGCGTCATCAGAGGTCGCATAGCTCACCCGGAAGTTTGGCGAGAGACCGAACGCGGCGCCAAACACGACAGCCACACCATTCTCCTCCAAGAGCGCGGTGCAGAAATCCTCGTCCGTGGTGATTTTCGCGCCTCCGGCCGAGGTTTTGCCAATGCAGCCGGAAATGTCAGGATAGACATAAAACGCGCCTTGCGGGTTCGGGCAAACGATCCCCTCACAGGCATTGAGCATTTCGACGACCAAATTGCGCCGGCGCACGAACATCTCGTTATTGGTGGCGATGTAGTCCTGCGGCCCGTTCAGGGCCTCGACCGCGGCGTATTGCGAAATCGAACAGGGGTTTGACGTGGACTGCGACTGCACTTTGCGAATGGCCCCGATGAGGGCCTCGGGCCCTGCCGCGTAGCCAATCCGCCATCCGGTCATCGCATAGGCTTTGGAAACGCCATTGATCGTCAGTGTGCGATCATAGAGCGCGGGCTCCACCTCTGCGGGCGTGCAGAATTCGAACCCGTCGAAAGCGAGATGTTCATACATGTCGTCGGTCATAACCCACACATGCGGATGACGCAGGAGCACGTCTGTCAGCGCCTTCAACTCTGCGCGGCTATAGCCGGCACCCGTGGGGTTGGAGGGAGAGTTGAACAGGAACCACTTCGTCTGAGGTGTGATCGCCGCCTCAAGCTGCTCTGGCGTCAATTTGAAATCGGTTTCGATTGTCGCCGCGACGGTGACGGGCGTGCCGCCCGCCAGCAACACCATATCGGGATAGGACACCCAATAGGGCGCGGGGATAATCACCTCGTCGCCAGGGTTCAGGGTGGCCATGAAGGCATTATAGAGAACCTGCTTGCCACCGGTCCCCACGGTCACCTGCGCGGGGCTGTAGGTTAGGTTGTTATCGCGTTTGAATTTGGCACAAATGGCTGCCTTCAATTCAGGGATGCCATCGACGGCGGTGTATTTCGTGTGACCGTCTTCAATCGCACGAATGCCTGCGGCCGTGATGTTCTCGGGCGTGTCAAAATCCGGCTCACCCGCGCCCAGACCAATCACGTCTTTCCCTGCCGCCTTCAATTCGCGCGCCTTATTCGTCACTGCGATTGTCGGCGACGGTTTCACACGTGCCAGCGTGTCTGAAAGAAAGCCCATAGTCATCTCCCATGCGTGTTTTCGCACCCGTCATATCGCCTCACGGATCGGTGCGCTAGTTCGTCCCTTGCGATGAGGGGCGAAGGGGTGCAAAAACATGTTGGAAATGGAGACTGTCTGATATGGAAGATGTTGAAACACGCCGGAAGCGTCTCAAAATCCGGGCATGGCGTCGCGGGATCAAGGAAATGGACCTCTTGATCGGCGGCTACGCAGACACTCACTTGGCGACCATGTCCGTGGCGGATCTCGATGAATTCGAGTTACTGATGGAAGAGCACGATCAGGACCTCTTGGCCTTCGCCACAGGCCAGCGCGAGGTGCCGACAGCCATCGCGCCCATGCTGGAAAAACTCATCTCGGCGGCCGATCATTCCAATTGGGCGACCAAAGGTTAACCCGCAACGCGCGGTGCATTTTCCGAAAGTTTTCTTGGCTTAACTGAATATTGGGAAATCTGACGCATTCTGTCTCAAGTGCCTAAGCCGGAGTGACAGATGAGTATGCATTCAGCGATCGCAAAATCGATCGACACCACATTTATGACGCAATATCTCGAGGCGCTTGGTCTCGTTGAGCGGCTTCATCGCCTATTGCTCGATGTGATCAAAGACGAATTCGAGCGGGTTGGTGTTCTCGAAATCAACGCGGTTCAGGCCCTGTTGCTCTTCAACATCGGAGAGAACGAAGTGACGGCGGGCGAATTGAAGTCCCGCGGTTACTATCAGGGTTCCAACGTGTCCTATAACCTCAAGAAGCTGGTGGATATGGGGTACATGCACCATCAGCGCAGTGAAATTGACCGCCGGTCCGTACGTGTAAAACTCACCGAAAAAGGCCGCCATGTCCGCACCACGGTGGAAGACCTCTTTGTACGCCACGCCGATGGCCTGGTTGGCAAGTCGGTCATGACGTCCGAAGGAATCGAAGAAATCAACACGGCACTGCGTCGGGTTGAACGCTATTGGACCGACCAGATTCGCTACATTTACTGATGTGATGTCGCGGCTGTGTCCATGCCGCGATCGCCCACAGTCAGTGTTTGAAGCTCTTTGAGAAGCTTGCGGGTCATTGCGGCCTCGTAATCCGCATAAGAACGCGCAGTTTCGACAAAGGCACCATGTCCCTGAATGACCGCACCGCGAAAGTATTGTTCGAGCATGTCGAGTTCTTTCATCCGCGATGCCTCGGAAATGCGCGGCGAACCAGTCGAGACGACCAGACCGTTGATCGTGACATGGGCGAGCGTCGGTGACAGCTTAACAGTGTGCGGTCTCGGGCCCAGATTTGAACGCCCGTCTGCCGAAATGTCGAGCGTGTAACGCCAGCACCCTTTCACAAGTGCAAGCTTTTCTCCGCCATAGGCCATTCCAGCACCCATGGCGGTGCCAGGTGCGTGGGGGCGGCGCGGGACGTCGCGCAGCGTTGCCGCAACCCCGTCCAAATCCCCTTCGTTGCGGATCGCGCGCCAATCAACCAGATCGCGTTGGGCCGCATCGCCAGCCCATTCGTAGATCATGAGATAAACGAGCGCGCCTTCCATCGCCAAAAACGCACGCCGGACGGGCTCGGTTTCAAGCGCGCGTGCGATCCCTTCGATTTGTAGCGACCATTCGTCGGCATCAACCGATCCTGAAACGTCCAGCCCGAGCGCGAGCGCCTGCCGGCACTGCTCGGCGGCGACCGATGGCAATGGTGCCAAGGCCGCCAGCCCCAAAAGTGCTCGACAGATCAGCCTGCGAACCATGGATTTACCAAGTGCCAGTATTGCCCATCGAAGCCCACGGCTCCTGAGGCGGCAAATCATCACCTTTTTGCAGCAGTTCGATGGAAATATTGTCAGGCGAGCGAACAAAGGCCATATGCCCGTCACGGGGAGGACGATTGATCGTAACCCCATTGTCCATGAGTTTCTGGCACAGGCCATAGATGTCCTCGACCTCATAGGCCAAATGGCCAAAATGGCGGCTGTCCGATGGCAGACCGTCGTCACCGTCCCAGTTGTAGGTGAGCTCGACCGGGCACTCTTCCTGACCCTCCGGCGCCATGAATATCAGGCTGAAACGCCCACCTTCATTGTCGTATCGTTTGGTCTGTTTGAGTCCGAGAAGTTCGAAAAAGGCCATCGACTTTTCCAGATCCTTAACGCGCACCATCGTATGCAAATATCGCATGTTTTCCTCCAGTTCGTTTCGTCATTACCTTAGCGCGATCTGCCCCGCCCGCCATCCCCGCGACACGCGCGGCACATTTGCGAAAATGGCAGCGCCTATGTTGGCTTGGATTCGGTTCGACACGCGTCTAGTCTTGGGCAAAATAATCGGGGGCGCACGTGCAGCAATACCACGACCAACTCAAAACGATCCTCGCCCAAGGCGAGAAAACCACCGATCGCACCGGGACGGGCACAATTTCCTATTTCGGCCTTCAGGCGCGCTATCCGCTGAGCGACGGTTTCCCGCTGGTTACCACGAAGAAAGTGCACCTTCGCTCCATTATACACGAATTGCTCTGGTTCCTCGCCGGCGACACCAATATCGCCTACCTGCGCGACAACAAGGTCTCGATCTGGGACGAGTGGGCGGATGAAAACGGCGACCTCGGGCCCGTTTACGGGCATCAATGGCGCAAATGGCCAGGTGGTGAACGCGGCACGATCGATCAGATCGCCGGTCTCGTCCACGCGATAAAGAACACTCCAGATTCGCGGCGGCTCATCGTTTCCGCGTGGAACCCGGCGGATGTGCCGCACATGGCGCTCCCTCCCTGTCACACAATGTGGCAGGTGAAAATTCTCGGCGGAAAACTCCATTTGCAACTTTACCAGCGCTCGGCTGACATGTTCCTCGGGGTGCCCTTCAACATCGCGTCCTATGCGCTCCTGTTACAGATGCTTGCGCAGGTCACGGGGTATGAGCCCGGTGATTTTGTGCACTCGATCGGCGATGCGCACATCTATTCCAACCACCTCGAGCAGGTGGAATTGCAGCTTTCGCGCACGCCAAAGCCGCTGCCGCGCGTGCGGCTCAATCCGGATGTGTCCAACATTTTCGACTTTACCTACGATGATATCGAAGTCCTCGACTACGATCCCGATCCCGCGATCCGCGCGCCGGTGGCCGTCTGATGATTTCGCTGATTGTTGCACGCGACCGGACCGGTGCCATCGGGAAAAACGGCGAGATCCCTTGGCATCTGCCCGCCGATCTTCGGTTTTTCATGCGCGAGACCACTGGCGGTGCCGTTATTATGGGGCGGCGCACTTGGGAAAGTTTGCCGCTGAGGCCGCTCAAAAACCGTCTCAACATTGTCGTGTCATCGCAAAAAGTGGATCACGACCTTGTTGTGCCATCCATTGAGGCGGCAATCGACGCCGCAAAAACGGATGCCCGCGCTCGGATTTACGGCATCGGGGGCGAAGGGATATATCGTGCAATGATGCCGATTGCTGACCGGCTATTGCTGACCGAGGTCGACCTCGTCGTTGAAGACGCCGACACTTGGTTCCCGGAATTCGATCCCGAAGGTTGGCGCGAAGTTAACCGAATTCCTTTGGAAGATTCCAAAGTATCCGCAACTGTTAGCGAGCTCATTAGGTCGTAACTGGAAACAATCCATTACCTAACGTCAAATTGTCCACAGGCTAAGGTCGTGGCAAGTCGTCTCTGATCCAAAATGGTGTTTGCCACGTAAACAAGGCAATAAAGGAGGCGAACATGCAGCTCATCACGCTCTATCTTTCAACCGCCGTGGTCTTTCTCGGCATTGATGCCGTCTTCCTGCGGCTTGTCATGCGACCGATTTTCGAGTCCCATTTGGGCGATTGGCTCTTGGATGACTTTCGCGTCACGGCAGCCGCAATTTTCTATCTTTTCTATGTGGCCGGGGTTTTGTTCTTCGTTTCCTTGCCCGCCTTGCAAGGTGACGGGACATTGGCTTCGACTCTCTTTAAAGGCGCGTTGTTGGGCCTAATGGCCTATGGAACCTACGAATTCACGAACTACGCAGTGCTGGATCGCTGGCATCCGTCGATGGTTGCGGTCGATGTGGCGTGGGGGGCAATTCTGACGGGATCATCGGCCGTTATCGGTCTCGCAATCACCCGAGTGGTCCACTGACTTATCCACAGGTCTTTTGATCCGAGCCATCGCCGTAGCCCGAATTTCATAAATGTGTTACAATCAGGGGATGAAGACGCGCTTTCTGGCCGGATTGGTTCCGGCGCTCCTTTTCAACTCTCTCCCGGCGCTCGCCTCCGGTCCGATTGCCGAGGTTTTCTGCGCAGACCGCGGAGAAATTCGGCGCAAACTCACCGTTCAATTCGGAGCCGTCCAAGTGGGATCAGGCATAAGGGATCGAGAGGCGACACTCGAGATTTGGTCAAACCCGACCACCGGTGACTGGACGCTGGTCCAGACCTATGCCGATGGCAAAAGCTGCATTTTGGCGATGGGCGACGCGTGGGAGGCTGCGCCTGCAACGGCGGGTTAGTCCGCCAATTCCGATGTGATGAAGTCAGCCACAGCAGTCCCCAATGTTACATGGGCCTGCGCGCCAAAATGGATGCCATCAACCGGGTCACAGGAAATCACAGAGCCTGCGTCAAAAAATGCGACGTCTCGTTCGCTGGCAACTTTGGCATAGAGGTCGGCTAGGCCCGTCGCCTTTTCTCCGGCGCCTGCGAACTCTTCTGTGAAAACGCCGGCTTCAAACGGGCGCGGCGGCGCGATGAGGAAGGGTTCAAACCCAGCATGGCGAGACTGCATTTCATCTGAGAGGGCGATGTCCAGCAACAGAGCTGCGCCACGTGCGACATCCTCTGCTGTCATGTCAAAATGGGCTTTGAAGTCGTTTGTGCCGAGCATGATGGCGAGCGCATCAATCGGCCCGTGGCTTTCAAGAGCGATGAACAACCCGATGCGCCCGTCCATATGGGGCCCCATAACGGGGCAGGGCCGCGTGGTCGTGCGCCCCGGCAGACCTTCTTCGATGACCGTCCAACCCAGCGCTTCGCCCGCAACGACCGGCCAACGGCGCGTCATGCGCGGTTCGGGGGCGTCACGATCAACCATCGGGACCGCGCCCCACGTGTTGCTGTCTCCGAAACAAAGCAATGTCGGCATGGCGTAACCTCCCATTAAAAACGGCCCCCGTAGCGGGAGCCGCAAAAAAGTGTTGTCGCGCGGTTCAGAGCGCCTGAAGTTCCGACGCGGAAGCGCGGCCATCACGGCCCTCGCGCAGTTCGTAGGAAATCTTCATATTATCCGCAAGACCCGTCATGCCCGCGCGTTCGACTGCGGAAATATGGACAAATACGTCCTTTCCGCCATCGTCGGGCGCGATGAAGCCATAGCCTTTTGTTGTATTGAACCATTTCACGGTGCCGGTTGCCATATCCCCGCTTCTCCTATGTATGTTACGCCGATCCGTTCGGCGCCTCCGGTGCAGCCAGATCTCCCAAGTCCATTAGCTGCTCCGTGAAAGAGCGGTCGCTCAAGATAGATAGCAGTCACACATTGAATTTTGAGGGATCGGAATTTAAAGGCAAGAGACAAGTTTATGAATGCATGTCCTTGCCCGTTCCGGTCGCGGATATGCGGAAATTCTGGCGAAAAATTGCCCGTTTCGGTGGCTGTGGAGGGGTCGGTGTCTATGAAAGTTTATGGGATTAAAGCCTGCGATACCTGCCGAAAAGCCGTCAAAACGCTTGGGGTGGCCCTCCACGATGTTCGTGAAACGCCATTGACGCGCGACGAATTGAGCGGGTTTTTCGCGGAATTCGGAGATCGGCTCCTCAATACGCGTTCTACCACGTGGCGTGGGTTGTCGGATGAAGAAAAGGCGAAAGCCCCAATTGATCTAATGCTGGCCTACCCGACGTTGATGAAGCGCCCCGTGATCGATGTTGACGGAACGCTCTATCTCGGTTGGGCCAAGGACGTTCAGGCGGCTCTTTCGGGGGAGTAACCCGCACCCAGACGTGAGCGGATCAACCGGTCCACGGACAACGCGCCTGCGCCGAGGCCCATCAGCGTGATCATCAGGAAAACCCAGAACGCGCGCTGATCCAGGATTAGCGCATCGGACGCCCGATCAAACCATGCCCCTACCGTGGTCGCATCGGCCCCGTGGCCGACCACATCTGTCAGGGATTGCACCACGATGAACCCGCACATTCCCAGCGCGGCCAAACGTGTGAGGAGGCCCAGCACGATCAACGCGGGCAGGATAAATTCCGCGTAGGTTCCCGCCATCACGACGACCCAGTGAAGCGCCCCGAACTGGCTCACGTCATAACCCGCTGCCTCCATCTGGCGCGGGAATATCTGCGCGTAGGCTCCGAGCGAGGGTGTGAAAATTCCGTCCAGTTTTGTCGCGGCAGAGGCCCAAAAATAGCGCAGTAAGACGCCGGCAAAAATCAGGCGTGCGAGCAGGGGCAGGATTGCAACGGCGCTCCGGTCAATCCGATCGAGAATGGCGCGCATGTCAGGTTTCCTCCAGATGTACGATGGCGCCGCCTGACACGAGGCAGCCCAAAAATGCAGTCAAATCCAATCGGTCCGGCGCGAGAGAGGCCGCATCCTGCAGTGATTTCCCATCCCGCAAAGCTCGGATGACATCCGCCGTGCCTGCCGGAAATGCCGTCGCCATTGGATCAAAGCCCGGACGGGTGATCACCACATCCTCGGCGCCGCCAACCGGTTTTGACCCGCCCAGAGCGGCGCGATGAATAGCCGTCACTGGATAGGCACTGGTCACGCAGGCGAGGGCAGGTGCCAGCTTGACAGCCCGCGTCAGGGCCTTCGGGTCGGCCAGTGTCTCTGCACTCACCGCAGTTGCATCGGCGGCATGGTAGGCCACGCGAAGTGCATATTCCAACCGGGCGACATCGGCGAGGTAGGGCAGGGATGCCGCGGGAGCAAAGCCTGCGATGAACTCCGCAAACGCATCGCCGTAAAGGGGCATGAAGGGCGATCTTGGAGGGTATTCACGCACGAATGCACCCGCCATCGCGTCAAAGAAGTCCTCTCCGACCAGTGCAGTGACCGCGGGAAAGCCGGACTTTAGTGCATCCTTCAATCCCACCACGACATTATTGCGATACACGTTGAAACGTTTCGTGGTTGGTTCGCCCTGCGCGCCAACAATGCCGTCCGGCACGGGTGCGGCCGGATCGAGTGTCGCGAATATGAACTCAGCGGCGTTCATGCAGTAACTGCATCGAGTATGCGGGCGGCGCGGGACGCTTCGGCGGAAAGTTCCGCCCATTGGGGCACATCATTGTCCCATTCAATGAGCGTCGGCTTTGCGCCGCTGCGCGAAATGGTGTGTTCATAAAGCGCCCACACCGGATCCGCGACTTCGCGCCCGTGGCTATCGATCAACAGGGGTTTGCCATGGTCGTCTTCATCCTCTTCGTGGCCGCCAAGATGGATTTCTCCAACGGCTTCGAGAGGGAAGGCATCGATATAGGAAATAGGATCGGTCGCCAGATTAATGGCGGACACAAACACGTTGTTTACATCGAGCAATAGGCCGCAACCGGTCCTGCGCACGACCTCGCGCAAAAACGCGACTTCGTCCCAAGTGCTCTCGGTGAAGGCGAGGTATGAAGACGGGTTTTCAAGCAGCATCCGACGGCCAAGGGCATTTTGCACGGTTTCGACATGTTCGCATACGCGTGTAAGGGTCTCGTCGGTGTAAGGCAGGGGCAGGAGGTCGTTGTAGTAGGCCGAGGCCCCGGGAATGTCATGCGTGGACCACGCCAGATGTTCGGAAAACGAGGCCGGGTTCAGCCAGTCCACAAGATGCTTCAGCCGCGCAAGATGGTCTGGATCGAGGTCCCCTTCGCCACCGATTGACAGGCCCACACCGTGGACCGAGATCGGAAATCTGTCGCTTAGCGCACGCAGCTGTGCGATCGGACGGCCGCCGTCACCCATATAGTTCTCGGCGTGAACTTCGAGCCATTCAACCGGGCGCGCGTCGTTGAGGATGTCGGTGAAATGTTGGGCCTTGTAGCCAACGCCAGTGGACTTTGGCAGACCAGCAATGTGATCAAACATGGCACTCACTCGCGTTATGTGAACGAAGGTGGTTCGGCGAAAACGTCTCCGCCGAACCGTTTTTGGTGGCGCGTTTCGCCTTACATCGGCATGTCGCGTTCGAGAGCTTCAAGCGCGCCCATGCGTGCGGAGCCATCAGCCATTGCTGGAAGCTCGATATCGGCACAGGTGCCGGCAGGAACGAGAGACCAAGCGTTACCTTGGTAATCAACTTTGGATGTGCCCGCACAGGTCGTGCCCGGTCCAGCAGCGCAATCATTTTCACCGGCCAGCGAAACACCGAAGCATTTTTCCTGCTCTTGAGCAGTTGCTGTGGTGGCGTGCGCGGAAAGTGCAGCAGCGAGGGCGCCAGCAATGGCGAGTGATTTTGTGTGTTTGGACATCGTGTGTCTCCCTATGGATCATGCGTTTCTCCGCCTCGGAGGCGGTGGACCAACCCTGCGACAGGTTGCCGCTCACTTACCACTCACGGGCGCGTGTTGTCGCGCGCCTGTCATGGCCTGTAACATACGGGATTGTGAGTTGATTGGGCACCCAAAATGCAAAAACGCCCTCATGGTGAGGGCGTTTTATATTTTTTTACAATAGCTTAGGTGATTATTTCAGGTCGGGTGCCAGAGCTTCCTGTTTCAGCGTTTCAACAATCTCGTCGAGGGTGACTACTGAGGTTTGTTTCTCTCCAAGACGTCGGACTGAAACAGTTTTGTCTTCGACCTCGCGTCCACCAACGGCCAGAATGACCGGGACTTTGCCCAATGAGTGCTCGCGAACCTTGTAGTTGATCTTTTCGTTGCGGGTGTCAGCCTCGGCACGGATCCCTGCCGCGATCAGTGTTTCGACCACTTCGGCGACGTAGTCATCAGCGTCGGAGACGATCGAAGCCACGACCACCTGACGCGGGGCAAGCCAGAAGGGCAGTTTGCCCGCATAGTTTTCGATCAGAATGCCAATGAAACGCTCGAACGAACCCAAAATTGCACGGTGCAACATCACCGGACGGTGTTTGTCGCCGTCCGCCGCGATGTAGCTGGCGTCCAATCGCTCGGGCAGCTGGAAGTCGGCTTGGAAGGTGCCGCATTGCCATTCACGACCGATTGCGTCGGTCAGTTTGAAGTCGAGTTTCGGCCCGTAGAATGCGCCTTCACCGGGATCGATTTCAAAATCGTTGCGCACCGTCAGGATCGCCTGCTCGAGCGCGGTTTCGGCCTTGTCCCACTGTTCATCGGACCCGATCCGCACGTCGGGACGTGTCGACAGTTTGATATCGAACTTCGTAAAGCCGGTGTCGCGATAGATATCCGACAACAACGCGATAAAGCGCGCGCATTCGTCGGCGATCTGGTCCTCGGTGCAGAAAATATGGGCGTCATCCTGCGTAAAGCCGCGCACGCGCATCAACCCGTGCAGCGCGCCATGGGCCTCATAGCGGTGACACGACCCGAACTCTGCCAATCGCAACGGGAGATCGCGGTAGCTTTTCAAACCCTGATTGAACACCTGTACATGGCATGGGCAATTCATAGGTTTCAGCGCATTCACGCGTTTTTCGTTCGCGTGTTCTTCGTCCACCTCGGTGATGAACATGTTTTCGCGGTATTTGTCCCAGTGGCCGGAGGCTTCCCAGAGTTTGCGATCCACAACCTGTGGCGTTTTGATTTCCTTGTATCCTGCGGCGGTCAATTTGCGGCGCATATAGTCTTCAAGCGCGCGGTAGATCGTCCAGCCGTTCGGGTGCCAGAACACCATGCCGGGTGCTTCTTCCTGAAAATGGAACAACTCCATTTCACGGCCGAGTTTGCGGTGGTCGCGCTTGGCGGCCTCCTCCAGCATCGTCAAATGGGCCTTTAGATCGTTGCGGTTCTTGAACCCGACGCCGTAAATCCGTTGCAACATTTCGCGGTTGCTGTCGCCACGCCAATAGGCACCGGCAACGCTCATGAGCTTGAAGCCGTCGGCGGGTACTTGTCCGGTGTGCTGCAAATGCGGGCCACGACAGAGATCCTGCCAGTCACCGTGCCAATACATGCGGATGGGTTGACCGTCGTCGGGAATGGCGTTGACCAGTTCGACCTTATAGTTCTCGCCGGTTTTCTCATAATGCGCGATGGCGTCGGCGCGGCTCCAGACCTCGGTGCGCACGGCGTCGCGGGCGTTGATGATGTCCTTCATCTTCGCCTCGATTGCACCCAGATCTTCGGGTGTGAACGGCTCGGCGCGGTCAAAGTCGTAGTACCAGCCGTTGGCAATAACCGGCCCGATAGTCACTTTGACGTCGGGCCAAAGTTCCTGAACCGCGCGGGCCATGATGTGGGCAAGGTCGTGGCGGATCAGTTCGAGCGCTTGTTCGTCATCCTGCATCGTGTGGATCGCGATATCGGCGTCCGCATCGATCGGCCATTGAAGGTCCCAATGCGCGCCGTTCACTGTTGCCGAGATGGCTTTTTTCGCCAGTGATGTCGAAATATCGGAGGCGACCTCCGCTGCTGTTACACCAGCTTCGAATTCACGTTTGTTGCCATCGGGAAAGGTAAGGGAAATGGGGGCCATATCTGGCTCTCCTCGTCAGTTTGGCGCCCACGGAACGCCCGGTTGCGGGTATGTCGTGCGCGCTTTTTCCCGCTCGTAGCCGTAATTGTCAACGCCTCTCGGGTGCTTCCGTCAATTCGATGAGGTTTCCACAGGGGTCGGTCGTGAATATTCGCGCTTTTCCCGGGATCTGAAGGTCGGGCTCGTAAAACTCGATTTCCTGATGCGTGAGGTAGTCGCGCCAGGCCTGCGCGGAGCTGACCTCAAGCGCGAGATGTGCGCGCCCGTCCGGCGATGGTTCGCCCTTCATGACATGCAACTGGTTGCCATCCCCGAGATCGAACCAGCACACGCAGGCCTCGAGATCAGGCGGGAGTGGCAAAGCCGGAAGTCCGAGAGTGACACCATAGAATTCGACTGCGCATTCGAGATTGCGCGCCAATATGGCGACGTGATGGAAACCGTTGATCGTGGCCCGTTTAAGAGCGTCTTGTGTGGCGTTTGACATGGTGCCTCCGCAGCAGATTTTCCCAGTGCACGCGGTGATTGCCAAGCCCGCATGGACCCGCTACCCAATGTGCGTAAATCGAGGAGCATGTGATGACCGACACAATGGAAACCCCTCAGGGCCGCCGCATTGCCTACCACCGCACCCATGGCGAAGGCATTGGTGTGGTGTTTTTGGGTGGGTTCATGTCGGACATGGAGGGGACCAAGGCCACGGCTCTCGAATCCTGGGCGCAACTGCAGGGGCGCCCGTTCCTGCGTTTCGATTACTCGGGTCACGGCCAGAGCGGTGGCGCATTTGAGGATGGGTGTATCGGCGACTGGGCCGAAGACGCCGCGGCCGCCATCACGGCGCTGACCGAGGGGCCCCAAGTTCTCGTCGGCTCGTCGATGGGGGGCTGGATATCCTTACTGCTTGCGGGTCGCATGCCTGAACGCATTGCGGGGCTTGTCGGGATCGCGGCGGCGCCTGATTTCACTGAAGACGCGTTTTGGTCGGGGTTCTCGCCTGCTGCGCGCCAGCAGTTGATGGAAGACGGGGTCGTCATGGTGCCATCGGATTACGATGCACCCTATCCGATAACCCGCCGCCTTATCGAAGACGGGCGTCGAAATCTGGTGCTGCGCAAACCGCTGAAATTGCCGTTTCCGGCGCGGTTCCTGCAAGGCACGTCAGATAGTTCAGTGGATTTGGCGGTGCCTCTTCGGCTGATCGACCATGCCGTTGGTGATGATATCCATCTGACGATCGTGAAGGGAGCTGACCATTCATTTTCGACGCCGGAATGTCTGCAGCTCGTCGAGGCCGCTATTTTCGAGGTACTGGCCAAGGCCTAAACCAACAATCTGCGTGCATTCTGCGCAGATAATGTCCGTATACTTGTCACAACCCGATATTTTTGTGGGGTAGGGAACAGGCCTCGCTTGACCGCTTGGGCCGGTGTGGCAATCTAGGCGTCAGGGTGGTGCAACATGTCGGATGCTCTCGTTTTCTTGCCAGGTTTCATGGCTGATGGTCGCGTTTTTACCGATCAAATCGCGGATCTGAGCGCGGATCGGGCGGTCATGGCCATGCCCTTGCAGGGGGGCGACCTCGATGCGATGGCAACCGCTGTGCTCGCCGGAGCGCCGCCCCGTTTTGCGCTCGCAGGTCATGACCTCGGTGCCACGGTCGCAACAGAAGTTTTTCGTCGCGCGCCTGACCGGGTTACAGGGCTCGCGCTCATCTGTGCTAGCGCGCAGGCCGAACCACCGCCCGCAGCGGCCGCACGCGAACCGCGCATGATCAAGGCCAGAACAGGCAGGCTGGGCGAGGCATTGATCGAAGATATGCCGACCTCGGCGCTTTTCGCAGGGCCGAACCGGAATGCAATCCGGGACTACTGGATTGATATTGCACTGGCCAAAGGTGTGGACGCCTACCTTGCGCAATCGCGCCTGATGCAACGGCGTCCGGATGTGCAAAGCATTTTGCGGCGCGCGCGTGTTCCGGCTTTGATCATTGGAGGCGCGGCGGACACGATTTGCCCCCCACGTCGACAGGATTTTATCGCCCAACTCATGCCGCGCGCGCAGGTCATGGTGATTGAAAAGGCAGGGCATTTGCCCATGCTCGAGGCGCCGATGAGCGTGTCGCGCGCGTTGCGCAACTGGCTCGATACGACATCAACTCTCGTTTTGACCTAGGTTAGCCCGCAGCCTTCTTCGGCTTGGCGACCTCACTGTCCGCGACCAGTCGGGGGCCGGAATTGGCATCAATAAATTCGAGAACCAAGGGGCGGATGTTATTGCGCCAGCTTCGGCCTGCGAAAATTCCATAATGACCAGCGCCTGGTTCGAGGTGCGATGCCTTCAAGTTGTCGGGAAGACCAGTGAGGAGGTCGAGTGCCGCAACACATTGACCGGGCGCGGAAATGTCGTCATTCTCGCCTTCAACTGTCTTTACCGCAACATCCGTAATCGCGCCGATATCGACCATTTTGCCATCGACTTCGAACATGTTCTCGGCAATCTCACGACGCTGGAACACACGATCCACGGTCGAGAGATAGAATTCCGCTGTCATGTCCATGACCGCGAGATATTCGTCGTAGAACTTGTTGTGCTTGTCGTGCTCGCTCGCTTCGCCCTTTGCGACGCGGTTCACCTGGTCGGAGAATGCCTTGGTGTGTTTGTCGGCGTTCATCGCGATGAAAGACGACAGTTGCAGCAGGCCCGGATAGACTTTGCGGCCGACCCCTTTGTATTTGAAGCCAACGCGTTGAATCATGCTTTGCTCGAGCTGGCCCATAGTGACGCGATTGCCGAAATCGGTCACATCGGTCGGGGTCGCATCGGGATCAATCGGCCCGCCGATCAATGTCAGCGAGCGCGGCTGAGCCTTTGGATCTTCGCCCGCAAGGTAGGCGGTCGCCGCCAGCGTAAGCGGCGCGGGTTGGCACACGGCGATCACATGCGTTTGCGGGCCGAGGTGCTTCATGAAATCGACGAGGTAGAGGGTATAATCCTCGACGTCGAACTTGCCCTCGGACACCGGGATGTCGCGCGCATTGTGCCAGTCTGTGATGTAGAGTTCGCAATCGGGCAGGAGCGAGACAACAGTCGAGCGCAACAGAGTTGCGTAATGACCAGACATCGGCGCCACGAGCAGCACCTTGCGGGGCATTTCTTTGCGGCCCTGCACCTTGAAATGGATCAGGTCGCCGAACGGTTTGGAGACTTCGACATCGACTTCGACGATGTGGTCGCGCCCGTCTTCGCCAACGACCGAATAGATACCCCAGTCGGGTTTTGTGACCATGCGCGAGAACGACCGCTCCGTAACCTCACCCCATGCCGCCAGCCATTGAAAGGCCGGATTGGGCATCATCGCCACCGCAGGATATGAGCCAATTGCCTGAGCCGTTGCCCCGAGCCATTGGTTGGTGGTCCGCAGGGTTTCCATGAAGTCGTATGTGGCCATGTAGCGCATCTTTGTCTCCCGACTTTTGCGCGCCGCCACCGGTGGTCGCGCTAACGGCATCTTTTCTATGCCGTACTCTATCGTTATCGTATCAGATATTATTCTTACAGCATATTAAAATGCTGCAAGTGCAAAATAGGGGGAGGTGGCGAGATGGCGCAGGACGAGGGACGCGAAAACCCCGATTTGGACAAGTTAAACGAGAACATCGGCAAGATCGAAGAGCTTTCAGCCCGACTCGTGGCAGCCATGGCGCGCAAAAAGCCGACCCCCACGGCGTTACAGGGGCCCAGTCAGGATCTCTTCATGAAGGCCGCCAGCGCGTATATGGCCGAGATGATGAACAATCCCGCCAAGATTGTGGAGCATCAGGTCGGATATTGGGGCAAAACGCTCAAACACTACGTGGACGCCCAACATCGGTTGTCCCATGGCGACTTTCGCCCGCCGACAGACACAACCCCCAGTGACGGGCGTTTTAACAATCCGGTTTGGGAAACGAACCCCTATTTCAACTTTCTCAAACAACAATACATGATGAACGCCGAGGCAGTGGAACGGGCCGTTGGCGATCTCGAAGGGCTCGACGAGAAAGAACGTAAACGGGTCGACTATTTCACCCGCCAGATCGTCGATATGATGGCACCGACCAATTTCCTCGCGACCAATCCCGACGCTTTGCAGCAGGCAATTGATACCGACGGCGAGAGCCTCGTGCGCGGCCTTGAAAACCTCGTGCGGGATATGGAGGATCACAACGGCGAAGTGATTGTCCGGCTCGCCGATAAGGATGCCTTTGAGGTCGGGAAAAATCTGGGGACCACCAAAGGGTCCGTCGTTTTTCGCAACCGCATGCTGGAACTCATCCAATATGCGCCGACCACCGAAAAGGTGCACAAAACGCCATTGATCATCTTCCCGCCGTGGATCAACAAATTCTACATTCTCGACCTGAAAGAAAAGAACTCCTTCATCAAATGGGTGGTGGATCAGGGCTACACGCTCTTCGTGGTGTCATGGGTTAACCCCGATCAAAGCTATGCCGACGTCGGCATGGATGATTACGTTGAGGACGGGTATCTCACGGCGATCGAAGAGGTGAAGGCGATCACCGGCGAACCCAAGGTGAACGCCGTCGGTTACTGCATCGCGGGGACGACATTGTCGATCACGCTCGGCCTGATGAAGCAGCGTAAAAACACCTCCGTTAAGTCGGCCACGTTTTTCACGACGCTGACGGACTTCTCCGATCAGGGTGAGGTCGGTGTGTTTCTGGACGATGATTTTGTCGACGGTATCGCCGCAGAGGCCGAGCGCGTGGGCGTCATGCAATCACTCTATATGTCGCGCACCTTTTCGTATCTGCGCTCCAATGACTTGATCTATAAACCGGCGATCCGATCCTACATGATGGGCGAGGCGCCCCCTGCATTTGATTTGTTGTTCTGGAACGAAGACTCGACAAATCTGCCGGGGAAAATGGCAATCGAATACCTGCGCGGGTTGTGTCAGCGTAACGAGTTGTCGTCCAAGGGCTTTCCGATCTGCGGGACCAAAGTCACCCTTGATCAGGTGAGCGTGCCTCTATGCGCCATCGGGTGCGAGACCGATCATATTGCCGCATGGGATGCATCCTATACCGGCGTGCAAAAGATGGGGTCAAAGGACAAAACCTTTATCCTCTCCGAGTCCGGTCACATTGCGGGGATCGTGAATCCACCGTCGAAAAAGAAGTACGGACACTATACGAATCCGGACCTGACCCTGCCTGCGCAGGAATGGAAAGAGACTGCCGATTTCAATGAAGGATCGTGGTGGCCGCGGTGGGAAGCGTGGCTCAAAAAGCGGTCAGGCGCGATGATTCCCGCCCGCCATCCGGGCGATTCGGGGCACGAAACCCTCGCGGATGCACCCGGAACTTACGTAAAGGCAGTTGTAAGTATCTGATAGACTGGAAACTTTGGTTTTTCTGCGCTGCAGCATTTTTTTACTTGATTTTCTGCGCCGCAGCATTCATATTCCTACCAGACAAGAAGGACAACGGCCGATGGGACGGACGTTCGTCAAATCAACACTGGTTGCAGGAGAATGTACCATGGCTAAAACTGAAGATTTCACAAAGCTGATGAAAGACATGATGGGCGCTTACCCAATGGATATGTCCAAAATGATGGACATGTCTGCTCTTCAAGAGTCCTTCAAGACTCAGGCTTCCTTCGGCGAAAAAATGTCGAAAGTTGCTATCGAAGCTGCTGACAAATCCACCGAGATTTCGTCCAAATGGACAAAAGCAACGCTCGCCAAAATCGGTGATGTTGCCAAAGTCAAAGACGAGCCAACCGACTACACCAAAGCGCTGACCGAGTTTGCTTCCACGCAGGCTGAAATGGCTGCCGAGCACATGGCCGCTTTTGCTGAAGTCGCGAAAAAAGTTCAGATGGAAACCATCGAACTGATGCTCGCAACCGGCAAAGACGTAAGCGAAGACATGACTGCTGCCGCTAAAAAAGCGACCGAAGACATGACCGCCGTTGCTAAAAAAGCGACCGCTGCTGCTAAGTAAGCGCCGCGAAAAAGACCTCTTCTGCGTTTCTCTCCTCCCTAGAAACGTGGATCGCGAGACGGGCCCCTGCACGGGGCCCGTTTTCTTTTGCTTTTGAATTATGCCTCGCTTAGGCTTTTTTCTGCACCAGCAAAGGGGAGGGAGCCGAATGGCCGCCGATAAGAACGGACCACTGCTCATCAAACGTTACGCATCACGACGTCTCTACAACACAGAGACGTCTGACTATGTGACGCTAGAAGACATTTCAGGTTTCATTCGGGATGGACGGGAAGTCCAGATCGTCGATCTTAAATCTGGCGATGATCTAACGCGCCAGTATCTACTCCAAATCATTGCCGAACATGAGTCGCGCGGTGAAAATGTCCTGCCGCTCAACGTGCTCACCGATCTCGTGCGTAGTTACACCACTGAGGTCTCATCCGCAGTGCCGCAATTCCTCGCGCAGAGCTTTGAGATGTTCCGAGAAGGGCAGGCCAAAATGTTGGATGGCTTTGGGGGAAAGCTTCCGGGTTTTGAAGCCATGCAAGCGCAGCAAGAAGCATTCCTGAAAGCGATGACTGGCGGAATGGCCGGAAATTGGTCCGGCCCAAGTCGTGAAGAAGACGACGAACCGGAAAAGGAAGATCTCGCTTCCATAAAAAAGCAACTGGCCGACCTGCAAGATAAACTATCGAAGCTGCAGTAGCCCGCATTGCGCGGCGCGCATTGGGTCGGCCAATCTAACAGAACAGAAAATGAAAAGGCGCCGGTCATCCGGCGCCTTTGTTTATGCGACTTCGGAGAACACTTTCTTCAGCGCCGCCTCGAGTTTGTCGAACATCTCCTCGAGATGCGCATCGGTCGCGATGAAGGGTGGTGCCAACACGATGGATTGCCCGAGCGGGCGACAAATCAGGCCATGATCGGTGCAGGTATTGGCGATCCGTTCGGACACCGACAGAGACCCGTCAAATGGCGTCTTCGTGGCCTTGTCCTTAACGGCTTCCAATGCGCCCATGAGGCCCTTGCCGCGCCATTCGCCGATGTTGTCCATCTGTGACAGACGCTGCAATCCGGCCTCGAACGCAGGGGTGAGACGCCGCACGTTGTCGAGGAGGCCTCCCTCGATCACCTCGATCGCCTTGAGTGCAATTGCGCATCCCACAGGGTGGCCAGAGGCGGTGAACCCGTGCGGGAACTCTTCGATGGCATCCGTGGCGCGTTGGAGGCGGTCGGAGATTTCGGGGCCGAGGATGATCGCGCCCATCGGGAAAAAACCGGCAGTCAGTGCCTTGGACGAGATAATAACATCCGGCGTAAATCCATATGTCTCGCAGCCCCACATTTCGCCCGTGCGACCGAGACCGCAAATGACTTCGTCCGAAATCACCGGAATGCCATGTTTGCGCAAAATCGGAATGATGGTGTCGAAATAGCCGTCCGAGGGCGGGATCACGCCGCCTGCACCCATGATGGGTTCCGCAAAGAATCCTGCGATTGTGTCCGCACCTTCTCGCGCAATAACCTCTTCGAGCTCGGCGCCCATGCGGGCGGTAAATTCGGCCTCTGTTTCTCCATCGCGCCCCTCGCGCCAATAGTGCGGGCATGACAGGTGGACGAAGCCGTCCAATGGCAATCCGAACACGCTGTTGTACGGTTTCCCTGTCATAGAGGCGGAAATTGCCGTCACGCCGTGGTAGGCATTCTTGCGGGTGATAATCTTTCGCTTTTGCGGATTTCCCTCGGCGGCATGCATGAACCACAGCATTTTCACCATGGTGTCGTTCGCCTCGGACCCCGAGTTTGTGTAGAAAACCTTGCCGCTCTCGAACGGCGAGATCTCGACCAGTTTCTCCGACAGCAAGACCGCCTGATCCGACATACGACCAAAGAAGGCGTGGTAACCTGGAAAGCGCGCATACTGTTCTTGCGCGGCGCGGGTCAGCCCTTCGTGATCGAAGCCTGCAACAATATTCCACAGGCCGGAATTGGCATCCAGATAACGCCGTCCTTCGGTATCAATGATGTACGGCCCCTCGCCATGGGTGATGATAACCGTGCCCCGTTCATTGATGGATGGCAGGTCTGTAAAACCGAAAAAGGTGGCCGCTTTGGCGCGGGCGTCCCAGCTTTGCGGGGTAGTCATTTGGCGAACTCCGAGATGTAAGGCCATCACGCTATCTCGCCGCTTGATCCCCCGCAAGAGCGGGCGTGACAGGGCGGGCAAAGCCGCCTAGCTTGGCCAATGACAGGCATAGGGAAGTGGTATGAGCGACAAGGTCGGCAAGTTGACACTTTGGGGTGTGGAGGTCTTTTTGACCGCCGCCGAAGAAGGTTCCGTGTCGGCGGCCGCCAAACGTCTCGGCGCGTCACCTTCGGCCATTTCCCAACAGATTTCCAACCTCGAAACCGCCCTTGGCGCGGAACTGCTAAACCGGCGCGAAAGACCGATGACACTCACGCCTGCAGGGCGCGTGTTGCGGCGGCGTGCACAGTCTATATTGCTCGAAGCGGCCAGCGTGCGCTCGGAAATCGCAGGCCTGGATTTGAGCCAATTGGCGCAACTGCGGCTCGGAATGGTTGAAGATTTCGAAACCACGGTGACACCGAGTTTGATCGCCACGATGGCAGGCACACTCACCTCGACCCAGTTCGAATTGGAAACAGGCCCGTCCCACCGCCTGATTGACCGTTTGGAAAACCGCGCGCTCGATGTGATTGTCGCGGCCGATTTCGGCACGCCTGCGGCATGGATGGAACAGCACGCGCTCCTCGACGACCCTTTCGTCGCGGTGGTGCCCAAGGGCAACAAGGACGCGGTAGAATCGTTGCCTTTGATCCAATACACCCGTCGTCATGCCATGGGGCGCGTATTGGCCGAACATCTCGCCCGTGAAGGGATGCACCTGACGGGGCGGTTCGAAATGGACAGCTATCGCGCCATTTTGGCGATGGTTGCTGGCGGGGCAGGGTGGACCATCCTGTCAGCTCTCGGCGTGTTGAACGCGGGGCGGTATGCAGAAGATATCGAAGTCATTGCGCTACCCGTCGCGCCCTTGTCGCGCCGCATCGTGCTGACAATTCGCCGCGATGGAGTACAGGAAATGGCCCAGGAGATTTCGGCCCATCTGCGCCCGCTCTTGGATGAGCAGGTAGTCAAACCCTTGCTCGCACAGAGCCCGTTTCTCAAAGGGCGTCTTCAGGTCCTGAACTGAAAAAGCCGCCTCGAAGGGCGGCTTTTAAATCAGAATTAGTTAGCTTCACTCGGCCGCGATTTTGACGCCTTTGACTTCTTCGGCTGCGGCCAAAAGAGCCTCTGCGATGAAGTCCAGATCAGGCTGCTGGAGACGCGCGGGCAGGCGTGTATCACAGGCTTTCGACAGCATCTCGCGGGTTTTTGGAAGATCCGGCGTTTCCCCGAGGAATTCCCAGTTCCAGAAGGCGCGCGCATTGTCAGTCGACAGGCCAAAGACCTGAACCGATACGCCGCGCGTTTTGGCCGCGCCTTGAAATGCGAGCGCTTCTTCGCGCGAAAAGTCCACGAGATTGAATTGCAGGCTGTCGGGCGCACGTTCTTCCGGTCCCAGTTTCGCAGGAACGGTCAGGAAACGGGACGCTTCGAGCTTTGCGGCGACATAATCGTGGTTGCGCCGACCATCAAGAACGCGGCGGGGCACTTCGCTGATCTGCGGGCGCACGACGGCGGCCGAGAGGTTCGACAGTCGCTGGTTGTAGAGCGGCAGTTGGTTCTGCCAGCGGGCAAAGGCCGCCGCCAAAGCATCCGAGCCCGCGCCATTGTGTTTCTGCCAGTTGTGCTCATAGGCGCCGGACATGATGACGGCGCGCGCAATGACGTCTTCATCATTGGTGATCAGGATGCCGCCTTCGCCGCCATTCAGCAGTTTGTAGGACTGGAAGGAGAAGCAGCCGATTTTGCCGATCGTGCCGATTTTACGACCGCCCCATTCAGTTCCGAGCGAATGTGCGGCGTCTTCGACCACGGGCACGCCGTGCGCATCGCAAAGCGCCATGATTGCATCCATGTCGGACGTGTGCCCGCGCATGTGCGAAATGATAACCGCCCCGACTTCGTCCGTCAGCTTGGCCTCGAAATCGTCCATGTCGACGCGGTAGTTGTCGCCACATTCGACAAGAACCGGAATGCATTCCGCATGCACGACCGAGGAGGGAACAGCCGCAAAGGTAAAGGCGGGGATCAGCACCTTGGTGTCACGGGGCAGGTCGAGCGCCTTCAGCGACAAAAAGATTGCTGCAGAGCAAGATGAAACAGCCACAGCGTATTTCACCCCTAGCATCGCTGCGAATTCGCGCTCCAAAAGGGTAACGGGTGCGTTTTCAGAGGCGGTGTAACGGAACAGATCACCCGTCGCCAACAAACGCTCAATCTCGGCACGCGCGGACTGAGGGATCGGTTCGGCGTCATAAACGTTTGGGCCTAAGGACATTACATTCACCTTTTCGGAATTCTCTTTTCGATTTAACTGTAAAGAAGCTCGGCGCGAAAATCCACTCCCACGAGCTCTCACAGGCGAAAATTCGCAAATCTGTCACACTATGGGGTGTGTCGCGCGCTCAGATACCCAACTTGTCGCGTAGCGAGTACCATGTCATCGCAATTGCCAGCAGTCCCTGACGCGTGCGCGCGCCCCCGGGAAAACGCATTGCCGGCGTATTCGAGAACAGGTCAAAACGTTCTGTTTCGCCCGCGATGGCCTCTGCCATCAGTTTTCCGCAGAAGCCCGACAGCGAAACCCCGTAACCGGAATAGCCGGAGGACGACCAGACATTGGGTGCAGGCCGCGTCAGGTAGGGCATGCGTGTCATTGTGATGGCTAAGGTCCCGCCCCACGCGTAGTCGATCTTGACCCCTTGGAGTTGTGGAAACAGGTTTTCCATCCGTGGTCTGACTTTTGCGGCAATGTCGGCAGGGAATTTGTATCCATAGCTTTCGCCACCCCCAAAGATCAGGCGTTTGTCCGGTGAGAGATGGAAATAGTTCACAACAAACTTGCTGTCGTCGACGGCCACCTCTTTGGAGAGCACATCCGCGGCGCGTTCGCCCAAGGGCTCGGTTGCGACCATGAAGTTGTTAATCGGCATAACCCGCGCCGCGACTTTCGCATTCAGGCGGCCGCCATAGCCATTTGTGGCCAATACCACATGCGAGCAATGAACAAACCCGCGATCACAGCGCACGACGGGATTGCTACCTCCGTCAACCTTGTGCACCGGGCTGAGTTCGTGAAGGCGAACACCAGCCGCGAGGCAGGCACGCGCGAGGCCGAGCACGTAGTTCAAAGGGTGGATATGGGCGGATCCCCAATCGACAATGCCGCCTTGATACCGCGGCGATTTGACCAGTGCCTGCATCGCGTCCCGGTCGAGTTTCTCGCCCTTTTCGTAGCCATAGGTCTCTGCGAGCCAATCCACGAGCTTGTGGTAGTCGGCCACACCGGAGGCTTTCCATTGCGCATGGGCAATCCCGTCGCGCAGGTGCGCATCCGGCGCGTGCGCCTCTATCAGGGATCGGGTCAGAGCCTTTCCCTCTTCGGAGAAGTCCCAAAGGCGGCGCGCATTTTGTTCGCCGACGAGTTTTTCGAGCGTCCAAGGTTCGAGGTTGAACCCTGTGCCAACGTGCCCGCCGTTTCTCCCCGAGGCGCCGAACCCGACGCGTTGGGCGTCTACCACCACGACATCGAGGCCCTTTTGAGCCAGATGGAGTGCTGCAGATAGCCCCGTGTATCCCGCGCCAACAACACAAACGTCGGCGTGTTGTTCGCCCTTCAACTCGGGGAGGGGATCGAGCATGCTGGCCGTCGCTGCGTACCAACTCGGCGGGTAGGTCCCGCGACGGTCATTGGAATAAAGCAGGTTCATACGTTCAGCAGGAGATGCTCGCGTTCCCAGGGAGAAATGACTTGGAGGTAGGCATCGTTTTCGGCGCGTTTCACGGTTGTGTAAATGCGGCAGAAATCGCGGCCCAGAACCTCCTGAATGGCGCTGGATTGTTCAAGCAGGTCGAGCGCTCCGGACAAGGTTTCGGGAATGCCGTCGGCCGAGTCATAGGCGTCACCGACATATTCCGCGCGCGGCTCTCGCCGCTCCATCAGTCCCAGATACCCACAGGCCAATGAGGCCGCAATCGACAGATAGGGGTTCACATCCATGCCCGGAATGCGGTTTTCGATCCGGCGGGCTTCGGGGCCCGACACCGGCACGCGCAATCCGGTGGTGCGGTTGTCGCGGCCCCATTCAAGGTTAATGGGCGCCGCGAAATCGCGCACGTAGCGGCGATAGGAGTTCACATAGGGCGCGTGGATCGCGATTGTCGCCGCCAGATGGTTTTGCATGCCCGCGATGAAGTGGTGGAACGCCGCGCTATCCACGCCGTTTTCGTCGGCGAATATGTTTTGGCCCGTGCTCCGGTCCACCACGGAATGGTGGATGTGCATCGCAGACCCCGGTTCGTCCTGAATCGGTTTTGCCATGAATGTCGCGAAACAATCATGGCGCATGGCGGCTTCACGGATCATCCGTTTGAAATAGAACATTTCGTCAGCCAGACGCACCGGATCGCCATGGCGCAAGTTCATCTCGATTTGACCTGCACCGCCCTCTTGAAGAATGCCGTCGATTTCGAGGCCCATCGCCTCGGCAAAATCATAAATGTCGTCGATGACGGGGCCGTATTCGTCGACCGCAGACATTGAATAGGCCTGACGTTGGGCGGCGCGACGACCGGAACGTCCCATCGGGGGTTCAACCGGTTGATTGGGGTCGATGTTGCGGGCAACGAGGAAGAATTCCATTTCCGGCGCGACGATCGGCTCCCACCCTTGCTGATGGTAGAGATCAACGATCCGGCGCAACACATTTCGCGGCGCAACAGGGACAGGCGCCCCCGTTTGATCGTGCGCATCGTGGATCACCTGCACCGTAAAATCAGCGGTCCATGGCGCGGCACAGGCCGTCGTGAAATCGGGCGTTAGAACCATGTCCGGTTCGGTGAAGGGCGCATCCGCATCCGTGACCCAATCGCCTGTAATCGTCTGCTGAAAGATCGAGTTGGGCAGGTAGAAATGGCTCTGTTTGGCAAACTTCGCAGCCGGCATCGCTTTGCCCCGTGCCACACCGGCGAGATCGGCAACGATACACTCGACTTCATCGAGTTTCCGCCCGTCCAGATATGCCCGTGCCGGTTCAGGCAGAGTGTCGATGAAATCCATCGTCATAGGGCCCCCTGCCCATTTTTGAGGAAGTCTGCGAGAAGCGCTGCAACGCGGATCTCATCCGTTGGCTTGGTGTTGTCTTGCAAAGCCTGCGCGATCATGTCGCGCGGGTACATCGGGTCATCGCCGCGCACCGCCAGATAGTCGGCGATAATCGGGTTGGACAGTTCGGGGTGTGCCTGCACCGTCAGGATGCTATCGCCGTAAACGAGCGCGGCGTTGGCGCAAAAATCATTGGTTCCAATGACTTCGGCCCCTTCGGGCAGGGTGACAACCTGATCCTGATGCCATGCATTGAGGTGCACATCACCGAGTGCGGTGAAATCATACGTTCGTCGACCCACGGCCCAGCCGCCCGCGAATTTCTCAACCCGCCCGCCGAGCGCCTGCGCTACGATCTGGTGGCCAAAACAGATACCCACCATGCGCCGCCCAGAGCCCTGAACCGTGCGGATGAAATCCTCCAGAGGCGGGATGAATGGATGGTCCTCGTAGGCACCATGACGAGAGCCGGTAATCAACCAGCCGTCAGCCGCCTCGGGCCCATCAGGGAATTGCATGTCGACCACGTTCCATGTCTGAAAAGTGAAACCATGAGGCTCGAGGAGCCTTTGGAACATGACGTCGAATGACCCGTGTTTATCCTTTACCGGATCGGGTGGGTAACCCGTTTGCAGAATCCCGATTTTCATATGCCACCGCGATTGGAACGGGTCGAAGCTATCCCTTTGCGAGCGCCCTCACAAGGGGCTGCGAGAGGCGACGCCTCAGACGGTATCGAGATAGAGTTCGATCTGCTCTTCAGGTGTGAGTTCCTGATAATCGACCAGTTCCTGCCGCTTAGTGAGGGCGAAGTTCTGCACCATTTCGTCGGGAAATATTCGCCGGATCATCTTGGAGTTTTCAAAGGTTTCCAACGCCGCCTCCCAATCGCCCGGCATTTCGGGAAGGGGCTGTGCATAGGCGTTTCCGGTGATCGGCGGAGGCGCGGTCAAATTGTCTTCGATGCCGGTGAGTGCCGCGCCCAGAACGGCGGCAATCATCAGATAGGGGTTCACGTCCCCTCCCGACACGCGGTGCTCGATGCGACGTGCGGCGGCCGCTCCACCGGGAACGCGGACAGCCGCGGTGCGATTGTCATAGGCCCAACAAATCCGCGTCGGCGCATGGGCTCCGGGGACAAGGCGGTCATAGGAATTTCCGTGGGGCGCGAAGATCAATGTGCTGTCTGGAATGGCGCGCAGGCACCCGGCAATCGCCGAGCGCATGATGTCTGTGCCAGCACTTGATCCGTCGTTGAAGATATTGTTGCCATCACGATCCAGCATCGAGAAATGCACATGCATGCCGTTGCCCGCATAATCGTCATAGGGTTTGGCCATGAAGGACGCCGCAAAGCCGTGTTTGCGCGATAGCCCCTTCACCATTTGTTTGAACAGGAACGCATCGTCGGCCGCGCGCAGGGCGTCCGGCCCATGGCTCAGGTTGATTTCGAACTGCCCCAGACCGGCTTCGGAAATCGCGGATTCGGCCGGAATGTCCATGACCTCGCAGGCCTCGTAGAGCTGGGTAAAGAACACATCAAAGGCGTCAAGCGCGCGCAGGGCCAGTGTTTCCGCGCCCGGACGGCGTTTGCCGGATTTCGGGCTCTTGGGGACACGCAGTTTGCGTGTGGAATCGTCGATCAGGTAAAACTCCATCTCGGTGGCAACCACGGGCGTCAGTCCCAGAGCCGCGTAGCGTTCAACAACCCGCGCAAGCGCTTGTCGTGGATCGCCGTCGAATGGGGTACCATCTTCGTGGAACATCCACATCGGCAAGAGTGCGGTGGGTGCCTCCAGCCATGGCATGGGGACAAAGCCGCGCTCGGTGGGCATCAACACGCCGTCCTGATCGCCACTGTCAAAAACCAAAGGGCTGTCTTGGATGTCTTCGCCCCAGATATCGAGGTTCAGGACCGATAGAGGAAATCTCGTGCCGCTCTTCTCCACAGAAGGCGCCATTCGGGCGGGCATCCTTTTCCCGCGCGCCTGACCGTTCACGTCGGCGGCCGCCACACGAATGGTCCGGATGTCGGGGCGGGCGGCCAGCCAATGGTCGGGCGGTATCATCGAATTACCTGCGGGCGAATGCGCAAACGCGGTCTGCGTGCGGCGGGGAGGTGGCGATTTAGGCGCCGGTTGATCCACCCGAAAACCAAAATCACACAGAGCGTCAGGAGCACGAAATACCCTGCAGCGATCGGATAGGGGACGAATGGGTTAAACGTTTTCTCTGCGAAATAGCTCGCATAGTAAAGCGCATCGCCTCGTTGCTGCCACGCAGGGAAGCCGGAGAAAAACACCAGCGCGGTCGCGTGAAAGAGGAAAATGGCTTCGTTCGTGTAGGCGGGCCATGCAAGGCGCAGCATTGTGGGCCATGTTACCCGCCGGAACTGAACCCAGCCGGTCATCCCATAGGCCTCTGCAGCTTCGATATCACCTTTCGGCACAGCGCGCAGCGCACCGTAGAATATCTCCGCCGAATAGGCCGATGTATTGAAGAACAAGACCACCAGCGCGCCTGCCCAAGCACGGGTCATATAAGACGTCTGGACCGTCATGCCGAAAATGTCGATGCCCGCGCGCGGCAATTGGGCGAATAATTCGTAGGCGAGAAAGAACTGGATGAAGAGCGGCGAGCCGCGGAACAGGAAGATGAACCACTCGCTCGGCTTTCGCAGATACCGGTGCTCGGAGGCTTTGCCGAGCGCGAGAGCCGTTGCAAAAACAAACCCGAGCAATAGCGCAAGCGCCCCGAAATAGATGTTCCAGATCATCCCCGAACCGATCAGGGTGATTTGTTCGCACAGCGTAATGTCCGATTTCGGCAAGAGCCGTTCGCCAAAGCCAACCGAGCGCAGGGCGTAGTTCTGAACGGTTTCAAAACAACTCATCCCGCTTTCCTCATTGCTTCACCGCCGAGCGTTGCTTGCCCGTGGCTCAGTCTGCGGGTGATCCGGTCCAGCACGATTTCGGAGACGCGCGTGAAAGCGAGGTAGAAGACCAGAAGTCCTAGGAAATACCAAAGCCGCCAGTCGGGGTGTGGATAGGCGTATTGCGAGGTTTTTGACGATCCGAGTTCGCGCGCCCAATATACGATGTCTTCCACGCCGAGGAGGAACAGAAGCGGCGTCGCTTTGATCAGGATCATCCACAAATTGGACAGGCCGGGCAGGGCGAAGATCCACATTTGGGGAACGAGTACGCGCCAGAATGCCTGCCTATGGGACATGCCGTAGGCCTCGGCTGTTTCGATTTGCGCATGGGGAACCGCCCGCATCGCACCCGCGATCACATTGGCGGCAAACGCACCGAAAACGATGGCAAAAGCGACAACGGCAAGCGAGAAACCGTAGAGTTCATGGATTGATTGCGGTGCCGAATTCAGCGGCAGCTTCGCGGCGGAACAGACCAGAAAATCATTCCCTTGCCGGATCGGCTCTGACCAGTCGGGGCACTTCACCTTGTGGCGTAGCCACTCGAGGCCCTGATCCATGGCGAAGGGAACGAAGAGAAAGAACAGAACGTCAGGCACGCCGCGCACCATCGAGGTGTAGATCGAGCCGAGCCACCGGACAGGGGCGATCTGGCTACGCGTTGCCATGGCACCCACAAAGCCGACCGCCAGCGCGAGCGGGGCTGTAATCGCCAAAAGCGACAGTACAACCAGAAAGGACTGATAAAATAGCATATGCTTGCCTGTTGTCATGTAACAGGCAAGCCATTGAAATCCATCAATACTGTCGGGATTGGCGCAAATTTCAAACATAGCGGAAGGGGCCGGTGTTACCCGGCCCCGAACCATTTAATACTGGCTGATTTCTTCGCCGAAGTATTTCACGAGCAGAGCGTTGAGCGTTCCGTCTGCTTTCATGGATGTGATGGCCGCGTTGAACTTTTCTTTCAACTCGGCGTCGCTTTCACGCAGACCCATGCCGATGCCGCCGCCCAGTGGCACAGGCTCGCCCACAAAGGTGAAACCCTGCTCTTCAACGAAAGGAACGAGCGCGTCGCTGTCGGCAAACACGGCATCAACTTCGCCGTTTTTCACAGCGGCGATGGTGTCATCCAGCGTCGCAAACTCGACGAGTGTCGCGCCGGTTTCCGCGATGTAGCCTGCCTGAATGGTCGAGGTCTGAGCCGCGATCACGCCACCTTCCAAGTCCACGCTATCCGTCATTGCGGCATAGGCCGACGCGGTTGGCGGGTAGTAATCCTGTGTGAAGTCGATGACTTCGTCGCGCTCGTCGGTGATCGACATGCCGGCGATGATGGTGTCGTAGTTGCCCGATACGAGGTTCGGAATGATCGTGTCCCACTCGTTGGTGACCCACTCGCAGGTCAGCTCGGCACGCGCACACATTTCGTCGCCCACTTCGCGCTCGAAACCGGCAACTTCGCCGCTATCGTCGATGAAGTTGTACGGAGGGTAGGCGCCTTCCGTGCCCATGCGGACGGTGTCTTGGGCAATGGCCGCACCGGACAGTAGTGCCAGAGCTGCGGCGGATAGAATTAGATTTTTCATGAGGTTACTCCCGAATATTGCGCTTTTTATTAGGCTGGTACAGTCGCGCTTAGAAATTGTTGCAGCCGTTCGGTTTTAGGGTTTGAGAAGAGCGCGGAGGGTGCTCCTTCTTCTTCGATCAGACCCTTGTGTAGAAAAACGACATGGTCGGAGACATCATTTGCCAACCGCATGTCGTGGGTAACGATGATCATGGTGCGGCCTTCCTCGGCCAGTGCTTTGATCACCTTGACGACTTCCTGCTCCAACTCCGGGTCGAGCGCGGAAGTGGGTTCGTCGAAAAGGAGCGCCTTGGGCTCCATGCAAAGGGCCCGCGCGATGGCGGCTCGTTGTTGTTGCCCCCCTGACATTTGCGCAGGGTAGACGTCGCATTTGTCGCCGATGCCGACTTTGTCGAGATATCCCCGCGCGGCGGCTTCGACGTCCGCCTTGGGGCGCCCCAAAACCGTCACCGGCGCTTCCATGACATTCTCGAGGATCGTCATATGCGCCCATAGATTGAATTGCTGGAACACCATGCTGAGGTTGGTGCGAATTCGCAGGACCTGTTTGCGGTCAGCGGGTCTGCGGTGCAGGCCCGTGCCCTTCCAATGGATCGGTTCGCCTTCAAACAGGATCTCGCCCTGCTGGCTATCCTCAAGAAGATTTGCACAACGCAGCAAAGTGGACTTGCCGGAACCGGAAGATCCGATGAGCGACACGACGTGGCCACGCGGAGCAGTCATCGACACGCCCTTGAGAACTTCAAGGTCACCGTAGGCCTTATGTAGGCCCTGAATTTCGATAACCGGGGAGTCGGAATTTGAATTTGCTGTCAACATCGCGGAAGAGTTAGGGCGAATTCTTGGGCAGATGCAATAATCATTGGCAACTTGCCGCAACGTCCTGCCTGCTCTTTAGGCGCAAAGGGGCGCCAAGATGAAGCGCTAGGCGGCAAACATGTGCGCTACCCGTCGGATTGGCGGCTTCCCACGCGTTGACGTGCAAGGGCACTATCGCGATCGGAGACGCCGAGGAGACTGGCGACCAGCCGCAAAACCTGATCTTCGCCTTCGTCACGCACTCCGTCTTCGACGACGACGGACCACATAGCTTCGATCACGCTGGTGCGATCCTCATAGGGTACCGCATCCTTGATCGCGCGGGTGAAACGCACGGTGTCGGGGGCCTCTTCCTCCAGAACCTCGGCCTGAGCGCGCAAGCCGGATGCCTCCTGAGGGGTGATACCATACCGGATGCAGAGCAATTTCTCGATCCGAGCGACTTCGGCGGGATCATAACTGCCGTCCGCCCGCGCCACGCGCACGAGCAGGGCTGCCAGTGCCAGACGGGCATCCGAATTCGGCAGGGTGGGTGGATTCGGTTGAACGAGGTTTTTGAGAAATTCTGCGAACATGAGCTGGATATAGGACGGGTTTCCCCAAAACAAAACCCTGTCCCACCATTTTGTGAGATGGATAAGTGATTGTTATTTCAGACTTTAGGTAACATAAAACATACCTAAGGTAAAAAATACTTTACCTAGAGTGCGACTCACCTTACATCTCCCCTCAACAACCTTCTGACGAAAAGGAAATCGAGATGTCATTTCAGGAACGCATGTCGCTCACCGTCATGACCGCGAGCACGGTGGCATATATCATCTTCATGCTGCTGATCGGCAGAGCATGGAACGCCGGGCGCTTTGAAGGGCCCGAGGGCCTCGTCTACACGGGCAAGACGCTGCTGATTTTCATCGCCATCTTCATCGTCCTGACCGTCGGTTCCCTGATCATTCAGGCGATTTTCGAAACCGTGCTGACCGGCGAAGAAGACGCAATGGACGAAGGAGAAGACGAGAGGGATCGCGCCTATGAATTCCAATCCCTTCGTATCCAATCCATCGTGTCAGGCGTGTTCTTTTGTGCCTCTCTCGGCGCGCTTTGGGCGGGGTTCAGTGGCCCGGTGGCGATCCACCTCATCTTCTTTGGATTTTTCATCGGAATGATCGCGGGTGAGTTGCGCAAATTCCTTCTCTACAGGGAGGGTTGAAGATGGTGCGTGCAAAAAAGCCCAAACCACAAATCGCCAACAACATTCGCCGGTTGCGGTTTGACCATGACGAGATGACGCAAAAAGCCCTTGCAGAAGCCACCGGCGTGACCCGTCAAACCATTATGGCCATCGAGGCGGCCAAATATTCCCCGTCCCTGGAACTGGCTTTCCAGATCGCACAAGCGTTTGGTGAGCCGATCCAGAACGTCTTTTCCTATCAGCCTGACGGCACCGAAGACTAAAACGTTATAAATATCAATTGCTTGAACGCGCTCTATTGGGCGCGGTCGCTACCCCTATGCTCAAAAACAGAAAGTCGAAACCTATGATTGCCCTTTCCATGTCCCCCGCTCAAACCCCTCGCAACTTTTTCGCGCCCAACTGGGCCCTGATCGCGGGGCTCGCCTATTTCCTTCTCGCTCTCTTCGGGATCTTTGCCGAACTCTTTGTGCGAATGCCTACAACTGTGGTCGGTGACCCCACCGCCACGGCGCAAGCCATCCGTGACAATATCGGTACTGTGCGCTGGGCCGTCGTGGCCGACACCGGCATGATCCTCGCGGATGTCGCTTTGACGGTTGCCTTCTTCGCGCTCTTTTGGCGCACCCGTCCGGGTCTGACCGCGATATTGATCGTGCTTCAAATCGCGCGCATCCCGATGATGGGGGCGAACCTTACCAACCACGTGGCCGCTATTCTGTTGGCATCGGGTCAAGAGGCACTGCAGGGATTTTCGCCTGAAATGATCGATTCCCTTGCCTACTTCTCGCTGCGGCTTCACCACTTCTCCTACGTGGTAAATGGCATCAACTTTGGCGCATGGTGTCTGGTTCTCGGCTGGATCCTCCTGTCGACCGGCTACGCGCCCAAACTGTTTGCCATCCTTCTGCTGATCGATGGACCCATTGCCTTTTTCGACACGATCGGACAGTTGGTTTTCCCCGAAGTCATGACACATGCATGGGCCGAGGTGGTCAGCAGTCTGGCGATCGGCGAGCCCGCGTTCATCCTGTTCCTGCTCTTCGCGCCCGGCTATCTGCGCCGCCGGATCGAATTAGACGTCAATGGTCAGCATGCGGGTTAAAGCCCTAAACGACGAAGGGCGCCTTGACCGGCGCCCTTTGTTATTCAGTATTTGCGCGGCACGTAGAGTTCCGGTGGAAGAACGGCGCGTTCGTAGTCTTTGTTGTAGACCCGCTCCGTCAGGTGAATGTCTTCGTGTGGAATTTCGGCATAGTCAAACTGTGACAGCAAATGGTCGATGCAGTTCAGGCGCGCGCGCTTTTTGTCGTTGCCTTCGACAATGTACCACGGTGCTTCGGGGATATTCGTGCGAAAGAACGTGTCCTCTTTGGCTTTGGTATAGTCTTCCCAACGAATGCGCGATTGAAGGTCCATGGGGGACAGTTTCCACTGCTTCATCGGGTCGTGGATGCGCATGAGAAAGCGCATCTGCTGTTCTTCATCGGAGATCGAGAACCAGTATTTCACCAGTTTCACACCGGAGCGAACCAGCATGCGCTCAAATTCTGGGACGTCGTGAAAGAAGTTTTCGACCTCTTCTTCCGAGGCAAACCCCATCACCCGTTCAACGCCGGAGCGGTTGTACCAGGACCGGTCGAACAGGACGATTTCTCCCGCCGCCGGCAGGTGAGGTACGTAGCGTTGGAAATACCACTGGCTTTTTTCGCGCTCCGACGGAGCGGGCAGGGCCACCACGCGCACGCACCGCGGATTAAGGCGCTGGGTGATCCTTTTGATCACGCCGCCTTTGCCCGCCGAGTCGCGCCCCTCAAAGAGAACCACAACTTTCTGACCGGTGTGGAGCACCCAGTCCTGCAGTTTGATCAGTTCCGCCTGAAGGCGCAAAAGCTCGGTAAAATAGACCGGTCGAGGCAAGGTTTCAGGATGGACCTTCTGATAGATCTTTTTGATTTCGCGCGAGAGGATCGAATCCTCTAGCTCGATTTCCCATTCTTCATCCAGACTGTCGGCGAGTTCGGCCTCTAGCCAATCTTGTGCGTCTCTATCGTCATCCATGCCCGATCCCTCTTAACCTGCCAAGAGTCCTGTCGCGCCCGTGAAGGGCCACAGAGTGTTGTTTAACCATACGAAAATGACAGTAATCTAATGGAACAGGATTGGCAGGAGAGATGCAACCAGAAGGGTCGCCATCGTCCAGTTGAAAATCGTCAATCGCCGCTGGTTGGTAAGCAATCGCCTGATTTCCGTGCCGAGCCATGCCCAAAGGGTGATCGCAGGAAAGTTCACCATCAAAAACGCCGCCCCGACGAATAGCGCAGCACTCCAACCGTCCCCTTGGGCGTAGTTGGTCTGCGCGCCCACGGCCATGATCCACGCCTTGGGATTGACCCATTGAAACGCGGCTGCCTGCAGGAAGGTGAACGGTTTCCCGCCTGCCTTGCCTTCTTTGGGCGCCGCCGCATGTGCTATTTTCCATGCCAGCCAGAGCATGTAGGTAATCGACACAACCACCAGCACCTGTTTCAAAACCGGTATGGTCTCAAACGCTTGTGCCAAACCCAGTCCGACGATGAACACCATAAAGGAATGGCCGAACGAAATTCCGAGCATATGCGGCAATGTCCGCCGCAGGCCAAAATTCGCCCCCGATGCCAACAGCATGAGGTTGTTTGGTCCCGGCGTCACCGAGGCCACGAAAGCAAAGGTCAGTAGAGCAAATACGAGAGTGATGTCCATGGGGCGACATTAGTCTGTCAGTGATGCAAAAAACGTGCAAAGTTTTGTGTCTAGGGGCGAAATGCGCAAGGAATGGTCGAAATGGATCAGATTGGTGAAAAGATATTGCACGAACTGTCGCGCGATGGCCGGCTGACCAACCTGCAGCTCGCTGATCGTGTTGGGCTGTCGCCATCGGCCACCTCACGACGGGTCGCGGAATTGGAGCGCAGCGGCGTGATCGCGGGATATCGCGCGGTGATTGACCGGGCCAAATTGGGCTACGGTTTTCTCGCCTACATCACCGTAGGATTGTCTGTGCATACAAAGCGGTCGCAGGAATCCTTTGAACGGGCGGTGTCCGGCGTGCCCGAAGTGATCGAATGCCACAATGTCACTGGCACGTTTGAATACCTCCTGCGCGTCGAGGCCCGTGATCTGGCAGATTACAAACGCTTTCACACCGACGTGCTGGGTACGCTTCCCAATGTGAATTCGTTGACCTCCTACATCGTGATGGGCAGTCCCAAAGACACGCGCGCCTGACGGCAGGAGCGCGGGTTATCGCCGCCATCACGATTTGTGCATTTCCCCCGAGCAGGCGCGCGTGTTACCGACGGATCAAACCGCGCGAGGCCTGACCATGTATCGACCCGACTCCACTGCGATCGACGATCCCGCGCTCTTGCGGGACGTCATGGACCAGATTTCCTTTGGCGCGCTCGTGACCTCGCTCGGTGGCGAATTCGAGATTACGCATCTTCCGTTACTCGTGCGCTATGAGGAGGGCAAGACGGTACTCGAGGGCCATTTTGCCCGCGCGAATCCCCATTGGAAAATGGAAGGTCCCTCGGTGGTGATTTTTCAGGGTCCACAGGCTTATGTGTCCCCGTCGTTCTATCCTTCAAAGGCTGTGCATGGAAAAGTCGTGCCGACCTGGGCCTATATCGTTGTTCACGCCCATGGGCACTTTGAAACGGTTCAGGATGGCGCATGGTTGCAGGCCCATATATCGGCACTGTCCGACCGGCACGAGGCCGCACAATCAAAGCCATGGTCGGTCTCCGATGCACCGGTTGCCTATCTCGCGGCGCTAAAGCGCGGGATCGTTGGCTTCCGGTTCACAGTCGACCGTTTGGAAGGCAAATGGAAAGTGAACCAGCACAAGTCATCGCAGGATCGCCAAGGCACCTATGACGGGCTCATGGCCTCGGGCGAGCAGGGTCAAGACCTTGCGCAGGCGCTCGCCTCATTCCCCGAAAAAGACTAAGCCGACCCATCGCGGGGCGCCGCCGTCTGACAATCAGACGAGGCGCGAGTTCTCTATCGCGGCGCGGATAAAGTCGCTGAACAGGGGCGCCGGCGCGAAAGGTTTGGATTTGAGCTCCGGGTGGAACTGCACGCCGATATACCATGGGTGATCCACGGCCTCGACGATCTCCGGCAGACGCCCGTCCGGCGACATGCCCGAAAAGATCAGACCGCAGGATTCGAGCTTTTCCCGATACTTCGTGTCCACTTCATACCGGTGGCGATGGCGTTCCTCGACCTCTTCGGTACCGTAAATTTTCGCAACTTTGGATCCGGATTTGAGCGCCGCAGTATAGGCCCCCAAACGCATCGTGCCGCCTTTGTCGTCGCTGGCCTTGCGGCGCACGGTGTGATTGCCCTGGACCCACTCTTTGAGGTGATAAACCACGGGTTCGAAACGTTTTTTGCCGGCCTCATGGTCGAATTCTTCCGACCCGGCTGCTTCAATGCCGGCCAGGTTTCGGGCCGCTTCGATAACCGCCATTTGCATGCCCAGACAAATACCCAGATAGGGAACTTTGCGTTCGCGTGCGAATTGGGCCGCTTTGATTTTGCCCTCTGTGCCACGTTCGCCAAAGCCACCGGGAACTAGAATGGCGTGGTAGCCTTCGAGATGCGGTGCGGGGTCTTCCTGTTCGAAAATTTCCGCGTCCACCCATTCAACATTGACCTTCACGCGGTTGGCCATGCCTCCGTGCGTCAGGGCCTCTGCAATAGATTTATAGGCATCTTCGAGTTGAACATATTTACCCACGATGGCGACTTTGACTTCGCCTTCAGGGTTGAAAACGCGGTCGGCCACGTCATGCCACACATCGAGATTGGGTTTGGGCGCGGGCGCGATTCCGAATGCGTCCAGAACCGCTTGGTCGAGCCCTTCGCGGTGGTAGGCGAGCGGGGCCTCGTAGATTGATTTGAGGTCGGGTGCCGCGATCACGTCTTCTTTGCGCACGTTACAGAACAGCGCAATTTTCTCGCGTTCTTTTTCGGGAATAGGGTGCTCAGATCGGCAGACGAGCACATTTGGCTGGAGGCCGATGGTGCGCAGTTCTTTCACCGAGTGCTGGGTCGGCTTGGTCTTCAATTCGCCGGACGCCGCGATATAGGGGAGGAGCGTGAGGTGCATGAAAATACACTGGCCACGTGGGCGGTCCTGGGCAAACTGGCGGATCGCTTCGAAGAACGGCAGACCTTCGATGTCACCCACCGTGCCGCCGATTTCGCACAGCATGAAATCGACTTCGTCGTCACCTATGTCGATAAAATCTTTGATCTCGTTCGTGACATGCGGGATCACCTGAATCGTTTTGCCGAGATAGTCACCACGGCGCTCTTTTTCGAGCACGTTGGTGTAGATCCGACCTGACGAGATCGAGTCGGTCATCCGCGCGGAAACACCTGTGAAGCGTTCATAGTGGCCCAGATCGAGGTCCGTTTCCGCACCGTCGTCGGTGACAAAAACTTCGCCGTGTTCAAACGGGCTCATCGTACCTGGATCGACGTTGAGATAGGGGTCGAGCTTACGCAGACGGACTGAATAACCACGGGCCTGTAGCAGGGCACCTAGTGCAGCAGAAGCGAGACCTTTGCCGAGCGAGGATACAACGCCGCCAGTGATGAAAACATATCTTGCCATAAGCTTTGAGAGCTCCCGTGATCGTCCGAATGAATGTGGGAAACGCAGTCAAAAAGACCGCATATCACGGGATTTAAGAAGTATCAGATTCGCAAGACCCGTGCAAGCAAACCGCAACATGTTGGGGGCGATTTGGAGCAAACGCCAAGGTTTTGCGAATTTCGATTAGTCCGCGCGCGGTGGGGCCGCAGGGGCATCCACAACGGGTGGGGGCAGCAATGCATCACCCGAAGGAAGCGTAGGTGTTGCAGGTTCAGTGACCACATCTTCAATGGCAACGCCGTCGATGACCGAAGAAGACGCCGCGTCGCGACGGGCCAAAACAGTCAAGGCAAGCGAGGTGCAGATGAACCCGATGGCGAAAATCCATGTCAGCTTACCCAGCGCTGTTGCCGCGCCGCGCCCAGACATGACGTCTCCGCCCGACCCCATGCCGAGTCCACCACCCTCCGAGCGCTGCAGGAGCACGATGCCGATCAGGCACAATGCGAGCACGAGGTGGATGACGAGAATGACGTTTTCCATGGATCAGCCTTTGGGTCGTTCGATGGGGGTACTTAAGGTCTCCCGCTCCATGGCGCAACCCCGAACAAACGGGTTGAACAACCTTCACGTTTCTCGCCACTCTTATGAAGCAATCCGCAACAAGGTATGGGCGTAGATAATGTTTGCGAACAAAAACACAATTGCAGCCTTTTTTGTCCCGGTGAGCCTCGCGTTGGCCTTTGCGATCGCGGTTCTGACGCAGGAAAGCTTTGCGCAGTGGACCTTTGCGCGCCATGCAAACATTCTTTCATGGTATGTGCGTCCACTCCTTTTATTGCCGCTGTGCTACGCCGCATGGAAACGGTCGTGGGCCGGTGTAGGTTGGTCAATCTTTGCGATGATCACATCCATGGCGTGGTTTCCGGTACCCGACACGCCCCGCCCCGAAGTCATTGATTTCCTGGAAATGGAAAAAGCCCTGTTGGCACAGGGATGGAATCTGGCAAACATTTTGGGCCTTCTGGCGGTTGTGGGGTACGGCGCTCTTCTCATCGCCGCGTTCTGGCGCCAGTCTTGGAAACTCGGCCTCGGCGTCGCGGCATTTGGTGCGGTGGGAAAATCGCTCTGGTCCGTCGCTTTCTCACCAGAGTCCGGAACATCGGTTCTGCCATTCGCGGCCGCCGGTTTCGCCATCCTCGTCACGTTTGTTTTCCTGATCCGGGCAATGCGGCGTTAAGCCATGCTTTTGCGGGCGTAGGTGCGCTCAGCAGCGAGCAGCCTCTCTTTGCGCCACAGCCCGCCACCATAGCCGGTCAGGCTTCCATCCGCCCCGATCACGCGGTGGCACGGGATCAGAATCGCAATCTGGTTCGCGCCATTCGCCCGCGCCACCGCACGCGTTGCCGTGGGGCGGCCAATTTGGGCGGCCAGATTCCCGTAACTCACCGATGTGCCGGCGGGGATGGTGCAAAGCGCGTCCCAAACCTGCTGGGTAAATGCACTCCCGTGGTAGGCGAGGGGGATGGTGAATTCCGCACTTTCACCGGCGAAAAAGCGATCAATCTGCTCCTTCGTGCGCGTGTGGATCTCTGTTCGGCCAAAGCCGAGCGCGCCTTTCGCGCCCTTTGCGAGCCCCTGCAATTCGCGTGGCAATGCTTTGCGGTCCGCGAATTCAAGCAGGTGCAAATGGGTTTGATCGGCCACCGCGACCATCGCGCCGAGGGGCGTGTCGATCCAATCGATGCACAGGATTGGATCGCGTGAGAGCCTTCCCGGTGCCGTGCCCAAAAGTCGCCCGACGCGGTCGCGAAAAGCCGACGCTGAGGAAAACCCCGCCTCCAACTGCGCATCGATGACTTTTCCGCCGTCGCCCAGCACTTCAAACCCGCGCCGCAATCGATCGAGCCGCGCAATGTCGAGAAACGTCAATCCGAACTGGCGTTTGAAAACCCGACGCACGGTGGACAGATCATGCCCCATCGCCGCGATATCCGCTTCCCGCCACACCTTTTCGGGGTCGGCTTCCAGAGCCTCCATCAGTTCGCGCACCAAAGGTGCGGCCTCGCCGGTCGCGCGCATGGGGTGGCACCGTTTGCAGGCCCGAAACCCCGCCTCCAGGCATGCCGAAAGACTATCAAACCATTGGCAGTTTTCCGGTTTCGGTTTGCGCGCAGGGCAGGTGAGGCGGCAAAAAATCCCCGTTGAGGTCACGCCGACATAGGCCTGCCCTTCATAGGAAGAATCGCGTGCGACGAGGGCGCGGTAGAGCGTATCTGAATCGGGCAATGCAAAAAGTGTCATGGCCTTGACCCTACTGCATACAAAATGGCGCGTCCGCCGCAAATCGGGCAGGGATTTATAAGACCCGCGTTTTCTGGTTTCATCGCAACGCCCGGATCGCTATACGAACCTCCGGGTTTCATCCGTTTTCGAAAGGCTCATTATGGCAAACGTCGTCGTGGTCGGCGCCCAATGGGGTGACGAAGGCAAAGGTAAGATCGTGGACTGGCTGTCCGAACGCGCGGATGTGATCGCGCGCTTCCAAGGCGGACACAACGCGGGCCATACGCTCGTGATTGATGGGAAAGTCTATAAACTGCATGCGCTGCCTTCGGGTGTGGTGCGCGGTGGCAAGCTCTCGGTGATCGGGAACGGGGTTGTGCTCGACCCGTGGCACCTGTTGCAGGAAATCGAAACCATTCGCGCGCAAGGCGTCGAAATTTCGCCAGACAATCTGATGATTGCGGAAAACACGCCGCTCATCCTGCCGTTCCACGGCGAGCTGGATCGCGCACGTGAAGATCAGAACTCTGTTGCCAAAATTGGCACCACCGGTCGCGGAATCGGGCCCGCCTACGAAGATAAAGTCGGCCGCCGCGTGATCCGTGTGGCCGATCTCGGCGATGCGGCAACGTTGGAATTGCGCGTCGATCGTGCGTTGGTTCATCACAACGCGCTTCGCAAAGGTCTCGGGCTGAACGAGATTGACCGTGATGCACTTTTGGCGCAACTCAATGAAATTGCACCCAAAATTCTGCCATACGCCGCGCCTGTGTGGAAGGTGATGAACGACAAACGCAAAGCCGGAAAGCGGATTCTTTTCGAAGGTGCCCAAGGTGCGCTGCTCGATATCGATTTTGGCACATATCCGTTTGTGACCTCCTCGAACGTGATCGCAGGTCAGGCCGCAACCGGTGTTGGCATTGGTCCGGGCTCGATCGACTACGTCCTCGGCATCGTCAAAGCCTACACCACGCGCGTGGGCGAAGGTCCGTTCCCGACCGAGCTTTTTGACGATGACGGGCAACGCCTGGGCGAGCGGGGGCATGAATTCGGGACAACAACGGGTCGCAAACGCCGCTGCGGTTGGTTCGATGCCGCGCTGGTGCGTCAGACGTGTGCGACGTCGGGGGTAAAGGGCATTTGCCTCACTAAACTCGACGTTCTGGACGGATTTGAAACCCTCAAAATCTGTGTGGCCTATGATCTTGATGGCGAGCGTTTGGACTACCTCCCAACGGCGGCCGATCAACAGGCGCGTTGCAAACCGATTTACGAAGAGATGCCCGGCTGGTCGGAATCGACCGAAGGCGCGCGCTCTTGGAACGACTTGCCTGCGAATGCGATCAAATACGTGCGCCATATTGAAGAATTGATCGATTGCCCGGTCGCGCTGCTTTCGACGTCGCCCGAGCGTGAGGATACGATCCTCGTCACCGATCCTTTCGAGGATTAAGGGCGAACATGGCACTGTCATACAAAGCACGGCGTCGATGGGCGCTTGTGATCCTTGTGATCGGGCTGCCGCTCTATATCGTGGCGGCGGTTACAGTGCTGAACTGGATTAATCGCCCGTCACTTTGGGTCGAACTGGCGGTCTATGTCGGTCTTGGCGTTTTGTGGGCGATCCCGTTCCGGTCTATTTTCCGCGGGATCGGTCAGGCGCCACCCGAGGACAGCGAATAGCAGCGATATCGGAACAATTTGATGTGCCAAAATCAAAAAGGCCGCCTATGAGGGCGGCCTTTTTCGGTATCTGATGTCATTTATTCCGCAGCGGAAATGTCCGGACGGAAACGGGTGTCTTCGGACACCATGAACTGGCCGCGTCGTGCTTTGCGGATTTTGCCCTTGCGCAGGAGTTGCCCAAAGGAGCGCAGGCGCTCTTCAACGGGCGTATCGGCAGGCAATGCGTCTCCGGCGAGGCGCATGATTTGCGGGCGGGTTACCGTTTCCAGACCTTCGACAAAGTTTGAATAGGCCGCAGCCGCTTCGATCACTTCTTCCAGTCCCTCGGCACCAACCTGTTCGGCAAATTCGGCGAATCCGCCAACTGCGGCTTCATCGCTCTCGTGATCGATGTCGGCCTCTTCTGCACGCGCAAGTGCAGAGGTGGACACGCGGCGCGGGCGGATAGGTGCAATGTTCGCGCCCATTGGGGCGGATGCGGGAGAATCGATACGCTGTTCGGACACAAGCATGAGTGGCGCCAAGCGGCGCGGCTTGCTCGTCGCGTTATCAACCGGACGACGGGGGCGAACAACGCGGGCGAGATCCGCGCGGTAGGCATCCGCTTCTTCATCTTCTGGTTTAGCTTCAGCTTTGTCTGTTTTTTCGGCGCGAATTGCACCAACGGCCGCTTTCAAATGCTGGATCGCATTGCGCCGACGGGTGTTTTCGCCTTTTGCCATTTCACGGTCGGTCGCGGCCATGATACGCGACATGTCATCATCGCTTGTATCGAAAACGTTGCGCCCGTTGCCGTCTTCGCCGCCGGCTTCACCATCGGTGGGCGCAGGCGTGTCGGTGTCGGCATCCTGTGGTGCCTGCGCAACGAGAAGCAGCGGCGTGTCCGATTCCAGATCGTTTTCATCTTCGTATTCTGCGTCGGCGGCAATTGCCTCTTCGGTCTCGTCGGATTCGTCGTCAAATACATCGCCGGCGATCTGTGGGGCGTCGCTGTCATCGACAGAGGTTTGGGCCAGTTCGCGTAGCAGCGCGTCCTCGGCGTCGGTATCGAGCGAGCTATCGCCCAACTCGCGTTTCAAAACATCCGTGGTATCGTCACCGGATTCGACAACATCTGCCTTTTTCACAACGCGCGCGCTCAACCGCAGAGGGGCGTCGTCGTCAGTCAGCTTGTCGGTGCCCATGGCTTCGGCCATATCGGCTGCAAGCTCGGGGTCGGCGGGCAAATCGATTGCCTCATCCACGCTGTCGGTCAGCGCGATTGCATCTGCGGGCTCGTCATCTTCGAACGACTGCTCAGGTGCTGTATCGACGGGTGTTTCCATCGCGCGCGCAGAAATGGCTGCGAGTATATCGTCCGACGCCTCATCCGTATCATTTTCGTCAGTGTCTTCTGCCGCGTCCGGCGATTCCGCTACAGCGTGATCCGCAAAGTTAAAACCATCCGGGGCGTGGGCGTCGGCCATCTCGTCGTCTGTTTCAATCTCGCGCTCTGCGGGAGTGTCTACAGGGTCGGCAGAAACGATGGGTTTGGCCACGACGGTTTCGACAGCGTCACTCTCGACGGCATCTTCGACGTCGGCTTCTTCAAATGCAGTTTGCGCGGACGCGGCTGGCGCGGCGAAGCTCGAAGGCGCTTGCTGCTCTTCAACGTAATCGACGTCGGAGCGGCGTGCGACTGCAGCGCGGATACGCGCGAGCTTATCTGCGAGCGTCGGGGCAATTTGCGGGGCGACTTCCGGCGCAATGGCTGCTGCAGCTGTCGCAGTCGTTGCCGCGGCGACGGGCGTGCCAACTTTGGCTGCCGCAGGTGCAGGGGCTTCAACGGCAGGTGCAGGGGAGGCAGCGCTAGGTGCCTGTGCTGTAACTGGTGCGGGCGTGTCGTCTTTCTGCTCGCCGTCCAACTGGCGAAGAACGACACCGTGGCCGTCATCTTCCATGCGGGCCTCAACACGGCGCTGGACTTCTTTCTCGGCAATGGAGTGCAACATTTGCGGGTCGGGCGTCGGAGGCTCGGCCCCAAAGTAGCGATCATCCGCAGCAAGATCGCGGAAATACTCCGCAATGGAGCGCATGGTGGAGAAGGGATCGTCGAATCCTTCTAGCGTGCACGAAAACGTGCCGTAGGATACCGTCAGGATTTTACTATCGTTTACCATGCCAAAACTCGCTTTCTGCTCTTGCTCAGCAGGTTCATATTTACCATCAATTGGTTCGAAAATGAGAACAGAACAAGGAAATTGGCGTGATTTTTTCCTGTCCGAAATGTGGCAGTGGCGCGTAAGGACAACTTATCAAAATGACGATTCCAATCGTAACTACCTGTAATTACGTCACTCTTGTCGGTGGTGGTGATCTTGAGTCGACCACTCTTAACGACGTTTTGAAAATTGCGCCGTATTTGGTTGCGGCGGACGGAGCCGCCGATGTTGCGCTGTCTTTCAATGCAATCCCCGAGGCCGTGATCGGTGACTTTGACAGCCTTAGCGCAGACGCGCGCGAAACCATACCACAAGACCGGTTTTTCCACATTGCCGAGCAGAATAGCACGGATTTCGAGAAATGTCTGAGCCGTATCGAAGCACCTCTCGTGCTTGCTTTGGGGTTCATGGGCGCGCGGTTGGACCACGAGTTGGCGGTATACAGCGTGTTGATGCGTTATCCGGAACGTCGCTGCATTGTGGTTGGCGAATGCGATATCTGTCTGCATGTGCCCGAGGGCATCTCTCTGGAGCTCGCCCCCGGGACGCGCGTTTCATTGTTTCCACTTGGGCAGGTTACAGGAAAATCGACGGGCCTGCGATGGCCTATCGAGGGCATCGAATTTGCGCCCAATGGTCGCATCGGGACGTCGAATGAAGCAACGCAGGCACGGGTTACCCTCGATTTCGCTGGCCCCGGAATGCTTTTGATACTCCCCCGTCACTGTCTTGGGGCCGTGATTGCAGCCATTGCGCCCTCTCAAGAGTGAGCAATCCGGCTAGGGGGCGAAATCGCGCAGCAATAGTTCTTCACGCGCGGGAATTTGCCCTATCCACCGCCGAGGCCCTTCGCCTATAAGCGGGCAAAGAGTCACGCCAGATTGGGGAAATCATCATGTCCGAGGCACTCCCGCCCATCGATACCGCCAAATTTGTCGCCGCCAAGAAAGCGGTCGAATACGTGGAAGACGGGATGAAACTCGGGCTGGGCACGGGATCGACCGCGGCCTGGATGGTTAAATGCCTAGGCGAGCTTGTCCGCGACGGTCTGAACGTTGTCGGGGTGCCGACATCCACGCGCACGGCTGAATTGGCCCGCACCCAAGGGATCAAGATCACGACACTCGATGAGGCAAAATGGCTCGACCTGACCATCGATGGTGCTGATGAGTTTGATGGCGAATTGAACCTCATTAAGGGGGGCGGTGGTGCGCTTTTGCAGGAAAAAATCGTCGCGACGGCCTCTGATCAGATGATTGTGATTTCCGATGTCTCCAAACAGGTGGATCGTCTCGGCGCTTTCCCGTTGCCCGTCGAGGTCATTCCGTTCGGCATGAAAATCACTCAGGCGCTGATCGAGGAAACGTTGGTGTCGATGGATGTCGCGGGCCAGAAAGTGACGCCGCGCATGGACGGGCAGGCGCTCTATGTCACGGATGAGGGGAACCATATCCTCGACCTCCACCTCCAGCGAATTGGCAACGTGCGTCAACTTGCGCTTGTGCTCAACCAGATCCCCGGCGTGGTCGAGAATGGTCTGTTTGTCGATATCTGCGACAAGGTAATCATCGGGCACAGCGACGGTCGTGTGCAAACGCGCGATATCGTGACGGGCGAGGTACAGGACGAGCAAATCGGCCAAGACGATGCCGGAAATATCTTCAGCGATATCGGCTAGGTCCGAGCGCGCACACCCCCTATCCACGAAGCCAAGCCTTTCCCTTTTACAACTAAACGCCTACTTCTGTCGCAAATGAATGCTCGACAGGAAAGGCGCCCCCATGGCTTTTGATTACGACCTCTTTGTTATTGGTGGCGGATCCGGTGGGGTACGTGCCGCGCGCATCACCTCTCAAGGCGGTGCGAAAGTTGCCATGGCCGAAGAGTTTCGCATGGGCGGCACCTGCGTCATTCGGGGCTGCGTCCCCAAAAAGCTGATGGTCTTCGCCTCGCAGTATTCGGCTGCTGCACAGGAAGCGAAAGAATACGGATGGGACATCAAGCTGGGAAAATTCGACTGGCCGTCGTTCCAGTCCCGTTTGTCCGCAGAGCTGTCGCGTCTTGAAGGCATTTACACCAAGAACGCGGACAATGCGGGTGTCGAGATTTTCCACCAGCGGGCCGTGATCGTCGACCCACATACTGTGCAGCTTGCCGATGGCACCCAGAAAACCGCGAAACATATCCTTGTCGCGACAGGCGGTTACCCGTTCAAACCCGACAACGTGCCGGGAATTGAGCACGCACTGACCTCGAACGAGGTCTTTGATCTTCCGGAGCTGCCAAAGCGCATTCTGATCGTCGGCGGCGGCTATATCGCCTGCGAATTTGCGTGTATTTTTAACGGACTGGGGTCCGAGGTCACCCAGTATTACCGCGGTGCACAAATCCTGCGCGGGTTTGACGATGAAGCGCGCGGGCACATCGCGGAACTGATCACGGAGCAGGGCGTAGACCTGCACGTGGGCACGGATGTCGAGCGGCTCGAAAAGCGCGACGACGGCATCTGGGTCAAAGCAACAGATGGGCGTGAGGCGGTCTTTGACGCCGTGCTCTATGCGACCGGTCGCAAACCCAACACGGCTGGTTTGGGGCTGGAGGCCGCAGGCGTTGACACGGGGCGGGCGGGCGAAATTGTCGTGGACGATTATTCTCAAACCAACATCCCGTCGATTTACGCGGTAGGGGACGTGACCGACCGTGTCCAACTGACGCCCGTCGCGATTCGTGAAGCCGTGGCGTTCCATGAGACCGTGTTCAAAGGCATCCCGACAAAACCTGATCACACAAACGTGCCCTCAGCGATCTTTACCCAACCCGAATACGGCGCGGTTGGCATGACCGAAGAGCAGGCGCGTGACGACCGCCCCGTCGAGGTCTACTGCGCTGCTTTCCGTCCGATGCAGAACGCCTTCATCGGCAAAAACGAACGTGTGCTGTTCAAGCTGATCGTGTGTCGCGAAAGCCGTCAGGTTCTCGGATGTCACATCATTGCGCCGCACGCGGGTGAAATGATCCAGCTGGCGGGCGTGGCCGTAAAACTCGGTGCGACCAAGGAACAGTTTGATGCAACGGTGGCTGTTCACCCGACCATGGCAGAGGAAATCGTCCTCATGCGGTCGCCAACGCGCGTGCATGAATGAGATCACTTTGACGGGTTGCTACGCCTGCTCCCTTGTAAAGCGGGACCGAAAAGAACAGTTTAACCTCTGACACGGCTGCGCTATCCAACGGCGTGCCACACTTTAGGAGAGGAACCCATCTTCATGGCGAGTAACAACGGCGGCCCTTGGGGCGGCGGTGGAAACCGCGGCGGCTCCGGAGACGATGACCGTAACCGTCCGGGACCGGGAAACCGACGTCCGGGCGATCAACCCCAGATTCCGGAAATTGACGAAATGCTGAACCGCGGCAATGAGTACCTCAAGGTGCTCATGGGCGGGCGCGGCGGCGGAGGGTCGTCCAACGGCCAACGCGGCGGCTCCGGCGGCCCGCGTTTTTCGAAGGGCACTCTGGTGTTCGCCCTTTTGGCCGCAGTCGGCCTTTGGGCTGTTTCGTCCTTTTACCGCGTGAACCCCGAAGAGCAGTCAGTCGAGCTCTTTCTGGGCGAGTTCTCGCAGGTCGGGAATTCGGGTCTGAACTTTGCGCCATGGCCGGTGACCACCTACGAAAAGGTCAACGTCACAGGCGAGCGGACGGAAAACATCGGCATGGAAGCCTCGGGTGACAGCGGTCTGATGCTGACAACCGATGAGAACATCGTCGATATCGACTTCCAGGTTGTCTGGAACATCTCTGACGCGGCTCGATTCCTCTTTAACCTTGCTGACCCGCGTCAGACGGTTCAGGCGGTTTCAGAGGCTTCGATGCGTGAAATCATTGCCGCATCCGAGCTGTCGCCGATTCTCAACCGGGATCGTGCAATCATCGCGCAGCGTGCGATGGAGCTGATCCAGGTCACCCTCGATAGCTACGATGCCGGCATCAACGTCGTTCGTGTCAACCTTGCCAAGGCCGACCCGCCGCGCGAGGTCATCGACGCCTTCCGCGACGTGCAGGCAGCTGAGCAGGAACGTGATCGTCTGGAACGTCAGGCTGACGCATATGCAAACACGGTTCTCGCCGGTGCGCGTGGTTCGTCTGCCCAGATCCTCGAAGAGGCCGAAGGGTATCGTGCCCGCGTCGTCAACGAAGCACAGGGTGAAGCGAGCCGTTTCTCGGCCGTTCTGCAGGAATACCTCCTCGCCCCAGAAGTGACGCGTAAACGCCTCTACCTGGAGACCATCGAAGAGGTCTACGGCAACGTCGACAAGATTATTCTGGATCAGAACGGTGGCGACGGCGGTCAAGGCGTTGTGCCTTATCTCCCGCTTAATGAATTGCGCCGTTCTACGACCGGAGGGAGCAACTAATGAAACGTTTGCCCTATATTTTCGTCGCCCTCATCATCCTCGCGGTGGTGTTCCTGTCCTCGATCTACATCGTGGACGAACGTCAAAAGGCATTGGTTCTGCGATTTGGTCAGATTCAAACCGTCAAGGAAACGCCGGGTCTCGGGTTTAAATGGCCGGTGATTGACGACGTGGTGTTCTACGACGACCGCATCCTGTCGCTCGATACAGCCGCGACCGAGGTTACCCCTTCGGATGATCGCCGCCTCGTGGTCGACGCCTTTGCACGCTACCGGATTTCGGACGTTGTCCGTTTCCGCCAAGCGGTCGGTGTCGGTGGTGTCCGTTTTGCGGAAGATCGCCTCGAAGGCATTCTCAACGACAGAATTCGCGCCGTTCTCGGTGCGGACGGTGTGACATCCAACACCATTCTGTCGGCGGAACGTGCGTCCCTGATGCAGGAAATCACACGTCTGGCGCGCCAGCAGGGAGATGCCCTCGGTGTCGAAATCCTCGACGTGCGGTTGAAGCAAACCAACCTTCCGGACCAGAACCTTGACGCAACCTTCGCACGTATGCGGGCAGAGCGGGAACGTGAAGCAGCCGACGAGCGGGCGCGTGGTGAAGAAGCCGCACAGCGCGTACGTGCGCAGGCTGACCGGACCGTGGTCGAGCTTGAATCCGACGCATCTCGTGCTGCCGAAATCACCCGTGGTGAAGCGGACGCTGCACGTAACCGTATCTTTGCAGAGGCCTTTGGCGCCGATCCCGAGTTCTTCGAGTTCTACCGCTCTTTGAACGCTTATCGTGAGGGCCTGAAGGGTAACAACACGACCATGGTGATCTCGCCAGACAGCGAGTTCTTCGATTACCTCAAATCCGACCGTGGGCGTGCCGCGCCAGCGTCACAATAGGGTAGTCTAACCGATGGGCTTCGCGATCCTCGCGATCGGTTGCGTACTATGTGTAGAGGGGCTGGTGCTTGCACTGGCCCCTTCGCGTTTGGAGGACATTATCCTCTACCTGGCGCGCATTTCGTTCAACACACGGCGACGGATCGGCCTTTTTGCCCTTGCGCTGGGCATACTGTTCGTGTGGCTCGGGCGGGGGCAACTCGGCCTGTGACATCCGATCCATGACGAGGCTAGTGGTGCAATGCTGGGTAGTCGCCCCAACCTGACATACCATCACAGGCGTCACGCAATTCTCACGCTCTCTTGAAACAACGCGACTGGCATTGAGTTGTCGCAGGGAAGGCTTACATTTACGCCAATCATATCAGCGCGACTATTCGCGCGCCCCAATCGGAGGAACAACGAATGATAAAGGCACACGCCATGATGATAGATCAGGGCACGGACGTCCGGCATATGCGCGGAATGGTCACGGCGCTGCTCGCGGCGTTTGCGCTCTTCGCTGCAACACTGGCAGGCGATGCGCGCGGCGCACCGGAGAGCTTTGCCGATCTGGCCGATAAAGTCAGCCCGGCCGTGGTGAACATCACGACCACCACCGTCGTAGAGGCCCCGACCACCACTCCCGGTCCGGTCGTTCCCGATGGCTCTCCTTTCGAAGATTTTTTCCGTGACTTCATGGACCGCAATGGTCAGGCGCCGAATGCGCCGCGCCGGTCGTCGGCCTTGGGCTCCGGATTTGTGATTTCCGAAGACGGATACATCATCACCAATAACCACGTCATCGAGGGTGCGGATGAAATCGAAATCGAGTTTTTCGAGGAATTCACACTGCCCGCCACGCTCGTCGGGACCGACCCGAAAACCGACATCGCGGTGCTCAAGGTTGACACCGATACACCCCTGAAATTCGTAACGCTCGGCAACAGTGATGAAGCCCGCGTAGGCGACTGGGTCATGGCCATGGGCAACCCCCTCGGTCAGGGTTTTTCCGTCTCCGCAGGGATCGTTTCCCAACGCGGACGCGCGCTGCAGGGCGCATATGACGACTTCATTCAAACCGATGCGGCGATCAACCGTGGTAACTCCGGTGGTCCGCTGTTCAATATGGACGGCGAAGTCATCGGCGTGAACACAGCCATCCTGTCGCCGACGGGCGGCTCGATCGGGATCGGGTTCTCTATGGCCTCGAATGTCGTGGCCAACGTTGTGGATCAGTTGATCGAGTTCGGTGAAACCCGTCGCGGCTGGCTCGGTGTGCGTATTCAGGATGTGTCCGAGGATGTCGCAGAAGCCATGGGTCTTGAGATCGCGCGCGGTGCTCTCGTCACCGATGTTCCTGAAGGTCCCGCAATGGAGGCCGGCATGAAAAGCGGTGACGTGATCCTGAGCTTTGATGGCACGCAAGTGGATGACACACGCGGCCTCGTGCGCACCGTGGGTGACACCGCTGTGGGCAAAGCAGTCGATGTCGTGGTGTTCCGCGATGGCAAAGAGGTCGACCTCTCGGTGACGCTCGGTCGCCGTGAAGAGGCCGAAAACGTCGCCTTTCCGGCAGACGAAGCCCAACCTGAGGCACCTGCGCAGATGCAGATGATGGGCCTCACGCTGCAGCCTCTGGATGATGCGCTGCGCGAGCAGTTGGGTGTGTCTGCGGGCACTGACGGCCTCGCCGTTGTCGAAGTTGATGAAAATGCGGAAGCCTTCGCCAAGGGCCTGCGGGCCGGTGACGTGATCACCGAAGCCGGTCAGCAAAAAATCGCAACCGTGAGCGATCTGCAGGCGCGGGTCGAGGAGGCACGTGAAGCTGGTCGCAAGACTGTGTTGCTTCTGGTGCGCCGCGCAGGCGAGCCCCGTTTCGTCGCGCTCGGCGTCGGCGAATAAGTCTTCTCCAGCGAGTGAACAGGGCGGTCGCAAGGCCGCCCTTTTCGTTTGTCTAGCCGTCGGTTGGCGAACTGATGGGGCCCGTGTCGGTCAACAAGCTATCGAGCATATAGGAGATATCTTCAATCTGCTCGGCAATGACATGTGCCACCCCGTTCTGGCGCTCCAACTTCCCGCTCACCCGTAGCATCCGCCCCGCGATAACCGCGCGCCTGTTGGCCAGAAACATCTTTCGCCAGACCACCACATTGGCGATGCCGGTCTCATCCTCCAACGTTATGAAAATGACCCCCTTTGCTGTGCCCGGACGCTGACGCACGAGGACGAGCCCCGCCACCGTGACACGGGCCCCTGCAGGCGGACGCCCGAGCCACGCATGTGGAATGGCCACCGGCGGGCGTGGCCACATATTTGGGTGGGGACTTTGCTTACTGTAGATTGACGACATGACACGCTGCACATTGGGTAAGAACAAACATAGAACATGATGCCTCGAACGCAACCCTGCGTGAATTCGGCGCCTCGCCTCTTTAATCCTGCGAAAACCCGCGATAAGCCTGACGGGACCCGAAACGTGAGAGAATACGATGACCAAAATTACATATGTCGAGTTCGGTGGCACCGAACATGTCGTGGACGTGCCTAACGGGCGCACTGTTATGGAAGGCGCGCGCGACAACGGCATTCCGGGCATCGACGCGGATTGTGGCGGGGCCTGCGCCTGTTCAACCTGCCATGTGTATGTCGCGCCCGACTGGGTGGAAAAACTCCCGCCCCGCGACCCGATGGAAGAGGACATGCTCGATTTCGCGTTCGAGCCCGATCCCGAACGTTCGCGCCTGACGTGCCAGTTGAAAGTCACGGACGCGCTCGAAGGTCTCGTCGTCCAGATCCCCGAAAAGCAGATTTGATGCGCGGGCTCGCCCTCATTGCAATGCTGATGGCAGAGGCGGCGGGGGCCGAAATCCTGTCCGCGAGGTATATGGAGCCGACCGGGGTGTACGGTCACGGCGCAATCCCGGGCGGGGAATATGGCGGGCTCGAAGTGCGCCTGTCGCCCGACCGCGTGCTCGGCGTCGGCACATATGACAACGTCTATGAGGACACGAAGCCCCGGCTCGCCGATCTTGATGGCGATGGCACAGTGGAACTGGTGACGGTCATTTCCTATTTCGACCGTGGCGCGGCGATCCGTGTGTTTGATGAGGTGGATTCCCCCGATCACCCGTTGGGCACGACCCTCGGCGTTGTGGCCGAGACAGCCCCCATCGGGCGCCGCTACCGGTGGCTGTCCATCGCAGGCATCGCCGATTTTGATGGCAACGGGCGCATGGACATCGCCTATGTCGACCGACCGCATCTGGCGAAAGAGCTCGTGATCGTTGAGGCGCGCGGGTCGGGACCTGGGCTGACCTTGCACGAAACGGCCCGCGTCTCCGGACTAACCAATCACCACCTCGGATCACCCGTTATCGAGGGCGGTGTGCGTGTCTGTGACGGTATGTACCCCGTCATTCTCACCGCCGATGCGAAGTGGAAAAACGTTGTCGAAAACCGCCTTTCGGGTGGGGAAATTGTCTCTACGCCCGTCGCGCCCTATACCGGACCTGATAGCTTCGCGCCGTTTTTGGACTGCGACTGACGCCTTTGGGAAACTTTTTCGCACGCATTCTGCCGTCTGGTTGCCAAACACTCTGTTTTTGCACTGGCATTCGGCGACCCATCTGACAAAACTCCCCGTCACATGACGACCCAAAGCCTGCAGGTACCCCGATGACTTCATATGTGTTGACCGTCACTTGCCCATCAACGCGCGGCATCGTCGCGGCAATCTCTGGCAAGCTTGCCGAGCTGGGTTGCAACATCACCGACTCCGCGCAGTTTGATGATCCGGCGACACAGCAGTTTTTTATGCGGGTGAGCTTTGCGCCGGAAACCGGCCTGTCGCGGGACGCGGTCGCAGATGGGTTCGCACCCGTTGCAAAATCTATCGGCGCGACCTGGGCCATTCATGACGAAGCCGAAAAGATGAAGGTTGTCGTCATGGTGTCGCGCTTCGGGCACTGCCTTAACGACCTTCTCTACCGTTGGCGGATCGGCGCGCTGCCAATCGATATCGTCGCGGTCATTTCGAACCATATGGAATATCAGAAGGTTGTCGTGAACCATGACATCCCGTTCCATTGCATCAAGGTCACGAAAGAGAACAAGCCCAAGGCCGAGGCCGAAATCATGGCTGTGGTCGAGGAAACCGGCGCGGAATTGATCGTGTTGGCCCGCTACATGCAGATCCTGTCGGACGATATGTGCAAACAGATGTCGGGCCGGATCATCAACATCCACCACTCTTTCCTGCCGTCATTCAAAGGCGCGAACCCCTATAAACAGGCGTTCGAGAGGGGGGTGAAACTTATAGGGGCAACTGCGCATTATGTGACGGCCGATCTCGATGAGGGGCCGATTATCGAACAGGACACGGTGCGTGTTACCCATGCACAAAGCCCCGAAGACTACGTGTCTCTCGGTCGCGATGTCGAGGCGCAGGTGTTTTCACGCGCAATCCATGCCCATATTCACCACCGTGTGTTTCTCAACGGAAATAAGACCGTGGTCTTCCCCGCAAGCCCGGGTGGATACGCGTCTGAGCGAATGGGCTAAGGCGCCGTTAACGATCCGCTAAAACGAGAAAAGGCACGCCATTCGAGCGCGCCCTTCCCGTGTACACGTGGAAATCGTGGCGTTCGCACCACCTTATCGATTCGGAAGGCCATTCGAGCCGGTCGGTGCTTTCAACACCTTCTGTATGAACCGTTAAGGTTAAGATCGGCTTAAAGCGCGCCATCCTATATCGGTCCGGTTGAAACCCTCGGGCCAGTCAATCTGGCCGATCATTTCATAGGCCCGATCGCGCGCCTCGTTGAGGCTGTTGCCGCGCGCGGTCACGTTCAGAACGCGCCCACCATTGGCCACCAGAACCCCGTCCGTCATAGACGTGCCTGCGTGAAAAACCATATTCATGGAATCTTCGGGCAGGGCGTCGAGCCCGCGAATGGCTGTCCCTTTCTGATAGGCGCCCGGATACCCGTTGGCCGCCATCACGACTGTAATCGCGTGGTCATCGGCCCAGTTCACCTGAGCGGTGTCGAGGCGTCCCTCCGCCGCGGCAAGCAGCAAATCGAGCACCTGTGCGCCAAGCCGCATCATCAACACCTGACATTCGGGATCGCCAAATCGGCAGTTGTATTCGACCAGACGTGGCTGGCCGTCCTTGATCATGAAACCGGCATAAAGAACGCCTTGGTAGGGCATGCCGCGCTTTGCCATCTCGGCCACGGTGGGTTTGACGATCTCGTCCATAGCCTTGCGCACAATGTCGTCGGTCATGACGGGTGCGGGGGAGTAGGCGCCCATGCCGCCGGTATTCAGACCGGTGTCACCATCGCCCACCCGTTTGTGGTCCTGCGCGGTCCCGATTGGCAATACGTTCTCTCCATCGCACAGGATGAACCAAGAGGCCTCTTCGCCCTCCATGAATTCCTCGATCACGACCTCTGCGCCGGCTGCGCCAAATTCGCCGCCAAACATGTCGTCAATCGCGTCGAGCGCGGTGGCCTCATCCATCGCGACGATCACGCCTTTGCCTGCGGCCAAACCGTCGGCCTTAACCACGATCGGCGCGCCCTCAGTGCGGATGTAGGCCTTGGCGGCCTCGGCATCATCGAAACGCGCATAGCCTGCAGTGGGGGCATCGCAAGCGTCACAGATCTCTTTGGTGAACCCTTTCGAGGCCTCCAGTTGCGCGGCCATCTTCGATGGGCCAAATGTCAGGATACCGGCGGCGCGCAAATCATCCGCAACGCCCGCTGCCAAAGGCGCCTCGGGCCCGATGATGACGAAATCGATGGCATTTTCTGCGACGAACTGAACCACTTCGGCCCCGTCGTTTATATCCAATGCGGCGCAGTCTGCGATAGCCGCGATACCCGCATTGCCTGGCGCCACGACGAGTTTGTCACATTTGGGGTTCTGCATCACCGCCCAAGCCAGAGAGTGCTCACGCCCGCCGCTGCCCAAGATCAATATATTCATGTGCCGGACCCCTTCTTTTTCATTCCTGCGCGTTCTAAAGTCACCGGACAAGCGACACAAGCGCGAGCAGCCCATGTCTGACCTATTCCCCAACTATGCCCATGTCTGACCTATTAGAGGACGATGGCCCCGAAAGCCCCTCGAACGCACCTGAATTCACGGTTTCAGAACTGTCAGGGTCGATCAAGAAGACGCTTGAGGGCGCTTTTGGCAGGGTGCGTGTGCGCGGCGAAATCGGGCGGGTGATGCACGCGCGCTCCGGCCATCTCTATTACGACCTCAAAGACGATCAGAACGTGGTGTCCTGCAATACCTGGAAAGGGCAGGTGCGGGGGCTTTCGGTCGTGCCAGAGGAAGGCATGGAGGTGATTGTCACGGGGCGGTTGTCCACCTTTGGTCCGCAATCGAAATACAACCTCAACGTCGATCAGGTGGAGGTCGCGGGTGAGGGTGCGTTGATGGCGATGCTCGACAAACGGCGTCGCGCCTTGGCCGCAGAGGGGCTGTTTGACGAAGGCCGCAAAAAACCCATTCCCTATTTGCCAGAGGTGATCGGGGTCGTGACCTCGCCGTCCGGCGCGGTGATCCGGGATATCCTGCATCGGCTGCGCGACCGCTTTCCCCGCCATGTCCTGATTTGGCCGGTCGCCGTACAGGGCCAGAACTGTGCCGCCGAAGTCGCGGCTGGTATCGCCGGTTTCAACAAACTGCAAAAGGGTGGCGCGATTCCGCGACCCGACCTGATTATCGTCGCCCGTGGTGGCGGTTCGGTCGAGGACCTGTGGGGCTTTAACGAAGAAATCGTCGTGCGGGCGGTTGCGGCCTCCGACATCCCGCTCATTTCCGCTGTCGGCCATGAAACCGATACCACGCTCATCGACTATGCCTCTGACCGGCGTGCGCCCACACCGACCGCCGCCGCGGAAATGGCTGTGCCGGTGCGCCGCGAATTATGGGTGAGCGTGCAGGAGCTGGGGGCGCGCATGGCGCGGGGGCTCGACAATACGATTGAGCGGCGCAAGGTCCGGCTCGCCGATTTGACGCGCGCGATGCCAAAGCCGACGCATCTGCTGGACGGTCCGCGCCAAAGGCTCGATCGCGCCGAGAGTTTGCTCGGGCAGGCATTGATCCGTGGCGTGCATCAGCGACAATTGGCGCTGTCAAAGGTCTCCGCACGGCTGCAACCCGTATCGCTGCAGGGGCGCCTCAGTCGCCATAGGGATCGCCTCACAACCCTTGGAGAGGGCCTAGAGCGCGCCGCGACGACACGGTTGCGGGATCGGCGCAGTGCATTGGATCGTAGTGGTGGGTTGTTGGAAGTTCTGTCCTACAAGGCGACGCTGGATCGCGGCTATGCAGTTGTACGCGACGCTGAAAACGGGGTGGTGACGCGCGCGAAAGATGCGGCCCGTATGCATGAAGTCGAGTTCGCCGATGGTCGCGTCGCGATTGGTGGCGCAGCCGCGCAGGCGAAACCCGCGAAAAAGGCAGCGCCCAAGAAAAAACCGGAGCAAGGCAGCCTGTTCTAAGGCTGCGCCCTCAAACGCCGACCTGAGGCCCCATGCAGGTGAGGGGGCTATCCGAGGCCTCTGCCTCGTATAGTTCGGTGCCACTGCTGCCTTGGAATACCGCGCGTAGCTTGTCTCCTTGTAGGAAGAACTGCCAACACTGCGGGTCGCCGCCGTGCTCATAGACGAAGCAGATGTTTGACTCTTCCTCGTACCAGAACCCGTCGACGCAGGTATCTTCATCAAATGCCCATTTTACACGGTTATTCGAGAAGTATTGCTCTGTCCCATAGGCCAGACCCCCTTCAGAAAAGGTGAGCGTTTTTCCAACAGTGTAGTCATCAAATTCGCTCGCAGACAGCGGGTCAGCGGCGTGCGCCGTGGTCGCTGCGAAAGTGAAGAGAAGGGTTTGAAGCAAGGTTTTGAACATGACGCGTTTATGCCATGGGCTGGCGCGTCGCTCCAATCACATTGTGAACAGCAATTTAGTCAAGGTTAGGCGCATCCATGACCGCCTCGACGCGAGGATCCATGATCCGGTGCCAGAGCGGGGGATACAGGGCAATTGTTGCCATAGCGGGCAGCGAGCGCGGCAAAACAGGCATATCCGCGCTGAGCTCCAATGCCGGATAGGGGCGCATCGGGTGGGCATGGTGGTCGGAATGGCGCGGCGCGTTGAGCATCAGAAACGAGGTGAACCATTGCGGGCTATTCCACGAATGGCGTGGACCTACAGGTTCGATGTTGCCGTGTGCGTCGGTGCGACGTTCAAGGCCGTAGTGTTGCACATAGTCCGACAATAGAAGCTGCATCGTCGCGTAGGCGGCAAGGAGGAGGTATTTCACAACCCCGCCAAATCCACCGATGATGCCCGCCACCATCAGGCAGGCGATGCCACCGCCGATATAGAGTGCATAGGGGTGCAAATCATCCGCTCGGCCCCGTGCGCGCAATTCATTTTCCGCATTCAGCCCTTTGGTGAACGAGCCGAGCCAAGCAATTGGCAGAAAACGATAAAAACTCAACCCGAGCGGGGCAGAGTTGGGGTCGTTCTCGGAGGCCACATGGCGGTGATGGACCTTTGGGTGAGCCGAGGCATGATGCCCGAAGAGCAAGGTGATATAGACCCAGGTCCCCAACCGGCGCAGCGTTGGATCAGCGCGGTGGATCAATTCATGCGCATTGGCATTCGAGATTTGGCCGAAGAACAGGCCCGTGCCAAAGAACACCAGAACCCGTTCCCAGAACACCAGATGCCCCGCCGTCAGCGCCCAGACCGCGAGCGCCAAGAGCGCGAAATGCGCGAGTGCCAGCACAACGGACAGGGCATTTGCATCGCCGTTTTCGGCTTCGCCATTCTCGGTTGTGCGCACGAAGGAGGTGAGGGCATCGAGGCTGTAAGCCAAGGCGGTCATGTAGAGAAGGCCGAGGAGTGCCCAAAACCCGCCAAAAACAGCACCGAGTGCCAAGAGGACTACGGGCGCGAGCGTCGCTGCGGCGTAATATCGGATCGTATGCGCGGTCATCATGTATTCGGCCGTCCTTGGTTCGCGGTACTTCGATATTTAGGTATATAGGCTCATGCGATGACGGGTTCACGTGGTTTTCGTCGCGGGGCTTCCATCGTGTCCCATTAGGGATTAAGTCTGCCGCGGATTGAGAAGGTGAAATGCGATGTCGCTGTTCGGAAAGCTGAAGAACCGGTTGTTCAAAACCTCCTCGAAGATCGATCAGGGTCTTGAGGCGATTGTCAGCGAGGGTGGCGAAGAAACCGGCGCCGAGGAGGCCTTTGTCGAAGCGGTGGAGCAATCCCCCGAACCGGAAACTCCTGCCGATCCCGCACCGACGCCGGAAGCGCCCGCAACGCCCGAAGAGGTGCCTGCCGCGCCGGAACCGGATGTGCCCGCAGCGCCGGAACCCGAAATCCCGTCCGATCCAGCGCCCGACCTGACGCCGGAGCCGCTACCGGAGAATCCACCGGCGCAAGAGCCGGAAATTCCGACCGAGCCATCCGTAGAGCCGGAACCCGATTTACCGCCCGTGCCAGAAGAAATTCCAGCAGAAATTCCTGTGGAAATTCCTGCCGAATTGCCGGTCGATGTTCCACCAACGCCGATCGAAGAGCCAAATATCCCCTCCGATTCTCCCCCCGCCGAAGCGCCGGTTGAAATTCCCGAAGCACCACAGGCACCGGAGATTTCGCAGGCGGTTGATGATGCATCCTTGGTGGGCCTCGTTGAAAAGACAACAGAGGCCCCTGCGCGCGGATTCATCGGACGACTGCTGGGCCGGCGTGAGGAAAAGACCGTCGTTCGTCGCACACTCGACGACGACATGCTCGAACAGCTCGAAGAACTGCTGATCACGGCGGATATGGGTGTGGACACGTCGATGCGCGTGACTGCCGCAATGGCCGAAGGTCGATACGGGAAAAAGCTTTCGGTCGAAGAAATCAAACGCCTCATGGCGCGTGAAATCGCGCGGATCATGGAGCCTGTGGCAAAACCGATGCCCCTTTATGCCCACCGCCCCCAAGTTGTATTGGTGGTTGGCGTCAACGGGTCGGGCAAAACCACGACAATCGGCAAACTGGCGTCGCAATTTCGCGCGGCGGGTAAATCGGTCGTCATTGCCGCGGGCGACACCTTTCGTGCCGCCGCTGTCGAGCAGTTGCAGGTTTGGGGCGAACGCGCAGGCGTTCCGGTCCTTACCGCTCCCGAGGGCACAGATCCCGCCAGCCTCGCATTCGATGCGCTGACAAAGGCAAAAGCCGACGGTGCTGATCTCTTGATGATTGATACGGCGGGACGGTTGCAGAACCGCGCCGACCTCATGGAAGAGCTCGCGAAAATCGTTCGCGTGATCCGCAAAATCGATCCCGATGCGCCCCACAATACGCTGCTTGTGCTCGACGCGACGACAGGGCAAAACGCGGTTTCACAGGTCGACACATTCCAGAAGCTTGCGGATGTCTCCGGCCTTGTGATGACGAAACTCGACGGTACGGCGAAGGGCGGGGTTCTGGTGAGCCTTGCCGATAAATTCGGCCTGCCGATCCATGCCATTGGGGTAGGTGAGCAGATCGATGATCTTGCGCCGTTCGATCCCGAAGAATTTGCCGCCGCGTTGACGGGGCTGGAGGTCTGATGCTCGAAATCCACCCTGCGATTGGGCCCGACAACTGGTTGTCCGGCGGCGATGCCATTGCGCGCCGTGCGGCAATGCGCGGGCTTTTTCTCGACTATGCTGAACGCCCTGACCAGCTTCTCGAAGACTGGCCCGAGGGGCGTGCGCTTCACGCCGAAATGGTCGTGGTGAGCGGTGACAAACTCGTCGGGACCGGAATGCTTGTCGTTGACCGCGATCGCGCCGATTGTCCGGCGCGCATCTGGGGCATGGCGTTCGATCCGGAATTCCGCACCGATTTCCTGGTGTTTTCGCTCGAAGAGGCGCTCCTGAAAGACGGGGCGTTCGAAATCGACCATGAATTCATCGAGGGCGCCGACGGTCGCCTCGTGCCCAACCCATACGCGGATTTTGATAGCTTGTTCAGCAGCTTGCCGACCTTCGAGGCATAGGTCGCGATGAGCGAATGGATCATAGGGCTTGAGGGAACCGAAGCCGGTCACAAACTCGCCCTTGCTCTTGCGCTGCTCGCCGCATTTCTCCACGCAATTTTCGGAGCCCTCCAGAAGGGCCGCCACGATCCGTGGTTATCGCGCGGTGCGATTGACGCCTCCTACGGCCTCATGGCGTTGCCAATCGCGCTGTTCGTTGTCCCGTGGCCGGAGCCGCATATGTGGCCGATTCTCGCAGGCGCCTTCGTTATCCACGTTTGCTACAAACTGGCGCAGGCCTATACCTACACCTATGGGGCCTACACGGTAGTCTATCCGGTCGTGCGGGGCACAGGCCCTCTGTTCACCGTGATCGGTGCTGGGCTGGTATTCGGTGAACACTTCACACTGCCCCAATGGATGGGCGTAGCTGTCCTGCTGGCGGGAATTTTCGGGCTGGCGATCTACAATCTGCGCACGATCACGCTTGGACGTGAAACGATGGTGCCGGCACTTGGTCTCGCGGTGCTCACGGGCTGTTTCGTGGCGCTTTATACGACCTATGACGCCTATGGAATTCGCGCGACGGCGAACCCATTTACGTTTCTGGCATGGTTCTTTCTGATCGACAGCTTTGTGATGCCGGTTATCGCCACGCTGCGGTATCGTACGCTGGTCGAAAAGCCCGATCTGGCACCTTTGATCAAACGCGGAATACTCGGCGCGATCATTGCGTTCTTTTCCTTCGGGTCGGTCATGATGGCGACGCGGCTCGACAAAGTCGGCGAGGCTGCCGTGCTGCGCGAAACATCGACGGTGTTTGCCGCGCTTATCGGTTGGCTGGTGCTCGGAGAAAAAGTCGGGCCACGGCGGTTTGCGCTCATGGCCTTGATCGCAGCGGGCGCTGTGATAGTGGAAGTGGGTGGATGAAAAGGACGCACTATGACTGACAAGCAGATCAAACCGTGGGTCAAACCGGCGTTGGAGTTCGGACCTATCCTCGCGTTTTTCGCAGGATATGTGTTCCTTAAGGACCGCGAATTCATGATTGGCGGCGTGACCTATTCAGGCTTCATCCTGATGACGGCCCTGTTCATTCCAATACTGGCCCTGTCCACATTTCTGCTTTGGCGCATTACCGGAAAGCTATCGGTGATGCAGATCATGACCCTCGTGCTGGTCACGGTTTTCGGCGGCTTGACGATCTGGCTGAATGACGAACGTTTTTTCAAAATGAAGCCGACGATGATTTACCTGCTCTTTGCGGGAATCCTCGGTTTTGGCCTGTTGCGGGGCAGTTCCTACCTCAGCCTTGTGATGGGCGAAGCCTTGCCTCTGGACTACGAGGGGTGGAAGAAATTCACCTTCCGGATGATGTTGTTCTTTGTCGCATTGGCCATCGCCAACGAACTGGTTTGGAGAACCATGTCTACCGACGCATGGGTGAAATTCAAAACCTTCGGCCTGCCGATTGCGATGTTTGCATTCATCTTTAGCCAGTCGGGCCTGTTCGCGCGTCACACCATTCAGAAAGACAAAGAACGCTAGTCGCGCTTACCAAAGAGGAGTTTTTGGGCCTCTTTATCCTTTGTCAGATCACCGCGTTTTTCCGCCCCCAGTGCACGCCCCCGTTGCACCGCGTCGCGCCCGCCGACCTGCGACAGCCAGCGTGCGAGATTCGGTTTGTCGTCCAGCGTTTGCTGCTGCCCTTCCCAGAGCGAAGCCCAGGGCCAGATCGCCATATCGGCAATCGAGTAGAATGAACCCGCAACAAATTCGTTGTTCGCCAATTGCCGGTCGAGAACACCATAGAGACGCGAAACCTCATTGCGGTAACGGTCTTTCGCGTAGGGCAAATCGTTGGGCGGATCCATCGCAGGGGCATATTTGAGGAAATGATGCGCCTGTCCGGCCATCGGGCCAACCCCGCCCATTTGCCACATGAGCCATTGATCCACGGCGATCCGGTCACGCTGAGTGGGACCGCAGAACTGTCCGGTTTTGCGCGCCAGATATTGCAGGATCGCGCCGGATTCAAAGATCGAGATCGGTTCACCGTCCGGCCCGTCGGGATCGACAATGGCTGGCATCCGGTTGTTCGGGGAAATTTTCAGGAAATCCGGTTCGAATTGCTCACCCGCCCCGATGTTGACGAAATGAACCTCGTGGGGGAGCGCCATTTCTTCCAACGCAATCGAGATTTTCCACCCGTTGGGTGTGGGCCAGTAGTAAAGGTCGATTGGTTTGGTCGTCATGGCAAAGCCTCCGCGCAAAGGACGTTAGGCTCTAAAATGTAGGGTTCCGGCGAAAAGGCAACGACCGCGGCTGCAAGCGGGGTGTGAGTAAACGAGACCAGCGCGGCGCATGGGGGCGCTCGAACAGGCTTTGCATCAACCCCATCGGGAGGCGTTCAGGGGACCGCAGAGCGGATGCGTAGAAGTCAAACACGCCTTTGCGCAGGTAGGGAGACCAATGACAAATGAGCCGGTCCGCCGCCGGAATTGAAAACCCCAACCGTCCGAGTGCTGCGCGGGTTTGAACGTCGTCGATTTGCACATCGACCCAGTTGCGCCGCGAGGTGCCAAGGCCACTTCCCAGCGACCGCCAATCACCGTCGCCTTTGAAAAGCGCGAGTTCGAAGAGCCAGTCATAAACGTCGTTTTCGCGTGAAGTGACATTTATCACCTCGGCCGCACCGCCCGCTTCGCTGTCTAAAGCTGCAAGAGCTTTGTCGCGAAACTCGGCCGCCGTGAGCAGGACCAGCCGATCCACAGCCCCCGCATGCAGATGACCGAGTGCTGCGAGCGCGACGCGTGCCCCCAATGAATGGCCAATCAGGTGGACGGGCCGGTCCAGTTTCCAGATCAGCCGCGCCAAGGCTTCGCCGGTTTGCGCCGCACGCTCATAGGCCTGCCAGATGGAACCACGTGCCTCCCAGCCGAGCGAGATACACAGCCCCTCTGCCGCATCGCCGCCGCCAAATCCCAATGCGCGCGGCCAACTCACTGCCTTGCGGCATGCACGTTTGGGGTCGAGCGCGAGGATATGGTCATGCGGCGTGTGCGCGGGCACTTGGGGCGAGAATTTGTAGCCATGAATACAGATAATGACCGGCGCATCCTTGGGGGCGGTCTCCAAGGCGCGCCCAAGTGCCCCGTCTTCAACCTCGACAGCCTGACTGCCCGTCACATTTACCTGAACAAGTGGCATGGCCTTTTCGCCTCACGATCCGACTGCTCGCGCGATACCTGCGCGTTCTTTGCGACGATGGTGCGACTCCGAGGTAAATCTTTGTTAACAGGGGCGCTCGGAGTTGACAGCTTGTCGCAGGATTTGTAGCCAAAGCGCATCGTGGCGATTTGTTCACCGGATTGCGGGCCACGCTAAACATGCCGCTAAAGAGGTCGAGACGAGACGCCAAAGCCCGAAACCGGGTCTCCCCGCGCCCCCGCTCTTGATCGAGGTGGGGTTTTTTGTTGGCTGAAGGGAGCCGCGAGATATGACCGAGAAAAACTGGAAACCACGCACACGTTTGATTCATCACGGTGCGCGTCGCTCGCAATATGGCGAAGTGTCCGAAGCCTTGTTCCTCACGCAGGGATTTGTCTACGACAGTGCCGAGGCCGCAGAGGCACGGTTTGTCGAGCAGGGCGATGATGAATTCATCTATGCCCGCTACGGCAACCCGACCACGCGCATGTTCGAAGACCGCATGGCGGAAATCGAGGGATGTGAAGATGCATTTGCAACCGCCTCCGGCATGGCGGCTGTTTCCGGCGCATTGATGGCCATATTGCAGGCGGGTGATCACCTCGTTTCCTCACGCGCGCTTTTCGGATCGTGCAGCTATGTCGTCTCCGAAGTGCTGCCCAAATTCGGTGTCGAAACCACCATGGTCGATGGCATGGACCTCGACGCGTGGAAATCGGCGATCCGCCCCGACACAAAGGCCGTGTTCCTCGAAAGCATTTCCAACCCGACTTTGGAGGTCATCGATCTCAAAGCGGTCTGTGATCTGGCCCATGCGGTCGGCGCGATAGTGGTGGTCGATAACGCGATGTGCACGCCGGTGTTTTCCTACGCCAAGGAGGCGGGTGCGGACCTCATCATCTATTCCACGACCAAACATGTGGACGGGCAGGGACGTTGCCTCGGCGGGATCATCGCGGGCGACCGTGATCTGATCCGCGGCCCGATCGAAATGTATGTCAAACATACCGGCGGGGCGATTTCCCCGTTCAACGCCTGGCTGCAATTAAAATCCCTCGAGACGCTCGATCTGCGCGTGCGTCAGCAGGCGGCCACGGCATTGACGCTCTGTGATGCCCTCGAAGGGCATCGTGCGCTCAACTTTGTGCGCTACCCGACCCATAAGGCGCACCCACAGTATGACCTTGCGATTTCGCAGGCAGAGGCCGGTGGGACCGTCATCACAATCGATCTGAAGGGGGGCAAAGACGCCGCCTTCAAATTTCTCAACGCGTTGGATGTATTTACTATTTCCAACAATTTTGCGGATGCAAAATCAATTGCGACACACCCCTGCACGACCACGCACAAAAACGTGCCGGTGGAAAAACGCGCAGAGGTCGGTCTGACCGACGGTCTGGTCCGCTTGTCGATGGGGCTCGAAGATCCCGAAGACATTCTGGCCGATGTTTTGGGCGCACTCGACGCGATCTAATCGTGATCCAAACCTGTTTCGCCCCCGTATTTCTTTGTAAATCGGGGGCGTGCCCCTATATCTGCACAGTATAAGGTGGAGGGTGGGCCCGTGAACATGCAGCCAAATGATGTGGATAAGACGGCTCGTCTCGCTGAGGCGAAAGATGCGCTTGAGCGCCTGCGTGACTGGGCGCGGGGGGCCACGCCGACCGAGGTGGCCGAACTTGACCCCGCGATTGCACGGCTCCTTCCCGAGGCGGATGATTTTGCCAATTACCCCGCGCTGAGGCGTGCCTATCCCGAAGATTTCGAGGCCGACGAAGCATATCGCGGCACGCTGCCTGATCTGCAGAACGGCCCCGAAAGCCTGATCCGTGGTGCGCGCCGCCAGATTCAGCATGTCGGGATATCGAACTTCCGCCTCCCGATCCGTTTTCATAGCCGCGACAATGGTGATCTGACGCTCGAAACCTCGGTCACAGGTACGGTGAGCCTTGAGGCAGAGAAAAAGGGCATCAACATGTCCCGCATCATGCGTTCGTTCTACAAACACGTTGAGCGCACATTTTCCTTTGATGTGATCGAAGCCGCGCTCGACGACTACAAACGTGATCTCGAAAGCTTTGATGCGCGCATTCAGATGCGGTTTTCCTTTCCTGTGAAGGTCGACTCCCTGCGCTCCGGTCTGGCGGGTTACCAGTATTACGACATTGCGCTAGAGCTCGTGGAACGCGACGGCGTGCGCAAAAAGATCATGCATCTCGACTATGTCTACTCGTCGACATGCCCATGCTCGCTCGAGCTTTCCGAACATGCCCGACGCACCCGGCAACAACTCGCGACCCCGCATTCGCAGCGCTCGGTTGCGCGCATGTCGGTGGAAATGAAGAGCGATCAACCCTGCCTGTGGTTCGAGGACCTGATCGATTTGGCCCGTGGCGCCGTGGCGACCGAAACACAAGTGATGGTCAAACGCGAAGATGAGCAGGCCTTTGCGGAACTGAATGCCGCCAACCCGATTTTTGTCGAAGACGCCGCGCGTCTGTTTGCACAAGCTCTGGAAGGTGACCCCCGTGTCGGTGATTTCCGCATCATCGCCTCGCATCAGGAAAGCCTGCATAGCCATGATGCGGTTTCCGTCCTGACCGAAGGCACCACCTTCACAAACGAGAGCCTCGATCCAAAGCTTTTCTCGACGCTGATCCACGTTGGTTGACGGGCGCGCTTGACTTGGTCGCGCGACGCGGCCAAGCCTTGCGACATGACTGACCTACGACCCGTTGGATATGTAATCGGTGCGCTTGTCGCGATTCTCGGCCTGACTATGGCCGTGCCCCTCTTCGTTGATCTTTACTTTCGCAACGGTGATTGGCAGGTCTTTTTCGAAGCAGGCGTCATCACTTTCGTCGCCGGTGGGTCTATTGCGCTGGCGTCCTCAAATGCGGTGTCTGACCGCCTATCGATCCAACAGATATTCCTTCTCACGACCACGGTTTGGCTCGTCCTGCCGATTTTTGCGGGCATTCCGTTCATTATCGGCGAAACCCAATCCTCCGTGACGGACGCGTTTTTCGAAGCGATGTCGGGCATGACAACCACCGGATCGACGGTTTTTACTGGCCTCGATGCCCTGCCTGAGGGGATTTTGTTGTGGCGCTCAATGCTGCAATGGTTCGGCGGGGTGGGTATCATTGTCGTGGCGATGGTTTTCCTGCCCGAACTGCGCGTCGGGGGCATGCAGGTGTTTCGCACCGAAGCCTTCGACACAGACGGAAAGGTCCTGCCACGTGCCGCAGAAATCGCGAGCCGTATTTCCGTGATCTACCTTGGTCTCACGGTATCATGCCATGTCGCCTATGTGGCCGTGGGAATGCCCGCCTTTGACGCGTTGAACCATGCTTTGACGACGGTTTCGACCGGTGGATTTTCGACCCATGATGCGTCTTTCGGCATCTATCAGGGGCCAGCCGAATACGTCGCGTCGGTATTCATGATCTTGGCGAGCTTGCCTTTCGTGCGCTTCGTCCAAATTTTGCAGGGCACATGGAAACCCCTGTGGCGCGACACTCAGGTGCACGCATACCTTGGCATTATCTTCACTTTGGTAATCGCATTTTCCCTATACCGGTTGGTCGTCAACAACGACAATCTCGAACACTCGTTCCGAGAAGGTATCTTCAACGTCACCTCGATCATCTCCGGGACAGGGTACGCGTCTGTGGATTACCAACTCTGGGGCGCGCTGCCCGCGGTTGCGTTTTTCTTTATCGGATTGATCGGCGGATGCGCGGGCTCCACAGCCTGCTCTGTAAAAGTGTTCCGCTATCAACTCCTCATCGCGTCTCTGAAGGCGCAAATCAGCCGCATCCACAGCCCCCACGGCATTTTCTCTGCACGCTATCAGGGCCGCGCAGTGGGCGAGGATGTTATCTCATCGGTTATGGCATTCTTTTCGTTCTTCATCGTGTCTCTCGGAGGGATCGCTGTCTTGCTCGCGGCAACGGGGCTCGATTTCGTGACCGCGATTTCAGGCGCGGCCACGGCAATCGGTAATATCGGACCGGGGCTTGGTGATATCATCGGGCCTGCGGGCAACTTTGAATCGCTCAACGACGGTGCAAAATGGATCCTGGCCGCCGCGATGCTGATCGGGCGGCTAGAAGTCATGTCGGTCTATGCGTTGTTCACGGTCCGGTTCTGGCGCAGCTAAACCAGACGATCAGTCGGTCCAGCAGCTCACCAATGTGCTTAGATTGCGACCCAGCTCAACGAGATCGGGATCCGACAATGCCTCTGTCGCCTCGCTGGCGGCAACGGTAACACCGGCCTCGGAGAGGAAGGAGACAAGCTTTTCCATGTCGTAGGCAAAGGACACGTTTTCAGGCAATGCGCGCGACGACGCGGAATGCGGCGCAAGGATACCGATAACCCCGCCAGCAGAATTAAAAAGCGGTCCACCGGCCTCGCCAGGCAGGGTCGTCATGTCCAGACGTAGCAGGTCGGTTTCGCCCGCCAAACCGCGATGCTCTGCCAGAATGCCGTAGTTCAGTGTGGGTGCGCCGAGGCGACCTTCATACGCGAAACCCGACACGGCAACATCCGACTGGAGGCGTGGTAGATGGGCGTCAAAGCGTGCGACCGCCAAGGGCGCGACCGGTGTGGTCGGTGTCAGAAGGGCGAGACCGTCCGACATCGAGGTGACGGTGGCCTCGGTATTCTCGTCCAAGGTAATCTGGCGACAATTCTCGACCAAGGTGCTGGTGGTGAGTACCGCACCGGCATCGGAAACAAAGAAACCGGTGCCCACAGCATCCGCGCGCCGGATTTCCAGACCCGCAAGGAGATCGATGTCCTGTTCCCCGCCCGCGCCATAGCTGTCGGGCAAAACGGCATCTCTGAGTGGCGTGAATGACTCCCGCATGGCCGCCAGCGCCAATTGGCGACGGCTTTCATCGCCGGCAGGCCAGATCAATGTCCACCCCTTCACCGTGCCGTCGAAAAGCCGGGCCTCCGTGTGACTCACAATCTGATCGTTCGCCCCCACCAAAGTGAACGCCCGTTCTCCGCGTTCGCGTGGCCCTTCGACCGGCACGATTTCGAGTGTCTGCATGATCTCGTACAGACCGCCGAGTGTATCGCGATCTCCGGTTTGCGAGATCAGAAGAACCTGAACGCCCGACCCGTCTTTGGCACTGAATTTGGCGAACGGCGGTGTGTAGGCGTCAAAGGTTACAACCCCGAGCGGGAGATCGATTTCGATGCCCGCGACGTCGTCACTGACCCGTGCAATCCCGAGACCGTCGAGCACATTGCGATAGGAAGAAAGAACCATATCGCGTTGTTTGGTGCTCAGAACACCTGTGGGTTCAAACGCATTCGCGATTTGCCACGCGGCCATGGCGTTTCGCGTGCCCGGACCGAACGAACCGTCAATCGCTGCCGAGTAATGGCCTGCGAATTTCAATGCGACCTGAAGGGCCTCACGCGCATCTCGGTCCAGTTCACGCTCGGATGCGCGGGCTTGTGCGGGAGTCTCTTCTGCGGGTGCGATCGGCTGGGCAACCTCAACGGGTGCATCGGTGGTGGCAGTTGGCGCAGGCGCACCCGCAATCGCTGCGAGCGACGCGCCGACGGGCCAGAACGGCGCTCCAAATCGGGACCCGTCCGATAAATAGGAATCCGAGGGGATTTGTCGTACCGCCAAGAGCGAACGACGGTAGGCGTCAGCTTCGTCATCGTCTGCGAAAGGGCCAATTGCAATCGCATGCCACCGGCCGGGCAAATCGAACCCGACCACATTGGGCAGGCTCGCCGAATAGCGCTGCGCGGCTTCTGTTGCTTGCGTCAGGGACGGCTGCGCTTCGATCTGGATCCAGGTTTCAGACCAAACAGCGGTCGAAGAGGCTAACATAGCTGCGACCCCGATGGGGAGAGCGGCGAAAAGGCGTTTCATAAGAACCCTGACTTCCTGTGTGCGTTGGGTCCGTTCGACCCTTTCAAACTATTGAGGGGTAAAAAAACATGTTGAGCGGCAAGGTCAACACTCCGCGACCGTCTCGCGATCAAATTACAGTATGCGTCACGTAAAAGCGCCTTTCGAGGGCTCTACAACGCGTTGACGCCCCCCCGAGCCTCGCCTATTGAGTGGCCTGCAGCGAAAGTGCGAGGCGACCATGTCCGACACCGTCCAGAAACCGCGGTCCTTTCAGGAAATCATCCTGCGGCTACAAACTTATTGGGCCGCCAAAGGGTGCGCCGTTCTTCAACCCTACGACATGGAAGTAGGTGCGGGAACGTTCCATCCGGCAACGACCCTGCGCTCGCTCGGCTCGACCCCATGGGCGGCGGCCTACGTTCAGCCCTCGCGGCGTCCAACCGATGGCCGCTACGGTGAGAACCCGAACCGCCTCCAACACTATTACCAGTTTCAGGTGCTCATCAAACCGAGCCCGCCAGACCTGCAGGAACTCTACCTCGGCTCCCTCAAAGCGATCGGTATTGATACCGAACTGCACGATATCCGCTTTGTAGAAGACGATTGGGAAAGCCCGACGCTCGGCGCTTGGGGGCTCGGCTGGGAAGTCTGGTGTGACGGCATGGAAGTGTCGCAGTTCACTTATTTCCAACAGGTTGGGGGTCATGATTGCCGACCCGTGTCGGGTGAGCTGACTTATGGTCTCGAACGACTCGCGATGTATGTGCTGGGCATTGATCACGTCATGGATATGCCGTTCAACGATCCACAGGCGCCCATCGCGCTAAGCTATGGCGACATCTTCAAACAGACAGAAGAAGAATACTCACGCCACAACTTCGACGCCGCGAATACACAGACACTCCTCAAGCATTTCGAAGAGGCCGAGGCCGAGTGCCATTCGCTCCTCGCCGTCGACGCCGAGGACCCGAAAACCGGCAAGCGGATCATCATGGTCCATCCTGCCTATGACCAATGCATCAAAGCCAGCCACATCTTCAATTTGCTGGACGCGCGCGGTGTGATCTCCGTCACCGAACGTCAGGCCTACATCGGTCGCGTTCGCACCTTGGCGAAAGCCTGCGCAGATGCCTTTGTTCAAACGACAGCGGGCGGTCATGTGGCCGAGGCGGTTGAGTGATATGAACGGTAAGTGGGTTGCAGGTGGGATTGTGGGCGCTTCTTTGATTTTCGGTGCGGCGCTCTATTACAGTCAGGTCTATGCCTACTATGAGCGTCTGGATGCCTCCGCTCCTGCGTCTGAAGTCACGGCGGCTACAGTTGTCGGCACGTCCGAAGACCTTTTGGCGACCGATTTCACCGGCATAGACGCTGAAACCTCACCGATCCGGTTTCGGGCCTGTTTTACAACCCCGCTTAGCCTCGCAATGATCACGGAAACTTTTGAACCCTACGATGATGCCACGCCGCTCGTCGCGCCGAATTGGTTTTCCTGCTTTGATGCGGACCAGATCGGCATGGATATCGAGAACGGTAACGCGATCTCTATCCTTGGCGAGGCAAACATCCACTACGGCATCGACCGCGTGATCGCCGTTTATCCGGACGGTCGCGGTTTCGCGTGGAACCAGATCAACCCTTGTGGCGAGGCCGTATTTGACGGCGATCCCGCACCCGCTGGCTGCCCGCCCGCGCCTTGAAGGACACAGATATGGCCGACCTCCTGATTGAACTCTATTCCGAGGAAATTCCCGCGCGCATGCAAAAACGCGCCAGCGAGGACCTGAAGAAACGCGTCACTGACGGTTTGGTTGAGGCAGGGTTGACCTATGCGTCGGCAGGCGCGTTTGCGACGCCACGCCGGCTGGCGTTGTCGGTCGATGGGCTTTTAACGGAATCTGTGACGACGGTTGAGGAACGCAAAGGGCCGCGCGTCGATGCGCCCGAGAAAGCTCTCGAAGGGTTCCTGCGCGGGGCAGGGGTGTCCAAAGAAAGCCTGGAAATCCGCGACGAGAAAAAGGGTCAGGTCTATGTGGCCAAGATCACAAAACCCGGCAGGCCAGCTGCCGAGATCGTGGCCGAGGTTTTGGAAGCGACCATTCGCAATTTCCCATGGCCCAAGTCCATGCGCTGGGGCAATGGGTCGCTCAAATGGGTTCGCCCTTTGCACAGCATCCTGTGCATCCTGAGCGACGAAGGCGGCGCCGAAGTTGTGCCTCTGGAAATCGACGGCATCACGGCGGGCAACACGGCATGGGGCCATCGTTTCATGGCGCCCGAATCCTTTTCGGTGGCATCATTTGACGACTATGTCGCGAAACTCAGCCGTCATTTCGTCATTCTCGACGCGCAGGCCCGTTCGGAAACGATCTGGCATGACGCCACAAACGCGGCCTTCGCCCAAGGGTTGGAGGTCGTCGAGGACCGTGGGCTGCTCGCCGAAGTGGCCGGTCTGGTCGAATGGCCGGTGATGCTGATGGGCGATATCGGCGCGGATTTCCTCGACCTGCCGCCCGAGGTTCTGCAGACGTCGATGAAAGAGCACCAAAAGTTCTTCTCCGTGAGAAACCCGCGCACCGGTCGCATCGAGAAATTCGTCACCGTCGCCAACCGCGAAACGGCAGATCACGGCGCGACCATTCTGGCGGGCAACCAGAAAGTGCTCGCCGCGCGCCTGTCGGATGCCAAATTTTTTTGGGAGAACGACCTTCGCACCGTCGCGCGCGGGGGCCTGGAAGCCCTGGCTGCGCCACTGGACAAAGTCACGTTCCACAACAAACTCGGCACGGTCAGCGACCAGATCAAACGGATTTCCGCACTCGCCCGCGATATTGCGCCCGTGGTCGGTGCAGACGCAGCAGAAGCAGCCTTGGCCGCCACGGTTGCCAAGGCCGATCTTTCGTCGGAAATGGTTTATGAATTCCCCGAATTGCAAGGCACAATGGGGCGCTATTACGCGCAGAAGGCAGGTTTGTCCGATGGCGTTGCCGACGCGTGCCGCGACCACTACGCGCCTCTAGGCCCCTCCGATGACGTTCCGACGCAACCCGTTTCCGTCGCGGTAGCCATCGCCGAAAAACTCGACAAACTCACTGGTTTCTGGGCGATTGATGAAAAGCCGACGGGGTCCAAAGATCCGTTTGCACTGCGTCGCGCCGCATTGGGCCTGATCCGTCTCTTGGTCGCCAACGACGTGCGGCTTCATCTTGATCGTTTCATCGACACGCAACTTCTGGCGCATCAGATTTCCCTCGTCGCCGAAGGCGATGGCGTGATCGATACCCTCAAAGAAATCCTCGAAGCGATTGCCGAGCACGGTGTTTTCGGCGCGGCCTTTGATGCGATTGCGGACAAACTGGACGACAAATCGACCAAAGCCGCCAAGGATGCCGCCGGCCCGCTACCTGACACGTCAGCCGACCTCCTCGGGTTCATCCATGACCGTCTCAAAGTATTCCTGCGCGATGAAGGCATCCGCCATGACGTCATCGACGCTTGCCTCGCCATGGCAGGCAATGACGACATCACACTTTTGGTGAAACGCGCCCGCGCGCTTTCCCAAACGCTCGCCACCGAAGACGGGGCGAACCTCATCCAGGGTTTCAAACGCGCAAATAACATCCTCACCCAAGCCGAGGAAAAAGACGGCGTCGAATACTCTTACGGCCCTGACATCAAATTCGCTGAATCCGACACAGAACGTGCACTTTTTGCCGCCCTCGACGTGGCAGAAACCAAAATTTCGCCCGCCATGAAGAGCGAAGATTTCGCATCCGCCATGGCCGCAATGGCGGGATTGCGTGGGCCCGTGGACGCGTTTTTCGAGGCCGTTCAGGTCAATGCCGATAACGATATCATTCGCCGAAACCGGCTAAACCTGCTGGGACGCATCCGCGACACTTGTCTTTCTGTGGCTGATCTGACGCGCATCGAGGGGTAGTTCCCTAACGAACCCTTGCGCGCGCAAAGGTTTAAGTTGCGGCCTGCAAGGGGGCAGCGTACCCTTTCGCGCGAAGGAGTGCCGCAGTGCAGCAAGATAGTGACATTCTCGGATTCACACGCGTTCGCCGCGTGGCCCCCATCGGTATCGCCACCCATGGCGGGCGGGCAAAGTGCCTTCAGCGGTTGATCCGCCTCGATTTGCCGGTGCCCGAAACCGTCGCCATCTCCTTTGATATGGTGCACCGCTTGGCGGAAGGGGAGCTCTTCGATATCGCGGCCCTTTTGCGCGTATTTGGTGAGCGCCCACTCTTGTCCGTGCGGCCATCATCAGAGGATCCCGACTGGGGTGGTCCCGGTGCGATCCTCAATATCGGCATGAATGACCAGCGTCAGAGTGAGCTCGCGGCAAAATACGGGCAACATACCGCAGACCGTCTCTACCTCGAATTTGTGCAAACTTATTCGGTGAATGTAGAGCGTGTGGACGCAGAATTGTTCGAATTTGACGGGTCGGTCGATTTAGGGGACGCCGTTCGCGCTGCCAAAGTGGCCTATCTCGAAGAAACTGGTGAAGACTTTCCACAGGATCCGGCCGTGCAATTGGGCCAAGTCCTGCGATCGATGGCGCGCGCATGGGAAGGCACCACTGCGCGACTATTGCGCCAGGCGAAAGGCGCCCCCGCAGATGCGGGCCTGGGACTGGTCGTGCAGGCGATGTCACTCGCCCTTGGTGATGGTGAATGCGGCCATGGCGTCGTCCAACTCGTTGACGGTGAAACCGGTGCCCCCGGCACATACGGGACTTACAAACGGCATACGCCGGCAATCGATCCCCACAATGCGCCGTCCATGCCGCTCGCCTCCGAGAGCGAAAAGTCATTCCAGTACGACCAACCTGAACTGTTCAGAGCCATTGTCGAGGCAACGCAGCTTTGCCGTCACCGTCTGCGCGACGAAATGGAGCTGAAGTTCACGATCGACAATGGTGAACTGCGCGTGCTCGACGCCATCCGCGTTCCGCGGTCGTCTCGCGCTGGCCTGCGCGTGGCCGTTCAACTCGCCGAAGACGGAATTATTCCGCGCCATGAGGCGATTTTGCGGGTTCCGGCTCGATCGCTCACCGAATTATTGCACCCGCGGGTCGACCCGTTGGCCCGCCGCGCTGTGGTGGCCCATGGGATCGCCGCGAGCCCGGGGGGCGCCTGTGGCCGGATCGTTTTCACGTCATCTGCCGCTCAGGCGCATGAAGCCAGAGGCGAGGCCTGCATTCTGGTCCGCCGCGAAACCGCCCCCGAAGACATTCGCGGGATGCATTCATCCGTTGGTGTGCTGACCGAACGGGGCGGAGTTACGTCACATGCGGCAGTGATCGCGCGCGGTATGGGCGTGCCGTGCGTCGTCGGTGCCTCGATCCGTATCAATACCCGCGCAGGCACTGTCACATTGGAAGATGGTCGTGAGCTGAAAGAGGGCGACATTCTCACCATCGACGGGACTGCCGGCGAAGCGTTGATGGGCGAGGCGAAGATGCTCCCGCCCGCAAAAGATCATTGGTATCTGACACTTATGGATTGGGCGGACAGCATTCGCGATCTTGGTGTTCGCGCCAATGCCGACACGCCGACCGACGCCGCCATGGCGCGGGACTTCAAAGCAGAAGGCATTGGTCTTTGCCGAACGGAGCATATGTTTTTTGAAGGTGACCGCCTGACTGTGATGCGCGAAATGATTTTCGCAGACGGCAACAACGACCGCCGCGAAGCCATCGCCCGCCTCCTGCCGATGCAACGTTCCGATTTCATCGAACTGTTTCGCATCATGGAAGGCCTGCCGGTCTGTATCCGTCTGTTCGATCCGCCTTTGCACGAATTCCTGCCAAGCGACCGACGGGGTGCCCGCGAATTGGCGGACGCACTGGATCGGCCTCTATCGGAGGTGACGCGCCGGATTGAATGGCTGTCCGAGTTCAACCCGATGCTCGGGATGCGCGGCGTCCGTTTGGGCATCACCTTCCCTGAAATCTACGAAATGCAGGCCCGCGCGATTTTCGAGGCAACGATTGAGGCCTCCAAATCCGGCCGTGCGGTTGTTCCCGAAATCATGATCCCGCTGGTTTCCGCCAAGCGTGAGGTGGAACTCGTCAAAACCCAGATCGACGGCGTTGCCGCCGCTGTGCGCAATGAAACGGGTGCTGACTTTACCTATCGTCTGGGGGTCATGGTTGAAACGCCACGCGCCGCGCTTCGTGCTGACGAGATCGCACAGCATGCGGCGTTCCTGTCATTTGGTACAAACGATCTCACCCAGATGACATATGGTTTGTCACGCGACGATGCGGGCCGGTTTATGAACGCCTACGTTCAGCAGGGCGTTTTTCCCGAGGACCCGTTCCATACCTTGGACACCGAAGGGGTCGGCGAGCTTCTCGAAATCGGCGCAGCGCGGGGGCGAAAATCCTCACCGAATCTCACGTTGGCGGTTTGCGGGGAACATGGCGGGAATCCCGAATCCATTGCCTTCTGTAGGGCTGCCGGTTTCGATTATGTGTCGTGCTCTCCCTTCCGGGTTCCGGTGGCACGGTTGGCTGCGGCACAACTTGTCGCAGCAGAAATCAAGTAGATCGGCATTATGGTTAACGCGTTGTAAAGTAATACAAAAACGCGTATTTTTGACCTCGTGACCGGCGACTTTCCGCCACATTTTCGCCTGCTTTACCTCTCCGTCCGGGCCCTGCACTGGACCTTTGAGCACTTTTCTCTTAGGTAAGCCGCCGAAATGCCACCGTGAGGCCCGCCATGTTGGGGGGCGCAATGGAGGGGTCCATGAAAAGTTTTAAAGGCCTTCGGGCGCTTGCCATTTGTCTGGCTTTCGTCTCCGCGCAGGCTGTGCATGCGGATGTGACGCTTAGTCAGTCCAACAATCCCAAGCTCGCGCTGGGTGCGGAACTAACCGCGCTGTTTGCGCAAGAGCATAGTGCGATGGAGACCGTTGACACCTCCGCCGTATCCCGTGTCCTCGCACAATATAAACCCAAGCCAAAGCCAACGCCGCCTGTGCAGATTTCCTACACGCGCGAATATCTGGACTCTCTGCCCGAAGCCAACGGCGGCGAGGATTTCAAATGCCTCTCCGAAGCACTCTATTTTGAGGCCCGCGGCGAAAGTGTTCAGGGTCAGTTTGCAGTCGCTGAGGTGATTTTGAACCGTGTTTCTTCACCTGCTTTTCCAAGCTCGGTGTGCAGCGTTGTAAATCAGGGCACGGGCGCTTTGCACCGATGCCAATTCTCCTACACATGCGACGGTCGCGCAGAAGCGATCCACGAAGAGGGCGCGTTCGAACGCGTCGCCAAGGTCGCGCGGATGATGTTGGATGGTGCGCCACGTCGCCTGACTTCTGGTGCAACGCATTACCACACCAATGCGGTTTCGCCGCGGTGGGCCCAGAAATTTGCCCGCACTGCGCAAATCGGCGTCCATTTCTTTTACCGGATGCCACAGGCCTGAGGCGGCCACAGATAGGCGGGTCGTTGCCGCGCGCGGGTTAAGCGCGCGGTGTTTGGCTTGGACCTCGGGGCGAAAACGCGGTAGCTAGTCGGCAAACAGCCACTCAGGTGCCCATGGTTTCCGATATCAACCTCGCCTTCGACCATCCCGAAGCTCGTGCTGCCGCGACAGCACAAGGCGGACCGCTCGACCGGATTTCTTTGCGCGATCACGTGGTCGAAGTCGAAATCGGCGCGTTTCAGGCAGAACGCGGAGTGCGCCAACGGGTGTCGTTCAACATCGTGGTGGAACTGACGCCTGTGACGGGGCCGATAGACGACGATGTAGACCGCATCCTTTCCTATGACCGTCTCACCGAGGCTATTCGCATTGAACTGGATGCGGAGCGGCTAAACCTTCTGGAAACTCTGGCCGAACGGATTGCAACGCGCATCCTGACCGAACCGCGCGCCTTTCGCGTGTTCGTGCGGGTAGAAAAGCTCGACCGTGGTCCCGGCGCGCTCGGCGTAGAGATCGTTCGCACAAATGGCCAAGCGGGAGAGAGAGCGGTGACGATCGAGGCGCCGGTTCCCCATCCGCTCGTGGTTCATTTGGGCGCGGAAGCGATGGCTGCACCCGAATTGGATGCGTGGATCGATGCCCTTGCCGATGATCCGCGTCCCGTGGTTATCACCGTTGGATACCCCACAGGCGCATGGCCAAAATCGCGCACAACCCTCACCCAGCGGCGGATTGACCTGCTCGCCATCGAACAGAACGCATGGGTGTTGGCGGCGCGGGATTCTCGCTGCGTCGTGCGCGCGTCCCGCACCGAATTGGACTGGGCGATGAAGCAGGGGCAGATTTCCGTTTGGGCGCCCTCAAAAATGGTGCTCGATGCCGTCCACGGGCCCAAAGGCGGGCCTCTGGAAATCGCACAATGGCTCGCAGAGACATTGACGGCTCAGCATTTCGTTCATCTGGGGGCCTGTGATGATGGGGCGGGCGACATGAATTGTCTGCCGATCGATGGCCCTGTGGCGATTGCGTAGAGGTCGCGATGCCTAAACCCTATTTTCGACCTCTCATGCAAAACGTTCCGGTCCGCCCGGCGGGCGCGGTCACGCTTGCGGGTGGCTGGACGTGGTTCACCCATGTGGAGGTGCTTTCGCGTGCAAATGAACCCTTCATCATCGCCGCCGCGGATGTCCCGCAAGACGTGCTGGACCGCCTGACCGCGCCCCGCAAACCGGTCGCGGGGCTAGACCTGTCGCGGCCGAACCTGATGGGCATTCTCAACGTTACACCCGATAGTTTTTCGGACGGCGGGCAGTTCACCGACCCCCATTTGGCGCGGGAACATGCGCTGTCCATGGTGTCAAATGGCGCGGATATCATCGACATCGGGGGCGAAAGCACGCGCCCGGGTGCCGATCTGGTTGAGGTGGAACAAGAGATCGCGCGCACCGCGCCGACCATCGCCGCCATCCGAAAATCCTCTAGCGTGCCTATTTCCATCGACACGCGAAAGGCCTGCGTCGCCGCACAGGCCCTGGCCGCAGGCGCGTCTTTGGTCAACGATGTGTCAGCTTTCACCTTTGATCCCTCGCTGGCCCAAACGACCGCGCGCGCTGGTGCGCCCGTGTGCCTGATGCACGCCCAAGGTGACCCAGATGTGATGCAAAATGATCCGCGCTATGACGATGTGCTGCTGGATGTCTACGATTTCCTGAATGTCCGTATCGGGGTCGCAGAGGCCGCCGGCATTCCCCGTGATCGCATCATCGTCGATCCGGGCATCGGGTTTGGCAAAACCATCGCGCATAACCTTGCGATCCTCAATCGCCTGTCGCTGTTTCACGGGTTAGGCTGCGCTGTTCTGCTCGGGGCGTCGCGCAAGAAATTCATCGGAACACTCGGTGATGCACCCGAAGCGCGAGATCGGACGCCCGGGTCAATCGCGGTCGCCTTGGCGGCTGTGGCCCAAGGGGTTCAGATCGTGCGCGTTCATGATATCAAGGATACAAAACAAGCACTGGCGCTTTGGCAGTCAGTGCATCAGGGAGAGGCCGCAGATGTCACGTAAGCTTTTTGGTACCGACGGCGTGCGCGGACGCGCAAATACGGCTCCGATGACGGCCGAAATGGCGTTGAAACTTGCCGCAGCGGCGGGGCGGTATTTCCGTCAGGACGCAGGTCACGGGCACCGGGTGATTATCGGAAAAGACACGCGTCTCTCCGGCTACATGTTTGAAACTGCAATGACGGCCGGTTTCACGTCAACGGGCATGAACGTGTTTCTTCTCGGCCCCGTGCCAACGCCCGCCGTGGGCATGCTGACAACCTCTATGCGGGCAGATGTCGGCGTCATGATTTCGGCGTCGCATAATCCGGCAGAGGACAACGGCATCAAATTCTTCGGCCCCGATGGTTTCAAACTCTCCGATGAAGCCGAAATGGAAATCGAGCGGCTCATGGACGTCGGTGTGGATCCCGCACAGGCGCAGAATATCGGGCGCGCCAAACGTATTGATGATGGGCGTTTCCGCTATAACGAGCGTGTGAAATCCACCCTGCCGCGCGGGATGTCCTTTAACGGTCTCAAAGTCGTGGTCGATTGCGCAAATGGCGCCGCCTATCGCACAGCGCCCGAGGTGCTATGGGAGTTGGGTGCAGAGGTCATTCCGGTCGGCGTGTCGCCAAACGGGCGCAATATCAACGACAGATGCGGCTCCACCTATGTCCACACAGCGGCTGAGGCCGTCGTTGCGCATGGCGCCGATATCGGAATTTGCCTAGATGGTGATGCGGATCGAGTGATGATCCTTGATGAAACCGGCAAGGTTGCCGATGGCGACCAACTGATGGGTCTGATGGCGTCGCGATGGGCCGAGCAGGACCGCCTCGCGGGCGGGGCCCTCGTTGCGACAGTCATGTCGAACCTCGGGTTGGAACGGTTTCTCGAAGGGCGCGGTTTACGCCTTGAGCGCACGTCTGTAGGCGATCGCTACGTGGTCGAACGCATGCGCTCGGGTGGGTACAATTTGGGCGGCGAACAGTCGGGCCATATTGTGATGACCGATTTCGCAACCACAGGTGACGGGCTGCTCGCAGGGCTGCAATTCCTGGCGGCCATGGTTGAAACGGGCCAGTCTGCCTCTGAGTTGACCCGCGTATTTGAACCTGTTCCACAGCTCCTTAAAAACGTGCGCTACGGGACCGGCCAGCGACCACTCGAAAACGCGGCAGTTCAATCCGCGATTGCGGATGCGGAGAGTAAATTGGTTGGAAACGGGCGTCTCTTGATCCGCCGCTCAGGCACCGAACCTTTGATCCGTGTGATGGGGGAGAGTTCGGACGAGACCGTCCTGGAAAACGCCGTGGACAGCATCGTCGCGGCGGTTGAGGCGGCAACGCGGTAGCATGCGATCCGCCTACGGGCCGACAAATGGTGCGTAGGCGAGGCAAGACGCTGCATTGAGCAAGGTCCAAGCAACGCCGGCAATCTTCCACCCCAAACCTGTGTCGCCTTTGGGTTTGGCAATTGCAACGGCGCGCGCCACAGCCAAAAGATAGATCCCGAATGCGATAAAGATGAAGGGCAGCAATCCAGACGCAGGTGGAATTGCCAGCAAAAGAACGACAACAGGGATCAAAAACAACCCCGACAAGTAATTCCCCGCCCAGAAGGTGTCGCCCAACCCCTCCTGACCACGCAATAGGTTCAACCAGAACCGCGTCGTGAACATGCGTGCGCGTTCCGCCTGAATGGCGTCAGCGTCGTTTTGTGACATATCATCGGGAAGTGTGGGCATCGGGTTTCCTGACGCGCGATCTATCGGTTGTTTCCTGCGCTGCACAAGAAACGGAAAGAACACGGTGGTCAAGGTGGCCCAGGGTCGCGCATCGCCGAAATCGAAGGCCTTAGCTCGCGCGACGGCGTTCATACGCCAGCGCAAGAAGCGCTAAAATCCCTGCGAGAGCTGCACCACCTTTGGATGCATCGATCTCGGGGGCCAAAAAGGCGCAATGTTTGTTGCCGACTGCGCGACCGAACGTGCACCCACCCGGAGCGCTTTTGCCAAATCCGTTGCCGTTTCCCGGTTTGGCATTCGCCAGATCGGGTAGGAGAGACGTGGCCAAAACGAGCGTTAGCGCCCACCCAAAGTTTTTCACTTTTCTGCCTCCGGCCCAAATTTTTTTAGTTGCAGAGAGACATAAGGTGAACAGGTTAACGGGGCATTAACGATGGCTACGCCCATGCAAAAGGGCGCCGCAATGGGCGCCCTTCCATAAATTGGTACGGGTGTACTTAGTTACGGTCTTTGTCGACCATTTTGCCTGCAGTGATCCACGGCATCATGCCGCGCAGCTTGGCACCGGTTTCTTCGATCATGTGCTCATCGTTGGCGCGACGCGATGCTTTGATCGTTGGTTGGCCAACAGCGTTTTCGAGCATGAAGTCACGGACGAATTTGCCCTGCTGGATGTCAGTCAGAACTGCTTTCATGGCCGCTTTGGTCTGCTCGTAGGGCAGGATGCGCGGGCCGGTGACGTATTGGCCGTACTCGGCGGTGTTGGAGATCGAGTAATCCATGTTGGCGATGCCGCCTTCGTAGATCAGGTCGACGATCAGCTTCACTTCGTGAAGGCACTCGAAATAGGCCATTTCGGGTGCATAACCGGCTTCCACGAGGGTTTCAAAACCGCAACGGATCAGCTCGACGAGGCCACCGCAAAGAACGGCCTGTTCGCCGAAGAGGTCGGTTTCACACTCTTCGCGGAAGTTGGTTTCGATGATGCCGGAGCGGCCGCCACCGATGGCGGAGCAGTAGGACAGGCCGATTTCGAGCGCTTTGCCTGTCGCGTCCGTGTCCACAGCCACGAGGCAGGGCACGCCGCCGCCTTTGGTGTATTCGCCGCGAACGGTGTGACCCGGGCCTTTTGGGGCCATCATGATCACATCGACGCCTTCTTTGGGCTCGATCAGGCCGAAGTGCACGTTCAGGCCATGGGCGAACGCAATTGCAGCACCGGGTTTGATGTTGTCGTGCACGTATTTCTTGTAGGTCTCTGCCTGAAGTTCGTCGGGCATGGTGAACATGATCACGTCACACCAAGCTGCCGCTTCTGCAATACCCATAACCTTGAGGCCTTCGCCTTCGGCCTTTTTCGCGGAAGGGGAGCCTTCGCGCAGAGCCACGACAAGGTTCTTCGCGCCAGAGTCGCGCAGGTTCAGCGCGTGGGCGTGGCCCTGCGAGCCATAGCCCAGAATGGCGACTTTTTTGTCTTTGATGATGTTCACATCGCAATCGCGATCGTAATAGACGCGCATGGTGACGCTCCCTTTGTTTGTTTCGAGGTGTAAAATAGGCATGAAATTGGTATGCGGTGCCCAAAATATCGAGAAATTGCATATTTTGAAGCAACATCATGCGCAATGCGTAATATTCATGATCTAATCATGCGTGACAGGGGGCGGTCGGGCAGGTCGCGACCCGCGTCAGTGCAGGGCGTTCGCGGATTTGGGCGCTGAATTTCGCAGGTGAGCCATCAGCAGCCGTCCCTCACTAACCGTCAGGGATGGACGATTGAGAGATTGGATCATCTGAGCGTGCTCTGGAAAAATCGCCTCGAGCTCTGCGCGAGCCGCATCATCGAGGGCCGCCAATGCCATCGCGCCCGTAAAGAGGCTTTCAGTGGCGATGCCTTCGGCAAAGATGATTTCGTGGCCGCTGAGCAAGATGTGGTGGTAGGCGATGCGTTTCTGCGTCGTCTGGATAATGGTGCGCCCATCGACGAGGGCCTTTGCAGGGACGAGAACACTGGGTTCCCCGAACAGCAATTCTGCCTCCGCGCCTCTTAGAAGGATGCGGTGGTTGGGGGATACCAAGAGGTCACGGGTATTTCCGAGAATGCCCGGCGCGATACGGATCGGGGCCAGATTGCCGGTCCCGTCAACCTGACTGGCGCCCCACCAAAGGATCGGTTTCGGGCCTTCGTCCAGAGTTGATACCAAATCTCCGGCCCGCAGGGTTTCGACGGGGCGAGGGCCATCCGGCGTTTCAATCAGCGTGCCGGCGGCAAAACAGGGTACCGTTTGGTCAGGGTCAAAGTTTGACCCAATGTAGCTATATGTGGACTGACCCTGAATGTAGGTGAGGACGGTCCCGGACGGCGGCTGGGCGCCATCGAAGGCAACGCCGACGACTGTGCTCTGATATCCGACGGTAATAGAGACGCCGACCATCGTGTACATTTCTGTCGGGTTTGCCTGATCGTAGAGCGTTACAACATATTCGCTCTCAACCACCACTGCGCCCTGCCAACGCACATCGGTCGTTGTTTCGGAATAGGTGGTGCCGTCGAAAGACACGGAACCTATCAGTTTCTGATCGATGACGTTATTGCCGGAGAAGGGGTCGTCCTGAAGCAATCCGTCGCTGTCTTCAAATTCGATGGCGGTTGTTGAGGACGGCACGGTCAGCATCAGGTCATTGGGGTTTTCCCAACTGAAGGCGTCCCCCCACAGGGCATCTGCGATAACGTCGGGGTACACGGTGCCAGCACTGTTACTCACGGTGACCGTACTTGCGTCGTAGACGTATATCGTTTTTGTAGCCATCTAGGGTCCGTGACTTATAAAATTGCGGCGCTCATCTAAATACTCCGCGCAACATTGGTTCGTGTAACCATTTGTATCCGTTGGTGGCAGACCGCGCACGGGGAACTTATGGCGCGACACATCCATCGCAGGTTGCATGGAAATGAAATCACGGAATTATGGCAACATTACCAGTCACAAAATTTTTCATGTGCAATATGGTTAACGGCGATGAAAAACAGTCTCGATGATACCGATCGCCGCATATTACGGCAGTTGCAGGCGGACCCGCATGAGGCTTTCGCGGTTCTAGCCGAACGGGCGGGTGTCACGGCGGCGACCTTTATCCGTAGGCTGGACCGGATGCGGGCTACTGGTGTCGTCCATGCAATTCGCGATGAAATAAATTGGCGCGCGCTGGGCTATGAATTCGAGGTCTCTCTGCGCTTCACGCTCGATAAAACCGAACCGCGTGCCTTTGATGAATTCATCGCAGCGGCGCGCGAGGTGCGCGAAGTGATTTCCATCGGAACGTTTTTGGGCCGGGTCGACGTCAGGCTCTTGGTCGTCGCGCGCGACATGGCCGACTACCAACGCCTCTACCGCGAGAAGATCCTGACCCTTCCCCATATTTCCGACATCGAGGCACTTATGCACGTCGCACAGGTCAAAGAGAGCCATGTGGTACCACTATGATTGATCTCGACGATATTGATCGCGCCTTGATGCGTGCCTTGGCCGAGGATGCGACACAGTCCGCAGGCGCGCTTGGGCGCGACCTCGGGCTGAGCCAGCCCGCAACGTGGCGACGGATAAAGCGCCTGCGCGAAGCAGGTGTTTTCGGGCCGCGGCGCGTCGATCTGAATCTCGAAGGGTTGGGGTTCGGGGTAACGGTTTTTCTGGGTGTGAAACTCGCCACCAAGGGACAAGTGAGCCTTGAGGATTTCGAGCGCGCGGTGCGCGCCATCCCCGAAGTCCAAACCGTCCAGCACGTGCTCGGGCTGTTTGACTACCGACTGCGTATTGTGGCTCAGGACCTGTCCGATTTTGAACGCATCCTGCGCCGTCGGGTCATGACGCTACCTGGCGTTGGAAACGTCGAGGCGAACGTCCTCCTGAGCGAAGAACGCCTTAGCGGACCGCTCTAGGTGATCTCGCGCTATAGTGTGATCTGGATTTTGATATCCGTTGGACGGGCCTCCACCGCGCGATCGAATGCCTCTATCGCCTGCTCGAACGGGTAGGTGGCGGAGATGACAGGATTGAGGTCCACTTTGCCGCCCGCGATCAAGGCAACAGCGCGGTCGAACATATTGGCATAGCGGAACACCGTTTCCATGCGCAGTTCTTTCGCCATGGCTCCGACCAGATCGAACGAGAACGCGTCAACCGGAAGGCCCACGAACACAACGGCACCCGCGGGACGCACGCCATCGAATACGTGTGGATAGACGGACGGGTGGCCGGCGCATTCGAACACGACATCGGCACCCCAACCATCCGTGACGTCCATGATCTGCTCTGCGGCGGGGCGTGAAGGCGAAAGGGCGACAATCCCGTCATACCGGTCCGCGACCTCCAGTTTTGCCCCAACGACATCGTGGACATAAACCTGCGCGCACCCCCCTGCGAGCGCCGCCAGTGCGGTCATGATACCGATCGGACCCGCGCCGATCACCAATGCAACATCACCGGGTTTGATGGCGGCCTTAGCTGCCGCCTGCATCCCGATAGCGAAGGGTTCGACCATTGCGCCCTCGGCGAAGCTGACGTTGTCGGGCAATTTGTAGGTGAAGGCAGCCGGGTGGATGACGTTGGGCATCAGGCAGCCGTGGGCCGGCGGGGTCGCCCAGAACTGCACATCCGGATCGACGTTATACACCCCGAGTTTGGACGCGCGCGATGTGAGGTTGGGAATGCCCGGTTCCATACACACGCGGTCGCCCGTTTTCAGATGCGTCACCTTTTCACCCACCGCAACGACCGTGCCCGCCGCCTCATGGCCGAGCACCATGGGTTCGTCGACCACGAAAGGACCAATGCGCCCGTGCGTATAATAGTGGACGTCGGATCCGCAGACGCCAACCGTATGGACAGCGATTTCAACGTCTTCGGGTCCCATGACCATCCCGACATCAAAGTCGCGGAGGGCGATGCGGCCTTTTTCCTCCAGAACCACCGACCTTTGACGGGTCATGCATCGTCTCCCAACATGCGCGTGACCATTTCGGTCATGTCACGGCTCAGGCCTTTGGTCGCGCCAATTCTCGCCAGTTCTGCACGCATCTTGTCTTGACGCGTGGGGTCGTAACGACGCCAGGTTTCGAAGGCAGAGGCCATGCGTGCGGCGGTTTGGGGGTTCAACTTATCCAGCTCAATCAAATGTTTGGCCAATAGGGCGTAGCCTGCACCACTTTCGTGATGGAAACCTGCGTGATTGCCCGCCAAGGCCCCGAAAACGGCGCGGAACCGGTTGGGGTTTTTCATCGTGAAATCTGGGTGCTGGGTGAGGGTTTGCGCGATCTGGGCCGTTTTTTCGGGTGACGCATAGGCGACCTGCATCCCGAACCATTTGTCCATCACGAGCCGATCGTGTTTCCACTGCTTCTCGAAAGCGACAAGCGCATCCTGTCCCATGTCCGCCAAAAGAAGCGACCGCAGGCTTCCGGCCTGTTCGGTCATATTGTCCGCTGCGGCAAAGGCGGCGCGGGCCGCGGCACCACCGTCGATCAAGGTTAGCATCGACAGGACAGCCAATCGCAGGGACCGCTTACCCGACCCTTCGGCGTCGGGGACAAAAGCACCCGTCTTCATGCTGTCAAAGAGCGCGGGCAGGATATCGGCCAGATGGTCGGTGCGAATGCGCCGCAATTCATTGCGGTTGTCATGGATTGCTTGCGGATCGGGCGTATGGCCCTCATCCACCAATTTTTGGGCAATGTCGTCTTCAGATGGCAGCCCCAAGACCAGGGCACGGAACGCGGGATCAAGGTCGTCGTCGACAACCACGTCGCGGATCGCATCGAGATAGGTCGCCGCAGGGGGTGTGCCGTCAACAATCATCGCGACGAGCGTATCACGCGCCAGCATTCGACCCATTTCCCATTTTTGGAACGGGTCGGTGTCATGGGCGAGGAGGAAAGCACGTGTCGGCGCATCGATGTGCCTGTTGAGGATCACCGGCGCGGAAAAGTCGCGCAGGATTGAGGCGACAGGTCGTGCGCCCAAATTTTCAAAGGTAAAGCTCTGCTCGGCTTCGGTCATTTCCAACACGGTCGTTGGCACAACCTCGTCTCCGTTGGGGCCGATGAGACCAACCGTGATGGGGATGACCTGCGGTTTCTTCTCCGTTTGAGAAGGCGTGGCAGGCGTTTCTTGTGAGAAAAACAGGGTCAACGCACCGTCGTCCCATGTTTCTTCAACCGACAGGCGTGGCGTGCCCGATTGCGAGTACCATTGTTTGAATTGTGCAAGGTCGCGACCCGTGGTGTCCTCAAAGACCTTTAGCCAGTCTTCGATGGTTGCAGCCTCGCCGTCGTGGCGGTCAAAATACAGGTCGAGAGCTTTGTAATAGGCCTCATCGCCAACCACACGACGCAGCATTCCGATCACTTCGGCGCCTTTTTCGTACACCGTGGCGGTGTAGAAGTTGTTGATCTCGACAAAACTCTCGGGGCGCACCGGATGGGCGAGGGGGCCGTTGTCTTCGCGGAATTGTCGGGCGCGAAGGGCCAGAACTTCCTCTATCCGCTTAACGGGATGGCTGCGCATGTCGCCGGAGAACATCTGGTCCCTGTAAACCGTCAGCCCCTCTTTCAAACACAGCTGGAACCAGTCACGGCAGGTGATGCGGTTGCCGGTCCAGTTGTGGAAATACTCATGCGCAATGATGCCTTCGATGCGTTCGAAATTTGCATCGGTCGATGTCTCGGGGGAGGCGAGAACACAGGAGGAGTTGAAAATGTTCAGCCCCTTGTTCTCCATCGCGCCCATGTTGAAATCATCCACCGCAACGATGTTGAAAATGTCCAAATCATACTCGCGCCCGTATACATCTTCGTCCCATGTCATGGACTTTTTGAGCGCTTCCATACCAAAGGCACATTTGTCCTCGTCACCGGGGCGCACCCAGATATTCAGGTCGACGGCTTTGCCGGATTTGGTTGTGAATGTGTCTGCATGGTTCACCAAATCGCCCGCGACCAGCGCGAAAAGATAGGCCGGTTTTGGCCACGGATCGTGCCACTCTGCCCATCCCGCGCCTTTTTGCGTCGGGTTCCCGTTGGACAACAGCACAGGCAGATCGCTCTCGATGCGGACGGTAAAAACGCCCATCACGTCGGGGCGGTCAGGATAGTATGTGATCTTGCGAAACCCTTCGGCCTCACATTGCGTGCAATACATGCCGTTGGACATGTAGAGACCCTCTAGCGCGGTGTTTTCCTGCGGCGCGATTTCGACTTCTGCTTCAAACGTAATGTCCCCTTCGCCGAGCGCATGCGCGGGAATCGTGAGGCCCGTGTCCGTCACCTCGTAGGGTACATCATTGCCATTCACGGCAACTGACAAAAGCCGCAGATCCTCTCCGTTTAGTTCGAGATCGCCGGGGTTTTGCGGGTTTGGCACAAAGGTGATGCGCGACCGCACACGTGTAGCCGTGGGAGCCAACAGGAACGTGAGATGTACGTCGCGCACCCAATGGTGAGGCTCTTGATAATCTTTCAGAAAAATCGGCTGGGTGGCGGTGTCGTTCATCGCGGGTCCTTCGCGCTTTGAAGCCTCGGTAAGGCTCAGACGTTAGTCCCCAGCGGTACGTGCCGCAAGCATCGCCGTGCGATGTAAAACCACAAAGTCGCGCAGATTTTCATGTCGCTTGCGGGAACATTCAGATCGACCAAACGGCGAGGCCGCTGGTTAGGACCAATCGAACGTCGCAAGCGGGTCCCTGCGAGACACTGCTCCGTCGTGATAGGAGGGCCTTGGCGACGGTGCGATGACGTTACGGCAAAACGACAAATTTGCCAAATACGCTAAGAATCTCATGTGTTTCCCCTCTTTTTGGTGACTTCAGACCTGATATATAATTCTTAGGATATGCCGGGTACGATGTTGTGACGGTTGCTGGATTGGAAGCTGAAAAGTATGGCGTTTATTTGGATTTATAGTCCATCGGATTTTGTTGGTGGCTTGCCTTCGGAGTATAATGCCGCAGCGGCGGGCCGGGTGCCTTTCACGCTGACGCTCAAGGCGGGCGCAGAGCCCGTTAAAGTACAGATCAACGATGACGACGAATTCCTCGACGAAGTTGACTACTCGCAGTCTCTGCTAGAAACGACGACCATCGGGACTAGAACCTACGCGGCCGGCACCACTATTCATTCAGCCTACGACCTGTTGAACACGACGACGGACCTTAAGGTGACGTCGATTCACTTTGGCGGTGATGGCTACCAACAGGGACCCGTCCAGGGCCTCGTTGCAAATCAGCCCTTGCTTGAAGGCCAGTCTTACACGTTCAACGTCGAACGAACCTCCAACCTGCAGTATGACCAGTATAACGAATACGTGGCGTGTTTCTGCGCGGGCACCGAAATTGTCACAAATAAGGGTGCGGTTCCTATTGAAGACCTATCCGTTGGAGCGATGGTTTGGACCGTCGATCACGGGTTTCAGGCGATCCGGTGGATTGGCTCAACGACAGTGAACGCGACGGGTGGCTTTGCGCCCATCTGTATCGAACCCGGAGTTTTGGGCAACGACAAGCTTCTCAAGGTATCACCCGAGCACCGGCTTCTGTTTTCGGGCACAGACGCGGACATCCTGTTCCACAGTTCCGAAGTTCTGGTTGCAGCCAAGCATCTCGTCGATGGCGATCGGATCCGCCGCGAGGAGGGTGGGTCAGTTACGTATTTCCACATGTTGTTTGACGACCACGAAATTGTCATGTCGAATGGCACCCTGTCGGAGAGTTTTCACCCCTCGACACTCGCGCTCGGCGGTTTAGACCAATCGACACGCGAGGAACTCATTGCCCTGTTTCCGGAACTCGCAACACAAGGCAAATCTGCGCCGACGCCGACCGCACGCCCATGCCTGAAACGCCACGAGGCGGAATTGCTCAAATCCCACCTCAAAAGCTTGAAGATCGCGTGAGCCGTCATCTCAGGCTTTGAGCGTATTTGACTAACTGGTCGACGACTGTCCCCCAGCCGTCAAAAAAACCCATGTTCTCGTGTGTTTGCGCAGCTTCCGCGCTGCGATGGCGCGCTACTGCGGTATAGGTCGTGCCGCCATCGGCCGCGTCGTCGAGCAGGATCATCGCGGTCATGAACGGGTCGGGGGAAGGCTTCCAACCTTCCGTGTAGGCGTCTGTGAAAACCAGTCTTCGCTCCGGCTCTATGTCGAGGTACACACCTTTGTTCTCCACGATGTTTCCATCGACATCGAAGGTTGTGTCAAAGCGGCCCCCAACCCTCAGGTCAATCTCGCACGCCGTGACTTTGTGCGGCTCGGGAATGAAGAAATTCGGGATATGGGTAGGGGTTGTCCAGCACTCCCAAACAAGGTTTCGCGGCACCGGCAACCTGCGTGTGAATGAAAGATCAGTGTTCGGATCGAGGTCCATGTTCACGCTCCTTGGGCGTTTAGGCTAAATCGTTTGTGGTCCTATCCGCGCAACTGCTGCACATCTTTCGGCTCCACTTTCCGGTCCACCATCAGGTGAGGTGACAAGCGTTGCAGCTTTCGCGGCGTCAGACATGGAGCGTTAAGTCTCGGACAGGCTCTGCCCCTAGCTAATTTCCGATTTGGTGCGCCATGCAACAGAAATCTTTGACGTTTGGCACAGATTTCCCACGAGCCGGTAGCTTCTTGTTCACAAGAGCAAAGCTTCCTAGGGTTCCCCGCAGGTAAAATGAAGGACGAATCCATGGCTTACGTCGATAAATCAGGTTTACAGGTCGATCAACAATTGGCCGATTTCATCGAAAACGAGGCCTTGGATGGCATAGGGGTTGAGAAAGATGCTTTCTGGCGCGGGCTCGCCGGCTTGGTTGGTGATTTCGCGCCCCGAAACCGGGAGCTTCTCGACAAACGCGAATCGATTCAAAAGCAGATCGACGATTGGCACGTTGGACGACAGGGCCAGCCCCACGATGCGCAGGCCTATGAATCTTTCCTCCGTGATATCGGATACATCGTCGAAGAGGGAGCCGATTTTTCCATTGAAACCAGCGGCATAGACCCAGAGTTCGCCTCCCAGCCGGGCCCGCAGCTCGTGGTGCCAATCACCAACGCACGATACGCTTTGAACGCCGCCAATGCGCGATGGGGGTCACTCTATGACGCGCTCTATGGAACGGATGCTCTGGGCGATTTGCCCGCGCAAAAGGCCTACGATCCGGCACGCGGCGCACGGGTGATTTCATGGGCGAAGGCGCATCTTGATGCGGCGGCGCCGCTGGCGGGTGGTTCCTGGGCGGAGCTGACATCAGTTGCGGTGCGCGACGGGATGCTGATCGTTGATGGACCTATGGGAGAGACGGGCCTGTCCGATCCGGCGCAGTTCGTCGGATTTGTCGAAGGGGGCGATGCCCCTTTGCGGATATTGCTCGAAAAACACGGGCTCAAAATTGAAGTCCGCGTCGATCCATCGACGCCGGTTGGCGGTCAGGACCCTGCGGGCATTTCAGACGTGCTGCTCGAGTCCGCGGTTTCGGCGATCATGGATTGCGAGGATTCTGTCGCAGCCGTCGATGCAGAGGAAAAGGTCGGCGCATATCGAAACTGGCTCGGCCTGATGAAGGGTGATCTGAGCGAAGAGATCAGCAAAGGTGGCAAGTCATTCACCCGCCGCCTCAATGAAGACAGCGTGTACACCGGCCCTGATGGTGGGACGGTCACGGCAAAAGGGCGCGCGATGATGCTCGTGCGCAATGTCGGGCATCTGATGACGAACCCTGCGGTGCTTGACGCCGAGGGCAATGAGATTGGCGAGGGGCTTTTGGACGCGGCGGTGACGGTGCTCATCGCGATGCATGACCTCAAAAAGACAGGTGGCATGCGAAACTCGCTCCATGGGTCTGTCTACATCGTCAAACCGAAAATGCATGGTCCCGATGAAGTTGCCTTTGCCGACGAAATCTTCACGCGCGTCGAGGACATGCTCGGCCTGCCGCAATATACCGTCAAAATCGGCATCATGGACGAAGAACGTCGCACAACGGTCAATCTCAAGGAATGCATCCGCGCGGCAAAGCATCGCGTGGCCTTCATCAACACAGGGTTCCTTGATCGCACCGGCGACGAAATCCACACCTCGATGGAAGCGGGGCCCATGGTGCGCAAAGGCGAGATGAAGAACCAGCCGTGGATTTCAGCCTATGAAGATCGCAATGTTGATATCGGACTTGCCTGTGGCCTGAAGGGGCGCGCGCAGATCGGTAAAGGCATGTGGGCAATGCCCGATTTGATGGCGGATATGCTCGCCGCAAAGATCGCGCATCCCAAAGCCGGCGCGACCTGCGCCTGGGTGCCTTCGCCAACGGCGGCCACCCTGCATGCAACGCATTACCACAAAGTCGATGTGTTCAAGGTGCAGGACGACATCGCCGCCAAGGGCGCGCGGGGGTCTTTGGCTGACGTGCTCACCATCCCGCTTGCCGGTGGGGTGAACTGGTCGGAGGAGGAAATCGCCGATGAGGTCGACAACAACGCGCAGGGTATCCTAGGCTATGTCGTGCGGTGGATCGATCAGGGCGTCGGGTGTTCCAAGGTGCCTGATATCCACGACGTCGGTCTGATGGAGGACCGCGCAACCTGCCGCATCTCGTCTCAGGGTCTCGCCAACTGGCTCCACCATGGCGTTGTGACCAAGGATCAGGTGATGGCATCGTTGAAAAAGATGGCTCTGGTCGTCGATCGCCAGAACGCGGATGACCCATCCTACATTCCTATGGCGCCGGGGTATGACGGGTTCGCATTTCAGGCGGCCTGCGACCTCGTGTTTGAGGGGCGTGTTCAGCCGTCGGGCTACACCGAACCTGTCCTGCATGCGAAACGGTTGGCTATGAAGGCGGCGCATTAACAGGGGCAGTCAAAGCGTACAAATAGGGCATTGTCTTGCGCAATTTCCCAAAGAACGACCGGTTAAGCATGAGATGGCCTTTTCAAGCGATGCCGAGTGAATAAAGTGGGCGCGTCAAAGGAGTCGAGAATGTCGCGACCTGTCGTTGGTATCATCGGGAACACGGACCTGCTCAACGGAGATTACCCTGCCTATACGGGCGGGCGTATGAATGCGGAGGCGATTGCGGAAGTGTCCGGCTGCATGCCGCTCTTGATCCCTGCGCATCCCGGATACGTGTCCCCGCATGAGTTGATGTCGGTTTTCGATGGCTTTCTCTTCACCGGAGGGCGCCCCAATGTGCACCCGATGGAATACGGCGAGGAAGAAACCGAAGCGCATGGCACCTTTGATCGGTGCCGTGATGCGATCGCGCTCCCGCTTATCCGCGCCTGTGTCGAGGCGGGGCAGCCCTTTTTGGGCATTTGTCGCGGGTTTCAGGAAGTGAACGTGGCCATGGGCGGCACTCTCTATCCGGAGATACGCGATCTGCCCGGACGGATGAACCACCGCATGCCGCCGGATGGCTCGCTCGAAGAGAAATTCGCGCTGCGTCATCCCGTCCGGTTTTCAAAGGGGGGCGAATTCGAGCGGCTCATGGGATCGGGAGAGGTTATGACCAACACCCTGCATGGGCAGGGGATCAAAAGACCCGGAAAGCGGATCGTGATTGACGGTCACGCCCCCGATGGAACCCCTGAAGCCCTCTATGTCAAAGATGCGCCGGGCTTTACCTTTGCCGTGCAATGGCATCCCGAATGGAAGGCCGGTGAAGACCCTGTTTCGCGCCCGCTTTTCGAAGCTTTCGGTGACGCGGTGCGCGCGTTTTCCGTGCAACGAAACGGCATGAGAAAATCCGCCTAAAGAACTTTCTTCATTCGGAAATTTTCGATCCCGACGCTGTCACGGATGACAGTTTGGCGGGCAACGACGACCCAGCCGCGTTTTTCGAAAAACCGTCGCGCGAGGTGGCTTGCTTCGGTAGTCATTTCCGCTAGTCCGAGCTTACGCGCCTCGGCCTCGCAGGCATCGTAGAGCCTGCGCGCTGTGCCTTTTCCCATCTCCTCCAATGCGACATAGGCAAAGTCGATATGCCCATCGTGGCCCATTGTGAAAAATCCCACCAACCGCCCCCATTTGGTCGCCCCGATGGCAAAACCTGCAACCAACCTGCGTGAGAATCCGTCCAGATCGCGCGGTGTCTGCGGCGCCCACGCGTTGCGCTGGGCTTCGGTGTAAAACGCACCGGTTCCCCCCAACACCGTGCGGTGCAAGATGGCATAGCATCGGGGGCCATCGGAAAGTGTTAATTCGCGCAGGCGCATAACAGAAACGCTAGTATTCCAGTTCGGATTTTTCTAATGTGAGCCGCATGATCCGGTCCTTCGACTATCCGCCAATTTGGCTTTTGGGGTTTTGTATCGTCGCATACATTCTGCGCGGTGTCTTGGGCTTTGAACCAACCCTTCTCTTGCTATGGGTTGGTGGGGGGATCGCGTTCGTCGGTGTCGCGCTTCAATTGTGGGCAGCGTTAACAATGATGGCGCGCAAAACCACATTCATTCCCCATCGTTCGCCGCAGTTTTTAGTGACAACCGGTCCATTTCGCCTGTCGCGCAACCCGATTTACCTCGGTGACGTCTTTACACTCGCGGGCGTCTCCCTACTGTTCGGGTCATGGGTTGGCTTAGCCTGCGTTCCGGTATTTGCAATTATTCTGGACCGACGGTTCATCCGCCCCGAAGAACAAAAGCTCGTCGCGGGTTTTCCCGAAGAATTCGCGAAATGGGCAAAAAGGACAGGCCGCTGGCTGTGACGAGGCGTCACATCGGTGATGATTAGCGCGCAATAATATTGCGCAACCATGGTCGGGTTGGGTAGGGATGTGTCCAACACGACATTCAAGACGGGAAGAGGACAAACACGTGAAGATCGGTGTTCCCAAGGAAACCTTCGAAGGCGAGGCGCGGGTCGCGCTAACGCCAGATAGCGCGAAACAGCTTCAAAAGCTGGGCTACGACGTGGCCATTGAAACCGGAGCGGGTGCGCTCGCCGGTTTTGCAGATGCGGACTACAAAGCAGCAGGTGTCGAGGTCACGAAAACGGCCGCCGCGCTCTGGAAAGCCGCCGACATCGTCGCCAAAGTGCGCCAGCCAAACACAACCGAGATGAAGCGGCTCCGCGAGGGGCAAACGCTGATCTCCTTCTTCAATCCGGGTGCGAACACGGCCGGCATGGAGGCTGCGAAAGCCACCGGTGCCAATGTCATCGCCATGGAAATGGTCCCACGTATCAGCCGCGCGCAGAAAATGGATGCCCTGTCGTCCATGGCGAATATCGCTGGCTACCGTGCCGTGATCGAGGCGGGTAACAACTTTGGTCGCTTCTTTACCGGTCAGATTACGGCGGCGGGCAAAGTGCCACCCGCGAAGGTGCTCGTCGTTGGGGCAGGGGTCGCCGGTCTCGCCGCGATCGGCACATCGACCTCGCTCGGCGCGATCACCTATGCCTTCGACGTGCGCCCCGAAGTGGCCGAGCAGGTCGAATCCATGGGCGCAGAGTTTGTCTACCTCGATTTCGAAGAATCCCAACAGGATGGTGCCGCGACCGGCGGTTACGCCAGCGTATCGAGCCCCGAGTTTCGCGAAGCCCAGCTTGCGAAGTTCCGCGAACTTGCGCCCGAAATGGATATCGTCATCACGACGGCGCTGATCCCGAACCGCGAAGCGCCCGAGCTTTGGACGGAAGACATGGTCAAGGCGATGAAACCCGGTTCCGTGATCGTGGATCTGGCCGCAGAAAAGGGCGGCAACTGCAAACTCACCGTCGCGGACGAGAAGATCGTGACCGACAATGGCGTGACCATTATCGGCTACACGGATTTCCCGAGCCGCATGGCCGCGCAGGCATCGACGCTCTACGCCACAAACATCCGTCACATGCTGACCGATCTGACGCCTGAGAAAGACGGCCAGATCAACCACAACATGGAAGACGATGTGATCCGTGGCGCGACCGTGACCTACGCGGGCGCCATCACATTCCCGCCGCCACCGCCAAAGGTTGCCGCCATTGCGGCCAAGCCAAAGGAAAAGGCCAAGGAGCTGACCGTCGAAGAGAAAAAGGCCCGCGAAGTTGCCCTGTTCAAAAAACAGACGCGCTCGCAGGTCGGTCTCCTCGCGCTCGGCGCGTTTATCATGATCGTGATCGGTGCTTTTGCGCCCGAAAGCTTTATGAGCCACTTCATCGTGTTTGTTCTGGCATGTTTCATCGGCTTCTCGGTGATCTGGAACGTATCGCATTCGCTCCACACGCCACTCATGGCTGTGACCAACGCCATTTCGGGGATCATCATTCTCGGGGCCCTGCTGCAGGTCGGGTCCGGATCGTGGTTGATCGTATTCCTCGCTGCCATTTCCGTGCTGATCGCCTCGATCAACATCGTTGGTGGCTTCCTCGTGACGCGTCGCATGCTTGCGATGTTCCAGAAATCCTAAGGGAGAAGAGACAATGAGCATAGGTATCGTCTCCGCCGCCTACATCGCGGCCGCCGTCCTCTTCATCCTCTCGCTTGGGGGGCTATCGGGTCAGGAAAGCGCAAAACGGGCTGTCTGGTATGGCATCGTCGGTATGGGCGCGGCCGTAGTCGCAACCATTTTCGGACCTGGCGTTGGCCATTGGTTCATCATTCTGTTGATGCTGGCGGGCGGCTCGGTTCTCGGGTGGTATGTGGCAAAAACGGTCGAGATGACCGAAATGCCGCAACTCGTCGCGGCGCTGCATTCCTTTGTGGGCCTTGCCGCCGTCTTCATCGGTTTCAATGCGTATATCGAGCTGCAGAATGTTCTCGCGCTCAAGGCGGCTGTGCCATCGGGACTGACCGCAGTGGGTGCCGAGGCGTGGTTTGAGGAGCAGGGTCTAACCGGTTTCGCAAAAACGCTCGCCCATAAAACGGAGGTCGAGCAGACCATACTCAAGGTTGAGGTCTTTCTCGGTGTGTTCATCGGTGCTGTGACCTTTACCGGGTCGGTTGTCGCCTTTGGCAAGCTGGCGGGCAAAGTGTCCTCCAAGGCTGAAAAACTGCCCGGTGGTCACATGCTGAACGCTGGTGCCGCCGCGCTTTCGCTCCTCCTGCTGATCATGTTCATGAACGGGTCGGGGATGTGGACGCTGCTCCTGATGACCCTGCTGGCCTTCTTCATCGGCTACCATTTGATCATGGGGATTGGCGGTGCGGATATGCCCGTCGTGGTGTCCATGCTGAACAGCTACTCGGGCTGGGCCGCCGCCGCGATCGGTTTCTCGCTTGGCAACGATCTCTTGATTGTCACGGGTGCGCTGGTCGGCTCGTCGGGTGCGATCCTGTCCTACATCATGTGTAAGGCCATGAACCGGTCTTTCATCTCCGTCATCCTCGGGGGCTTCGGCAATACGACCGGACCTGCAATGGAAGTCGAAGGTGAACAGATCGCAATTGATGCCGATGGTGTCGCCGCAGCGCTCAACGAGGCCGACAGCATCGTCATCGTTCCGGGCTATGGCATGGCCGTGGCGCAGGCGCAGGGCGCAGTGTCAGAGTTGACGTCGAAACTGCGTGCGCGTGGCAAAAACGTGCGTTTCGCCATTCACCCCGTTGCCGGTCGCCTTCCCGGTCACATGAACGTCCTGCTCGCGGAGGCCAAAGTGCCCTATGACATCGTTCTGGAAATGGACGAGATCAACGAAGACTTCCCGTCGACGGATGTGGTCATTGTCATTGGCTCCAATGACATCGTGAATCCGGCCGCCCAAGAGGATCCGAATTCACCCATCGCGGGCATGCCGGTTCTGGAAGTGTGGAAAGCCAAGCAGGTGTTCGTGTCCAAACGGGGTCAGGGCACCGGCTACTCGGGCATCGAAAACCCGCTTTTCTACAAAGAAAACACGCGGATGTTCTATGGCGATGCCAAGGATTCGATGAACGCACTGCTGCCCAAGATCGACTGATCTTTCGATAAGGCGACACGATTATAAAAGGCGGTCTTCGGGCCGCCTTTTTTCTTCGCTACGGGCAGTTCTTTTTCGCTATTGCAAATGCTGCAGCGCGAATAGAGCCACGCGCAGCCATGTGGTAGGATGGGGTATGGATCGACGTTTATTCCTCTCTGCATTGACCGCGTCCCTCGCACTTCCCGCAAAGGCGGAAGTGGTTTTGGGCGACGATGGTCTGCATGATCAGCCGTTCTTTCTCGACAGCTTTCTCGAACTCGGTCCCGATCTCGAAGAGGCGGGTGCGGATGGCAAAGGTCTGATCGTTCTGTTCGAACAGCGCGGGTGCCCCTATTGCCGCGAGTTGCATCGGGTGAATTTCGAACGCTCCGAAATCACCGACTATTTGACCACCCATTTCAATGTGCTGCAGCTGGATATGTGGGGGTCACGAGAGGTGATCGATCTGGACGGAGAGGCGCGTGAAGAGCGGCGTCTCGCCGCGAAGTGGTTCGTCAACTTCACGCCAACACAGGTGTTCCTGTCCCCGACAACTGGTGGAGAGGTGTTCCGCATGCCCGGCTACTTCAAGCCGTTCCATCACCTGTCCGCCCTCGAATACGTCGCTACCGGCGCAAACGACGAGCAACCGTTCCAGCGCTTTCTGCAGGACAAATTCGCAGAGTATGAGGCCAAGGGAATTGATCCGGACGTGTGGTGATGGCGCACTCCCGCCGCGCGGAAGCTGACGTTTTGTATCGCGCCATATCCTTTTGCACAAATCGCTAGCCCTAGGAGAGACTTCCCGCAATCGCACTCAAATGGCTCACTGGGACTACGAGATACGTGCCGAGTAGAGCCAGTTAGTCCACCACAGGAAAAGTCTTTTTGGGAGAAAGCCATGACGAAGTTCCTCGATCGCGATTGCCGCATTCACTTCAGCCCCGCACAGGGTTTCATGACGAGGGCCCGTCACGGCCGCCGCGCAGCTCTCGATGCACTCGCCACGCAAAGATCCGCGCAAATGGGGTCGCTGGTCCGAGGCCACAGCCGACAGTCGGTCAATCTCTTCGTATGATGCATCGGCGGGACCGGGTTTCCCCTCTGCGGTCCCGACCAATGTTTCAGCGGCCTGACACCCATGTGACGATCCGTCAGGTCATTGTTGCGTGACATGCGGCTTCGCGCCGATCAAAAATCCCAGCATGGATTTGATTTTTGCATATGGCGCAGGACTGCTGACGCTCATCAACCCTTGTGTCCTTCCGATCCTTCCGATCGTGATCGCGGGCAGCCTGCAGGCTGGTCCCCGCGGTCCGGTTTGGATGGCGCTCGGCATGTCCGTGACGTTCGTCGCCTTCGGTCTACTCGTGAATACGATCGGCTATGCGATCGGGCTCGACCAAGATCGACTATCCCAGATCGGCGCCCTGATGATGGTGGCCTTTGGCCTAATCCTCGTCGTCCCCCGTTTTTCTGCCACGTTTTCGACCGCCACCGCGGGTCTTGCCGCCACTGCGGACACGCGCATTGGCGGGATTGAGACCACCGGTGCCTCGGGACAGTTCCTCACAGGGGCGCTTTTGGGCGTGGTGTGGAGCCCTTGCATCGGCCCGACACTCGGCAGTGCCATCGGTCTCGCATCGCAGGGGCAAAGCCTGCTTTGGGCCGGTGCGATCATGTGCGCGTTTGCCGCCGGCGTCTCTACCCTCATCCTCGCGCTTGGCTATGGCGCCAGACAAGCACTCCAAGCCCGCCTTCGCATCTTCGCAGAACGCGCACGCCCCGTTTTGGGCTGGGTTTTTCTCTGCGTGGGCCTCGCCATTCTACTCAAACTACATCATCTGATCGAAGCCTGGGCGGTTGCAAGCCTGCCCGCGTGGCTCATCGATCTTTCTGTCTCACTCTGATTTCAGGAGCTTCTCATGAACCGTCGTTCTTTCCTTTTCTCATCCGCTGCAATGTCTCTTGTCCCGCTCGGGGCACTCGCAGCACCCTTTGCATACACACCCGGTATTGTCGAAGAAGCCCTCGCCGCAGGCAAAACCGTCTTCCTCGACTTCAAAGCATCATGGTGCACAACCTGCGCAGCCCAAGAACGCGTCATCGCAAAACTCAAACAGGCCAACCCAGCCTATGAGGAAGCCATCACATTCATCGATGTGGATTGGGATGAATACGGTCGCTCCGACTTTACCAAGGGGCACAAAATTCCCCGCCGTTCCACGCTCGTGGTGCTCAAAGGAGACGTCGAACTCGGTCGCATCGTTGCAGGCACGGGTGAGGCCGAAATCAAGGCATTGATGGACACCGCATTGGCCGCCGCGATGGTGTAAACCTTTAACGGTATACGCCGGTATCCAGACAAGCCTCTGATATCGCGACAATTTTGCACTTTGCACATAGGGTGGCGGCGCGTAGGCTGGTTCGAAATCAGGAGCCGAGACGCCAATGCCTGCGCTATCCGACCACCCGCGCCGCTACGAGCTTTCTAACGAGTTGCACGCGCGCCCGTTTCCTTTCGCGAATGCACCAGGGCGGGCGGCCTATCTCGCGATCCGCGCGGCGGGAGATGCCGCACGGCGCGATCGCGGGGCGGATCGTGCCCATCTTCTCGCGCTGCTCGATCGCTACGGCGGCGCGCATCCCGCGCCGGATGCCACGCATTTCATGGGAAAAATCGGGCCCTACCGGTTGAAGTGGGAAAGCCACACCGAATTTGTGACCTATACCATCTTTGCCGACAACGTTGCGGATCAGGCCTTTGACAAAGGTACCTTTGATCTCTTCCCCGAGGACTGGCTGGGTGAGGCGCCGGGGCAACGGATCACCTCGGCACTCATTCGTATTGAGCCTGTGGCAGACGAAGATGAGATGATCGCGCGGCTCGACAGCTGGTTTGAACGCGAAAGCCTCGCGGCGGCCCATGTTCTCGATGAGGCGTTGGTCGTGGCCTCGGATTTTCGAATTGATTCAGCCGGACACACGCGCTTCGCACTCTTCCCGCGCCCCGATACCGGCCCACGCCGGATCGGCAGGGTTGTGCAACGGCTGTGTGAGATCGAAACCTATAAAACGATGTCGATGCTGGGTCTGGTTCAGGCACGCAGGGTCGTGGGCGAGCTGGCGGAAATCGAGCTCGAGCTTTCCACGTTGATGACTTCAATGGCAGGGGACAGCAACGTTGCCGCCGATGACCTTCTGGAAGACATTCTGGGCCTCTCGATGCGAATCGAAACCCTTGTAACGCGGTCGAATTTCCGGTTCGGGGCGACAGGTGCCTACGAGGCGATCGTCACCCAACGGATCGAAGTTCTGCGCGAAACGCGATTTCGGGGCCGACAGCTGTTTAGTGAATTCATGATGCGCCGTTTCGATCCCGCGATGCGCACAGTAAAGGCGGCGGAACGCCAGTTGGGGAGCCTCGCCGAGCGTGCGGCACGGGCTGCCAATCTGTTGCGCACCAAAGTCGATGTGCAACGTCAGGTCCAGAACCAGTCGCTGCTTGCATCGATGGACAAACGCGCCGACTTACAGCTCCGCCTGCAGGAAACCGTTGAAGGTCTCTCGGTCGTGGCGATCAGCTATTATGCGGTGGGTTTGGCAGGCTACGTGCTCTACCCGCTGGCTGAACCCCTCGGCATTTCAAAGGGGCTCGCGCTGGCGGTTATCACTCCGCTGGTAGTCCTTGGGGTGTGGCTGTCGCTGCGGCGGTTGAAGAAGAGCCATCTCCGATAAAGCGCGCGGTGACGATCCCACCAACACCAATAGAGAAAATGGCGAGCAGAGCCGCAACCGACAGCGTCGGAACACCCGACAGGCCCGCCCCAACGGTGCAACCACCGGCCAGAACTCCGCCCACGCCCATGAGCACGGCACCGGATAGATAGCGACCGGTTTGTGCGGGGCTTTCAAAGCTCTGCCACGCAAAGCGGCCCGAAATAAGCGACAGCGCCAGCGCCCCGACCAAGACCCCACCGATCAATCCGGTGCCAAAGCCCGCAGGCACAGCGGTCGAAGCGACGCCCCAGAACAGGGTCTCTGCGGAGGGGAGGGTGAAGGAAAGGCTCTCGAACGCAATCGGGTCAAAGTCGTCATAGAGGACAAACCCCGTTCCGACCCATCCGGCCACGGCCACGAGGCCAATGAGGAGGCCGAGTGCAATGTCACGTTTGCTGGTGGTGTAGCGCCAGACCGCGAATGCGGCAACGGCGACCACGAGGGCCACCCAGATGACCGCCGGGCCTGGAAGAGCGGCCGAGCCGAGCGGCACCGTGACGCTACCAAGCGTGGTGCGAATTGGAGCCAACACGCCTTTCAGAGTGGCATGGGCGACAATTGCGAATGTCACGAGGACGAGAACGGCACGCAGGTTTCCCGAACCTGCCAGAACGGTCAGACGGGACACACACCCGCGTGTGAGCACCATGCCGGCACCGAACATCAGCCCGCCAAGCGCGATGGCGAGCCATGGAAGATCAGCGCTCAGGAACCGGTGGTCGTCAAACGAAATGAGTCCCCGCGAAACTGCGATTTGCACGCCAACGACAGCAGCGGCAAGTGCGGTGAGCCATACGGCTGCCGCAGACCCGCGTTCGCCCTTGGGTCCCGCGACAGCACGGCGAAAGCAGAAGCGCGTCACTTCGGCAAGCCCGCCAAAGGCGAGCCCGAGAATGAGGCCAAGCAGGATGGCAGCTTGACGGGGTTCAAGGTCGAGACCGAGCGACTCATACATGGGTTCTCTCCGTGCGTGGGAATTTATTCTCCATATCGGCCAAAATTGACGCAATCAAGCAATGAGGGCGGGGTGATATGGCTGAATGCAGGGAATTTGTTCTGATACTGAGCGTGTTCAGAACCGAAGTTCGCATCGACGGGCGCCAAAGCGGACAAGAGCGCCAAACAGGTGGCGCCCTTAACGCATTCGTCCCTAATTTCGTTTTGGGACCTAGCGGCCCCGAATACGCGGGTCCAAGGCGTCGCGAAGCCCGTCACCGATGTAGTTCACGGCCAGAACAGTCAGGGAAATCGCAAGACCGGGCCAGACGACCCGTTCGGGATACTGCTGGATCATATCCTTCGCATCGAACAACAGCCTTCCCCAGGTCGGATAATCCGGCGGAAACCCGAGGCCGAGAAAAGACAAAGAGCTTTCGGTGATAATCGCCGTTGCAATTCCGAGGGTGGCCGAGACCATGATCGGTGAAAGGATGTTGGGCAGGATGTGGCGCGACACCACTCTGCGCGACGGTGTCCCGATGGAGCGGGCGGCGAGCACATATTCGCGCTCTTTCAGGGCCAAAACATCGCCTCGCACAATACGGGCGGTCTGCATCCAGCTGGTGATGCCGATGACGAAAACGATGAGGGTAAAGATACCTGCCTCAAGGCCGAGAACCGCGCGCAGCGGGTCACGAAACAGCATGATGATGACCAGCAAAAGCGGCAGGAGCGGGAGCGCCAGAAACAGGTCCGTGAGGCGCATGAGCAAGCCGTCAAGACGTTTCCAATATCCTGCGATCACCCCGATGAACGTGCCCACGACGAGCGAGAGCCCCATCGCGGTCAGACCAACGGAAATCGAAACACGTCCCCCGGCAAGCATCCGTGCGAGGATGTCACGCCCGAGTTGGTCCGCGCCGAAGGGATGTGCCCAACTCGGCCCCTGATTGCGCGAGCGAATGTCGATATAGCCCGGGTCAAGCGTCCAAAGGAACGGACCGAGGTAAACGGCGGCCACGATGAAGACAAAGAATATGAGCCCCGCCATCGCGCCTTTATGCGTCTTGAATTGGTCCCACACGTCGAGCCATTGATTGCGCGGCTTCGTCGCGAGAACGCCAATGGCACCGTCGGGGAGTTCGGGTGTATCTACTGGATTAGTCATAGCGGATCCTCGGATCGAGCACACCGTAGAGGATGTCGGCGACCAGGTTGAACAGAACGATAAGGACGGCGAAGATAAAGGTCACGGTCTGAACCATCGGTGCGTCAGATGCGTAAATCGCAATGATCAGGAGTTGCCCGAGACCGTTCACCTGAAACACCTGCTCTGTGATAATCGCGCCGCCGAAAATGGTCGGAACGCCAAGGGCGATGACAGTTACCACGGGAATGAGAGAGTTGCGCACCACGTGCAACAGCACAACGACGCGCTCGGACATGCCCTTCGCGCGCGCGGTGCGCACGTAGTCCTGATTGAGGTTGTCGAGGGTGGATGCGCGCATGAACCGCGATACCTGCGCCGCGTTGTAGAGGGTCAGAACGAAGACGGGCATGGCCATCTGTCTGGCTTGATAAACGAAGCTGTCCCAATCCGTTACGCGGTGCGTGGTATCATAGATCGAGGGGAACCACCCGAGGATCACCGAAAACACCACGATCAGGAGAACGCCCGAGAAAAACGTCGGGATCGAAAAACCGATCATCGAGATGAATGTCCCGATCTGGTCAAACCAGGAGTATTGTTTGTAGGCCGAATAGATGCCGATCGGAACGGCGATCAGCGTGGCAAAGACGTAGGACAGGCCCACAACCCAGAGCGTTTGGGGCACGCGCTCCATCACCGTGTCCATCACCGGTGCGCGGTTCTGGAACGAAATCACGCGCTGCTTGCCCTCGGAGAAATCGGTGCCGAACCAATGATCCCACGCGACCTGCGGTTCCACGATGAAGAACTGTTTGAGCCACTGGAAGTAGCGCACATAGACGGGTTCACCGAGGCCCAAAGCCTCGCGCATGCGCTGTTTAACCTCGTCGGGCACAGTCAGAGGAATGGATGACATTGGATCGCCCGGCGCGAGGTCGAGCAACAGAAAGATCACCAAAGAGATGAACAGAAGCGTCGGGATCGCGAGCAACAGGCGTCGGATCGTATAGTTCAACATGGGCAGGCGCCTCGGGTCATATCTTTGTCAGGAAAAGGGTGGGCGCCCCTCGAAAGGAGCGCCCGAGAATGGATTACATATCCATGCGGTACCAGTCAGCGGCATTCCAAAGCTCGGAATCCCATGTGTTCAGCACCACACCACCAAGCGTGTTGGAGTGCGCAGAAACACGACCACGGTCAACCAGCGGGATGATGACATACTCTTGCATCAGCATGTCGTTCATCGCCTTGGCCAGACGCGCACGTTCGTTGATGTCGCCGGTCTTCGCCATTTCAGCGACGAGGGCGTCATACTCTTCGGAACAGAAGCGCGGCATGTTGTTGCCCTGCCACTGTGTTTCGGGACGTGGAGCCTGCGAACATTCCCAGTTTGCCATGTAGGCTTCTGGGTCTGTGCCATCGAAGTTGTTGGCGTACATTTCGAGATCGGCAAAGAACTTCTGGAAGGTGTCCGGGGATCCGGCATCACCGCCAAAGAACACCGACGCGTCGATGTTGCGAAGTTCGACTTCTACGCCGATTTCATTCCACCACTGTTTGATGATTGCCTGGAAATCCTGACGAACAGCGTTTGTGGAAGTCTGGTAGAGCACGGAAATGCGCACGCCGTCTTTCTCACGGATGCCATCAGCGCCGGGAACCCAGCCTGCTTCATCAAGAAGCGCTTTTGCGCCTTCGATGTCCTGCACGAGACAGGCATCGTTTGCGGTGGACGCGTAGATTGCCGGTGCGGGAAGCACGTTACAGGTCGCACGACCAGCAGCGCCGTAGCCGATCTCGACCAGCAGTTCGCGGTCAATCGCCATGGAAAGCGCTTTGCGAACAGCAATGTCGGACAGGAACGGGTGCGGGTGCGCAGCGGTTGCGCGCTCATCGCCCAGAGACGCGGATGGATCGGTCATGTTAACCATGATCCGCTCCACCAATGTGCCAAAGGAGGACACAACCTGACCTTTGCCAGCGGCTTCCATCGCGGCGAGCACGTCGGGTGCCAACTGCAGGTTCCATGCGTAGTCGAATTCGCCGGTTTCTAGAACCGAACGACCCGCAGCAGCAGCGTCACCGCCACCTTTGAGTGTCAGCGTCGCGAAAGCGGGCTTCGCAGGGTCGCGGTAGTTCGGGTTCGCGGACATCGAAGCCACGTCATTGGTCTTGAACTCGTCGACCTTGAACGGACCGGTGCCGATTGGGGCAAAGTTTTCGTCTGTGCACGACGCCATGGCTTCGCCCACGCAGTCAGCGAACTGTGCTTTCTGGATGATTGGAGCCTGCGCGCCGACAAACGGGCCGTAGGGGAATGGCTTTGGAACGCCAAAGGTGACCACAACGGTCAAATCGTCAGGTGTGTCGACCGACACGACGTCGTTGTATTTTTCGGACTGCGAACACCCGCCGCCTTCAGCGGTACAGTATTCCCACGTGAACGCCACGTCTGCGGAGGTCAGGGGCGTGCCATCGGACCAAAGCAGGCCTTCTTTGAGCTTCCACGTGATGGTGGTGAGATCTGCGGAAACGCCGCCATTTTCGACCGTTGGTACGCTTTCGGCGAGGAATGGAACCATGTTGCCGCCTTCGTCGTAGCGTGCGAGCGGTTCAAGCACCAGCGAGGCAGCTTCGAGTTCTTTGGTGCCGCCCGAAAGGTAGGGGTTCATGGTGGAGGCGGCTTGCCAGTAAATCACGTTTACATGGCCGTCCGCGCCCCGTTCGGCGAATGCAGCCGGGGCGAGAGCCCAAGCGGCAGCAGCGCCTAAAAGTGCTGTTCTGAATTTCATTTTTCAACTTCTCCTTGTTGGATTGCTCTTGTTTCCTCTGGTCCGGCGGCTTTTGCCGCTCTCTTAGCTGTTCGAATACAAATGGCAGGCCGTGCGATGCCCCGGCGTGATCTCGACCTCGGGCGGCTCTTCGCTGCGGCAGATGTCCATGACCTGCGGACAACGCGTGCAGAAATTGCAGCCATGCGGGGGATTGGAGGGCGAGGGGACATCACCTTGTAGAATAATGCGTTCCACCTTTTCCTCGATCCACGGATCGGGTTCGGGCACAGCGGACAAAAGCGCCTGCGTGTAGGGGTGTTTGGGGGCGCTGTAGAGCGTTTCGCGATCCGCAATCTCGACGATGCGGCCCAGATACATGACCGCCACGCGATCGGCGATGTGACGCACCATGCTCAGATCATGCGAGATAAAGAGATAGGTAAGGCCGAACTCCGCCTGAAGGTCTTCCAGTAGATTTACCACCTGCGCCTGGATGGATACATCGAGCGCGGCAATAGGTTCATCGCAAACGATAAATTTCGGGTTCAGCGCCAGCGCCCGGGCGATCCCGATCCGTTGACGTTGGCCACCGGAGAATTCATGCGGATACCGGTTCGCAAAGTCGCGGTTCAGGCCAACGGCGTCCATGAGTTCGAGAACTTTTTCACGCCGCTCCGGTTTGCCCATCGAGGTGTGTTCCTCAAGCGGTTCCCCGATGATATCGCGCACTTTCATGCGCGGATTGAGGCTCGCCTGCGGGTCCTGAAACACCATTTGCATGGTTGGACGCATCTTGCGCAGGTCAGGTTGTGGTTGGCTCGAAATGTCTATGCCGTCAATTTTGACTGCACCGTCTGTGATGTCATAGAGGCGCAGGATCGCGCGGCCCGCCGTGGATTTCCCGCAGCCGGACTCACCCACGAGGCCCAATGTTTCGCCCTCGTAGATATCAAAGCTGATCCCATCGACTGCCTTCACCTCGCCCACGCGCTGACGGAAAACACCTGCATGGATGGGGAAATGCATTTTGAGATTACGCACTTCAACGAGCGTACGTCCGGGTGTGATATCAAACATGGCGCGGGGTCCCCGTTTCAAAATCCCAGAAACAGGCAACATCATGCCCGTCACCCGCGTAGTAGCGTTGCGGGTTCTCGGTCAGGCACCGGTTGAACCGCGTCGGGCAGCGATCCGCAAAGGGGCAAATCGTCGGCTGGGCGGTCAGAATCGGCGGCTGACCTTCAATCGTGGACAGCCTCGGCTCACGTTCACCGCGTACACTGGGAACGGTTTTCAAAAGCGCGCGGGTGTAGGGGTGCTGCGGGTTTTTGAACAACTCACGCACCGGTGCGTGTTCGACGATCTGGCCGCCATACATCACCAGAACCCGATCCGCGATGCCCGCAATCACGCCCAGATCATGGGTGATCCAGATCACCGCCATCCCGAGTTTGGCGCGCAACTCATGCATCAACTCAATGATCTGCGCCTGAATGGTCACATCGAGTGCCGTGGTAGGTTCATCGGCGATCAATACTTCGGGGTCGCAGGCAAGCGCCATGGCAATCATCACCCGTTGACGCATGCCGCCGGAAAACTGGTGGGGATAGTCTTTCAATCGGCGATGGGCGTCGGGAATGCCCACCAGATCGAGCAGTTCTGCCGCACGTTTGCGCGCCTGAGGCTTTGAGAGCCCCATGTGCTTTCGCAGCGGCTCCATCAATTGGAAGCCAACCGTGAACACCGGATTGAGAGAGGTCATCGGGTCCTGAAAGACGAATCCGATCCGTGCCCCACGGATCGCACGAAGCTTGGCCTCCGAGGCGGTCAACAAATCCATGCCGCCGAAATCGACCGATGTGCCGGTGACGACCGCGGGCGGGGACGGGACGAGGCCAATCAGCGACATCATGGTCACGGACTTTCCCGACCCACTCTCCCCGACAACGCCCAAAAGTTCACCAGGAGCGAGCGAGAAAGAGACGGAATTCACGGCGTGAACGGCCCCGGACCGCGTTTTGAAAACGGTCTTGAGGTCCCGGACATGCAGTACGGGTGCGGCCCCATCGGCCATATAAGTACCCCCAGTTGATTGATTTTATTGTTTTTATTGTCACGGCGGCCGCTTACGCAGCGCCCAATTTCCAAAACGGTAACAGAGTCGCAAAATGCCGCAAGGCCTAACCTAGAGTTCAGCGCCGATTTTTTTATCAATCGATAAAAACTTGGACGCAAATGCTTGACCTTGCCTGCGGCCACGATAACGCTTGCGGGTGAAAAGGAGCTTCCCAAATGCCCGTAAAAAATCGCCTCGCCGAGATGCTGCCCGAAATCACCGAATGGCGTCACGACATCCACCAAAACCCGGAACTGATGTTCGAGGTTCATCGCACAGCGGCCAAAGTGGCCGACCTCCTGCGTGCCTTTGGATGCGATGAGGTCGTCGAGGGTATTGCGCAGACCGGCGTCGTTGGGGTGATCCGTGGGAAGACGAACACCTCGGGGCGCACCGTCGGGCTACGTGCGGATATGGATGCTCTGCCGATTCTGGAGGAAACAGACGCCCCCTACGCGTCGCTCAATCCCGGTGTGATGCACGCCTGCGGCCATGACGGGCATACTTCCATGCTTTTGGGGGCGGCAAAATACCTCGCAGAAACGCGCAATTTTGACGGCACAGCGGTGGTCATTTTCCAACCCGCCGAAGAGGGCGGTGGCGGAGGCCGCGTAATGTGTGAAGAGGGGATGATGGAGCGTTTTTCCATCGACGAAGTCTACGGCATGCACAATTGGCCCGGCTATCCGGTGGGCCAGTTTGCCATCCGTTCGGGCCCGTTTTTTGCAGCGACCGACGAATTCCAGATTACCGTCGAGGGCAAAGGCGGACACGCGGCCAAGCCGCACGAGGCGATCGATTCCACCGTCGTGGCTTCCCACATCGTGATCGCGCTTCAAACAATTGCCTCGCGCAACGTCGATCCGACCGAACAAGTGGTGGTTTCGGTCACCTCGTTTGAAACCTCGTCAAAGGCGCACAATGTTTTGCCCCAAAAGGTGACCCTCAAAGGTACCTGCCGGACCCTCAACGCGGACATCCGAAAGCTGGCGGAAAACCGGCTGACCGCAATCGCGACGGGCACGGCCAGCGCGTTCGGGGCACAGGCAAAGGTGGAATACCACCGTGGTTATCCGGCGATGGTCAATCACGAAACAGAAACCGGATATGCGATCGAGGCGGCGACGAAAATTTCGGGTAGCTGTGCGCCGAGCCCGCTCGTCATGGGCGGCGAAGATTTTGCCTATATGCTCGAAGAGCGGCCCGGCGCCTATATTCTGATTGGCAACGGCGACAGCGCACCTGTTCACCACCCCAAATTCAACTTTAATGACGAAGCCATTCCGGCCGGATCGTCGTGGTATGTTGAAATGGTTGAAAGTCGCCTCAGCGCCTAAGAGACTTAAGCGTTCTAGCCGCCGGTGTGAGACATATGTCGCGACACCTGCCCATCGGGCTTTTGACGCGAATAGTCGAAATCGTGGCCTTTGGGCTTATGCGCGATGGCGTCCTCAATCGCCCGGATGAGCGGTTGGTCGTCATCTGGCGAATTGCGCATGATGTCGCGCAGAGAGGCGTTGTCTTCCTGACCGAGGCACATGAATAGCTCGCCCGTACATGTGAGGCGCACGCGATTGCAGCTTTCGCAGAAGTTATGGGTCAGGGGCGTGATGAAGCCGATCTTCTGACCGGTTTCCTCAACCCGCACATAACGGGCAGGGCCGCCGGTCTGCTCGTCGAGATCGCTCAACGTGTACCGGCTCGCCAGTTCTTTGCGCAGATCGGACAACGCCCAATATTGCCCGACACGGTCCTCACCGCCCAGATCTCCCATCGGCATGACCTCGATCCAGGTGAGGTCCATGTCTTCACGCGCGCACCACTCGGCGAGTGTGAATAGCTCGTCTTCGTTGAAACCTTTGAGCGCAACGGTGTTGATTTTTACCCGCAAACCGGCACGGCGCGCGGCATCAATACCCGACAGCACCTTGTCCAGTTTACCCCACCGTGTGACCCGCTGGAATTTAGCCGGGTCGAGCGTATCCAGTGACACGTTGATGCGCCGCACGCCACAGGCCGCCAGATCAGCAGCAAAGCGGTCCAGCTGTGATCCGTTGGTCGTCACTGTGAGCTCTTTGAGCGCGCCGCTGTCGAGGTGGCGCGACATGGAACGCATGAACGTCATGATATCGCGCCGCACCAAAGGTTCGCCGCCGGTGATGCGGAGTTTTTGCACGCCGAGGCCGACGAAGGTCGAACACATCCGGTCGAGCTCTTCGAGAGACAGGAGTTCTTTTTTCGGCAGGAAAGTCATGTTTTCGGACATGCAGTAGACACAGCGAAAATCACATCGGTCCGTCACCGATACCCGCAGGTAGGTGATCGCGCGTTGAAACGGATCTACAAGGCGGGGCGTGTCTATCATGGGCACAACGTAAGGTGCTGGTAGGGGCGTGCCAATAGCTCAGCCGTCACTTTTGCGCGCGCTTACTACTCGCCGGATCATGCGTGCCCGTTTGAGGTCATGTTTGGCGAGGCTGCGCAGCCATGCGTCGGCACAACGCGAAACGTCTGTGTCTGGATCGGCCAGCGTAGACGTCAGCATCGGCAGGATGTCGTCGAGGGCGTTCACTTCCTGCGCGGAGGGGTTGGCGAGTTTTGCCAACGGGTGGCTCAATTGGAGCGCGGCACGGCGTTCCAGGCCACGCTCGGACGTGGACAGCTCGTACACGGTCTGCAAACGCGCCAAATCCACCATGATCCGCCGTCCACCTGCACTGGCGAGCGCGTCGACTTCCGCCCAGTTTCGGGCGTCCGCGATCCACGCCACGATTTGATCCCAAACCGCGCCATCCTCGGCAATTCGCGCCTGTGTGAGCAGTTTTGCGGCCATGATGCGGGCTTCGTGGCGGCCATTGGACCAAAGCGCGCGTGCGAGGTCGAGCCGCGCTGGGAAAGCGACTTCCTGCCGCCATGTCCGCGCGAGGTCTTCCAATGCAGCGGGCGCGACACCAAAGGGATCCACCGGGCCAAACCGCGTGGTCAAGTCGGCAGCCCGCGCAGGGTCGGCCAATGCCGTGAGCGCGGCGAGGGCGTCATCAAAGGTCATGAGAGTTTTCCTTCCAGCCCTGCCTTGATGGCGGGCCATTCTGGGGCGGTAATCGAATAGACCGCCGTGTCGCGGATCGTTTCGTTCGCCATCACCATATGCGCACGCAAAACACCATCCAATTGCGCCCCGAGACGTTCGATCGCACGTCGGCTTTGGGTGTTCAGGCGGTGGGTGCGAAATTCGACGGCGATGCAATCGAGCGCCTCAAACGCATGGGTAAGCAACAATAGCTTTGCCTGCGTATTCAGGGGGCCGCGTTGTACGGTTTTAGAAATCCACGTCGATCCGATTTCGACCCGCCGGTTTACTGCATCGACATTCATATAGGTCGTCATCCCGACAGGCGTGCCATCAGGCTGACAAATTGCAAAGGGGGTCATCGTGCCCTTTTCCTGCAGCCCGAGCCGGCGATCTATCTCAGCGCCCATTGCCTCTGGTGCCGGAATGGCGGTGTACCACAGCTTGTGCAGGTCCCCGACGGCGGCGGCCAAGGCCGGCGCGTGCTCACGGGTCAGCGGTTCAAGGCGAACGTGCGTGCCGCTCAAAATGACGGGGGCGGGCCAACTCATTCGACCGTCACGGACTTTGCAAGGTTGCGCGGTTGGTCGACGTCCGTGCCTTTTGCCACAGCGGTGTGATAGGCGATCAATTGGGCAGGGATCGCGTAAACAATCGGCGCGAGGAAGTCGGGGACTTCGGGCATTTGAACCGTGCGCCAAACGCCTTCCGATGCGATTTCCAACCCGACGCGGTCGGACACCAATAGCACCTTGCCGCCACGCGCCATGACTTCCTGCATGTTGGACACGGTCTTTTCGAACAGTGCATCATGAGGGGCAAAGACGATCACGGGCATATGCGCGTCGATGAGCGCGATAGGTCCGTGTTTCAGTTCGCCTGATGCATAAGCTTCGGCGTGTATATAGCTGATTTCTTTTAGTTTAAGAGCGCCTTCGTGGGCAATGGGATACATCTGCCCGCGCCCCAAGAACAGCACGTCGGTGGCCTCGCTGAGCGCTTGGCTCACTTCGTTCAGGGTTTCATCCAGATCAAGCGCGCGGGTCATGATGCCCGGCAAAGTGCGCAGCGACGTCAGGTGGTCGTCCAGTGCGGCATCGTTAATCGTACCGCGCGCCCGCGCTGCCTCCAACGCGAGAAGCGCGAGCACCGTCAGCTGACAGGAAAACGCCTTGGTCGATGCAACCCCGACCTCGACGCCGGCCAGAATGGGCAGGGCAACATCACTCTCACGGGCGATGGAGGATTCGGGGACGTTGACGACCGAAGCAATCGTTGCGGCCTTCCCCTTCATGTAGCGAAGTGCGGCCAGCGTATCGGCGGTTTCGCCCGACTGGCTGACAAAGATCGCCAAGGTGCGCGGTGAGACGGGCGGTTCGCGATAGCGAAATTCGGACGCCACATCGATTTCCACAGGCAGGCGCGCGACTTTCTCGAACCAGTATTTTGCAGCGAAACAGGCAAAATACGCGGTGCCGCAGGCCACCATCACCACCCGGTCATAGGCGGAAAAATCGAGCCCCGGATCAGGCAGGACAATTCTGCGCCCATCACCGGAGAGGTAGTAGGACAGGGCCTCGCCAATCACCGTTGGCTGCTCGGCAATTTCTTTGGCCATAAAGTGTTTGTGCCCGGCCTTTTCGATCCGCGCGGAGTCCAGCCGGATTTCGCGACGCTCGCGCTGAACCTGCGCACCGGTTTCGTCAAAAATCTCGACGGAGGTGCGGGTGACAACCGCGCGGTCGCCGTCCTCAAGGTAGGTGATCAGATGTGTCAGAGGGGCCAGAGCAATGGCGTCTGAACCCACGAACATCTCGCCATCCCCGTGCCCGATCGCGAGAGGCGGACCATGGCGCGCCGCAATCAGGAGATCGTCCTGACCGTCGAACAGAAAACACAGCGCAAATGCCCCTTCGAGTTCATTGATGGTCGCCATTGCGGCGTCGACATGGGACATGCCCGCGTCGAGATAGCTTTGCGCCAGCAGCGCGATGGTTTCAGTGTCGGTGTCGGTCGTGAATTGATAGCCGGCCGCAGTGACCTTTGCGCGCAATTCGCGGAAATTTTCGATAATGCCGTTATGGACCACCGCAACAGGCCCTGCTTTATGCGGGTGCGCGTTGGTTTCGGTTGGCGCGCCATGGGTTGCCCAGCGTGTGTGGCCGACGCCCGACTTTCCGGCGAGCGGTTCGTGCACGAGTTTGTCCGACAGGTTCACCAGTTTGCCCACGGCACGGCGGCGGTCGAGGTGACCGTCATGAATGGTGGCAATGCCCGCGCTGTCGTAGCCGCGATATTCGAGCCGTTTGAGCGCCTCGACCAAGAGTGGCGCAACTTCGTGCTGACCCAAAACACCTACGATTCCACACATCTTATTGCCCTTTCTTGGCGGCTTTGGCCGCTCTCAACCGCGCGAACATTCTTTCGGCGAGGCCTGGCTTGTTTAACTGTTTTGCGCGCGCGATGGCCAAGGCACCTGCCTCGACATCGCTCGTAATCACGGATCCACTTGCCGTCATCGCATTGTCGCCCACTGTCACCGGCGCAACCAGCATCGTGTTGGATCCGATAAAGGCATCGCGGCCAATGGTTGTGCGGTGTTTGAACACGCCGTCGTAGTTACACGTAATCGTCCCCGCCCCGACATTCGTGCGATCACCGATTTCCGCATCACCGATGTAGGTGAGGTGGTTGACCTTCGTGCCTTCGCCGATCAACGCGTTTTTGATTTCCACGAAATTGCCGATGTGGGCGTCATTCGAAATCTCGGCGCCCGGGCGCAGCCGCGCATAGGGTCCGACGGTCGCGCCCATAGAAACATGGCAGCCTTCCAAATGGGAGAACGCGCGAATGCGTGCGCCGCTTTCGATAGTGACGCCGGGGCCAAAGACCACATTGGGTTCAATCACGGCGTCGCGCCCCAGTAGCGTGTCGAGCGAGAAAAACACCGTATCGGGTGAGGTGAGGGTTACACCGTTTTCAAGCGCCTCGGCGCGCTTCAGCGACTGGAAAATCGCTTCCGCGCGCGCCAGTTCCGCGCGCGTGTTCACGCCCAATGTCTCGGCTTCGTCGCAGGTGACGGCAGTCGCGGTTTTACCGTTCTCCCATGCAAGCGCGACGAGATCGGGCAGGTAGTACTCGCTCGCTGCATTGTCATTGCCGATCTTGTCGATAAGCGCAAAAATCGTTTCCGCATCGCAGCACACCACGCCGGAATTGCAAAACGTGATGGCCCGCTCTGCTTCGGACGCGTCTTTGAACTCGACGATCCGCGCGAGTTTTTCGCCCTCCATCACCAAGCGGCCATAGCGGGCGGGGTCGGCGGCCTCAAACCCGAGGAACACGATATCCGAGATCTCGCGGGCGGCCTTCATATTTTCGAGCGTTCCGCCAGTGATAAACGGTGTGTCGCCATAAAGGACGAAGACATCGCCTTCAAAGCCGCTCAGGGCATCACGCGCCTGAGCAACTGCATGGGCGGTTCCGAGCTGTTCTTCCTGCCGGACCGTGATGATGTCGGGATCAAATGCCTGTGCCTGCGCGGCCACTGCGTCCCCGCCATGGCCGACCACAACAACCGTGCGAGAGGGCTCAAGAGTACCACCCGCGACGAGCGCATGCGCAAATAGCGGCGCATTTCCAAGCGGGTGGAGCACTTTGGGCAGGTCGGAGTTCATGCGGGTGCCTTGCCCCGCGGCGAGTAGGATGAGCGCGTTGGCCATATGTCGTCCCGATCTGCTCTTTTCTTTGTTCGACTGCCGTTTTACCCATGTAGCGAGGCGCGGCAAGGCTTGTCGTGTCACTTATTCTGACGACAGGTTACATCTGTCGACACGGCGTTGCCAGCGGACAGGGATAGCATTCATGCGGACGGTTATATTCGATCTTGACGGAACGCTGGCGGATACCTCCGCGGATTTGATCGCGGCGGCCAACAGTTGCTTTCGCGATCTCGGCTATGGAGTGGTGCTCGATCCGGTGGCCGATGCGCGCACCGCCTTTCGGGGTGGCAAGGCGATGTTGCGTCTCGGGTTTTCGCGCGTGTTGGCGGGGTATAACGACGCCGATGTGGATGCCCAGTATCAGCCGTTCATCGACGCCTATGCGGAATCCATCGACGTTCACACGCGTCTTTATGACGGCGCGGCGGAGGCGATAGACGGCCTGCGGACGGCAGGCTATGCGGTCGGTATCTGCACAAACAAACCCGAAAGCCTCGCCGACCGGTTGTTGGTATCACTCGGTGTGCGCGACATGTTCGGATCCATGATTGGGGCGAAAACGGTTGGCGTGAGCAAACCCGATCCGAAACCCTACATCGCAGCCGTCGAAGAAGCCGGCGGCACCCTGTCACAAAGCTATCTGGTCGGGGACACAGAAACCGATCGCGCGACCGCGCGGGCCGCGGGAGTGTCCTGTGCCTTGGTCACATTCGGGCCTGATGGGGAGGGTGTGAAATCGCTCGAACCTGAGGCATTGCTGCATTCTTACGCATTCCTGTCGCAGGTTACGGCGGAGCTGATCGGATGAGCGAAGAAATCTTCACCGGCAATTTTACCCAGCAGGAGCCGATCCCGGATCGCGCCATCGAGCGCGCGGTAGAGGTGCTCCGGACGGGTCGGTTGCATCGCTATAACGTCTTGCCCGGTGAAAAAGGCGACGTCGCTCTCCTCGAAGAAGAATTTGCGGCCTTTACCGGTGCCAAATACTGCCTCGCTGTGGCCTCTGGCGGCTATGCGCTCGGCTGTGCTCTGCGCGCGCTGGGCGTGGGGGCAGGGGATAAGGTGCTGACCAATGCTTTCACCCTCGCGCCGGTGCCGGGCGCGATTGCCGCGCTCGGGGCGGAACCGGTTTTTGTCGGCGTCACAGAAGACCTGACCATCGATCTTGACGACCTGTCGGTAAAGATCGCCGAGAGCGGCGCAAAGGTCCTGATGCTCAGCCACATGCGCGGGCATATCGTGGACATGGATGCGCTTATGTATCTGTGTACGGGGTCCGGCGTCGAGGTTATCGAAGATTGCGCACACACCATGGGGGCAGCATGGGGCGGCGTGCCATCGGGGCGCCATGGCAGCATCGGTTGTTTTTCAACACAGACCTACAAACACATCAATTCCGGTGAAGGCGGGCTGCTGATCACCGATGACGAAGATGTCGCGGCCAGAGCAGTGCTTTTGTCGGGTTCGTATATGCTTTTCGACCGCCATAGCGCCGCACCGGGGCCGGACGTGTTCGAAAAGGTCAAATATGACACGCCCAATGTTTCGGGACGCATGGACAATCTGCGTGCCGCAATCCTGCGTGTGCAGCTCGAAAACCTCTCTACGCAGGTCGACAAATGGAACGCGCGCTATCGTGTCGTGGAGGAGGGGTTAGCGGGCACAACAGGGCTCACACTGACGCGCCGAGGCAACGCGGAAACCTTCGTCGGATCGTCGATCCAGTTTTTGTTGCTCGACTGGCCCGACGCAGAAATCGAAGGTGTCGTGGCGCGGTGCGCAAAGCGCGGGGTGGAGTTGAAATGGTTCGGCGCGCCCGAGCCCGTGGCCTTCACATCGCGCTATGACAGTTGGCGCTACGCAAAGCCGCAGCCGCTGCCCGACAGCGACCGTGTGTTGCGCGCCATCGTGGACATGCGGTTGCCTCTGACCTTTAGTCTGGAGGATTGCGCAAAGATTGCGAGGATCATTCGCGACGAAGTTTTGCGCCGAACCCCGCAGTAGGACGTTCCGACGGCCCTAAGGGTAGGCATCCCGCCGCGCTATACCCGACTAAAACACCCTGAAAAGGCTCAAGATTCGCGACGGTTCGTGAAAACCGCAAGCGCGTTCGGGAAATGCCGTTCCGTGAGCAAAAAAACTTCTAAAAGTTGGCAGAACTAGGAGATTTGACGACTTCGGTTTGGTTGACCATGCACGCACAGAGGGATAAACCACGACAAGCTTAAGCACGCGCGCCTGAAAGCTATTTCTGATCAGGCGCAGACAAGGAGCCGCTCGTGGAAGACTTGCTACGGGAATACCTTCCCATCGTCATTTTCCTCGGCCTCGCCATCGCGCTGGGTCTTGTATTTATCTTTGCTGCCCTCATCGTTGCCGTTCGCAATCCCGATCCTGAAAAAGTTTCGGCCTACGAATGTGGTTTCAACGCCTTCGATGACGCGCGCATGAAGTTCGACGTGAGGTTCTACCTCGTCTCGATCCTCTTCATCATTTTTGATCTGGAAATCGCATTCCTGTTTCCATGGGCGGTTGCGTTCAAGGATGTGGGTTTGGTCGGCTTCTGGTCGATGATGGTATTCCTGACGGTTCTGACCGTCGGATTTGCATATGAATGGAAGAAGGGGGCTCTCGAATGGGCGTGACCACTGGCGCGAATACCGCAGGTGCTGACAAAGAGCACGCCACACAGACCCTCAATCGCGAGCTTCAGGACAAGGGCTTTTTGCTCACCTCCACCGAAGACATCATCAACTGGGCGCGGACCGGTTCGCTGCACTGGATGACATTCGGTCTGGCCTGTTGCGCTGTCGAGATGATGCACACCTCCATGCCCCGCTACGACCTCGAACGGTATGGCACAGCGCCGCGCGCTTCTCCGCGTCAGTCCGACCTCATGATTGTGGCGGGAACCCTGACGAACAAAATGGCCCCTGCGCTGCGCAAGGTTTACGACCAAATGCCGGAGCCGCGCTACGTGATCTCGATGGGGTCCTGCGCCAATGGTGGCGGTTACTACCATTACAGCTACTCGGTCGTGCGTGGTTGCGACCGGATCGTTCCGGTCGATATCTATGTGCCCGGTTGTCCACCGACAGCAGAGGCATTGATGTACGGCATCCTGCAGTTGCAGCGCAAAATGCGCCGCACCGGCACCATCGCGCGCTAAGGAGACCGACCCATGAGCGAAGCACTCAAGGAACTGGGCGCCCATATTGAGCTCAAACGCCCCGATGACGTGGTCTCGGTTGCGGTGAACTTTGACGAATTGGAAATCACGATCACGCCGACCGGACTGGTCGATTTCGTCGAATTCCTGAAAACGGATGGCACGTGCAAATTTTCCACGCTGGTCGATATTACGGCCGTGGATTACCCCGAGCGCGAACAGCGTTTCGATGTCGTCTACCATTTCCTGTCGATGTATCAAAACCACCGCATCCGCATCCGCTGTGCGGTGCGTGAGACCGAGAACTGCCCGTCGATCATTGCGATCCATCCGAGTGCCGGTTGGTTCGAGCGCGAAGTCTACGACATGTTCGGCATTATTTTCTCGGGTCACCCCGACATGCGTCGTTTGCTGACCGATTACGGTTTCCGCGGTCACCCGTTGCGCAAAGATTTCCCGACCACAGGCTACACAGAAGTGCGCTACGACGAAGAACTCAAACGTGTTGTCTATGAACCAGTCAAGCTCGTGCAGGAATACCGCCAGTTCGACAGTCTCTCTCCGTGGGAAGGCGCGAAATATATCCTTCCCGGCGACGAGAAGCAGGAGGCCTAAGAATTGCGTCTCCCCTCTCTCATGTTCTGTGTCGGAGCGACAAAGGCAGGTACGTCCTGGCTTTACCGCTACCTGCATGGTCATGACGAGGTCGCGCTTGCCGCGATCAAAGAGGCGCATTTCTTCGACACCATCGATTTCGATGACTTCGAATTTCAGATCGGCGCTTTTGAAGATCGTGTTCGCGACATGAAAAGCGCGAAGGCGACCGCCGAGGCGAACGGCAATATTTGGAAAGCGGAAAACCTGTCCGCGCAGATCGCTGATCTCGAACGGCTGATTTCCGCATTGCGTCAGGGTGAAGAGGGGCTTCCGGCCTATCTGGACTACGTCTTTTCCCAAGCGGGCGCAGGCACGCGGGTGGTGGGAGACATCACACCCTCTTACGCGCTGTTGTCGCAAGAGCGGTTGGCGATGATGGCCGGTCTCACCGATGATGTGCGCATCGTCTATTTGATGCGCGATCCCGTTGAACGCCTCTGGTCTCACGTGCGCATGCAGGCAAAACGCAACTGCCCGCCGCACAAGACACTGGCGCAGAAATCGCGCGGCATTCTAAAGCGCGTGACCCACAACCAACACGAAGGTCACATCATGGCGCGGGGCGATTACGCCGCAGCGGTGGCCAAGCTGAAAAAGGCTGTGCCGGCCGAAAAGCTCCACATCGAGTTTTCCGAGCGGCTCTATACCGAGGATGGCTTGCGCAAGCTGTGCCATTTTCTCGACATCACCTACAAACCCGGGGACATGGAAAGACGTGTCCACGAAGGTGTGCAAATTGAACTTGAAGACGACATGCGTGGTTGGGCGGCCGAATATCTCGCGCCCCAATACGCCTATGTCGAAGAGCATATCGGCGCATTGCCAGAGGCATGGCAGGCGAACAGAGTGAGGGTCTCGTAAGATGGACGGCAACGTGGGCGACGTGCAAAGCGGCGAACAGAAGATCCGCAACTTCAACATCAACTTCGGTCCGCAGCACCCTGCGGCACACGGAGTGTTGCGGATGGTTCTCGAACTTGACGGTGAAGTCGTGGAACGCGCGGATCCGCATATCGGACTTCTTCATCGCGGCACCGAAAAGCTGATGGAGAGCCGCACTTATCTCCAGAACCTTCCCTATCTCGACCGCCTCGACTACGTGCCGCCGATGAATCAGGAACACGCATGGTGTCTGGCCATCGAAAAACTCGCAGGCGTGGATATTCCACGTCGTGCCTCGCTCATTCGCGTGCTGTATTCCGAGATCGGTCGCGTGCTCAACCACCTGCTCAACGTCACCACCGGTGCGATGGATGTGGGTGCGCTGACACCTCCGCTTTGGGGTTTTGAAGAGCGCGAAAAGCTGATGATCTTCTACGAACGGGCGAGTGGCGCGCGCCTTCACGCCGCCTATTTCCGTCCCGGTGGTGTCCATCAGGACCTGCCACCCGAATTGCTCGATGATATCGACGAGTGGGCCGATCATTTCCCCAAAGTGCTCGACGATATCCAGTCGCTGCTGACTGAGAACCGGATTTTCAAACAGCGTACCGTGGACATCGGCATCGTGAGCGAAGAAGAAATCCTCGACTGGGGTTTCTCCGGCGTTATGGCACGGGGCACGGGCCTCGCGTGGGATTTGCGTCGCAGCCAGCCCTATGAATGCTACGACGAGTTCGATTTCCAAATTCCCGTCGGGACCAGTGGCGATTGCTACGACCGCTATCTGTGCCGGACCTACGAGATGTATGAATCGACCCGCATCATCAAACAGGCAATCGCCAAATTGCGTGAGCCCGAAGGGCAGGGGGACATCCTTGCGCGCGGAAAACTCACACCACCAAAACGTGCGGAAATGAAGACCTCCATGGAGGCTCTCATCCATCACTTCAAACTCTACACCGAGGGCTTCAAGCTTCCAAAAGGCGAAGTTTATGCCGCCGTGGAAGCCCCCAAGGGCGAGTTTGGCGTGTACATGGTTTCCGACGGAACCAACAAACCCTACCGCGCCAAGCTTCGCGCGCCCGGGTTCCTTCATTTGCAGGCGATGGACCATATGGCAAAGGGGCATTTGCTTGCCGACGTATCCGCCATCATCGCAACCATGGACGTCGTCTTCGGGGAGATTGACCGCTAATGCTTCGCCGCCTCCACCACGAACAACCCGAAAGCTTCGCCTTTACGCCCGCCAATCAGGCATGGGCCGAGGCACAGATCACGAAATATCCCGAAGGTCGTCAGCAATCTGCGGTTATTCCGTTGTTGTGGCGTGCACAAGAGCAGGAAGGCTGGCTGACCAAGCCCGCGATCGAAGGTATCGCGGACATGCTCGGGATGCCTTACATTCGTGTGCTCGAAGTCGCGACATTCTACTTCATGTTCCAACTCCAACCGGTTGGCTCCGTCGCCCATATCCAGATTTGCGGCACCCTGTCCTGCATGATCTGTGGCGCCGAGGATCTGATTGCCGTGTGCCGCGAAAAGATCGCACCGAACCCGCATCAACTGTCTGCTGATGGCAAGTTCTCGTGGGAAGAGGTCGAATGCCTTGGCGCCTGCGCGAACGCGCCCATGGCCCAGATCGGCAAGGACTACTACGAAGATCTCAGCACCGATAATTTTGCGACGCTTCTGGACAATATGGCCGCAGGTAAAGTGCCACTGCCCGGACCGCAAAACGGCCGCTATGCAGCCGAGCCATTGAAGGGGCTGACGTCGCTCACCGAGTTTGAATCGGGCAAGCATCAACACAATGCCTCCGTCGGCCTTGCCGCTGATCTGGGCGATACTCTCAAACGGATCGATGGCACCGAAGTGCCTCTCCTGACGCCGTGGATCGTGAAATCCGGTGGAAAAGCAAAGGCACAGCCGCCCAAACCCGCAGCACCTGCAAAGTCCGCGGTTCAGCAGGCGGCAGAAGCCAAAGCGAAATCAGCCAAGCCTTCAAAAACCAAAACTGCCGATGCAACGGGCGCGACGGTTCAGGAAGCTAAGGCCAAGTCTAGCGCAAAACCCAAAACATCCGCCAAAGGGAACAAACCAAACACGCCCGCCGCAAAGGCCGCACCAGCCGAGGTTGCGTCAACGCCGGGCGCGCAGAAAAAGCCACGCACGCTTAGCGCGCCGCGCAAATCCGGTGCGGATGATCTCAAAATGATCAAAGGAGTTGGTCCCAAACTGGAAGCCATGCTTCACACGCTCGGGTTCTTCCACTTCGATCAGATTTCAAAATGGACCGCCAACGAAGTTGCCTGGGTGGACCAGAACCTTGAAGGCTTCAAAGGTCGCGTCAGCCGTGACAATTGGGTCGAACAGGCCAAAATCCTCGCCGAAGGCGGCGAAACCGAATTCTCGAAACGGGCAAAATACTGATAACGTATAAAAAGCTGCCACAAAAAAGGCGGCAGACCACAGGGAAATGGGTGAAGGAGTTAAAAGATGAGTGACACGAATTCGTCGAAAACGACGAGGATCTGGACCATCGCGGCGATTTGCGGCGTTTTGGCCTTTTTGGCGCTATTGTTTTTGGCAAGCTATTCCACGATCGCATCCGTGATTGTCGGGGTTCTGGTAGCTTTGCTCGTGGCGATCCTGCTTTGGATCGGCTGGTACGAAGACGAGGCGTCGACAACGGTTGATCGCAGTTCTGCGGGCCACGCGAGCGCTGAGGCGACCCGTACCGGTGTCATGCACACGGCGTCTATCGGCGATGAACCCGCTTCGGCCGCGACCGAGATCGAAGTTGATCACCCACGCAGCAAACCGCACCCCGTCGCCGAAAAAACGGCAGATGTCAGCGTGGCGCAATCTGCGCCGGTAACGGCACCCGCGGCAGAGGCAAGCGTCGCAAAGGTCGAGGCTGCGCCTGCCGCCGCACCGGTCGCAAAATCCGCAGCGGCCAAAAAGCCCGCCGCGGCAAAAGCACCTGCGAAAAAGGCAGCGGCACCCAAAGCGACCGCCTCAAAAGCGACTGCCAAGAAACCGACGGCCAAGAAAGCCGCTGCGCCGAAGACGGCAGCTGCCAAACCGGCCACCGCGAAACCTGCCACGGCTAAAACCGCTGCAGATAAGCCTGCCGCAAAAGCTGCAGCCAAACCAAAAGCTGCAGCGCCTGCACGCAAAGCAGTAGCTGCCGATGGCAAACCGGAATTCCTGTCTGCCGCTCGCGCAGGCGGTCCGGACGATCTCAAACAGATCAAAGGTGTAGGCCCGAAAATGGAGGCACTTCTTCATTCTATGGGTGTCTATCACTTCGACCAAGTTGGCGGATGGCGTGCCAAAGAGGTGAAGTGGATGGACGACAACCTCGCCGGTTTCAAAGGCCGTGTCACCCGTGACGAGTGGGTGAAACAGGCCAAGGTTCTGGCAAAAGGCGGGGAGACCGAGTTCTCCTCGAAAGTGAAAAAGGGCGGCGTCTACTGACGCCGTGACGGAAGATGGCAACCGAGGAAGAGATACGTCTGGCGCGAAAAGCCCGCATGGTCGGGATTGTCATAGCCGCCACGATGGTTCTCTGGCTCGGGGCCCAATGGATCGGGGGGAAGATGGAGCTGCCAACGCGGTTTGTCTTCCTCTTCGATCTGGCAGCGATCGCCGCTTTCGTGTGGTCGTTTGTAGTGATTTATCAGATCTGGCGTGCGCGCCAGCAGGACTGAAGGGATAACGGGCGATGCTCAAGGATCAGGATCGGATCTTTACCAATATCTACGGGATGCATGAGCGCACTTTGAAAGGCGCCAAAGCCCGTGGGCATTGGGATGGGACAGCGGGCATCATCGCCAATGGTCGCGACTGGATCGTCGACCAGATGAAGGCATCCGGCCTGCGCGGTCGTGGCGGCGCGGGTTTCCCGACCGGTCTCAAATGGTCCTTTATGCCCAAGGAAACGGATGGTCGCCCGTCCTACCTCGTGGTGAACGCCGACGAATCCGAGCCGGGCACCTGTAAAGACCGCGAAATTATGCGCCACGATCCGCATACGCTGATTGAGGGTTGTCTCATCGCGTCCTTCGCGATGGGGGCAAATGCGGCCTACATCTATCTGCGCGGCGAATACATCCGCGAACGTGAAGCGCTTCAGGCCGCGATCGACGAGGCCTATGATGCGGGACTTCTCGGACCGAATGCCGCGAAATCCGGCTGGGATTTCGACCTCTACCTGCACCACGGAGCGGGGGCCTACATCTGCGGGGAAGAAACCGCGCTGATCGAGAGCCTTGAGGGCAAAAAGGGTATGCCGCGGATGAAACCGCCGTTTCCCGCCGGTGCCGGCCTTTATGGCTGCCCGACGACTGTGAACAATGTTGAATCCATCGCCGTTGTGCCCACGATCCTGCGTCGTGGCCCCGAGTGGTTTGCAGGCTTTGGTCGCCCCAATAACGCGGGCACCAAACTCTTTGCGATCTCCGGCCATGTGAACAACCCCTGCGTTGTCGAAGAAGCGATGAGCATTTCCTTCGAAGAGCTGATCGAAAAGCATTGCGGCGGTATTCGCGGCGGCTGGAGCAACCTGCAGGCCGTGATCCCCGGTGGTTCTTCCGTGCCCTGTGTGCGCGGTGAGGACATGAAAGACGCGATCATGGACTTTGATTACCTGCGTGGCGAACTGGGCTCCGGCCTTGGCACCGCTGCGGTGATCGTCATGGACAAGAACGTCGACATCATCAAAGCGATCTGGCGTCTTGCCGCTTTCTACAAACATGAAAGCTGTGGCCAGTGTACGCCGTGCCGCGAAGGCACCGGCTGGATGATGCGCGTCATGGACCGCCTTGTGCGCGGCGAGGCGGAGCTCGAAGAGATCGACATGCTCTGGGATGTCACAAAACAGGTCGAAGGGCACACGATCTGTGCGCTCGGCGATGCTGCGGCGTGGCCAATTCAGGGTTTGATCAAGAATTTCCGTGGCGAGATCGAAGACCGGATCAAGGCACAGAAATCCGGTCGCATCAGCGCAGTGGCCGCGGAGTAATTACACCGATGCAACAAGCCACCCACCATATTGCGGAACTCAACGTCGGGCGTCTCATCGCCCCGACGGATGATCCGCGCGTGGGTGAGTTCATGGAAAGCCTCGACCGCATCAATAGCCTGGGTAAACGCATGCCGGGTTTTGTGTGGATGATGGAGGGCTCCGGAGAACCGGGCACCGGGAACACGGCGGCAAAGATTGACGGAGACCCACAGTTCGTTTCGAATCTGACTGTGTGGGAAGATGTCGCCACGCTCGAAAATTTCGTGTTCAACACGGTGCACAAACAGTTTTACGACCGCCGCGAAGAGTGGTTCGAGGTGCTGGGAAAACAGCATTTCGTCATGTGGTGGATCGAAAAAGGGCATAAGCCCACCTTGGACGAGGCGCTCGAACGTCTTGCCTACAAAGAAAAACATGGGGACACCGACCACGCCTTTGGCTGGTCGTATCTGAAAGAGGCCAAACTTTTCCGTGAGAAAAGTTGTCGGCCGATAGCGGCGGAGTAGTCCCGAATGAAATTTGTAAAACCCCTTATCCTCTCTCTGTTTCTCGCCTCGCCGGCTGCGGCGCTGGCGCCATTGCACGATGTTAAGGAAATCGACGACCAGATGATGGCAATCGCCATCGCCATCGAGGTGAGCGACAAATGCGGCTCCATTGCCCCGCGCACTCTCAAGGGATTGGGCTTTCTGTGGTCGTTGAAAGATAAGGCATCGAAGATGGGGTATTCGGATGATGAAATCCGCAACTACATCGACAGCGATGCGGAACAGGCGCGGATGCGCGAAAAGGCCTATGCCTATGCCCGCAATGCAGGGTTTGATCCGACCAAAGTGTCGGGTCTCTGTGCTCTGGGTAAAAGCGAAATCGAAAAGGGCAGCCTGATCGGCTCGTTCTTGCGTTTGAAATGAATTTGATCGCCGATTTGGCGGTTGACGATGACAGGGGCGTGCAGGACACGCTCAAGGACAAGATGAGGGGGGCGGCGCGCCGCCGCCCTCGCGCAACACAGGTGAATTGACCATGGCAGATACGCGCAAAATCATTATCGACGGGGGCGAGGTCGAAGTCGATCCGGCCATGACGATCCTTCAGGCCTGTGAAGTGGCCGGGATCGAAGTGCCGCGCTTTTGCTACCACGAACGTCTCTCGATCGCGGGCAACTGCCGTATGTGCCTTGTTGAAGTGGTCGGCGGCCCGCCCAAACCTGCGGCCTCCTGTGCGATGCAGGTCAAGGATCTGCGTCCCGGTCCGGAAGGCCAGCCGCCGGTCGTAAAGACCAATTCGCCCATGGTGAAAAAGGCGCGCGAGGGGGTGATGGAATTCCTACTCATCAACCACCCACTTGATTGCCCGATCTGTGACCAAGGGGGCGAATGCGACCTGCAGGATCAGGCCATGGCCTACGGCGTTGATTTCTCGCGTTTCCGCGAGCCAAAGCGTGCAACCGAGGATCTCGATCTCGGGCCGCTGGTGGGAACGGCAATGACGCGCTGCATTTCCTGCACGCGCTGCGTGCGGTTCACCACCGAGGTCGCGGGCATCACCCAGATGGGCCAAACCGGTCGCGGCGAAGATTCCGAGATCACAACCTATCTCAACCAGACACTCGCCTCGAACCTGCAGGGTAACATCATCGACCTATGCCCGGTCGGCGCATTGACGTCGAAACCCTACGCCTTCACCGCGCGTCCGTGGGAGTTGACCAAGACCGAAACCATCGACGTGATGGACGCGCTCGGCTCCAACATTCGCGTGGACACCAAGGGTCGCGAAGTGATGCGCATCCTGCCACGCAACCACGACGGCGTGAATGAGGAATGGATTTCCGACAAAACGCGCTTTGTCTGGGACGGTCTGCGACGTCAGCGACTGGATACTCCTTACATCCGCAAAGACGGTAAGCTGCAAAAAGCCACGTGGTCAGAGGCGCTCGGAGCCGCTGCTACTGCGATGAAGGGCAAAAAAGTCGCCGGTCTTGTTGGCGATCTGGTTCCGACAGAAGCGGCCTTCGCGCTCAAGACTATGGTTGAAGGTCTGGGTGGTTCCGTCGAATGTCGTGTGGACGGCGCGAAACTGCCCGCCGACAATCGTTCGGCCTATGTCGGCACAGCAACCATCGACGATATCGATAGCGCGGATATGATCCAGCTCATCGGCACCAACCCGCGCGATGAAGCGCCGGTGCTGAATGCGCGCATCCGCCGTGCATGGGCACGGGGTGCTGTTGTCGGGCTGATTGGCGAAGCCGTTGATCTTACGTATGAATACGTACATGTCGGCACAGACCGCGCCTCCCTGATCGACACCGCCGCCAAAGAGATTTCGGCCGCGACACGGGATGGCAAGAAGACACTCGTCATCATCGGGCAGGGCGCTCTCACCGAGGCAGATGGCGAAGCCGTTCTGTCACAGGCGATGAAACTGGCCGAAAATGCCGGCGCTAAATTCATGGTTCTGCACACCGCCGCCGGCCGCGTTGGCGCGATGGATGTTGGTGCGACAACCGATGGCGGAATGACGGCTGCGCTCAAAGGGGCGGAAGTGATCTACAACCTCGGCGCAGACGAAGTTGAAATCGCGCCAGGTGCCTTTGTGATCTACCAGGGCTCGCACGGCGACCGTGGCGCACACCGCGCAGACATTATTCTGCCCGGCGCAGCCTATCCCGAAGAGGCCGGCCTGTTTGTGAACACCGAAGGTCGCCCGCAACTCGCGCTGCGCGCATCGTTCCCTCCGGGTGATGCGAAAGAGAATTGGGCGATTTTGCGCGCCCTGTCCGCAGAAGTCGGCCAGACTTTGCCCTATGACAACCTCGCCGGTTTGCGCCGCGCCCTCGTAGACGCCGTGCCGCATCTGGGCGCTATCGACGAAGTGCCGCAAAACGCATGGACACCGATCAAGGAGTCCAAGCCGGCCAAGGCGACGCTGCGCAACGCAGTGAAAGATTTCTACCTCACCAACCCGATTACACGGGCAAGCCAACTGATGGCCGAACTCTCGGCGATCGCAAAAGCGCGCCGTGAAGAGGCGATTGCGGCCGAGTGATGACGCGTCGGGCACACATATCGCTTCGCGCCATCTGTGGATCGGCTTTGGTTGCTTGCACGACGCTGGCAGCCTGCGCCATGTCGACGGAACCGGATGTCGAGGCAGGCCCCGTGAGCGCGCCCAAAAGCGCGCGCTTCACGGTTGTCGAAGTGCTGCCCTTTGACGATGAATTGGTGAATATTTTCCTGGAAGGGCGCGGCTTTTTGCGCAAGGAACACATGGATGCTTTTAGCGAATGCGCGGCCGCCGGCTATGCGCAATCGCAAGGACTTGGATTTGCCCGTCATCTGCGGACAAATCTTTCGAATGAGGGTGGAATTTGGCGCGCGGATGCTGTTTACACCATCTCGCCAGCACTCCCCGTGGGACAGCACGTCATCGACGCAGAAACGATGGTGGAAAGTTGCGCGGACAGACGAATACCGACGGTGTGAGAGGCTAAATCATGGTCGAATTTTTCACGACAACAAATCTGGGGATCGCGCTGCTTGTGCTCGGTCAGTGCCTCTTGGTGCTGCTCCCGCTCTTTGTAGCGCTCGCCTTCCTGATGTACGCCGACCGCAAAGTCTGGGCTGCTGTCCAGATGCGCAAAGGGCCGAACATCGTAGGTGTCTTTGGTCTGTTGCAGTCTTTCGCGGACTTTATCAAATACATCGTCAAAGAAGTCGTGGTGCCTGCGGGCGCTGACAAATTCGTCTTCTATCTTGCGCCGATGATTACCTTTGTCACCGCCTGTATCGCCTGGGTTGCGATCCCGTGGAACGACGGGTGGGTGATCGCGGATCTCAATGTCGCTATTCTCTACATCTTCGCGATCTCATCGCTGGAAGTGTACGGCGTGATCATGGGGGGCTGGGCTTCGAACTCGAAATATCCGTTCCTCGGGTCGCTTCGCTCTGCCGCGCAGATGATTTCCTATGAGGTGTCGATCGGTCTCATCATCATCGGTGTGATCATTTCGACCGGTTCTCTGAACTTCGGGGACATTGTCGCCGCGCAGGATGGCCGCTTCGGCATCTTCTCGTGGTACTGGATCCCGCATTTCCCGATGGTTGTGCTGTTCTTCGTCTCCGCGCTCGCGGAAACCAACCGCCCTCCATTCGATCTGCCAGAAGCTGAATCCGAACTCGTTGCAGGCTATCAGGTTGAATACTCTTCGACGCCGTTCCTCCTGTTCATGATGGGCGAACTCATGGCCGTCGTGCTTATGTGTGCTCTCGTCAGCCTGTTGTTCTTTGGTGGCTGGCTGTCGCCCATTCCCGGCCTGCCTGATGGCATCCTGTGGCTCATCCTCAAAATGGGCTTCTTCTTCTTCATCTTCTCGATGGTCAAAGCCATCGTGCCGCGCTACCGCTACGACCAACTCATGCGGATCGGTTGGAAAGTGTTCCTGCCTATGTCGCTTGCCTGGGTCGTTCTCGTAGCATTTTTCGCTCAATTTGGCGCTTTCGGCGGGGCTTATGCCCGCTGGGCTCTGGGAGGTTAACACATGGCTCTCGACTACACCCGTGCCGTGAAATATTTCCTGATGACCGACATCATTGCCGGTTTCAGAGTTGGGCTGAAATACTTCTTCGCGCCCAAGGCCACGATCAACTACCCGCACGAAAAGGGGCCTTTGTCTCCGCGTTTTCGTGGCGAGCACGCTCTGCGCCGGTATCCAAACGGCGAAGAACGTTGCATCGCGTGCAAACTCTGCGAGGCGATTTGCCCCGCTCAGGCGATTACTATCGATGCCGAACCACGCGAAGATGGCTCGCGCCGCACCACGCGCTACGACATTGATATGACAAAATGCATCTACTGCGGATTCTGTCAGGAAGCCTGTCCGGTCGACGCCATCGTTGAGGGGCCGAATTTCGAATTCGCGACCGAGACCCGCGAAGAGCTTTTCTACGACAAAGCCAAGCTTCTCGAGAATGGCGAACGTTGGGAAGCGGAAATCGCGCGCAACCTCGAACTCGATGCGCCGTATCGCTAAGGAAACCCGATGAACGATTTTGCCAAGATGTTCGGACAGATGATGGAGCAAGGCCAGAAGATGGCCGCTGCCTTCAACCCGTCCATGACGACGTTCACGCCGCCGGAACTGGATAAATTTTTCCCGTCCATGTCGCGCGAACAGATGGACATGCTTTGGGGCAATACGTTCAATCCTGACGGGCTCGATACGAAAACGAGACTGCTTGTCGTGCTGGCCGGTTTGACCGCGCAGGGTGCTCAGGCAGAAGCGCCCATTAAGATGACAGTGCGCAACGCCATCAAGGCGGGTGCGACCGAAAAAGAAGTAGCGGAAGTGATCTACCAGATGTCCATGCTCGGTGGCCTGCCTGCTATGTCCAAGGCGCTCGATCTCGCCAAAGAGGTCTTTGCCGAACGTGAGGAGGGCAGCGAATGACTGTCGCTGATATCGCATTCTACCTATTTGCTATCCTGATGATCGGCGCAGGCCTGTTCACGGTTGTGTCCCGAAATCCGGTCCACTCGGTGCTCTGGCTGATCCTGACCTTCCTGTCGGCTTCCGGTCTTTTCGTCCTGCTGGGCGCGGAGTTCGTCGCGATGCTTTTGATCATCGTCTACGTCGGGGCCGTGATGGTTCTTTTCCTGTTTGTCGTCATGATGCTGGACGTCGATTTTGCCGAACTCAAAGCGGGCATGGCGCGCTATCTGCCCTTCGCGCTGTTGATCGGTGTGGTGATCCTGATGCAGCTGGCGCTGGCATATGGCGATTGGACTGCGGCCGAAGGGGCACAAGCCCTGCGTAGATCGGTCACCCCCGATGCCGCCGAAATCCACAACACCGCGGCGATCGGTCAACTCATGTACGACGACTACCTGATGTTGTTCCAATTGGCGGGTCTGATCCTTCTGGTCTCCATGATCGGTGCGATTGTTCTGACCCTTCGCCACAACCCGAACGTCAAACGCCAGAACGTGCTCAAACAGATGTACCGCGATCCGGCGAAAGCCATGGAAATGAAAGACGTGGAACCGGGGCAGGGGCTGTAAGTCGGCCCAGGCCACGATTTAACGGGCGGTGGACCGCCCTGACACAAAAGCCGCACCAAGCGGCAAAACAAAGAACCGAGGGACGACATGGTCGGACTTGAACATTACCTGACAGCGGCCGGCGCACTTTTCGTCATCGGCATTTTCGGGCTCTTCCTCAACCGGAAGAACGTCATCATCATCTTGATGTCGATCGAGATGATCCTGTTGTCCGTCAACATCAACCTTGTCGCCTTCTCCTCCTACATGGGGGATCTGGTGGGTCAGATTTTCACGATGCTGGTGCTCACGGTTGCTGCCGCAGAAGCGGCGATCGGCCTCGCCATCCTCGTGAGCTTCTTCCGCAACCGCGGCACGATCGACGTCGAAGACGTCAACGTGATGAAAGGGTAAGCGCCAATGGAAAAGATCATCCTCTTCGCGCCTTTGGTTGGTGCCATTATTGGTGGCTTCGGTTGGCGCACCATTGGTGAGCGGAATGCGCAAATCCTGACCACGGGCCTTCTGTTTCTTGCAGCCTTCCTGTCGTGGATCGTCTTCCTCGGCTTTGATGGCGAAACGCAATACATCCCGATCCTGAAATGGATCGAGAGCGGGACATTGTCCGCCGACTGGTCGATCCGGTTGGACCGCCTGACCGCCATCATGCTGGTCGTGGTCACAACGGTTTCGGCGCTCGTGCACCTTTATTCGTTTGGCTACATGGCCCACGACGAAAACTTTGGTGACGACGAGGCCTATCGCGCCCGTTTCTTTGCTTATCTGTCTCTCTTCACCTTCACCATGCTTATGCTGGTCACGGCCGATAACCTCGTTCAGATGTTCTTTGGCTGGGAAGGTGTGGGTCTGGCGTCCTACCTCCTGATCGGCTTCTACTTCAAAAAGTCGTCCGCCGGAGCTGCCTCGATGAAGGCGTTTATCGTCAACCGCGTCGGTGACTTCGGTTTTGCGCTCGGTATCTTCGGTCTGTTTTTCCTGACAGATGCGATCGACATGGACACGATCTTTGCAAAAGCGCCTGAACTGGCGCAGACGCAGATCCATTTCCTGTGGACCGAATGGAACGCGGCAAACCTGTTGGCCTTCCTGCTGTTCGTCGGCGCGATGGGCAAATCGGCTCAGCTCTTCCTGCACACTTGGTTGCCGGACGCGATGGAAGGCCCGACACCTGTGTCGGCGCTGATCCACGCGGCCACCATGGTGACGGCGGGTGTGTTCCTCGTGTGCCGCATGTCGCCCCTGTTTGAGTATGCCGAGGCGACCAAAACCTTCGTTCTCTATCTCGGTGCCTTCACTGCATTCTTCGCGGCGACAGTTGGTCTGGTGCAGAACGACATCAAACGTGTGATCGCCTATTCCACCTGTTCGCAGCTCGGCTACATGTTCGTGGCCGCGGGCGCGGGTGTCTATGGTGCCGCAATGTTCCACCTGTTCACGCACGCATTCTTCAAAGCGATGCTGTTCCTTGGCGCAGGCTCCGTCATCCACGCAATGCACCACGAGCAGGATATGCGCAATTACGGCGGCCTTCGCAAAAAGATCCCCTTCACCTTCGCAATGATGATCATCGGCACACTTGCCATTACCGGTGTCGGTATCCCGCTGACATATATCGGTTTCGCGGGCTATCTGTCGAAAGACGCAATCATCGAAAGCGCATGGGCGACTGCCGACGCACTTCCATTCTGGCTTCTTGTGATCGCGGCCTTGTTCACGTCTTTCTACTCGTGGCGCCTGATCTTCATGACTTTCTTTGGCAAACCGCGCGGCGATCATCACGCCCACGACCATGCACATGAGAGCCCGCTTTCCATGACCATCCCGCTTGGGGTTCTGGCAGTGGGCGCAGTTTTGGCTGGTATGCTCTGGGTCAAACCATTCTTCCTGGATCACGACAAAATGGTGTCCTTCTTCCAGATGCCGCATCACGCCGAAACGACCATGGACGACGGTCATGGCGATGACGCAGCGATGGACGACCATGGCGACGCAGCCGTTGTGGATGATCATGGCGAAACGCTGCAGGCAGATGCAGCACATGGCGATGCTGATGAACACGTAGCCACAGATCACGCAGCTATCGGTGCGATCTATATGTCGGAGGCATCCGAAGCCATTCTCGACAAAGCACACCACGCGCCGGTTTGGGTAAAGCTGTCGCCCTTTGTCGCGATGTTGCTCGGCCTCGGGACGGCTTGGTTGTTCTACATCCGCAATACGAGCCTCCCGGCGCGTCTGGCGGCGAACCAGCCGGTTCTCTACCAATTCCTTCTCAACAAATGGTATTTCGACGAGATCTATGACGCCATCTTCGTGCGTCCGGCTCTGTGGCTGGGTCGCTTCCTGTGGAAGCGCGGCGATGGGTCGACGATTGATGGTGCAATCAACGGGCTGGCAATGGGCATTGTTCCGTTCTTCACACGCCTCGCGGGGCGCGCACAGTCGGGATACATCTTCACCTATGCCTTCACTATGGTTCTGGGGATCGCACTGTTGATCACCTGGATGTCGATCGGCGGGGGGGCCGAATAATGGATAACGTGCTGTCCTTCGTCACTTTCCTGCCCACGGTTGCTGCCGTCGTCTTGCTGCTCTTTTTGCGCGGCGAAGACGAAGTTGCCCAACTGAATGCAAAACGCCTCGCTCTTTTCGCGACGGTGATCACCTTCCTGCTGTCGCTCTTTATTCTCGCCCAGTTCGATGCGAATGACACCGGTTTCCAGATGGTCGAAGAAGCCGACTGGATCATGGGTCTGAAATACAAAATGGGCGTGGACGGTATTTCCGTTCTCTTCGTCCTGCTCACGACCTTCCTGATGCCACTGGTGATCTGGTCGGCGTGGGATGTGAAGGTGCGGGTCAAGGAGTATATGATCGCATTCCTGCTGCTGGAAACGCTGATGCTCGGCGTGTTCTGTGCGCTCGATATCATGCTGTTCTACCTCTTCTTCGAGGCGGGCCTCATCCCGATGTTCCTCATCATCGGCATCTGGGGTGGCAAAGACCGCATCTACGCGGCCTTCAAATTCTTCCTCTATACCTTCCTCGGCTCGGTCCTGATGCTCGTCGCGATGATTGCGATGTATATCTACTCAGGCACCACCGATATCGCGACGATGCTCGACCCTTCGCAGGTGCAGTTCCCGTCTGATGATCTGACCGTCCTCGGGTTCCAGATTGTTGGTGGGTTCCAGACGCTCGCCTTCCTTGCCTTCTTTGCCTCCTTCGCGGTGAAGATGCCGATGTGGCCGGTTCACACATGGTTGCCCGACGCTCACGTTCAGGCGCCAACGGCCGGTTCGGTTGTTCTTGCGGCCATCCTGTTGAAAATGGGCGGCTACGGGTTCTTGCGGTTCTCGCTGCCGATGTTCCCGATTGCCACGGAACTTCTGTCGACTTTCGTGCTGTGGCTCTCCGTCATTGCGATTGTCTACGCCTCGCTGGTCGCTCTCGTCCAAGAGGACATGAAGAAGCTCATCGCCTATTCGTCCGTGGCGCACATGGGCTATGTGACGGCGGGTATTTTCTCGCTCAATCAGCAGGGTCTGGATGGCGCGATTTTCCAAATGATCTCGCACGGGTTCATTTCCGGCGCGCTCTTCCTCTGCGTCGGCGTGATCTATGACCGGATGCACACCCGCGAAATCGACGCCTTTGGCGGTCTGGTGAACCGGATGCCGGCCTATGCGCTGATCTTCATGTTCTTCACAATGGCAAACGTCGGCCTTCCGGGCACGTCCGGGTTTGTTGGTGAATTCCTGACGCTCGTCGGGATGTTCAAAGCCAATACCTGGATCGCGCTCGTCGCGACATCCGGTGTGATCTTCTCGGCGGCCTATGCGCTCTGGCTCTACCGTCGGGTGGTTCTCGGCGATTTGATCAAAGAGAGCCTCAAGGCGATCACCGACATGACCGCGCGTGAGAAATGGATCATGGCCCCGCTTGTCGCCATGACGCTCCTCCTAGGGGTCTACCCATCGCTCGTGCTCGACATCATCGGGCCGTCCGTTTCCGCCCTTATCGACAACTACACAGCCGCTCTGCCGACCGACATGGTCGCCACAGCCGCCAGCCATTAAGGGGAGGGCATCGAAATGACCCCCAACGATTTCTCGATTGTCCTGCCGGAAATCCTGCTGGCCGTGTTCGGCATGGCGGCACTTCTCTTCACCGTTTACACGGGCAAAGACAAACTCGCCTCCACGGTTACATGGAGCGTCGCGATCGTCTTTCTGATCATCGCCGCCTTCATCGGCTTTGGTGGGCATGGATCGAACGTCGCCTTCAATGGTATGTTTATTGATGATGCCTTTGCACGCTTCGCAAAAGTAGGCGTGCTGCTCTCAGGCGCAGCAGTCCTGATCATGTCCCTCGACTACATGGTCAAACGCGACATGCTCAAATTCGAGTATCCGATCCTCGTGCTTTTCGCGACCATCGGCATGATGGTGATGGTTTCGGCCGGCGACCTTATGGCGCTCTATCTCGGCCTCGAACTGATGTCCCTTTCCCTCTACGTGGTCGCGTCTTTCCGCCGTGATAGCCTGCGCTCCACAGAGGCCGGTCTGAAGTATTTCGTTCTTGGTTCGTTGTCGTCGGGTCTGTTGCTCTACGGTGCGTCGCTGACCTACGGTTTCGCGGGCACGACCTCCTTTGCCGGTATCATTTCTGTGGCTCAGGGCGATGTCCCGCTTGGCCTGCTGTTCGGCCTCGTCTTCCTGATGACGGGTCTGGCGTTCAAGGTTTCCGCCGTGCCGTTCCACATGTGGACGCCTGACGTTTATGAAGGGGCCCCGACACCCGTTACCGCCTTCTTCGCGACTGCGCCGAAACTCGCAGCTATGGGTCTGTTCGCCCGCGTCCTGCACGATGCCTTCGGCGGCGTCGTCGGCGACTGGCAGCAGATTTTGGCCATCATCGCCGTTGCGTCCATGTTCCTTGGCGCCTTTGCCGGTATCGGACAGACCAACATCAAACGTCTGATGGCCTATTCCTCCATCGCGCATATGGGGTTCGCTCTCATGGGGCTCGCGGCGGGGAATGCATTGGGTGTGCAGTCGGCCATGTTCTATATGGCGATCTACATCTTGATGAACATCGGCACCTTCGCCTTCATCCTCCTGATGGAACGCGATGGGAAACCGGTGACCGAAATCGCCGCACTGAATGGCTATTGGAAAGTCGCACCGGGCAAGGCGCTGGCGCTTTTGGTTCTGCTTTTCTCGCTGGCTGGCGTGCCGCCGATGCTCGGCTTTTTCGGCAAACTTGCCGTGTTGCAGGCCGCCCTTGATGCAGGTCTGACATGGCTCGCCGTGGGTGGGGTGATCGCGTCCGTCGTCGGTGCGTTCTACTACCTGCGCATCGTCTATTACATGTTCTTCGGTGAAGAAGGTGAGCCGCTCGATGACCAGCCGTCGATGATCCCGGTTGCGTTTTTGGCGATCAGTTCGGTTCTCGTGCTCGTCGGTATCGTCAACGCATTGGGATTGGACACTATGGCGGCCATCGCGGCAGAGGCCCTTGTCCGCTAACATGCAAGAATGGCCCACGGGGGTAGGGCGCAATGTCCTCGCCTCCGTGGATAGCACCATGTCAGAGGCCGCGCGCGTCGCGGCCTCTGGTGTGTTTCCACAATGGATTTTGGCGCATGAACAAACCGCGGCCCACGGCCGTCGCGGGCGGGCGTGGCAAATGCCAGCAGGCAACTTTGCCGCCACTTATTTGATGTATCCCAATGAGCCTCCTGACCGGATCGCTTTACGCTCCTTTGTCGCGGCTCTCGCGCTCTATGATGCCTTCGTCGCCGTTGCGGGGCGCCCCGATCCGTTCAGTTTGAAATGGCCCAACGACGTTTTGCTCAACGGCGGCAAAGTCGCCGGCATTCTGTTGGAGAGGGGATCATCCCATCTCGCAATCGGCATTGGTGTGAACCTGCTGCAGGCACCACGTGTCGACCAACTGGAAGCCGAGGCGACAGCACCCGTATCGCTGGTCGATGGGACTGGCGTGCGCGTGTCGCCCGAAGAGTTCCTCGACTTGCTGGCACCGTCCTACGCGGCGCATGAGGCGACTTTTGTCACCTACGGATTTGGCCCCATTCGCAGCGCATGGTTGAACCGCGCTGCGCGTTTGGGCCAGCCTGTGCGGGCACGAACTATGACCGCCGAACACCATGGAACATTCGAGACCGTCGATGAGGCGGGAAATCTCGTGCTGAAAACCCCGCAAGGGACCCTCTCCATTCCTGCCGCGGAGGTCTATTTCTGATGCTGCTTTGTATCGATACCGGCAATACCAACACCGTCTTCTCCATCTGGGATGGCGAAAAATCCATTGCCACATGGCGCACCTCGACTGAAACGCAGCGCACCGCGGATCAGTATTACGTTTGGCTGACGACCCTGCTGAACTTTCAAAAGGTCGAGGCGGATATCACGGAGGTGATTATTTCGTCCACCGTGCCGCGTGTGGTCTTCAACCTGCGGGTTTTCGCCAGTCGCTATTTCAATTGCCGCCCTCTCGTGGTGGGCAAACCAGAGTGTCTGTTGCCTCATGCCCCACGTGTGGATGTGGGCACCACCGTCGGTCCCGACCGGTTGGTGAATACCGCCGCGGCCTTTGACCGCTACGGGGGGGATCTCGTCGTGGTCGACTTCGGGACGGCGACAACGTTTGATGTCGTGGCCCAGGACGGCGCATACGTCGGCGGTGTGATTTCACCCGGTGTGAATACCTCGCTCGAAGCGCTCCATCTCGCCGCGGCAGCCCTGCCGCATGTCGATGTGACCATGCCCGAGAAGGTGATCGGGACCAATACCGTCGCCTGCATGCAATCTGGTGTTTTCTGGGGTTATGTGGGCTTGGTGCGTGAAACCTGTAGCCGAATAAAGGCAGAATACACCCGCCCGATGACAATCGTGGCCACGGGTGGACTTGCACCTCTGTTCAATCAGGGCCACAAGCTATTTGACTACTTCGACGAAGACCTGACCATCCATGGTCTCGTCGTGATCCACCAATATAACAAAGAACAGGGTAACACATGACCGATCGTCTCCTCTATCTCCCGCTCGGTGGGGCCGGCGAGATCGGCATGAACTGCTACGTCTACGGCTACGGTCCGGCGGGCAAGGAACGCTATATCGTCGTCGATCTTGGAGTGACCTTTCCCTCCATGGACGGCACGCCGGGCGTGGACCTGATCTTTGCTGATGTGGCGTGGCTCGAAGAGCGCAAAGACCGCATCGACGGCATCTTCATCACCCATGCCCACGAAGACCACGTGGGCGCAGTTGGTCATCTGTGGCCCCGCCTCGATGCGCCGATCTACGCGCGTGCCTTCACCGCGCATATCGCGCGGCTGAAATTCGAAGAGCACGGCCATGACGAGTTGCAGATCAAAACCGTTGCCGCATGGCCGGAGCAGGTCGACGTCGGCCCCTTCACCGTCGGCTTCCTGCCGGTTTCCCACTCCATTCCGGAATCTTCGGCATTGGTCATCGACACACCTGCGGGCCGTGTGATCCACACCGGCGATTTCAAAATCGATGAGACCCCCGTGGTGGGCGAGGCTTTTGATCGTGAATTGTGGGAAAGCGTTGCCAAAGACGGGGTGAAAGCGCTGGTCTGCGACAGCACAAACGTCTTCAACCACCACCCAGGACGATCCGAGGCGGAAGTCGTAGAACCGCTCAATGAATTGGTGGCTTCGCTCGACGGGCTTGTCGCAGCCACGACATTTGCCTCCAACATCGCGAGGGTCAAAACGCTGGCCGTTGCTGGCTCGAAGTCGGGTCGCTCTGTGGTCCTTCTGGGGCGCGCCATGCGCCGGATGATCACGGCGGGTATTGAAACCGGCATTATCAGCGATTTCCCGAAAACAGTCTCACCTGAACATGCGGGAGAAATCCCTCATGAAAACCTGATGCTTCTGACGACCGGATCGCAGGGCGAACATCGCGCCGCGACAGCCCAACTGTCACGCGGCAAATACCTCGGGCTGAAAATGACCGAAGGTGACACGATGATCTTTTCTTCCAAAACCATCCCCGGCAACGAGACCGAGGTTGCACGCATCCTCAACAACTTCTCCGAACTCGGTGTCGACACGATTTCGGGGCGCGATGATATCCATGTGTCAGGTCACGCAAACCGTCCTGACCTGACGCTCATGCATGAGGTTGTGAAACCGCAGACCGTGATCCCGATGCATGGCGAGCACCGCCATCTGCGCGAACACGCACGTCTTGCAGAAACCAATGGTTTCAAGGCGGTAGTGGCCCCCAATGGTGTCGCAGTCGATCTGTCGGGCAATGCGCCCCGGATCGTCGAGTACGTCGAAACCGGTCGAACCTATCTCGACGGGTCGATCCAGATCGGTGCGCTGGACGGTATCGTCCGTGACCGTATGCGCATGGCGCAGAACGGTCTGGTCGTGGCCACAGTGATTGTCGAAGACGACGAGCCACTGGGCGATTGCTGGTGCGAATTGCGTGGCCTGCCGGAAACCGGCCTGTCGCGCGCGCCTCTTGTTGATGTGCTCGAAGAGGACGTGAACCAGTTCCTGATGCGGGCAGGGCGCAAGACGCTCAGCGATGATAACAAGCTCGAAGAGGAGTTGCGCCGGATCATCCGCAAAACGACGCATAGCGAAGTCGGCAAAAAGCCTGAAGTCCAGATCGTGATCTCGCGTCTGTCTAACTGAGCTGTCCAACCTTGCGTCCCATTCGCTGGGCGCAATTGCCTAGACCACATTATCCAAAACAAAACCCCGCGCCGTAGCGCGGGGTTTTGTGTTTTTTCGCTAAGCTTAGGGATCAGCGATCATCAAAACTCTTGGCGATAAAAGTTGGCAAGTGATCGCCGAGACCCAGAACTTCTTCTTCCCGCTTGCCCCGTCCACCGCGCGAGCGCGAGGAATTGGACCGTTTGGTGTCACGGGTGTTCTCAGATGCAACGGGAGCTGCCTTTGGAGTTTCGGCCTGCGGCGCTTCCGCTACGGGCTGCTCATCCGATTTCGGTTCGCTCTTCTTTGCGTCCTGCGTCGGCTCCGCACGTTTACGGCTGCGTGAGCGTGACGCGCGTTTCGGTTTCTCTTCCGAGGTTACAGTCTCGGCGGCTTCAGGGATTTCCTTGCCGCCTTTGCGCGATGGATCATCGAGACGGGGGATCTCTTTGCCGATCAGGCTTTCGACCGCTGCAAAGTTCTTTTCGTCGCGGGGTTCGCAAATCATGATCGCTTTGCCGTCACGACCGGCGCGCCCTGTGCGACCAATACGGTGGACATAGTCCTCCGCGTGGCCCGGGACATCGAAATTGAACACATGGGTGACAGAGGGCACATCAAGCCCGCGGGCAGCCACATCGGATGCCACCAGAATCTTCAGACGTCCTTCGCGGAACCCTTCCAGCGTCGCGTTGCGTTGGGATTGCTCCAGATCACCATGGATCGGTGCGGCGTCATAGCCGTGTTTCGTCAACGATTTCGCAACGATATCCACGTCGGTCTTACGGTTGCAGAAAATGATTCCATTCGTGAGGGTCTCACCTTCGGCGTCGATCAACGCGCGCAAAACGGCCCGTTTTTCCGACCCTGCGCGTTCGCGGCGGGATGGTTTGAACATCACCACATTCTGAGCGATATTTTCGCCCGATGTCGCCTGACGGGCAACCTCGATTTTGGCGGGTGCAGAGAGGAATGTGTTAGTGATCCGCTCGATTTCCGGCGCCATCGTGGCGGAGAAGAACAGCGTCTGGCGGGTAAACGGTGTGAGCGAGAAGATGCGTTCGATGTCGGGAATGAACCCCATGTCGAGCATCCGGTCAGCTTCGTCCACAACCATGATCTGAACGCCGGTCAAAAGCAGTTTGCCGCGCTCGAAATGGTCGAGCAGGCGACCGGGCGTCGCGATCAAAACGTCCACGCCGCGGTCGATCAGTTGATCCTGTTCTTTGAACGATACGCCACCGATGAGTAGCGCCTTGGTGAGTTTCGAATACTTTGTGTAGGTGTCGAAGTTCTCGGCCACCTGCGCGGCAAGTTCGCGCGTCGGACATAGCACCAGCGAACGCGGCATCCGAGCGCGGGCACGTCCGCGGCTCAGAAGCGTGATCATCGGCAATGTGAAGGAGGCGGTTTTACCTGTGCCGGTTTGTGCGATGCCCAGAACGTCACGGCCTTCCAGCGCGGCGGGAATTGCACCTGCCTGAATGGGGGTGGGGGTCTCATAGCCCGCGTCGGCGACGGCTTTGAGCACTTTGGGGTCGAGATTAAGATCGGTGAATTTGGTCACATGTTGCCTTTCGAGATGTGCAGCGTTGAAACGGCCGCAATATCCCGCGCGGCCCGTCCGGCCGGATTGCCATGACGTCTTCGGCGGTTCTCATACGCCTCAGAGCCCAAAAGGTCAAGGAAAGCCGCATGGAACAGTGTCCTGCGCGCCCGCGTTGATCTAGGCTGAAGTCAGTCGCAACAGGAGGATGATATGATCAAGAAATTCGGAAGCGCAAAGTGGTCCGGCGGTCTCAAAGACGGCAAGGGAAAGGTGAGCCTGGAAAGCGGCGCACTCAAGGACCAGCCATATGGTTTCAACACGCGTTTTGAAGACGGCGCGGGCACAAACCCCGAGGAACTCGTCGGGGCGGCCCATGCGGCGTGTTTCTCAATGGCACTGTCAAATATTCTCGGGGAGAGCGGGATCACACCCGACAACATCGAAACCAGATCGACGATCCATCTGGAAATGTCGGGGGGGCCAAAGGTCGTCAAGGCGCATTTGGACGTCACCATTACGGCCACCGGCGACAAAGATGATATCTTAGAGGCCGCAAAGAAGGCCGAAAAAGGATGTCCCATTTCGCAACTGCTGAACTGTGACATTACGATGGACGCGCAGGTAACGACCGCCTGACATGAAAAGCGGCCGCCAGAAATGGCGGCCGCTTTGATTATGTTTAGTGCGCTCGCTTAGGCTTTGCGACGTTTGCGTCCGATGATCCCAAGTGCGGCGAGGCCAGACAGGATCAACGGGAAACCAGCGGGCAGTGGTACGACCGGCGTGTCCAGATGATCGTCCGGGTCTTCGTCAGGTGCGATGTAGGTTCCGAAGTTCGCGGAAATATACGGTATCGCACCAGAGGCAGGCGACGAATGGCCAAAATGATAGCGCATATCGACGCCGTTGGGTTGGATACCGAGCGAAACGTGACCCACAGAATGGCCCTGTGCCCAGAGTTGGGTCGGATCAAGTCCATCGAGCAGTTCAGACGTTGGATCCCAGTCATTCACGGCCTGTGAATGGCTGCCTTCAATCGGATCGAAACCGAGAGCCGACAGGATTGGGTTCGCGTTTTGGGTCCAGGTTGGATTGTGGTCCGTGCCGATCCAGAGCCCGCCACCATACCGGTCAAACGCATTGGCAACGTTATTGATCAATTGCCATTCAACCGATTTGAGATCCGGAGTGGTGTTGTTCAGACCGTAGGAGCGAGAGTCCTGCACAATGCTATTGTGCGTGCTGTAGAAACTCGCGACAGCGTCAATGTCGGTTTGGTTGATATAGCGACTGGATGTCAGGTCATAAAAGAAAACCTGATCGTAGGCGGCGCTACCGAGCGCGCTCGCGAGCGCACCACCGGTTCTCGCGTCTACCTGATCGACCGTATGGCCGTTACTCTCAAGAGTGGTCTCCATTTCATTGTAGGTTGTCGGACCGTAGTCAAACGTTGCGAGAAGTATGGTTCCCGCTTGTGCGGTAAAGCTGGAGCCTAGGCACACGCCCGCAGCAGCCAGCAACTTAACAGCTGTACTCATTGTATTACCCTCATTAACCAAACTATGCAGTCGATTACGTACCGAATGCACTGGGGATGAGTGTGAATTGAACAGAACTCATTTAGCCCCTTCCCCTACGTAAGGTTACCAGAAAATCGCTAAATTTGGAACATGTCTGTCTGAATGCGCGGATTGCGACTTACACGGATCGAGGCGTTCTTCATGTTGAGGTCACATAAAAAACCGGCACCATATTTGGTGCCGGCCATCCCTGTGCATCGATCAAAGTAACGCGTTCAGATCATCATTTCTTTGGTGGCCGACAGTTTGATTCCCGCATAATCGCGTTCGATGCGATCGATGTCCCATTGCAAACGTGTCAGGAAAACCGGATCGCCGTCGTGGTCGTATGAGATGTGTTGCGTGTTGGCTTTGACCAGTTGATCGATCTGGTCTTGGGGTCCACTGACCCATCGCGCCGAGGTGAATTGGGAGGCGTCAAAGCGGACGGGCAGCCCGTATTCCAACTCGATGCGCGATGCGAGAACTTCGAATTGAAGCGCGCCCACAACGCCCACAATAAAACCGGAGCCGATCGCGGGTTTGAACACCTTTGCCGCGCCTTCTTCGGCAAACTGCATCAACGCCTTTTCAAGGTGCTTTGCTTTCATCGGATCGCCTGCACGCACCCCTTGCAAAAGTTCAGGGGCAAACGAGGGAATGCCGGTTACGCGCACTTCTTCGCCCTCGGTCAACGTGTCGCCAATGCGCAATTGACCGTGGTTGGGAATGCCGATGATGTCGCCGGCCCATGCTTCTTCGGCCAACTCACGGTCAGCGGCAAGAAACAGGACAGGGTTCGAAATTGTCATGGTCTTTTTGGAGCGCACATGGGTCAGCTTCATGCCGCGGGTAAAATGGCCGGACGCGAGGCGCACGAATGCCACGCGGTCGCGGTGTTTGGGGTCCATATTGGCCTGCACTTTGAACACAAACCCCATAACCTTCTTCTCATCGGCCGCGATGGGGCGGGGTTGGGCGTCCTGTGGCTGTGGTTCGGGCCCATATTCCGCGATACCATCCATCAGCTCTTTGACGCCAAAGGAGTTGATCGCAGATCCGAACCAGATTGGCGTCAGAGTGCCTTCTAGAAACGCGTTATGATCCAAGGGGGGCAGCAGTTCGCGGGCCATCTCGACTTCTTCACGCAGTTTTTCGAGAAGATGCGGTGGGATGAGGTCGTTGAGCTTCGGGTCGTCCAGCCCGTCGATTTTGACGGTTTCGGCGACCCGGTTCCGGTCGGCCCGATCCATGAGCTCCAGCCGGTTATGCAGCATGTCGTAGCACCCCAGAAAATCACGTCCCACCCCGATTGGCCAACTGGCGGGCGTGACGTCGATGGCGAGGTTTTCCTGAATCTCGTCGATGATATCGAAGGTATCGCGGCTCTCACGGTCCATCTTGTTACAGAAGGTGAGAATGGGCAGGTCACGCAGGCGGCAAACCTCGAACAGTTTCTGGGTCTGGCTTTCCACGCCTTTGGCGCCATCGATCACCATGATCGCCGCATCTACCGCCGTCAGCGTGCGATAGGTATCCTCGGAGAAATCCGAGTGGCCGGGGGTGTCGACGAGGTTGAAGCGAAACGGACCGAAGTCGAATGACATCGCAGAGGCCGACACGGAAATCCCTCGATCCTTTTCCATCTGCATGAAGTCGGAGCGTGTGCGCCGTGCTTCGCCTTTTGCGCGCACCTGACCAGCCATCTGAATGGCGCCACCATAAAGGAGGAATTTCTCCGTCAGCGTCGTTTTACCGGCGTCCGGGTGAGAAATAATCGCGAAGGTACGGCGTCGCGCGATTTCGGGCGGCAGGGCGGGGGCATTAGAGGCGTGATCCAACATGGCCGCGATATAGCCCGCAGCAGGCAAGGGCGGCAACGGGAAACGTGTGTTGGCCGACTATCCGCGGCTCGCAGCGCGCAATATGTCGGTAGCCGTCTCAGGCGAAAGCTCTCCATCGACGATTTCGACTGCGCGCCGTGTGCCGCCTTTGGGTCCGCTAGAATGCGCCGGATCGAGGCGTGCACTCACTTCGGCGGGGAGAAACGGGCGAATGCGGCTATCCACAAACATGCTTTCGGCGGCAATGCCCTCGGCGTAGATGATTTCGTGATTGTCGAAAAGGAGCTGGAAGTAGTCCACAAAACCGCCGTCCGACTGCACCACGTCACGCCCGTTGACCAACAGGCCAGCCTTGACCAGAATTTCGGCGCGCCCTGCGTTCAATTTGTCGCTGCGTTGATAGATGAACAGACGGTGGTTGGGCGATAGCACCAGATCGTGGGCATTATTCAACGTCCCCTGCCGGATCACGATCGGGGCAAGGGCGCCGGTCGCGCGCACTGTTTGCTGGCCGATCCACTGAATTTTCTGCGCGCCGTGATAGCGCGTCAGGACGCGATCACCGACGTTCAGGTCCTCAATCCGTGTCTGGATTCCGTCGGCCATAGTGATGTGGGTGCCGCGCGTGAAGGCGACATAGGCGATTTCGGCCAGCCGTGCGCGCGCGTTTTCCGTATCGATGTCCACAAGGGTATAGTCGGTTTCCTCGCTGACTTCGCTCAATGGGAGAAAGTAGCAGTTTTCCACATGGCCCTCGTCGTCGGTCTCAATCACCACGAGCGCCTCTAGACTGCCGCCGCGTTCGGACATGAACGTCACGCAGCTGTCAAAGAACAGGCGTGCTTTTGCGGTCCCTACATCAGAATCATTGGCCACATAGAGCTGGTCATCCCCGACCTCGATGGAGAGGCGCGCGCGCTCTGCATCGCTGGAAAGTTGGTAGACATCCGCCAGTTCGAGATCGGGGGCCGGACCAATAGGGTCGGTGCGGTTGACGCCATGCGTCACCCGAAAACTCTGCGCATCGAAAACGCCCACACTCTGCTTGGGCAAATCAGGTGTTTTTTGATCCGGTGTCGCATTCGGGTCGATCGTCACGCCGTCGTGCTCCTGTTGCAGCTGCTTTGCGTCTTCAGTGTACCCAAAAACTATCAAGATCAACATAGGATCTCGGGAAATGCATGCACGTTGCGGTTTTTGTCTATCTGTAGGAAATCACGGCAGAATTGACTGTTTCGAAAAATCCGGAGAACGGAAACGTGACATGCCTCGCGGGGCGTCATAAAAGAGTGCGTCACGCAAAGGAGAGACCATGGACCTCGGCATCAAAGGAAAGCGCGCGCTTGTCTGCGCATCGTCAAAAGGATTGGGGCGCGGGTGCGCCGAAGCCCTCGCAGAAGCGGGCGTCGATTTGGTCATGAATGCGCGCACCGCCGAGACACTCGAAGAGACGGCAGCGCATATCCGCGAAACCTATGGTGTGCAGGTAACGGCCGTCGCCGCCGATATCACAACCGACGAGGGCCGTGAAAAGGTCCTCGCTGCGGCTGGTCATATCGACATTCTCGTCACCAACGCCGGTGGACCGCCCCCGGGCCAATGGATCGATTGGGATCGCGATGATTTCATGGCCGCAATCGATGCCAACATGCTCGCCCCCATCGCGCTAATGAAGGCTCTGTTGCCATCGATGATGGAGCAGGGATGGGGACGTGTGGTCAACATCACATCGGTTTCCGTCAAGGCGCCGATCCCGCAACTCGGCCTTTCGAATGCGGCGCGCGCCGGTCTTACCGGCTATGTCGCAGGAACGGCCCGGCAGGTGGCCCCTCATGGCGTGACCATCAACAATCTTTTGCCGGGTATTCACGCAACTGACCGTGCCGTTGCGCTCGACACAGGCGTCGTAAAGGCACAGGGCATTTCCATGGAAGATGCGCAGAAACAGCGTGAAGCCACGATACCGGCGCGCAGATATGGCACGCCTATGGAGTTCGGCCGCACCTGTGCATTCATGTGCTCAGAACACGCCGGCTTCATGGTCGGCCAGAACATCCTGCTCGACGGTGGCGCGACCAACACGGTGATGTGATCCCTCTGTGAAAACCCGATGCGTTATGGGGGAGCAGACAAAATCAAGGGAAAGGACGCGCTATGAACCACGTGTCGGTGCAAGACTACTATGGACGCGTCCTGCAAGGGTCTTCGGACCTCAAAACCAACGCATGCTGCACGCCCGATGATATGCCCGACTACGTCAAGGCGGTGCTCTCAAAGGTGCACGATGAGGTTCTGACGCGTTACTACGGCTGCGGGTTGATCGCCCCCTTGGCTCTGGAAGGGGCCACTGTTCTGGATCTCGGGTGCGGCGCCGGACGCGATGTCTATGCGCTCTCACAGTTGGTCGGCGAAAACGGTCGCGTGATTGGCGTGGATATGACCGAGGAACAACTCGCCATCGCCAATGCGCACCGCGACTGGCATGCCGAGCGGTTCGGGCATGCGGAGTCCAATGTCGCGTTTCATCAAGGTTATATCGAAGAGCTCGACAAGCTACCTTTGCAGGACAACAGCGTCGATGTGATCGTGTCCAACTGCGTCCTGAACCTCGCCATGGACAAAGCCGCCGTGCTCGAACACGCCTTTCGCCTGCTCAAACCCGGGGGAGAGATGTATTTTTCCGACATCTACGCCGACCGGCGCATACCCGAAGACCTCCGGCAGGATCCGATCCTTTACGGCGAATGCCTCTCCGGAGCGCTCTATGTGAATGATTTTGAACACATGGCGCGCATAGCGGGGTTCGGCGATCCGCGTCTCGTGTCGCATCGCCCGCTCGAAATCGAAAACCGCGAACTAGAGGAGCGGGTTGCACCGATCAATTTCACTTCCGCGACATATCGGCTCTTCAAACTGGAACTGGAACCCGACTGCGAAGACTACGGCCAGGCCGTGATCTACAAGGGGTCCATCCCTCACGCGCCACATGACTTTGATCTGGACGGCCACCATCACATCGAAACCGGCAAGGTGTATCCCGTCTGTGGAAACACGTGGAAAATGCTCCACGATACCCGCTTTGCCGTGCATTTCGACTTTATTGGGTCCTTTGACACCCATTATGGAATTTTCGCGGGATGTGGCGGGATCGAACAGTTTGGCGATGCCGCGGGCAATGCCGACTGTGGTTGCTAAACAAAAGCCCCGCTGATACGACGCGTGAAACCAAGTCTTTCTATCGGATACCGTGTGACCGACGCCCGTCTTGAACTTCGCAACATCTGCCGCCGATTTGGCGGTCGGGAGGTCGTGAGTGACCTGTCGCTAAAGGTGATGCCGGGGCAGGTGACATGCCTTTTGGGGCCATCAGGGTGCGGAAAATCCACGACGCTGCGCATCATCGCGGGCGTGGATATGCAGGACGCGGGTGAAATCTACGTCGACGGAAATCTCGTATGCGACACCGTTTTCCGTGTCCCGCCAGAGCAACGCTCGATCGGATTGATGTTTCAGGATTTTGCCCTTTTCCCGCATCTCTCGGTGCAGGAAAACGTAGGTTTCGGCCTAAAGGTGCACAAATCCGACAAAGCGAACCGGGTGGATGATCTGCTCGACAAGGTCGGTTTGAAGCACTTCAAAGACAAGTATCCCCATGAACTTTCGGGGGGCGAACAGCAACGTGTCGCGCTCGCGCGCGCTCTTGCACCAAAACCTTCGATCATGTTGATGGACGAACCTTTTTCCGGCCTCGACGACCGGCTAAAGGACGATATTCGCGATAGCACGCTCGACCTGCTGAAAGAAGAAGGCACAGCAGTCCTTCTCGTCACGCATGAGCCGCATGAGGCGATGCGTATGGCTGATGAGATCGCGTTGATGCGCGACGGGCGCATCGTGCAGCAGGGCGCACCCTACAACATCTACAACGCGCCAGTGGATCGCAAAGCCGCGGCATTTTTCAGCGATGTGAACGTCATCCGTGGCACGGTTGAAGGTGCGCTGGTCTCGACGCCATTTGGTGAATTTCTCTGCCCTGGCCGCCCCGATGGCACCGAGGTGGAAATCGTCATTCGCCCCCAACACCTTCGCATCGATTTTGACCGCGACGGCCGCGGGCCGCACCCGACGCCTCAGGACGGAACGCCCGCGCGCGGCGTGGTTCAGCGCGCGCGGTTTATGGGGCGTGAAAGCCTCGTGGAGTTTCGCATGGATTTCGACAATTCGATCCTGCGCGCAACCGTGCCATCGGTATTCCTGCCAAAGCCGGGAACACCGATGTGGCTGATGTTGCGCCGCGAAAGATGCTTTGTCTTCCCCGTTCCCTCAAAGGTTTGAGCGCGCGAGGTAGTCGGCCAGCGTCCTTCCCGCCTCGTCGCGAAAAGTCGCGCCGGTGTCGATGAGACCTTCGATCCGATCCAACCGGAAAACCCGGAAATCCGATCGCAATTCGCACCACGCGGTCATCGTCCAAACCCGCCCCCAGTATTCGAGTTGAAGCGGCTGCACGAGTCGTGTCGTGCGCTCATCAGAAAGCCCACGATAGGTGACGCGGAGCACTTTTTTCTCGCGCACAGCTTCGCGAAGCAGTGGCAAATGCCGGAAACCCGCAGCCGCATCCGCGAAGGGGTAGATGGCGAACCCCCATCCGGTCGACGGCGGGGGAGCGTTTTCGGGCAGAACGGCGTCAATTTTGGTGGCAAGGCTTGCTGCGTTTTCGGCCAACTCGGGGTCCGCGGCCTCTGAAAGAATGGCTACGGCGAGGTGAAGCGCCTCCAATTCGCCCATGCTCAGATTAAGGGGCGGCAAGGTAATGGGCGCGGTAAGGATGTAGCCAACACCGCGTTCCCCCTCGACGGGCACGCCCGATGACCTGAGCACCGCCATGTCCCGCCATATTGTGCGCTCCGAAACCTTCAGTTTCTGCGCCAGCTCGCGCGATGTATGCCGTGCGCCGTCGCGCAGGATCACCACCAGATCATACAGGCGATCACTGCGACCCATGCCGGTGGATTTGCCGCCCTTCGCCATGCCTCAACGCCCCATCTGCGCCTTGAATGGGATGCGCGCGCTCCGGCGCAAGCTGCGCGTGCAGAGGCTGCACCTGCGAAACCCAACAGTTTCAATGATTTGAATGTTATTGATCACTCTCTCCGATTCGGGGTCGCTGACAGAATTCTATAGGTGTGCAACTGACATAAACATGTCAGTTGGCCTTTTCCAGCCCTCCAACCCGCGCCAATGTTGTGCATCAACGCAGATTTGAGCGATTTGCTCTTTTCGGGCGGCAAAAGCGGGCCTATTCCTTCTGACTGCAAGATTTCAAAGGGGCGCGGGATGCCCCTGAACGGGAGAATTACCATGCTCAATAACATCGGCCTGCCAGGCCTGTTGCTCATCGCGGTCGTCGTTCTCGTCCTCTTCGGACGCGGCAAGATTTCCGGCCTCATGGGCGAAGTCGGCAAAGGCATCACGGCGTTCAAACGCGGTGTAACTGACGGCACCAAAGAGATCGAAGAAGAAGCGGCTCAGATGGCCAAAGACGTCACTCCCGAAGAGGACAAGGACAAGGTTTAAATCCTGTCCGTCACGTCGCGACGCATTCTGTAACCCTCTGTCCCGAAAGGCGCGCCCATGTTCGACATTGGCATGTCCGAGCTTCTCATCATCGGCATCGTGGCCCTGATTGTGGTTGGTCCCAAGGACCTTCCCGGCATGTTCCGCACGCTCGGCCGTTTCACGGCACGCGCTAAAAACATGGCTCGCGAGTTTTCGCGTGCGATGGAGCAGGCGGCAGATGATGCAGGTGTAGGGGAGGCGAAAAAGGCACTCGATGCGGCAGCGAACCCGAAGAAATTCGGTCTCGATAAGCTCAATGAGGCTGCTGACAATTTCGAGAACTGGGACCCTATGAAGGGCGAGGCAAAGTCAGGCGCTAAAGCGGCGGACAAACCCGCGTTGGATCCGGAGCGGGCCGATATGGCCAAGGCGATTTCCGACAATGCCGCCAAGGCGGCCAACGCGCGAAAAGCACGTGAAGCCGCCGAGGCGCAGGCGACTTCGGATGCTGCGCCCGCCGCAAAGAAGGCACCAGCGAAGGCGCCCGCGAAGACCAAGGTTGCGGCAAAAACCGCGCCCAAAACCACAGCCAAGACCGCTGTTAAAAAGGCGAAGGCCCCCGCCAAAAAGAAAGCCCCCGCCAAGAAGGGTGACGCATGACCAGCTCCGATATTGACCAAGACGAAATCGAAGACAGTTCAGCCCCGCTGATAGAACACCTCGCGGAGCTTCGCACCCGCCTGATCCGTGCCGTTTTGGCCTTTGTCGTCGGGATGGTGATCTGTTTCACCGTTGGTGGCGCCATTCTGGATTTCCTGCTCGTGCCGATCGAAAACACGATGCGCGCCTTGGGCAACCCGAATCCGGTGATGCAGTACACAGCGCCGCAGGAATACTTCTTTACGTTGATCCGAATTTCCATGGTGGGCGGGCTGATGCTGTCCTTTCCGGTGATCGCGTTTCAACTCTGGCGCTTTGTGGCGCCCGGTCTATACCGCAACGAAAAGAACGCCTTTCTGCCATTCCTGATAGCCTCGCCCGCTCTATTCTTGGCTGGGGCCTCATTCGCCCATTACATCGTCGTCCCTCTCGCGATGACATTCTTTCTGGGCTTTGCGGATCTTCCGTCTTTCCTCGGCGCATTGGTCCAGAACTCCGGTGACGTGGCGACTGCTGTGGAAGACACAGGCATCGACATCGTCTTCAACGGGAAGGTCAACGAAAGCCTTGATATCACTCTGAAAATGATCGTCGCATTCGGGCTTTGTTTCCAGCTTCCGGTGCTTTTGACATTGATGGGTAAAGCGGGCCTTGCGACTGCGCACGGGCTGCGGGCCACGCGGAAATATGCGGTGGTCGGGGTTCTGACCGTCGCCGCTCTGGTGACGCCGCCCGATGTGACGACGCAGCTGATCCTCTTTGTTGTGGTCTACGGGCTCTATGAAATTTCCATCCTTCTCGTGGCGCGTGTTGAAAAGAAACGCACCCAGGAATTGCGCGAAGCGGGCGTTCTCGACGAAGATGAGGACCTATTCGCAGAGTTCGACGAGGACGATGACAAATGAACGAGGCGGCGCTGAACCGGATTGCCGACGCGCTTGACCGCATGGCGCCGGCGCCCCTCGCGGCACCTGATTTCGATGCGGAAAGTGCCTTTCTGTGGCAAACAGAACCAGATGCCCTTTTGCCGGTCCGCAAAGTGTCGAGGATCGATATCTCGCTCCTCGTAGGCATAGACCGGTCGCGCGATACCTTGCTCGAAAACACCCGTCAGTTCGCGCGTGGACTGCCTGCAAATAACGCGCTCCTCTGGGGCGCGCGGGGCATGGGAAAATCGTCTTTGGTTAAGGCGATCCATGCCGCCGTCGCTACAGAAACACCGCTCAAAATCATCGAGATGCAGCGTGAAGACCTTCCATCAGTTGCACGTCTCCTCGCGCTGCTCGGAAAGAGCGATCACCGCTTTCTGCTCTTTTGCGACGATCTGTCGTTCAGCCACGATGACCAGAACTACAAATCGCTGAAGGCGGTATTGGACGGCGGGATCGAGGGACGCCCCGATAATGTGCTGTTCTACGCGACTTCAAACCGTCGCCACCTCATGCCCCGCGACATGATCGAAAACGAACGCTCGACCGCGATTAACCCGTCCGAGGCGGTTGAGGAGAAGGTGTCTCTTTCGGATCGCTTCGGGCTTTGGCTCGGTTTTCACCCGTGTTCGCAGGACGAATACCTCACGATGATCCATAGATATTGCGAGGCATACGGCGTCGTGATTGAGGATGCGGATCTGCGTGCGGAGGCCATCGAGTGGCAGGCGACACGCGGTGCGCGGTCCGGTCGGGTCGCGTGGCAGTATTTCACGGATCTGGCGGGCCGTAAGGGCGTGAAGCTGCCCTGAATGGGTAGCCAATTTGGTATCGGTGGAAAGGTGGAGCCCCCGATCCGCGCGCGACGTATTGAAACGTCGGGTAAGCCGTATGGCGCGGATCAGGGTCTCAATACTGCTCGATGTCCGGTTTTGCCCGTAACCTGAATTAACCATAGGGCTCGAATGGTTAATGGATGGTTTAGACGCGTTAATGATTCCGGTATTTTGTCGAAATCGGATGTTTTTTTCGCCAACCGCGCCTGCAATGCGCACACGCATTGATGCAAACCCACAGGGATATGAGCCAAGGCATTTCGACCATTGCCCAGACGTGCTCAATCTGTCGAAAAAGTAGCTCGGCCTACGAGGCGAGACGACGCCACATCCTTGACAATGACGTCGCCTCGGGTCGACTGCGCGATTAATTCAAGTATGGGGTCGGATCGACAGTCTGCGTGCCTTTGAAGACCATGAACTGCAACGCATTGAATTCATTGGCCGTGACCTTGGCAATCGTCTGACCACGGCTGACTGTGTCACCCTTTTTCACCGATAGCCCGTCGATAAAGCTATAGGCGGTTTGCAACCCGCCACCATGGTCGATCACCATAATCTGCACACCGTCGGCATTGGTCGAGATTAGCTTTACCGTGCCTGCCTTTGCGGCCTTCACGGGGGTGCCGGAGGGGGCGGAGAACAGAATGAACTGCGACTTCGCCTTATCGTAGTCGCGGATAATCGGGCCGGAGACAGGCACGACCATGTCGGACGATGTTTGTGTCGCGCCCAGATTGGCCGCGGGTTTTGACGCGACCGGAGCAGGTGCGGCCTCGGCCGGGTCGGGAAGGGGTTTGGTGGCTGACGGCGGCGTCGGCGTCGCAGTACCCGTGCCCGGTTCTGTTGTGGCCTCTTCTTGGACAGGCGCGGCGCCCACTTTCACCGGAATGAGCAGATAGCGCCCCTCCTGAATGGCGAGATCCGTCCCGAGCGCGTTCCAGTCCGCCAGAGCGCGCACAGAGATGCCGTATTTACGCGCGATGGAGTAGGCGGTTTCGCCACGTTGGACCTGATGGCGCACGGGTTCGGTCGCGAGTGGCGCCGTAGGGGTGGCTGAGGCGATCGTTGCGCCGCCATTGCGGTCGGCGGCATCTATGGCCTCACTGGCCAAGGTGGTGACATCGATGCGCTCGCCAGAGGCGATCGTGCCAGCGGCCGTGGTGGTGGTTTGGCCTGTTCCGACGCGACGGGGCAGGGCGATCACTTCGCCCGCGCGCAACGCCACATCCGTGGGAATGCCGTTATAACGCGCAAGCTCTGCGGTGTTTATGCCGACGCGGGAGGCGACGGTGGCAATACTATCTCCACGTCTTGCGACGGCGACCTGATAGCTCGGATAGGAAATGATCCCGTTCGCATCGGGCACGGGTTTGGCCGCGACGCGCGCCTCTTGGGCGGCGGGTGCTGTTGTGAAGCCGTCGGTAAGGCCACGCAGATCAAAATCAACAGGCGCTTCGCACGCGGCGAGCGCCATTGCTGCGGCGCCAACCAAAAGCGTTCGGCGCAGGCGGGATGCCGTTTGGGGATTTGTCATAGCTCGTTCCTCATCTGGCCGTGGGGATCTTGTTGCCCCCGTTCTCGGCAATTCAATCGGGCAATCTGCCCATCACTCTTGTCCCATCCCCTCCAAAAGGGGAACAAAACGCACAGCGCGCAATTCGTCGTACTCAAAACCTGTTTCGGTGCGCGTCACTTTTATCAGGCTTTGCACTGTATCCGACTGCCCAACGGGCAACACCATGATACCGCCCTCTTTGAGTTGCGCCAAGAGGGGCCCGGGCGGGTCCTCGGCTGCAGCGGTGACAATGATGCGATCAAAGGGGGCCTGATCAGGTAGCCCGTAACTGCCATCGGAGGCCATCGGGGTAATATTCGCGAGGCCGAGTTTATCGAAAACGGCCTGAGCTTCGCGCACAAGGCGGGGGAAACGTTCCACAGTATACACGCGTCTGGCCAGTTGGCTGAGAATGGCGGCCTGATAGCCGGAGCCGGTGCCAACCTCCAGAACCTTGTCGCGCGGCTGGACATCGAGGGCCTGGGTCATCAACGCGACAACGGAGGGCTGTGAAATCGTTTGGCCGCAGGCGATGGGCAGCGGCATGTCTTCATACGCTCGGTTCGCGAAGATGCCTTTGACGAACAAGCCGCGGTCGACCTTTTCCATCGCATTCAGGGTCCGCGCGTCAGTGACGCCTTTGGAGCGGAGCGTGTAGAGAAACTGCATTTTTGTCTCTGGAGTGTAGCTCATGCCAATGCGCGCTCCACGGCTTCTAAACGATCATCTGCCGTTAGATCGGCCCGCATCGGCGTGACCGAAATGGCGCCCGCCAGATTGGCCGACACATCCGTTCCCTCACCCGTTTCTACCGATTGCTCGGACCCGCGCACCCACAGGAACCGCCGCCCCGTTGGGGATATTTGGCCTTCGATGCCGAAACCCGCGGTGGGACGACGCCCTTGGCGCGTCACAGTAATGTCGCCGGTCTTGGATGCGGGCAGAGGTGGGAAATTTACGTTATAAAACAACGAATAATCTGCCGAACCGTCCCACGGCGCGTGGTCCAGAAGTTTGCGAACAACACCGGCTCCGTGCATGGCAGCACTTTCAAACGGGTCATCCAGACGCGCATTTCCGGGGCCAAAGAATTGCGACATGGCGATCGAGGGCACGCCCTGCAAAGCGCCCTCCATGGCGCCGCCAATGGTCCCCGAGTACATCACGTTTTCCCCGGCATTATTGCCCCGATTGACACCGGACAACAGGAGATCGGGACGTTCGGGCAGGATGTCGTGTAGCCCTGCGAGAACACAATCTGCAGGGGACCCTTCGGCGGCCCAGCGGCGCTCTGCGAGCTCTGAAATCATGGTCGGATGGGCATATGAAATACAATGCGCGACGCCGGATTGTTCAAAGGCGGGGGCGACGACCCAGACCTCGCCGTTGGGTCCCGCGATCTCGGTGGCAATCGCTTCCAGCGTCTTCAGGCCGGGGGCGTTAATGCCGTCGTCATTGGTAATGAGGATCCGCATGTGTCGTCCCTGACTGTTTCTTGCCTGTTGCCCTTTACCCCCTCTTAAAGCAGGCTGGGAATCGCAGCAAGCTAAGCAAGCCTGAATTGGAGAAACCATGCCCCGTCCGACGATAGATGCCGTCGCTGTAAGCGCCACGGACATTGAACGCTCCATCGCGTTCTATGCTCTGCTCGGTTTTGATTTCGACGGGGAGGGGGCATTCAAGTCCGATGAGCATGTGGAGCCGGTGCGCGTAACTGGTGAGCCGCGCCTGATGATTGATGCAGCAGAGCTCATGGAAAAGTTGACTGGCGAACGCCCGCATGCGCCCAACCATTCGGTATTTGCAATGCTGTGTGACACACCCGCGGAAGTGGACAGGGTTGTGCGCGATGTCTCCGCGCAAGGCCACGCGGTACTTACCGCGCCATGGGATGCGTTTTGGGGGCAACGATATGCGACTGTCGCAGATCCGGACGGCTATCGCATCGACCTCTTCGCGCCGCTATCCGATTAGATAACGCCGATGGTTCCGAGCAGTCGGGCCGCTTCGTCAGCGGGGGCGGCGAGAGTTGCGCGATCTTCACCCGGGAAGAACCGCGCGCGGGTTGCCGTTGGCATGGCGCGCGGTGACACCACGTGCACGCGAGGCGCCTTTTCCATATTTGCGGTCTCGGCGGCCCAGCTGCGCGCCATGGCGATTTGAGCGGCCTTGGATGCACCATAAGCGCCAAAGAACTTTTCACCCGCATGCGGATCATCGAAAAACAGGGCGTCTGTCGGGCCTTTTGCCATGCTTAACAGCGGGCCGACCATCGGAATCAGTTTCCCGAGGGCAGTGACATTGGTCAAAATCGTACGGTCGAAATCCTTGGGATCAATGTGATCGGCAGGGGAGAGAAGTTGGGCATAGATCGCCGTGTGGGCCCACAGGTCCAGATGCCCCCAACGGTCATAAATTCCACGGCACAAATGCGCCATGGCATCGGTATTGGTCACATCCATTGGCGCGAGCGTGGCCTGACCACCCTTCGCCTTGATCCGATCATCCAACTCTTCGAGCGCGCCGGTGGTTTTGGCCACAGCAACAACGTGATACGTCGGGGCAAGAGCCTCGGCGAGGTGGAAGCCAAGGCCGCGCGAAGCGCCGGTGACGAGGGCAATTTTGGTCAGATCGGTCATGCGGGAGATGTGCGCTTTTCCCGCGCGGGGGTCAAGGGGCGCGAAATCCCGCGATCGCGTTTTCGGCGCGTCAGGTCATGCGCCGTTGAGTTCGTCCCGCGAAAGCGCACCTGCCGCCTCATAGAGATCGAGAAGCTGGTCGAATGACAGATCATCCACGCCGGTTAGCGTCGCCGCAGGGCGCGCCGTGCCATCCCCGAATTCGATCATCAGCTCCGCGCCGGAACCTGCCAAAGGCGTGAGATTGTTTGCGAGGGTGCCCGCCGCGGGCGCAGGCGCGGGTGCGCCGTCGAGTGTATCGAGATAGGCATAAAAGACGTCATGAGCGACCTTGGCCCACAGAGCCACGTAAAGGACCTCCTCGGATCCGCGAATGGGCAGAGACAGTGTCACGCGCAGGAACCGCGCCGCGCCGAAACGACAGAGTTCGGAGGTCAGCTGATCGTCGCCTTCTTTGACAAACGGCTCTTCGCCACGTTCACCGTGGGGCCAGTCGGAGGGGTGATCAAAGCCGATATCCATCACGCCGCCCTTGGCCATGAGCGTGCGCCACCGAGGGTCGAGATCGAGGATAGAGACCATGGGAGTTCCTTAACGTTCACTGATCGTGAGGAATGTGACCGCTTAACTCTGCTGGGGCAAGCCCGCGACGCCTATGGGCGCACCGACTTCGCAATGCAAAGCCACCTCTATTGCGCGGGTTCTTTCAACTTGAACCCTTTGTCGACCATGTCGGTGGGGATCACGGGATATTCGCCGGAGAAACAGGCGTCGCAGTAGCGCGGGGACACCGCATCACGCCCCTCGGAAACACCGGCCGCGCGGTAGAGCCCGTCGAGGGAGATGAACTGCAAACTATCCACGCCAAGGTGCGCGCGCATCTGTTCAACACTCATATTTGCGGCCAGAAGTTTGTCACGGTCCGGCGTATCGACACCGTAAAAACACGGCCACATCGTGGGCGGAGAGGCGATGCGGAAATGAACCTCGGCAGCGCCTGCATCAATCAGCATGTCTTTAATCTTTTGAGACGTCGTCCCGCGCACCACGCTGTCATCGACAAGGATGATGCGTTTGTCGCGGATCAGCGCGCGATTGACGTTGAGCTTGAGGCGCACGCCCATGTTACGGATCTGCTCCGATGGTTCGATGAACGTGCGGCCCATGTATTGGTTGCGGATGATGCCCATGCCGTAGGGGATGCCGCTCTCATGGGCGAAACCGATGGCCGCAGGTGTGCCGGAATCCGGCACAGGGCAGACCATATCCGCATCCACAGGTGCTTCTTTCGCCAATTCCACACCGATCTGGCGGCGCGTTTCATAAACGGAACGCCCTTCGAGGATCGAATCCGGGCGCGAAAAATACACGTGCTCGAAAATACAAAAGCGCGATTTCTTGGGTTCAAAGGGTTTGGAGCTGTCGACGCGGCCATCTTGGATGACCACCATTTCACCGGGCTCGATTTCGCGAACAAAATCTGCACCGATGATATCGAGAGCACAGGTTTCAGACGACAGGCAATAACCGGTATCGCCGATCTTGCCGAGTACCAGAGGGCGAACGCCCATGGGATCGCGGACTCCGATCAGTTTGGTGCGGGTCATGGCGACGACGGAAAACGCACCCTCAACTCGGCGCAGCGCGTCTTTCATCCGCTCGGGGATATTGCGCTGCAGGCTGCGGGCCATCAGGTGGATGATGCATTCGCTGTCTGACGAGGATTGGAAAATCGAACCGCGTTCGATCAGTTCACGGCGTAGAGCGACGGCGTTGGTGATGTTACCATTATGGGCAATTGCCGCCCCACCCATGGAAAACTCGCCGAAAAACGGCTGCACGTCACGGATCGCAGTGTTGCCTTTGGAGCCTGCCGTGGAATAGCGCACGTGGCCGATCCCGAGAGGGCCGGGGAGCGTTTCCATGACTTTCTGGCTGGTAAAGTTGTCGCGCACGTAGCCGAAACGGCGGGCGGACTGGAATCCGGCATCCACGTCATAGGTGACGATCCCGCCAGCTTCCTGACCGCGGTGTTGGAGGGCGTGAAGCCCCAATGCAATGAACGACGCCGCGTCCGCGACACCGACGACGCCAAAGACGCCGCATTCTTCTTTCAACTTGTCATCGTCGAACGGATTTGTGGCGAGGGCGGTCGGTGGGGTGGGATGCATGGGGCGGCGTGCTCCGAATCCTTGGGGTGCGCTATCGCCCTCCGTTTAGAGCCTCTGGGCCCGAGTGTCACGAAAGGATCACAATGCACGCGCGAAAGGTCGCATCCCGCAGCCTACAGGACGCAGTTCAGCCGGTTTTTCGGGCGATAACAAAACTGATTTCGTCATTGTCACCGTTGGTCCAGCTTTCTTCGAGCGTAAATCCGTTGGCGATAATTTCTTCCAAAAGGTCGGATCGCGAAAAGACGGCGAGGGTGGGCACGATGGGCAAGAAACGGAAAATCGGCGCGATCCACTTCATCGGTCCTGCGGCATTCCCGAGGGTGGCGGTCGAGGAGACAAATATGCCGCCCTGTTTGGTCAGTGCGGCTGCCTTTGCTATCGCGTTCTTCCAGTCGGGAATTAAATGGATCAGCGACAGCATGAGCACTGCGTCATAGTCACGATCCATCGCAATGTCTTCCAAACGCGCCTCTTTGAAGGTGACGTTTGTGATACCCTCGGACGCGGCGCGGGCGCGCCCGTGGTCCATCATTGGATCGCAAAAATCGCAGGCCGTGACCGAATTGACAAAGGGCGCATGGTTGAGCGCCGTGTTCCCCGAACCACAGCCGATTTCGAGAATATCCCACGATGGCTGCAGCCGTGCCTGCGTTTCGCGCAGTTTACGCTGGTAGATCGCTTCGTCCGCAACCGGTGAGGCAACATAGCGTTTGTGCAATAGTTTCCAGAAGAACGGTGATGACACGGGCCGACCCTCGTTTCATGTAAGGTCCATTTACATGTCACGATATAGGCATAGCCACGCGTCAGACAACCGATTTGGCAGTTTTGCGGCAGGTCTTATTCGGTACAGGTCGAAACGAGCGACTCATAACGCTGTGTGATCCAGCCCGGTGCATCGTCGGGAAGGCTCTCATCGATGCGCTGTTGCGAGCGATCAAAGACCTTCACAGTGCGGGAGTTTTCAAGGATTGCCATGCGGTCTCCGGTGGAAATCCGGTCTTCCACAACCAACGCGATTGCGACGAGGATAATGCCGCGAAACACGCCAAACAGAAATCCGAGGCCCTGATCGATCCCACCCAATGCGGACCGCTGGACCGCCGAGGAAAACAGAGGCGTGAAAATCGACACCACGATCAGCGCCAGCGCGAAGACCGCAAAGAACGCCGTGATCACGGACAACTCACAGCTTTCGGCAATGTAGTCACCCAAGAACGGGACTTCTTTGACCAGCGGCACAGCCTTTGGCGCGAACATGTAGCCCAAAATCGCTGCGACAACCCAACCTGCGATCGCCATGACTTCGCGCACGAAGCCGCGCGAATAGGCCAGAAGGGCGGAGACGATGATCACGAGCGCGACGATACCGTCGATGATGGTGAAGCCTTCCATGCGGGAATTGCCCCTCTTTTGCTATCTGACGGCGGTTATCCCGCCCCGAAAACCTCTCCGACAAAACCGGTAAGGTCGCTCATTTGACGCAGCATCATGCCGCTGTCGTTGCCCGCCTTGGAGTGTGCGGGTGCGATTGCGGATGAAAAACCAAGTTTTTGGGCCTCTTTCAACCTATTTTCCATCTGACCCACGGGGCGAAGCGCGCCTGAAAGCGAGAGTTCCCCGAAAACCACACAATCCTTAGGTAAAGCAGCGTCCTCGCGCGCCGACAAAAGCGCCGCTGCAACCGCCAAATCCGCAGCGGGTTCGGAAACCTTCATACCGCCTGCGACATTGAGGTAAACATCGAGACCCGCGAAGGGAATCCCGCAGCGGCTTTCGAGAACGGCCAGAATCATGGCGAGCCGCCCGCCATCCCACCCGACGACGGTGCGCCGCGCCTGGGCATGCGGGGAGGGGGCCACGAGGGCCTGAAATTCGACCAGAACGGGTCGGGTCCCTTCGATGCCGGCAAAAACCACGGATCCCGGCGCGGGTTGATCGCGTTCACTGAGAAACAGCGCGGAAGGATTGGCGACTTCGCTTAGCCCATCCCCCGTCATTTCGAACACGCCGATTTCATGGGCGGGACCAAACCGGTTCTTTACCGCGCGAAGCAAGCGGAACTGATGCCCTCGCTCGCCCTCGAAGTAGAGCACAGTATCGACCATATGCTCGACCACACGCGGACCGGCGAGTTGGCCCTCTTTGGTCACGTGACCCACGAGAACAACCGAGCAGCCCCGCGTTTTGGCGAAGGTCACCAGTTCGTGCGCCGCTGCACGGACCTGACTGACCGATCCGGGTGCACTTTCGACGTTGTCGGCCCACATCGTTTGGATGGAGTCGATCACGACGAGGTCGGGCGCCTCCTTTTCGAGGGTCGTCAGAATATCGCGCAGGTTGGTTTCGGCGGCCAGTTTGACAGGTGCCTTGTCAAGGCCAAGACGTTGAGCGCGCATGCGAACCTGCGCGGCGGCCTCTTCGCCCGAGACATAGATCACCTTGAGACCGGCCATTGCAAAACGCGCGGCGGCCTGTAGCAAAAGGGTCGATTTCCCGATGCCGGGATCACCCCCGACAAGAATAGCCGAGGCAGGAACCAATCCGCCCCCGAGGACGCGGTCAAACTCTCCGATGCCACATGCTGTGCGGGGCGGTGGGGGTTCTTTGGTCGATAGATCGGATAGCACGACTTCCTTGCCGCGCATGCCGCCGAGCGTTTTGGACGCCGGACCCGACTGCGACAGAGGTTTTTCCTCAACGATCGTGTTCCACGCGCCGCATCCATCGCAGCGTCCCGACCATTTGGCGCTAACCGCACCGCAATCGGAACAGACGAAATTCTTTTGAGGTTTGGCCATCGGGCTCTCTTTTTGCCTGCTCGGAGCCACAACCTACTGCCTCGTTGGCGCAGGCTTCAAGTGTGCTTTTTCTTTGCCCAGAAACCCAAGCCGAGGCTGGCCAGAATGCAGAATGTAAACAGGTATAACCCCCAGGCAACCTCGACCCGTCCCACGCCGATCCCTTTGGCGAGGGTTATGTAGATTGCGATAAGGAAAATGTCCGCCATCGCCAAACGCCCCAGAAACCCGAGGGCATTTGTCATACGCGCCGACAGTCGACCCGACAGCATTGCCTCCAATGCGATGACCTTTGCCATCGGCGCGACGAGCGCGAAGAGGACGACAATCACGGCGAGGAAGACGTCGGTTTTCCACAGGCTCGCGATGCCTGACAGCACGGAAATTTCGGACAAGCCAAAGAGGGGAAGTAGGCCTGCGCGCAACAACGGTGCCGCCCATGCGATTGGAAATAAAGCTAAAAGTGAGAGATTCAAAACACGTTGCGGAGCCATGTTTTACACATGACCCCGCGCAGCACTTTTTACAATAGAGGGAACTCGTTACAAAACTTGTCGTTTACTGCGTGCGATCTTTCCCGAGGATCGCGACCACTTTCTGCTCGTCGCCCGCATTCGCCGCATTCGCCGGCTGGTAGATGCCGAGGTCAGGCAGCACTTCTCTCAGGTCGGTTTTGAGAAGCGCGATGAGGTGATCGACGTTGCGCTCGCGCACACCGAGATCGCGTTGGTAGGATTTGATGTCCTCCGTGATGGAGATCGCAAGGCGCACTTTCTCTTCGAAGTCTGTCAATTCGCGTTCACGTTCTTGCAGGAACGTACGTGCGCGGGTCAGTTTTTCGTCCGAATAGATCGCAGCCAGATCGCGGGTGGTGTGAGACATCTGTGCTGCGAGGTCGAGAACTTCAGGCTCCAACCGCGACAGGTCCGGGTGGCTGCGCATGTGGGACAAACGATCCCGCACATCGTCAAACTGTGCCGCCATTTTGAATGTACCAGCACGATCCGCGGCGTGGCTGAGGTGGTAGGCCATCGACACGTCTTCCATGGTCATTTTGAAATCGCGATGCACGCGTTCCAGGGACATTACGCGTTGACCGGACGGAACGAGCGCGATCAGTCCAATGAGAAGCACCGTGAGACCAATTTGAACGTGGACACCGATATTGGTTGCAGGTCCGTCCCCGAACTGTGCCTCTAGGCCCAGCCACGGAAGCACACCAAACAGGGCCAACACGACACTCAGAATGCCCGTAAGCGCAGCGATGCCAACCAGAACCGTGGCAGCGGACTGAAACACATGGGCCGCTTTGCTAAAGCGTGGGTGAGTCAAAAGTTGTTCAGTGGACATGTCGAATGTGACCTCTTTCTATTGCAGGCGATTCTCCGCCCACAAATCCAACGTACATCCATCGCGGTCGCCCAAGCAGTGGGAGGATTCCGCAGAAACTCCCCCTCAATGAAGGCAAGTGGAAAAAGAAATCGGAAGAAAACCGGCGGAGAATTGCCGTTGGCGTGTTTGGGGGCCTAACGGAGCGTCTCGATCGGCCCTTCGGGCGAACCCGTAATGAACTGGCGCAGATAGGGATCATCGGCGCTGTCCATGTCCGCAACCGGTCCGTGCCAGCGGATTTTGCCGTGGTGAAGCATCGCCACTTTGTCAGCAATCGCGCGCACCGACGTCATGTCATGCGTAATGGTGAGCGCGGTCGCGCCCATCTCCACCACGATTTCACGGATGAGGTCGTTGATGACCCCGGCCATGATCGGATCAAGCCCGGTCGTGGGTTCGTCGAAAAAGATGATCTTGGGTTCTGCCGCGATTGCGCGTGCGAGCCCAACGCGTTTTTGCATCCCGCCCGAAAGTTCACCGGGAAAGAGGTCGGCGACGTCTGCGGACAGTCCGACGCGACGCAGCTTTTCAATCGCAATGTCACGGGCCTCGTCCTTGGGACGTTTCAAAGAGCCCCGCAGCAATCGAAAGGCCACGTTTTGCCAGACGGGAATGCTGTCAAACAGGGCAGCGCCCTGAAATAGCATGCCAAACTGGGCGAGGAAGGCATCGCGGTCACCGGACGCCGTTACTTCCTTCCCATCGACACTGATCGTGCCGCGGTCGGGTTTGATCAGGCCAAGGATACATTTAAGGGTGACCGATTTACCCGTGCCCGACCCGCCAATAATGACGCAAGACTGGCCGCGTTCGACGTCCAGATTGATCCCGCGAAGGATTTCTTTGCTGCCAAAGGCTTTGTGGACGTCTTTCAGCTCGATCATGACGCGAAGAATGCCTGTGTCAGGAGGAAGTTGGCCGCGAGGATCAGCACAGCGGCCGAAACGACCGCGCCCTTTGTCGCCTGACCAACCCCCTGCGCGCCACGACCGGATTCCATTCCCGCATAGCACCCCATCACCGTCGCGATGGCACCGAAAACGGCCCCTTTGACCAGTGAGGACACGATATCCGGCGTCTCCAGAAAATCGACGGTGTTTCGCAAATAGGTCGCGGGATTGAACCCGAGGGATTGGGTCGAAACGAGCCAGCCCCCGAAGATCCCGATCACATCACCGACCGCCACCAAAAGGGGCACCGTGATGATGCCCGCCAAAACGCGCGGCGCGGTGAGATACTTCATGGGGTGGGTCGAAAGCGTGACGAGGGCGTCGATCTGTTCGGTGACCTTCATCGTCGCGATTTCGGCGGCGATGGAGGCAGTGACGCGCGCGGCGATCATCAACCCGACGAGCACAGGCCCCAATTCGCGCACCATGCCGATGCCGACAATCTGGGGCACAACCGCTTCGGCCGAAAATCGCGATCCGCCCGCGTAAATTTGCAGCGCCAGCGCACCGCCGGTGAAAAGCGCAGTGAGCCCCACAACGGGCAGAGATAGGTATCCGACGTTCCAAAACGAGTTCAGAACTTCGCGCCCGTAAAAGGGCGGCGTGACCATGTGGCGAAACGCGGAAAGCGCAAAGAGGGCAGTGCGACCGATAGCTGCCAAAAGTCCGAGTGTCGCCGCACCGAGCGTTGCCAGGGGTCGGGTTATGACACGCGCGGCGCTCATGCTTTATATTGCCTTTGGTAGCGATGCCCGAGAGATGTCAGAATTTCATACCCGATGGTACCGCCAACCTCCGCGAGATCGTCCACGCGCTGATGGGCGCAAAGCAAGTCGAGCGTTTTGGGCGCGTGGGGCAGATGTGTGACATCTACGGTGATCAAATCCATGGAAACACGCCCGACGAGCGGGCAGGGCGTGTCCCCGTCGAAAAGTGTCCCGGCATTCGAGATGTGGCGCGTAATGCCATCCGCGTACCCTGCGGCGATGGTTGCGATGCGGGACGGCGATTGGGCAACCCAACTATTGCCGTAGCCGACGCTTTCACCCTCTGCAACGTCGCGAATTTGTATGACCGGACACTCGAGGCGCACAACGGGCCGCGCATCCGAATAGGGCAACCCGCCATAGAGGCCGATGCCCGGACGCGTCAGGTCGAAATGATACTCTGGTCCGAGCAGAATACCCCCCGTGGCCGCGAAGGAACGACGCAGCGGGAGGCCATCGGTCATGGCGCGAAAGGCGGTCAATTGGCGGGCGTTCATCGGGTGATCGGGCTCATCGGCACAGGCCAGATGGCTCATGACCAGTGTCGGACCCGCGGAGACGACAATGTCGCGCACAGCGTCCCATTCGACGGGCTCTAGGCCGAGCCGGTTCATGCCCGAGTCGAGTTGAATGCCGAACGGTTTGCCCGGCAATGCCTCGAAGTGGCGGGTGATCTGTTCCACGGAATTCAGCATCGGAACGAGCGCCATATCGGCAATCATGTCCTGATCGCCTGCCATATGGCCGCCAAATACATTGATCACCGGCTCCGGACCCAAAGCTGCGCGCAGAGCCACGCCTTCTTCGACGGCAGCCACGAAAAAGGTTCTCACACCTGCGTTGAAAAGTGCGCGACCCGCACGTTCGGCGCCGGTGCCATAGCCGTCGGCCTTTACCACTGCCGCAGTCTCAACCGAGCCGCCCGACACTGCGTCGAGCGCGCGCCAGTTGGCCACCAAGGCACTGAGATCAATATGGAGAAGTGACGTTCCCATGGCCCCGTGTTGTGACGGGCCGACCGCGTTTTCGCAAGTCCTATTCGCCCAAGTTGCCTTCGCGCATCTTGTTAGTGGGCGTCATCCGGCGACCAGTGTTTTTCGAGATTGCCAAAGCGGGTGAACTCGGCCTGGAAACTAAGCTCAACGGTGCCGATTGGCCCGTGACGCTGTTTGCCGAGGATCAGTTCCGCGATGCCGTAGAGGCGGTTCATCTTTTCCTGCCACTCCGCAAAGCTCGGGCTGTCATCGGAGGGTTTTTCCCGCTCGACGTAGTATTCCTCGCGGAACACGAACATCACCACGTCAGCGTCCTGCTCGATCGATCCGGATTCTCGAAGGTCAGAGAGCTGTGGCCGTTTGTCTTCGCGGTTTTCGACCTGACGCGACAGCTGGGACAAGGCGATCACCGGGATTTGCAGTTCCTTCGCGATGGCTTTGAGGCCCATCGAAATTTCGCCGATTTCCTGAACACGGTTGTCGCCCGACTTCGACGAGCCCCGCAATAGCTGCAGGTAGTCCACGATCAGCAGGTCGAGACCATTGCCCGACCGTTTGAGCCGACGCGCGCGCGCCGAAACCTGCGCGATGGAAAGAGCAGGCGTGTCGTCGATATAAAGAGGGCAGTGCTCAAGCGTCGCTGCCGCATCAAGGAACCGGCGGAATTCTTCTTCGGTCAGGTCACCCTGCCGAATGCGGTGCGAAGAAATCTCGGAGGCCTCTGCGAGGATACGCGCAGCGAGCTGTTCGGAGCTCATCTCGAGAGAGAAGAACCCAACGACGCCGCCCTCGACGGCACCCTCGGTGCCATCGGGGCGTTTGCCCTTTTTATATGCCTTCGCGATGTTGAAGGCGATGTTGGTGGCCAAGGACGTCTTGCCCATCGAGGGGCGCCCTGCGAGGATGATTAGGTCGGATTTGTGAAGCCCGCCCATTTTTTTGTCGAGATCGAGCAGCCCTGTGGCCACGCCGGCCATGCCGCCCCCGCGCTCGAAAGCTGCGTTGGCGTTTTGAACCGCCTCGGTCACCGCATCCAGAAACGACTTGAACCCACGGCTGACCTGACCCGCGGTCGCCAGATCGTAGAGATTGCGCTCTGCGGTGACGATTTGTTCTGCGGGGTCATCTTCGGCAGTTTTGGCCGAACCGGTGATCTGCGCGCCTACATCGACGAGTTGGCGGCGCAAATAGAGATCGTAGATGAGCTGCGCGTAGTCTTTGACCGCATAGGTAGCGATTGCGCTCGCGGCGAGTTTGGCGAGGTAGCCCGCGCCGCCCAATTCGTTTAGCCCCTCGTGATCGGCCATATATGCTTTGAGTGTGACGGGCGAGGCGAGCATGTTGCGCCCGATGCGGTCGCGAATTTTCTCGAAAATGGCGCGGTGCACCGGATCGAAAAAGTGCTCCGGCTTGATCACCGACTCGACGCGGTCAAACACGTCATTATTGGTGAGCAAGGCACCCAGCAGTTGCTGTTCGGCCTCGATATTATGGGGGAGGACAGAGTCTTCGCCTGTTGCTGCGGCGTCCGGCGATGCGTCCCCGTCGCGTAGCGGTTGGATTTTGCCCACCTCATTCATCCCCGTGCATCCCCCGAGCCATATGTTTCTTGTTTATTGCCCACAGCCGACTCAGCGGCCGATGCGGGTCCCAACTGCATAGCGACCCGACCTGCGTGTTTCAAAATGTATAAACTGTGGACAACTTTTAACCGGCCTATTTGCGCCGACTAAACCGCCCCGAAAGAACGGAAAAAACCGCCAGCTTGTGGTTAGAGATTTTTTTGCCCGCAGCGCTATCAGGTCATTTTACTGCATTCGCTTTTTGCCACGCACGTGGGTCATTGAGGAACTTTTCAACCTCCGCGAGACTCCCAGCGCTAAAGCTACCCTGACGTTTGGCTTCCTCCAGAACATCCCACCATGTGCACAGGCTGATGAGTTTGACGCCATGGTCGCCCAGTGTCTTTTCGGTCTCGGGGAAGATGCCGTAATAGAAAATCACCGCAGTCCAGCCGCAGGTCGCGCCGGTGTCGCGGATGGCATCAACAAAAGACAGCTTTGATCCGCCATCAGTCGTCAAATCCTCAACCAGCAACACGCGTTCGCCTTCGCTCATCGCGCCTTCGATGCGCGCATTGCGCCCATAGCCTTTGGGTTTTTTGCGCACGTATGTCATCGGCAGCGCGAGCCGTTCGGCAACCAATGCGGCAAAGGGGATCCCCGCAGTTTCACCGCCGGCGATGTTGTCAAAGGCTTCGAACCCCGCTTCGCGCATGATCTGCACGGCGAGAAAATCCATCAAAGTCGAGCGGATGCGCGGGAAAGAAATCAGTTTCCGGCAGTCGATATACGTCGGCGACGGCAGACCCGACGCGAGGACAAAGGGTTCCTCGGGGCGGAAATTCACAGCGCCGATTTCCAACAGCATCCGGGCCGTCAGGCGGGCGATTTCAGTCTCGTCAGGATAGGAAGAGGGGATCATGCGGGGCGCATCCTTTCAGGCTCGGAAGTTCAGTCGACAACGCGCCAATGCAGCGGCATTTGTGGATCGAAAACGGTCACTGGACCGTCCTCGGTGTCGATTTTTGCAGGGTATTCTACCGGCGACCCTCTGTGCAGGGTCAGCGTGGTTTCGTTCACGGGGAGCCCGTAAAAATTAGGGCCGTTGCGCGAAGTAAATGCCTCGAGATTGTCGAGCTTGCCCTCTTTTTCGAACACCTCGGCGAGGATGGACATCGTGTTGGTCGCGGTGAAACAGCCGGCGCATCCGCAGGCGGTTTCTTTGGCCGAGTCCATATGGGGCGCACTGTCGGTGCCGAGGAAATAGGACGGATTGCCCGACGTCGCAGCGGCGACCAGAGCGAGGCGATGCGTTTCACGCTTGGCCACAGGCAGGCAGTAGTAATGCGGTTTGATCCCGCCGACCAAGATATGGTTGCGGTTGATCACGAGGTGGTGGGTCGTGATCGTCGCCCCCAAACGGTCGCCGCCTTCGCGGGCATAATCCGCGCCGTCAGAGGTCGTGATGTGTTCCATCACGACTTTCAGATCGGGATGGGCGCGCCGGATCGGGTCGAGCACCGTGTCGATAAAGACCTTTTCGCGATCAAAGATATCGACATCGGGCGTGACGACCTCGCCGTGGATACATAGCGGCAGGCCGATCTCGGCCATCTTGTCCAAAACCGCGCGCACTTTTTCAAAATCGCGCACGCCGGAGGCGGAGTTGGTCGTGGCCCCTGCCGGATAGAGTTTGACGGCTTTGACCAGCCCGCTTGCATGGGCCGCCGCGACGTCTTCAGGGTCCGTGGTTTCTGTGAGGTAAAGCGTCATCAACGGCTCGAACGTGCCGCGTTCGGCATTGGCCGACAGGATGCGCTCGCGGTACGCGGCGGCATCCGCTCCGGTCACGACCGGCGGCACAAGGTTCGGCATGATGATGGCGCGGGCAAAGTGGCGCGCGGTTTCGGGGAGGACGGCACGTAGCATAGCGCCATCGCGCAGGTGCAGGTGCCAATCGTCGGGACGGCGGATTGTAAGCGTGTCAGTCATGCAATTCGCTTAACCCAGGATTGGCTTTTGCACCAGACCAAGCTGGCGCCTAAAAATTGGTCAAATGGTCAAAATAATTGGCATGGGACGCAGGCGCCAAAGGCGGGGGAGTTGCAGGGGCCGCCTACGCACGGCTAGCGTCGGTTCGAATGGAGATTACCATGCTCGACCACCTCGCATCTGCCCCCGCCGCTAAAATGCAGCGCGTGCAAGGCGTGGCACGCGTGTCTTTTGGCCCCCAAGGTTTGCGAGAGCTGCGACAGGAGGGGGCCGCAAAAATCATGCTCCCGCGCATCCACCGTCCCGTGCCAGAGGCCGTGTTCCTCAATACGGCGGGTGGATTGACGGGCGGTGACAATCTCGATCTGTCGCTAGCTGTCGAGAACGGATGCGCCGCGACGGGCACAACCCAGACGGCAGAGCGAGCCTATGCATCGACCGACCTGTCCGAGCCGGCGCGGGTTCGCTTGAGCCTTAGCGCGGGGGGCGGGGCCACACTCCACTGGTTGCCGCAGGAGACGATCCTGTTTGATCGCGCCCGATTGCGGCGCGATACGCGGGTTGAGCTTTCGGGGGAGGCGAGGTTTCTGTTTGTCGAGACGATCGTTCTGGGACGCAAGGCGATGGGCGAAACCGTGCAGAGTCTGGATTTCGTCGACAGGCGGGAAGTTCGCCGTGATGGCAGACCGGTCTACATTGACCCCTTGGCTATCGGTTCGGGCATCCTGAGTGACGGGGAACACCCTGTAACGCTCTGCGGCGCACGGGCCATTACAACAATCGGCCTCTTCGCGCAGGGCGCACAGGATCGCGCAGCTGCGTTGAAACGGCTGTCCCAAGATGGCGTGCGGGCAGGGGTGTCCGGCTGGGACGGAAAACTAGTGATCCGCGCCTTTGCCAACGATGCATACCCGCTGCGCCGCTATGTAATCCAAGCGCTACAGGCACTCGGCGCAGATCCGCTGCCGCGCGTCTGGCATATGTGAAATGGCGTCGATACGATGATGCAAGCTTCGAAAAATAGTGAGACAAATCGATGAATCTGACACCGCGCGAAAAAGACAAACTGCTCGTGTCCATGGCGGCAATGGTTGCGCGCGGGCGCAAAGAGCGGGGGGTAAAACTCAACCACCCCGAAGCCATCGCCCTGATCACGGATTTCGTCGTGGAAGGCGCGCGAGATGGGCGTTCCGTGGCCGACCTGATGGACGCCGCGGCCCATGTCGTTACCAAATCCGATTGCATGGCAGGCATCCCCGAAATGATCCACGAAGTGCAGGTGGAGGCGACGTTCCCTGATGGAACCAAGCTCGTCACCGTGCATCACCCGATCCGATAGAGAAAAGGCGCAAAGAGATGATTCCCGGAGAATACTTTATTCAAGATGGCGAGATCGAGCTGAACGCGGGCGCCGAAGTCACGGTCCTGGAAGTCGCCAACACCGGTGACCGCCCTGTGCAGGTCGGATCACATTACCACTTCTTCGAGACCAACACCGCACTGGATTTCGACCGTGACGCGGCTCGGGGCAAACGGCTCGATATCGCTGCGGGCACGGCAGTCCGCTTCGAGCCGGGGCAAACCAGAGAAGTCAGCCTTGTGCCCCTATCAGGGGAGCGCAATGTGTTCGGTTTCAACCAGAAAATCATGGGAAAACTGTAGATGTATCCCCTATTTGACCTCCAACTGCGCTATGCCAAAATGGTTGCCGATGCTCAGGCAGTGGTCGCAATGCGCATGTTGGGCATGGCCGGTTTTTGGACCACGCGACCCACAGAAGTCCAAGACATGATTGCGGAAAAACAGCAGGCCACCCTGCGCGCAGCCGTGGCGGGAACGCGCGCCATTATGGCGGGCAAGGGGCCTGTCGCGACAAGCTCTGCCATGTTGTCCCCCGTCGCACGAAAGGTCCGCACGAACCGGCGGCGTCTGACCGATCAGGGACCGAAGTCGGGGTCTGCAAAATCATGAAACATACGGCAATAGTTGCAGCGATGTGTTTTGTGGCGACCTCTGCTTCGGGGCAGGAGCGCGATTGCGACAACGCCCAAACGCAAACGGACATGAATATTTGTGCCGGGCTTGCTTTGGACGCCGCGGATGCTGAACTGAACGCGACCTACCAAGATGTGATGGCCGATCTAAAGACCAATCAGCCGGGCGTTGCCTTGGCCCTGCGCGATGCCCAAAGGGCGTGGATTCCTTTCCGCGATGCCGCCTGCCATGCCGAAGCACTGCGTTATGAGGGCGGATCAATCCAACCTTTGATCCACGCCAGTTGCCTGGAAAAACTGACCCGCCAGCGGACCAATGACATTCGCCTCGGCTTCGAGAAATATTGAGGAACCAGACATGCCAGCAAAAATTTCCCGCGCGACCTATGCCGACATGTTCGGACCGACCACCGGTGATCGGGTTCGACTTGCAGATACAGATCTGATCATCGAGGTCGAAAGGGACCTGACGGCGGAATTGGCCGGCAGTGCTCACAACGCCCCTCTCTATGGAGAAGAGGTGAAATTCGGCGGCGGCAAAGTGATCCGTGATGGCATGGGGCAAAGCCAGAGGTCGCGCGCTCAGGGTGCGGTGGACACGGTTATTACCAACGCCCTGATCCTCGACGTCACCGGAATCTATAAAGCGGATATCGGGCTCAAGGATGGGCGCATCGCTGGCATTGGTAAGGCGGGAAACCCCGACACCCAGCCCGGCGTGGACATCATTGTAGGCCCCGGAACCGAGGCAATCGCGGGTGAGGGCCGGATCATCACAGCGGGCGGGTTTGACAGTCACATCCACTTTATTTGCCCCCAGCAGATCGAGGACGCGCTCCATTCCGGCCTCACGACAATGCTGGGCGGTGGCACTGGACCCGCGCATGGAACCCTTGCGACAACCTGCACGCCGGGGCCATGGCACATCGGGCGCATGCTGCAGGCGCTTGACGGCGTTCCGATGAACATCGGCTTGGCGGGCAAAGGTAATGCCTCCCAACCTGCGGCCTTGGTTGAAATGGTGGATGCGGGCGCTTGCGCCATGAAACTGCACGAAGACTGGGGAACAACGCCCGGCGCTATCGATTGTTGCCTGTCCGTGGCTGACGACATGGATGTCCAGGTCATGATCCACACCGATACGCTCAACGAAAGCGGGTTTGTTGAAAACACAGTCGCCGCCATGAAAGGGCGCACGATCCACGCGTTCCACACCGAAGGTGCCGGTGGCGGCCATGCGCCCGACATCATCAAGGTTGTGGGCGAAGAGCATGTGATCCCCTCATCCACGAACCCGACACGACCCTACACGGTCAACACGCTCGAAGAGCACCTCGATATGCTCATGGTTTGTCATCACCTCGACAAATCCATCCCCGAAGACGTGGCGTTTGCAGAGAGCCGCATCCGCAAAGAAACCATCGCCGCCGAAGATATCCTGCACGACATGGGCGCGTTTTCGATCATCGCGTCGGACAGTCAGGCCATGGGGCGCGTTGGCGAGGTCATTATCCGTACATGGCAGACGGCGGATAAAATGAAGAAACAACGTGGTCGCCTGTCCGACGAAACGGGTGACAACGACAACGTGCGTGTGAAGCGGTACGTTGCGAAATACACCATCAATCCGGCAATCGCCCATGGTATGTCGGGCCAGATCGGTTCGCTCGAAGTTGGAAAACGTGCGGACATTGTCATGTGGTCGCCAGCATTCTTTGGCGTCAAACCGGAGATGGTCCTACTGGGTGGCTCAATCGCGGTCGCGCAAATGGGCGATCCGAATGCCTCCATTCCAACGCCGCAGCCTGTCTATACACGGCCGATGTTTGGCTCTATGGGGCGGGCCGTCGAACATTCGGCCGTCCTCTTCGTGTCTGCCTCGGCTCAGGCGGCAGGCGTCGGCAAACAACTCGGCTTGGCAAAGCAAACGGTTGCGGTTTCAAACACCCGAAACATCGGAAAATCGTCGATGGTTATGAATGCGGCAACACCGACAATCGAGGTGAATCCGGAGACCTATGAGGTGCGGGCAAATGGCGAATTGCTGACCTGTGAACCGGCAAAAGAGCTGCCCATGGCGCAACGATACTTTCTGTTCTGAGCCTTTGGTGTATCGGGAGACTGCTCCCATGAATTTGACTGTGAATACGAGCGCTTGCAGCGGAGCGGATCTTAGCGGCCGCCCAAACGCACCGTTTCGCGACACGTCCCGTTCAACGCATCGCAATCGCGGGACGCGCGGTCTCAAACGGGAGGATCGGCGCGCTGGTGCCAAATGGTTCTACCCGCACGGATGTCACCTCTTTGTCGCGGTAAAACGCGGGGTTATCGCGAATTTCCGGTGGCAGTCGCATAATGTCAAAAACCGCGTAGTTGTTGCGTTCGACCCGGACCTCGGCTGTCAGTCCACAAAACGCGGTGTCGTCGGGAGCTGCGGCAAAGGAGGCTTCTATCGCGGCCTCTCGGGCACGCAAAGCCGCCAGCGTGGCGCGCAATCTCAGGAGTTCGTCTACGGTCGAAGGGTCAATCATGATCGCCTGCTTCCTTTCTGTATGCCAGTGATTGGCACGTGTGCCTCAGGCGTCGGTTCCGGTTGCTGCACGCCCGGAGAAAAAGGACGTGCCCTCATCATCTTCGTCGGTCCCAAGGAGGTCTCGCCGACCCGCGAGTTGCGCGTCGAGTTCGGCCTCCAACGCCTCGGCCTGCGCCAAAGCGTCTTTCATGGTCGCCGGTTCCATCGGGATTTGGCTTTCATCCAGAGCCGCCGCGATGTCTTCATCGATCAACCCGCCCAGCGGCGAAAGTTCGGTATGGGCCGTCGGGCGAAGATCAAGCGGCGCATCCATCTCCGGCGTATTCTCGACATCACATTCGAGGTCGTCTTGCGCAGTTTCGGCGTCGATCGTGAAAAGATTGGTGATCTCGTCGTGCGTGTCGTCGGTGTCGTCGATTTCGGCGGTCATGTCGCCGTCGATCTCGCCGGTAAGCTCAAAGGGTTCTTCGGCCTCGGCGTCCGCAAAGTCGGCATCAGGCAGCGGGTCCTCGGCGTGAATGTTCGTGGCTCCTGCAGACAATGCGGCGCTCAAAATAAACGGGGCCACATTGGCTTCTGGCGGCTCGCTGTCGACCGGGGTTTCCGCGTTGGTTTCAGTTTCCACCACGGGCATTTCACCCATCGACGTGGCCGGCACCTCAATTTCATCCACTTCAGGCTCGGGTGTTTGGTGCGCAGTCGAGTCAACCGTGGGCCAGAGCAGAACATGCGTGTCCGAAACCTCGGAGTAAAAACTTTCGTCCCCGATCACGCTGTCCGGAAGTCTTTCGACATCAATGCGGCGGGTTTTTCGCGTTTCGACCATCGCGACGCGCGTGTCGCCAACAACATGGGTTGCCGCGTTTTCGGTCGCGCGGGTGCGGATTTCGTCGCACAATGCCGACTCCCGTTGTTTCAGCCGCTGAATCTCGGCGCGCAATGTGGCGAGTTCGTCTACGGCGGCGAGCGGGACGGGGGTGGAATCGGGAATCATGATCAGTTTCTCCTTGCCCGCCAAATCTGGGCATCAACAATTAACAAAACCCGAATGCCGGAAAGGAACTTGGTATGAGCGTGCTGCGAGGGCTCGAAATTCTCACTTCGCACGAAGGTGCGAGCGATCATGTGCGGCTCACCTATGACCAACGGTTGTTACGTCGCAAAACGCTAACAACCAACAAAGGTGAGGCGATTCATGTCGATCTGGCGCGCACCACGTCTCTGGATGCAGGTAACGCGATCAAATTGGAGGACGGGCGCGTGATCGCGATTATTGCGGCGAGCGAAGACCTCTATGCGGTGAGCGGCCCGCAGATCACACGATACGCGTGGCACATCGGGAATCGTCATACCCCCTGCCAGATTGAGGCGGACCGGCTGGTGATCCAGCGCGATCCCGTGTTGCGTTCCATGCTCGAAGGGCTCGGAGCATCAGTTTGGGAAATCGAAGCTCCCTTTACGCCCGAGGGCGGGGCCTATGGGCACGGGCGTACGATGGGGCATGATCACGGCCAACCTGCGAGAAAAGAACACGATCATGATCATGCGCACGATCATTCCCACGGGCACGACACGGCGCACGGGCACGCGCATGACTGACACCGCGCTCCTGACGCTATCGCAATGGATGTCGCCGAGTTTCCCGCTCGGCTCTTTCGCGTATTCGCACGGTCTCGAACAGGCGGTGAGCGAAGGCGCGGTGCATGACGGCGCGAGTATGGAGCGATGGCTGGACGCGGTTTTGCGCTTTGGTGGGGGATGGTCGGATGCGGTGATCCTGTCGGTTGTGCTGCGCGGTGCGGAGCCGCATGAAATGGCCGATTTCGCCGCTGCACTGGCACCGACACAGGAACGTTGGATCGAGACCCGTGACCAAGGGGCGGCTTTCGCGCGAACCGTTCGTGATATCGCGGGCCTCGATGTTGAGGACGCGGCCATACCTGTGGTCGTCGGTGTTGCCGCGCGCACGCTGGACCTGCCAGTGGAAACGGTTTTGATGCTCTATCTGTCGAGCTTTGCGTCCAACCTCGTTAGTGCGGGTGTCCGGTTTATCCCGCTGGGCCAGAGCGATGGGCAATCGGTGCTGTCGCGCCTGCATCCCGTCATCGCGCAGATTGCGCAAACTGCGTCCTGCGCAAGTTTGGATGACCTCGCTACCTCCGCATTCGCGGGGGACGTCGCCTCGGCCCGACACGAGGATCTGGACGTGCGCATTTTCAAGACCTGAAGGAGAACACCATGGCATCACCGAACGGACCGCTTCGCGTGGGCATTGGCGGCCCTGTAGGGGCGGGGAAAACGACGCTCACGGGCGCATTGGCCCGCGCTCTTTCGGAGCGCTACTCGGTCGCCGTCATCACCAACGATATATACACCCGTGAAGACGCAGAGGCGCTCATGCGCCAGCAAATTTTGCCGATGGAGCGCATTCGCGGCGTCGAAACCGGCGGCTGCCCCCATACCGCGATCCGTGAGGATGCGTCGATCAATCTCGCGGCCGTGGCGGACCTGAACGCGGCTATTCCTGACCTCGATGTCATCCTGATCGAAAGTGGCGGTGACAACCTCGCGGCGACGTTTTCGCCCGAACTGGCCGATCTGACGATCTATGTGATCGACACCGCCGCGGGACAGGACATCCCGCGCAAAAAGGGTCCCGGTCTGACGCGCTCGGACCTCCTCGTGGTCAACAAGATTGATCTGGCGCCCTATGTCGGAGTGGATCCGCAACTGCTGGAAAGCGATACCCGCGCGGCACGGCAAACCCGCCCCTATGTCATGGCGAGCCTGCGCAACGGTCAGGGTGTTGAGGACATCATCCGGTTTGTCGAAACCGATGGCGGTTTGGCATGAGCGGCCTGCTCTAGGCGCCTTCAAGCGCCGGTGTGAGCGCCTTTGGCAGGGTTATGCTACGCGCATTTAGTGTTGCCGCCGCCTGTTTGCCGGCCGCCTCGAAGGCTAAGTTTTTCGGGAATGCACGGCGGGCATGGCGACACAAAAGCCAACAGCGCAGCGGGTTCTGATCCGCGTCGATCGCGTTCAGCACCGATGTCAGGTAGGCCTCGCTCAGCCGGCGGGTGCGGGCTTCGCGGTGGATCACGCGCGGGTTAAGGCGTCCACTCATGGCCGCGCCGATGATCCGGTCCAGTGCGCCTGTGTCATCGAGTATCTTATCGGGATGCGCCCCGAAATGTCTCAGCGGGAGAAGCGCGACATGCGCGCGCGCAAATAGGGCTGCATGCATGGCGTCCAGATCGATACGGGGGTCATACATCACGAATGCAGCACCCGCGCCGTCGATCATGTGGGGGGCAAACCCGTAGCGTCCCGTGAAATCCGCGCGTCGCGCCGCTGCGTAGCGGTGATCCCACGCGGCCATGCGACCGTCGAGAGTGGCCTGTGGCGAGACGGCGATGACGGTCGCTCCCGGTGCGGCGACGGAATAGGCAGCGGCGGCATAGCCACCCGAGCCTGCGCCATAAATGACGACCTGATCGAAGTCCTCGAAGAATGCGTCATTCACCAAACGGTCGAAATAGCCATAGACATGTGGACGACGGAACCAGGGGGCATCACCGCTTTCGCCATGCGCGATCATGGTGAGCGTGGACCATCCATTGTCTGCCGCTGCCGAGAAACCGGATGGCAATCCGTTCTGGCCGCGGGCCTGGATCGATTCAAAGGTTTCAAAACAGACCAACAGCTTTGGCCCCGCGTCGATAAAGGCCACCGCATGGTCCGCGCCGAGCGGTTCGAAGTAGCCATACTCTGTGGCCAGGTCATCGACCATCGACACCCAGTCATTGCGCGATGCGCCCGACACGTCACCGCACGCGTCGAGGGCACTTCGAAAGGCTGAGAGGTCTTCTGACATTGGAACGCTTTCGTTGCATGGGCCCGTTTGGATGGGCCATCAGCCCCGAGTTGCATGTCACGCGCCGAATTGGCACGCAAAAACGCAGTCAGTCGAAAGCCCCACCGCAGAATACTGCACGGTGAGGTTGTGTAAAACAATTTCGCTGTGAGGGGGCTGTAACGGGGTCACCGTGATGACATCGCTGAGAAATTCGCAGGATTGTTTCCGCCAGAAGCGCGGCGCGCGCGTCGGGAGATGATTCTTTTTCGCCCCTAACCGAGGAGAATTCCGACGGTGACAGCCGCCAGACCCATGGCCGAAACCATCAGTGCCACGAGGTTGAGCGCCACGACTTTCTGCATGCGTGCCTTGATCTCTTCCTCTGTGCCGCCCTTTTTGCGCGCCCGCGCAACCACAAAGATGCAATATCCAAGCAAAGCGACGCCCGCGAGTGTCAGCGCGGTTCCGATCCAGATCATTGATTGCAGCATTGTTAACTTTCTAAAGGCATCTAAAGGGCAGGGGTGGCCTACCGTGTGGCGACAAATCACGCAAGTGGATTGGTCGGGATTGAACCGCTTGTCAGGGGCGGGCGGGGCTTGTATCGATCACCTTTCCACGGGCAGGGCGACGCCGTGCCAAACGCCAAACAAGGGTCTGAACAGATGATGGACGATACACCTTCCGCTGCCGATAATGCCTACCGCGTCACCGCCGACGAACTGCGCCAATTCGTAGAACGCTTTGAGCGGCTCGAAATGGAAAAAAAGGACATTGCGGATCAGCAAAAGGAAGTTATGGCCGAAGCCAAAGGGCGCGGCTACGACACGAAGGCCCTTCGCAAACTGATTGCCCTGCGTAAAAAATCCGCCGACGAGATCGCCGAAGAAGAAGCCGTTCTCGAAATGTATCGCCAAGCGCTCGGCATGAGCTGACGCTGACTTGGGGCGAACGGTCGTCAAACGCGCGGCGGTGATCGTCGCGGCATTGTGCACCGGCTTTTCGCTGGGGCTGGTCGCATTGGGCTACACGCCGTTGCTGGCCGCGATCTGTCCGCCCTGTTTCGGTTTCGAAAAGGCCGCCGAGGGCCTTTATGTGGAGACCCGCGACGAAGGTTTCGGTGACGAGATGGCGCGCCGCTATGCGCGCGCGACGCAGCGGGTCGAGGCCGCCATGGGCCCCATTGCCACGCGCCCGATCGTTCTCGTTTGCCTGACCGAAACCTGCAATGAGGTCATGGGCGGCAATAAGACGCGCGCCATGACCTATGGGTCGCGCATCTTTTATCTCGGGCCGCACGGTCACGACACCGATATCATCGCGCATGAGTTGACCCATGTCGTCATCCACCAACGCATCGGCCTTCGTGCGTTGAATAGATTTCCGGCATGGGTCAATGAAGGCATCGCAACATATGTGTCGCAGGATGCCCGATTTGATCTCGACCCGGCGACGTGTTTGCCCTCGGCGCAGTCGATGCCCGAGAACGCCGACGCGTGGCGCAGTAGTGCCGGTGCCTCCGACGGAAGCCTTTATGCGGACTCAGGGTGCTTGGTTGCGCGATGGCTTTCCGAGCGTCCTGCCGTCGGGATCATGGACCTGATTGCTGTGCACGCAGCACCTGAGTAGGCGTGCCTCAGGGCGCGATGAAGCGCACGCCCTGCATTCCTTCGATCGTGTAGAGATCGTCCTCATAGGCGACGGTTAGCGCATCGACGAGCGGGGCGTCCCAACCGGGCAGGTCGATCTCTTCCTCGATTTGCTCGGGGTCGACGTATTTGTCGAGAAACGCGGACAAAATCTGGCGGCGTTGCTTTTCGTTCTTGGGTTGATGGGTGTGCAGATAGGTGCGCAGACGGCGCATGCCTTCGCGTTGCATGATCGTGGCGAGCACATCGAGACCGCCCGAAATCGGCACCATCGGATCGAGGTCTGACACCTCCCGTATGACCTGCGCCCAGGTGATCGGCGTGTCTTCATATGCGTAGACGGTGACGGGCACATCGGGGCAGACGTCGCGCATGCGTGCGACCAGTTTTGACCACCGTAACGATGTCAGGTCAGTATCGCGCACGAAGTTTTCGTAATTCGTATTCGGCCCACAGATATCGAGAGTGCTCGGTATGAAAGTCGCCGGATTGCGAACCCCGAGGAAGAAATGCAGGTCGTGATCTGCAAATACATTGCGCAACCAAGGCAGTTTGAAACTCGCCTTACCGTAGAGTTCGCCATTTTCCAGAACCACCGGCGCGCGGCAGATGACATCCTCGTAAGACAAAACGACGCGTTCGCAGTCTTGCCCGTCCAGAATATTGTCTATGACCATCGCCTGCGTGTCGGGTGTCGCGCGACTGCCCCCGACCTTTTTCATCAGGTCGGGAAGTATATCGCGGTAGCGCGCCGGGCCGGGTATCACCACGCCGTTTTCGGCAAGAACAGCCTTGTTCTTGAGTAACCCGCGCATCAATTGGGCGCCGTTCGTGCAATGTGCACCGATGTGCATCGCGATCATCATGTGCCGCGCTTTTCCTTTTGCTCGTCTCGTCTGCTCTAATGGCCTAAATCCGAGGGCACTCGATACCACTGAAATGCCCCGAACCGTGGACGCGATTACTATACGGGCATTTCTGGACAGGGAAACCGCTTTCCATTAAGCGGATCAAATGACCGAGCAAATGAGTCAGACACCTCCGCGCGCGAAATATGCCGCGCGCCGCCGCCGGATCGAGCCGTGGTCGGCAGGCGCGCTCGCAATTGCGCTTTTGGTGCTGTTGCCGATCCTTTCGGTTCTATGGATCGCTCTCTTTCCTACCGAAAACATCTGGCCCCATTTGTTGGCCACGACGCTGCCCCGCTATATGACCACCACAGCGGCGCTGACACTGGGTGTGGCTGTTCTGGCGGCGGTGACCGGAACGACGACGGCGTGGCTTGTAACGCTCTATCGGTTCCCGCTCAGCCGCTATCTTGAATGGCTCTTGCTGCTGCCGCTAGCCATTCCTGCCTATGTGGGGGCCTATGCCCTCGTCGATTTTTTCGAATACGCGGGGCCTGTCCAAAGCGCCCTGCGAGGGTTCTTTGGGTGGCAGTCCGCGCGTGAATACTGGTTCCCCGAAATCCGGTCTCTCGGATCGGCCACCATTGTCCTCGCAGCGGCTCTGACACCCTACGTTTTCCTGATGGCCCGCGCGGCCTTTCGCGAACAATCCGGTGCAATGTATGAAACCGCGCGCGCGCTTGGGGCAGGGGGATGGGCGCGTTTCTGGCGGATCGGGGTCCCGATGGCCCGCCCCGCAATCGCGGCTGGTACGGCCATTGTCATGATGGAAACACTTTCGGACTACGGAACCGTCTCCTACTTTGCGGTGCAAACCCTCACGACCGGCATCTTTACGACATGGCTGCAGGCGGGCAACGCCGGTGGCGCCGCTCAAATTGCCTCGGTCGTTTTGATTCTGGTGTTGTCTTTGGTGGCTCTAGAAAAGGTGTCGCGCGGGCGCGCGCGTTTCCACGGCTCGGCGCGGCAACCTCGCCCGATCACGCAAATCCAGCTGACCGGTTGGCGGGCGTGGCTCGCGCTGGGGCTCTGTTCGATCCCGTTTCTCGTAGGCTTTGTTCTGCCGGTGTCGGTTATGGCGCACCATGCGCTGGGCCGACCGGAAGAATGGCTAAAGCCCGGATTGATCTCTGCCCTTGCCAATACGCTCACAGTTGCGGGCAGTGCGGCCTTCGTCACCGTCGCGCTGGCTCTTTTCATGGTCTATGGCGTGCGTTTGACGGGGCGCAAATTGCCAACGCTTCTCTTGCCTGTCACCAACTTGGGCTACGCCGCTCCGGGTGCCGTTCTGGGCATCGGCATCCTGATCCCGCTTGCCGGTCTGGACCATTTCATTGCCGACACATGGGAAGGGGTCACAGGAAATGATCCCGGTCTGATCCTGACGGGCTCGGGTTTTGCGATCGTCATTGCCTATGTCGTTCGCTTCTTCGCCATCGCACAGGGTGCGGCTGATTCTGCGATGGGTCGCGTGTCGCCGTCTTTACCGATGGCCGCGCGTTCGCTCGGTCAGACGCTCACAGGGACATTGCGCCGTATTTACCTGCCGCTGATCCGCGGGTCCGTCGGAACGGCTCTGCTCTTGGTCTTCGTCGATTGTGTAAAGGAATTGCCAGCGACTCTGCTGCTGCGCCCGTTCAACTACAACACGCTGGCAACAAGGGTTCACGAGAAAGCGTCCCTCGAACACCTCGAACAGGCCTCTCCGGCCGCACTGCTCGTCATCGCCGTCGGTTTGGCCGCCGTTGTGTTGCTGGCACGGTCCGAGAACGCGACGGATCTGACTTAAGTCGAAAATCCACTTGCGCCCCGGCCTGTCCCGGCATAAATGGGCGCCGTGCCCCTATAGCTCAGCTGGTAGAGCAACTGATTTGTAATCAGTAGGTCCGCGGTTCGAGTCCGTGTGGGGGCACCATCTTTACCTTTTGAAGGTATTGTTTTTCAATAATTACATGGCGTTAGCTCTCCTCCTGGGACGCAAAACAGGACACTTTGGGGACACTTCGCATGGTTGTTGTGATGAAACTGAAATACATTGATGAACTGGCGGGAGGCCGAAAACGATTCCGCCGAAGGTATCCTAAAGACGTTGCGCAAGAGTTGGGCGCGTCGGTTTTTCAAGTGGCGATGAAAGCTCGTGAAGGTGCTGACCTATTCACGGAGCACGCTAAACTCCTCTCCGAATATGAGAAAATCGTGGCTAAGGCGCGCCGTAAGGCCGCTGGGGAGGGTCATCTTTCGCCCCTTGAGCAATGGAGAGAAAGAGTAAAGGAGGCTGAGGAAATAGTGGCTGGGGTTTCTGGTGTACGTGATGAAGACGAAGCGCGTGAAGTTGTTGCCGAGAATCTCAAGCAGAGAGGGGCTGACCCAGTTCTTTACCGAGCAGTGGTTAACCCTGAAGCGCAAGAACCGGCTGTGACCATGCTGGATGCGAAGAAAATGTATCGCACAGAGCGCATGGGAGGTGCTGAGGGGAGAAACCAGAAGAACCGCTTAGAGCGTGTTTGCAGGCGCATCGAGGCATCTCTTGGCCCCCTTGATAGGCTCGCTCTGGTGGACCTCAAGCGGGAGCATGCGCGAAAGCTCAGGGATGACATGCTAGCGACGAAGAAAAATGACGGGTCGCCGCTCTCACCATCTTCGGTCAAGCGTGAGTTGAACATGGTGCGTGCAATGGTATCGCTCGCAATCAAAGAACACGACCTCCAGGGGCAAGCTCACAACCCCTTTGAAGGCCTAGATGTTGCGCAAAAAAATTCTGCGCCAAAAACCGAGTGGGAATTAAGAGACCCGTTGCCATCGAACATTATTTTGGCAATGCGTGAGAAAATGGCGCAGGCAACTCGGGTGCCGGAACTTGGTCTTATTTGGCGATTGCTCGAGGGGACGGGATGCCGTGGCTCAGAGATCGTAGGGTTGCGCACGTTAGATGTTGAATTGGAGGGGCCATATCCGCACCTTCGCGTTGCTTGGCATGAAGAGCGGCGCGTTAAAAACAAGGTGTCTATCCGTTCAGTCCCATTAGTTGGGGATGCCTTGGAGGCCGCAAAAGCGGCGATGCAACGCGCAAACGGGGACCAAATGCTTTTTCCTCGATATGCGTATGAAGGAGGGGCAGACGCGGTCTCTCAGGCTCTGATGAGACATTTGCGAAAGTTCACCTCGAATAGGCGTCATGTGGTCTATTCACTCCGCCATAATATGAAAGACTATTTGGTCTCGGCAGGGGTCCCTGAGCGGGATGAGCATAGGATTCTTGGCCACTCACTGGGCGGAGTAGGCAATCGAGTCTATGGCGGTGACGAAGCGAAACTCAAGGCGGCGACGGAAGCCATGATAAAGGCGCATGCGTTTATGCCCTGAGGGAGTTTCACGTCCTGCTCTCTCGAGAGTTTCGTTCGATCACCTGTCAGGGCTGTTCAGAATCTCACTGAAGCGGATGCTGAGATCGGAGAGAGGTGCATCGCGTCACCTTTGAGCGCTGACATTGATTAGTGGCACCCCTAGGAAGGACAAGCCAAAGGCAGTTCACTTTCTTCAAACCTGCGGTGCGCCATAGTGGGGCTAATCTAGGGCTGCTTCCTTGCGAAGTGTTCTGGATAGCCTCTGAGACTTGCTCAGCAACTGCCTTGAGGTGGCCCTGTAGGTGCATCGTTACCGCGAGTGGTCACATCCACTTTCTTCGTAAGGTGGATGAAGATCACTATCATTCTAGGCGCTTGCCCTAGTCCCTGTCGCGCTCTTGAACGCGCACCCAGACAGGCCCTTTGAGTGCACCTTAAGCATCCTTCCACAACGCATCGAACGCGCCCTTAGGGCTGTCCCTTCAGTCACCTGAGAGGGGATGTTCGCTGCACCAATCCTCCCTCACCACGCACGCCTTAAAGCACGCATTTGCGCGGTTAGCGCGATGCAACGCGACGAGCGAATTGCGAGGAAAGTGGTCTTTCTCCTTCACCCGAAACTCAAGCATGAAAGGAAATTGTCATGCCAAGACCAAAACGCGTCTTTCTACGCCCCAACCTCATTAGTGACGAAGGCCTGTTTGAGCATCGAGCGGGCCAAATATCCTCTAGCCACGTTCAGACGCTCGCCCGAACATTGCGCGCCAACAAGCGCCTAGACCCGATCTGGGTTTGGCGGGAAATTGATGGCAATGGCAATGCTAAAGGCACCTATGAGCTGATGGACGGGCGGCACCGCCTCTCAGCCTATGAGATGTGCTTTAACCAACGCCGCGAAGAGCGTTACCTCAACATCCCAGTGTACATCTTTGAAGGTTCTGAAGTTGCCGCAGCTCTGAAGGCGCTTGCCGTGAACAGCAAAGACAAACTCGCCCTAACACCCACAGAAAAACTTGATGCTGCATGGAGCATTGTCGCACGCGATCTAAAGGATGAGGCGACGAAGCCTACCATTGCCCGCGCAGCTGGAATCTCGGAAAGGACAGTTTTGAACATGCGAAACAAACGAAACGAATTCATCAAGGCCGGTGAACGGCTTCCCGGTGCATGGCATGAAGCGCGTAACTGGCCCCAAAGCAATGATTGGGAGCCGCCCTCAGATGCACAAAGACAATTGGAAATCGAGGAGCTGGCAAAGGGGTTTCAGGACGCAATCAGAACGACCCGTAGTCGGGATGTTGAAATCCTCGCAGAAGCGCTCCGACAAGCTCTTGGGGAGCCTAAAACCACGTTTGTGGTCGATCACTTGCATGGCCTAAGCGAGAGCGAATACGACGAGTGGGATGAGGAAATTGGTCCCATCGCCAGCAATGAACACGCGTTCTGCTTGGCAGGCGAAGATGACTTCTAATCGGCCCCATTGAGTGGATTGCAGGTTGCCAGGCCATCGCGAAGATTGATTTGCGTGGGCCTTGGCAACCTGTCGTGCATGGTTTCAAGACCGAGCCCCTTTCGGCCCTATGCTGCATTTCAGACCTTCAAACCGTGCGCGACATACGATCAGTGGACACACTGCAACCGGTTTCCGTTGCAGTTGGCGTCGACTTGCCGCAATTAAGGTGACGGACACTATTCAGCTTAGCACTCGAATAAGTTGTCGGGAGAGAACCGATAGCTGATTAGCACAGGGCTCGCAGTTAGCGGGGCGACAGACCAATGGTATGAGATCGGAATGAAGCGAACCGTTTGAGAAAATTTTTTTGCACCCATCAGATTGCAAAGGGGCAGCCAATTGAAAAACGAAAATAGTACGTCGACTTTGTCGAATGATGTGCCAAAATTAAATCCATGGCGCGATGATGTGCTTGGGTTTTCTGGATTTGCAAGGCGGTTGAGCCAAACAATTTTGAACATTTCGTCACGCGACGGATTTGTTATTGGTCTTTGCGGTCCCTGGGGAAGTGGAAAAACTACGGCTCTAAACTTCACCAAGGCATACATGCGCAAGCACAACCAAGAACTCAAAGATCAAAGCGTACCAGTAACCGTGGTTGACTTTGAGCCTTGGCTTTTTTCCGGACGAACTGATCTTATTTCAGCATTTTTTCAAGTGTTGGCCGAACACCTTCCAGACGATAAGTCCAAAGCCAAAAAATTTCAAACCTCTTTTGGGAGGTTTGCCAAAGGAAACACTGACAGTTTGGCAGGTTTGGTGGCGGCTGTTGGACTAACTGTTGATCCAACTGCGGGCCTACTTTCGGGCGCTGCTACGAATATGGGAAAGCGGAGCTTGGACGCATCGCTTGATCGATGGCTGTCTACGCCCTCCTTACAATCTACTTATGCGCAGCTTGTTGAACGTCTGAACAAGGAACAACGCCGAATTGTAGTTATCATCGACGACCTCGACCGTTTGTCGTCTGATGAAATCCGTTCGATGATGCAGATGGTCAAGAGTGTCGGAAAGCTTCCGTATGTAACTTACGTGCTATCCTACGACAGAAAGCATGTCTGGGCTGCACTTGAGGAGGGAAAAGCAGTAGATCCGCTTGAACCTACATTCGCAGAAAAAATTATTCAGCAAGAATTGACGCTTCCTCAGCCGTCTTCATCGGCGCTTTTGTCTTTGCTCGACAAAAATATTGGGTTCATCGCCGATCAAGTCGAGGATTCTGATCGTTGGTATAAAATTGTTTCCCATGGGGTCAGACGGTGGGTGAAGACGCCAAGAGACATCAACCGTTACACCAATGCTCTGAAATTCACTTGGCCAGCGCTTGAGAATGAAGTTGATCCGGCTGATATAATTGCGATGGAAGGACTTAGGCTATTTGAACCGAAGATTTTCGACTGGGTCAAAGCCAATCGTGACTTCTTGTTTTCTGAGGGCAGTTTTGTCCTTGGGACTGACGGTGAAAAGAGCGAGCAAGTTGAAGTGCTGGCTAAGTTGATAGAAGCTCACTCGTACAAGTCAGTCATACCATTGTTGGCATACTTGTTCCCGGCCCGAGCAAAACTAATCACTGGTCAAGAGCACTCAATAGGTGAGCCACACTATCAAGTTCTCAGGCGCAGAGGGATAGGCCACGTCAATGTATTTCAAACATATATGGCCTTCGGGTTGTCGGAAGATACCATTCCCTTTTCTGCAATCCAGAAGGCTTTGGACAACTTAAATGATGAAGCTGCGCTATATGCTCTATTTGACGAATGGTTGCTGAATAAGGATTCTATAGACCAACCTTTGATTGGCGAAGTGTTTAAAGAAATCAAGTACCGAATGACCGAACCCAACGCAGTGAAACCTACACAAGAGTTGTTGAACGCACTGTTTTCGATTGGAGAAGCTGTCAGTCGCATGAAGGCAAAACGTGGGTTTTTTATGCTAGGGCCATCAGATGAGCTCTACCTACTCATCGCGGACATCCTAAGAACCTATTCACACGGCGACGCCGCGAAGGCCTTGAGCGCAGCGTTGATCACTAAACGCAACGTTGCATACGGGGTCGAAACCTTTAACGACTATGGCAGGCTTCTCGGCGAAATAGGCGTGTCTGAAGAGCGGATGGACAGTCCAATCTCAATGCAGGATTGGGAAGAGTTTCGGGATGCACTCAAGCCATTGTTTGAAGAGGATTTAGCTTCTGGGAAATACCTAAGGTACCCAAAAACATGGGCTGCCATCCGAGCATACGCGTATTTTTTTGGCGAAGATCGGTGCAAAATTTGGGTCGTGCAGTCCGCGCAAAAAGACGCTGGTTTCTTGTTGGGAGCGGCAACTTCTCTACTTACGGAAACCCTAAGCTCCCATGGAACGAGTTTTAGCATCAAGAAGGCGCCTGATGAGGGTATTTATGATCTGGAAGCGCTGCTCCCTGTTGCTCAAAATGTTGCTCAGGCTTCGGTATTTGATGGTGAAGATGCAGAGCGCCTAGCTGCATTTATTGACGGGGCAACATCTTGGCTAGACAAGGCAGCGGCCAGAAGTACTGCTCCGTAGCAGAAGGTGTATTTGGAGAGATTTCATGTTCTACAAATTCATGGGCGGTACGGAAGAGGTTCTGCTCGACGTTTTCGACAAGGCTGTGGTCGATGGATCAGTCAAGTTTGCCTCTGCAGCACATTGCAATGATCCGTTCGAGTTTAAGTTTACCTCAGTAAAGCCTAGCCGTGGCGTGTTCGATCAGTGGCACGCAAAATACGACCCCCTTCGATCCGCAGATGAAATCGAAAACGCTTGGTCGAGCTTTTCGGGAAAAGCGAGTGGATTTAACACGAAATTCTGGCCACGTATACAGCTCATGGGGCAATCCTTTGTTTTAAGCTTAGCGCGTAAATGGGATAGTCATCTAATGTGGGCGCACTATGGTGCGTCTCATTCGGGTTTTGTCATCTGTTACAAGCCGAGTGTTGTTGATGCCTTGTCAGAGCTACCGAACCAGTACGCTAGTGGCGACGTGAATTATTCAGATCAGGTTCCTGAGTTGCGATGGTTCGCAGGCTCACTGTCCGACATGCTTGGCCCTGTTCTGGGGACAAAATCAGCCGAATGGGCGTATGAGGAAGAATACCGCGTGATTTCTCAGGGACCAGCAGGAGCCAATGCGATCTTCGAAAAAATTGACCCAGACCAGATTGCAGGAGTTATTCTTGGCGCGCGGGCCTCGTCCGAATTGGAAGCTAAGGCAATCGCGGTTCAGAAGAGCAGAAAGGCTTTTAGTGTGAAGCGTGTGGCGGCAACATCGGGTGATTTTCGAATAACTTCTTACCCCGTTGACGGAAAGGTCCGTAGGTTTTCTGAGTTTCTTTAAAATCGCTCGAGCGATGATAAAGCCGCCTTCAACGTCAAAATATACTAGTGTTGTCCACGACTTTGCACCTGCGGCGAATGTCCGGACTCTGTCCAATTCTACGCAGAGCATTGATCAATGTCGTACTAACGTGTCCAAAAAAAAGCCGAGCGCGCACCCTCCAAACATTTCTGCGCAAAAATCTGAGAGCTAAAGATCATAAACGGCGCTGCGCTATTCCCCCCATGCCCGGGGGCAACTCTCCTACATTGCGCCTCACGCTTAGACTTTTCGTGCACGTAAGGTGCAGCTGTGCCTGAGCCCCAAGCGTAGCGCGAAGCGCCCCGCTCTTTACCCTTTCACTACACGCCGACTTCCCAATAGCCCTTGCTCTAGTGAGACGTCTCACGACACCCTCCCGAGCTGTCTCACAGAGTACCTATTGACATTTTGAGACACTCGGCTTACATCCTCTTAGACTTTATTGAGACACTTGAGGAGTAATGACGATGATTGTGGGATACGCTCGGACTTCCACATTGGACCAAACCGCAGGGCTGGAAGCGCAGGAGCGTGACCTTGGCAAAGCTGGGTGTGAGAAGGTTTTTGTGGAGCAAGTCTCATCGGTGGATGTAAAGGCCCGTGAGAGGCTCGCTGAGGCCCTCGAATACATCCGCGAGGGTGATACCCTAGTGGTGACCAAGCTGGACCGTCTGGCGCGCTCTGTGGCCCACCTCGTGGAGTTGTTGGAGGAGATAGAGGCCAAGGGCGCATCCCTTCGCATCCTCGATATGTCCATCGACACGGGAACCCCAAATGGCCGCCTGATGCTGAACATTCTCGGGAGTGTCGCTCAGTTCGAACGCGAGATCATGCTTGAGCGCCAGCGCGAGGGTATCGCCAAGGCCAAGGCGGCTGGAAAGTATAAGGGCCGCAAGCCCACCGCGAAGGCGAAAGCAAATGAGGTTCTAGGGCTTCATGAAGAGGGTGTAGGGGCCACGGAGATTGCCAAGCGTTTGGGTATCGGGCGGGCAAGTGTGTATCGCATACTCGAAGTTGCAAATGCAGGGTGATGTCCAGGCAGCTTCAAAACATGCGCGCGGGTGTGTGAACCGGCCTGTATCAGTATTTTTCAGTTTAAGTTCAGCGCACCCATTTTGGATGCTAGCGCTTCCGATTTCGCAAGCCGGTTGAACGTATTGCCCTCATCATTTTGAGGCACCGCTCGGCCACACCACGTGAATTCTATGCAGGTAGGTGGTCCCTCTTGGTGGACCTGCAGGCTGAGTTCAGCGGGGCCTTTGGGGCCTACTTGTTGATTGCCATTGTGCTTCAGGGTTTGATGGTCGCTTCGGTGTTCTTTGAGCGGACCCCGCGACCGGACCTGACTCTTTTCGGGGCAGCTGTCCTTTTCATTATGCTGGTCACCATAAGCTTCTACTCGTTTATCTGGTTTCGGTGGGTGAGGAAGCATGAGCAACTTGCATTTGAAGCAATGCAACGAACGGGGAATGCGGAATATGGGCGGGAAAGGGTGATGCGAAAAGTTCGTGCTTATGCAATTCTTCGGCCTTGTCTTGTTACCTCGTTCGTGGGACACAAAACAGACCAAGTATGGGACACAGAGGGGCGATGACGTCGGTTAATATCTCTGAAAAGCAATAGCTTATAGACTTTCCGGCTGCCCTAGTAAGGCAGTGTGGGGGCACCATTTCACCAAAGCGTACGATCTAACAGCATCCGATGAACCCTTGGCTATTGGGGTGCATCAGTTCCGTTTGACCGGACGGCCCGTCAAACCGATCTGTGGGGTGTTAGGCATGCCACGGCGGATTCCTGCTCCGTTTCGGGCGGGCTGCTTAGGGGCCGGAATGGGTCGACGGACACCCCCGGTTTTCCCCTATGATTATGAATTCACGTCATTAATCCCCTAAAATCATGTGAGACATTCTGAGACTCACGATCAGATTGATCCGTAGTCCGGCTTCTCGCGCAGATGCCCAGAGCACTTGGTTATTTGGACGATCGGTGGGTCTCAACCTGACAGTTGCAGGCGGTCCAAAAGTCCCCATTCGCTTAATCCGACTACTTTTGTCAGCAATCCATCTTTACTTACTAAATTAGTCGGGTTAATCGGTGATCCGTCAAACAAGCGAAGCTCCCCCGGAGTGGCCAGTGCAAAACCAAAAACTCCAAACGAGGGACCTATGCGTCGACCACCTGAAATCCGGATTCACCCAGAAAAACTTCGTAAAAACTCAACCCTGCTCGCCGGCGGCTTTGGCGCGTCTTTGGCCATGGCGTGTATGGCAACCCCTGGAACCGCCCAAGAATCAGGGCCGATAATCCTTCCGACCGTCGAGGTGGAAACCACGGCTGAGCCTGTTGCCCAACCCGCAGCGGAAACCGCACCTGCGCGCCCGCAGTCGACACCCGTGAGAGCGTCACAACCACGCGCAGCCGCACCCACAGTCTGTACGCCCGCATTGGCAGGGACGCCCGTGTGCGCCGAGCAGGAAGCAGCGGAACGCGAAGCTCTGCTGCGCGCCGAAGCACAGGCCCTCGCTGAAGCTAAAGCAGGGGCGGGCGGCAGCAGCTATGTCGACCAGAACTCCCCGTTCAAGGCCAACACGCTGGCAAACAGCCGCATGCCCGGCCCGCTAAAAGACAATCCGCGTACCGTCACGGCCATTACCCAAGAGGTTCTGGAAACCACAGGAACCACCAGCGTGCGTGAACTGGCCCGCTCGACTCCGGGGATTTCGCTCGGCTTCGGCGAAGGCGGGAACTCCTTTGGCGACAACATCTATATCCGCGGTTTCAAAGCGAACAACGACACCTACACAGATGGCATCCGCAGCCCCGGTACCGGCGTCGCCGAAACCTTCAACACCGAACAGGTTGAAGTGGCAAAAGGTCCTGCAGGGACTGTCGGTGGGCGCGGTACCACAGGTGGGGCGATCGATATCATCTCCAAGAGCCCACAGGATATCGATTTCACCCGCACCGTGACCACAGTGACCGACGCGTCCACCGTGCGTCAGACAATCGACACCAACAAAGTCATCAATGACCGCCTCCAACTGCGGTTCAACGGGTTGATCCAGGATGGTGAAGTTGCGGGTCGCGATGTCCTCACGGATGACCGCAAAGGTGCCGCTCTGGCCGTGAAATACAAGGCGAACGGCGCGCTGACCCTCGAAGGGAACCTGAGCTTCACCAAGATCGAGCAGACACCCGATTGGGGCGTTCCCTATGTGAACAACGAAGATTTGGGTTTGGTTGGCCCCGTCACGGAATTCGGCATCGACCGCGATACATTCTACGGGGTGCCCGGGCGTGATTTCCAAGTCGTTGAAGAAACAGTTGGCACAGCCAAGGCGACCTATGAATTTGCCAACGGCATGGTCCTCACCAACACATTCCGCGCGTCACATTCGACCAACGACTATGTGCTGACGGCTCCGAGCCGCCTGATCGACAACGACTCCGCCAACCCCGAAGATTGGCAGGTCGGGCTTAGCTTTAAGAGCTGGAATCAGGAAACCGATGTTCTCGCCAACGTGCTGGAGTTGAGTGGCGACGCGCAGCTTGGCGGTGTGAAACACTCCTACGTACTCGGCTTTGCCGCATCGCGTGAGGATATCAAAAAGCTGAGCTACTCGAACCTGAGCAGTGAAGACTATCTGCCACCCGAAGGGCAGCGTGGCTGTACCGTTGATGCGATCGATCCAGATCCGATTGGCGAAGGATGTTGGGGGGGCGAGCAGCCAGAGCTCGGCACGGATGCCACAAACACCACCGTTAAAACGACATCGATCTATGCGCTGGACACGATCACCCTGTCCGAGCAGTTGACAGTCAACGGCGGCGTGCGTGTGGATATGTATGACATCGAACGTACCGGTGGCTCGGGTGAAGATGCCTATGCCCTGTCTCGCGATGACGTCATGGTGAACTGGAATCTGGGTGCCACCTATGCGCTCAATGATCGTCTGAACGTCTATGCTGCTGCGGCAACCTCGACCAACCCTGCCGGTCAGGAACTGGAAGCGGGCGGTGGTTTCTACGGCGGCCTCGACACCAATGGTTCTGGCCTCGCGCCGGAAAAGAACACGTCGCTTGAAATCGGTGCGAAATATAGCTTCTCGCCCGATCTTCTGCTCACCGCGGCGCTCTATCAGACCACAAAGGATAATGCCCGCGAAGACTCCGGCCCCCGTGGTGCGACCGTCGCCTCTGATACGTTGAAATACCGTATCCAAGGTATCGAACTCGGTGTCGCAGGTAAGGTCAACGAACGTCTGAGCCTGTTTGGTGGCGCCAACTTCATGAGCAGTGAAATTCTCGAAAGTGTGGACGGCGACAATGTTGGTCTGTCCGTGGCAAACGTTGCCCACGAGCAGTTGAACATTCTGGCCACATATCAGTTGACGGACAAACTGATGGTGGGCGGTCGCGTCAACTATCAAGGCGCGATTGATCTGGGCAGCGTGGCCGCGAACGGGCGTTCCATTCCGGACTCACTGACCTTTGATGTCTTGGGTGAATACGAAGTCGCCGATAACGCCGTGCTGAAAATGGGCGTGACTAACGTCGCAGACACGATCGTCTATGACGCGGCTTATCGCTCGGGGACGCCGTTTACCTATGTCGCTCCCGGTCGCGAAGTTTCGCTCTCCCTGGAAATGAAGTTCTAACTCATCCCTGAAAAACGCGAGCAGCTTAGCGGCTGCTCGCACACTACCGAAGGTGTTCCATGTTAATTACGATTCCCTCTATCCTGAGCAAAGATGACGTCAAACAAGTGCGCGCGCATCTTGATGCTGCTGACTGGGAGGACGGATCAACAACCGCCGGTCCCCAATCCCGTGAGGTCAAACGCAACCAACAGTTGCCACCGACATCGGACACCGCCCAAACGCTGGGCAAATTCATTCTGCAAAAACTGACGGCCGACCCGCTGTTTCTTTCGGCGGCCCTGCCTGCGCGCATACTGCCGCCCATGTTCAACAAATACGAACATGCGGAAACCTTTGGCCGCCACATAGATAATGCCTTTCGGGTCAATCCGCTGACGCAGGAACGGCTGCGCACCGACCTGTCGATGACCCTGTTCCTGAGCGAGCCCGAAGACTACGAGGGCGGTGAGCTTTTGGTCGAAGATCACTACGGAATGCAAACGGTGAAGTTGCCGGCGGGGGACATGATCCTCTATCCGGCGACGAGCCTTCATGAGGTCACCCCCGTGACCAGTGGCGCTCGGGTGTCTTCCTTTTTCTGGCTGCAAAGCATGATCAGGTCTGATGCGCACCGCACGATCCTGTTCGATCTGGACCAATCCATTCAGTCGCTGAGTAGCTCCATCGGTGCCAACGATCCAGAAACGGTTCGTCTAACCGGCATCTACCACAACCTTATCCGCACATGGGCCGAGATCTAACTATGAAGTTCGCACCAATTTTCGTTGCCGCCCTCGCGAGTGTCGCGGCAGTCGCGCCTGCTGGCGCTCTTGATCTGGAAACGATCACAACGCTTTTCGAGCAGGCCGAACATGACGAGATGTCGCCGCTTGGCATGTTCATGGCGGCGGACTGGGTCGTCAAAAGCGTGATGCTCTCGCTGCTGACCGCCTCGGTCGCAGTCTGGGTCATCTTCGCGGCGCGGATTCTGATCCTGAGGTGGGAACGAGGGTCCCTGCGCAGGCGCTATCGGGATCTGGATCGGGCTGGTTCGCTCCACGCTGTCAGTGCGCGCTTCGAGAAGAAAAAGGGCGTCGTGGGACAGATGGTGCGCGCTGCTCTTCGTGAACGCGCTGCCTCCGGCCAAGGGGCCGAGGCAAAGGCGGGCATTAAAGAGCGTGTGGGGTCCGAGATTGCCCGCATCGAGGCCGGCGCCGCCAGACGCATGGGCTTTGGCGCCGGTGTTTTGGCAAACGTTGGGTCAACGGCACCCTTCGTGGGATTGTTCGGCACCGTTTGGGGCATCATGAACAGCTTTATCTCCATCTCGGAAAGCAACACGACCAACTTGGCAATTGTCGCCCCCGGCATCGCCGAAGCTTTGTTGGCCACGGCCATTGGCCTCGTCGCCGCCATTCCCGCCGTGATTTTCTACAACATTCTCGCGCGCGCTCTGGGTGGCTACAAAGTGATGTTGGCGGATGCCGGTGCGCTGGTCGAACGGACCCTGTCGCGCGATCTGGACCTGTCCACGCAGAATGACGGGGCAGCACATTCTGAATTCAGGCTGGAAACCGTTCCCGCCTCGGCAGCGGAGTAGGCGACGTGGGTGCGCGGCTTCGCGGTGATGACGATGGCGATCTCAGCGAAAACAGCGAGATCAACGTCACCCCCTTCATCGATGTGATGTTGGTCCTGCTGATCATTTTCATGATCGCGGCACCTCTGTCGACCGTCGACATTCCCGTGGAGTTGCCGGTGGCCGTCGCGGCCCCGCCAGAACGGTCGAGCGATCCGGTGTTCATCACGATCACCGATAGTCTCGACCTGTCGGTGGGCGAAATCGGGACCACGCACGAAAGGCTCAATCTCGAAGTCGGCATCGCCACAATGCAACGACGCGACACGCGCATTTACATCCGCGCGGACAAATCGGTGCCCTATGGCGAATTCATACGGGTCATGAACATCCTGCGCGCCGATGGGTTTCTCAAGGTCGGTCTGGTCGGCCTCGACGAGAGCGGGGCAGAGGGTGGAGATGGCGCCCTGACAAATGCGGTCAACGACCAATGAGCCTGACCTACACATCCCGCCGCGTGATGCCGCTCTTCTGGTGCGCCGCGATTGTTTTGAGCGGTGCCGTTCATGCCGGTGTGCCTGCTCTCATTCTCGGCCATGTCTCCAACGTGGAGCCTGTTGACCCACAGCCCGAGGGCATTACGGGCGCGATGATGTTTGATCTGTCGGATTTCATCGCGGCCCCCTCGGCTTTTGCAGAAGACTCCATCGCCCAGGACGAAGCCCAAGAGGCGCCAACAGTGACCGAGAGCCCCGAGGTCCTCGAGGCTGCGAAGGCCGCCGATCAGCCTATGCTCAGTCAAATCCCCTATGAAGTTGATGACGATAGTCTGAAGTTCGGCGTGGCCGCACCGGAACCGGAGGCGGAGACGGAGGAGGTTGCCGAAGAAATCGCGACAGAGCAGGACCCCGATCAGGTTGATGTGGAAAGTCAGGTCGGGGCGGAAGACCGCATAGCCTCCGAGCAGTCCTTTGCTGGCGTTGAGGCAGAGACCGTGGCCGACACCGCCAAAGCCGACAGCGAAGGATTGACTGCCGAGCAGACCGAAGAAATCCGCGACTGGCAAAAGAGCATTGTTCTGTTGATCAGCGGCGCCAAAACCTATCCGGCAAAAGCGCGCAGCGACGGGATAGAAGGGGAGGTGCAGATCAAGTTCACACTCGATCGCTATGGCGCTCTGTTGTCGACCGAGGTGGCACAATCCTCCGGATCGGAAATCCTCGATCGTGCGGCGGTGCAGACGGTGGAAAAGCTGGAGAAAATGCCGACGCCGCCCAATTACCTCAACGGCGACCAGTTCACGTTGATCATCCCGCTGCGCTACAGTTTCAGGTGAACCATATCGCGGCGGATGTCGTCGATCGTCGCGCACCCACTCAGGAGCATGGCTACTTCGAATTCGTCACGCAGCAGCCGCAGCACGTGGCTGACGCCCAGATCGCCCGCGACCGCGAGACCGCACACGATAGGACGGCCGATCAAGACAGCCTTGGCCCCCATCGCGAGCGCGACAAAGATGTCGACACCGCGCCGGATGCCACCATCCATCAGCACGGGATAGTCCGGCCCAACCTTTTCGACAATCGCCGGTAGCACGTCGAGCGTGGCAGGCGCGCGATCCAATACGCGGCCCCCGTGGTTGGACACGACTACCCCCGCCGCCCCGATGGATTGTGCGCGGGCGGCGTCATCTGGATGCAGGATGCCTTTTAGCAAAACAGGCACCTGCACCTGCGCGATCAACCACGCGACATCATCCCACGTGGGCAGGGTGTGCGCTATGCGGTCGAAGACGATGGATTGGGTCCCTTCGAGCGGGGCAAAACGGGGCCGCGAAAACCGCGCCAGATTGACCGCGCTCACGTCATGGGGCAATTCGAACCCGGCCTCTATTTCCCGGTCGCGCACGCCCTGCACCGGCGCATCAACGGTCAGGACGAGCGTTCCAAAACCTGCAGCCACGGCCATTTGAGCGAGTTCGATCGTGGTCTGCCTGCTGCCCATCCAATAGAGTTGGAACCAATCACAGTCGTCTCCGGCAGAGCGCACTGTGTTGATGTCGACGCTGCTTTGCGCGCTCAGGATCATCTTGATCGATTGTGCCTGTGACCCGGTGGCGGTTGCAACCTCGCCTGCGGCGTCCAGCAATCGGTGATAGGCGAAGGGCGCGATGAGGAAAGGCGATGCGAGTCTTTGCCCCAAAAGATGTGTCTCTGTGGAGCCGCCGCCTAGATCGCGCAGCATCCGCGGCGTAATCGACACATGATCAAAAGCTGACTCATTCGCCGACATCGTCCTACCATCGCCCGCACCAGCCAGAAAATAGGCGCGGTTCTGTGGGCTCATGCTCTCGCGAGCGCGGTCGTAATATTCATTCAACGTGCGCGGGAGCTGAATTTGTTCAGGCAAGGTTCAATCCAATTGACTGTGTGCAAATGCCGAAACGACCTCGGCAATCATTGGTGCTGGCTTATATCAATTCGGCTGAGCATTCTTAGCGCATTCGAATGATGGGGCAAAGCCGCAGTCGGCCTGAAACCGGTCTCCGCTATGGCCGGCAGTAAAGGCAGTCGGGAAAACTCCCGTTCGATAGCTCCGGCATCTGCGCGCGGCGTTTCATCTAACACAAACTGCGGAGTAGGGGCCTCGAAAAGTTAGCTCTTGGCATGCGTCAATGTCGCGGCAATCGCAGCTTTCCATGCCGCGTATTTACGGTCGCGTGTTTGAGGTGTCATGGAGGGCGAGAACTGTCTGTCTCTTCGCCACGCAGCCGCTGCACCCGTCTGGTCGGGGTACATGCCAACGGCACTCCCCGCGAGCCACGCCGCCCCAAGTGCGGTCGTCTCGAGGGACTTTGGCCGATCAATTGGCGCATCGGTGATGTCAGAGACGAATTGCATCGCCCATTGCGACGCGCTCAGCCCGCCGTCCACGCGCAGCATGGCCTTTTCGGGGTGCTCTCCCATGTCTTTGTACATGGCTTCCAACAGGTCGCGGGTCTGATAGCCGACGCTCTCCAAAGCGGCGCGTGCGAAGTCTTCGGGGCCACTATTGCGGGTCAATCCATAGATCGCGCCAAGCGCCTCTGGTTCCCAATAGGGGGCCCCCAAACCGGTGAAGGCAGGCACCAGAATAATGGGTTGATCGGCATCCGACTGTTCGGCCATTTCCTGCGTCGCGGCGGCGTCGGGAATGATTTTCAGCCCGTCACGCAGCCACTGCACGGCCGCGCCCGCCACAAAAATCGACCCCTCCAACGCATAGGTCACTTTGCCATCCAACTGGTAGGCGATCGTCGTGAGCAAGCCGTGCTCCGATGCAACGGGCGTATCCCCGGTGTTCAAAAGTGCAAAACACCCTGTGCCATAGGTGGCCTTGAGCATGCCGGTCTCGAAACAGGCCTGTCCTATGGTCGCTGCCTGTTGGTCGCCGGCAACGCCGCGGATGGGGACCCGTGCACCCAACAGATCACTCTGCGTCTCGCCAAAGTCGGCGGCGCAATCCAATACCTCGGGCAGCATGTTCTGCGGGATGTCGAGAACCGCGCAAATATCTGCGCTCCAGTCCCTCGCGTGAATGTCATAGAGCATTGTGCGCGCCGCATTCGTGGCGTCGGTCACGTGACGCGCACCTCCGGTCAGCTTCCAGATCAGATAACTATCCACAGTGCCAAACAACAACTCGCCCGCCTGCGCACGCGCACGTGCGTCGGGGACATTGTCGAGAAGCCATTTGACCTTGGTCGCCGAAAAATACGGATCCAGCAGCAGGCCGGTTCGCGAGCGCACGAGGTCTTCGTGCCCGTCCGATTTGAGTTTGTGGCAGAGGTCGGCGGTTCGCCTGTCCTGCCAGACGATCGCATTGTGGATCGGCTCGCCCGTCGTGCGGTCCCAGATCAGGGTCGTTTCGCGTTGGTTGGTGATCCCGATCGCGTTGATATCGGATGCCGAAATCCCCGCACGTTTCAGGGCCTCACGGCAGGTCGTCAACGTTGTGGTCCATAGGTCGTCGGGACGGTGTTCGACCCAACCGGGTTTTGGAAAATGCTGGGGGAACTCTTCCTGTGCGATGGTGACGACAGTCATATCTTCGTCGAAAACCACCGCGCGTGAGGATGTTGTGCCTTGGTCAATTGCCAGAATATATCCCATGTGATGCCTTTCTACGATGCCGCGCGTGCCTGCATCCAAGCGTCCAGAATGCCGACCTGTTCAGAGCTCAGACGCAGTCCGAGTTTGCTTCGCCGCCAAATGATGTCGTCCGCCGTCAGCGCGTATTCATTGTCCATGAGCCACGCGACCTCTGCGCCAGTGAGGGTCGCACCAAAGTCGGGGCCCCAATCATCGACGTTCAAAATCGTCCATGCATCGCGGCCATAGGCGCGGATCATGCGACGGGCCCAGCGGTTGCCGAGGGCAGGGTGGTCACGTTTGAGTTTCGCAATCAGGCCGTCGACCCCGTCCACCGGAAAATCTCCGCCCGGCAGCGGCACGCCGGCGGTCCAGTCCTTGACCGTCACCGGCAGATGATCCGCGATTTTGGCCAGCGCGCTTTCGGCCAATCGTCGGTAGGTGGTGATCTTTCCACCGAACACATTCAAAACCGGTGCGCCGCCGTCTGTGTTCACCGTCAGCGTGTAGTCGCGCGTTGCTGCGGACGCACTATCCGCGCCGTCGTCAAAAAGTGGTCGAACGCCTGAATAGGTCCAGACAATCTGATCGCGGGTGAGGGGCGTTGAAAAATACTGCGATGCAAAGTGACACAGGTAATCCTGCTCCGCTTCGGTGCAGACCGGCGCGACATCCGGATCGGCATGGTCCTGATCCGTTGTGCCGATGAGCGTGAAATCCTGTTCGTAGGGGATGGCGAAAATGATGCGCCCGTCCGTCCCTTGGAAGAAGTAGCATTTATCGTGCTCATATAGTTTTGGCACAACGATATGGCTGCCACGGACCAAACGCACGGTCTGGGTCGAGTTGACGCCCATGACCTCGCGGATGTTCTGCCCGACCCACGGGCCGCCCGCATTGACCAACATGCGTGCATGCACGTCGTGTGTTTCGCCTGTGTTGATGTCGCGAATTGTCACCACCCAATGGTCGGCGTGACGGTGCGCCTGTGTGACCTCTGTGCGGGTCATGATCCGGGCGCCACGCGCCTGAGCATCACGCGCATTCAGCACCACGAGGCGAGAGTCCTCAACCCAGCAATCCGAGTATTCATAGGCCTTTTTGAACTTCGGGTTCAGCGGCGCACCTTCGTCAGACGTGCTCAGATCGAGCGTGCGCGTGGCGGGCAAAATTTTGCGCCCCCCCAGATGGTCGTACAAAAACAGCCCCATCCGGATCAGCCAATCCGGCCTGCGCCCCTTCATCCATGGCATGACCAACCCGAGCAGGCGCGACGTCGGGGTTGCCCCGTCAAAACGCATATACTTGTGGACCGGCAACACGAACCGCATGGGCCAACTGATATGGGGCATGGCGCGCAACAGCGTTTCGCGTTCAATCAGGGCTTCGCGAACCAGACGCACCTCGAAGTATTCCAGATACCGCAGCCCGCCATGAAAGAGCTTGGTAGAGGCAGAGGAGGTCGCTTGCGCCAGATCACCACGTTCGGCGAGGGTCACGGTTAGTCCGCGCCCCGCCGCGTCGCGGGCAATCCCGCAGCCGTTGATGCCGCCGCCGATCACGAATAGATCGACCAATTCATGTTTCATAGTTGTCCCGTCTTTCTCAGCGCAGGCGTGTGCCCGACGCGGCATCAAATAGCATGACGTCGCCCGCATCGAAACCGAGCGTGACCGCGTCACCTTCTCTCATGCGATCGATCCCGCGTTCTTCGACGATGATTTTTTCGCCGCTGGGCACGACGATATGGGTATAACTGACGCCGCCAAGAGCTTCTGACAGATCAACGGTCAACCGCCCCTGGCGTGTGAGGGTGCATTGTTCGGGCCGGATCCCAACCGAAACGGTGGTGCCATCGGCAGGCAGGGCGATGTCCACATCGATTGTGCGCTCAAGGGCATCGATGCGAACGGCACCTTTGTCCACGATCCCCGTAAGGAAATTCATCGAGGGCGACCCGATAAAACCTGCGACGAATTTATTGTCGGGGTCGCGATACAGATCGAGCGGCGCGCCGACCTGTTCAATGCGGCCTGCGCGCAGGACGACAATCTTGTCGGCAAGGGTCATCGCCTCCACCTGATCGTGCGTCACATAGATCATTGTCGCGCCGATCTCTTTGTGAAGACGCGCAATTTCAACGCGCATCTCGACTCGCAACTCAGCATCAAGGTTTGACAGGGGTTCGTCGAACAAAAACACCTCCGGCCCGCGCACGATCGCGCGTCCGATGGAAACACGTTGGCGTTGGCCACCCGAAAGGGCCGCCGGTTTGCGTTTGAGGTAGTCATCCAGTTTCAGGATGCGGCTGGCTTCTGCGACCTTGGCCTCGATTTCGGCCTTTGGATGGCCGTTCATTTTGAGCCCGAACCCCATGTTTTCCTTGACCGTCATATGCGGATAAAGGGCGTAGGTCTGAAACACCATCGACACACCGCGTTCTGCAGGGTCCATGCGTGTGACGTCTCTTTTGCCGATGTTGATCTGGCCTTTCGTCGTTTCCTCAAGGCCAGCCACCATCCGCAGCAACGTTGATTTGCCGCATCCGGATGGTCCAACAAAGACGCAGAATTCGCCGTCTTCGATCTCAAGGTCAATGCCGTGGATCACCTGGATGTCGCCGTATTTCTTGGTCACGTTGTTTAACGTTACGCCGGTCATAGATACCTCCTCAGGCGGTGGTGTTTGTGTCGGGAAAGCGCCAGTTCTGAACCTGCGCCGCAATTTTTTCGGCTGTGCCGCGCAGAAGCGGCACGAATTCTTCCAAGCTGTCGAGAGAGGTGCGAAGCGTCGACGAGGTGATCGAAATCGCACCCAATATGCGCCCCCGCTCGCTGCGAATCGGGACGGCGACGCAGATGATTCCGATTTCGTGTTCTTCACGGTCATAGGCAAATCCGCGCGCACGAATGGCGGCGAGTTCATCTCTCAACGCAGTTTCGTTGTTCATCGTCGCATTCGTGAACCGGTGCCAGGATTGCTGCGCGAGAACCTCGGCCAATTGATCATCGGGCAGGTATGCCAACATGGCTTTGCCAACGCCGGTGCAATAGGCGGGGCCGACTTTGCCGGCCTCGGAAAACATGGCAAGTGGTTGCGACGCATTGCGCTTGTCCACGTAAATGACCTGCGCGTGGTCCAACTGCGCCAGATGGACCGTCTCACCCGTTTTCGCAGAAAGATCATCCAGATAGGGCCGCGCAATTGGGGCCAGCGAACTGGTGCGCCATGCGTCATGCGCCAAACTGACGAGGCGGATGCCCAATGTATACATGCCGCTGTCGGCGTCGTGCGACAGGATACGCTGATTGGTGAGCGTTTGAAGCAGCCGATAGAGGGTCGCTTTGGGATAGGCGCTGGTGCTCAGGAGATCACTAAAGCGAACGGGGCGACCAAAGCTCGCGACCTCTTCGAGGACGTTGAGCGCTTTGCCCACAGTGCCATCCATTTTGCTTTCCATTGCATCCCCTCCTCCCCGTTGCATCGAGGAAACTGTTGACAAGACTATACCCACTCGCGTTATGTTTTCAATATTAGAAACGCAGTTCCATTATTTGAAACCCCGTTTAGGGCGTGGAGTGGGATGCAGGGAAGCATAAATAGGGAGGAAACTATGCGTTCCATGAAAAAACTGATGCTGGCCGGAATGGCCGCCACAACAATGCTGAGCGGCGCTGCTTTTGCCGAAGGGCTGTCGGGCGAGTTGCGGATATTCTCCGACATGTCCAACCCTGCGCCTCGCGCTGTCATGGAGGGAATGGTCGAACGATTTGGCGCCATGCATCCCGATCTGGACATCGAGCTGACAGTGATTGATCGCGAAGCTTACAAAACGCAGATCCGTAACTTTCTGACCGCTGACGCGCCGGATGTTGCCAACTGGTACGCAGCCAACCGTATGGGCCCCTATGTAAATGCGGGCCTGTTTGAGGATGTGTCCGACCTTTGGGCCGAGCCCGATTTTGCCAACCTTGCATCGACCAAAGGTGCAATGACCATCGACGGCAAGCAGTGGGGCGTGCCCTATACCTACTACCAGTGGGGCATCTACTATCGCCAAGACATCTTTGAAGAGCTGGGCCTGACGGTTCCAACAACCTTCGACGAAGAGCTTGCGAACTGTGAAAAGATCGTCGCTTCGGGTCGTGCCTGCTACACAATCGGATCCAAATTCCTTTGGACCGCAGGTGGTTGGTTTGACTACATGAACATGCGCACCAACGGCTATGATTTCCACATGGCTCTGGCGCGTGGCGAAGTGGAGTGGACCGACGACCGTGTCCGCGCGACCTTCGCAAACTGGCGCAAGTTGATCGACATGGGCGGCTTCATCGAAGACCACCAGACCTACAGCTGGCAGGAAGCGTTGCCGTTCATGATCAATGGCGAAGCAACGGCCTACCTCATGGGCAACTTCTCGGTGCCGCATTTCCGTGACGGTGGTCTTTCCGATGACCAACTCGGTTTCTACCAGTTCCCTGCGATCACCGAAGGTGTTGCTATGGCGGAAGACGCGCCAACCGACACGTTCCACATCCCTTCGAACGCGAAAAACAAAGAAGCGGCACGCGAGTTCCTGCGCTTTGTTGTGTCGGCCGAGAACCAGACCATGATCAACGCGGGTGACGCGCTGGGTCAGCTTCCCGTGAATGCGGCGTCCTCCGTGGATGACGACAAATTCCTCGAAGCCGGTTTTGCAATGCTGTCCAACGACTCTCCGGGCGGCGTGGCGCAGTTCTTTGATCGGGACTTCTCCGCAGAAATGGCGTCCGCAGGCATGGAAGGTCTGCAGGAGTTCATGGTGTATCCAGACAACCTCGATGACATTCTCGAGCGTCTCGAGGCGGTCCGTCAGGACATCGCCCAGTAATCTAAAAAAATTGCGGGGCGGCGACTGTCGCCCCGCTACCTTTCCTAGCTGAAAATGCCTGCGTGGCGGGTCTTTTCACTTGGGGCCAGAGGATCGAAACATGGCTGACACATCAGCAAACGCGCGACACTACGGGTGGTTTCATCGCAATCGGCAGACCGTCACGCCGTGGCTGTTCCTGTTGCCCGGTATCCTGTTTTTCTCCACATACGTTGTCTATCCGATCATCGAGAGCATCAGCCTGTCGTTCTACAAATGGGACGGCCTTGGCGAAGCGACCTATGTGGGGACAGAGAACTACGAAAAGCTGGTCAACGACCGCGCGTTCACCGTCTCTTTGATAAACAATGTCAAATGGTTGCTGCTCTATCTTCTTGCGATACCTGCAGGCCTGTTCATCGCCCTGTTCCTCAACCAGACGGTGCGTGGCATCCGTATCTACAAATCCCTGTTCTTCTTTCCTTTCGTGATTTCACAGGTCGTCGTCGGCCTCGTGTTCACATGGTTTTACGATCCGAAATTCGGCCTGCTGAACGGCATTCTGGGCGCGGTCGGGTTGGGGCAAATCAACGTGCTCGGAGATCCGGCATTGGCCACCTACGGCATTATCGCCGCGGGCCTGTGGCCGCAGACGGCCTATTGCATGATCCTGTATCTGACGGGCCTGAATGCGGTTGACCCCGAACAAATCGAAGCCGCACGTCTGGACGGCGCAAAGGGGCGTCGCATGCTGTGGTACATCATCGTGCCCCAACTCAAACCCGCAACCTTCATTGCCTTTGTGGTCACGATCATCGGCGCGCTGCGCTCGTTCGACCTGATCTCCATCATGACCAACGGCGGCCCGTTTGGATCGACCCGTGTTCTCAGCTTTTACATGTTCGAAAAAGCACTATCGGAATACGGCTTCCGCATGGGCTACGGCGCGGCCATCGCGGTCGTCCTGTTCGTGATCATGCTGTTCTTCATCGCCTACTTCCTATGGTCGATGTATCAAGACGAGAAAGGGCGCTAAGATGTTCCCGACCCCCCTGGAAAGAACCTCCCGCACGTGGCAGATCGGCTATCAGTCGCTCTTGCCCGTCGCGGTCATTGCGTGGCTGCTCCCCTTGCTCGCCGTTGCGATGTTTTCCATCAAACCCAGCTCGGACTTCACCGGCGGCGATTATTGGTCGTGGCCATCCCGGTTCGCGGGTTTTGAAAACTATGGGCGTGTGTTCATGGATAGCCCGATGCCGCGCTACATCCTGAACTCCTTCATGATCACCATCCCGACGGTCATTGGCGCGGTGGCCTTGTCGTGCATGACGGGGTTCGCGTTGGGCATCTATAAATTCCGATTGAACCTCTTTGTGTTTTTCCTGTTTATCGCTGGCAATTTTGTCCCCTTCCAAATCCTGATGATCCCCGTGCGCGATCTCACCATCAACGCGGGTCTCTACAACACGAAACTCGGCCTCGTTCTGTTCCACATCGCGTTCCAGACCGGATTTTGCACGCTCTTCATGCGTAACTTCATTCGTGCTCTGCCATTCGAATTGATCGAAGCTGCGCGCGTGGAAGGCATCACAGAGTTCCAGATTTTCTGGCACATCGTCCTGCCATTGATGAAACCTGCCATTGCGGCCCTCTCGGTGCTGGTTTTCACCTTCATCTGGAATGACTATTTCTGGGCGGTCGTCCTGACCCAAGGTCCGCAGGCCCAGCCTGTTACGGCAGGCATCACCAGCTTTAATGCGCAATTCGGTGTGGCCTATCACATGCTGTCTGCCGGTTCGATCGTTGCCGCACTGCCACCGGTTCTGATGTTCTTCCTGATGCAGCGCCACTTCATCGCAGGTCTGACACTCGGCGCCGTGAAATGACCCAGTGCTGGCGTTTGGATGACGACAGGCAAACGCTTGTCTTGGGCGTGCGCGACAACCGGTTGGCGCAGGCCATTTATTGGGGGCCGCGTCTGGGAGATGGTGAAAACCTCGACACGCTGTTTGCGGTTCATGACCCCGACGTTGCCGGTGGCATGCTCGATACGCATCCCGCGCTTTCGATTTGTCCGACGTCGGCGCGCAGCTTTCAGGGCCAGCCGGGGATGGTTGTGCGTGATGGCGCGGGGCAGGTGATCTTGCCAAGCCTCACGTTCAGCACCGCCGAGGTTGCAAAAGATGCGATCAGCCTGACCTTCACCGACCCGGATCACGCGCTCACATATCGCGCGCATTTCTCGATCGACACACAGACCCACATGATGACGACTTGGGCCGAAGTGGAAAGCGCCCGCCCTCTGATCCTGCAGTGGCTGGCGGCACCCGTTCTGCCCGCGCCGCAATTGTCGGACGACATGATTGATTTTTCGGGTCGTTGGTGTGGCGAGTTTCAGATGAACCGCACGCCGTGGTCCGCCGGCGCGCGTTACCGCGACAACCGGTCGGGTCGCACGGGACACGAACATTTCCCCGGCCTCATCGTACCGTGCCGTGGTGCAACCAACACCCAAGGCGAGGCCTACGCGTTCCACTACGGATGGTCCGGGGGGCACAAAATGGTGGCCGAGGAATTGCCTGACGGTCGCCGCCAGATCCAGTTCGGCAATGCGACGGATACCGAGCTGGCCCCGATCACATATTTCAAAACGGCGCCTCTTTATGCGACCTATTCCGGTCACGGGCTGAACGGATGCGCGGTTTCTTTTCAACGCCACCTGCGTGACCGGATTGTCACGTGGCCCCACCCGGATCGCCCGCGCCCCGTGCACTACAACTGTTGGGAAGCGATCTATTTCGATCACAATCTGCCGGAGTTGAAAGAAATCGCCACGCATGCCGCCGATCTCGGCGCGGAGCGTTTCGTGCTTGATGATGGTTGGTTCGGTAAACGGGACGACGACACCACGTCCTTGGCCGATTGGACCATTGATGCGCGCAAATACCCCGATGGGCTGACACCGCTGATCGATCATGTCCACGGGCTTGGTATGACTTTCGGGATCTGGTTCGAACCCGAAATGATCAATCCCGATAGCGATACATATCGCGCGCACCCCGAATGGGTTCTGGGCGATAGCGAGCAGATTCTGGGCCGCAATCAGATGGTGCTCAACATGGCGCTCGAGCCGGTGCGCGATTACCTGTTCGAGGTGATCGCAAAAGTGCTTGGTGATCACGACATCGACTATATCAAATGGGACCACAATCGTGTCCTCCCCGCACCGGATGCGGAGCAAACGCGCGGCACATATGCGCTGCTCGACCGGCTTCGCACCGCCTTTCCGTCGGTCGAAATCGAAACCTGCGCGTCGGGCGGCGCGCGGATTGATTTTGGCATTATGGAGCGCACGCAGCGGGTCTGGTTGTCAGACAGCAATGACGCCTTGGAGCGGTTGAAAATCCAACACAACGCCGCGTTGTTTTTGCCCCAATGTGTGACCGGCAGCCACGTCGGTCCGCGCGTATGCCACACCTCCGGCCGTATTCTGGACATCCGCTTTCGCGCATGGGTCGCCGCTCAGCGGCACATGGGTTTCGAAATGGACCCGCGCGAATTGACCGACGAGGAGGCCGACGTGCTGCGTCGGGTGACGCGGTGGTGGAAAGACAACCGCGACTGGATGCGACAGGCCGACATTCTGCGCCTCGATGCGGCCGACCCGGCGGTACTGGCGGAACAGCATGTGAATGAGGACCGCTTTGTGGTCTTTGCCGGCAAAGCCGACACATCTTCACAGATTTCACCCCGACCTCTGCGGCTCAGCGGGTTGGTTGCGGATGCAATGTATCGCGTGGACCTCGCCAACAAGGACGAGGTAACCCGCAAAGCCCTCTCGCGCGGTCACTCCGCGCTGAAAACGCAGGCGATAGAGGTCAGCGGCCAATACCTGATGGCGCACGGAATTACGCTGCCATGGAGCTTCCCTGAAACCATGTGGGTTATCGAGGGCACCAGACGATGAACGGGTCGCGCCACATCGCAGGGGATCAAACGACGCGGGCTCGCACACGCCTTGCGGGGGGATGCCATTCATGAGCGCACCGGTTTTCCCCGATCTCGAAGGCGCGTCGGTGTTCATCACAGGCGGCGGTTCCGGCATTGGCGCGGCGTTGAGCGAAGGGTTTTTACGCCAAGGGGCCAAAGTCGCCTTTGTGGGCCAATCCGATGCATCCGCCTTTGTCGACAGGATGGCGGCCGAAACCGGCAACCGACCGTTGTTCATCAAATGCGACATCACCGACACCGCAGCGTTGAAGGCCGCGATGGATCAGACCGCATCGGCCCACGGGCCTATTACCGTTCTGATCAACAACGCCGCCAACGACAAACGCCATGCCACCGATGAGGTTGACGAAGCCTTTTGGGACTGGTCCATCGCGATCAACCTCAAGGCATATTTCTTTGCCTGTCAGACTGTCCTGCCCGCGATGCAGGCCGCCGGTGGGGGCGTGATCATCAACATGTCGTCGGTAAGCTACATGATGGGGAATGCGGGGTATCCGATCTACACCACCGCCAATGCAGGGATCACGGGAATGACGCGATCGCTTGCGCGCGAATTTGGACCCCACGGCGTGCGTGTGAATGCGCTCGCACCGGGGTGGGTCATGACAGAGAAGCAAAAGGAACTTTGGGTCACGCCGGAGGCATTGGACGAACAATTGAGCCGCCAATGCGTAAAAACGCCCCTTGAGCCGTGCGATATGGTGGGGCCGGTTTTGTTTCTGGCCTCTGACGCCAGCCGTGCCATCACAGGTCAATTGATCGCCGCAGATGGCGGCGTGGTGGTGACGGGATGACAAACCCGTGCCCCGAAAATGATTGGATTGCCGTCGATTGGGGCACCTCAAACCTGCGGGTTTGGGTGATGCGGGGCACCGCCATTGTCGAACGCCTCGATGCAGACCAAGGAATGGGGAGCATCGCCCCGAAGGATTTCGAGCCCGTGCTCCTGTCTCTGATTTCCCCGTTTTTGGGACCGCATAAAACACCCGTAGTGATCTGCGGCATGGCAGGGTCGCGTCAGGGTTGGGCAGAGGCGCCCTATACCTCGGTGCCCTGTGGCCCGCCGGGTCTTCGCCACGCCGTTCGCGTGGCGACCAAAGATCCACGCCTGTCTGTATCCATCTTGCCCGGGATCAAACAGGACGCGCCGGCAGATGTCATGCGCGGAGAAGAAACCCAGATATTGGGCTATCTGGCCAAGAACCCCGATTTCTCCGGTGTGATCTGTTTGCCGGGGACGCATTCGAAATGGGCCCAGATCAGTGACGGAAAAATCGAGCATTTCCGCACCTTTATGACGGGTGAGCTGTTTGCGCTCCTGTCAAAGAGTTCCATTCTGAGGTTCTCGGTCGGGTCCGATGTTGACGTCGATGCTTTTGAAACGGCTGTCAGCGACATGATCCGCAGGCCCGAAGATTTTAACGCCGATCTATTCGGTCTGCGCGCTGGAACCTTGATTGGCGACCTCAGTGGTGATGAAGCTATGGGCCGTTTGTCGGGGCTGATGGTGGGGTGCGAACTTGCCGGCGCGCGCGCCTATTGGCAAAATCAAAACGTGGCCCTGATCGGGGCCTCCCAGATCGTGAAACTTTATGCCCGCGCGTTGGCCACACAAGGCGTGACAGCCGACATTGCGTCGGGCGAAGACAGTGTGCTCGCAGGGTTGAGCGCCGCCCAGCATAGCCTAGAGGACCAGATATGAGCCGCAACATCATCGCAATTTTGCGTGGAATTACACCGCCAGAGGCAGAGACGATTGGCGCAACCCTGATCGAGGCGGGCATTGACCGCATTGAAGTCCCCCTCAATTCGCCGGATCCGTTGGAGAGCATTGGACTCCTCGCGCGCGCCTTTGGGGACGTGGCCCTGATCGGTGCGGGCACAGTGTTGAGCGTCAAAGATGTGGACGACGTCGCAGGCGTTGGGGGCCGCCTCATTGTGTCGCCAAACTGCAACCCGGAGGTCATTCGCGCCACCAAGGCCGCAACCCTCCTCAGCTTTCCCGGAGTCATGACCCCCACTGAATGCTTCTCCGCATTGGACGCAGGCGCAGATGGGCTGAAATTCTTTCCGGGGTCGTTGATCGGCATCGACGGGTTCAAAGCGATATCGGCAGTCCTACCCGCCACGGCGAAATCCTACGCGGTGGGCGGGGCAGGGCCGGCCAATTTTGCGCAATGGGCAAATGCCGGAATCGCGGGTTTTGGTATCGGGTCGGCCCTGTACAAACCCGGCATGGACGTATCCGAGGTTCGCAAGAATGCGGACGCTATCGTTGCCGCCTATGATGCGGCCATGGGGTGAAGGGCCGACAGCCCCAGATTTTCCCCACTTTGACAAACACCAACCAAACCACAGGTGAATTCGCATGACCCATGTTGGCCTTCCGCGCGCACTCGGGACTTGTTACTACCCCGAACATTGGCCGCAGGAGCGGTGGGAAGCGGACGCGCGAATGATGGCCGAAAGCGGCCTCACATGGGTGCGCATTGGTGAGTTTGCGTGGTCGCGGCTCGAACCCCGGCCCGGCGATTTACAGCTGGATTGGCTGGAAAAAGCCATTGAAATTCTCAATGAAGCGGGGCTCAAGGTCGTGCTCGGAACGCCAACCGCGACACCGCCGCGCTGGGTGGTCGACAAGCACCCGGACATGCTCGCCGTGGACGAACAAGGACGCCCTCGCGCATTTGGATCACGCCGCCATTATTGCTTTAGCCACGAAGGTTATATCGAGGAAAGCCGCCGGATCACCGCTATTCTGGCAAAACGGTTCGGCGCGTCCGTGGCTGCGTGGCAAACCGACAATGAGTACGGATGTCACGACACCACGGTCTCGTATTCCGACGCAGCCTGTCGCGCATTTCAACGCTGGCTCGAGGCGCGATATGGCGACATCGAGGCCCTGAACGAGGCGTGGGGTAATGTGTTCTGGTCTATGGAGTATAACCGCTTCGATCAAATCGGCCTGCCCAATCTCACGGTGACCGATCCAAACCCCGCACATGCGCTAGCCTTCCGGCGGTTCTCATCGGATCAGGTGCGCGAATTCAATCGCGTCCAGCTCGAAGAAATCCGCAAATATTCCAAAGCGCCGATCAGCCACAACTACATGGGGCAGGTCACGGATTTCGACCACTACGCGCTCGGTGCGGACATGGAAATCGCGACATGGGACAGCTATCCGCTCGGATTTCTGGAGGACCGTGTCGTGGCCGCGCCGGAGTATAAACAGGCCTTTGCGCGCCAAGGGGACGCTGACTTTCAGGCCTTTCACCACGATCTCTATCGCGCGGTTGGCCGCGGCCGATGGTGGATCATGGAACAACAACCGGGACCGGTAAACTGGGCGCCTCATAACCCCGCGCCCTTGCCCGGAATGGTGCGGTTGTGGAGTTGGGAGGCCTTTGCACATGGCGCCGAAGCAGTGTGCTATTTCCGCTGGCGCCAAGCACCCTTCGCACAGGAACAAATGCATTCGGGCCTTCTGCGTCCCGACAGCTCGGAAGCCGAAGGTCTGCGCGAAGTGCGTCAGGTTGCCAACGAACTGGCATCGGCCCCCAAAGTCGAAGGCAATGTGGCCGATGTGGCATTGGTTTTCGATTATGACGCCGAATGGGCCTGGGCTGTGCAGCCGCACGGGCAGGGGCTAAGCTACTTTGGCTTGGTCTTGGCGCAATATCGCGCGCTGCGCCGCGCCGGTTTGAACATTGATATTGTTGGGCCATCGACGCGAGATTTCTCAGATTACAAGGCAGTCTTCGCTCCGGGCCTGATGCACTTGCCTGACGATTTGCGCACCGCTTTGGAAGAGGCAAAATGCGTCGTTGTACTCGGTCCACGTACGGCCGCGCGCACCATCGACTTTGAAATTCCCACCCCCCTTCCGCCGTCATTGGATGCGCTACAGGTCACAGTCACACGCGTCCAATCCCTGCGCTCCGATTGTCCGGTTGCTCTGGAGGGTGGGGGAAATGCAGTCGGATACCTCGAAACCATCGCGTCAGAGCATGAGCCGGTGCTAGAGGACAGCGCAGGCGCGCCTGTCGCGGTGCAAAACGGTAACTTGATGTATTGCGCGGCCTGGCTGGATGATGAGGGCTGGGACCGCCTGATCTCAATCGTCGCAGCACAGGTGGACATGGTGACGCGGTCTTTGCCCGTCGGGGTTCGTGTACGGCGCACGCAATCGCAGGAATTCTGGTTCAATTACAACGCGCATGCGGTCCAGACCGAGGCGGGAGAAATCGAACCGGCATCCCTCATCATGCGCACTCTTTGATCCGGAAGTTGGCGCGGCAATGGTGTGTCGCGCCCCCCAATTGGTGCCCTGCCTATTTTGTCAGGATAAGTTTGCCCGCACGCGTAATCCGCAGGGTATAGATTTGCCCGTCGAGATCGATTTGGCATGTCATGCCTTGTCCAATCAGGGAGCGTGCGTTGATCGGTGTTTCTGATCCGGATTCGAGCGGGGTGACGGGCAGTTGTGCGTTCATTTCGAGTGCCTTGCGGATATCTTCAGACATGTTGGCCTTCCCGCGGGTGCGCGGTTGGGTTCAAAGATGTGAATGATTGTGGGTTGGCTGCGCGGCTAATTATGCCTGCGCTGGCTGATGTGCGTTTTGCCGTGAGGCGTGGCCATTTTGGCTCTGAGTGGGTTCGGCATAAGTAACCCGATAGTTTTTGTCAAGTATGGATGGAGCCCGAGCGTTCCTGCGCGACGTCACGTTCCAAAATTGCCAGAAATACACCCCACCAACGGATCAAGCGAAAGAAAACACGTTCGTTCGAACAGGTCGCCAGAACAATCCCCACAATTATGCCCGAGGCGTCAGGTCATGGGGATTGCATGGCGTGTAGATCGCCCTTCGCCAGGGTGTCGCTCAAAAGGTCCAACAAACACAAAAGCCCCTTGAGCCGCTCCGTGTCGCGCAGCCGAACCGAGTGTTCGATTTCGGAAAACGTCGCAGCGGCGTTGGAAAATCCGAGGAACATGAACGCACCCGTCGTTCGGTGGGCATCCTGTTCGAATGTTTTCCAATCCGCCCCCTCCGGCGCGCGAAGAATGGACGTCAAGGCGTCCCGAACAGCGTCAACATCGGCACGTGTCTGGTTCAGCAGTTCCACCCCTTCAGCCCCCACAAGTTCCGTGGGCAGAGTGCCGGGTAAGCCATAGCTCCCCGGGCGCGGCAGCGCGAGCGCATCGTCATGGTCGGCAATAATGTCATCGAGCTGCTGACACAGCGTTTCGCGCGTGAACGGTTTTTGGATAATGCCGTCAATGCCGGCCTCGAACAGGCGGAGCTGCTCATGGGGTTGAATTGGCGTATGCGCAGTGACGGCAACAATACAGGCGTCTTTGCACATTGGTGTCAGTCGAATGCAGGCCGCTGTATCAACGCCCGTCAGGTTCGGCATGTTGAGATCGGTCAGGATCACGTCATAGGCCGTCGTGTAGCAGATTTTGAGCGCTTCGATCCCGTCCTGCGCGCCGTCGACCTGATAGCCCAATCTATCCATCATCGTGCAGACCAGGTTGCGGTTGAGAGGATGGTCTTCGATCACCAATGCGCGCCGCGTGACTTTGTCGGAGGAGGGGCGCAGAAGGGCTGCGAGGGAGGCGGCCATGTCTTGGTGGTTTTGTTGCGATAGCGAGGGGGCAACGTGCGGTGCGACGTGAACTTCCGTGCCCGCGTCATCCGCGCTTAATATGCTGGAAAGCGACACGGGCAAGCGGACCACGAAAATTGACCCTTCACCGAGCGTGGAGTCGATGCTGATAGAACCTTGCATAGCGTTCACGGCTCTCTTCACAATCCCGAGCCCGAGACCTGTTCCCAAAATTGACGTATTGGTGCCCGTGCCTGAAAAGAACTCCTCGAAAATCTTCTCGCGATCCTGCGCCGCGATTCCGATGCCCGTATCGGCAACACGGATTTCGATCTGCGCGCCGTCCGCGCCTTCGATTTGTGTGCCGCTTACCGAAATCTGACCGTCTTCGGTAAATTTTATCGCATTGGAAACAAGGTTGTAGAAGGCTTTTACAAAGGATCGGCGCAGGCCGGTGATTTCGTCGGGGCCCTGCCATTTGAGCGTGATCTGGTTTCTTCTTGCCTCTGCAAGCGCCTCCAATTGATCACAAACGCCCTGCAATGCTGCCTTGGGATTAAAGGTTTCGGGACGTTCTAGTTCAACCGCATTGTCGTGCTTTGCGACGTCGAGCACGTCTTCGATCTGCATGAGAGCCGTATCCGCAGCATCGCGCGCGAGGCGCAGATAGGTCTTGGTTTCGGCCGGATCACGAGATGGATCGGCCAAATCCAGCGCTGCTATCACACTATGCAGGGGCGTGCGCATTTCATGGCTCATGGTTGCAAGGAACCGTGCCTTGGCATTGGCGTCCGAGCGTGCGCGCCGCAGCGCATCGCGCACATCGCGCCGCGCGGCGATTTCGTCGCTCATATCGCGCAGAAAGCACATCAGTATCGGTTCACCATCCGGTCCACTTTCCCGCAGAACCGTTAATTCGCCTGCAAAGATTTCGCCACTCTTGCGCTGTGCGCGCACGGGAGTACGGCGAAATCCGCGGATCGAATTCCTGTTTTGCGGTTCCATTTCCATAAGGTGCGTCAACCGGCGTTTGAACACCGTGTGCCAGCGGATTGGAGTGAACGTCTCCACTGCGGGTTTGCCGAGCGCTTCTGCCCGCGGCGTGCCAAACATCTCTTCGGCGCGCGCATTGAAATCTGCCACCCGCAGTTCGGCATCCAGAACGAAAACCGCGTCTTGCGATGCCTCCACTAGGTCGTCGAGGTATGAGCTGATGCGCTCCTGATGGCGGGCGTGGCGATCAATCTGGCGCCACAGAAGCGCCATGAAAAGGGTGATGAGAGTGGTCAGGCACATCGTTCCCAAAGAAACGTTCAGATACCAACGCAGTGATTCATAGAGACCTGTGCGGTGGCTTTCGCGAAGCTCTACAAAGCTGAGCATGCTCGAAACGGTAAAATCACGAACAGCGGGCGCAATCGCATCGCTCATGCCTTTAAGCGTGGCGTAATCCTGCGCTGTTTGCGGGGGCGAGGTGTCGAACGTGCGCGCGACCGCTTCGCGGAACGCAGTAATCTGCGCGAGCGGTTCCTCGAATTGAAATAGGTCCGTGCGTTTGGCCCAGACCACGATCACATCGACGCGCGAGTAGAAAACATCGAACCTTTTGATGACCTCGCGGCGTGTGTCATCCGATACCAGACCGGTGTCCTGCATCTCGATGCAGGCATTTGCCAAAGCGACTTGAAAGGATTGGAAATCGACGTGCGTCTGGATGCGCCCCCACGCCCCGTTTTCGGATTGCGCACGCGACAGTTCATGCACGCGGTTGGACAGAAAGAGCGACATAACCAGCAGGGTCAGCGTCACCGCGAGCGACAGGAAGCCGGCCACGAAAACACGCTGGCGGTTTTCTGTCCGACTTCGGGGCGCTTTGCTGAGCCCAAATACTTTCATTGCGCCCCTTCTTTGAGACCCACAGCAGGTTATATACTGCATAGCTTCGCGAAAATCGAACCGCGCGCGCCAAAAATGTGCGACAATGCTGCAGCCGTGATCAATCGTTGAACCTTGGCGTAAAAATGCCAAGGTGAGAATGTTTTTCGTTTTTTAATTGGCGCGTGTGACGTTAGGTGGGGCTTTCACAAACCATCGGGGCGTGGAAATGAAGCACAAAAAGGGTCGTTTCCAATGACGAAGGACAGAACTGACAGTCAAAGTGGGGCCGCGCAACGCGGGCCGGTGAAGCTGTCTGTCCTGATCGCCGATGACCACTCTCTGATCGCCGATGCTCTGCGCATTGTGCTGGAAACCTCCGATGATTTCACGGTCGCGCTATGCGCAACCTTGGACGATACGCTTGCCGCGCTATCCGGCGGTGGCGTTGATATCCTCATGCTCGACATCGCGATGCCCGGTATGGAGGGACTGTCCTCGGTGCGAAACGTCGTGGAACTGTCCCCCGAGACGGCCGTGATCGTTTTCTCCGGCACTGTCGATGCGTCCTTCGTGCATAGCGCCGTGGACCTCGGCGCACGTGGCTTCATTTCAAAAGGGCAACCTGTCCAAAGCCTCGCGGCAACTTTGCGCCATGTCGCCGCTGGGAATATCGTTCTCCCCCCTGATTTGCCCGCCCGCAATAAAGGCGCAGAGATCACACTCGACGGTCGTGAGCGCACAATCCTGCAGGCGGTGTCGGAAGGCAAAACCAACCGTGAAATCGCCACTGCGACCCAGAGCACCGAAGTCGCGATCAAGATGAAGATGCGCGCCATCTGCATAAAGCTTGATGCCAAAAACCGCGCCCATGCCGCGATGATCGCCCGACAAAGGGCCCTGATCTAGATAGTCGACATCTCAACGCGTCTGGTGAGACAAGAAAGCCCCTGTCGCAGCGGTTTGCGGGGGGTTACAATGCGTTATGGCAAAGAGTTTTTCCTCCATCGATGACGTTTTGCGCGCGGATTACGACACGATTATTGATGTGCGCGCACCCTGCGAGTTTGCGCAGGACCATTTGCCGGGGGCCATCAATTTGCCCGTTCTGGATGACGCAGAGCGCATTCGGGTCGGCACAATCTACAAACAGGAATCGCCCTTCCTTGCGCGCAAAATCGGCGCGGCATTGGTTGCCCGCAACACGGCCAAACACATCGAAGAACGTCTGGGCGAGTATGACGGGAAGTGGCGTCCCTTGGTGTATTGTTGGCGGGGTGGGCAACGATCCAATGCTTTCGCGACCGTCCTGACGCAGATCGGCTGGCGCGTCGATGTTATCGAGGGGGGGTATCGCAGTTGGCGCAGGCTCGTGAACGGCGCGCTGCACGACACCGAACTTGCGCACCGGTTCGTCCTGCTTGACGGTTTCACAGGCACGGCGAAAACCGACCTGATCCACCGCGTCGCCGCGCGGGGCGGGCAGGTTCTCGACCTCGAAGGGATTGCGCGACATCGGGGCTCGATATTTGGGACCTTGGGGCTGCAGCCCCCCCAGAAGACGTTTGAAAGCGACTTGGCGGTCGCGCTTGCGAAACTCGATCCGGCGCGTCCGGTTCTCGTGGAGGCCGAAAGCAGCCGGATCGGCGACCGCTCTGTGCCCGCCTCCGTGTGGAAACAGATGTGCGCCGCCCCCCGTATCAATGTCACCGCACCTCTTTCCTCGCGGGCGCGCTATTTGTCAGAGGCCTATTCCGACCTCGTGGTGGACGCGCATGAACTCGAGCGAATGCTGCAAAAACTGGTTCCGCTCCAAGGTTATGAACGCGTCGATATGTGGTCAGAAATGGCTAGAACCGGCGAGTTTGTCGAACTGGCCGGCGCATTGATGGCGTTCCACTATGACCCGCGCTACGCGAAATCGCGCGCGCGCCATGATGCGGATATCGCCGCGACGCTCGATCTATGCGATCTGGGCGTGCCGGCGCGTGACGACGCTGCCGGGCAAATCATGTTGCTCATGGAGGCCCTGTAGGCCGCTCACACAACGCGTAGGGTCGCCGGTCCCTCGGTGATCACCCCGACCAGTGCCGCAGTGTATCCCGCATCGCGAAGACGCGCCAAAGTGGCCTCCGCTTCGTCTGGTGATACCGCCGCTAGGAGACCACCGGCCGTCTGCGGGTCGTAGAGCAGACCCGCCAATGCGCTTTCTGGTCCGTCGACTTGGTGCGCATAGACGCGGTTGGCGGCGTAAATCGTGGATCGAATGCCGCTTTGTGCGAGGTCCATTGCCCCGTCCAGAAGCGGAATAGATTCCAAAGCCAATTCGGCCCCGACACCCGACGCGCGGCAGATGCCGAGCAGATGACCGGCCAACCCGAAACCGGTGACATCGGTCATCGCATGTGCGTCTTTCAAAATCCGCGACGCAGGTCCCGAACTTTGGGCCATGGATGCATAGGCGTGGGCCACATCCTGTCCGCGGGCCTGCAAAATCATTTCACCGGCCAAAAGAACGCCTGTGCCCAGCGGTTTGGTCAAAATCAATCGATCTCCGGGCTTTGCACCTGCCAAGGTGATAGCGCGATCCGTCAGGCCCGTGACCGTGAACCCGATGGATAGCTCAGCGCCCATGGTCGTATGGCCGCCGATGATTTCTGCCCCTTCGGATTCGAAAACTCCGCGCGCGGCCTGATTGATTTCCCGCAACCAGCCCTCCTGCAGGGAAGGGGTCATGCGCGGCAAGGTGATCGTGCTCAGCGCCGATTGCGGCGCGGCGCCCATCGCCCAAACATCCCCCAGTGCGTGAATGGCGGTGATGCGCGCCATGAGAACGGGATCGGCCACAAAACCGCGCAGATGGTCGACGCTGATCACCTGCCGCATGTTCCCATGCACGAGAACCGCGGCATCATCTCCGGGCAGGCTTTCGACATCTGCACGCGAAAACTCTGAGGCGCCTGCAAGAGCCTTGGTCAAAATGTCACCGCCCACCTTGGCTCCACAGGCGCCGCACATCGGGTTTTTGCCAGACACTTCCTCACGCACCCCCGCAGCCACGCGTTGGGGCAGGGGGGCAGGCGGCATCGGCGCGAGGTCCCTTAGCTTGGACATGAATTTCTGGTCGATGGCGTTTTTCCAACGCCACATCATCGACCCCGACAGGCGCACGCCGTTCTTATCTGCGAGCGCAGATTTTGCGCCCAGCGATATGAGTTTGAGATAGTCCGACTGTGGATGGTAGCGGCGCAGCGCCGTGTTTTCGGGATCGCTGGTCACCAGAATACGCAGGTTGTCGAACAGCACGGGTGCTTGCCGCACGGCAAAAACGCCCGCTTTGGGACGGGGCGCGTGGCTAAGGTGTGCGCAGTCACCGACCGCGAAGATCGATGGATCGCTGGTTTGCAGGGTCGGGCCCACCGACACAAACCCATGGTCCAGATCGAGACCGGTCTGCGCGAGCCATTCGTAGGGTCGCGCGCCCGCCGCCCCTAACGTAAATCCCGACGCAACCCTGCGCCCATCCGATAGAACGACCGCCCCGTCTTCCACGGCCGTCACCGACGAATTGGACAGGATGGTCACCTGTAGGTCGCTCATCTTTTTGAGCATTGCGCGTCGTGTCCCACTGCGCATTTCTGTCAGAATTTCTGAGCGGTCGATGAGCGTGACCCCTGCGCGTGCAACGTCGCGCAGCGCATGCGCCATGGCCATCGCAATCTCGGCGCCGGCCACACCCCCACCTATGACGACGGGGAGGGGCGGCGTTGCACCCGATTGGGCCTGCGTCAGAAACTCTGCCCAACGGGTGGCGAAGTTTTCGAGCGGCTTTGCGGCGACACCGAAGTCTTCGAACCCGGAAAGGTCAGGCATGGAAGACGTGATGCCAATATCGATGGAGGCCACGTCATATTGCAGGGGCGGGCGGCCTTCGATCTGGATCCGTTTTTGCACGCGATCAATGCCCGTTGCGCGCCCCATTACCAGACGCGCTCCTGCAAACCTCGCCAGTCGCACCAGATCGAGTTCCAGATCGTCGCGCGCGTAATGACCCGCAACAAACCCCGGAAGCATTCCCGAATAGGCCGCCACGGGGCCGGGGTTGATAACTGTCAGTCGCGCGCCCGCAAGCGGTTTCATGCCCCAGCGTTTCAGGACCAACGCATGGGTATGTCCGCCGCCAATGAGGACGATCTCGCGGGTGAGTGGGATGGTTTCCATTGGGTCCCCTAGGGTGCGCGCCATTCACCGGCGAAATCATTCGCGCGCCAGTAATGCGCGCGGGTATGGCAGGGGCGGTGCAAGCTCACAACATCCATCGACGCGACGGTGAGCCGCAGGATCGCAAATCGTGCAGCATTCGGTGACCGGCGGTAGGCATCGGGGGCAGGGATGGTGGTGGCGGGCGGGGGTGTCACGCCGTAGTCAGGCAGGGCGCGATCCGGCAGGCCGTCCCATGCGGCGCGTGCCTGTTTGCCTTCGATCATTTCCATGGTGCCACTGAGACGGATTTGCAGCAACACATCCTCCCGCCAAAGGGTCATTGCGACATGCGGGTTCGCTATGATTTCGGTGCATTTTTGCGTTGCCGCATCGGTAAATACATCGACCGTCGCACGCGCGGGATCAACGCTGCGAATAACCACGCCGCGTGCCTGCGGTGCGCCGGTACCGTCAACGGTGGCCAGCATGGCCAAACGGGCGTCGATCCGGTCACTAATGGCCTGCGGCAACAGCGCCGACCACGCCGCTGCGCGAAACTGGTCGAGGTCCATCGTCCAGGGCGGATTTTGTGCTATTTCCATGAGGAGAAGGTGACGCGGACGCGTGCCGTTGGCAAGAGCTCTGGACCCATCGACGTGCGCGTGGCAGGAAAGGTGCATGACCGAAGAAAACACACCCCAAAGCCATCCGTCCCACGGTGGCGACCTGCGCGAAAAGGCCCGCGACATATTCCTCGCAGGCGTTGCCGCGGCCGATCCGGCCGAGGCCGTTGAATTGGCCCTAAAGGGTCGAAGGTTCGATGATCCGGTAATTATTGCAGTGGGCAAAGCCGCCCGCACGATGGCCGAGGCGGCGATGAAACATGTCGATGCCCGCACGGTTGTGGTGGTCACCAACTACGAAAACGCGCGTCCCTTGGAAGGGGCCGAAGTGCGCGCCGCCGCGCATCCTGTCCCTGACGCCGAAGGCGCACGAGCGGCGCTGCGCGTGGAAGAGGTTCTGGCCCATGCAAAGGGCGATGTAATCGCGTTGATTTCCGGTGGTGGCTCGGCGCTGCTTCCCGCGCCGGTGAGTGGCATATCGCTCGAGGAAAAGGCGCAGGTGAACCGACTGCTTTTGGCCTGCGGGGCCGATATCGTCACCATGAACCTCGTTCGCCAACAACTTTCGCGCCTCAAAGGCGGGGGCTTTCTGCGCGCCGCCGCCCCTGCGCGTGTGACGACATTGGTTTTGTCGGATGTGGTTTCCGATGACCTGCGCGCAATTGCGTCGGGGCCAACGGTTTCGCCAATTGGAACGCGCGCCGACGCGGCACAAGTGCTGCGTGATTTCGGGGTGTGGGAAAAGGTGCCCGCGCGTGTGGCAGCGTTCCTGTCAAAGCCCGCGCACGACCTCGGGCCACTTCCCGAGAGTGAGATCACATTGGTCGGTTCCAATAAGCTTTCGGTTGCGGCCATGGCGCGTGCCGCGACGGGCGGGGATGCAAATGTACAGGTGGACCCTGTCCCGCTTGAAGGCGATGTGGGGGACGCGGCGGCGACGATCCTCGACACGGCGTGCGCGCCGGGGATTTACCTCTTTGGTGGCGAAACCACGGTGCGGGTTGTGGGTGACGGGCTCGGCGGGCGCAATCAGGAGTTGGCGCTACGGGTTGCGGAATTGGCGCAGGCGCGTGGTCTGAAGGACTTTGTGTTCCTCTCGGGCGGTACCGATGGTCGCGACGGCCCCACAGATGCCGCGGGTGGAATTGTCGATGGTGGCACGCTGAACCGGATGCGTGAGGCGGGCACTGACATCACCGACGTGCTGTCGCGAAACGACGCCTACCACGGGTTGCAGGCTGCGGGAGATTTGTTGATCATCGGGGCGACGGGCACGAATGTCGCGGATTTACAGGTAATGATTATACCCTGACATAACGTACCGACCGCGCAAGTCGGGCCTAGCGCGCGAGTGAAAACCCGGAGATCAGTTGCCGCAAACCCAGCGCCGCGCCTGCAATGATCGCGATGATGGTAACGGGGGCCGAAAAGGCGAGCACGGAGAGCGCCGAGAGGCCTTGGCCGACCGTGCACCCGAAGGCCAGTACCGCCCCCACGCCCATCAGGGCAGCACCCGCGATCTGGCGTTTCAATTCGCGCGGGTCTTCGCAGGCTTCCCACCGGAAATGGCCCTTGATCAGTGACCCGATGGCTGCCCCGCCAAGGACGCCCGCGACAGAGCCGACCCCGAAGTTCAACGTCGAAGCGGATGAGGTCATCAGGTAGAACATGCTGTCGCCAATCGGGGCTGCAAAGGTGTGCGAGGAAACCGGCTCTGCCTCAAAAGATGCCATCGACACCCATGACGTGCCTGCCCAACCCGACACAATAGCGAGCCCGACGAGAACCCCCCAACCAATCAGCCTGCGCTCCGACCAGAAGGCGCGCGATGACAGGGTGATCGCCAAAACCAGAATGCCCGCTATCAGGGGAGAGATGCCGAACCTGATCAATGACGCAGGCGCCTCGGAAGGGGCAGGTGGGAAGAGCATGACGCGCAGTTCGGCCAATGGCCCGTTCAGGGTCATATAGGTGGCCAGCCCCATCACTGTGACGATGACAAAGTTGCGCAGATCACCGCCGCCAAGGCGCGCCAAAGCGCCAAAACCGCAGTTTCCAGCCATGGCCATGCCATAGCCGAACATCAAACCCCCGATGATCGATGCGAGCGGATACCATTTCAGTGACGCATAAATCGTCTCGAGCGGCGCAAAGAACCCGAATGCCGATAACACTCCTGTGCCGAGTAGCGAGATGCCGATCGCAATCCCCCATTGGCGCGCGCGCGCATCCGAACCCTGATAGAGGGCGTCCTCGATTGCACCCATAGAACAGAACCGGCCCAGTCGCGCAGCGAGACCGAGGATCAAGCCGCCGCACAGGCCAATGAGCGCGGCAAACGCGCCGGGTCCAATAGTATCAATCACGAATTCCTCCCACAAACAGGAGAAGCGCCGACCTAATCGGTTCTACGCTTTCCCGCCATCCACCGAACAAAACATGTCGTAGATGACTTCGAGGATGCGACGCGGGCGGTCGTCCGTCAAGGAGTAGTAGATTGCCTTTCCGTCACGGCGCGGCGTGACCAGACCCTCCAGACGCAGGCGGGCCAATTGCTGGCTCACCGCCGCTTGGCGGGCAGACAAAAGCTCTTCGAGTTCCGTGACGGATTTTTCGCCGGTCACAAGATGGCACAGGATCATCAGCCGCCCCTCGTGCGACAAAGCCTTCAAAAGCTGAGACGCGTCGCACGCGTTCGACATCATCACGTCCATGTCCTCCTCGGACATATCTTGCGTGATCACTGGCAATGGCGAGTTCACCTGATCCACCTTTTGTCCTCTAAAACGCGATTTCATCGAAAATCGCGTCAATGCCTGCTTGTGCGCAATCCTGGTCAATATCGGGACCCGGGGCCCCGGAAACACCAATTCCCGCCACTATACTGCCATCTGCTTCGATTGGAAGCCCCCCACCGAGTGCGAGTGGCATGGAGAGGTCGCGGATGCCGGACATCATTTCACCGGGGGCCGTGATCTCGCCGAGCTCGAGTGTGCCGGTGCGAAACGACACTGCAGTCCATGCTTTGCGATGGGCGGTTTCAAAGACGTGTGGGCCTGCAAAGCGGTCACGGACATAGGCCTGCGGCAGCCCGAAACGATCGACCACCATCACCCCGACCTGATATCCGTTGTCGCGGCAATTTTGCAGCGCCGCCTGAGCGGCTGCCAAGGCAACCTCGGGTTTCAGGACTTTGAATTCGACAAACGCGCCATCGTCCTGTGCCATAACGGGGCCAGCACAAATTAGCGCTGCGGCAAGCATTAGGTTTCTCATCGTAAACTCCTCAATTGGTTGGGTTGAGTGCGTCGATATCGAAATCGGTGTGATCGCGCAGGAGGACCGTGAGCATTGCCCAGAACATCTCGTCCCCCCCATACCCTTCGATCCGCCCGATTTCCTTGCCCGCGTCGACCAGAACAAAGGTCGGTGTGAGAAAGGGGCGGGACACGAATTCGATGTCCTCAGGACGCTCGGAGATGTCCATCCGGCGCAGGGGCGCAAAGACACCTTCAGGCGTCTTGGGGTAGATCGGAGCGATCTCTGCGTTCCAGCGTGCGCAATAGGCGCAGCCGTCGCGCTCCGCCATGACCAATTCCATCGCCCAGAGAGGCGTGGAAAACAGCACGAACAGCGCGGCTGCAAGAGAGAGGATGAAGCGATCCATAAGAGTACCGATTGACGGGTCAGTCATTCTCAACATAATTTGAATATGTGAATGACACAAGCGCGCTGCGACCATGTAATGTGGCGCACGCACGGATGTCTTGGAGGGTTTTATGCTGGATGTGACTTTGATCTCGGCCTTTTTGGGCGGGCTTGTGGTGTTCTTCTCTCCCTGTGTGCTGCCCATTGTGCCCTTTTACCTGTCCTATATGGCGGGCACATCGATGGGGGAAATCAATGCCCAGGGCGAATTGGCAGCGGGCGCGCGCCGCCGCGCGGTTATTTCCGCGACCATGTTTTCGCTCGGCATCATCACCGTTTTCGTCCTTCTCGGCGCGGCGGCATTCTCGCTTTCACAGGTATTCCGCTCCCAGCAGGACTTGTTCCGGATTGCCGCCGCAGCGGTTGTCTTTGTCATGGGCCTTCATTTTCTCGGGGTAATCCGCATCGGGTTCCTCAACCGCCAGTTCCAGATGAACGCAGGCGACACCTCCAACATGACGGTCTGGTCGTCCTACGTTGTTGGACTGGCCTTCGCCGCGGGATGGACGCCTTGCGTCGGCGGCATCCTCACGGCGGTGGTCTTTACAGCATCGGTTGAGGAGACGGCGGCACGCGGCCTTTTGCTGATGGTCATCTTCGGCATCGGCATGACCGCCCCCTTTGTGGTTGCCGCGTTCTTTATCAAACCGTTCTTGAAATTCGCATCGAAATTCCGGCGCCATCTGCCAAAAGTTGAAAAGCTCATGGGCGTGTTCCTCATCCTGTTCGCTGTCCTGATCATCACCAATTCGGTGAACTTGATCGCCCAGTGGATGCTCGATGCCTTCCCCGCCTTCACCAAAATCGGATCCCAAGGAAGTCTGTAAAATGCTCAAATTTGCACGCCGCACGATCATCACAGCAATCCTCGCCCTGTCAGTCACGCCCGCCCTTGCATTCGAGATGGGCGACGACGGGCTGCACAAAACGTCATGGCAACGCGACACGTTCAAAGACCTGCGCGAGGATCTCGCGGAGGCGGGGGCAGAGGGCAAGCGGCTATTGGTCATGATCGAACAGCGCGGCTGTATCTATTGCACCAAGATGCACGAAGAGGTTTATCCCGATCCCGAGATCACCAAGATGATCGAAGACAATTTCTTCGTGGTCCAGATCAACATGTTCGGCGACGTCGAAGTGGTCGATTTCGATGGCGAGGTTCTGTCCGAGAAAGATGCCGTGTCAAAGTGGAACGTGCTTTTCACGCCAACGAATCTCTACTTTCCCGAAGAAGTGCCCGAAGGGGTGAGCGCAGTTCAATCTGCGGTCGCATCTGTGCCGGGGGCCTTTGGGCGTCTCACCACCTACAACATGATGCGATGGGTGTTGGACCATGGCTACCAAACCGATGAGCCGTTTCAGAAATACCATGCCCGTCAGGTGGTTCTACAGCAGGAGCAAGGCAAACTCGACGTCGGCGAATAGACCTGTATTTCTGCTGCGCTTGCAAAATTTCGTATGCTGCACCTGCACAGAAATATGAAAATTCTCATTTTTGAATTTGTTCTTGCGCCGGTTCGATTTGGTGCGCTACGGTATGCCAAAGTAAGAAGGACCCTGAAGGGTTCAAATAGTCTTAGGGAGGAGACATGAAACGCATCGCAGCGACTTTTGTTGTGCTTGGCCTCACGGCAGGTGCAGCAGTGGGCGAAGTGGCCCCGGCGGACGTGAAATTCACGGACGGTGCTTTGGCGGAATCGCTTTCCGGCATGGCAGGCAACGCGGAAGAGGGGTATAATATCGTCACAAGCAAAAGCTTGGGCAATTGTGTCTCTTGCCACAGCGCCGACGCTTACGCGGATATTCCTTTCCACGGCAACATCGGCCCTATGCTTGACGGCGCAGGCTCGCGTTGGAGCGAAGCCGAACTCCGCGGTATCGTGGCTAACGCTAAAATGATGTTCGACGGCTCGATGATGCCTTCGTTCTACAAAACGGCCGGCTATGTGCGCCCGGGTGATGCCTACACGGGCAAGGCCGCAACGGGTGAACTGCCACCGCTTCTGACGGCCCAGCAGGTCGAGGACGTGGTTGCCTATCTTATGACGCTGACCGACGAGTAATCGCGGTCGCCTTTACGACAAAACGAGGAGAAACAGATGAAACTCACACGACGTGACGCTCTGGCTCTCGGTCTCGGTGCCACGGCTGCCGCGATGCTGCCGTTCCGCGCCAGTGCCGCAGCCGACGACGCCATCGCCGCCTTCACCGGCGGTGAGATGGCAGGCGAGGGCGGGATCACTTTGACGGCACCGGAAATCGCGGAAAACGGTAACACCGTTCCGATCACCGTCGATGCACCGGGCGCTGTGTCCATTGCCATCTTCGCCGCCGGAAACCCGACACCGGGCGTGGCCACCTTTAACTTCGGCCCACTCGCAGGCTCGCAAACCGCTTCGACCCGCATTCGCCTTGCCGGCACGCAGGACGTGGTTGCGGTTGCGAAAATGGCTGACGGTTCTTTCGTGCAGACCTCGTCGACGGTCAAAGTGACCATCGGCGGCTGTGGCGGCTAACCGACTGATTTAAAGGAGACAAAGACAATGGCATCTGGTGTCAAACCCCGCGTTAAGGTCCCTAAGTCAGCTGCTGCTGGCGACGTGATCACCATCAAAACCCTGATCTCGCACCCCATGGAATCGGGTCAGCGCAAGGACGGCGATGGCAACATCATCCCGCGCTCGATCATCAACCGGTTCACCTGTGAGTTTAATGGTGAAATGGTGGTGGACGTGACGCTCGAACCGGCGATTTCGACGAACCCATACATGGAATTCGACGCAACCGTTCCGGCGGCTGGTGAATTCAAGTTCACTTGGTACGACGATGACGGCGACGTCTATGAGGACACCGCGGCAATCGCCGTCGGCTGATAGCGCTGCTTCGCGCGCCGCCCGACAGAAGGCGGCGCGTGGCTCACCCAGGGAGGAATACGCATGAAAATTAACAAAACCATCGCCGGACTGGCAGCGATGACGGCCGTTGCTCTCGCAGGCGGTGCTGTCGCAGACCCGGACGAAGACGAACTGGTGATCAACGGCGAAATCGCAATCGTCACACAAACCGCCGCTCCGGCGCATCTCGAGGGGAGCCTCGATGAAATCTATTCCGGCTGGCGCTTCCGTGCGGATGGCACGCAGGCCATGGAAATGGATGACTTCGACAATCCCGGCATGCTCGGCGTCGAAGTCGGCGAAGAGTTGTTCGCAAAGGCTTGGGGTTCAGAAGGTAAGTCCTGTGCGGATTGTCACGACGGTGCCGAAAGCCTCGCCGATGTCCGTCCAACCTATCCCAAATGGAACGACGCCAAAGAGCAGGTGTACACGGTCCAGATGCAGATCAATGACTGCCTCACGGAACGGATGGGTGCGGAAAAAGAGAAATACGATAGTTCCAGCATGCTCAACCTCGAGGCGCTCATTGCCTCTGTGGCACGTGGCAAACCTGTGAATGTCGCCATCGATGGCCCCGCACAATCCACGTGGGAGCAGGGCAAAGAGATCTACTATACACGGTATGGTCAGCTCGAACTGTCCTGTGCGAATTGCCACGAAGACAACTACGGTAACCTGATCCGCGCCGACCACCTGTCTCAGGGCCAGATCAATGGTTTCCCGACCTATCGTCTGAAAAACGCCAAGCTCAATGGTGTACAAGGCCGCTTCAAAGGCTGCGTGCGCGATACCCGTGCAGAGACTTTCTCTCCGGGCTCTCCTGAGTTCATCGCACTTGAGCTATACGTCGCATCTCGCGGCAACGGTCTGTCGGTCGAAGGGCCTTCTGTCCGTAACTAAATCTTGGAGAGCCCCGCCTTTTTCCAAAAGGGTGGGGTTTTCTTTACTCGAATATATTCAATTTCGCGCATAACTTATATATTCCCTTGCGCGACCAAACGGAGCGAAACCGCATGTTGTCCCGCCGTGATTTTCTTCAGGTCTCTATGGCCACCGCTGCGCTTACCGGCGTGTCGTCTTTTGGAAACTGGTCGCGCCTTGCCGCGCAGCAGTCCCTGACTCAGGACCAGCTTCTGGATTTCGACACCTTCGGCAACGTCTCCCTCATTCACGTCACGGATATCCATGCGCAGTTGAAGCCGATCTATTTCCGCGAACCGTCGATCAATATCGGTGTGGGCGGAAACAAAGGCGAGGTGCCTCACGTCACAGGCGCCGATTTCCGCAAACTCTATGGCATCGACGATGGATCGCCCTCCCACTACGCGCTGTCATCGGGCGATTTCGCGGCATTGGGCGAAGCCTATGGCAAAGTTGGCGGATTGGATCGCGTGTCCACCGTCATCAAATCGATCCGCGCGGCACGTCCCGACGCATTGCTTCTGGATGGTGGCGATACATGGCACGGCTCCTACACCTGCTACCACACCGAAGGGCAGGATATGGTCAACGTTATGAACGCGCTCAAACCCGACGCGATGACGTTCCATTGGGAATTCACGCTCGGGTCCGACCGCGTGCGCGAGATCGTGGCAGACCTGCCTTTTGCCGCGCTCGGCGCGAACATCTTTGACGCCGAATGGGACGAACCCGCCGAAGATTTCGAACCCTACCGCTTCTTCGAGCGCGGCGGCGTGAAAATCGCCGTCATCGGTCAGGCATTCCCCTATATGCCGATTGCGAACCCGGGTTGGATGTTCCCTGAATACTCCTTTGGTATCCGTACCGAGCGGATGCAGGAAGTCGTCGACGACGTGCGCGGGCAGGGCGCGGAACTCGTTGTGCTGCTGTCCCACAACGGCTTTGACGTAGACAAAAAGATGGCGAGCCTCGTCAAAGGCATCGACGTCATTCTGTCCGGCCACACCCATGACGCGCTGCCCGAGCCGGTTCTGGTGGGGGAAACGATCGTCGTGGCCTCTGGTTCGAACGGTAAATTCGTGTCCCGCGTCGACCTCGACGTGCGCGACGGGCGCATGATGGGTTTCCGCCACAAGTTGATCCCGATTTTCTCGGATGTGATCGAACCTGACGCAGAAGTCACAGCTGTGATTGATGAGCAGCGTGCGCCGTATGAGAGCGCGATGTCCGAGGTGATCGGCCAGACCGATAGCCTGTTGTATCGTCGCGGCAATTTCAACGGCACCTGGGACGACCTGATTTGCGATGCCCTTTTAGAGCAACGTGAGGCAGACATCGCGATGAGCCCGGGCGTGCGGTGGGGCCCGAGCCTTTTGCCCGGCGACAACATCACCCGCGAAGATATCTGGAACGCCACCTCTATGACCTACCCGAACGCCTACCGTTCGGAAATGACCGGCGAGTTTATTCATACGATCATGGAAGATGTGGCCGATAACATCTTTAACCCCGATCCCTACTACCAGCAGGGCGGCGACATGGTTCGTATGGGCGGCCTTGGGTACACCATCGACATCACCAAACCCCAAGGGTCGCGGATTTCCGACATCACCTTGCTGAAAACCGGCGAGACCATTGATCCTGCGAAATCCTATGTCGTCGCGGGCTGGGCATCGGTCAATGAGGGCACCGAAGGGCCGGCGATCTGGGACGTGGTCGAAGATTACATCCGTGCCAAGGGAACCGTTTCAGCCGAGCCGAACACCACGGTCAAGGTCCTCGGCCTCTGATTTAACACCGCCGTCCCGCGACCGCGCGGGACGGCTTTTTTGCAATAGTCTCATTCACTTATGCGAATGAGCGAAGTCAATAGGGAGACTCTCCATGAGTGACACCCCAGATAAATCCGGCTCCTCGCGCCGCGCATTTCTGCGCGGAGCGGCAGCGACAGGCGCAGGGTTGGCCGCCGGCGGCGTCGTGGCGCAGAACGGGCCCGATCCCCTCATCACCGAGCCCCAGGATTGGGCGATGATCACGGGTGAACCGGTTGACGCCACACCTTACGGCATGCCGATCAAATACGAAGCGGATGTCATTCGCCGCAACGTGCCATGGCTGACCGCCGACCCGATTTCGTCGATCAACTTCACGCCAATCCACGCGCTTGATGGCACGATCACTCCGCAAGGTTGCGCTTTTGAGCGTCACCACTCCGGCGCAATCGAGCTGCGCAAGGAAGACTACCGCTTGATGATCAACGGGCTCGTGGATAAGCCGCTGGTCTTTTCCTACGCCGATCTCGAACGGTTCCCGCGTGAAAACCACGTCTATTTTTGTGAATGCGCGGCGAATACCGGCATGGAGTGGGCTGGCGCACAGTTGAACGGGTCCCAGTTTACCCATGGGATGATTCACAACATGGAATACTCGGGCATCACGCTGCGCTCTCTTCTCGAAGAGGCCGGTTTGACGGCCGCGGGCGATCTGGCCGACAAATGGGTCTATGTGGAGGGCGCGGATGCTTCCTCCAACGGGCGCTCCATCCCGATGGAAAAAGCGCTCGATGACGTTCTTGTGGCGTTCAAGGCAAACGGCGAAGCGCTGCGCATGGAGCATGGCTATCCTGTGCGCCTCGTGGTGCCGGGCTGGGAAGGCAACATGTGGGTCAAATGGCTGCGCCGCATCGAGGTGACCGATCACCCCGTGGAGAGCCGCGAAGAGACGTCGAAATACACCGACACACTGGCCGATGGCACGTCGCGCAAATGGACGTGGGTGATGGATGCGAAATCCGTCGTCACCTCGCCGAGCCCGCAGGTGCCGATCACCCATGGTCCCGGTCCGCTGGTCATCACGGGTCTTGCATGGTCCGGTCGCGGTGCAATTTCGGGTGTGGATGTCTCCATTGATGGCGGCAAAACGTGGTCCAAGGCGCGTCTGGCCAAGCCGGGCGAAGACAAGGCCCTCACGCGTTTCTACCTCGACATCGTTTGGGACGGCTCCGAGATGCTTCTGCAATCGCGCGCCCATGATGAGACTGGCTATGTTCAGCCGACAAAAGCGCAGCTGCGCGAAGTTCGCGGCGAGAACTCGGTCTATCACAACAATTGCATCCAGACTTGGTGGGTCAAAGAAAATGGGGAGTCAGAGAATGTCGAAGTTTCCTAAACTGCTGACGGCAACGGCGCTTGTCGCTGTCCTCGCAACACCGGCTATTGCGGAGAAATTGGGTCTGGGCCGCGAAGCCCTGCCCGAAGAGGTTGCCGCGTGGAACCACGATATTGGTCCACAAGGGCAGGGGCTTCCTGTCGGGTCCGGTTCCGTTGAAGACGGCGAAATGATCTTTTCGGACAACTGCGCATCCTGCCACGGTGAATTCGCCGAAGGGGCGGGCAACTGGCCGAAACTGGCAGGGGGCGAAGGCTCGCTGGCCGACAAGGACCCGCTGAAAACTGTGGGTTCTTACTGGCCTTACCTGTCGACGGTCTATGATTACGTGCGCCGCTCCATGCCATTCGGGGCCGCGCAGACCATGTCGGACAATGACGTCTACGCGATCACGGCCTATATCCTCTACTCCAACTATCTGGTTGAGGATGATTTTGTCCTGTCGAACGAAAACTTTCTCGACGTTGAAATGCCCAATGCCGGCGGGTTCATCATCGACGATCGTGAAGCAGCGGAAGCCCATTTTTGGGGTGAGGCCTGTTACGAGAACTGCAAGGAAAGCGTCGAAATCACCAAACGCGCAGCCGTTCTGGATGTGACGCCGCAGGAAGAAACAGGCGACACCGTCGAGGCCGATAGCGCGACCAGCGAAGAAATGCCCGCGCAGGTGGCCGAGGCTGCAGCCGAAGCCGAAGCACCCGTCGAAGAGGCGGCTGCAGTGGTCGCCGCATTCGACGCGGATCTCGCCGCCAAAGGTGAAAACGTGTTCAAAAAGTGCAAGGCCTGCCACCAGGTGGGCGAGGGCGCCAAGAACAAGACAGGTCCGATCCTCAATGGTGTCTACATGGCTCCTGTGGCGCATATCGACGGCTTCAAATACTCCAAGGATTTCGCCAGCGCCCATGATGAAGGTGTGATCTGGGACGATGCCCATCTCACGGAATTCCTCGCCAAGCCAAAAGCCGTCTACAAGAAGACCAAAATGTCTTTCGCGGGCTTGAAGAAGGACGATGATATCGTGGCGGTGATCGAATACCTGAAATCGGTTTCGCAATAACCCGAACGCGACAATGGGCGGCCTACGGGCCGCCTTTTTTCTGTGCTATGATCGAAGGATTGGGAGGATCGATAAATGAAACATCTCGCTGCAATACTCGGTTTGGCCATTTGTGCCGGTGCACCCCTTTGGGCAAACGACGAGGCGATCACATTTGATTATGACGGCACCTTTGACGACGCGACCTTCGCGGTTGAGGATGCAATCGTTTCACGCGGTCTTGTCATCGATTACCGCAGCCATACCGGTGAAATGTTGGAACGCACCCGCGCCGATGTCGGATCGGATGTGGTGATATTCGACAATGCGGATGTCTTTCTTTTCTGTTCCGCTGTTGTTTCCCGTCAGGTCATGGAGGCGGATCCCGCCAACATCGTCCATTGCCCCTATTCCATCTACGTCGCGGATCGTGCCGGTGACGTCACCATCGGGTTTCGAAACTACCCGGACGGCTCTATGCAGGCCGTCGAAGATTTGCTGACGGAGATTGTAGAAGAGGCCGTTAGCTTCTAAGTACCCTCTATCCGAAGTGCAAAGGAGAGGGTCATGGACTGGATTGACCGATTCACAGGTCTTTCACGGCTCGAACAGCCAGTGCGCGAGCGGCTTGTGGCCCAATCCCAGATTGTACATTTGCCCAAGAACACGGTTCTCTTCGGGCCGGGAAAACAGCCCGAAAACCTTTTGTTGCTTTTGGAAGGTACGGTGCGGGTTCAGCAGGTCACCGAAGGGGGGCGCGAAATCGTCCTCTACCGTGTGCATGCTGGCGAAAGCTGTGTGATGACCACGGCCTGTCTTCTAGCCTACGAAGACTATGCAGCCGAAGGGATCGCGGAAACCGAAGTTGAAGCGGTGGCCATTCCACGCCGCGTTTTCGATGATCTGGTTGCCCAGTCACAATCATTCCGCACCTTCGTGTTTTCGGCCTATTCGCGCCGGATCACCGATCTATTTCACGTGATCGAAGAAATCGCGTTTCAAAAGGTCGACATCCGCCTCGCCCAAAAGCTTGTGGAGCTTTCGAACGGGAAGGGCAGCCTGAAAGCCACGCATGCTCAACTGGCCGCCGAACTCGGGACCGCGCGCGAAGTCATTTCGCGCCAGCTTCAGGAGTTTCAGCGCCGCGGTTGGGTTGAAACCGCGCGCGGCGAGGTGAAACTCCTGGACACGCAGGCCCTCAGATCGCTCTCGAGTGCCGCCTGATCAACGCTTGTCGAGCGGGCAGGTGCTGAACCCGAAAATCTTGTAGAGAGGGCAGGTGGACAGCAGACCTGTCACCAGAGGCACCACACCGATCAGGTAGAGCCAGCGATACTGTGCGTCCGGGTTCAGGAAAAAGCCCGCAAGTAATGCGAGGCCGAGGACAATGCGCAGGATGCGGTCGAGATTTCCAACGTTTTTGCCAAACATGATGTGCTCCCTTCGAGCATGAGGATGGGAACACGATAACGGGCGCCGAAGCGCCCGTCTGTGAGTTCGTCACACAAGTCCCGAAAATCAGTCGAGCGCTTTAAAATTGAGAGCCGCCCCGTCCTTGATCCCCGAGAACCAACGGGAAGTGACGGTTTTGGTTTTTGTGTAGAACCGGAACGCGTCGGGACCGTATTGGTTGAGGTCGCCAAAAGCAGACTTTTTCCATCCGCCAAAGCTGTAATAGGAAAGCGGGACGGGGATCGGGAAATTGACCCCGACCATGCCGACATTCACCCGTGTCGCAAAATCACGTGCCGTGTCGCCATCGGCGGTATAGATCGCCGTTCCATTGCCGTAGTCATTCTCCATCACGAGGTTCAGACCCTCCTCGTAAGTCTCTGCGCGCACGGTGCATAGGACAGGCCCAAAGATCTCCTCGCGGTAGATTTCCATGTCCGGCGTGACATTATCAAAGAGCGATGCGCCGGTGAAAAAGCCGTTCTCATAGCCCTGAATCGACAACCCGCGGCCGTCAACAACCAGATCAGCGCCTTGGTCGACGCCCGATTGGATGAGTCGTTCCACCCGTTCCTTCGAGGCGGCGGTGATCAGCGGACCAAAATCGACGTCCGCGCCACCCGTATAGGGGCCAACTTTCAGGCTTTCGATTTTCGGTACAAGTTTTTCGATCAGGCGATCGGCGGTTTCCTGACCCACGGGAACGGCCACCGAGATAGCCATACAGCGTTCGCCCGCCGCGCCATAACCAGCACCCACCAAAGCATCCGCCGCCTTGTCGAGATCGGCGTCCGGCATGATCAGCATGTGGTTCTTTGCGCCGCCAAAACACTGTGCGCGTTTGCCCTGAGCTGCGGCGCGCGAGTAGATGTAATGCGCGATCGGCGTCGAGCCGACAAAGCCCACGGCCTGAACCGTCTCGTTGTCGAGCAGGGCATCCACCGCCTCTTTGCCACCATGCACAACCTGCAACACGCCATCGGGAAGGCCGGCTTCTTTCAGCAAGTCTGCCAGCATCATCGCAGTGGATGGTGTGCGTTCTGAGGGTTTCAGAATCATCGCATTACCCGCCGAAATGGCTGGTGCCATTTTCCACATCGGGATCATTGCGGGAAAGTTAAAGGGTGTGATTCCTGCAACAACTCCAAGGGGTTGTCGCATGGAGTAAAGGTCGATTCCGGGGCCTGCGTCGCCCGTGTACTCGCCTTTCAACATCGCCGGCGCACCCATGCAGACCTCGACTACTTCGAGGCCGCGCTGAACATCCCCGCGCGCATCGGGCAGCGTTTTGCCGTGTTCGCGTGACAGGCATTCGGCCAGCGCATCCATATGTTCGTTCACGAGTTGGCCAAATTTCATCATGACCCGTGCGCGACGTTGGGGGTTCACCTGCGCCCATTTTTTTTGCGCGATCTCCGCACGCGCGACTGCGGCATCCACCTCTGCAGCAGAGGCCAGCGGCACCTTGGCCTGCACCTCGCCGGTTGCAGGATTCAAGACATCCGAGAAGCGTCCCGAAGTGCCTTTGACCGCCGCGCCATCAATGAAATGGGTTAGTTCTTTCATGGGATATCCTTTCAATTCTCGGCGACGATATCGAAGCACTGGCGCGGGCGGAAGGGGGTAGCGACTCTGTTTGAAACAGACGTCACGCTTGACACGACGCAGACTGCGCGAAACCCTGTTGGTAGGGGACGGAAACGATAACGTGTAGGAGGAAACATGCTCGTAGGACAAATTCTAAGTAACAAAGCAATCGAGGCAACCGTGACCATTCGCCCGGATATGAAAATCTCCGATGCGGCGGAACTGCTATCATCACGCAAGATCGGCGCGGTTGTGGTGAGCAAAGATGGAACCACAGCCGAAGGCATCCTGTCCGAACGTGACATCGTGCGTGAACTGGGGCGCGTAGGCGCGGGCGTTTTGACCAGTCCGGTATCTGAACTCATGACGTCCTCGCTCAAAACCTGTGCCCCCGATGAAACGGCGCTGCAGGTTCTCGAAAAGATGAGCGCGGGCCGGTTCCGCCACATGCCGGTCCTTCAAGACGGCAAAATGATCGGGCTCGTGTCGATCGGTGACGTGGTCAAAGCCCGGCTTGATGAGCTCGCGATGGAGAGAAATGCCCTTGAAGGCATGATCATGGGCCACTGAGGCGAGCCAAACAGGTCATAACGGAACGAACGCTCTTGCATTGCGACGCGCAATATAGTTGCGTGCGCAAAAATAATGGAGGCGCCGATGCGTATTGGCCTATACCCCGGGACATTCGATCCTGTAACCCACGGCCACGGCGATATTATCCGTCGCGCCTGCGCTCTTGTGGATCGGTTGGTCATCGGTGTTGCGATCAACCGCGACAAGGGCCCTCTGTTCTCTCTGGAAGAGCGTGTCGAGATGCTGCAGGCCTTTACTCAAGGATTGGCAGAGGAAACCGATTGCGAAATCCTCGTACATCCTTTCGAGAACCTCCTCATTCACTGTGCCCGCGACGTAAACGCGTCAATCATCATCCGCGGCCTGCGCGCCGTTTCTGATTTTGAGTATGAATATCAGATGGTTGGAATGAACCGTGCGCTCGATGACAGCATTGAAACGGTGTTTCTGATGGCCGAGGCGCGCCATCAGGCGATTGCATCAAAACTGGTCAAAGAGATTGCGCGTCTGGGCGGGGATGTATCCAAATTCGTGGCCCCAGATATCGAAAAACGGATTCGCGCCAAGTTCGATTGAAAACGCGACGAGCCCAAAAAGAATGCCCCGTTGGCGAGAGCGCCAGCGGGGCATTTTCGTGGGATGGGGGGAGGAGGTCCCGTCCCTCAAAATTCGGAATGGTTAGCCGTAGACGGCTTGACGGGCCATCGAAGATGCGCGCGTGCCATCCAAGTCCAGATCGGCCTTAACGCGTGTCGGCAGGGCTTCGATTTCGGCCAATGTGCGACGGTAGGCAGCCCGTTTTTGGGCGGCGGATTTGATTTTTGCAAAGTAGCTCATGGTGCCGGTCCTTTCGGGGTTTGGCGTCTTCCTTTGATGGGAAGATGGGCCTTTCCGACCGGTTTTACCAATGCCTGTTTGCGCTAACCGTTATGCGCTATGTGCATGAGTTGGCCGCCCCGCGCATGGCTTTGCCATACCCTGATGCAAAAAGCCCCGCCGATTGGGCGGGGCAACTCGTCGCGTATCATCTGCAGGCTGTTAGCCTTTGCAGGAGTAGTCGACCGTGGTCTCACGGATCATGTATCGCTGCGTTGATCGATAGAGTCCGTTTTGGGTCGTGACCGAGCGCATTTGTGGGTATCCCTGATCGACACTGTAAACGACAGCACCGGCCGGACAGGTTGCGGCGATCTGAGTGCAGGCATTCGCCGGTGTGATGATCTGACCCTTGTTGGGCCCGTAAATGGCTTTTCTGCCGAGGGTGCCTTGGTGGACCTCACATGTGGTTGAATAGACGTTCTTTCCAGCCCGCGATGCGATCGGAGTTGCCGGGGTTGGCTCCATGCAACCTGAAAGCGTGGCGAGGGCGACAGCGGTAATGACGTATATTTTCAATTGATTGGCTCCCTGAGATTACATGCGAGTGTGCGGGGTCACCGAACGTGGGTCAGCCGTGGGTAGCCCCATGTCAAAAAGAATCCGCCCCGAAACCAACAGGCTCCGGGGCGGAAATCGGTAACGCTTCAATTGCGGATCTTAAAGGAATTTACCCATCGCAACGGCCGTATCAGCCATGCGGTTGGAGAAGCCCCACTCGTTGTCGTACCATGTCAGGATACGGCACATGGTGCCTTCCATGACCTTGGTCTGATCGGTGTGGAAGATCGACGAATGCGGATCATGGTTGAAGTCGGACGACACCAGTTTGTCGTCGGTGTAGCCAAGCACGCCTTTGAGCGGACCATCGGCTGCATCGCGGATCAACTGGTTGATTTCTTCTACGGTGGTGTCACGCGCGGCCTCGAATGTGAGGTCCACAACAGAGACGTTTGGCGTCGGAACGCGGATGGCGACGCCGTCCAGTTTGCCATTCAGTTCAGGCAGGACGAGACCGACAGCTTTGGCAGCCCCGGTGGATGTCGGGATCATCGACAATGCGGCGGCGCGAGCGCGGTAGAGGTCTTTGTGCATCGTGTCCAACGTCGGCTGGTCGCCGGTGTAGGAGTGGATGGTCGTCATGAAACCTTTGACGATACCGATATTGTCGTTGAGCACTTTGACCACAGGCGACAGGCAGTTGGTGGTGCAGGACGCGTTGGAGACGACAATGTCATCACCGGACAGTGTGTCATGGTTCACGCCATAGACGATGGTTTTGTCGGCATCGGTGCCCGGTGCAGAAATGAGAACGCGCGACGATCCGTTATCGAGGTGCGCCTGACATTTCTCTTTCGATGTGAAGATGCCGGTGCATTCCATGACAACATCCACATCCGACCATGGCAGATCGGCAGGGTTGCGGATGGCGGTCACTTTGATCGGGCCACGACCGACGTCGATGGAATCTTCGGTCGTGGTTACTGTGGCAGGAAACCGTCCGTGCACGCTGTCGTAGCGCAGCAGGTGGGCATTGGTTTCAACCGGCCCGAGATCATTGATGGCGATGACTTCGATGTCGGTGCGGCCCGACTCGATGATGGCCCGCAGGACATTCCGCCCGATCCGACCAAATCCGTTGATTGCGACTTTCACAGCCATATCAGCACCTCCTATGACGCTCTGGCAACTGGGCGACAAAATGGCGTCGCCCCCTCATGACACCGGCATGACACCTGTCCGCCGGTCTTGTAGCCGTCCGTACATTTTTGCACGGCTGACTTTGACGATAACTTCGCGATCCACACAAAAAGGTCAACCGAGAAGCGGGGCATCATCGCCAAAATGCGATGACCCTAATCAGGTCGAGAAACTTGCGCGCCAGAAACAGCAACGCTTGCCCGTCATTGAACGCAAAATCCGCCGCGATTGCTGCAAGCAGGACAATGCCGAGGCCGAGCGCGATCCGATTGGTCATATTTTGGCGTGTTCCCCTGTTTTGCGGGCACAATGGCGCAGGATGTGGTCATTTGGAAGGGTTCAGATCAAACCACGCGAGGTTTTGCTCTGCGATTCGAACATAAGCGCTATGCGCAGGCCCCGCGCTCGCGCTCAAAACCGCGCGGCAAGGAAATCATAGACAAATCTCAGTCGGGCGTTTCGGTGCACTTCGCGATGCGCCACCAACCAAACCGGAAAACTCACGAGGTCGAGCGTCGGCATGGCGCAGTGAACCTCCGGTTCCGCATTGCCAATCCGTGCGTCGATGACACCCAGTCCCAATCCCGCCTTTACCATTTCCCACATCGCCAGAAAAGATGTGCACCGGATCGGACAGTTTTCGACCCCCACGGGCAGGCCCGCAGATTGCAGAAACGGGACAAAGCTCTCGGGCGGGCCCGGCGAGATGATCTCCGCGCGTCGCAGGTCATCGCGACCGCGAAGGGGTCCCAGTTTTGTCAGATATGACGGCGCGCCATAGAGCCGCGCCTGCGTATCGTGTAGGCGGCGCGCGACCAGATCGGGTTCTGTGGGGCGAAAGTTGCGGATCGCGATATCGGCCTCTCGACGCATCAGGTCGGCCGCGTCGTTGTCGGCGAGGACATGCACCGAGATCCGCGGCTCGGCCATGCGCAATTCGCGCAGAACGTCGGGCAGCAACAAACCGGCATAGGCGTCCGAGAGCGAGATGCGCACTTCGCCTTCCATCTCCGCGCCATGTCCGAGGGCTGCCAGATGGAGCGCATCAGCGGCGTCACCCATGGCACGCACATGGGGCAGGAGCGCGCGACCGGCAGGCGTCAGTTGCAGACCGCGCCCAAACCGTTCGAACAGCACAACCCCGAGTTCTGTTTCCAATGCATCGACCTGCCGACCGAGCGTCGGTTGGGTCAGGCCGAGTCTGCGTGCCGCCGCCGACAGGGATCCTTCTTCTGCGGTTGCGAGAAACGCGCGCGCGCGCGTCCAGTCAAAGCTCTTGGGGGCATTATCCATACAAAAAAGTATATCTGAACCACAAAATTCGTCAATTTTGTTGAGAGTCATGCCGGCGTAAAGTTCTCAAGTCGCCGGACAAGGCGTCGCACCAAAACCAAACCCAAAAGAAGCCAAATCCGCCGCCGCATCCCGCGTGCGGCACCGAAACACCTTTGCTCACGCCGAAAGGAAAACGTCATGCAAGTGATACTCGACCCCCAATCCTCGCAGTTCGCGCGCCTAACAGGCGTGGCTTACCTGTCGATCGCCGTGTTCGGTGCCTATGCCATCGGCTACGTGCCGTCCCAGATTGTCGTGGCCGGTGACGCCGCCGCCACGGTCGCCAACATCAACGAAAAGCGCGCCCTCTATCTGTCCGGGATCGGTGCCGACGCGCTGGTCATGCTCATAGAAATCTTTGCGACGGTCATGCTCTACGCCATGTTCCGCCCCGTTTCGCCAGTGCTCGCGAAAATCGCCGCTGTCGCGCGGTTGATGATGGTCGCTGTGATGGCCGGAATGCTGTTCTTCCACGCAGGCGCGCTCGCCCTGATCGACGGCAGTTTCGCGGCCCTGTCGGACGCCCAGCGGGCGGAGATGGTAGGGTGGCTGTTTGATATGCACCACGCCGGTGTCTGGATCTGGCAGTTGTTCTTCTTTGTGCATCTCGCGCTCTTGGGTCGTCTCGTCGACGCCTCGAACCGGTTCCCCAAAATTCTGGGGCTGGCGCTCACCATCGGTGCGTTCGGCTACCTCCTCGACAGTCTCTACGCCTTCGCGTTTTCGCAGATCGGCTGGCTCGGCATCGTGCGCATCGGATTTCTGGTGGTGGTCACGCTGGGCGAGGTCGGCTTTGCGCTTTGGCTGACTATCCGAGCGCCTCGCGCCACGCCCACCCACTGAAACAAATATTTTGAGAAAGGATGACCCCATGAAACGCATCTGCATCATCGGAATTTCCGGAAAACTGGGCCTCTACATGGCCAAACACGCGCTGGCTCAGGGGTATGAGGTCACTGGCCTTTGCCGCGCCCAAAGCGCCCATAAACTCGATCACCTGAAAGGCGCCATCATACTCTTCACGGGGAATACAGATGACCCTGATGCAGTGGCCCGCGCTGTGGCGGGATGTGACGGAGTGCTGTGTGTTCTCGTGCCTTGGGGCGTGGAGGGTTATGCCACCAAAACCGCGCAGGCGGTTCTGGATACCGCTGATCCGGATGCGCGACTGGTGTTTTCCTGTGGCTGGCACATCAGCCGGGACGGGAAGGACCGGTACCCGCTGAAACTGCGGGTGTTTGTCGCCCTGTTTGGCAAACTGGCGCTCTGGGCACGGTTTGCGGATCTGCGCGATCAGGTTGAGGCGACGCGCCGCATATTCGCATCCAATCGCCGCTGGACGGTCGTGCGGGGATCGAACCTCGAGGAGGGCGAAAGCGAAGGGTTGCCCATCTGGGCGCGCCATGTCGGCGATCCCGTTCTCGCCTCCAATCTCACCCGACGCACGGATTTCGCCCTCTTTATGGTGCATGCCCTGAGCGATGATCGTCTGATTCAGGAGGCGCCAGCAATCGTGGGGCGAAACGCGGCATCGGTGCGCTCAAACCCGGAGCGCGCGTTGGTTCCCCAATAGGGGCCAGCCAAACAAAAGCCCGCGCCGGTAAGGGCGCGGGCGGTTTTTGTTTGCGGGTCAGTGGCGGTTTAGCCAATCAGACCTTTCACCTGTGCGACGATGTTGTCGGCGGTGATGCCGTATTTTTCAAACAGCTCCTCGGCGGGGGCAGAGGCCCCGAAATCGGTCATGCCGACAAACGCCTGTTTTGCCTCGCGACCGCGTTCTCCTAGAAGCCAACGGTCCCATCCTGCCGCGCGCACGCCAGCCTCAACACCGACACGGACCGGCCCAGCGGGCAGGACCTTGCGACGATAGGCATCGTCTTGCTCGGCAAAGAGCTCCATCGACGGCATGGAAACGACACGCGTGCCGATACCTGCGCTTTGAAGCGTTTCGCGCGCCTGCATGGCGAGGTGCACCTCGGAACCCGTTGCAATGATGATGGCTTCACGTTTGCCTTCGGCCTCGGCGAGAACATAGGCGCCTTTGGACACGAGGTTGTTGTTTTTGTGCTCTGTGCGCAGCGTCGGCAGGCCCTGACGGGTCAGAACGAGAACCGTCGGCGTGGACTGTGACGTCAACGCGAGTTCCCAAGCTTCGGCGGTTTCAACCGTATCGCAGGGACGAATGGTCAGCGTGTTGGGCGTCGCGCGGCAGATTGCGAGGTGCTCGACCGGCTGGTGGGTCGGGCCGTCTTCGCCCAGACCGATGGAATCGTGGGTCATGACATAGGTGACCGGCGTTTTCATCAGGGCCGAAAGGCGCATCGCAGGGCGTGCATAGTCCGTGAAGCAGAAGAAGGTTCCGCCATAGGGGCGCAGGCCGCCATGGAGCGACAGCCCGTTCATCGCAGCCGCCATGCCGTGTTCACGGATGCCGTAGTAGACGTAGCGGCCTTTGCGGTTCTTTTCGTCAAATACGCCGAGATCAGCCGTTAGCGTGTTGTTCGATCCGGTGAGATCCGCCGAACCGCCAAAGGTTTCCGGCATGACCGGGTTGATCACTTCGAGAACCGTTTGGGAGGCTGCGCGGGTGGCAACTTTGGGCTTGGTTTCGGAGATCTGACGTTTCAGGGCCTTGATGGTCGCGGCCAGCTTTTTGGGGGCTTCACCGGCGAAGACGCGGGTGAATTCCGTGCGGCGGCGATCGCTTTGCTCTTCGAGGCGAGCTTCCCATTCAACGCGGGATTTACGGCCGTGCGATCCGACCTCTTCCCACCATGATTTCACATCTGCCGCGACTTCGAAGGGACCCCAATCGACGCCATAGTTCTTTTTGGCTGCGACGAGTTGGTCGGCGTTCGTCAGGGCACCGTGGCCTTTGGAGGTGTCCTGCGCTGCGTGGCCAAGTGCAATATGCGTTTTGCAGGCAATCATCGACGGCTTTTGCGACTTCTTGGCAGCTGCAATAGCGGCGTCGATCTCTTCGGGATCGTGGCCATCGACGGATTGAACGTGCCAACCGGCGGCTTTGAAACGCTGCACCTGATCGGTGCGATCAGAAATCGTGACCTCGCCGTCGATGGTAATGTTGTTGTTGTCCCAGAAAACCACGAGCTTGCCGAGCTTCTGGCGTCCCGCCAGAGCGATGGCTTCGTGGCTGACGCCTTCCATCAGACATCCGTCGCCGGCAAAGCACCACGTGTAGTGATCCTGTAGCTTTGAGCCGAAACGCGCGCGAAGCGCTTCTTCTGCCATAGCGAACCCGACGGCATTCGCGATGCCTTGGCCCAGAGGGCCGGTCGTGGTTTCAACGCCGTCGAGCAGGAAGTTTTCAGGGTGGCCTGCGGTTTTGGCGCCCATCTGGCGGAAATTCTTGATCTGCGAGATCGGCATTTCTTTGTGCCCTGTGAGATACAGGAGCGAATAGATCAGCATTGAGCCATGGCCCGCTGACAGAATGAAACGGTCGCGGTCCGGCCACGTCGGCGCGGCGGCATCGAATTTGAGGTGTTTGGAGAACAGGACCGTGGCCACATCGGCCATGCCCATGGGCATACCGGAGTGACCGGAATTGGCCGCAGCGACCGCGTCGAGGGTCAGGGTACGGATGGCGGCGGCGCGCATCCAGTGATCAGGGTGTGCCTCACGCAGTTTGGCGATGTCCACGGGCGTCTCTCCTCTAGGCAAATGGGTCCCGTGGTTGATACCAACATGGGCGGGAATGGCAAGGTGAACGGGGCACCAAGCGGCACTTTGCACGCAGCGAAACGGGCAGGGTTTCAAGGTTGGAAAAGGGGAGGCCCATGCGATAGGCTTTCGAATCGTGGGGCCATGCGTGAACCTTGGCGCAGTAGGTGTTGATGCCAAAGGCCTTTCGGGCCACACTGGGCCCACTGCGGGGCGGGCCTCAAGGGGCCTGTGCGACAACAGACGGCGTGCATGGGCCGCGCAGCAAATAGGGGCGAGAGCCCTCAACAACAATCCGGGGGCGGTGTCCGCCGGACAATAGTGTGAGTGAAGGCGATGGGCGAGATCTCGGAGTATGAAGCACGGATCACTGCGGCGCTCGAACGGATCGGGCGCGCGGTTGCTGTGGCCGAAGAACGGGCAGACGCCGCCGGCGACGGTTCGGGTGGTATAGCAAGCGAAGAGTTGGAGGCCGAGGTCGGACGGCTCCGCGAGGCGCTGGAAGCCGAACAGGAAACCAATTCCCAATTGGAAGCGCGTGTGCGTGCGATCCATGAAAAGCAGAAAACCCATGTGGCCGGTCTGGAGGGCGAGGTGGAACGCCTGCGTCGCCAGCTGATGGATCATGACGGTGAAATGCAGAGCCTGCGCCGTGTGAACGCGCAATTGCGTGACAATAACAATGCCTTGCGCGCGGCCAATGAGGCGGGGCTCGCCGATCCGGCGCTCGTCAACGAGGCGCTTGCGAGCGAATTGGAATCGCTACGCGTCGCGCGCTCGGCAGATGCGCTCGAACTCGACGCGATCCTCACGGATCTGAAAAGCGCGGCAGCGCAGGCAGAGGAGGCCTAGACGATGCCCGAGATCAAAATCAACATCGGCGGACGTGAATTTGAAGTGGCCTGTCAGGAGGGGGAAGAACATTTCCTCAAATCCGCGGCCCAGATGCTCGACGCTGAAGCGAGCGTTTTGTCGAGCCAGATCGGACGCCTTCCCGAGAACCGGATGCTTTTGATGGCGGGGCTGATGCTCGCCGACAAAACCGCAGGTCTTGAGGAACAGATGCGTGCGCTCGACACCAAGGTTGGCGCACAAGAAGCGCTGATCGAAGAATTGCGCGCCCGACCCGAACCACAGGCCGAAAAGGTCGAGGTGCCGGTGGTCCCGGCCGAAGTTACGGACGCATTGGCGGAACTGGCCGCGCGCGCAGAATCGATGGCTGCAGCTCTCGAAGAGCGCATGGGTGTGGAAGACGCGCTGTAAAATCGCGGCGACTGCATTATGAAAACGAAAAAGGCAGGGCTTTCGCCCTGCCGTTTCATGTCTGCTGGCCCCATTGGCTCGTCCCGTGATGGCGTTGGAAGTTTGCCTCCCGAAATCCCTATGGCGTGGTTTTCACCTCCAGAAGCTTAACCTTGTAGTCTACCAACCGCGCATGCGCGGTGCTGTCGACCAGCATGATGATGCTGAGGAAGGCGATGGTGGTGATCAACCCCGCACGCCAGCCGGGTCCACTCAGCACCGTAATCAGCACAGCCGCGGCGATGATCAATAGCGGCATAACCTTGAAAACAGCCGTCTTATACTGCGCCACCGTCTTGTCGATGCGAGCGATTTCGGAGGCAACAAAGCCGGGTGTGTCCTGTGCGGCTGCCTCGGCAAATCCCGAAAGCGAGCTCCACGTTCCGTAGAGCAGGCCTGCACCGAGGATCAGCATCAGAATCCCTGCAACCAGTGTCGCCACCGTATAGGCGCGCGCCATATCCGTGCGCGCGACTTGCCAAAGCGTGAAACTCGCGGCGAGAAAAAGCGCGGCAAACAGGATAAACACACTGTTGGAAAGCATTTCGGCCTTCGCCCAATTTGTCGCGGTCTTGAGGATGTCCATGTTCGTTTCCTGTTCTGTTGGTGGCGGGCGGGCCGCGCTGCAATCGCGCCGGTTAAAGTGACCAGTTGAAACCGGTTGCCTGTTCGGAGACATCCCACAACCGGCTCATGACTGCTTTATCATAGGCGTGCGGCTCCAATGTGCCACGGCCCACGGGACCCACAAATTCCATCCGTCCGGTGGGGCCATAGAGGGCGCGCTGCTCCATCCCGCTCTCGGTGGCGCACATAACCTCGGGATAGGCACCCTGTTCGGCGGTTTGCACCATCGGCGTTTTGGTCATCAGCCACCACATCACCCGCGTCATCAATCCTCCGCTGGTACTGATCAACGAGGTTGCAGAGGAGCCGGGGTGGCAGACGTAGACTTCGACCTTGCGGGAGGCTTCTGCGACCCTGTCCTGTAGTTCATAGGCAAACATCATCTGCGCCAGTTTACTCTGGCTATAGGCGGTGTTGGCGCCGTAATCCTTTTCCCAATTTATGTCGTCGAATTTGATGGTGCGCAGACCCATATTGTAGCCGAGGCTGGCGACAACAACGATGCGCCCTTCGGAGGCCTCGATACGCTCAAACAGCATCCCAGAGAGCACGAAGTGGCCATAATGGTTGGTGCCCAACTGGCTCTCGAAACCGTCCACGGTCAGCTGGCGTGATGGCACCTGCGCGATGGCCGCATTGCAGATCAGCGCATCAATGCGCGGCACGGTCTCCAAAACCTCCCGCGCGGCGGCGCGCACACTGGAGAGATCCGACAGGTCCATGCGGATAAAACTCACCTCGGCCTGCGCCCCGAATTCGCGTTTGAGCTCCTCGATGGCGGTGGTCGACCGCTCGGCGCTCCGGTTCAGCATTACGACCTTCGCCCCACGGGTCAAAAGGATGCGCGCGGCCTGAAATCCCGCCCCCGCATTCGCGCCCGTGATGACATAGGTTTTCCCTGCAAGCGGACCGAGACGCTCCGGCGTCCATCCTTTTGGGCCAAAGAGTGAGTCTGTCATGGCGCTTTTCCTTTCAACGGTGTGACGGGGCCTCGCGGTTGTCCCGTGTTGATAGGGAGATAAATCTCATCCCACGTGTAAAACAGGCGATGTCGTCGCGAATACTTGCCTGATTGTATCATTGTGTTTGCAACGGCGCATTCGCTGAACTTATTTCAAGGGCATGAGCAAACATCAGATCAGACAGATAATCGAAAGGGCGATGCCCGCGGATGGCATGGTCGAAACGGGCATTAAGGGCGTGCAGCTGTTCCGTGCGACCCAATCGGTGCCCTGCGCACCCGCGGTCTATGAACCCTGCATCATCGCCATCGTCAGTGGCGGCAAGGAAACCGTGCTCGACGGGGAACGCTATGTCTATGACAGCAGCGAATACCTGTGCTGCCCGATGTCCATGCCGGTCGAGGCAGGCACCCCCACGACGTCACCCGACAACCCGCTGTTCGGCGTCTACATCGCGCTCGATCCGCGCCTGATGAGCGAGTTGGCCTTTGAAATGGACGCCGCCGGTGGCCAACTCCCCACAGCTAAGGGGTCCGCGCGCGGTATCCGATTGGCCGGTTGGGACGAGATGTTCCTCGACTCACTTTTGCGGCTGGTGCGATTGGTGGAAAACCCGACGGATAGCGCGGTGCTTGGCGATGCGCGGCTGCGCGAGCTGTATTATGCAATCCTGAAGGGCGAGGCGGGGCCCTTTGCCCGACAGGCCTTTGGCCCCGGCAACGCCATCGCGCGCTCTATTGCGCATGTGTCCTCCCGTCTGGACGCGTCGGTAAATATCGACGACATGGCTGCCCACGCAGGCATGAGCCGCGCCGTGTTCCACCGCAAATTCAAAGCGGCCACGACCATGTCCCCAATCCAGTTCGTCAAATCCATGCGCCTGAACAATGCCGCGATGAAGATCGCGGGTGGAATGACCGTCTCCGAGGCCGCTCTCGACGTGGGATACATCAGTGCTTCCCAGTTTAGTCGCGAGTTCAAGCGGATGTACGGGCAACCCCCCAGACAATGGGGTACGGCCCAACAACCCGCGGCGGTTCGATGATCGAATGACCCCATCGCTCTCATCCCGGACCGTGGCCGACAGAGCGATGACCGGGTTTTGGTGCTACAATGGAAAAAGGCAGGGCGTCATGGCCCTGCCTTTGTCAATTTCGGTGATCTTTTGCCTTACGCGTTTGATGCGCGGATTTGTTCGGCCTTTTGGGTGTCGAAGGCGACGCCTTTATCTTCAAACAGCTTATCGAGTTCACCCGATAGGGTCATTTCGGTGATGATATCGCAGCCCCCGACGAATTCGCCCTTCACATAAAGCTGCGGGATCGTTGGCCAATCCGAGAACTCTTTGATCCCTTGGCGGATTTCATCATCGGCGAGCACGTTCACGTCGGTGTATTCGATGCCGATAAAGTTGAGAACGCCAGCCACGCGGGAAGAAAACCCACATTGCGGCATGAGCTTTGTGCCTTTCATAAAGAGCACTACATCGTTTTCATCAACGGTTTTCTGGATGTTTTCCTGAGCGGTCATTTGCGTTTCCTAGGGTCTTTCCCGTGACGTGGACCCGTCTAGGGATGTGAGATTTTCGTTTCGTCTTTTATGAAGCGTTCAAGGCGTCCGGCTGCTTGCTCGTTTTCCGCTTCGGTGCAGAGGCTATGTCGTTTCAGGCGACGTCTTGCGAGATATATAGCCACAATTACAGCAATTGCGAGAAGGCTATTCCTTCACTCGCGCCGGTATCAATCAGGCGCCCGTGTTGTGAGGGCGAGGGCGTGTAACTCGCCACTGTCCAGTTTTTCGCGGATAGCGGCGTTCACAGCGCGTTGTTGTTGAACACGATTGAGGCCTTTGAAGCTTTCATCGATCACTTCGGCGGCAAAATGGTGCCCGTCTTCGCTTTGCACAATCACCGTGGATGTGGGTAGGGCGGTTTTGATCAGATGCTCGATCTCGGCGGCGGTAATGGCCATCTTTGGCGCTCCTCGGGTAGCTTTCTTTTTAGATGTAGAACGCGTGGGCGTGACCCGCAAGGCGTCAGGCGCGCGGGAGCTGTGCAAGTGCTGTGAGAAAACTGTCGAATGACGATGCCAATGCGGGCGTGTCGGACCATCGCCGCGCGGTGGCGTGCAAAAGACGAGCGCGTTCTTCTTCCAAGGGGGCGGGAAGGTCGCGAACTCCGGCTTCCACGAGGTGGCGCATACGTTCGTGCAGTGGTTTCAGGGCCGCGAAATCGCGCAGCATTGCAGGCAATAGCGTGGGATCATCGCGCCAGCTTTCACCGTTAAAACGCATCTGCGTGACCCGTTGGCCCGCGCCCGCGCAGTCGTAAAGGATGCACCCGCGATTGCCGATCGCGTCCAGTTCGTCGTGAACCGCACAGCGATGGCCCTTCAAATTGGCGCAGGGCGTGCCGGCGGGTTTGTCGAATGAAAACAGGTCCCCCGCGTCGAGCGTGAGCGCGACGCAACAAAGTGCCGCGCATTGAGAACAATCGGCACTGAGCGCAGGTAGGTCACCGGGGTTTTGTGCCATAAGCCTGCCTGGCTCCGAGCCTTAGCTGAACACGCCCGCGAAAGTCCCGCGATAGAGGTCGGATAGTTCGCAAAGCGGAGCCTCGGAGGCGCCGAATTTCACGCTATCGCCACCGAATTTGCCCACCGTCGAAATCGGCACACCCGCCTGAGCGGCCGCGATCATCAAGGCCTCGGCGGCGTCAAAAGTGCAGGCAATGAGGTAGCGCGCCTGATCTTCGCCGAAGAGATCGGGTGTTGCATCAGATTCAAGCGTCACGCCAACGCCCGCCGCATCCGCCATTTCGAAAGCCGCAAGCGCGAGCCCGCCGTCCGAGAGGTCGGTTGTTGCGGAAATCAGGGCGGCATTGGATCGGATGAATTCACCGTGGAGTTTTTCGGCGCGCAGATCCACATGGGGTGCGTCGCCATCTTCGCGGTTGAATACCTCGGCGAGCAGTGCGGATTGGCCCAGATGACCCTTTGTTTCGCCAACGAGGAGAGCAACATCCCCCGCCGCCGCCGTGCCCGAGATCAAACCATCTTCGGATGCGATCAGGCCTACGGCACCGATCGTCGGCGTGGGCAGAATGCCCTGGCCGTCGGTTTCGTTGTAAAGGGACACGTTGCCGGACACGATTGGCATGTCGAGCGCAATACATGCCTGACCGATGCCATCGAGCGCGCCGATGAATTGGCCCATGATTTCCGGCTTTTCGGGGTTGCCGAAGTTGAGGTTGTCGGTTGTTGCCAGTGGCTTGGCCCCGACAGCGCTCAAGTTCCGGTAGGCTTCGGCAACGGCCTGCTTGCCGCCTTCGCGTGGGTTTGCTTTCACGTAGCGCGGCGTTACATCGGAGGTAAAGGCGAGCAGTTTTGGTGTCCCGTGCACGCGGATCACGCCAGCGCCAAGCCCGGGCGCGCGGACGGTATCCGCCATCACCTGTGTGTCATACTGTTCGTAAACCCATGCCTTGGACGCGTAGTTCGGCGAGGAAACAAGCGCCTTCAACCCGTCAATCGGGTCAATCTGGGGCACATCTTCCATCGCGCCCGCGGCGGGCGTATCGATGGACGGGCGGTCATATTCCGGCGCCGAAGAGGCAAGCGTCGAGAGCGGTAAATCCGCCATGCAGGTGCCGTTGTGCATGATGAGAAAGCGGTCCTCGGAAATGGTTTCGCCCACGATGGCGAAATCGAGGTCCCATTTTTCGAACACAGCGCGCGCTTGCGCTTCTTTTTCAGGTTTCAGCACCATGAGCATGCGCTCTTGGGACTCCGAGAGCATCATCTCGTAGGCGGTCATGTTTTCTTCACGCTGGGGCACGTTTTCGAGGTCGAGGCGGATACCGAGCTTACCTTTATCGCCCATTTCAACCGCAGAGCAGGTGAGGCCAGCGGCCCCCATATCCTGAATGGAAATCACAGCACCGGTCGCCATGAGTTCCAGTGTGGCCTCCATCAGGCACTTTTCAGTGAACGGGTCACCAACCTGAACGGTTGGGCGCTTTTCTTCGATTGTGTCGTCGAACTCGGCCGATGCCATGGTCGCACCGCCCACGCCGTCACGCCCGGTTTTCGCACCGAGGTAGACGACGGGCATGCCGACGCCGGACGCAGCCGAATAGAAAATCTTGTCCGCATCCGCGAGGCCTGCAGCAAAAGCATTTACGAGGCAGTTGCCATTGTAGGATTTGTGAAACCGGACTTCGCCGCCCACTGTTGGAACGCCGAAACAGTTACCGTAGCCTCCCACACCTTCGACGACACCATGTACGAGTTGGCGCGTTTTGGGGTGATCCGGCATGCCAAAGGAAAGCGAATTCATCGCGGCGATCGGACGGGCGCCCATGGTGAAGACGTCGCGCAGAATGCCGCCCACGCCGGTCGCAGCCCCCTGATAGGGCTCGATGTAGGAGGGGTGGTTGTGGCTTTCCATTTTGAACACGACAGCTTGCCCGTCGCCGATGTCCACCACGCCCGCATTTTCGCCGGGTCCGCAAATCACCTGTGGTCCCGTGGTCGGCAACTTACGCAGGTGCAATTTGGAAGATTTGTAGGAACAATGCTCGTTCCACATCGCCGAGAAAATGCCCAGTTCCGTGAAGGTCGGTTCACGGTTCAGAATGCGCAAAACCTGCGCGTATTCTTCGGGTTTGAGCCCATGGGCAGCAATCAGGTCCTCGGTGATGGCGGGGTCGGTCATGGATGTTCCCTTCGAGCGGCAGCAACGGTTGCGCGATCTCATATGGCAAGGCGGGCCAAGAGGGAAGAGGGAGGGTAGGTGCAGGCCACGATCCTGAGAGACAAAGAGACGCCTTTGCAGAGCCCTGATTGATCGGGAAAAGCATAGGGGCGAGCGTGAAGTGGCCAAAAAAAAGGCCGGGCAGAGCCCGGCCCAAGTCCAACAGGGAGGTAAAGAACGCTAAGAGTTTCCTCAACCAGCGCCTTCATTGCTGCATTTAGGGGCGGTTTACGAACGAAACAAGGGGTTTCCCCGCAGCGCGGCGCAATGCCGCTATGCGTCTAATGCATAACTGTATGCCGTCGTATGCCGTGTGCGTCAAAAATGCCTTTGCAATCAATGACTCGCTTCTTCTTCGTCGCGCATTTGGCGACGATGCGCAGAAATCTCTTCCACGATGAAATCGCGGAATACCTGAATGCGCTTCGAATGACGCAGCTCCTCAGGGTAGGCGAGGAAGACTGGCACTTCGCCGCTTTCGATCTCTGGCAGAACGCGGACCAGCGACGATGAGCTTTCGGTCAGATAGTCGGGCAAGACGCCAATCCCGAGATGGTTCAACACGGCCTGAAGCACGCCGAAGTAGTTGTTCACGTAGAGTTTCGAGCGGATATCATAATCGTTGAGCGTCTCGATCAGCTTTGCGCCCGCTGAAACCTGCGGCGCGTTCGGGTTCTGACAGATCAGGCGGTGCGTGCTCAGATCTTCCAGTCTCTGCGGTTCGCCAAATTTATTGAGATACTCGGGCGTCGCAAACAGGCGCATGCGGATGTTCATGAGTCGCTTGCGGATCAGGTCGGCCTGCGATGGCTCCTTCATGCGGATTGCCACATCGGCTTCGCGCATCGGAAGGTCAAGCACCCGCTCTTCTAGCATCAGGTCAATCTTTAGCTCGGGGTATTTGTCGTATAGCTTTTCCAGTCGCGGGGCGAGCCAGAGCGTGCCGAAACCTGTCGCCGTTGTGACACGGAGTTCACCGTATACTTCTTCTTCGCTGTCGCGAATGCGGGCCGCCGCCGCGTCGAGCCGTTTGTTCATCGCGCGCGTCGCGTCAAACAGAAGTTCGCCCTGTTCGGTCAGGATCAAACCACGCGCATGCCGGTGGAACAGAGTGGTCCCGAGCGATTCCTCAAGCGCACGAATTTGGCGCGACACCGCAGATTGGGACAGGTGCAAAGTATCGCCCGCGTGCGTCAAAGAGCCCGCGTCCGCTACAGCATGAAAAATCCGGAGTTTGTCCCAGTCCATCGCATCCTCCCGCATCGTCAATCTTCGCTACACTATGATGCCAAAGGGCACATGGCGAATTTCTTTTGTTTCGGGACATAGATTCCTTTTGGTCAGGAAGAAACGAAGAAAGCATAATCTGGACGAGGTTTTTCTTTTGTTTCAGGCTCCTGAGCCATTTAGATGAAAAATGAGGCTACACTGGAGCGTGATCCGGTTGCACATTATATAAGAGGCGAGAGGAGCCCGAATGATCCAGTCGAGCGGCACCAGCGACCCCAAGTCCAGTCCGATTGCGTCGCCACGACAGGTGGCGCGTGACATTACCTATGCAAGTTCGGCTGAGACGCGCACCGGTCGCACGCTCATCCGGTTGATGGAGAATGTCACTGGTCGCCTCGGGCTCATCCGTAAAGCCGCCGGATATGATCAGGAAGTGGCCGAAGGGCGCGATTTCTGGCAGGTGATGGTCGAACGCTATCATCTACAGCTCGAAGTGGCGGGGGGCGATCTGGCCAATATTCCGCGTGAGGGGCCACTTATTGTCGTGGCCAACCATCCCTACGGCATTCTGGACGGGCTGATGCTGGGCAATATCCTGTCGATCACGCGCGGCGACTTCCGGATATTGGCGCATAAGGTGTTCAAACGGGCCGAGGATCTGGACCGCGTCATTTTGCCTGTGTCGTTTGAAGAGACAAAAGAAGCTGTCGCGCTCAACCTCGCGACCCGCAAAGCTGCTCTTCAATACCTCGCCGAAGGGGGCTGCATCGGCATTTTTCCCGGTGGCACGGTGTCTACGGCGGCGCGTCCGATGGGGCGTGCGCTCGATCCGGGTTGGCGGGCGTTCACCGCCAAGATGGTTGCGAAATCCAACGCAACGGTGGTCCCGGTTTACTTTGACGGCGCGAACTCGCGGCTGTTCCAACTCGCCAGCCACCTCCATACCACGTTGCGGATGGGTCTGTTGATCCGTGAGTTCAAACGCCACATCGGCGCACCAGTGCGTGTCGTGGTGGGAGAACCGATCCCGCGCGAGAAATTGGATGCGCATAAGGGTGATCCCAAGAAGATGATGGATTTTTTGCGCCGCGAGACGTATGCACTGTCTCCGACGCCGATTGACGAGCTCGGTCTCGGGTTCGAGTTCGAGGAAAAACACGGGGGGAGCCCCCGAAAAGGTCGGAAGGACCGATACTGAAATGGCCGTTGGCATTTTCGATAGCGGATTGGGCGGGTTGACCGTTTTTGACGCGGTGAGCAAACAGCTTCCCGACGTTCCTTTCGTCTACTTTGGCGACAACGCGCACGCACCCTACGGTGTGCGCGACGCCAACGACGTCTACGAATTGACCACCGCCGCCGTCGAGCGGCTATGGGATGCGGGATGTGATCTCGTGATCCTGGCGTGCAACACAGCCTCCGCGGCAGCTCTGCGGCGGATGCAGGAAAGCTGGGTGCCGCGCGACAAACGGGTGCTGGGTGTCTTTGTGCCTCTGATCGAGTCGCTGACCGAACGGCATTGGGGCGACAACTCGCCGCCGCGTGAGGTGTCGGTCAAACATGTCGCTCTCTTCGCAACGCCGGCGACAGTTGCCTCGCGTGCCTTCCAGCGCGAGTTGGCGTTTCGCGCCATTGGTGTGGATGTGGAGGCTCAGGCCTGCGGTGGTGTCGTTGATGCCATCGAAGACGGCGATATGATCCTCGCCGATGCTCTCGTGCGCTCCCACGTTGATGCGCTCAAACGCAAAATGCCGATGCCTGACGCCGCGGTTCTGGGGTGCACCCATTACCCGATCATGGCGGATGTGTTTCAGGATGCCTTGGGACCCGATGTGAAAGTCTTCAGCCAGGCCGATCTGGTCGCGGCGAGCCTTGCCGATTATCTGGCCCGCCACCCCCAAATGGTCGGTTCTGGGCAGGACGCCATGTTCCTCACTACGGGCGATCCGGCAAAGGTCAGCCGTGGCGCGACACAGTTTCTGCGACGAAAAGTCGACTTCATCAAAGCGTGAGCGCGTTTTGCCGCAATTGCGGTGCGCGCGACTTCCCTTTAGTTTGGCGTCTGATTTGATCCGGACGCGGCAGGAAAGACCTTAGTATGACCTATAAAATCGCCATTTTGGGCGCATCCGGCTATACCGGTGCCGAACTCGTCCGTCTTCTCGCGGGCCATCCGTCTATGGAAATCGCCGCCCTGACCGGCGAACGCAAAGCAGGCCTTGCGATGGATGATGTTTATCCGCACCTGCGCCACATGGATCTTCCCGCGCTCACACGGATCGAGGATGTCGATTTTTCCGACATCGATCTGGCGTTCTGCGCCTTGCCGCACGCCACGTCTCAGGCGGTGATCAAAGATCTTCCGAGCACGCTTAAAGTCGTCGATCTCTCCGCAGATTTCCGTCTGCGCGATCCGGCCGAATACGAGAAATGGTACGGTCAGCCCCATAGTGCCGTCGATATCCAACCGACAGCAGTCTATGGCCTGACCGAATTCTACCGCGACGACATCAAAGCCGCGCGTTTGGTAGCGGGCACCGGCTGTAACGCGGCGACGGGACAATTCATCCTGCGCCCGCTCATTGCGGCGGGTGTGATTGATCTCGACCGGATCGTGCTCGATCTGAAGGTCGCCGTGTCCGGTGCTGGGCGTTCGCTCAAGGAACATCTGCTTTACGGTGAGTTGGAAGATAACGCTTTTGGATATTCTCTGGGCGGCAAGCACCGGCATCTGGGCGAGTTTGATCAGGAGTTTTCAAAACTCGCTGGGCGGCCTGTGAAAATTCAGTTCACACCGCACCTCATTCCGGCCACGCGGGGCATTCTGGCCACCGCATATGTCGACGGGGAGGCCAGCGCCATTCACTACGCATTGGCCGATGCCTATCTCAACGAACCCTTCATCAAGGTCCTGCCAATCGGTCAGGCCCCGGCGATGAAGCACGTGCGCGCGTCGAATTTCTGTCACATCGGGGTGGTCGCCGACCGGATCGAAGGCCGCTCTATTGTGATCGCCACGCTCGACAATCTGACCAAAGGGTCGTCGGGTCAGGCAATCCAGAATGCGAACCTGATGCTCGGCATCGAAGAGACGGCCGGATTGATGTCCGCGCCGGTCTATCCGTAGGAGTTTTGACACATGGCAGGCCTCAAGAACCTTAAAAAGACCCGACGCATCCAAGTGGTTGTGTTTGCGGCAATCGCCTTGGCTCTGTCGACGGGGCTGATCGGTTTTGCCATGCGCGATGGAATCAACCTGTTCCGCTCACCCGCACAGATCGCAGCCGATCCGCCCCGCGCGGGCGAGGTATTTCGCATCGGCGGGTTGGTCGAGGACGGATCGCTCGTGCGCGGGGAGGGGACCAACGTGACCTTTGCTGTTACGGATGGCGCCGAATCCGTGCCCGTTCATTATGAAGGCGTCCTGCCCGACCTCTTTGGCGAGAATCAGGGCATGGTCGGCACGGGATCTCTCGTGGATGGCGTTTTCATCGCCACCGAAATTCTCGCCAAGCACGACGAAAGCTACATGCCCAAAGAGGTCGTGGACGCGCTCAAGGAGCAGGGTGTCTATCAGGCGCCGGATAGCTAAAAACCCAACTACTCATAACGTGTTGCGCCCAATGCATGCGCGCAATCCATGACCGTTCCTGCTTTGCGCGAACGCTTAAGTCCGCCTGCGTTAACCTTTTTCAGGGAGCCTTAGACCATCAAGCAATGGTGGGTTTGAGGCAAATGAAATCAGTACAAGACATCGCAGACGCGATCATCGCCCGAGAGGGTGGATATGTGAATGATCCCGACGATCCGGGCGGGGCGACAAAATACGGCGTGACATTGGGCACGCTACAAAGGCTGGGGCTGGACCTCGATCATGACGGGCGCACGACGGCCCGTGATGTGCAAAAACTGACACGCGCTCAGGCGCGGGACATCTTTGTCGAACACTACTTCCACAGGCCGCGCATCGACGAATTGCCGCCGGTTATTCAGGCCAGTGTTTTCGACATGTACGTCAATTCCGGTAGCAATGCCGTACGCATTCTTCAACGGCTTCTCGTTGATATGGGCCAACAGGTTGCGGTCGACGGAAAAATCGGCCCCAACACGATTGAGGCGGCGCATATCGCACAGTCTTTGGCGCCTGACCATTTGGCGGACGCCTATGGCATCGCGCGCCGCAACTACTACTACAAGCTGGCTGACCGCCGCCCGACGTCGCGTAAATACGCGCGCACAAAAGACGGCAAGAAAGGTGGTTGGATCAAGCGCGCAGAGGACTTCATTTCCAAGCGCTATCACCTGTCGGAGGCCGAGCACCGCGCTCGTGTGTCGGTATGGGGGTAGTTGATGGATTGTTGGGGCTTTTGTTCGCAAACGGGCGAAACGTGGTGCGTGAGACGGCAGAAGTATTCATGGAAAACCGCGAAAACGCGTCGGCGCGGGAAATGGATGTGCGCGGGGCTGCGCTCGACCAATTCGCGCGTGAGTTCGCGGTGGCACGAAAAGGCGGATTCGATCGGTTCATGGATGGGTTGAACCGCGTGCCGCGCCCATTGATGGCGTTCGGGACCATCGGGCTCTGTGTCTCCGCGATGACAGATCCGGTTTGGTTCGCAAGCCGCATGCAGGGCATTTCTTTGGTCCCTGAACCGCTGTGGTGGCTGATGGGTGCGATTGTCTCCTTTTACTTCGGGGCGCGCTATCAGGCGAAAGGGCAGGATTTTCAACGCTCTATCGCGGCAACGGCGGCGCAGGCGCCGGTAGTTGCCGCCAATATAGAGGCGTTGCGTGCGCTACGGGCGGACGCAGACGGTATCGGACCGGTCTACGAGCATGAAGAGCTCGGCGCGTCCGACAACCCGGCCCTCGCGGATTGGCAGGGGGCGCGTGATGAATGATGCCTTGATACGCGCGATTTCAGAGCATGGGCCGTGGGTCATGATGGTGTTCTTCCTGCTCTATCGCGATCTGCAAAAGGACGCGGCAACGCGTGTCGTTCTCGACAAGAACACGCAAGTTCTCATCGAGATGACCACGATGATCCGCGAACGTCTCCCCAGAGGGCAGGCATGATGCGCAGGTTGGTTCAAATAGTGAGATGCGTGTTGCGGGCATGTTGGCCCGGTGGGCGCCTAAGGACGGCAATAGAGCGCAATCGGCGCGCAGCGGATGCACTCGACGCCGCGGTAAAGGAGTTGTTGGAACAATGAAACAGGTCGCTCTTCTCTACGCGATGATCGTCTCGGTCGCGCTAACCTGCGCGCAGGTTTTTGGCCCGCACACAGTGGTTGTCATTGTCTTTGGTGCGATTGCGCTGATGGCTTTGTTGATCGCGGGCACCTTTGCATGGCTCTGGCACGCCCGTGCGACGCCACTGGCGCTCGGGATGTCGCTGTCCTGGGCAGGAACGGGTTTCACACTGGGGTGGTGGTGGATCCTGAACATCGTCCAGGACGCCGGAAGGATCAGCGGCGCGGTCGTTTTGCTGTTTAGCCTGTCTTTGCTGATGGCGGGCGCGGTCATCCATTTTTCTGTTATTCAAGGCACGTTTGGTCTGCGGGGGTGGGCTTTCATCGTGCCGGTGGTGGGTGCTTTCGCAATGTCACTTGGGGTCCTTTTACTGGTCTAGGCCGGTGAGGGGTGGTGGGAAGCGACGGAAAGGGGCCTCTCGCGGGCCCCTTTCATTTGTGTTTCCCTCTTCATTTCTTTGCGACATCGCGGCGCATCCCATTGGCGAGGGGCGTTAGGCGCGGTAGAACTCCCCCAACAAGGGAGGGCATCCATGCTCGTCGAACTGGGTCATTTCGCGCTCGTCATGTCGTTTCTGGTCGCCATCGTGCAGACAGTTCTGCCGCTCTGGGGTGCCCATATGCATCGCCGCGCCTTCATGGCAGTGGCAGAACCTGCAGCGCTGGTGCAACTCGCGCTTATTGCGTTTTCCTTTGGCGCGCTGACCTACGCCTTCGTGACCTCCGACTTCTCGCTGAAACTTGTCGTCGAGAACTCCCACACGCTCAAACCGATGCTGTACAAAGTCTCTGGAGTCTGGGGGAACCACGAGGGCTCGATGTTGCTCTGGGTGCTGATCCTTGCGCTTTTTGGTGCGGCCGCCGCCCTCTATGGTTCTAACCTTCCCGCCACTTTGCGCGCCCGTGTTTTGGGTGTCCAAGCCTCGATTTCCGTGGCTTTTCTGGCCTTTATCCTCTTTACCTCGAACCCGTTCTGGCGGCTTGAACTTGCCCCATTGAACGGGGATGACCTCAATCCTCTGCTTCAGGATCCCGGTCTCGCCTTTCACCCGCCGTTCCTCTACCTCGGCTACGTCGGCCTCTCTATGACCTTTTCCTTTGCGGTTGCGGCCCTTCTGGAGGGGCGTGTTGATGCGGCATGGGGGCGGTGGGTGCGCCCATGGACACTCGCGGCTTGGGTCTTTCTCACGATCGGAATCGGACTGGGGTCATGGTGGGCCTACTACGAACTCGGTTGGGGCGGCTTCTGGTTCTGGGATCCGGTCGAAAACGCATCCTTCATGCCGTGGCTCTTTGCGGCTGCGCTGCTGCACTCTGCGATCGTTGTCGAAAAGCGTGAAAGCCTGAAGTCCTGGACCATTCTGCTGGCCATTCTCGCCTTTGGATTCTCGCTCATCGGGACATTCCTTGTGCGCTCCGGCGTCATCACATCCGTGCACGCCTTCGCAAACGACCCTGAACGCGGCGTGTTCATTCTCATCATTCTTGCGGTTTTCATGGGTGGGGCGCTGATGCTCTTCACGCTGCGCGCGGCCTCCATGACGGCAAAAGGGGTCTTCTCTCTGGTCAGCCGCGAAAGCGCGTTGGTCATCAACAACATCCTGCTCGCGGTGGCGGCCCTGGTCGTCTTTATCGGCACCATCTGGCCCCTCGTGGCCGAAGCTTTCTGGGACCGCAAACTCTCGGTCGGCGCGCCGTTCTTTGACGCAGCCTTTACGCCGTTCTTCGTGGTTCTGGCGCTGGTCCTCCCGGTTGGCGCCATGCTGCCATGGAAGCGCGCGCGCCTCGCGCCGACGATGCGCAAACTGTGGCCGGCGGCCGTGTTTGCACTGGCCGTTTTCGGGCTCATCTGGACGATCCAGACAGAGCGCACCCTGCTCGGTCCCGTCGGGCTTGCGCTCGGGGCGTGGCTCGTGGGCGGCGCCATTCAGGACATCTTGCAAAAACTCGGACGCAAGCGCGATTTTTCACGCCTGACAAGGTTGCCGCGCGCCGATTGGGGACGCCTCTTCGCACACGGCGGACTTGGCATCACAATGGCAGGTATCGCCGGATTGACGGCGTGGACGGTCGAAGACATCCGCGTCGTGCAGGTCGGTGAAACCTTTGAGGTCGCCGGCTACACAATCGCGCTCGACAATGTCGAACGCGTCCAAGGTCCCAACTATTTTTCAACCATGGCCACTCTGTCCGTGTTCGAAAACGCCAGAAAGGTTGCCACCCTCCATCCCGAAAAACGCTCCTATCCTGTGGCGCAGGTGCCCACGACAGAGGCGGGCATCGACAACGGGTTCCTGCGCGACGTCTATCTCGTCATCGGGGATGCGCAGGCAGACGGCGGTTGGGCCGTGCGCACCTACATCAAACCGCTCGCCAACTGGATATGGGGCGGCTCGATCATCATGGCACTCGGTGGATTTCTGTCGCTGTCGGACCGCCGCTACCGCGTCGCGGGTGGTGCTCGCAAAGTGGCGACAAGGGTTCAGGGAGTGCCAGCGGAATGAAGCCCTTCGTCCTTGCTCTCGCGATGCTGATTGCGACCCCGCTCTATGCGGTTCAACCCGATGAGGTTCTCGCCGATCCGGCCATGGAGGCGCGCGCGCGCGACATATCCGAGGGCCTGCGGTGCCTCGTCTGTCGCAACGAAAACATCGACGAATCCAACGCCACGCTGGCCCGCGATCTGCGCCTTTTGGTGCGTGAACGTCTGCTCGCGGGGGACAGCGATACGCAGGCGGTGGACTACATCGTTGATCGCTATGGGGAATATGTGCTCCTGAAACCGACCGCGACGGGTGCGAACAAACTGCTCTGGATCGCGGGTCCGGCCATGTTGCTCGCCGCGCTTGGCATCGGTTTCGCCTTTGTGCGCCGCCGCGAAAGCGCGCCCGAGACCACGGCACTCAGTGACGAAGAGCGCGCACGCCTGTCCGATATTCTCGACGATTGACGCACGCGGGTTGATTTTGCGCGCCCGGGGGGGCTATCTCTTGGCCACGGTCCGCAGAAAACCGAGTCGCTGCCGCCCCAAAAGGGTCCGCTGAACCTGCCATTTCCACCGCCAATCGGCACTTCGCGCGTCCCGCGCGGCAATGGCAGCTCCCGCACGACCCGACGGACGCGATCAACGGAGAGACCGATGACTCGTGAGACCCTTTCGCTCACCCTGCCAGATGTATCTGCCTTCGCCAAAGCGCTCAGGGCAGATCTCGCAGACGCGGCGCCGCCGCACCAAACGCTCCTGAACGCCATCGCGCGGGCAGGGGGATATCGCAACTACCAACACCTCAAAGCCACTCAGGAAGGCGCACCGCCTATCGAGCCTGTCGAGGGGCGCGCCGTTACGCGCGCCATGTCGCGCTTTGACGATCAGGGCCGCATGACGGATTGGTCAACCAAACGCAAAGTGCGCCAACATTGCCTCTGGGCGCTCTGGGCGCAAATACCGCCTCGCAAAACTTATTCGGAACGCGAAATCTCGTCCCTCTTCAACGACATGACGACTTTTAGGGACGCCGCGCAAATCCGGCGGTCTCTCGTCGAGGATCGCCTGTTGGAGCGCACCATTGACGGATCATCCTACGTCCGCCTCGAAGCGCGCCCGGATGCCACCGCGCTTGCCGTCATTCGCGCGGTCAAGGCCCGCCGGGATCGCGCCGTGGAGGCCCCCGATCGCGTCTCGTCCTTTTACGGGATCTGAGTTTTTTCGCCCGTGACGGGGCGTTCCCCTTCCCCTTGCCGGTGGCGTGCTTATCTTGAAACCACACCGGCGAGGGAGCCCAACGCATATGCATTATGAAACCATCCGTTTTTCGAGCCGCGACGGCATCGCGACACTGACACTAGACCGTCCCGATGTGCGCAACGCGCTGAACACGCAAATGCGTGCCGAAATCACGCATGCCGTGCGCGATGCGCCCAAAACGGCCCGCGTGCTCGTCATCACGGGATCGGGGAAAACCTTTTGCTCCGGTCAGGATCTCGGCGATGGCGTCACTGCGGCGACCGCCGATCTCGAACGCACGCTGCGCGATGAATACGAACCGATGATGCACGCCATCCATGATTGCGCGATACCCACAATCGCTGCGGTCAACGGAGCGGCTGCTGGGGCAGGGGCGTCGCTCTCTCTCGCCTGTGACGTGGTCATCGCTACCGAAAGCGCCGTCTTCGTGCAGGCCTTTACCCGCATCGGCCTGATCCCCGACGCGGGCGGCACCTATTTCCTACCCCGCAAAGTCGGTCTCGCCCGCGCGATGGGCATGTCGCTCTTCTCCGATGAAATCTCCGCCGACAAAGCGGCACAATGGGGCATGATCTACGAGAGCGTCGAAGATGATCTCTTCGCAGGCCATGTCGCCGCACGGGCAAAGCACCTCGCAAACGGTCCCACCGTGGCCTACCGCCACGTGAAAGACGCCCTGCATGCGTCCTATGACAACACGCTCAAGGACCAACTCACGCTCGAGGCAAAGCTGCAAAACCACTGCGGCCAAACGCGCGACTTCAAAGAGGGCGTCGTCGCTTTCCTCGAAAAACGTCCCGCGAAATACGAAGGCCGCTAGGCCACTAGGCGGATCGGGCGGGGCGCTTGTCCCATCCGCTCTTATCTCCCGCGGCACCCTTCGGCATGGGAGACTGACGGGGTAAGTCACGTCACACTGCCATACACACAAAAAAGCCGCCCCGAAGGGCGGCTTTTCAATTTCGAAAAGACGGGCAGTTTTAGCCGCGGTCTTCGACGTTGCGGTATTCGCGCGCGTTTGCACCTGTGTAGAGCTGACGCGGGCGACCGATTTTCATCGCCGGATCCTCGATCATCTCTTTCCACTGCGAAATCCAGCCGATGGTACGCGAGAGCGCGAAGATCGGTGTGAACATCGAGGTCGGGAAACCCATCGCTTCGAGAATGATGCCCGAATAGAAATCGACGTTCGGGAACAGTTTCTTCTCTGCGAAATACGGATCGGCCAATGCGGCCTTTTCGAGTTCCTTGGCAACCTGCAGCGTCGGGTTGTTCTCCACGCCGAGCAGTTCGAGAACCTCGTCTGCGGACTGCTTCATCACCTTCGCACGCGGGTCAAAGTTTTTGTAAACGCGGTGGCCAAAGCCCATCAGACGGAACGGATCGTTCTTATCCTTAGCGCGGGCGATGAATTCGGGAATGCGATCCACGGTGCCGATTTCGCGCAGCATTTCCAGACACGCCTGGTTTGCGCCGCCGTGAGCAGGACCCCAAAGGCAGGCAATGCCCGCCGCGATACAGGCGAACGGGTTCGCACCCGAAGAGGACGCCAGACGCACAGTCGATGTAGACGCGTTCTGTTCGTGGTCGGCGTGCAGCGTAAAGATACGGTCCATCGCGCGGCTGAGGATCGGGTTCACCTCATATTCCTCTGCAGGAACAGAGAAACACATGCGCAGGAAATTGGCCGCGTAGTCGAGATCGTTGCGCGGATACACGAAAGGCTGGCCGATGGTGTATTTATAAGCCATCGCCGCAAGCGTCGGCATTTTCGCGATCAGACGGATCGTCGCGACCTCACGCTGCCACGGATCGTTGATGTCGATGGAGTCGTGGTAGAAGGCGGACATGGCGCCGACGACACCGACCATGATGGCCATCGGGTGCGCGTCGCGGCGGAAGCCGGTGAAGAACCGGTGCATCTGCTCGTGGACCATGGTGTGATTTGTCACGCGGCACTCGAAATCTTCCATCTGGGCGGCCGTTGGCAGTTCACCGTAGAGAAGGAGGTAGCACACTTCCAGAAAGTGGGATTTTTCGGCCAAATCGCCAATCGGATAGCCGCGGTGCAGCAAAATGCCTTCTTCACCGTCGATGTAGGTAATCGAGCTGTCGCAGGACGCGGTAGAGGTAAAGCCCGGATCGTAGGTGAACACGCCCGCATTGGCGTAGAGTTTGCGGATATCGATGACGTCAGGACCGACAGTCGGCGTAAAGATCGGAAGCTCGTGGCTCTCTCCGTTAATCGTCAGGGTCGCGGTTTTCTGGGTGTCTGCCATGGTCGTTCCTTCGGTTTGCGACGGCCTCGCGCCATGGGCGCGGGTGCGTCGTATTGAGGTCAGTTGGTCGCCCAGTTCACCGGACGACATCTGCAGGCGTGTGCGGCGCGGGGCCGCAATTTAATAATGACATAAAGGGGTTAGCGCCCGTTCCTGCCATATGTACCCGCCGAAGCTATTTGCGCTGCGGCCGAATTCTTTACACTGACAATTCCGATTGTCCCGGGCGCATGCCGCCGGTCCTGACACGAGGCGGGCCGGTTATTCGGCTGTGCCTAGCGCGCGGAACGCAGCAATGCGGGTGAGTGTTTCTTCACGGCCCAGCACCATCATCATGTCCAGAACACTCGGTGTTGCCGTACGACCGGCCAGTGCCGCGCGGAGCGGTCCGGCAACCTTGCCGAAGCCGATGTCGCGGGCCTCCATGACCATGCCGACGGCGCTCTCCAGAGCGTCGCGCTCCCAGCTAGCACTTTGCAGGTGCGGCGTCAATTCATCCAGTATACCGTTGGATACCGAGCCTGCCAGAGCCGCAGCTTTTTCGTCATAGTCGAACGGGAGATCGATGATCGAAAAACGTGCTTTTTCAATGATTTGCCCGAATGTCTTCGCAGAGCCTTTGATCGAAGACATCGCGTCGGCCAATCTTCCTTTTTGCGAAATGCTCAATGCAGGTGCATCAATTGCGCTCAGATAGTCCTCAAGCTCGGCCATGATTGCGCTATCACCCATCACCGACAGGTGCTGACCGCTGATGTTTTCCAACTTTTTGGTGTCAAACCGCGCCGGCGCTTTATTGATTCCATCCAGATCGAACCATTCTTTCGCCTGATCGTCGGAAAAGAATTCGTCATCCCCATGGCTCCACCCCAAACGGGCGAGGTAGTTGCGCATCGCCTGCGCAGGGTAGCCGAGCGCCTGATATTCCTTCACACCCGTGGCACCGTGCCGTTTCGACATCTTCTTGCCGTCCGGCCCGAAAATCAGCGGGATATGCGCATAGACCGGCAACGGCCAATCCATCGCGGCATAGATCAACATCTGGCGCGCAGCATTATTGAGGTGGTCGTCGCCGCGGATCACATGGGTCACCCCCATGTCGTGATCGTCCACAACCACGGCCAGCATATAGGTCGGCGTTCCGTCAGAGCGCAGCACGATCATATCGTCGAGCTGGTCGTTGCGGATCGTCACATCGCCCTGAACGCGGTCGGCGATCACGGTGACCCCCTCGCGCGGCGCTTTCACGCGGATCACATAGGGCGCGTCGGGGTGGGTGGCAGGATCGGCGTCGCGCCAAGGCGAGCGGTAGAGCGTGCTTTCGCCAGCCGCACGGGCGGATTCGCGGAAAGCTTCGATTTCTTCCTGCGTCGCAAAACATTTATAGGCCGCACCAGAGGCCAACATCGCCTCCGCCACCTCTTTGTGGCGTGGAGCGCGGTCAAACTGGCTCACCGCGTCGCCATCATAATCGAGGCCCAGCCACGCCATCCCGTCCAGAATGCCCTGCGTTGCCTCGGGCGTTGATCGCGCGCGGTCCGTGTCCTCGATACGCAGCAGGAATTTCCCCCCGCGACCCCGTGCATAGAGCCAGTTGAACAGGGCGGTCCGCGCCGTGCCGATGTGCATGTCTCCGGTCGGCGAGGGGGCGATACGAGTGACGACGGGGAGATCGGACATACGGTGATTAACCCTTTGCTAACCATGGTGGTGGATGATTGTCGCGGCAGGTCTACGGGATGGCGGAAAAGGACACAAGAGTGCGCCCCCTTACCACAGCAGCGCTCATTCTACTCGACGGTCTCGACGCACAGCGAGGGCGTCTATTCCTGTGGCTGCCGATTATGCTCGCCATGGGGATCGGCCTGTTCTTTTTGCTCCCCTTGGAACCGTCCCGTGCGACGCTCTGGATTGCCGCCGCATGCACTCTGGCGGGCGCGCTCCTCGCATGGCGGTTGCCCGGATATGTGGCCCCCCCGCTCATCGCGCTCCTCGCCATCGGCATCGGGTTTTCCGTCGCCGGACTGCGCACCCATCTGATCGGCGAACCGGTTCTGACATTTCGCTATTACGGCCCCGTCGAAGGCCGCGTGATCAAAATCGACCGCTCTGCCTCTGACGCGTTGCGCCTGACCTTTGACCAAGTCACCCTGCGCAACATGGCCCCTGAGCGTACGCCAAAGCGCGTGCGCATTTCGCTCCATGGCGATCAAACCGGCTTTACGCCGGAACCTGGCATGCGGCTCGCGCTCACCGGACATTTGTCACCGCCCTCTGGCCCAACCGAACCCGGCGGGTTCGATTTCCAACGTATGGCGTGGTTCGATCAACTCGGCGCGGTCGGCTATACACGGGTTCCGGTGCTGCGCGCCGGCCCCACCGATGAAGGTGCGCTGCTCTTGGTGCACCGCGTGCGCCAGCGCCTGTCCAACCATCTCCAAGCCGCCATCGGCGGGCAGGAAGGGGCCTTTGCCGCCGCCATTCTCACCGGCGACCGCGCCGGTATTTCCGAGGAGACCGCAGAATCCCTGCGCGCCGCCAACCTGTCGCATTTGCTCGCCATCTCCGGCCTGCACATGGGGCTGCTGACCGGCGCTGTTTTCTTTGCCCTGCGTGTCGCGCTAACCCTGATCCCCGGCGCAGCGCTGCACTGGCCGATCAAGAAATACGCCGCACTCGGCGCGCTCGCAGCAGGGGCCTTTTACCTCGCTCTTTCAGGCGCCAATGTCGCAACCGAGCGCGCCTTTATTATGGTCGCGATCATGCTGGCCGCCGTCCTCGTAGACCGGCAGGCCATATCTCTGCACTCGGTCGCTCTCGCCGCGCTTACCATCCTGCTGTTGCACCCCGAGGTGCTCACCGAGCCGGGGTTCCAGATGTCTTTTGCGGCGACCACCGCATTGGTCACGGTGTTTGGCGTGTCGCGACGGTTGAATTTCATGGCGACATGGCCCGCCTGGCTGCGCATGTTCGTGACCTTGGTCATGTCCTCCGCCGTCGCCGGAATCGCCACCGCGCCGGTGGCCGCCGCCCATTTTAACCGCATTGCCGACTACGGATTGGTGGCCAACCTGTTCACCGTTCCCTTGATGGGCGCCCTCATCATGCCCGCCGCATTGGCCGCTCTCGTCCTTGCCCCGTTGGGCCTGTCGAACCTGGCGTTCTTGGTGATGAAACCTGCTATCGCATGGATCCTCGTGGTCGCAGAAACCGTGTCCGGCTGGGGCGGTTCGGTCACTCGGCTGGCCTCCCCGGCACCCGAAACCCTGCCGCTCATCGCGCTTGGAAGCCTGTTTGTCATTCTGTGGCGGGGGCGGTGGCAGAGATTGGGCCTGATCCCCGTGATGGCGGGGTTTCTGCTGTGGTCCATGCAGGGGCGTCCCGATCTGCTCGTCTCCGGTGATGGTGGCCTCGTCGGTCGGATGGGCCCCGAAGGTCGCGTGCTCTCCAAACCGAAGGGAAGTGGTTTTGCTGCCCTCACTTGGCTCGAAAACGACGGCGATTTGCCGGTGCAGGCGCGGGCCGCCGAACGCGTCGCTGTGGCGCTGCACCTCGGCGATATTCGCGTCGCCCATGTCACAGGGCGGGGGTGGCAGGAGCGCGTTGATGCGGCATGCGGACCCCATGACATCGTGATCGTCAATCAGATGTGGGAGGGGCCCATGCCCCGCGATTGCCTCCTGATTGACGAGAATTCCCTGCGCAAAAGCGGTGCACTCGCCTTTTCGCTCGCCGGTGAAAACGTGGTCCTCGATACAGCCTATGCCACTGCGGGCACGCGCCTTTGGAACACGCCCGCCTTGCGTGGATCACGTGCAACGGATGCCCGATCCGCGCGCGCCCAGCAGGGCAAAGAGGCCGCACGGCGCATTCTCACACCGACATCGATCCGTCTGGCAGATCGCAAATAGAAACCGCCGCGCAACCCGAAGGCACGCGGCAGCATCAAAATCAAATTGTCAGTCGCGATCAGTAGCTGCGGATCAGGCCGACCAGCTTTCCCTGAACTTCGACATTCTCGGCAGGCAGGATCCGTGTCTCAAAGGCAGGGTTCGCCGCCTCGAGCGCCACCATCCCGCCGGTGCGGCGATAGCGTTTCAATGTCGTTTCATAGCCTTCGACCATCGCCACGACGATATCGCCATCCGACACGCTGGAGGTTTCGCGGATCACCACGATGTCGCCGTGGTTGATACCGGCCTCGATCATGGATTCGCCTTTGACTTCGAGCGCGTAGTGATTGCCGCGCCCCGATAGCATCGACCCCGGAACGGCGACCTGGTTGGTGGCATCTTCGATAGCTTCGATGGGCACACCGGCGGCGATTTTACCCATGATTTGCAGGTTCACGGCCTCGATTGTCGCAACTTCCATAGCGCGCGCGGGGGGCGGGCTGCTGGGGCGGTCGCCCTCGATCACACGCGGGGAAAAACCGCCATGCGTGGCGTTACCGCCGAGGCTTTCGGGGAGTTTAACGATTTCGATCGCACGGGCACGGTGGGCGAGGCGGCGGATAAAGCCACGCTCCTCAAGCGCCGTAATCAGACGGTGGATGCCCGATTTCGACCGCAGGTCCAACGCCTCTTTCATCTCGTCGAAAGAGGGCGGCACGCCATCACGGTTCATGCGGGTGTTGATGAATTCCAAAAGTTGGAGTTGCTTTTTCGTCAGCATCTGCTCGCTCCTCGCCGCCGGGCCGCAGTAGGTTACGGTTTGGCGGATCATTGTTATTTTTCGCAACGGGTCAGGTTTGGTCGGGTTGAGCCGAAGGTCGAGACCCGCAGCAACCCGGACAATCCGTCGGCTAGTTCCGTTTTGTTCTGACAATGTTCTACCCACGTTCCCTGAATCTGTCAACTTTTCTCTCCGCTTACCGGATCAAAGCGATGACGGCGCGTTGTTGGGTTCAGCCTTGGCCTGTGGAGGTTAACAACTGGTTAAAACGGGACGTAGTCGACCGTCTCACCAGCTTTGCGCGCGCGGTCAAATGGCGGACGTTTAAGCAGAGCGTTTGCATCCGACAGGATCGACATCAGAGAACTGTCCTGACGCTCGAAAGGGGCGATTTCATTCCCGCTGAGCCGCGCGCGCATGTAATGCTCACGGGGCCCGTTTTCGGAAATGTCCTGCGTGAGAACCGCCGTTAGCGTCGGTGCCGTCGCAGCGGCCAGTCCCGACAAAACGGCGAGCGCGGGCAGCATGAACAATTGCCCCGTGACCATGGCCGACACCGGATTGCCCGGCAGGCCGAGCATCACTGCCTCCCCGAGGCGCCCCGCCATCAGCGGTTTCCCCGGACGCATCGCGATCTTGTAGAACGCCCGATCGAGCCCCAGTTCCTCGGCAACTTTGCCAACAATATCGTGATCCCCGACCGAGGCGCCGCCAATGGTCACCACCATGTCGGCCCCTTCAGCCAGCGAGAACACATAGCGCAGGCCATCGGGGTCATCGGGCGCAATCGGCAACATGCGGGCAATCCCGCCTGCGGCCTCGACCATCGCGGCCAGACCGAAACTGTTCGACGCGATGATTTGCGAGGGACCGGGATCTTCTCCGGGCATCACCAATTCGTCGCCCGTGGCGATGATCGCAACTTCGGGGCGGCAATAGACCTCTACCTGAGCGATATTCATCGCCGCCAAGAGGGTCACATCCTGCGGCGTCAGACGGCGCGTCGGTGCGAATGTGTCACCGGCGCTGAAATCCCCACCGGAGGCGCGAATGTTAGTGCCTGCGCCGAGAGGTTCCGTGAGCGTGATGCGATCGCCGTCGCGTGTGACGTCTTCCTGAATGATGACACGATCCGCACCGGCAGGGACGGGCGCGCCAGTAAAAATGCGCACCGCTTCGCCCGCGCCAACCGTGTCGAAATACCCGTGCCCCGCAGCGGAGGTGCCAACCACGTCAAAGGAAGCCCCTTCGCCACAATCCGCGTCGCGCACCGCATAACCGTCCATGGCGGAGGCCGAAAACGGTGGCTGGTCGCGCCGCGCGGTTACCGCAGTGGCCAGAACACGCCCCGCCGCCGCACGCAGCGGCACCGTTTCGCGTCCCACCGGCGCACAAAGGTCAAACACCCGTGCCAGCGCTTCCTCAACCGAAATCATCTACTCCGCCTCATAGGTGCCGGATTTGCCGCCCTCTTTGCGCAGCAGGCGGATACCGGAAATCTCCATGCCCTTTTCGACCGCCTTGAGCATGTCATAGACCGTCAAAGCAGCCACAGAGACCGCCGTAAGCGCCTCCATCTCCACACCGGTCTGACCACAGGTCTTCACCGTCGCAACAATCCGCACCCCGGGCAGGGCGTCGTCAGGCGTGATATCCAGCGTTACTTTGGTCACGGGCAGGGGATGGCATAGCGGGATGAGATCGGCGGTCTTTTTGGCCCCCATGATCCCTGCGAGCCGCGCCACACCAAGTACGTCACCCTTTTTGGCCGTGCCTTCGGTGATATGGGCCAAAGTCGCGGGCTGCATTTTCACAAACGCCTCTGCGACGGCCACACGGTCACTCACCGGTTTGCCCGAGACATCGACCATATGCGCATGGCCCTCGGCGTCAAAATGGGTCAGCTCGGCCATGGCCTATAGCGCTCCCGACACAGGCGAGGCGATCAGATCGCGCGTCGCAGCAGCAACATCGTCCTGACGCATCAGGCTTTCCCCGATCAGGAAACACCGCGCGCCGTATTGCGCCATGTCCGCGAGGTCTTCGCGGGTGAACAGACCGCTCTCACAGACCAGCAACCGCTCGGGACCGGCCAGACGCGACAACTCGCGCGTGGTGTCGAGCGTCGTCTCGAAGGTCTTGAGATTGCGGTTGTTGATGCCGAGCAGGGGCGATTTGAGCACGCTGGCGCGCTCCAATTCCTCGGCGTTATGCACCTCGACGAGCACATCGAGGCCCATCTCCATCGCGGCCGCTTCCAGTTCGAGGGCCTGCGCATCCTCGACGGAGGCCATGATGATCAGGATCGCATCCGCCCCCCACGCACGCGCTTCGGCCACCTGATAGGTGTCATACATGAAATCCTTGCGCAGGATCGGCAGCGACGTCGCCGCCTTGGCCTGACGCAGAAATTCGGGCGCGCCCTGAAACGATGGCGTGTCTGTGAGAACCGACAGACAAGTCGCGCCACCGGCCTGATAGGCGGCGGCAATCGCGGGGGGATCGAAATCGGGACGGATGAGACCTTTTGACGGGGAGGCCTTTTTGACCTCCGCGATCAAACCATATCCCACTTTGGATGCACCGATCAGCGCGTCTTTAAACCCGCGCGGCGGTTCCTGGGATTTCGCCTTCGCCATAAGGTCGGCCAATGGCACCGCCTCTTTCGCGGCGGCGACTTCTTCGAGCTTATAGGCTTTTATCTTATCGAGAACTGTCATCATGGACGCTTTGGTAGCGCGCGTGTGGACCAAAGAGAAGACTAAAGGCGCACGCGCAGGTCCTCCAACCCGTGGAAATGCCAGATGTCGGCGTATCGCGGAGGCGCCGTGACCGTCAGGTCGGGAAAACGATCAAAAAGACGCGGCAGGGCAACACGCAATTCCAACCGCGCGAGGGGGGCGCCGACGCAGAAATGCACCCCCGCACCAAAGGCCGTGTTCTGTTTGATCTTGCGCGTCGGATCGAAGTGGTCGGGATCATCCCATGCGTCGGGATCGCGATTGGCGGCACCGAGCAACAGCCCGATACGGTCGCCCCGCTTCAACGTTTCGCCCAGGAACACAGTGTCCTCATAGACCCAGCGGTCAAAGAAATGCAGCGGAGGATCGTAGCGCAACACCTCCTCGATGGTCTGGTCGATGGCGTCTTCGCCGAGCGCCTCCTGCGCCGACCCGTGTTCACACAGCGTCTTCACCCCAATCCCGACCGTATGCACCGTGGCCTCATGACCCGCGTTCAGCAACAGGACACAGGTCGAAATCAACTCGTCCGTGGTCAGCTTTTCGCCCTCGGCCTCCGCCGCGATTAACTCGGTGATGAGATCATCGGCAGGCGCGGCGCGGCGGGAGTCGACATAGGCGCGCAGGTAGTCCGAGATCGCTGTCGCGGCGGCAACTGCCTTGGCCTCGACCGCGGGGGTGGCACGGGGTTGGTAGAGCGCCACCATGTCGTTCGACCACGCCAGCAGATCGGGCCAGATCTCCTCGGGCACGCCCAAAAGCTGGGCGATAATACGCACGGGCAGGGGGCGGCAAAAGGCGTCGAGGAAATCCACCTCGCTATTTTCAACGCCGTCCATCGCGTCCAGAAGGTCATCACACACCACCTCGATGGCGGGCATCAGCGATTTGATCCGGCGTGACGTGAAGGCGCGTAGAACGAGACCGCGCAGGCGCCTGTGTGTGTCCCCTTCGAGTTGCAACATCGAATGGTCTTCGAGATCGTAAAAGGGCCGCAGATGCGCGGGAATCACGGGCGCAAACTCCGCGGGCGGCTGGCGCCCGAAACGGGAATCGCGCAGCGCCATGGACACCCCGTCGTAACCCGCGATGACCGGCAATCCCAACTCTTCCCAAAACACCATGCGCCCGCCTTCACGTAGACGATCGTAAAAGGGGTAAGGGTTTTGGACGAAATCGGGGTCTTTGGGAGACATACTGTAGCGCTTCATGCCCGCACGCTCGCGCTTCGCGCTTTGCTTTGCAAGCGGGAGTTTTTAGACTGCGCTGCAATGGAAAATACCGCGCCCGAAACCCAAGCTATCTCCAAACCCCACACATCGGCGCGCCGTCGCCTGATCGGGGCGGTTCTGTTTGTGCTCTGCACGGCCGGTTTCGGTTTGGGCGTCTATGCGGTGGCCTTTCGCGCAGAGCTCGATCAGGCCAGCGAACGCGGGCATGCGGACCTCACGCTGGCGGCCGACCGCCTTACCACCGACCTGCAAAGGCACCGTGATCTCGGGGTGTTTCTGGCCGACCATCCAACGGTTCTCTCCCTCGTGCTGGAACGCGGACAGACGCGCGACACGGTAGAGGCGACACATGCGCTCCTGCAGGCGATGGTCGACAAAACCGGCGCGGCGGGGATTTTCGTGGTCGGTGAGGACGGGCGCAATCTCGCGTCGGCCGCCAATTCTGTGGGCTCCTATGGCGTGGGCAGGGCACTGGAGCGCGCCGGTGACGGGGCGCTGGGCATAGAGCGCATTATCGACCCATCCGGCGCACGCACCTATGTCTTTGCGGCTCCAGTGTTCTCACCCGGCGGGCCATCGGTGGGGGCCGTTGTGGTCACCGTGGATGTGGCCGATGTCGAATGGAGCTGGCCCACCGAAACCGCCACGGTCTATTTCACAGATGAGAGCGGGCTGGTCTTTGTGACCAATCGCACCGAACTGATCCTGACGGGGCGCGATGGCGCGGGGTTCCCGCTGGTGGCGAAGCGGACGGTGGGGGGGCATGAACTCTACACGCTGGACGCGGGCCCCTATATTCCCGCCCGCGCCCTGCACCTGACACAACCGCGTCCGGTCATCGGTCTGACGGCGGAACTCCTGCTCGATCTCGCACCGGTGCGCAGCCTCGCCGCCCTGCAGGCGGGGCTGACGGCGGCCATATGTCTCGCTTTCGGGGCGCTTCTGTTCCTTGCCACCGAACGCAGGCGCACTCTGGCAGAGGCCAACGCACGACTGGAGGCCCGCGTCGCCAAACGCACACAGGCGCTCGAAATTGCCAACCGTGATCTCAAACGTGCGCAGGCCGATCTGGTGCGGGCGGGGAAACTGACCGCGCTGGGCCAAATGTCGGCGGGGATTAGCCACGAGTTGAACCAACCGCTCATGGCGATCCGCTCGTTTGCCGAAAACGCGCAGGCGTTTCTAGAACGCGACCGCCCTGAAAAAGCGGCCGAAAACCTCGGGCGCATCTCCGACCTTGCCCGCCGCATGGGGCGCATCATCAAAAACCTGCGTGCCTTCGCGCGTCAGGAAACCGATACGCTGGCCGATGTCGACCTCACCGGCGTCGTCGATGCCGCCCTCGAAGTAACCGACGGCAAACTCGCCCTCGCTAATGTGAGCGTTGACTGGACTGCGGGCGCGCCGGTCTGGGTGCGTGGCGGGGAGGTTCGCCTGCAACAGGTCGTGGTCAACCTGCTGTCCAATGCCGCCGATGCGATGCGCGACAGCCCGCAAAAGCGGATCGAAATCGACATTACCGGCAGTGACCCTGTGCGCCTCAGCGTGCGTGACACGGGCCCCGGTATTTCCGAGCCGGACAAGATCTTTGATCCCTTCTACACCACAAAGGAAGTCGGCGCCTCCGAAGGCATGGGGCTGGGCCTGTCCATTTCCTACGGGCTGGTGCAATCCTTTGGCGGCGAGATTCGCGGATCAAACCGGCCCACCGGCGGCGCGGAATTCACCATTGACCTGACAGCGGCCAAGATGCGGGAGGCGGCGGAATGAGGGTGGACGTTCTTTTGGTCGATGACGACCCTTCGGTGCGCGAGGCGCTGGGCCAGACGCTCGAACTGGCAGATATGGCACCGCGCCTTGTCGGCTCGTACATCGAGGCCAAAGACCACATCAGCCGCGATTTCGCAGGCGTCATTGTGTCCGACATCCGTATGCCCGGCAAAGACGGGTTCGTTCTTCTCGATTATGCCCATTCCATCGACCCCGAACTGCCCGTGATCCTGCTCACCGGAGAAGGCGATATTCCCATGGCCGTCCGGGGCATCGCATTGGGGGCGTTCGATTTTCTCGAAAAACCTTGCGCGCCGAAGGAATTTGTGGCGGTGGTCGAAAAGGCCATTCGCACCCGCGCCCTCGTCATGGAGAACCGCCGCCTGAAACGGCAGGTGGCACAGGGCGATGCAGCCGCGCGGATGCTACGGGGCACCTCTGCGCTCTCGCGCGCCATGCGCGAAGAAGCGCGCGCCGTCGCCCGCTCGGCTGCGGACGTCTTCGTCACCGGCGAACCCGGCGTGGGGACCGCGAAAATGGCCGAGGTCATTCATCTGCTCTCGGCGGGCAGTCAGGCACCGTTCCTGAAATTCTCCGCCTCCGCGCAGACTCCCGATAGCCTCACCGCCGGCTTTCTCGACGCAAAGGACGGCACGGTCTTTCTCGACGAGGTCGCAGGGCTGCCCTCGCCTGCGCAATTCGCGCTGACTGAATTGCTCGAACACCACGACCGTCCGCGCCTGATCGCGGGGTCCTACAGCGACCTCGGGCGCGCCACGCGCGAGGGACGGTTTTCGCCCGATCTGTACTACCGGCTAGAGGCGGCCGTGATCCGTATCCCGCCCCTGCGCGAGCGGCGTGAAGACATCCCCGTGCTCTTTCGCCACTATGTCGACATTGCCTGCGAGCAATCCGACCTGCCGGTGCCCGAAATCGGTCAGGATGTGATCGCACGCCTGATGGCGCAGGACTGGCCGGGCAATGCGCGATCCCTGATGAATGCGGCGATGCGGTTTGCCATGGGGCTGACCGATGGCGAGGCGCATGAAGTGGAACTCGGTCTTGCCGAACAATTGGCGCAGGTGGAACGCTCTTTGATCATCTCCGCCCTGCAACGCCATGACGGCAACGCCACAGAAGCTGCAAAGGCGCTCAAACTGCCGCGCAAGACCTTCTACGACAAACTCGCCCGCCACGGCGTGCGCGCCGAAGCCTATCGATAAGGCGCCCTGAGTCGGGATGACCAATCGGGGTGGTGTGCGGATTTCCGCACATATGGCGCTAACAGGCGTGCGGGATGTCGCACAGGATGCCGTTGCAGCATTTCCACCAACTGGAAGTTTGATCCTTAATGGCCTGTTAATAATATAAAAAATCAATTCAAAACCCCCTCCGCGACTTTCACTTGATCGATGTGTTCACAGGCTGTTGTGTCTCACCCAAGTGTTGCGGGATCGAAAATCCCGTGCGCTGCTCGTTAAAAAACGGATACTTACGGGAGGATATCCATGAAATTTCTTGCAACCGCCGCAACGGCGCTCGCTCTTACTGTCACCGCTCAGGCCGGTTTTGCGGCCTGTGACGATGGCGAAATGGTCATCAAATTCAGCCACGTGACCAACACCGACAAACACCCCAAAGGGATCGCCGCGACCCTGTTCATGGAGCGCGTGAACGCCGAAATGAACGGCGTGGCCTGTGTTGAGGTCTACCCGAACTCCACGCTCTACAACGATGACCAGGTGCTCGAAGCCATGCTTCAGGGCGACGTACAGATGGCGGCACCTTCGCTGTCCAAATTCGAAACCTTCACCAAAGTCTTCCGCATCTTCGATCTGCCCTTCATGTTCAAAAACATGGCCGCTGTGGATGAGTTCCAGAACTCCGAAACCGGCGTGGCAATGAAGGAAAGCATGGTGCGTCGTGGTCTTCTCGGCCTCGGTTTCTGGCACAATGGCCTCAAACAGTTCTCCGCGAACAAACCCCTCATCCTGCCAACCGACGCCGCCGGTCTGAAATTCCGCGTTCAGCCCTCCGACGTTCTCGTGGCCCAGATGGAAGCGCTCGACGCCTCGCCACAGCCGATGGCCTTCTCCGAAGTCTACGGCGCGCTGCAAACCGGCGTTGTCGATGGTCAGGAAAACACATGGTCCAACATCTACGGCCAGAAGTTCTTCGAAGTGCAGGACGGCACCACCGAAACCAACCACGGCCTGCTCGACTACATGGTCGTGACATCGGTTGACTGGTGGGAAGGTCTCGACGCAGACGTTCGCGACCAGCTCGCAACGATCATGAACGAAGTCACCGCAGAGCGGAACGCCGCCATCGCGGAAGTCGATGCGGATAACCGTCAGGCCGTGCTCGACGCAGGCGGTGTGATCCGTGAACTCGACGCCGACCAGCGTCAGGCATGGGTTGATGCGATGAAGCCTGTTTGGGCCCAGTTCGAAGCCGACGTAGGCGCCGACAACATCGCCGCAGCACAGGCGATCAACGCCAAAAACTAAGTCTTGCGTTTGCAGGACCGGACGGCCCCCCGCGCATCGCGGTAGGGGGGCCGTTCTCCGCATCCCGCGCGCGCGGGTGCCAAAAGGGGACAGGGGGATAGCAATGAGCCAGCATTCGGATAACCAACCGACGTCTGCCACGGGGCGGTTCATCGACGCGCTCGAGGAAAACGTCATCGCCTTCATTCTCGGCGCGATGACTTTGGTCACCTTCATTAATGTGATCCTGCGCTACGTGTTCAACACATCCTTCATCTGGGGCCTTGAGGTCGTTCTGATCCTCTTTGCCTGGCTTGTCCTGCTCGGCATTTCCTACGGGTTCAAAAAGACCTCCCACCTCGGTGTGGATGCCATCACGAATATGCTGCCCGCGGGTCCCAAACGGGTTCTCGCCATCATCTCCGCACTGGTCTGCGTCGTCTATGCGCTGCTCCTGCTCAAAGGCGCGTGGGACTACTGGGCACCCTTTGCCGCACTCCAGCCGACCGAGGGGCGTTGGTTCCCGACCGGCTTTACCGAAGGGGTGCGCGACCGCGCCTTCTACACCACAGATCAGGTGCCGATGCTGGGGATTTTCCGCTGGCTCGAAGATGCGATCAACTACGGCGACACCTACGACAAACTGCCCCGCGTCATTCCCTATTTCATCCTGCCCTTCGGGTGCGCGCTCATCCTGCTGCGCATCGTTCAGGCCACCATTCGTATCGTGACCGGTAAACAGGCCACGCTCATCGTCAGCCATGAGGCCGAGGAAGAGATCGAGCACATCCAACGCGGCGAATACGAGGAATAATCCCCATGGCAGTCGTCCTACTTTTCGTACTCATCATCGGTCTTTTGCTGATTGGTGTGCCAATCGCGGTCTCTCTGGGCCTGAGCTCCATGATCTTCCTGCTGGCGTTCTCGGACACCTCGCTGGCCTCGGTGGCCCAGTCGCTCTACCAAGCCATGGCAGGCCATTACACCCTGCTGGCCATCCCGTTCTTCATCCTCGCCTCGTCGTTCATGTCGACGGGCGGCGTGGCCAAACGCATCGTGCGGTTTTCCATCGCCTGCGTGGGTCACTTCCACGGCGGTCTGGCCATCGCGGGCGTCTTTGCCTGTATGATCTTTGCGGCCCTGTCGGGATCCTCACCGGCGACCGTGGTTGCCATCGGGACCATTGTCATCGCCGCGATGCGCGAAATGGGCTACTCCAAAGAATTCGCCGCCGGCGTCATCTGTAACGCGGGCACGCTCGGCATCCTGATCCCGCCGTCCATCGTGATGGTCGTCTACGCCTCCGCCACGGATGTCTCGGTGGGGCGGATGTTCCTCGCCGGTGTGATCCCGGGCCTTCTTGCGGGCAGTATGTTGATGATTGCGATCTACGTCATTGCGCGCATCAAAAACCTGCCAAAAGGCCAATGGGCCGGGTGGGCCGAAATCTGGGCCTCGTTCCGCGATGCCTTCTGGGGCCTGATGTTGATCGTCATCATCATGGTCGGAATCTATGGCATCCCCGGCGTGACCGGCGCGATTTTCACCCCGACCGAAGCTGCCGCCGTTGCCTCTGTCTACGCCTTCCTCGTGGCCACCTTCGTCTACCGCGACATGGGACCGCTCAAAGGCGTAAAAGGCGGCCCGCTGGCCATCTTCAAACGCTTCGCGATTTTCCACGCCCTCGTGCATAAAGACACGCGAGCAACCCTGTTTGATGCGGGTAAGCTGACCGTCATGCTGATGTTCATCATCGCCAACGCGCTGATCCTGAAACATGTGCTGACCGACGAACAAATCCCCCAACAGATCGCCTCCGCGATGCTTTCGGCAGGCTTTGGCAAGATCATGTTCCTCATCATGGTCAACGTGATCCTGTTGATCGGCGGGCAGTTCATGGAACCCTCGGGCCTGATCGTGATCGTCGCGCCGCTGGTGTTCCCGATCGCCATCGAACTGGGCGTTGATCCAATCCACCTCGGCATCATCATGGTGGTGAACATGGAAATCGGGATGATTACCCCGCCCGTGGGTCTCAACCTCTTCGTGACCTCCGGCGTGGCGCAGATGCCGATGATGGCCGTGGTACGTGCCGCGCTGCCGTTCCTCGCCATCCTCTTCGTCTTCCTGATCCTGATCACCTACGTGCCGATCATCTCGACCTTCCTGCCTACGGCATTGATGGGACCGGAGATCATAACGAACTAGCGATACTGCGATGCAGTCCCTCGACAGACAAAAAAACCGCCGCGTTGGAAATACGCGGCGGTTTTGTATATTTCGAGACGACGTTGGTTTTCAGTGGCGCGCGGTCATTTCCGCCAATGCGACGAGCCGGTTCAGAGCCTCGCCACGATCAATACTCTCGCCCGCCATGGCCACACCGTCTGTCAGCGTTTCAACACGACCGGCAATCAATAGTGCCGCCGCGGAATTTAACAAAACTGCATCGCGGTAGGCGCCGCTTTCCTCACCCGCCAGAACCGCGCGCAACCGCGCCCCGTTGCTTTCGGGCGATCCGCCTTCGATCTCCGAGAAGGCATAGACCGGCAGACCGGCCTGTTCGGGATGCACCTCGAACTCGGTCACAATCCCGTCGTGCCATTCGGCCACCTGCGTGGGCCCCGTCACAGTGATCTCGTCGGTGCCATCAGACCCATGGACGAGCCACGCCTTCTCACTGCCAAGCGCGCCGAGCGTTTCGGCCATGGGGCGCAACAGGGCAGGGGAAAACGCGCCCGTCAGTTGTCGCTTCACACCGGCCGGATTGGTCAAGGGCCCTAGAATATTGAACACCGTACGCGTCCCCAGATCGAGCCGCACCGGCATCACATGCTTCATCGCCGGATGGTGCATCGGGGCCATCATAAAGGCGATGCCGATTTCATTCAGCGCTTCTTCGACCACATCGGCGCCAACCATGACGTTGATTCCGTTCATGCCCAGACTGTCGGCCGCGCCGGAATTGGAGCTGAGTTTGCGGTTCCCATGTTTGGCCACCGGCACGCCGCATCCGGCGACGCAAAACGCCGTGGCGGTCGAGATTTGCAACGTGGCCTTGCCCGTGCCGCCGGTGCCCACGATATCCATCGCCCCTTCGGGCGCGCGAACTTTCACACAGGCCGCGCGCATCTGCGCGGCAGCACCTGCGATCTCATCGACGGTTTCGCCACGGGTGCGCAGCGCCATCAACAAACCCGCAACCTGCGCAGGCGTGGCATCCCCCGCAAAGAGCAACTCGAACGCCGCCTCGGCCTCGCCGCGCGTCAGGGGACGGTCAGCTGCCAGTCCGATGAACGGCTTCATCGCATCGCTCATGCCATTTCCTCCGTCGGAATACGGTCAAGGAACGTCTTGAGCATCGCGTGACCATGTTCCGAGCGGATGCTTTCGGGGTGAAACTGAACGCCCTCGATGGGCAATGTGCGGTGGCGCATCCCCATAATGGTGCCGTCGGCCAGTTCGGCCGTCACTTCGAGGCACTCCGGCAGGGTCTCGCGATCCACCACCAGACTGTGATAGCGCGTCCCCGCAAGCGGCGAAGGAAGGCCCTCGAACACGCCGGTGTTGTGGTGGGAAATCTCGCCCATCTTGCCATGCACAATTTCGTGGCAGCGCACGACTTTACCGCCAAAGGCCTCGCCGATGGACTGATGCCCGAGGCACACCCCGAACAGCGGAATACCTGCATCGGCGGCCGCATGGACCAGTGGCACACAAATGCCCGCCTCGGTCGGCGTTTTCGGCCCCGGCGACAACACAATGCCCGACGGGCGCAGCGCCATCGCCTGCTGCACATCCAACGCGTCGTTGCGCACGACCTTCGCCTGCCACCCCAACTCGCCGATGTAATGCACGAGATTGTAGGTAAAGCTGTCGTAGTTATCGATCAGGAGAAGCATCGTCGGCCGTCTTTCGTCGCTGGTTTCGTCGCTGGTGAGCCCCGCAGGCGCGGGCATGAAATGGCACGTCAAAGGGGGATGATCCCGCCTCGAAGGCGCGCTATACATGTTCATGAAGCCATGCGAAGGGTCAAGGGCAAGGCCCCGAACGATCCCAAAAACATACGCAGGGCCAAAAACGAGTGGCGATCGAGGAGCACGCATCCATGGGGCGCGGGATACTGACGGGACTGGTCTGGGGTGTTGTTGTGGGCTTCGGCGTCATAGCGATTGCCAATGAAGTGGTCGAACCGGTCACAATTACCTACGATCCACCCGCTGCGGCGGGCGATCTGGGCGTCACGCAAAGCGCGCTTCCGGGCGAAACGCCGGCTCCTGACTTGGAACCGGAAGGGGCGGCGGGCGAACCCGACCGCTCCGGCGCCCAACCAGATGTCGCCACCACCGTCGCGCCGCGCGACGCCGCGCCCGTGCCGCAGGACATCGAAGCCGCCCCCAAACCGCAGATCACCACGCGCGAAGGTGCCCCCGTCGCCCCACAGGATGGCACGGCCCCGCAGACCCAGACCGCGACAACCGACACGCCAACGCTCACCGCGCCACAGGGCCTCGCCCCGCAGACCGCGACGGGCGATGCCCTGCCTCAGGTCGAACTGGCTCTGCCCGACCGCGCGCCACAACCGCTGCTCGACACCCAGACCCGTGTCGCGCCTCAGCCCCCTCTCGAAGGCAGCGCGCCCACCGATCCCGCCCCGCTCGAGGATGCGCAGCCCGAGGAAGGGGTGAGCGAACTGGAAACCCCCGACGCGGGTGATGCGCAGTCGGCGATGCCCGGTGTCGTCAAAGATGAGCCCGCACCAACGGAGCCGGCCGAAAAACCGGCCTTTGGTGAACGCGTCACCGCCTTCACCGACCGCACCGACGCGCGCAAATCCGCCCGTCTGCCCACCATCGGCGGCAATGCCTCGCTCGCGGCACCCGAGCCTGCCGCCAGCGCGTCAGTGCCCGCCTATATCGCAAACGCGGCTAGTGTGGACGCCCCGCGTCCCGGGCCGCTCCTGTCGATCGTGCTGATCGATACCGGGGATATCGCACCCGACGACGGCATGATCGCTGCCCTGCCATTTGCGGTGACCATCGGTGTTGATGCGCTCGACGCGCAGGCGCCCGATCGGGGGGACGCATTCATCGCGCAGGGCCACGAAGTGCTCGCCCTCGTCGGCCTGCCCGATGGCGCATCGCCTCAGGATGTCGCCGTCACACTCGGCGAGGTGCGCCACGTGATGCCCCACGCTATCGGGTTCCTCGACACCCCCGCCGCCAGCTACCAATCCCGCCGTCAGATCGCCGCACAGGTCGTGGCAACCGCGCAGGAGAGCGGGCACGCCCTGCTCACCTACCAGCGCGGCCTCGATTCGCTCGAACAGGAGGCCATGCGCGCCAAAACCCCCGCCGCATTGGTGTTCCGCGACATCGACGGGCGCGGGCAGGACACGGATGCCATCAAACGGTTCCTCGATCAGGCCGCATTCCGCGCCGGTGTGGATGGCGAAATCATCCTCGTCGCGCGCACCAAACCTGACACGTTAAAGGCCATCACCGAATGGGCGCTCGGCACGCGGGCGGCCTCTGTGTCGATGGTGCCGTTCTCGACGCTCCTCATCGCGCGTGACGGGGACCAGACGACGGATGGCTTTGACAAGCCGTGAAACCGGCACGTCCTTGACCTTTGCGGGGTTCTGGCGTGAACTTCGTGGGCGGTTAGCACCCCGCCAAAGCTGCGCGCTGAGATTTAGGGAGAGGGAAGACACAGATGGATGATGCCGATCAAGTCGCGGCCTCGCCGATCCCCGATATCGCGCGTCTTACGCTTGCCGATCTGCGTGCCGCGCTCGTCGCGGGGTGGCGCGATTTTCGCACCGCGCCCGCCTTTGGCATCTTTTTCGCAGCCGTCTATGTCGGGATCGGATTGGCGCTGGTCTCCTTCGGGGCAGGGACGCTGGCATGGACGCTGGTGATCTCGCTCGCCTTCCCGCTCTTTGCTCCTTTCGCAGGCGTCGGCCTCTACGAAGTCTCGCGGCGCATCGAATCCGGCGCGGCGATGGATTGGTATCAGATCCTTGGCGTGGTTGCCGCCGAACGGGACCGCCAGATCCCGTGGATGGGCGCGATCATCGTGATCTACGTGCTGTTCTGGTCTTTCATCGCCCATATGCTGTTCGCGATGTTCATGGGGATTTCGAACCTCACCAATATCTCCTCCTCCTATGAGGCCTTCTTTACCCCGACCGGCATGACGATGATTGCCGTCGAACTGGCCGTCGGCGCGGTGTTGTCCTTTGTGCTCTACGCGCTCACGGTCACGAGCCTGCCGCATCTTCTCGACCGCGAGGTGGATTTTGTGACCGCCATGATCATCTCGATCGATGTCGTGCGGCAGAATTTTCTGGTGATGCTGGTCTGGGCGGTGCTGATTGCGGGGCTGACGATTGTGGCGATGGTGCCGATGTTTCTGGGGCTCTTCGTGGCGCTACCGGTGTTTGGCCATGCGACATGGCACCTCTACCGGCGCGCGCTGGTCTAACGGCGCCGACGCGACGACAGCATGATCATCAACCCTGCGACCACGATCACCGCACCGCCCGCGTAGTCCCAGAAACTCGGCGTTTCGCCAAAGACGACAACGCCCATCCCCATGCCGAATAACAACCGCGAATAGCGAAATGGCGTGACGGCGGAGAGTTCACCCATCCGCATCGCCATGGTCAAAGAGGTATAGGCAATCACCCCGATGATGACGGCGGCCAAGAGCAACGCCAGATCGCGCGCCACCGGCATGACCGCGCCGCCCTGCCAAACCATGAGCGCCGTTCCCGCCACAATCAACGGCACGAACCCGTAAAGGCCGAGTTGCGCATAGGACAGCGTGGCAGGGGCCGCCCGCGTCGCCAGATCGCGCCCCGCAAAGCCAAGCATCCCCAAAATCGCCAAAATCGAGAGCGCCGAGAAATCTCCCGCGCCAGGGCGCAACACCATCAACACGCCCACAAACCCGAGCCCGATCAGGAACCACCGGCGCAGCCCGACACGTTCGCCGAATATAAACGACCCCGCCGCCGCAACCACCAAAGGCGTCGCCTGCAAAATTGCCGAGGTCGCCGACAGCGTGGTCAGCGCCAGCGAGAGCGTGAAAAACACCCGCCCCGTGATCTCCGACACGGCCCGCAGCGCCATGACGCGCTGGCGCAGGGCAGGGTGAAAAATCCGCTCGCCGCGCATAACGGTCAATCCCGCAAAGACGATGCTGCCGCCCAGCCCGAACAGGATCAGTACCTCGCCCACCGGCAAATGCGCCGCCACCCCTTTGAGCAAACTGTCCTCAACCGCAAAGAGCGCCATGGCAAAAACCATGAACGCCGCACCGCGCAGGTTCGCGCGGACAAGGTCGGGGGAGGGAAGGGGCAAAACCATTCAAACAGCGGTCGTGAAAAAGGCGGCCCCAATGGCCGCCTCAGAACACAACGCCAATGCGTTTGTTACTTGGCCTCGCCGGTCGCGGCGGATTTCGGCGTCGGCATCGGGGTTTTTGTCCCACCGAGCGGATCATCGGCCCGCTGCACGGACCCTTCGAAATGCGCACCGTTTTCGATCGCGATGGTTTTGTGGATGATATCACCCTCAACCTTCGCGGTGGAGGTCAGACGCACCTTGAGACCACGAACGCGACCGATTACGCGGCCATTGACCACGACATCATCCGCAATCAATTCGCCTTTGACAGTCGCCGTTTCGCCAACCGTCAAAAGATGCGCACGAATGTCGCCTTCAACGGTGCCTTCGATCTGGATGTCGCCGGTGGTTTTGAGATTACCCGTGACGGTCAGGTCCGCTGAGAGAACAGATGCCGGCGGTTTCGCCTTGGGCGCGCTTGGCGTAAATTCAGCCGGCGCTTTTGGCGTGGCAGGCTTTGCAGCCGCCTGATCGGGTTTGTTCTGCTCGTCGCCCTGTTTGGGCCCGGGTTCATTTATTCTGCTTTTAGAAAACATCGTTGGCAGCCTTAATGTAGATCATGGGGTTCACGGCTTTGCCTCCCACACGAACTTCATAATGAAGATGCGTGCCAGTGGAGCGACCGGAATTCCCCATAGCACCTATCTTGTCTCCGCGCGAGACCCTTTGCCCGACTTTCACGTGGATTTGGGATTGATGCGCGTAACGGGTCTCGATTCCGAACTCGTGCTGGATCTTCACCAGACGGCCATAGCCGTTCTGCCAACCGGCAAAAGTCACCACGCCATCGGCCGTCGCATAGATCGGGGTGCCGTAGGCTGCGGCAAAATCCGTGCCCTCGTGCATCCGGCCCCACCGTGGCCCGAACCCGGAGGTGTAGCGAAAGCCATCCTTGAGGGGCAGGGCAAAGGGCGCTTTTTGCGCGGCAATGCGATACAGGTTCAAACGGTCCATCTTTTCGATGATGCCATTGGCACGCAGGCCATCAGGATCGGGCAGGCCGCCCATGGTCGAAAAAGTGATCGGTGTCAGCGGTCCACCCTGACCGGAATATCCGGAGCGGACGGTGGAAATCAGGCGGTCGGGGTCCATGCCTGCCGCTTTGAACATCTTGTCGAGCGGCGCGACCGAAACGGTCACAGCATCTTCGAGTTGCGAAAAGATACGGTCGTTCTTTTCTTCCAGAAGCTTCAGATCGGCATCCAGCGTCTCTGCAATGCGCATCGCCTGATTGGCCTGAACCACCATCGCATCGCGTTCATCCGCCGTATCGGCCAGCGTCGCGGCGAGAACGTCAACCGTGGCTTCCATGTCCTGCGGTGTCACACCCGCGGTCGGCGCTTCGCTGCCTTCGAGCACGGCAACAGCCAGCTCCGCCTCTTCACGCGCGCTGAACGCGTCGCGCAAATTGGCCTGCACAACGTCAATCGCGGTCTCAAGCTCGCGGCGGCGCTCCTCGGAGGCGAGAAGGTCACTCTGCATCTGTGAAATCTGGGTCAGGGCGGTGGTGAAACGCGATTGGGCGGCAGCCGCTTCTTCGGCGCGCATGTCACGTTCGCTGGCCAGTTCGGAAAGACGGTTCTCAAACAGCACCAGATCGCGGCTCGTCTGGTCACGCAGATTACCCGATCCGATCGAGTCCATCAGAACCATCGCGGAGGCGGTGATCATCCAGGCCCCGAGGAGCGTTGTTCCAACGATCCCTGCGCATTGGGTCAGCGGTGTGAGCCGAAGGTAGCGGGTCTCCGCTTCCGAGCGAATGAAAATGCGGCGTTCCGGAAAACGGCGCTCGAGCATGTGATTGAATTGTCTAATCATGTGTAGATTGAAACCGTTTTCCCCATCCCCTGAGGCGTCGACCTTTCGGTGCGCGCCTTTCTTGCCAACGGTGTTACAAAACGATTCTTATCGGGGCAATGCTTTTGACCAATTGGACGGCGATCAGGCGGGAACCCACTGCAAGTGCGCGGTTTTTCGCCTAAATTTGACTCGCTCAGAGGGTCGAATTCGCCCAAATCCGCGATTTCCCCCTGTAATCGCATTCCCCTAGGTCAAGGCAACAAATCATAACGTTTGGACTTTTTTCGCAACCCTAGCGCGACCACGCAGGTGGCAGCGCATCGCTCAGCGGCCAATAGAAATCGGGCGGCATTCCGGCCTCCGCGCGCTTTTCCTCGTTGAACGGCGGCTTGGTCCCGCTGTGGAAATACCGGCGCACCAAGGTGTGGAATTCCTCCTTCGGGTCGAGCCCGTCTCGCCCGCATAGAAAGTTGAACCACTTCGCGCCATAGGCCACATGCGCGACCTCCTCGGCGTAAATGACCTTGAGCGCATCCACGGTTTCGCGGTCCTTTGCCTGCTCGAACAGCCGGATCATCCCCGGCGTCACGTCGAGCCCGCGTGCCTCCAGAACCATGGGCACAACCGCCAGTCGTCCCATGATATCGCCCGCCGTATCCTCGGCCGCCTGCCACATGCCGGCATGGGCGGGCAGGGCGCCATAATAGCTGCCCATCGCCTCCAACCGGTCACACATCAGGTTGAAATGCTTTGATTCTTCATCCGCCGATTTCACCCAGTCGTCGAAAAACCCGAGCGGAAAAGGCACATGCGAAAACCGCGCAATGATGTCCCAATGCAGATCAACCGCGTTCAATTCGATATGCGCGATAGCATGCAGGATCGCGATGCGCCCCTCCGGCGTGCCCGGTTTGCGCTGCGGCACCTCGCGCGGGTCGAGCAGCTCCGGCCGCTCCGGTCGCCCGGGGCGCAGCGGCGGCGATGCGGTGCCAACCTCGATGGTATTTCCCGCCTCGCGCGACGCCCGCCACCGCGCGGCATGGGCATGGCTGAGCTCGGTCTTTTCGCGCCCCTTTGCACAGGTCAGAACCTCCACTGCCATCTCGGCCAGTGTCTTGGCGTCCGTCTGGCCTGTTGTCTGAACCGTCATCGCGCTCTCCCCCTGCCCAAAGGCATCATTTCGTAAGCGACTGCGCTGCGACGAGAACCTCCTCGGCATGCCCCGTCACCTTCACTTTTTCCCAGACCTGCGCAATTTTCCCATCCGCGTCAATGAGATAGGTTGACCGCACAATCCCCATATGGGTTTTGCCGTACATCTTCTTTTCCTGCCAAACGCCGTAGGCCTCACAAACGTCGCCCTCCGCATCCGACAGCAACGCGATGCCCAGCCCGTGTTTTTTGCAGAAGTTGTCATGCTTTTTAACGCTGTCGCGGGAGACGCCGAACACGATCGTATTCGCGGCCTCGAAACGATCCTTGAGCGCGGTGAAATCCAACGCCTCGGTGGTGCATCCGGGGGTGTTGTCTTTGGGGTAGAAATACAGAACCACGGATTTGCCGCGATAATCGCCGAGCGCCACATCCGTGCCCCCATCACGGGCCAGGGTAAAGTCGGGGGCAGGGGTTCCGGTTTCGAGCATCTGTCAGCATCCTTCTTTCGCGCACCAGTTGTGGCAGGCAACAGCATTCATTGTAGGCGAGAGCGCAACAAGATAAAACGACACAGCTGCCCGCCAAGAGGCCAACGAGACGTATGAACCAAGACGCCGACCCGCAGGACCCAGACATCCCGCCCCCCGACACGCACCGTCATTGGTCGCGGCGGGTGATGCTATGGGCGCTGGCCTTTGTGGCGTTTGGCGCGCTTTTTGCAACCTTCGGCACGCTTGCCCTGACGGGGCGCGAAATCGTCCTGCCCGCCCGACTGACTGAACGTATCGAGACCCGCATCAACCGCGATTTCGACAGCGGTCAGGTGTCACTCGGGCGCGTCGTGGTCATGGTGGACCGCAACTTTATCCCCCGCGTGACGGCCCGCAACGTCGGCATCCGCGATGCCTCTGGCGTAGAGCTGGCGCGGCTGAATTCACTGCGCGCGGTGCTCTCGCGCGAGGCGGTGGCGGATTTCCGGTTCGAACCCGATGTCCTGCGTCTCTCGGGCGCGCAAATCGTGATCCGGCGCCGCGTTGACGGCTCCTTCGCGCTAGATTTCGGCGGCTCTGCGCGCACGGCTGGCTCCGGTGCAGAGGTGCTGCAGGCCATTGACGATGCCTTCCTGACCGAACCGCTGTCGGGCATCTCCCGCGTTGAGGCACGCGAGTTGACCGTGACACTGGAGGATGCGCGCACGGGCAATATCTGGCAGGCCACCGACGCCTCGGTCGTGCTGTCCAATCACCCCGACAGCGTTGATATCACCGTGAATTTCGCGCTCTTCAATGGCACCGAAGACCTCTCGGATATCGAAATCAGCTTCTCCACTCAAAAGACATCTCTGGCGAGTTCGATATCGCTCTCCGCCGACCGCGTGCCGGCCAGCGATTTCGCTCTGCACAGCCCCGCTCTGTCTTTCCTCTCCGTCGTCAACGCCCCGCTTTCGAGCAACCTGCGCGCCGAGATCGACTCCTCCGGCACGCTGTCGCGCATGTTCGGCACCATCGAAATCGGGGCGGGCCATGTCGACCCCGGTGGCGGGGGTAAACCCATCGCCTTTGACGGTGCCAAGGGTTACGTCGGTTATGATCCCAAAGAGAACCGCCTCGATTTTGCCGAGGTGTCCCTGTCCTCGCCGACGCTGAACCTTTCGGGTCGCGGGCATCTTTTGGTGTCGGATTTTCAGGGCAACTGGCCACAGGCCTTCACCGGCCAGCTTCAATTGTCGGACGTGCGCCTCGACCCCTTGGGCTTTTTCGAGGCGCCGCTCGCCTTTGGATCCGGCGCGGTCGATCTGCACCTGCGGCTGGACCCGCTGCGTCTCAACGTCGGGCAGTTCTACCTCACACGGCAGGGGCTCACCCTGCGCGGGGACGGGCGCGCGATTGCGCACAGCGACGGGTGGGAAACCGCGCTCGATCTGCGCGTGCCAGTGCTCTCGCACGCCGACCTGCTGACCCTCTGGCCCCCTCTCGCGGTGACCAAAACCCGTGACTGGCTCGCCGCGAACCTGTCGGGCGGGGTCTACCGCGACCTGACGCTCGCCTTTCGCCGCCTCCCCGATGTGCCAAAACCGCTGGTCGAGGCAACATGGGCCTTTGACAATCTCACGGCCAAACTTCTCGCCGCCCAACCCCCGCTCACCGGTGCGGCGGGCTATGCCACCCTGTCGCAAAACGCGCTCTCCTTTGTCGTGGAGGCCGGTCAGATCACAGCCCCCCAAGGCGGCGCCCTAGATGTGGCGGGCAGCAGCTTTCAACTGCCCGACCTGTCCCAAAAACCCGCCAATCTGGAAATCGCTCTTAAAAGCCGCTCCACGGTCGAGGCGGCCCTCTCAATTCTATCGGGTAAGCCATTGAACGCGCTCAAGGATGCGACCTTCGGACCCGACGTGGCAGAGGGGCAGTTCGATCTGAGTGCGGAGATCGCCTTCCCCCTGAAAGGCAAACTGCAACCCGCCGATGTGACCTATAGCGGCACGGGCGTCCTGAGCGATGTTGTCAGCACGAAACTCATCCCCGATCGCAGACTCGCGGCCAAAACCCTGAACGTGGAGGTCACGCAAAAAGGCATGGAAATCGCAGGCCCGGTGACGCTGGACAGCGCGCGCGCCAATGGGCGGTGGGTCAAAGCCTTCGGGGCCGAAAACCGCGGCCTCTCCTCGGTAACCGCCGATGTGGCGATCGACCAGAACTTCCTCGACACCTTCGCAATAGCCCTGCCCACAGGCATGTTCCAAGGCGCCGCCAAAGGTGCGGTCACCGTCGATCTGGTGTCCAAACAACCACCGCGTTTCGCGCTGACCTCTGACCTGAAGGGCGCAACGCTGAATATCCCGCCGATCGGATGGCGCAAAGCGGCCGCGACCGGCATGACATTTTCGGCCAAGGGCACGGGTGGGGCCGCGCCGGGACTGTCGGAACTCACGCTTGTCGGTGACGGTCTCACCGCGCGCGACGGGGCGGTGGCGATCCGCGCAGGCGGCGGGTTGGAGCGGCTGTCATTCGGCCAATTCGCCGTCGATGACTGGCTGTCGACCTCGCTGCGCCTCGACGGGCAGGGGGCGGGCGCGCCACCCGCCGTGATCCTCGAAGGGGGGCTGCTCGATCTGCGCAAACTGCCCTCCGGCGGGGGCAGCGGCGGCGATGCGCATGGTCCCGTCACTGCCGCCCTTGATACCTTGCGGGTTTCCGACGGGCTGCGCCTGACCAACCTGTCGGCGGAACTCGCGGCAGGGCGCGATGTGCGCGGCGTATTCTCGGGCTACCTCAACGGCGAGGCCGCGCTGTCGGGCACCCTCGTGCCCGCCACCCATGGGCCGACCATCACGCTCACCTCGCGCAATGCGGGCCGCGTGGTCACGGCCGCCGGGCTGCTCGAGCGCGCCGAAGGCGGGGCCATGACCGTCACGCTCGTCGCACTCCCCCAAACGCGCACCTACGACGGGCGCGCCCAGATCACAGATATGAGCGTCCTGTCCGCCCCCTCGCTGGCTAAACTCCTGTCCTCCATCTCGGTCGTCGGCCTCTTGGAGCAACTCGGCGGCGGGGGTCTCAAATTCACCGACATCAACAGCGAGTTTTTGCTGGCCCCTGAGCGCATCACCATCCGGCAGGGCAGCGCCGAAGGCGCCTCTCTTGGCATCTCCCTCGACGGCATCTATGACACCGCTTCCAAAGAGGTAGATTTTCAGGGCGTCATCTCGCCGCTCTACTTTATCAACGCGCTCGGGCAGGTGGTGTCACGTCGGGGCGAGGGCCTGTTCGGGTTCAATTTCGACCTGCGAGGCGCGGCGTCCGATCCCGATGTGCGGGTCAACCCGCTCTCTATCCTGACCCCCGGTGCGCTGCGCGACATCTTCCGCCGCCGCTCGCCCGCCCAAAGCAATTAAATCGCCCCGAGCGGCGATCCGTGACGACCAGAAAGGCCGCGAGGCAATGAAACTCTCCGATTTCGACTTTGACCTCCCCGAGGACCTGATCGCCACGCGCCCCGCACGCCCGCGCTCGTCTGCGCGCCTGCTCGTGGCCACGCCGCAGCGGATCACGGACGGCGTCGTCACAGACCTCGTCGACATTCTGCAACCCGGTGACCGACTCGTGCTCAACGACACCAAAGTCCTGCCCGCCCGCCTTTCGGGCACCCGCGGGCGCGACACCGCGCAGGGCTGGCAGGAGGCAAAGGTCGAGGTCACGCTGCTCGAACCTCAGGCAGAGGCCGGTCAATGGCGCGCCCTCGTCAAGCCGCTCAAAAAGGTGCACATCGGAGAGGCGATCCGCTTTTCCGACGACCTCTCGGCCACTCTGCTGGGTAAAGAGGACGGGCAGGCGCTCCTGTCGTTTTCGCTCTCCGGCGAGGATTTCGACCGCGCGCTGGCCGAGGCAGGCTCCATGCCGCTGCCCCCCTATATCGAAGCGATCCGCAAAGCCGATGCGCAGGACCGCGAGGATTACCAAACCATCTGGGCGCGCAACGCGGGCGCGGTTGCCGCCCCCACCGCCTCGCTGCATTTCGACGAACCGCTTCTGGCGCGCCTGCGCGAAAAGGGCGTCGATTTTTCCTATGTCACCCTGCACGTCGGCGCGGGCACGTTTTTGCCTGTAAAGGTCGACAATGTGGACGACCACAAAATGCACGCCGAATGGGGCGAGGTCACTGACACTGCCGTGGCCGAAATCGCGGCAACCAAACGGGCAGGGGGCCGCGTCATCCCCGTGGGCACAACCGCGCTGCGCCTGATCGAAAGCGCCGCCGCAGGCGGAGAGATCGCGCCGTTTCTGGGCGAGACCGACATCTTCATCAAGCCGGGCTACCAATTCCGCGTCGCCGACGCGTTGATGACAAATTTCCACCTGCCCAAAAGCACGCTGATGATGCTCGTCTCCGCCCTCATGGGGCGCGACCGCATCCGCGAGGTCTATGACCACGCCATCGCCGCGCGCTACCGCTTCTTTTCCTATGGTGATGCCTCTTTGCTTTTGCCAGCCGCCGAATCCACCTAAGGCTGGGCATATGAAACAGGTTCTCACCGCCTCGTCCCCCCTCCTTTTGGGCATACTTTTCCTGATGATCGGCAACGGTCTGCAGGGCACTCTGCTTGGCGTGCGCGCCGAGTTGGAAGGGTTTTCGACGACCGAAGTCTCCTTTGTGATGTCGGGCTACTTCCTCGGGTTTCTTGGCGGATCGCGCATCGCACCGGATCTGATCCGGCGTGTTGGCCATGTGCGCGTCTTTGCGGCGCTTGCCTCCTTTATCTCCGCCGCGCTGATCCTGTTTCCCGTCATCGCCAACCCGTGGGTCTGGATGGCGCTGCGCGTCGTGATCGGCTTCTGTTTTTCGGGCGTCTATGTCACCGCCGAAAGCTGGCTCAACAACGCCGCCTCCAACGAAACCCGTGGCAAAACGCTCTCCGCCTACCTTCTGGTGCAACTCGCAGGCCTCGTGATCGCACAGGCGATCCTGTCGCGCGGCGACCCCTCGGGCTTTGTCCTCTTTGTGATCCCCTCGGTGCTGGTCTCGATTTCCTTTGCCCCGATCCTGCTGTCGATCACCCCGACACCGCCATTCGAGACCTCCAAACCAATGACCTTCCGCCGCCTCTACGAGGCCTCGCCACTGGGCATCGTCGGCATGTTCCTGATGGGCGGCGTGTTCTCCGCGCAGATGTCGATGGCCGCCGTTTACGCCACACAGGCCGACTTCGATCTGGCCAAAATCTCTGCCTTCGTCGCCGCGATCTTTATCGGCGGGGCGGTGTTCCAGCTCCCCGTGGGCTACTTTTCGGACCGCATCGACCGTCGTGTCGTGATCCTTTTCGTGGCCGCGATGGGGGCCACTGCCTGTTTCGCAGGCTTCGCTCTGGCACCGGGTTACAGGGTCGCGCTGCTCATCGGGTTCATCGCGGGCGGGGCGGCGAACCCGCTCTACTCGCTCCTCATTGCCCATACCAACGACCACCTTGAAACGGACGAAATGGCCTCCGCCTCGGGCGCAATGATGTTCGTCAACGGGCTCGGATCGGTCACCGGCCCCTTGCTCGCCGGTTGGTTCATGAGCCGCGTCGGCCCGCCGGGCTACTTCCTGTTTCAGGGCCTGTTGATGGCTTCTGTCACGCTCTATGCGGTCTGGCGAACCACACGCCGCGCCTCCATCGCCGTGGAAGATACCTCGCATTATGTCGCCGTGATGCCATCGACATCACCGGTCGGCTCCGAGGTCGCTCAGGAAGTCGCCATCGAAATGGCCGAAGCCGAGGCCGAAGCAGATGCTGCAACAGAGGCCGAAACCGACCGTACAGCTGCGCAGTAATCCGCCCCGCCCCGTCGCATTTTGTTTCATCAGCGCAACATAAGGCACGACGTCAGGCCTTAGGGGACAATTTTCTTGCGGGCTTTGGTTGGAATTGTAACAGTTTTTTAAAACAAGGTTACCGCGTTGGAGTGAGGCATGGTGAATAGTCAAAGCGGGGCAACACCCCTGAAGCCGGAAGAAGTTCTGTCGTTCTGGCTCGATGAGGTCGGGCCCGACAAATGGTACGCCAGTGACGAGGCCTTCGATGCCGAAATCCGCACGCGATTTCTCGACGGGTGGGAGCACGCGCAGGCAGGGGCCTATTCGCTCTGGCTGACCTATCCCTCCGGGGCTCTGGCCTACATCATTCTCACCGACCAACTGCCGCGCAATATGTTTCGCGGAGAGGGCAAAGCCTTTTCCTCCGACCGCGCCGCGCTCGCCGCCGCCAAGGCTGCGATCGACAAAGGCTGGGATATGCGCATCGACCCGCCCGCGCGCCAGTTCTTCTACCTCCCCCTGATGCACTCGGAGGGTCAGACCGATCAGGACCGCTGCGTGCGCCTGATGTGCGAACGGCTCGAGGAATCACCCGGCAATTTGCGCCACGCACAGGCCCATCGCGAAATCATCCGCATGTTCGGCCGCTTCCCCTATCGCAACCAAGCCCTCGGGCGCGCGACCACGGCGGCAGAGCAGGCCTTTATGGACGATGGCGGATATATGCGGGTTTTGAATGCCTTGCCGCAAAAAGCGGCCTGAATCCTGCCCAATCCACCTCCCGCGCCGGCATGCGTTTCATGACGTAGCTATGCGTCACGCGAAAACCTGCCAACATGCGGGCGCCGTTGCTGCATCTTGAAGGATAGTTTAGTGTCAAACTAGTTTTCGGTGTCGGGAGGACCCTATGGCAGAACAGAACTTCGATCTCGTCGTGATCGGCGCAGGACCCGGTGGATATGTCGCGGCAATCCGTGCTGCCCAACTCGGCCTGTCGGTCGCCTGTGTAGAGCGTGAAAACCTCGGTGGCATTTGCCTCAACTGGGGCTGCATCCCGACCAAGGCACTGCTGCGGTCTGCGGAAATCTACCACCACATGGAACGCGCCAAGGAGTTCGGCCTGTCGGCAGATAAATTCTCCTTTGACCTCGACGCTGTGGTGGCCCGCTCGCGAAAAGTCGCGGCCCAAATGAACGGTGGCATCAAAGGCCTGTTCAAAAAGAACAAAGTGACCGCCATCATGGGCGAGGCAAAAATCGCCGCCCCCGGTAAAGTGGTCGTCAAAACCGACAAGGGCGAAGAAACCCTGACCGGCAAAAACATCATCGTCGCCACCGGCGCGCGCGCCCGCGAATTGCCGGGCCTTGAGGCCGACGGCGATCTGGTCTGGACCTACCGCCATGCGCTCACACCGAAACGGATGCCGAAGAAACTTCTCGTCATCGGTTCCGGCGCCATCGGCATCGAATTCGCGAGCTTCTATAACACCTTCGGCGCGGACACGACCGTGGTCGAGGTGATGGACCGCGTCCTGCCCGTCGAGGACAAAGACATCTCCGCCTTCGCCAAAAAGCAGTTCGAAAAACAGGGCATGAAGATCCGCGAAAAAACCACGGTGACCAAACTCGACCGCCAAAAGGGCAAAGTCATCGCCCATCTCGAAGCGGGCGGCAAAACCACAACCGAAGAGTTCGACACGGTCATTTCCGCCGTTGGCATCGTCGGGAACGTGGAGGGCATCGGCCTCGAAGAGCTCGGCGTGAAAATCGACCGCACCCATGTCGTCACCGACGAATATTGCGCCACAGGCGTGCCGGGCATCTACGCCATCGGTGACATTGCAGGCGCTCCGTGGCTGGCCCACAAAGCCTCCCACGAAGGTGTCATGGTCGCCGAAAAGATCGCCGGTCTCAAAGTCCACCCGATCAAACCGAACTCGATCGCGGGCTGCACCTACTGCCACCCCCAAGTCGCCTCTGTCGGCCTGACCGAAGAAAAGGCCAAGGAAGCAGGCCATAAAATCAAGGTCGGCAAATTCCCCTTCATCGGCAACGGTAAAGCCGTCGCCATGGGCGAAGCCGAGGGCATGGTGAAAACCATCTTCGACGAGAAAACCGGCGAATTGCTCGGCGCGCATATGGTTGGCGCGGAAGTCACCGAAATGATTCAGGGCTACGTCATCGGTCGCCAGCTGGAGACCACCGAAGAAGACCTGATGCACACCGTCTTCCCGCACCCGACGATGTCGGAAATGATGCACGAAAGCGTTCTGGCCGCCTACGGTCGCGCGCTCCACATCTAGGCGTCACCCCAATCGACCCTCAAACCCCGCGCCACCCGCGCGGGGTTCTTTTGTGTCTGCGCCCCGCGCGCGCCATCCAGACCCGTCCAGCACCCCGTTTCAGATCAAACCCGGACACCTCGCCGATTCCCATCCCTCTGAATTTGACGGCAAAAACAGGGCAAAAGGTGCAAAATATCGCGGGTTTAGCGCACAAAATGGCGAAACAGCGCCCTTTGTCTCCGTCCGCTCTACAATGCCAGACCTGTCTTATTTGTGCCCCGATTCATGGTTTACGGGACGTTAATTCACCCAGGTGTTTGCAGGCATTCTGATCGTTCCGGTCCGTGCACTTTTTGCAAACACCACCGTAAATAGACAGGAGTCCAGACATGAGCGGACGTTCTAAATCCATCCTTGCTGCCGCCTTGATCGCGGCGGCTCCCCTGATCGCCAGCAGCGCCAGCGCGGCGACAATCACGGGTTTCACCGGTGCCTACGATATGTCCAATTGGACGATTTCGACTGGCGGCGGGTCCGTCAACACCTCCGGCGCACCCAACAGTATCTATCTGGTCGAACCGAACAACGCCGTTGGCGGCGCGACCGTCTCGGTCACAACCACCGCCGCCAGCACCGGCATTTTCGCGTTTGATTGGAAAGTCGGCGGATCAGATTGCGGTTGGGCAACATCCTACGCGATTGTCGGTGGCGCATCGCGCGGTCTGGCCAGCAATTGTGCGTCCGGTAGCTACAATGCCGCAGTATCCGCAGGTGACGTGATCGGATTTTCGATCGTCACAAAGGACGGCATCTTTGGATCGAACACTTTGACGATTTCGAACTTCTCGGCGCCTCAGGCCCCGAAACTCTCGGCTGTTCCGCTGCCTGCAACGGGCATGATGCTGCTGACGGGCTTTGGCGCAATGGCTGGCTTTCGCCGCAAATCCAAAGCGAAAGCCTGAGGTTTTACAGACAGGGGTCCCTCAAAACGACCCGCTGATCTGAACGACAAAGGGAGGGGCATCGCCTCTCCCTTTTCTCATCGCCCCGACCACCACCCGCACTCACTCGACCTTCGCGCCATGGGGGACGATCCACAAGGCGCGCAGGGCGTTCAGGATCACGGCCACGTCAATCGCCTCCTGCAACAGCGCCCCCTGAACCGGCGTCAGATACCCGAAAGCCGCCGCGATCATGCCTGCAACCGACAGGCCGATCCCTGCGATGACGCTCTCGACCGCGATGCGTCGGGCACGGTGCGCAATATCGATCCCGATCCCGAGCCTGTCGATGCGGTCCACCAAGAGCACAACATCCGCCGCCTCCGCCGAGGCCGCCGCCCCGCGCGCACCCATGGCCACGCCCACATCCGCCGCGGCGAGGGCAGGGGCGTCATTCACCCCGTCGCCGACCATCATAACGGGGGCATTCTTGCACTCGGTCAAAACCAGCAGCACCTTCTGGTCCGGCGTCAAACCCGCCCGCACCCCGTCAAGGCGCAGCCCCGCGCTCACCCGTTCGGCCACCGCCGCACGATCACCGGTCGCCAGCAGAATGCGGTCGATCCCGTCGCCGCGCAGCCCGTCGAGAAATCCGCCCGCCCCCTCGCGCAACGGATCGGCCATCACCAGATGCCCCGCCATGCGCCCATCGACCGCCACCGCGACCAGAACCGATCCCGCAACCCCCGCCGCATGCTCGCCCGTGGATTGCCCGACACGGCGCGCCACAAATCCGTCGCCCCCCACGATCACGCTGCGCCCCTCGACACCGCCAACGACGCCTTCACCCGCGATCTCGGCAACCTGCGATGGCACGGGGAGGTCAAGACTGCGCGCCTTTGCCGCCGCAACGATAGCCTGCGCAACAGGGTGCTTTGATGCCTGATCGAGCGCGGCGGCAAGGCGCAGGATCTCGTCCTCTTCCATCCCTTCGTGGCTGATGATCTCGACGATCTGCGGGCGCCCATCGGTCAATGTGCCGGTCTTGTCGAGGATCAGCGTGCGCACCCGCGCCATGGTTTCGAGCGGCCCCGCACCCTTGATCAAAACACCGAAATGCGCCGCCCGCGAAAGCCCCGCGACCAGCGCCACCGGCACCGCCAAAATTAGCGGGCAGGGGGTCGCAACCACCAGAACCGCTACCGCACGGATCGGATCGCCCGTGACCCACCACGCGCCAAAGGCGATGGCCACTGTCACGGCCAGAAACGCCAAAGACCACCGGTCGGCCATGCGCGCCATAGGGGCCTTGGACGCCTGCGCTTCCTCTACCAGACGCACAATCCCTGCATAGGTGCTTTCCTTGGCAAGGCGCGTTGCGATCAGATCAAAGGGCTCTCCCGCATTGGTGGAGCCGCTCATCGCATCGCCCCCATTCATCAGGCGCACGGGCAGGGATTCCCCCGTCAGGGCGGAGGTGTCGACAAAGACCCCATCCGAAGTAACCGTGCCATCCACAGGCACAACATCGCCCTGCCGGATCAGGAGCACATCGCCAAGCGCGATCTCCTCCAACGGCACCTCTTCGAGACCACCGTCTTTGTGCCGCGTCGCCATGCGCGGCACACGCGACAGCAGATCGTTCATTTCGCGGCGCGCGCGCCCCTCGGCAAAGCTCTCCAAAAAGGTGCCGCCCGAATACATCACCGCCACAACCGCCGCCGCCAGCGTTTCGCCAAACAGCAACGCGGCACTCATCGACAGCGCCGCCACGATGTCCAACCCGACCTCGCCACGCCACAGACTGCGCAGGATTTCGACCAGCAGCGCGGCCAGCACCGGCACGACCCCGATGAACCAGACCGTCTGCGCAACATCGCCATGTCCCGCAAAATAAAGGCCAATGCCCACCACCAGCCCCGCAACCGCAATGATCAGCAGCGCGGTCTTCAACCGGTCGGTGCCTAAATGGTGCATGCGCGCCTGCTTCCTTTGCATCGCTCAATCGCGACAGGGGACCCGCGAAACCTCATCGCTCCAAAGCTCCTTTGCCCGCAATGATCTTGTCGCGAAACTTCGCAATTCGCGAAACACGTGTGGGCGATTGTTTGGCCCCATTCAGATTGAACAGGTAGCTCCTCTGACGCCCCGGCGTGAGCGCATAAAACGCCTCTGCCAACTCCGGATCATCGTCGAGCGCCGTGGCCAACTCCTCGGGAAAATCCGGCTGAACCGTGGTCTTGACCGGCGTGATCCCCGCCTCGGCATAGCCCTTCGCCTCCGCCAGATAGGCCGAGATTACCGAGGCCTGCGCGGCGGGCCCATCAGAGGTCGTGAACCGGATCATGTCAGGGTGCTGCGAATTCGCCCCTTGGCGCTCCAACACCCCCTCGGGGTCCTTCATCAGCGCCGCTTTGAAAAACGTCAGCCGGAAGTTTTCGCGAAACGCCCCGATGATGACGATGTTGCGACCGGCGTGCATGTAGCACGGATGCCCCCATTTCGCCGTCTCGCTCAGCCCCGCATCGAGGCAGATCGCGCGCAGCGCCGCCAGACCGTCGGCCCAGATCCGCGTGGAACACGCCGGCGTCTCGAACCGCGCACAGCGCCCGCATCCCTTGGCGAAATAGTCATCGACATCGGTAATCATGGTGGTCCCTGAATGTGCAATCCACCGATGACTCTATGCCCACCGCGGCCCCCCCGCAATGCCACCCGCGGCGGGGATCAAACGGTTCTGTTGTGACAAAACAGTAAAAGGGTAGCGCAAACCTTGTGCGGTTTCGAACATGTGCTAACCTGTCGCACATGACAGATTGGGATTCTCTTAGATACATACTCGCCGTCGCCCGTGAGGGCGGCCTGTCGGGTGCCGCGCGCGTGCTTGGAGTCAACCACGCAACCGTTTCACGTCAGCTGGCAAAGGCGGAGGATGCCGCCGGTGTGCGCTTCTTCACCCGCCTTGCCTCTGGTCTTCAACCCACCGAGGCCGGTCAGGTCGCGATCGGCCACGCCGAGGAAGTCGAGGCGCGCATGGTCGCCCTCGATATGGCGCTGGCCGCGCGCGATGAAACCGAAGAGGGCGAATTGCGCATCACGCTGCCGCCCCTTCTGGCCGATGACCATTTCGCCGAAGACCTCAAAGTGTTCAGGGAATTGCATCCCGCCATCGACATCCACATCGTCGGCGTGACCGAGGTGCTGAACCTGCACCGGCGCGAAGCCGACGTGGCCATCCGCGTCACCCGCAGCCCCGAAGAGAGCCTTTGGGGCCGCATGATGACCCAACAGCGCTCCGGCTGGTTCGCCTCGCCCTCCTATGTCGCCGAATATAGCGATGTGCTCGCGGGGCGCGACCGTGACCGCGCGCTGCCCTATATCTCCTTCACCGCATGGTCGCAGGCCTGCCCATCGCAACTCTTTGCGGAAATGCCCAATTCGACCGTCGCCATCCGCACCGACGACATGGTCTCGGCGCTCTCGCTCGCCCGCCAAGGCGTCGGCATGGTGCGCAGCTCGCATTTCCTCGGCAACCCCGATCCCGGCCTGATGCGCGTGCCGGGTCTGGGTCTGTCCGACCATATGCCGATCTGGGTGCTCACCCATCCCGACCTGCGCCACGTGCCCCGCGTCACCGAATTCATGCGCTTTATCGCGGGCCGCTTCTCGGCGCGCAAAACGCTGTATATGGGTCCCGACGAGGTGATCGATAACGCCGATACGCGCCCCGATGCGGCCAAGTTCGAAGGCACTCTGGCCTCAAACAGCTAGGCCACTTAAATCCCGACATGAATAGGGCGGCCCCACGCGGAGCCGCCCTTTTCATTGCATTGCGTGTGGCACTCACGGGGCCACGACATCGCCCCCGCCCATGGCCCAGTTGTTCAACCCGCCGAGGTTCTGCACTTCCGTGTGCCCCATCTGGCGCAGCATATTGGCCGCACCCGCCGCGCGCGCGCCCGAGGCACAATAGAGCACGATGGTTTTGTCACCGTTTTTGAATTCCGGCAGGCATTCCGGCGACGAGGGGTTACATTTCATCGCCATCGTGGCGAGCGGCACAGAAAGCGCGCCCTTGGCTTTGCCGGTGCTGCGCAATTCCATCGGATCGCGGCAATCGACCAGAACCATAGAACCGTCTTCAACGCCGTGCTGAATGTCATCGACCGAGAGTTTCGGGGCAGATCCGCCAAAAAGTCCGAACATGGATGATTCCTTTAATGGTGTTTCGAGTTGCCCCTTTCCTACCATTGCCCCCTCAACGCCGTCTGTGATCAAGTCACGCAGGCTTTTCGAGCGCGATCTGGGCGCGTCAATATCGCGTGTTCGCGCTTCGTTCTCATTTTCTTGTTGGATGCGCGCGCCACCTCGCCTAGATAGGAGAGGAAAGTTTTCGACAATTTATCCGGGGTAGTGGGTCGCATGGCCGAACTGAAACATATCGAGGTGCGCGGCGCGCGCGAACACAACCTCAAAGGCGTGGATGTGGACATCCCGCGCGACGAGCTCGTGGTGATCACCGGCCTGTCGGGGTCAGGCAAATCCTCGCTCGCTTTCGACACGATTTACGCAGAGGGCCAGCGCCGCTACGTTGAAAGCCTCTCGGCCTACGCGCGCCAGTTCCTCGACATGATGGGCAAACCGGATGTGGACCACATCTCCGGCCTGAGCCCCGCGATCTCCATCGAACAGAAAACCACCTCTAAGAACCCGCGCTCCACTGTGGGCACGGTGACCGAGATCTACGACTACCTGCGCCTCCTGTTCGCGCGCGCCGGCACCCCCTATAGCCCGACGACCGGCGAGCCGATCGAGGCCCAGCAGGTGCAGGACATGGTCGACATCACCATGCGCCTCGAAGAGGGGACACGCGGCTACCTGCTCGCCCCGATCGTGCGCGACCGCAAAGGCGAATATCGCAAGGAATTCCTCGAACTGCGCAAACAGGGCTTTCAACGCGTCAAGGTCGACGGGGAATTCTACGAACTCGACGCCCCGCCCACGCTCGACAAAAAGTTCCGCCACAATATCGACGTCGTGGTCGACCGCATCGTGGTGCGCGAAGGTCTGGAGACCCGCCTCGCGGATTCCCTGCGCACCGCCCTCGACCTTGCTGACGGCATCGCGATCCTCGAAACCGTGCCCAAAGACGACAGTGTCGACCCCGAACGCATCACATTCTCGGAAAACTTCGCCTGTCCGGTCTCCGGTTTCACCATCCCCGAAATCGAACCGCGCCTGTTCTCCTTCAACGCGCCCTTCGGCGCCTGCCCGACCTGCGACGGTTTGGGGATGGAGCTGTTCTTTGACGAACGCCTCGTGGTGCCCGACCAGACGCTCAAAATCGCCGACGGGGCCATCGCTCCATGGCGCAAAGGCAAAACGCCCTACTTCCTGCAAACCATCGAAGCGCTGGCCAAACACTACGGCTTCAAACCCTCCGCGCCGTGGAAAACCATCGACCCGAAAATCCAGAAGGTCTTTCTCTACGGCTCCGGCAACGAAGAAATCCCGTTCCGTTATGACGATGGCGGGCGCGTCTACGAGGTCACGCGCAGCTTCGAGGGTGTGATCCCCAATATGGAGCGGCGCTACCGCGAAACCGACAGCAACTGGATCCGCGAAGAATTCGAACGCTATCAAAACAACCGCCCCTGCGGCGCCTGCGGCGGCTACCGGCTGCGCGAAGAGGCGCTCGCGGTGAAAATAGGCCCGCCCGACAACCTCATGCACGCAGGCCAAGTGGTGCAGATGTCGATCAAGGATGCCTACGCATGGATCGACGGCATCATGGACGCGCTCAGCCCGCAGAAACAGGAAATCGCCCGCGCCATCGTGAAAGAAATCCGCGAACGCCTCGGCTTCCTCAACAACGTCGGCCTCGACTACCTGACCATGTCGCGCAACGCCGGCACGCTCTCGGGCGGCGAAAGCCAACGTATCCGGCTCGCCAGCCAAATCGGCTCCGGCCTGCAGGGCGTGCTCTACGTGCTCGACGAACCCTCCATCGGGCTGCACCAACGCGACAACGACCGCCTGATCGGCACGCTCAAACACCTGCGCGACCAAGGCAACACTGTCATCGTCGTCGAACATGACGAAGACATGATCCGTCAGGCCGACTACGTGTTTGACATGGGACCGGGGGCAGGGGTGCACGGCGGCACCGTCGTCTCGCGCGGCACGCCGGACCATATCGCCGCCGATCCCGCATCGCTCACCGGCCAATACCTCACCGGCTCACGCGAAATCGCTGTGCCTGCCGAGCGGCGCAAAGGGTCGGGAAAAACCGTCACCGTCGTGGGCGCGACAGGCAACAACCTCCAGAACGTCACCGCCGAATTCCCCCTCGGGCAATTCGTGGTGATCTCCGGCGTCTCGGGGGGCGGCAAATCCACGCTGACCATCGAAACCCTGTTCAAAACCGCCTCGATGCGCCTCAACGGCGCGCGCCAGACACCCGCGCCTTGCGAAACGATTCAAGGCCTCGAACATCTCGACAAGGTCATCGACATCGACCAACGCGCCATCGGGCGCACCCCGCGTTCCAACCCCGCCACCTACACCGGCGCCTTCACCCCGATCCGCGACTGGTTCGCCGGTCTGCCGGAGGCAAAGGCACGCGGCTACAAACCCGGACGCTTCTCCTTCAACGTCAAAGGCGGGCGCTGCGAGGCCTGTCAGGGCGACGGTGTCATCAAGATCGAGATGCACTTCCTCCCCGATGTCTACGTCGAATGCGAAACCTGCCGCGGCAAACGATACAACCGCGAAACACTCGAAATTGTGTTTAAAGGCAAAAGCATAGCCGACGTTCTTGATATGACGGTCGAAGATGCACAGGAGTTCTTCAAAGCCGTGCCGAGCATCCGCGAAAAGATGGATGCGCTGATGCGCGTCGGCCTTGGCTATATCAAGGTCGGCCAGCAGGCCACGACCCTCTCGGGCGGCGAGGCGCAGCGCGTCAAACTCTCAAAAGAGCTCTCCAAACGCGCTACCGGCCGCACGCTTTACATCCTCGACGAACCGACCACGGGTCTGCATTTCGAAGACGTCAAAAAGCTGCTCGAAGTGCTGCACGAGTTGGTCGATCAGGGCAATTCGGTGATCGTCATCGAACATAACCTCGACGTCATCAAAACCGCCGACCACATCATCGACATCGGCCCCGAGGGCGGCGATGGCGGCGGGAAAATCGTGGCCACCGGCACCCCCGAAGAGGTCGCCGCAACCGAACAGAGCCATACCGGCCATTACCTCAAACCGATGCTCGCGAAAGCGGGACGCCAAGCTGCGGAGTAGGGGCATGACCACGCGCCCCAAACTCGGCGCGCTCGCCGTCTGCCACGACGCGGGGCGCTTTCTGCTGGTTCAACGCTCCAAGGCCCCCGATGCGGGGTTCTGGGGCTTTCCCGGTGGCCACGTGGAATGGGGCGAAACCGTCATGATGGCCGCCACGCGCGAATTGCACGAGGAAACCGGCATCACCGCCACGCCGCAGCGCATTCTGGATTGGGGGGAGGCGCTGACACGCGATACCGCGGGGCAGGTGACCCATCACTTCGTGCTCGCCGCCGTGCTGCTCGACGACCCCCACGGCACCGCGATTGCCGCAGATGACGCCTGCGCCGTTAAATGGGCCACGCTGGCCGAAATCGATACCCTGCAAACCTCCGCGCGCGTCGCACAGGTGGCGCGCCGCGCGCTGTCGCGCCTCTAGGCGCGCAAACCTTACTGCGCCTCTAGTCGCCCTACCGGACCTCAAGACGCTGCTGGCGCTGAAACGCGCGCGCAGCCAGCAACAGCAGGATCACCGCGCCCACAAAGGCCCCGAAAACCAACAACCACTGGCTGCCCCAGTTCTGCACCATGATCGCAATCAGCGCCCATGCCGTGCCCAAAGGATAGGCGACCGCCTCAGGGCGCAGGTTGTGCCCGATAAAGGCGGTGATCAACGCCCCGGCGAGCGCGATCCACGCCCAGCCGATCTGCCCGAAAACCACGCCATAGCCCGCGCCCAGAATGCCCAGACCCGCAAAAGACGCCGCCGTCAGCCACCCCGCATAGAGCGCCACAGGTTCTTCCGCGAACCACTGGTCGAGAAACGGCGCACGGTTCATCGCCATCAAAGCCGTCACCAACATGAAAAAGATCAGGATGACCGCCCAGACCGGCGACACCATCGCCACCGGCAGCCAGATCGCCCCGACCGCCAAAGACGCGATCAGCGGCCACCGCATCGGCTCCCAATCCTCGGCATGGCGGCGTTTGAAATAGCCAAACCCCGCATGAACCACCAACCAAACGTAAATCACCCCCCAAATGGCAAAGGCATATCCCGCCGGCTGCACCGGAGGATCAATCTGGGGGATCGGATAGAGGGTCGGATCAAATCCGCCAAACCCGGGGACGAGGAAAGGCCCCGCGGCAAAAGCCAGCGTGGAGACGACGACGAGCAGTGCTTTGAATTTTTCCATAACTTACCTACGCTTGAAGGGGCAATTTGGTTCATTGTGCCGTGATTTCCCAAAACACGCCATTCCCACGCCCTATTCTTTGGGTCACCTAAGGTCAGCTTGGGAGAAGACGCAATGTCCGTTATTTTGTTTCGCCTATACCTTTATCGCCGCCTGACCCTGTTCTGCGCGGCGCTTCCAACCGTGCCGGCGCTCTTCACGGGCCAACCTATCATCACGGTGCTGGTGATTTTTGGCCTGGGCTGCGTGTTCTATGGCGCTCTTCTGGTCGCTCTCCCCGATAGCTGGATCGAAGCGGCCGCCACAGCCATCTCCAACGCCATCGTGGTCCTCGTTCTGGCCATGTCCACCGATAACATCGCCCAAACCGTGCTTCTGCATGACGGCGTCTGGTCCCTCGCGCTCGGCTTTGTGATTTGGGCCGCCATCGCGCTTGTGATGGTCAAGGTGCTGATATTCTTCGACCATTTCCATTTCGCCCGCCGCCGTGTGTTTTCGAAATTCAAGGTCCCTCTGACCCTCGAACAGGCCGCAGAGGCCTTTTGCCATTGGCCCGACAAAGAAACACGCAGCCACCGATGCGGCCCGCTGCGCGAGGACGGTCTGTTCCCTGTCTGGTTCAACATCCTCGGGCACAACCTCGAAACATTCGAACCCGAGGAAAGCGAACACGCCTTTCTGGTCCGCCCGATGAGCGAAATCCGCTACGACGACCGCATCGAAATCATCATCCAGGCGATCTGCGAAGTGCCCGGCGGCACGTCGACACAAACCGTGGCGCGCACCCAGATCACCCGCGAAGGGGATCGCACAGTGGTCGAGATCGAAGAGATCTCCGACGCCTTCACCGTGTTTTCATGGGCCTTCTACTGGCTGCGTGACTACGGGCGCGATCATGCCCGCGGGATGCTCGACAGCTACCTCGCACGCCCGTCGCCCTCGACCATGCACGGCAAGGGTCGCTCGCTCTTGGCCCTGATCGCCAAACAATTCGTCCACGAAGGCGCAGACAAAAACGGCGCCTCGTTTTAACCCGAGGCGCCGCCATTTCCGTCACACGATAGGGCGTTAGACCAACTGGCCCGCGGCCGTCAGCGTGGTCTTGCCGCGCAGATAGTCCTTGAGAACCTCGGGCAGTTTCACCGACCCATCCGCCTGCTGCCCGTTTTCGAGCACCGCGATCAAACACCGCCCCACGGCCAAACCCGACCCGTTGAGCGTATGCACGAACTCCGGCTTGCCCCCGTCAGCGGGCTTGTAGCGCGCATTCATGCGCCGCGCCTGAAAATCGCCCGCCACGGAGACCGACGAGATTTCACGGTACTTGTCCTGCCCCGGCAGCCACACTTCGAGGTCATGGGTGCGCTTCATCCCGAACCCCTGATCGCCCGAACACAGCTTCACCGTCCGGTAGGGCAGGCCCAGCTTTTCCAGAATCGCCTCGGCGCAGCGCGTCATCCGCTCATGCTCCATCTCGCTCTGATCGGGACGGGTGATGGCGACCATTTCCACCTTCTCGAACTGGTGCTGGCGCAGCATTCCGGCGGTATCTCGCCCCGCGCTGCCCGCCTCGGAACGGAAGCACAGCGAATGCGCGGTATAGCGGCGCGGCAGGTAGCTTTCCTCGATCACCACATCGCGCACAATGTTGGTCAATGTCACCTCGGAGGTCGGGATGAGCCACATGCCATCGGTGGTCTGATAGCTGTCCTCGCCAAATTTCGGCAACTGCCCGGTGCCATACATGCTTTCCTCGCGCACCAGAACGGGCGCGTTGGTCTCTGTAAAACCGTGCTCGTCGACATGGGTGTCGATCATGAATTGCGCCAGCGCCCGGTGAATGCGCGCCACAGCCCCCGAGAGCACGACAAACCGCGCCCCCGACAGCTTGGCTCCGGTTTCGAAATCCATGCCTTGGACAACACCGGCGATCTCGTAATGCTCTTTGGGTGCAAAGGAGAAATTGCGCGGGCTGCCCCATGTTTTCAACTCGACATTGTCGTTCTCATCGGCGCCATCGGGCACATCGTCATACATGATGTTGGGAAGCCGCATCAAAAGATCGCGCAGCTTCTCGTCCTCTGCCTTGGCTTCTTCGCCCAGACGCGCCACTTCGGCCTTCTTCTCGGCCACCAGCGCGCGCAAACGCTCGAACTCGGCCTCATCCCCGCGCGCCTTGGCCGCACCCACCTCTTTGGAGGCACGGTTCTGTTCGGCCTTGGCCTCCTCGGCGGCGACGATTTTCGCCCGCCGCGCCGCATCGATCGCCAAAATCGCCGCAGACTCACCGGACAACCCGCGCCGCGCCATGCCGGCGTCAAATGCTTCGGGGTTTTCGCGAATGGCTTTGATGTCATGCATCGCAGGTGTCCTCTCAGTCTGGTTTGTGGCCCGCTTATGACCTGTGCGCGCGGGCGGATCAACGCCAGATCGCGCGCGACCTTTCACACATCCTCACGCCGCCTGTTGCAGCACGCGGGCAGGGGGCATATGTCCCGCGTGAGCTTTCTTGCCATCCACGTTTGCCCCGATTAGGGTGCGCGACGACTTTCGGGGCCCACAACCCCCGGCTGACAGACACACATAGAGGAAATTTCCATGCTCGCATCTCCCGCCTACGCCCAAGCTGCCGGTGGCGCCGCCGCCAACCCCATCATGCAGTTTTTGCCGCTCATCCTGATTTTTGTGATCATGTATTTCCTGCTCATCCGTCCGCAGCAGAAAAAAGTGAAAGAACATCAGGCCATGATCAACGCAGTGCGCCGTGGCGACGAAGTCGTGACTGCCGGCGGTATCATCGGCAAGGTCGATAAAGTGCGCGAAGACGGCATCCTCGAAGTGACCATCGCCGATGGCGTCAAAGTGCGCGTTCAAAAAGGCACGCTGTCCAATGTTCTGTCCAAAACAGAGCCTGCGAAAGCGTCCTGAACACATTCGTATGATCTAGGCCCGCACCCCGTTGCGGGCCTCTTCGCTTGGCGCTACGCCGCGTCGGTGAAACAAATGCACCAAAAAACGTCCCCACTGAATAGACAGGCTTAAGAGATGCTGGAATTCCCGCTTTGGAAACGGATTATGATCTGGGGTTTTGTCGCCCTTGGCCTGATTTCCGCCCTCCCGAACGCTTTTTATAGCCGTGTTGAAGGGCATAACGACGCCGTCGTGGCCATCGAAGCGGCCGGGGAAACCCCTGAACGCGCCGCCGCGCGCGATGCATGGCCGTCGTTCCTGCCCAATTCACTGGTCAACCTCGGCCTCGATCTGCGCGGTGGGGCGCATCTCTTGGGCGAAGTCGAAGTGGGCGAGGTTTACGCCGCCCGCATGGACGCCTATTGGCCCGAAGTGCGCGACGCCCTGCGCGATGAACGCGACACCGTCGGCCCGATCCGGCGCATCGACGCCCCCGACGGGCAGCTGCGCCTGCGCATCTCGCGCCCCGAAGGCATGGAAACCGCGCTGGCCACCGTGCGCGACCTGTCCTCCCCCGTCGCCTCTCTGGCGGCGGCCGGCGAGCGTGACATCACCGTTTCCGGCGCCGGCGATGTGATCACCATCGAACTTTCGGAGGCCGAAAAATCCGCCACCGACAATCGCACCATGCAACAATCGCTCGAAATCATCCGCCGCCGCGTGGATGAGGTCGGCACGCGCGAGCCCACGATCCAACGTCAGGGCGATGACCGCATTCTCATTCAGGTGCCCGGCATCGGCTCGGCCTCCGAGCTGAAATCGCTGATCGGCACCACCGCGAAACTCACCTTCAACCCCGTTGTCGGGCGCACCACCAACCCCGACGACAACCCCGGCGCCCGCAACTTCCTCGCCCCCGCGCTCGAGGATTCGGGCCTCTACTACATCCTCGAAGAGAGCCCCGTGGTTTCCGGCGACGAACTCACCGATAGCCAACCGGCGTTTGACCAGAACGGCCGCCCCTCGGTCACCTTCCGCTTCAACCCGACAGGCGCGCGCAAATTCGGCGACTATACCGCCAGCAACGTCGGCGCGCCCTTCGCCATCGTCCTCGATAACGAAGTGATCTCCGCCCCCACCATTCAGGAAGCCATCCGTGGCGGCTCCGGCCAGATCACCGGCTCCTTCACCGTCGAGGAATCAACAGAACTCGCCGTCCTTCTGCGCGCCGGTGCCCTGCCTGCCAAAATCAACTTCCTCGAAGAACGCACCATCGGCCCCGAACTCGGCGCAGACAGCATCGAGGCGGGTAAAATCGCCACCGGCGTCGCTTTTGCCGCCGTGCTGATCTTCATGGGCTTGGCCTACGGGCTGTTCGGCATCTTCGCCAACATCGCGCTCATCATCAACGTCGCCCTGCTGTTCGGTCTCCTGTCCGCTATCGGCGCCACCCTGACACTGCCCGGCATCGCGGGCATCGTGCTCACCGTGGGCATGGCCGTTGACGCCAACGTGCTGGTGTTCGAACGCATCCGCGAAGAACTGCGCACCGCCAAAGGTCCCGGACGCGCCATCGAACTGGGCTATGAAAAAGCCCTCTCGGCCATCGTCGACGCCAATATCACCACCTTCATCACCGCCGCGATCCTGTTCATCATGGGCTCGGGTCCGGTCAAAGGTTTCGCCGTCACCCTCGCGCTCGGCATCATCACCTCGGTCTTCACCGCCCTCTACGTCACCCGCCTGATGGTGGTGATGTGGTACCGCCGCAAGAACCGCAAAGGCTGGCAGCTTTCGGGCGTCAAACTGGTGCCCGACGAAACCACCGTCGACTTCTTCAAACGCGCCAAAGTCACCTTCGGCTTCTCCGCCCTCATGGTCGCCGCCGCTCTGGCCGCCTTCCTCTCTCTAGGCCTGAATTTCGGTATCGACTTCAAAGGCGGCACCACGATCCGCACCCAATCCGAAAGCGCGGTCAGCGTCGGCGACTACCGTAACGCCATCGCGCCCCTCGGCCTCGGCGACATCTCGATCACCGAAGTCTTCGACCCGAACTTCGACGAAAACCAACACGTCGCCATGGTCCGCATTCAGGCACAGGACGACGTCGAAGCGGTCTCGCCCGAAACCATTGCTGCCGTCGAACAGGCGCTGCAAACCGTCGATCCGACCGTTACCTTCCCGAGCGTTGAAAGCGTCGGACCAAAGGTGTCGGGCGAACTCATCATGACCGCGATCTACGCCGTCGTGGCCGCCATCACCGCCGTGCTGATCTACATCTGGATGCGCTTTGAATGGCAATTCGCGCTCGGCGCCGTGGTCGCGCTGATCCATGACGTGGCCATCACCATCGGCGTCTTCGCCCTCTTCGGCATCCAGTTCGACCTGTCGATCATCGCCGCCCTGCTGACCATCGTGGGCTACTCGCTCAACGATACCGTGGTCGTCTTCGACCGCGTCCGCGAGAACCTGCGTAAATACAAAAAGCTGGAACTCGCAGGCGTGCTAAACCTGTCGATCAACGAAACCCTGTCGCGCACAATCATGACCTCGGGCACCACACTCGTCGCCCTGATCGCGCTTCTGGTGCTCGGCGGCGACGTGATCCGCGGCTTTGTCTTTGCGATGACGCTCGGTATCGTGGTCGGGACATGGTCGTCGGTCTTCGTCGCCTCCAACATCCTGCTCTGGCTCGGTGTCAAACGCGACTGGGAGAAAAAAGACCCCGCACCGGGGATCCAGACCGACGGTTCCGCCGTCTAAAGGACACGACCCGCAAAGGAGGGGCAGATGGTTCGCTTAAATGAAATGCCCTTCGAGGACGCCGTGCCCATCGACGGCTATGGTCCCGGCTTCTTTCGCGTCGGCGGCAAACTCTATCAGGGCGCGGTGATCTGCCTGAGCGCGGAGGTGACGCTCTGGTCCGGCCTCACGGACCGCGACGCGCTTCTGGCGCTGGCAGGAAAGATCGACGTGCTGCTCGTGGGCACAGGTGCCGAAATGGCCCATATCGACGCCGACCTGCGCACAGCCCTCGAAGACCTCGACATCGGCGTCGAAGCCATGGCCAGCCCGACCGCGTGCCGCAGCTACAACGTGCTCGCCTCCGAAGGCCGACGCGTGGCCGCGGCGCTTTTGCCGGTATGACAGCGGCGCCTCCCGCGCTAAGATCACCCCGATGCAGTTGATATCCGTCGAAAATCTTGCCGTCGCGCGCGGTGGTCTGCCGGTCCTTGAGGGGATGGATTTCGCCGTGAGCGCAGGCGATATCTTCGTGCTGCGCGGCCCCAATGGCGCGGGCAAAACCACGCTGCTGCGCACCCTCGCGGGCCTGCAACCCGCCTTTGAGGGCACCATAACCGCCGATCCCGACACCATCGCCTACGCAGGCCACGCCGACGGGATCAAAGCCGTGCTCACCTTACGCGAAAACCTCACCTTCTGGGCCGGCGTCTATGGCGGGCAGGGGATTGAGGCGGCCATGGAGGCCTTCGACCTCACCGCACTGGCCGATCGCATGGCCGGCAACCTCTCGGCGGGCCAGAAACGCCGCCTCGGCCTCGCGCGCCTGCTGGTCACCGGCCGCCCCGTCTGGGTGCTCGACGAGCCGACCGTGTCGCTGGACGCGGCCTCCGTGGCCCTCTTTGGGCGCGCCATCCGCACCCATGTGGCAGGCGGCGGCGCCGCCATCATCGCCACTCACATTGACCTCGGCATCGAAGAAACCGTCTTTGACGTCACCCCGTTCAAAGCCCGCCTCGACAAAATGAGCGGCGATTTCGACGAGGCCTTCCTATGATCCGGCTCCTGTGGCGCGATCTCACACTGGCCGTCAGGGCAGGGGGCGGCTTCGGCCTCGGCCTCGGGTTCTTCCTGATCCTCGTCACCCTCATCCCCTTCGGCGTCGGCCCGCAATCGGACCGCCTCGCCGTCATCGCCCCCGGCGTGCTCTGGGTCGGCGCGCTTCTGGCCTGCCTGCTCTCGCTCGACCGCCTCTTCGCGCTCGATTACGAGGACGGCTCGCTCGACCTGCTCGCCACCGCGCCCCTGCCGCTCGAAGCGGTCGTGGGCGTCAAGGCACTCGCCCATTGGATCACCACCGGCCTGCCGCTGGTCGTGGCCGCCCCCGCGATGGGGTTCCTGTTGCACCTCGATCCCGCCGCCTACCTGTGGATGGTCGTAACGCTCGCCATCGGCACACCCGCGCTCTCCTTCATCGGCGCTTTCGGGGCCGCCCTCACCGTGGGCATCAAACGCGGCGGGCTCCTGCTCAGCCTGCTGGTCCTGCCGCTCTACATCCCCACGCTGATCTTTGGCGCAGAGGTCGTGCGGCGCGGCGCGGACGGGCTGTCCACCGCAACACCCCTGCTGATGCAGGCCGGGATCACGCTCGCCACCATAGCTTTGCTGCCCTTTGCCGCAGCCGCCGCCCTCAAAGTCGCGCTCAGGTGAGTTGAGCCTCACCCCAATCCGCCCTAGAACGAAGCAAAGGGAGAGACACATGGCATCGATATGGGAATGGGCGAACCCGCGCAAATTCATGGCCTGGACCGACCGCGCACTACCCGTGCTGGCCGTGATTTCCGCCGTGGTCTTTGCCGCTGGCCTGATCTGGGGCTTTTTCTTCACCCCCGATGACTACCGACAGGGCGCAACGGTCAAGATCTTCTACATCCACGTCCCCGCCGCGATGATGGCCATCAACATCTGGGCGATGATGCTGGTCACCTCGCTGATCTGGATCGTGCGCCGCCACCATGTCTCCGCTCTGGCCGCCAAGGCCGCAGCGCCCATCGGCATGATCATGACCGTCATCGCACTGGTCACCGGCGCGATCTGGGGCAAACCGATGTGGGGCACCTATTGGGAATGGGACCCGCGCCTGACATCCTTCCTGATCCTGCTGCTGTTCTATTTCGGCTACATGGCGCTCTGGGAAGCCATCGATAACCCCGACACCGCCGCCGACCTCACCTCTGTGCTCTGCCTTGTCGGCTCGGTCTTTGCCATCCTGTCGCGCTACGCGGTGCTGTTCTGGAATCAGGGCCTGCATCAGGGCGCATCGCTCTCGCTGGATGCGGAAACCAACGTGGCGGACGTCTATTGGTATCCCGCGCTGGTCGCCATTGCGGGCTATGTGCTCTTATTCATCACGCTGGTGCTGCTGCGCACCCGCACCGAAATCCGCAAACGCCGCCTCTCGGCCATCGAAATGCGCGAAAGGGTCCACGGATGATGCCTGATCTGGGAAAATACGCGACCGACGTCTATGCCGCCTACGCCATCTCGCTCCTGCTGCTGGCCGGCCTGATCTGGCGCACGATTGCCCGTGCACGCGCCGTCAAAAAACAACTCGCCGCCGCCGAAGCCCGTCTGGAGACCCGCCCCAATGCCTAAAATCTCGCCCCTCATGGCGCTGCCCCCGCTGATCTTCGCAGGCCTCGCGGGGCTGTTCATCTTTGGCATGGGCCGGCAAGACGCCGACCAACTGCCCACCGCACAGGCAGGGCGCGCCGCCCCGAGCGTCGCCGCCATCACCCCGCTCGGCGATCTCCCCCCGCTCAGCGACGACATGCTGCGCACGGGCGGTGTCAAACTGGTGAACTACTGGGCCAGCTGGTGCGGACCCTGCCGCGCAGAGCACCCCCAGCTCGAAACCCTCGCCGAGGATGGCGTCACCATCTACGGCATCAACTACAAAGACGAATCCGGCAACGCCGTCGGTTTTCTGGACGAATTGGGCAATCCCTTCACCGCCGTGGGCGCCGATTTCCCGGGGCGCACGGCGCTGGAATGGGGCCTCTACGGGGTGCCGGAGACCTATGTTCTGGACGCACAAGGCACCATCACATACCGGTTTGCCGGTCCGATCACTGTCGAGATTTTGGAAAACTACATTCTGCCCGAAATCGAAAAAGCGGCGCAGTAAACGATCCGGCCCACGTCAGGTCAGGCCATAATCACCAGTACGAAAAATAGCGCAATAACAATAGGTTCGCTCCTCAAAAGCGACACCAATGCTCTCGCGATGCGAAACACCACATCCATCGTCACCACCCAAACCCAACACTCTTAACGCGTTGATACTGGGTGTAGACTTCCCATGGGTCAAGACAAGTTTCCCTAAGGTCACTTTTTGTGACGAAAATGTATACCGGCCCGCGCTATGACACCGCGGGCCGGCAACCTGTCTGACGCCCTAGCCGAGCGCTTGGTCGAGATCCGAAATCAGATCGTTCACATCCTCGATCCCGATCGACAGGCGGATCGCATTGGGGGCAACCCCCGCTCTGGCCTGTTCGGCCTCGGTCAACTGGCGGTGGGTGGTCGAGGCAGGGTGGATCACGAGCGACCGCGTATCCCCGAGGTTGGCGACATGGGAAAACAACTCCATCCGCCCGACGGCGGCCACGCAGGCCTCATACCCGCCCTTGAGCGCCACGGTGAACAACGCCCCCGCACCGCGCGGGCAAATCCGCGTCATCCGGTCGTAATAGGGCGAGGACGGCAGACCCGCATAGGTCACACCCTCCACACGCGCGTCCCCTTCGAGCCAATTGGCGACTTCACGCGCGTTCTGCACATGGCGCGCCATCCGCAGGCTCAGCGTTTCAATCCCCAGCAACGTGTAATGCGCCGCCTGCGGGTTCATCGTCATCCCCAGATCGCGCAGACCCACGGCAATCGAATGGAACGTATAGGCCATCGGCCCGAACACTTCGGTGAATACCTTGCCGTGATAGGCGGGCTCTGGCTGCGACAGGGACGGGAATTTATCCGACGCGGCCCAGTCAAAGGTGCCGCTATCGACCACACAGCCCCCCGTCACCGTGCCATTGCCGGTGAGGTATTTGGTCGTCGAATGCACCACCAAAGTCGCGCCATGTTCGATCGGGCGGCACAGATAGGGCGTCGAGGCCGTGTTATCCACGATCAACGGCACACCCACCTTTTTGGCAATCTCGCCAATCGCGTCCAGATCGGTAATCACCCCGCCCGGGTTGGCAATCGCCTCACAGAAAATCGCGCGCGTATCATCGTCCACCGCCGCGCGCACCGCGTCGAGATCGTCGAAATCAACGAACTTCGCCGACCAGCCAAACCGTTTGAAGGTCTGCGAAAACTGCGTCAGCGTCCCGCCATATAGCCGCGTGGAGGCCACAACATTGCGCCCCGGCGCCATGAGCGGGAACAGCGCCATGATCTGGGCTGCGTGACCCGATGAACAACACACCGCGCCCTGACCGCCCTCCAGTGCCGCAATCCGGTTGGCCAAGGCCATCACGGTCGGGTTCGTCAGGCGGGAATAGATGTATCCAACCTCTTCGAGGTTAAAAAGCCGCGCCGCATGTTCTGCGTCTTTGAAGACGAATGATGTGGTCTGGTAGATCGGCACCTGACGCGCACCGGTCGCTGAATCGGGCTCCGTGCCGGCATGCACCTGTAACGTGTCAAAGCCCTGCTTTTGATCGGCCATCTGTTCCTCCCTCGGTATGATGTCGCGCAGAGCCTAGGTCAGCAGGCAACCCGTGGCAACAGATTCACCCCGCGAGGATCAGGACCGCGAAAAGGCAAATCATCCCAAGAAGTTCGGGCAGGGGCAGGGGGATCATATAAAGGGCGCGTTTCATGTCTCCATCTTTGCACGAGATGGTTAACAGAGGGTGCGCAAAGGGGATGATTTGGCGAAACAACGGGTTTCCACTTGCGCATGAATCATTATTTCATTATTTCATGAAATATGGATACGACACGCGCCCTCACAGCCTTCGCAGCCCTCGGGCAACCCATGCGCCTCGACGCCTTCCGCCTGCTGGTCAAAACCGGCCCGGGCGGCATGGGCGCAGGTGACATCGCCACAGCACTCGACGCCAAACCCAATACAACCTCGCAAAACCTCGCCCACCTCGTGCAGGCGGGGCTGCTGAAATCGCGCCGCGACGGGCGCGCGGTGATCTATAGCGCCGATATGGGCGGGGTGAACGCGCTCCTGCACTTCCTTCTCGAGGATTGCTGCGGGGGCACGCGCGATACCTGCGCGCCGCTCATCGACACACTCGCCCCGTGCTGCCCGCCAAAGGAGTAAACCCATGGCCAAAATCTATCACAACCCGCGCTGCTCCACCTCGCGCAAGGCACTCGCCCTGCTCAGGGAGGCAGGCCAAGATGTCGAGGTCATCGAATACCTCAAAACGCCCCCCACGCGCGCCGAACTCGCCGCCCTCATCGCGGCTGCGGGCGAAACCGCCAAATCCACCCTGCGCGCCAAACAGGCCGAGGCCGCGACCCACAACCTCACCCGCGACGACGTTACCGAAGACGACATCCTCGACGCCATGATCGCCGACCCGATCCTGATCAACCGCCCCTTCGTGACCACCGCGCGCGGCACCCGCCTGTGTCGCCCGCTCGATAAAATCCACGACATCCTCCCCGAAACTGGCAAGGGCGAAGGACCCCGCGCATGACCCATTCCGATTTCACTGCCACCCCCGATCTGCCCGCCATCTCGACCGCTGATCTCACCCCCATCGACCCTGCGTTCTTCGCCGCCCCGGATGACGACCACCACGCCCCGCGCATCGCCATCCTCTACGGATCCCTGCGCGACCGCTCCTATTCCCGCCTCGCCGCAGAGGAGGGCGGGCGCATCCTCACCGCGCTCGGCGCAGACGTGCGCTATTTCGACCCCCGCGACCTGCCACAGGTCGATACCTCCCCTGAAAACCACCCCAAAGTGGCCGAGCTGCGCGAGCTGGCGATCTGGGCAGAGGGCATGGTCTGGTCATCCCCCGAACGCCACGGCGCCATGACCGGCCTGATGAAATCCCAGATCGACTGGCTCCCCCTCTCGATGGGCGGCATCCGCCCGACCCAGGGCAAAACGCTCGCCATCATGCAGGTCTCCGGCGGTTCGCAATCCTTTAACGCCCTCAACCAGATGCGCATTCTGGGCCGCTGGATGCGCATGGTGACGATCCCCAACCAATCCTCGGTGGCGCGCGCATGGGATGAATTCGACGCCAAGGGCCGCATGAAACCCTCGCCCTATCTCGCCCGCATCACCGATGTCATGGAGGAGCTGGTCAAATTCACGTATATGACCCGTGGCCGCTCCGCCGTGCTCACCGACCGCTACTCCGAGCGCGTCGAAAGCGCGGCCAAACTGTCTGCGCGCGTCAATCAACCGGCTTTATAGGCCCCGTGTAGGGCGCGCGCGCCTCCAGCCGCGCAATATAGTCGCGCAACAGGGGCACGCGGCGCGGGCGGAAACTCTGGCGGGTGCGCGTCGCGCTCCGGATATGGGCGGCGATGAACATGCGAAAATCCTCGCGCAGACAACACCACGCCAAGACCATCACCGTGTGCTCCAGATAGGAAATCCCCAGCGGGAAAATCCGCCGCGCACTCTCGCGCATCTGGCGATCCACATAGACAATATCGACCGCCTCCTCGGCCCACGCCGCCTCGCGCAGCACCGACATATCGACCGGCGGCACAGAGGGGTCATGCATCCGGTGCACCATGTTGATCGCATGGGCGGCCTGGCGTTGCTGGCGCTCCGACAGGGTGGCGATGATCTTGACCAAGGCATCCGCCGCCGCATCCGCCAACCCCGTATCCCCGCGTTGCTGCACCTCCGAGAGACCCAGCACCAGCGCCTCGATCTCCAACTGCGAAAACGTCTGCGGGGGCAGGGCGGGGTCCTCGGTCATGGTATAGCCCAATCCCGCCTCCCCCTCGATGCGCGCCCCGGCCGCACGCAGCGCATCAATGTCGCGATAGATCGTGCGCTCGCTCACCTCCATCGACGCGGCCAAACGGGCGGCGGTCACCGGCGGGGTCAATCCGCGGATCAGATGGAGCAGGCGAAAGAGGCGGTCGGTTTTGGGCATGGCGTCACTCTAGGCGATCACTCCTGACAGATTTTGGCAAGAGGGTCATGTCATTCTCTCCCCATCAATCTAACACAGGAGCCCCCCATGCTGACCCTCTACCATTCCCCCCATTCACGTTCGACACGCATCGTGGCCCTCATCGCGGCACTGGACGCCCTCGACAAAGTCGACATCAAACCGGTCCATATCAAACGCAACGACGGCTCGGGCCACGCCGATCCCGCCAACCCGCACCCCGATGGCAAAGTCCCCCTTCTGGTCACCGAGGATGGCGAGGAAATCCGTGAATCCAACGCGATTATGCTCTACCTCACCGACCACTTCGCCGCCGGCGGTCCCGGTGTCGGGCAAAAGGGTCGCGGCACCTACCTCGGCTGGCTGGCGTGGTATGGCAATGTGTTCGAACCGGTCCATGTGCTGACCTTCGCGCAGGCCGAACACCCGATCTTCACCGCCACATGGCGCGGCGTGACAGAGGCGGTCGCGGCGCTTGAAACCGCGCTGTCTGACGGGCGTCCCTATCTCATGGGCGACAGCATTACTGCCGCCGACATGATCATCGTGTCGACCTATTTCTGGTTCCCCGATGGCGTGCCGGACGTGCCGGTGATCCGCGACTGGGTGGCGCGCTGCGCCGATCATCCCGCCTTCAAAACGGCCAATGCCTATGATCTGGACGCGCTCGTCACTCTCGGCCTTGCCGAACCGGCCTGAGCCTGAGAGGGTTCCCCGAAACCACCACTCGGGGGACCCCATGCCAGATGCATCCTGCCTGTGCGGCGCTGTCACCATCGCCATCAAAGGCCCGCTGGAACGGCTCTCGGCCTGCCATTGCACCCAATGCCGCAAACACTCGGGCCACTACTGGGCCGCGACCACCATGCCCCTCACGCAAATCACCTACAGCGGCCCCGTGACATGGTTTCGATCCTCCCCCGCCGCACAGCGCGGCTTTTGCGCCACCTGCGGATCAACCCTGTTCTGGAAACCCGACGGGCAGGACCACATGTCGATCTCGCTCGGCCTGTTCGACACAGCCACCGGCATCACACCGGGGCCAAACGGCCTCACCCATATCTTCACCGCCTCAAAAGGCGACTATTACGACCTGCCCCCAGATGAGGCACAGGACCCCTAAAGCCGCTCGAACCGCGAAAACTGGAACTTCTGCGACCCGCCGCGCGGCGTGGCATGATCGACATGACAGCTCTCGACCAAGCGGAACGACGGCCCGATCACCTCTGCGAGAGCCGCAGGGCTATAGCGCACCACCGGCAATCCCGAACACATCGTCGGCCCGTCCGCGTCAAAGGTCGCAATCACCGCCTGCGCGCCTCGGGGCAGGGCGGTCTCCATGCGCGCCACATAGGCCGCACGATCCCCCGCATCGGTGAGGAAATGGAACGCCGCACGATCATGCCAGAGCGCATAGGCCCGATCGGGCACCCATTGCGTAATATCGCCCGCGACCGTCTCGACAAAAATCGCCTGCGCCTCCAGCCGCGCCACCAATGCCGCGAGCGCACTCGCCGACAGATCGAGCGCGGTGATATCGGTGAACCCCGCCGCGATCAGATGATCGACCAGAAATCCCGCCCCCGCACCGACATCGAGAACCGGCGCACCGCGCGGCGTGCCCGCCCGCGCAATCATGTCCAGAGAGGCATCGGGGCGCTCCTGATACCAACTGACGTGCGTGGGATCCTTATCCGCATAAACCGTGTCCCAGTGATCTGAACGCGTCATCGTTCCCTCCCATATTCCGCAGTTCGAATATGATGGCCGAACCCACAGCAAAGAAAAAGCCCCGATTTTCACCGGGGCTTTCCAAATCACATATGTCGCGCGGGCTTACGCCTTGGCGAGGTTACGCAGCACGTAGTGCAACACGCCACCGTTCTCGATGTATTCGATCTCCGGCGCGGTATCGATCCGGCACTTGACCGCAATCGTCTTGGTCGTGCCATCGGCGTAGGTGATCTCCGCGTTCAACGTCTCCAGCGGTTTCACGCTATCCAGACCCATAATCGTGACCGTCTCCGACCCCGTCAGACCCAGAGATTTGCGCGAATCCCCACCGGTGAATTCGAACGGAACCACACCCATCCCGACGAGGTTCGAGCGGTGAATACGCTCGAAACTCTCCGCGATGACCGCCTTCACACCCAAGAGCGCTGTGCCCTTGGCCGCCCAGTCACGCGAGGACCCCGCACCATATTGCTCACCGGCAAAAATCACGAGCGGTGTGCCCGCTTCTTGATAGGCCATGGAGGCATCGTAGATCGCTGCCTGCTGACCGTCGGGACCCTTGGTGTAGCCGCCCTCAACCCCATCGAGCATCTCGTTCTTGATGCGGATGTTGGCGAATGTGCCGCGCATCATGATCTCGTGGTTGCCGCGACGCGACCCGTAGGAGTTGAACTCGCGCACAGGCACCTGACGCTCGATCAGATACTGACCCGCAGGCGTGGTCTGGGCAAAGGAACCGGCCGGAGAAATGTGGTCGGTGGTGACCATATCGCCGAGGATCGCCAGAACCTTGGCATCCTTGACGTTGTGGATCGTGCCCTTTTGCGCCGACATCCCCTGGAAGTAGGGCGGGTTCTGGATGTAGGTGGAATGCACCGGCCAGTCGTAGGTCTCGCCGCCGGACACTTCCACGGCCTGCCATTTCTCGTCGCCTTTGAACACGTCTGCGTATTTCTTCACAAACGCATCGCGGGTGACGACTTTTTCGACCAGATCGGCAATCTCTTTATCGGTCGGCCAGATGTCCTTGAGGTAGACGTCATTGCCATCCTTGTCCTGACCCAGAGGCTCCGACGTCAGATCGATGTTCATGTCACCGGCCAGCGCATAGGCCACCACGAGGGGCGGCGAGGCGAGGTAGTTGGCACGCACATCAGGCGAAATACGACCCTCGAAGTTGCGGTTACCCGACAGAACAGAGGTCGCGACCAGATCGCCCTCGGCAATCGCGGCCGAAATCTCGGGCTGGAGCGGACCGGAGTTGCCGATACAGGTCGTACACCCGTAACCTACGAGGTCGAACCCGATCGCATCCAGATCGGCCTGCAGATTCGCAGCCTCCAGATACTCGGTCACAACCTGCGATCCCGGTGCCAGCGATGTCTTCACCCATGGCTTGCGGTTCAGACCCAGCGCGCGCGCTTTACGCGCCACCAGACCGGCCCCGATCATCACATAGGGGTTGGATGTGTTGGTGCACGACGTGATCGAGGCGATCACAACCTTGCCCGACGTCATCTCGTAGTTTTCACCCTTCACCGGAACGGCTTTGGCCATGTCACGCTTGAAGGTCTCTTTCATTTCCTTGGCAAAGGCTTCCTTCGCACCGGTCAGCGCGAGGTAATCCTGAGGACGCTTTGGTCCGGAAATGGCGGGAACGATCTCGCCCATATCCAACTCGAGGGTCGAGGAATAGACCGGCGCATAATCCGCACCGCGCCAGAACCCGTTCTCTTTGGCATAGGCTTCAACCAGAGCAATACGATCCTCGTCACGACCCGTCTGACGCAGGTAGCGCAGCGTCTCGTCATCGATCGGGAAGAACCCGCAGGTCGCGCCATATTCCGGCGCCATGTTGGCGATCGTGGCACGCTGCGCCAGCGGCAGACGATCCAAACCGTCACCGTAGAATTCAACGAATTTGCCAACCACACCGTGTTCGCGCAGCAATTCGACGACCTTCAACACGAGATCCGTGCCGGTGGTGCCTTCGACCATCGCGCCGGTCAGCTTGAAACCCACAACTTCGGGGATCAGCATCGAAATCGGCTGGCCGAGCATCGCAGCCTCGGCCTCGATCCCGCCAACACCCCAACCGAGAACGGCCGCGCCGTTGACCATGGTGGTGTGGCTGTCGGTGCCAACCAATGTGTCCGGATAAGCCACCTGAACACCGTCCTGATCGGCATCGGTCCAAACCGTCTGCGACAGATACTCGAGGTTCACCTGGTGACAAATGCCCGTGCCCGGGGGCACAACGCGGAAGTTTTCAAACGCCGACTGACCCCATTTGAGGAACTGGTAGCGCTCCATATTGCGCTCGTACTCGCGGTCCACGTTCATCTGGAACGCGCGCGGGTTGCCGAATTCGTCGATCATCACCGAGTGGTCGATCACGAGGTCAACAGGCACCAGCGGGTTGATCTTCTTGGCGTCACCACCGAGCGATTTGATCCCGTCACGCATCGCGGCGAGGTCAACAACAGCCGGCACGCCGGTGAAATCCTGCATCAACACGCGGGCAGGGCGGTAGGCAATCTCGCGCGGGTTCTTGCCGCCGTTCTTCGCCCATTCGCCAAAGGCCTTGATATCGTCGGTGGAGACGGAAAACCCGCCATCCTCGAACCGCAGGATGTTCTCCAGAACCACTTTCAACGCGGCGGGCAGTTTCGAGAACTCTCCGAAACCGGCTTCCTGAGCGGCGGGGATGGAGTAATAGGCATATTCGGTGGTGCCGACCTTGAGGGTACGGCGTGTTTTTGCGGTATCTTGACCGACGACAACTGTCATGGGGGTGGCTCCCTTTCAACGATGGAGGGTTACGCTAAGCCGCTTTTGACGGATTGGCCGAGTCCAATCAAGGGGGGCTTGCGATTTTTTGTATACTATTGCACACAATTTGCCGCCCATCCCCCGAAAACCCGCCAAAATCCCAGTTCTTAGACCTTAACACGGTAGAAGGTTTTCGCCTGTAGCCTGCGCACACCCCGTCATAAGGACCGCGCACCGATGAAATCTGCCCTCGAACTCCTGCTGCGCGCCGCCTTTTCCCTCCTCGTGATCGCGCCGCTCCCGCTCGGGGCCACCCAGAACGATACCCGCAACTACTGGGCGCCTTACCTCGAACTGCTGATGACCAACTATGTGTCCCTCTGGGCCCATGATCCCGTCATCATAGAGAGCCTGCGCGCGGCCAATCGCGACCACATCATCACCACCCGCGCCCAGATCGGCGACCTCGATCACGCATGGACGACGGGGCAGGCCGAGGACCTCGTGGCCGCGATACTGCAAAACCCAGCCTCGGAATTCCTGCGCAAACAATTCCCTTCCTATGACGGCGCCCTGACAGAGGCGATCCTGACCGACGAAAACGGCATCACCATCGCGATGTCCCAGAAAACCACCGACTACTGGCAGGGCGACGAGGTCAAACATGCCCACACCGTGCCCGTGGGCCCGCGCGCCATCTACGTCGGCGAAATGGAGATCGATACCTCGACGGGCGCCTATCAGGGGCAGGTCTCCATGACCATCACCGACCCCGACACCGGTAAACCCATCGGCGCACTCACCCTCGGCATGGTCCCCGAACTGCTCTAGCGCGCCCCCCCGTTCTCCCCTTTGTAACGGTTTCTCTCAAAACCTTGATTGGCACCGGCGGCTCTGTCGTCTTAACTAGTCCCCACCAAGGCCGGAGACCCCATGCGACACCTCAAACCCTTCCTGATGTCCTTTGCCCTCGCTTGCGCGGGCACCGTCGCACAGGCCCAAGACACCCAATCCACCCGCGTGCCCGTGGTGGTGGAACTCTTCACCTCCCAAGGCTGCTCGTCCTGCCCCCCCGCAGACGCCATGATGAACGAACTGGCCACCCGCGAAAACGTCATCGCCCTGTCGCTGCACGTCGACTACTGGGATTACATCGGCTGGAAAGACCACTTCGCCCAACCCAAATTCACCCTGCGCCAGAAAGCCTACGCAAAGGCCGCCGGCAAACGCACCATCTACACCCCCCAAATCATCGTGCAGGGCGCCGACCACGTGATCGGCAACAAACCGATGAAGCTCGCCGAACTGATCGACCGCCGCATGACGCGCGATGCACCCCCCGCCGTGGGCCTGATCGCTCGGCGCGACGGCACAACGCTCACCATCCACCTCACCCCCGTCGCAGCCGGACTGCCCGTCATGCGCGTGCAACTGGTGCGCTACAAACCCCATGAACGCGTCGCCATCGGGCGGGGCGAAAACGCGGGCCGCGAAATCGACTACTCAAATATCGTGACCGAATGGACCGTGCTGCGCGACTGGGACGGGCTCGGCCCGCTCTCCATCGAGGCCCCCGTGGCAGGCACAGACAAAGCCGCCGTCATCGTTCAGGCGAATGGCGCCGGACCGATCCTCGCCGCAACTGTCGCAAATTAGAGCGAATACCTTAGCCGAATCTTCGCACAACCCTGCCATGGTCACTCCAGTGCCTCGGCCATCTTGGGTCGTTGGGGGTGATGAGTTCGGCGGAGCCTAGGCTCCGCCTTTTTTCTGCTCGCCCGCCACTTGTGCTGCAATTTCAGGGGGATACTGGTCGGGCTTCCACCGCCTGTGGATCCAGAACCACTGCCCCATATGGCGCGCCACAATCGCCGCCAGACTATCGTTGAGCGCCTGCGTCATCTCCTCGGCGCTGCCCTTTTCAATGGGGGCCTCGACCTCGACGTGGAAACTCAACCCGTCCGCGCCCCGCACCCCGTAAATGGGCACCAAAAGCGCATCGTATTTGATCGCCATTTCCCCCGCCGACAGGGCCGTGCGCGCAGGCTTGCCGAAGAAGTCCATGTAAGGCGCTGTTTTCACGTGCAAATCGATCAGAATGCCGACCATGTTTCCCTGCGCGAGATAGCGCAGCATCCGCCCGTACCCGCCCAATCCCCGCGCAAACAAAGGCTCGGCAATCGTCGCAATCGTGCGTTCGTAATGGGCGTTAAAAAACGGGTTCTTCATCGGATTATAAAGCGCCCCGAGGGGGTACCCCCGCGCATTCAAGGCCGCGCGCGGCACGTCGTAATTGCCAAAATGCCCCGTCACCAGAACCACAGGGCGCCCCGCATCGCGCGCGGCAAACAATTGCTCAGCACCCGCACCGCGAAACTCCACATCCTTCATCCGCTCGATGAATTCACGCCCCGAATAAATCTCGATCATCGTGCGCCCGGCATTATCCGTGACCTCGCGCGCCAGCCGCGACACCGCCGCTTCGTCCAACTCGGGATGCACGAAATTCAAATTCGCGCGCACCCGTTTGTTGTAACCCGCCAAAGGCCCCACAACCCGCGACATCAACCAGCCCATGAACGGCACCCGCCACCGGTAGGGCAGCGCCAGAACCATCGACAACAACCCGCGCGTGACCAGATTCTCGACCCAATGGGCGCGCGAGCCCTCGATTACCGTGCCGTCCCGATCGCTGCGTTTCATCGTCATCTGGGCCCTTCGCCAACCTCCTGCGCAACCGCAACCGGTTGGCGCATCTCGCGCTGCCAGACATAAAGACCCGCCCCGACGATCACAAGCGCACCCGCCACCGTCCAGTAATCCGGCCAGTTTCCAAAGAACAAAACACCCCATAGCGTCGCCGTCAAAAGCCCCGCATAGGAAAACGGTGCCACGCTCGAGGCCGGCGCGCTCATATAGGCGCGGATCATCATCAATTGTCCCACCGTGCCCACAATCCCGATCGCTGCCATCAACCAGATCGCCGTCCCATCGGGCTGAACCCAGCGCACAGGCGCCACGAATCCCATCATCACCGTGCCGAAAATCCCCGAATAGAGCAGGGCGGTCATCGGGCTCTCGCGCGTGCCGATATGGCGCGTCACGATGGCATATCCGGCCAGACAAAGTGCCGCCATCAACGGCCAGAGCGCCTGCGGCGTGAACACCTCCGTGCCCGGCCGGATGATCAACAACGCCCCGAAAAGCGCGGCAATAATCCCCGCCCACCGGCGCGGCCCGACCTTTTCGCCCAAAACAACAGCGGCCAGCAAGGTGATGAACAAAGGCGCCAGATCACCCACGGCGGTGGCCTCCGCAAGGCCCAGCGATTTCAACCCGATGAAAAACGACCCCGCCGCACTGAGCTGCAAAACCGCGCGCAATAGCTGCAAATACGGATGCGCCGTGCGCGCAATCACCCGCAGCGACGCGCCAAACAGAACCAGCACCACCACCAACTGCCCGCCATAACGCGCCAATAGCACCTGCGAGATATCGACCCGTTGGCCCAACATCTTCGCCAAAGCATCCATAAAGGAAAACGCACTCACCGAGGCGAGCATGAACAGAATACCACGCGTGTGGTCGGGGAGGCGGGAAAACCAGATCATGACTTTCCTTATGCGCCCGCCTGTCGCCTGTCCACGCCCACCGCCCGCGACCACGCGCAGAGGCGGTGCGCAAAAATCGACCCTCAGTCGTCGCCAACCAACAGGAAAATGTCGCCCGCGGCTTCCAACTCGCGCACCGCGCCCACCACCGCATTCATCGCCTCTTCGACCTCCGGCCCCGCAATCTCGCCCATTTCGGCCATCTCTTCGCGCAACCCGTCGGCCATCCGTTTGGACATATTGCCCAAAATGAAATCGCGCGCCTTCTCGCCGTCGCCCGAGGCCCCCGCCAAAGCGCGCACCAGAACCGCCTGATCGACACCGCGCACCACCTTGCCCACATCGCGCCCGTCCAGACGGGTAGCGATATTGGCGAAGGTAAAGATGTTGCGCCGCACTTCGCGGGCAAAGGCCTCGTCGGTCTCGTCCAGCCCTTCCAACACCCCCTCGCGCGTGCTCGACGACGAAAAGTTGAGGATCGCGCCAACCCGTTCGGGCGGCATATCGCGAAACGCCTTGGGCGGCTGCGCATCCAGTCGCGCGGCAATCGAAATCCCGATCCGCTGCACCACCAGCGGCGAAATCGACGCGGTCAGCGAAATCGCATAGGCAATCCGGCGCGCCCGTTCCCCGGGCAGCTTGGACATCAGCCCCGCCGCCTTCGCGACCTTGAGTTTAGAGAGCAACACCGCGCCCACTTCGACGCTCTCGGCCTCCAACACCGGCATCAGGCGCGCATCATCCACATCCGCAATCCGCTCCCACGGGTCACCGGTAAAGGTGAAGCCTGCGTTCTTGCGCAGCTTGGACGCCGTGGTCTGCGAAATTGTCCCGTCGAGCACATCGAGCGCCCCCTCCAACCCACCGGGAAAGGACAATCCAATCGCGCCGAGTTCATCGAGAAACTCCTCGACCACCGCGGCCAATGTTTCCTTGTCTATATAGCGCAGCTCGGTCATCTGATGAGCCAGATCGACCTGCATCTGTTCGGGGAAATGTGACAGCGGCAGCTTGATATTCTCCGCCGCCAGCAGACGCACAATAATCGCCACCTTCGCCTTGCGCGGCAGCGCCGTGGGCACCCGCGTGGACCCTTGCGAAAAATCCTCCGTGCCATAGGCATCGGGATCAAAGGCGCCGTCAAAGCCGCCCAGCTCGGGCAAACCGCCCGCATCCGTGGTTAATTGTGGAAGTCCGCTCAAACTCGCCTCATGCGCAAATGCCCCGTTCGGCACAACTGTCGCACAAAGAGGTTTAACGCAAAGCTACCAAGCTCGCGATTTTACGAGGCAAATGCACGAAAAGGGCAGGGGCCTAGCCCATCACCTGCTCGGTGCACATTCCTTTTTCCGCGTTCCAAACCAACCCGTCCGCACAGGAGGCGGCGCGTTGTTCATGGCTGCAGCCTTCGGCAAGGGCGGGCGCGCCAAAGGGCGCAATCAGAGCGAATAGAAGAACAAGTTTGCGGATCATGGTAGGATCTCCAAAGTTGACCTGAGGATGACCCTACCACATTTCCGCGGATTTTCTTAGCCAAACACGCGTTTGAAAATCGTATCGACATGTTTGGTGTGATATTCCATGTCGAATTTCTCGTTGATCCCCTCCACCCCGAGGGCGGCCACAACATCAGCGTCCGCCAACAATTCCTCACGGAAATCGGTGCGGAATTCCCAGACCTTCAACGCATTGCGCTGTACCATCGAATAGGCGTCTTCGCGCGACACACCCGCCTGCGTCAGCGCGAGCAGCACACGCTGGCTCATGACCAGCCCCGGGAATTTGTTCATGTTGTCGAGCATGTTTTCAGGGAAAATCAACATCTTGTCGATCACACCTGTCAAACGGTTGAGCGCAAAATCGAGCGTAATGGTCGAATCCGGCCCGATGGCGCGCTCCACGGAGGAGTGCGAAATATCGCGCTCATGCCAGAGCGCCACGTTCTCCATCGCGGGCACCACAGACATGCGCACCAGACGCGCCAGACCGGTCAGGTTTTCGGTCAGAACAGGGTTTTTCTTATGCGGCATCGCCGAGGACCCTTTTTGGCCCATGGAGAAAAACTCCGCCCCCTCCAACACTTCCGTGCGCTGCATGTGACGGATTTCAATCGCCACGTTTTCGATCGACGAGGCAATCACACCCAGCACCGCAAAGAACATCGCGTGACGGTCGCGGGGAATCACCTGCGTGGAAATCGGCTCCGGCGTCAGGCCGAGTTTCGCACAGACATGCTCCTCAACGCGCGGATCGATATTGGCAAACGTGCCGACCGCGCCCGAAATCGCCCCCGTGGCGATCTCTTCGCGCGCCGCTTTCAGGCGCGCGAGGTTGCGATCCATCTCCGCGTAAAACCGCGCAAAAGTCAGACCCATGGTCGTCGGCTCGGCGTGAATGCCGTGGCTGCGCCCGACGCGCACCGTGTTCTTATGCTCGATCGCGCGTTTCTTCAGCGCCGCCAGCAGCGCCTCCATATCCGCGACCAGAATGTCGCTCGCACGCACCAGCTGCACGTTCAAACAAGTGTCCAACACATCCGAAGAGGTCATCCCCTGATGGACAAAGCGCGCCTCCTCGGACCCCACATGTTCGGCCAGATGGGTCAGGAACGCGATCACGTCATGCTTGGTCACCGCCTCGATCTCGTCAATGCGCGCCACGTCGAACTCGACATCGCGGGCCTTCCACACCGCATCCGCATTCTCGCGCGGGATCACCCCCAGATCGGCCATCGCATCACAGGCATGCGCCTCGATCTCGTACCAGATTTTGAATTTCGTGGCCGGTTCCCAGATGGCGACCATATCGGGGCGGGAGTAACGGGGGATCATGGGCGTCTTTCCTTTGCGTCAGATGTCGCGCGCGGTGTACGCGCGCCGCCCCGAAAGGGCAAGACTGGGCCTTGCACGCCCGCGCCCATACGCGCACAAATGACGCGCACAAATGACCCGCGCATCCCCGCAATGCGCATCCCCGCACGCAACTACGCAACCATCCGGCCAAAAGGGACCCCATGCGCACTCTGGACGACTTCGAAGGCCACTGGACCATCTCCCGCCACATCGAGGACGCGCGCGCGCGCCAGACCGGCACCCTGACCGGCACCTGCACCTTCACGCGCACCGACACCGGATTGCTGCAAACCGAAACCGGCACGCTCACACTGGCCGGCACCTCGTTTGAGGCCACGCGGCGCTACCTGTGGCACAGCGACGGCGACCTCATTGCGGTCCATTTCGACGATGGCCGGTTCTTCCACCACGTCGACCCCGCCGCCACAAACCCCACCGCAGGCCACGACTGCGCGCCCGACCGCTATGATGTCACCTATGACTTCTCGCGCTGGCCCATGTGGCAATCGCGCTGGCACGTGGCAGGCCCGCGCAAGGACTACGTCTCCACCACCACCTTTGAAAACTCCCGCTAAGCGGGGTTTGCAAACTCGCCCCCCGCCATTTAGCAACTTTCGCAGCTTTGCCTCTTTTGCCCCCGCCAAAGCCGCCAATAGTCTTGCGAAGGCAGGGCACATGGGGCACAAGTGAACCAATTCCACCTGCGATGTGTGAAAGGATAAATTTCATGGCAATCCCGATGACCGACAAAGTGCTCGCCGAAGCTTTCGGCGCAAACTCAGGCACCGCTCTGCGCGCCAAACAGGTGGCCCTCGTGCTCGCCGGTGTGGCAATCCTCGCAATCAGCGCCAAAATCGCCGTGCCGATGTGGCCGGTCCCGATCACCATGGGCACCTTCGCGGTCCTTGGCCTTGGTGCCGCCTACGGCCCGCGCCTCGGGTTTGCGACCATCGCGCTCTACATGCTCGTCGGCGCGCTCGGCTTTGACGTCTTCGCAGGCTCCTCGGCGGAAAAATTCGGCCTCGCCTACATGAAGGGCGGCACCGGCGGCTACCTCATCGGCTACGTGCTCGCCACCATCGCGCTCGGCATGTTCGCCCGCAAAGGCTGGGACCGCTCGTTTGGCAAAATGGCGCTCGGCATGTTCATCGGCAACGTGCTCATCTACGTACCCGGCCTGATCTGGCTCGGCCAACTCTACGGCTGGGACCAACCGATCCTCGCATGGGGCCTCACACCCTTCCTCGTGGGCGACGCAATCAAACTGGCTCTGGCCGCTCTGATCCTGCCCGCCGCATGGAAATTCGTGGGCAAGGCACGCGGCTAACCCCGCAGCCCCCACCAACCCCCAAAAACGAAAACGGGCGCCGCGAGGCGCCCTTTTTTCATGTCCGGTGTCCAAGCCGTTTCAACGACCCGCCCTCACATCCCGACAACCGGATCGGATAGCGATGTAAACGGCGTTCCCGCCAAAAAGGTGTGAATGAAATAGATCAGCCCCGCGGCGAACAATCCCACCTGAACGACCCGCACCGCCGTGTCGGAAACCGTCACCACCTTGGCAAACCCCGACGGCTCTGCCACGGGCGCCACAGGCGCCACATCCCCACGCCGATCCGCCATCTCGCCCCGACGCGCCTCCGCCGCCGCAATCAACGCCGCACGGCGCACTTCACGGTGCACTTCACGGCGCCGACCATCTGCCCGCACCGCACGCCTCACGGGATCAACAACGGCAATAGGGGCGCGGAATCGCTCGGCGGGCGATCGGCGACAAAGGGTCTGGGTTCGGGCGCAGGCTCGTTGAGAACCGACAAAGGATAGGTTGAGCGCGCACTATCGGCGCCAAAAAACGCCACCAACCCGTCTTTCGCCAAAGAATAGACAATCACCATCGCCAATCCAAAGACCGCAATCCGCAAACCCTGATACAGCCCCTCGGCGACGCGTTTCATGGGGCGCGCGGCCGAAACCGCCACCGCACGGGCCTTATGCGCCCGCCCGTTCTCCATCGCGCCAGAGCCCTCCAGAACGGCAAAATCGCCCTCTGGAACGGATGTGCTGGAAAGGTTTTTCAAAGATGGTTTCATTGAACTCTTTAAAATTTATCTACTGGTTAACGTTTAGTCTTCGAAACAAGGCATGAATTCGGCACATAACCGGCACCGAAGGGACGTCACGCGCGGAATTGGAAACAACCCGTTTCCGCCAAAATTCGCGACGTTACGTCGTTTACCGCAACCGCCGCGCCGCGTGACAGAGAAAATTCCGCCTAGCGTTCTGAAATCTAACCGCATTGTGCGTTTGCGCAAAAACTGCGGCCAAAAAGTCGCGCCCTTTTACCATTTATCGACCTTTTGGTCAAAAATGCCTGCAATTTTGATGCACCGACCGCCAATCGCCCCCCCAAATCCGCACATCTCGCCCCCGCACATACCGCCCCGCCCGAATCCCCGCGCCATACCCGCACGCATCCCTCACATGCCGCCAAACGCGCGGAATTCCCCTTACCCGCGCCGCGCCAGCCCCCCACAATGCCCTCAAAGAATTCTAAGGGAAGGACCCCAATTTATGAGCCTCGTCAAAACTCTCGCCAAAGTTGCCATCGGTGTCGCAGTCGCCAAAGGCGTCAGCTCCATGGCCAAAGGCGGCGCCACCCGCCAAGCTTCCAACCCCGGCACGGGTAGCGTCTTTGGCTCCGGCTCCTCCACCGGCGCAGGCGGCGGTCTGGGCGATATGCTCGGCCAGGTGCTCGGCGGGAACACCACCACAGCCACCACACGCACGCAGAGCGGATCTCAGGGCGGCACGGGCGGTCTGGGCGACCTGCTCGGCCAAGTCCTCGGCGGCGGGGCAGGCGGTGCCTCTGCGGGCGGCGCAGGCGGTCTTCAGGACATGCTCGGTCAGGTCCTCGGCGGCGGCGGTGCTTCCCAACAGGGCGGCCTCGGTGGCCTCCTCGAAGGTCTGAGCAAAGCCTCCAACCCCGGTCAGGTCGCAGCCCCCAAACCCTCCTCGGGCTCGCTCGGCGATATGCTGAACCAAGCCATCCAGCGCATGGACGAACCCGAAGTCACCCCGTCGCGCGAACAGGAAGACACCGCCGCCCTCATGCTGCGCGCGATGATCCAGGCCGCCAAATCCGACGGCCGCATCGACGCCGAAGAGAAAAAGGCCCTGATGGCCAACCTGCAGGACCTCACCCACGACGAAATGGCCTTTGTGAACGAAGAGCTGTCCAAACCCGTCGATGTCCAGGCCCTCGCACGCGACGTGCCCCGTGGCCTCGAACAGCAGGTCTACATGATGTCGCTGGTCGCCCTCGACCTCGATAGCAAAGCCGAAGCGGAATACATCCACGCCCTCGGTCAGGCCCTCAAAATCCAGCCCCAGATGGCCAACGCCATCCACGAAAAAATGGGCGAACCGGTCCTCTACCGCTAACCAACCCCGCGCCTACCCCCTTCAGCGACCCACCCCCAAGCGCGCTGAACACGAAAAAAGGCCCCGGCATAAGCCCGGGGCCTTTGCGCATTGTAGGGCAGGGCCAACAAAACCCCACCGCCCATTCCCCGTGCAGCGTGTCTGTAATACGGGTTGGTCGGCAATGCGGACGGAGCTGCCGTCCGATTTCACGAATGGTATGACCGCGCTTCCAATCAAAGCAGAAATGGCTCAGGATCGAAAACGCAAGGACAACCAGCCATTGGCTCGTTATCCGACAAGTAGGAGTCGGACAGTAGCCAATTTCACTGTTAGAGCTTACCCAGAAGAAAATGTTCAATTGGAAGGTGGGAGTTTTGATGAAGCATTTCTTCGAGCCAGTTACGGGCCAAACGTTGTATCACTACACTTCAGCGGAGGGCGCGGAAGCTGTTCTTCGGACCAAAAAGCTACGACTTTCGGAATTCTCGAAGATGAATGATACATCCGAGTATGAATACGCCAAATCCAAGTTTATTGAGGCGTATCAGAACCGTGAGGTCTGGGTCGAAGAATTTCCTCGTTGGACGGCAAACATCAAGCTCACGACACACGAGCCTGCGACCACAATGATGATAGGAAGCCTGACCGAAGAGAAGGATGATGTCGGACTTTGGGACCGATATGCGGGTCACGGTACGGGGTGCACTCTGGGAATCGACGCATTCTGGTTGACAGAAGCCGCTGGTGTGGCGGTAAGGCGAGTGTCTTATGATACTGACTACTTGAAGGACTTTGTAAATTCGGGCCTATCTATGCTGCAATCCGCTTTTGAAGATAACCCAGATAATCGCCACGAGTTGGAAGAGCTGGCATCAATGTTGGTGTTTGATTTGTATGCTTTCAAGGATCCGCGTTTTCGATCCGAGCGGGAGGTGCGGATATCTCGTCTCACGGTGACCGACGATACAATGCCGTTTGGTTTGCGGGATGTTGGGGGTCACAAGAGTGACGGTACGCATGTTCCTGCATTGCCAATTCAGCAACGACAAAGTCAGCACGGACCGATACGCTTTCTTGAACTTCCCCTCGAAAATGACAGTCTAGGTTTTGCCATTAAGTCAGTGTGTTTTGGCCCGAGCATTAATCCTGACAGTGAAGCCTCAATAAAAGAGTTGGTCAGTGAATATTCAGGAATCGAGCTATCGAACTCCGATATTCCTCTGCGTTGACTACCTAATTCTAAGTAGCAACCCAAAGTCGAGTTTGATGGCGGCAGTCAGCAAACTGGCCACTCTTTGGTTGGTAGGTTTTCTGCGAATCTCTGACATTCGAACGGTATGTAGCATAGGTCAAAATGGCCTCCTTGCGGCCGTTCGCTGCAAGGCCGTCCAAAGTCTCTTACGGCCCCACACCAGCCCCATACAACCTGCCTGACACCCCCGAACCCGTCAGTATTTCACAACCGTGCCCGACCCCGTGCGACCGCCCCAACTAAAGGCGCGGATTTTCACGTCCGAAATCACCACATTGATCACCGCATCCCCGCCGAGCTTGGCCGCACTCGCGCGCAGCCGCGCCTCCACACCGGCAACGGTCGGATTGGGATGGAAGGCCGTGGTTTTGTTCACCGCCACCTCGATGTCCTGAATAACCGTAAAACTGCGCGCGGCACTGCTGCCGGTGAACAACTGGATCTCATCGGCGGGCGTCGGCGCGCGGCTCACCTGCATCGAGGCAGGGGCCTTGGTCTCGATCCCGCCCAGACCGTCCTCTTCCCACGCGCCCGAACACGCCCCCACCGCCAAAACGGCGCCCACAACGACACCAAACTTCACAACCCGATTGCCCATATCCGTCCCTCTCGTCAATTTTCTATGTTCTAAAACCCCTGCCTACCCAAATCCCGCGCGCGCCGCCATAGTCGGATCACCAAATCCCCTGCGCTCAACACAAAACGAGGAAAGCGACATGGTCAAAGTACTTGGAATTGGCGGCTTCTTCTTTCGCGCCAAAGACCCCGACGCCCTGGCGGCGTGGTATCACACCCATCTGGGCATCGACCCCGCCCCGACCTCCGAGGCGATGACGCCCTGGACCACCGCCCCCGGCGTGACGGTCTTTTCCCCTTTCGCCGCGGACACGGATTACTTCGAAAAAGACCACGCTTTCATGCTGAACTTCCGCGTCGAAAACCTCGACACCGCCTGCGCCGACCTCACAGCCGCCGGCATCCCCTGCGGCGAAGTGGTGAGCATGGAGGGCATCGGAAAATTCACCCGCATCCACGACCCCGAAGGCAACCCGATCGAACTCTGGGAACCCCCCGCGCCCTGAGCGGCACAACCACCAGCGCCCTGAACACGAAAATGGCCCCGGCACATGCTCGGGGCCTTTACCATTTGTCGTGGCGTCTGGCGAATTTCGGGTTTGATCCGACTGCGGACTGGACGGATTGAAAATCTGAAGAATACAGTAGCGGAAATTCAATCAAATTTATTGGATTCCCAATGAACCGGATTTTTCAAAGACTTTTTAAGCGAACCGCAACGCCGAGCCTGAGCGAGAGTATTGGCTTGGAGGAAACTAAGCCACCGATCCAACAAATTGCAGAAGTGGTGCCACCACCAGACCACGCCGACCCGAGCCGGCTCTTTCGGGAAACCTATCGCTTTGTTGCTGTCGATGTGGAAACAGCCAATGGAAATCAGGGGAGTATATGCCAAATCGGGTTGGCAATGGTGCGGCCAGATGGACGTGTCGAAACATTCGGCGTCCTAATCGACCCACGTCAAAAATTTGACGATTTCAATATTGCTTTGCACGGAATTGACGAAGCAGCCGTAGAAAATGCTTTGACCTTTGATGCGGCCATACAAACATTGCGTCCTTTTCTGGAACGCCACATCCTTATCCAGCATAGCAACTTCGACAAACAAGCATTCAAAGCGGCCTGCGAAGACTATGGCATTCCAGAGTTACGCGCCAATTGGCTGGATAGTGTCCGAATAGCTAGACGGGCGTGGCCGGAGCTCAAAGGAAATGGGGGGCATGGTCTGGCCAGCCTGAAAGAATTTCTAAGGTTACAATTCGACCATCATGATGCCGAAGAAGATGCACGGGCGGCTGCACTGGTTACTCTGAAGGCGGAGGAAAAGACGGGCCAAACCTTCGCAGATCTAGCTAAGTCACAGCGTAACAACTACCAAACTTCCATTGCGCTTGAGGGTAATCAAGAAGGTCCTCTATATGGCCAGGTTGCGTGCTTTACAGGGCAACTGTCTATTTCGCGCATCGAAGCTGCGACCATTGCCGCAGGCGCCGGAATCACAGTTAAGTCGAGTGTTTCGAAGAAGGTTTCAATCCTTGTTGTCGGCGATCAGGACCTTTCGACACTGGCGGGCCACGAAAAAAGCTCCAAACACCGTCGAGCTGAGCAATTGGCTCTTGAGGGGCATGAGATCAGGATTATTGGTGAATCCGAATTCCTGAAACTGGTCGCGCGATAGATCGCATGGGCGTAGCTCTCCGGCGCGCCACCCCAACACCCGCATACGAAAAAGGGCGCCCCAAAAGGCGCCCCTTCCCAATGTCTCGATCACCCCGCGCTTAGCAGGAGTAGTACAGTTTGTACTCGATCGGGTGTGGCGTGTGCTCGTAGGAGTAAACTTCCTCCCACTTGAGATCCATGTAGCCTTCGAGCTGGTCCTTGGTGAACACGTCACCGGCCAGAAGGAAGTCCATGTCTTTCTCCAGCTCCTCAAGAGCCTCACGAAGGCTGCCACAAACGGTCGGGATACCGGCCAGTTCTTCGGGTGGCAGATCGTAGAGATCCTTGTCGGACGAGGGGCCCGGATCGATCTTGTTCTTGATGCCGTCAAGACCGGCCATCAACAGCGCCGCAAAGCACAGGTAGGGGTTCGCGGACGGATCGGGGAAACGGGCCTCGACGCGTTTCGCCTTGGGCGATTCCGCCCATGGAATACGCACGCAACCCGACCGGTTGGACGCGGAGTAGGCGCGCAGAACAGGGGCCTCAAAGCCCGGGATCAGACGCTTGTAGGAGTTGGTCGACGGGTTGGTGATCGCGTTCAGCGCCTTGGCGTGCTTGAGGATACCACCGATGAAATACAGCGCTTCCTGAGACAGGTCGGCGTATTTGTCACCCGCAAAGAGAGGCTTGCCGTCTTTCCAGATCGACATGTTCACGTGCATGCCGGTGCCGTTGTCGCCCGCGATGGGCTTTGGCATGAATGTCGCGGATTTGCCGTAGGCCTGAGCCACGTTGTGCACGACATATTTGTACTTCTGCAGCTCGTCTGCCTGCGTGGTCAGCGTGCCGAAAATCAGACCCAGCTCGTGCTGACAGGACGCCACCTCGTGGTGGTGCTTGTCGACCTTCATGCCCATGTTGGCCATCGTGGTCAGCATTTCACCGCGGATGTCCTGACCGTCGTCGATCGGGTTCACAGGGAAGTAACCGCCCTTGATGCCCGGACGATGACCGGTGTTGCCCATCTCGTACTCGGTGTCCGAATTCCACGCCGCATCCAGCGCGTCGACTTCGAAGGAAACCTTGTTCATCCCGACAGAGAAACGCACGTCGTCAAAGAGGAAGAATTCCGCCTCGGGACCACAGTAGAACGCATCACCAATGCCCGAAGACTTCAAATAGGCCTCGGCGCGCTGCGCACAACCACGTGGGTCGCGGTCATAGCTCTCGCCTGTGTCCGGCTCCACCACGGTGCAATGCACGCACATGGTCTTCTCGGCATAGAACGGATCGATATAGGCCGACGCCGCATCCGGAATGAGCTTCATGTCGGACTGGTCGATGGATTTCCAACCGGCAATCGAGGAGCCGTCGAACATAAAGCCCTCCTCAAAGAAATCCTCGTCCACTTCCGTGTGGCGCAGCGTCACGTGCTGCAACTTGCCGCGCGGGTCGGTGAAGCGAACGTCAACGTATTGAACGTCTTCGTCCTTCATCAGTTTGATTGCGTCTTTGATGCTCATTTTATTACAGTGTCCCTTCACAGTAGATGGATGACTTTAGCGCGCGCGCGGGCCAATAGAGAGGGCCGCGCACCCTCCCTTAAAGTGCGTCTTCACCGGACTCGCCGGTGCGGATACGGATGGCTTGCTCGACGGGGGAGACGAAAATCTTGCCGTCGCCGATCTTGTCGGTCTTGGCCGCCGACACGATAGCCTCCAGCGCGCCGTCGACCTGATCGTCCGACAACACAACCTCGATTTTCACCTTCGGCAGGAAATCGACGACATATTCAGCGCCGCGATAAAGTTCGGTGTGGCCTTTTTGACGGCCGAAACCCTTAACTTCGACAACCGAAAGCCCCTGAACACCGATGTCCTGCAGAGCTTCTTTCACTTCGTCGAGTTTGAAAGGCTTGATGATCGCTTCGATCTTTTTCATGAACCACTTCACTCCCTTGAATCATTGCCTGACGTGAGACCATTTCTCTTATGGGCCCACAATCGGCTAGGTTGACGGCATCTGAATGCACCTCCGGATTCGGCATGCAATGCTCAATATTTGTGCAATGTGGAATCAAAATGGGCGGTTTATAAACTTTAGAGGCAAAAAATGGCAGAATTGCTGACCAGTGCCCAAATGCGCGCCCTTGATCCCGTGTCTTTTGACACGGTCGCAACACATGATCGCAGAGCCACGCGATGACCGGCGTTCTGACCTCCGCCCAAATGCGCGCCCTTGAACACGACGCCATCACCTCGGGCACCGTCACCGGCCTGACCCTGATGGAGCGCGCAGGGCAGGGCGTTCTCACCGCCATCCTCAACGAATGGCCCGATCTCGCCAAAACCTCACACAAAGCCCTCGTCCTCTGCGGTCCCGGCAACAATGGCGGCGACGGTTTCGTCATCGCGCGCCTCCTAAAACAGCGCGGCTGGGACATCGAACTCTATCTCTACGGAGACCCCGAAAACCTCCCCCCCGATGCGCGCACCAACCACGACCGCTGGGCTGACATGGGCACGGTCTCGCCCCTGACCGCGCAAAGCCTCACGCAGGACAGCTTCCACACCCGCAAAGACCTGCTGATTGATGCGCTCTTTGGCACCGGCCTGACCCGCCCCGTCGATCTGCCGCTCTTCGCGCTCGACCCCCACCCCGAAGTCGGCGCGGACCACCGCATCGTCGCGGTCGATATGCCGACAGGCCTGTGTGCCGATTCCGGCCGCGCGATCGGCCGCGAATACGTCACGGCGGATCTGACCGTCACCTTCCATAGTCTCAAGCTCGGCCATACCCTCGCAGAGGGCCCGCGAACCTGCGGCAAAACCGTGATCGCCGACATCGGCCTGACCACCCCGCCATCCACCGACACCGCCACCTTGAGCACCGCCACGCTCTGCACCGCTCCGTCGCAGCCATCCAACCTGCGCAAATCGCGCGGTGCCCAAAAATACACCCACGGCCACGCCCTGATCCTGTCGGGCCCCGCGGGCAAAACCGGTGCCGCCCGCCTCGCCGCGCGCGGCGCGCTCAGGATCGGCGCGGGCCTCGTCACACTGGCCACTCCGCACGCCGCACTGGCCGAAAACGCCGCCCATCTCACCGCCGTGATGCTGACCGAGATCGACACGCCCGAGGCGCTCGCCGAAACCCTCAAAGACGCCCGCATCAACGCGCTTTGCATCGGCCCCGGTTTCGGCGTGGATCGCGCAGACGACATGCTCCCCACCGTGCTCGCCGCCAAACGCCCCACGGTGCTCGACGCCGACGCGCTCACCGCGCTGGCGCGCGATACATCGACCTTCTCAAAACTCCATGAAACCTGCGTGCTCACCCCACACGAAGGCGAATTCAAACGCCTCTTCCCGGATATCGCCGACCGCCTCGCAGAACCCCCGACCATAGGCCCCGCCTATAGCAAACTCGACGCCACCCGCGCCGCCGCCAAACGCGCAGGCTGCACCGTGCTCTTCAAAGGCCCCGACACCGTGATCGCCGCCCCCGACGGGCGCGCCGCGATCAACGCCGCCACCTATGATCGCGCCGCGCCATGGCTGGCCACCGCCGGATCGGGCGATGTGCTTGCCGGTTTCATCACCGGCCTCTTGGCGCGCGGCTTCGCCCCGATGCAGGCCGCCAAAACCGCCGCATGGCTGCACACCGAGGCGGCCCTGTCCTTCGGCCCCGGCCTCATCGCCGAGGACCTGCCCGAAGAACTGCCAAAAGTGCTGCGCGCCCTCGACCCGTGAGCGCGCGGTGACGCAAATCGGTGTTTTAAAACATGTAAAAGATGTAAAACGGCGTTTTTGCGGGATGTAAAACCCTGCAAACCCGCGCCACAATGTCGTTAAAACACGACTAAAACAGCGGCGCGCCCGTGCTGGCCTGCACCAGAACCCCATCGGCATAAACCGCCTGCGCGCGCGCAAACGACAGCGCGAAACGATGCGGCGCAGGGGTGTCGATATCTTCCAGAACGCACATCCCCGAGTGCGTCACAATCCGGTCCCCGGGGCACAGGAATTCCACCGGCAACATGCCATCCGCCGTCATGATCAACGTGCCCCGCGCAATGCCCGTCCCGCCCGCATCCCGCGCCGAAAACAGCGCGCCTGAAGTGCAATCGGACAGGGCAGGGGATATCGCGGATTCTTGTTTCATTTGGCATCCTTACGCCATGCAGGAAGGGGGCTGTGACCCAAAATTGCCGCCCAATCTGGCAACAATATGGCAAGCCGCAGCAATTCTGTTTACCAAGAAAGCGAAAATACCCGCTGGCGCGCCGCGCCGCTCTTTGCTACATACCGCGCCGATGCGGGTGTGGCGGAATTGGTAGACGCACCAGATTTAGGTTCTGGCGCCTATGGCGTGGGGGTTCGAGTCCCTTCACCCGCACCACTTATCCCCCTAAAATCAGAGGCTTACCCCTAAAACGACCGCTGCCACGTCAGCGCGCAATCGGTCGAGCGGTAATCAAAAAGCGCCACGTTCGACTGGTGCCGACGCAGCGTGCAGGCCATCCGCGGCACCGCATCAAACACCCGCCAGTTCCGGTTCGTGACCCCGACGCTCAGGTCATGCACGACATCCTCGCGCGACACACCGAGCGTGGAGTAATTCCCGTCAAAATCGCGCAGCGTGACATCATATCCCGCAAACCAGTCATAGCCGTTTTTGGCGCGCCGCGAAAACCGCACCCCAGCCCGAATTTCGTCATAAGAAAGAAAGGGTTGGCGCGTATCGGACCGCGCAATCCCTCCGCGAAAAATCACCGCATCACGTGGCCCCACGGGCAGGGCATAGGTGCCTGAAAGCGAGGTCGTGACGCTGTCATTTTCCGGCTTTTCATCATAGGTCGCCCATTCCCGACGCAGCCCCGCCGCCACCTGCGCTCCCGTGTCCAAACGGCGCACATAGGAGGCACTCACCCCCTCGCCACGCCTGTCAGAAGAGGCATCACCCTCTTCAATATCCTTATATTTCAACCGGTTGGAATAGGCACCCACCTCGATACGCTGCCCCGCCTTGAACCACGCATGGGACGCCGAAACCTGCCCCCGCGTGTGGCTCAACTCGTCGAGCGAATAGGCCAGATGGTCCAGATCGACCGCCACAGAAACCTCACGCCCCACCGCCGGCGCAAAGGTCATCCGACCCGTCGCACCGATCTGGAACCCGATCCCGCTGGCCTCAACCCCGCCATTGTCGATGGTCCACACCTGATCGCCGATCACAAACGTCGTGCTGGCCGCATCACGGCGCACATTCGTGGAGGGCAAAATCCCCGCGCGCAGCGAAAACGACAACGGCGCCCGCCGCGTGGATTCGCGGATCGCTTGGAGGTAAAAGGCACTGCGTTCCGCGCTGGTGCGGTCGTTTTCCAACAGCCACCGGAAACGTGCTCCGGCCTTTTCATCTTCACCCTGTGCGGCAAACTGCTGGGCCTGATTGAACACCGCCACGATCTCGCCGGTCGAGGCATTCTGCGCCTCAGCTGGGGCGCAAAACGCCATCGCAACCATGGCAGCACAGCCGCGCAGTCCCCCCCGATAAAGGCGTCGTAACCGGTTCATAGCCCTGCCCAAATCAAAGGTCCCTCATACAGATACCCCTCCGCCAAACGAGGTCGGCGAAGGGGCTAAAACAGTTTTAAATCAGTGCCTTACTCGGATACGACATATTGCCCGACGAGCACGTTTCCGGAGCCGCCCACAGTGGCGACGCCCTCGATTCCGCCATAGGACGAAAGTCCGGAAGACACCTCGTAGAAGTCGCCCCCGATGCCGAACTCGACATTTGCCGTGCTGCCACCGGGTATTTGCATAGTGCCGCTCCCACTGCCATCAATTGGGGCCGCGAAGATGGCATTCGCCATATCAACATCTGCGGCGTACGTGACAGATCCACCAAGATCCTGCTCGTGCGTGAGCGTTGCGGCGACATCGTACAGCGCGAATTCGTTGATGGTACCACTGGCGCTACCGCCGCTGAAATTGACGTCCATGGTCATTTTGCCGAGGATGATCTCGTCGCTCGCCGTGTGCCCGTTGACGCCGATCAGGGCAATGCCATCCATCGACGCTCTGGACTGCGCAGGTGCGGCGATCAGATAGTTGTATCCGCCCGCTTCAATATCAACCAATGCTTGGCCAGACCGGCTAATCAGTTGGTCAAAAGATGCCCCGCCTTCACTTCCGCCACAGGCGCTCAGCGTGAACGCAGCACACAAACCAATGATTACATTCTCAAATTTCATTCCGGTACCCCTACCTTATGACCAGCTTTTCACTCACGCGTCCGAATAAATTGGGGAATCCCCCTGTGGTCAACCACCTTCCCCGCCCGCGCCTGTAGACCCCCCTGCAATGTTCTGCCTCGTTGCGGGCGCGCCACAGGAAGCCACGACCACCGCCGATCCGAGGGCAAAACGGGCAGGGCGCATCCGGCGCGCGCGAGGGGCGAAATCCGCCATTCCCCGCACGCCCGCGAACCTCGACCCACCGCCAAAACCCGCCATAAACCCCGAAAACGCGCAAAACCCCGCTAAATTGGCGCTTCACACCCCTCCGGGACCCGATTGGCGCTTGCAAGCACAGCGGGGCCTAACTAGAACGGCGTCTGATTTAGGGGGAACGTGCCTAGGCGCACCCTCGGCACCCCGACGCGATATGTTAAGAAGGACGCCAACATGCAGGTCACCGAGACCCTCAACGAAGGTCTGAAGCGCGGCTATCAGATCACCATCACCGCCGCCGAGCTTGACGATAAAGTCAAAGCGAAACTGGTAGAAGCCCAGCCCGACATCGAGATGAAGGGTTTTCGCAAGGGCAAGGTGCCTATGGCGCTCCTCAAAAAGCAATTCGGTCCCCGCGTTCTGGGTGAAGCGATGCAGGAAGCCGTCGATGCGGCGATGAACACGCATTTCGAAGAAAGCGGCGATCGTCCCGCTCTTCAGCCCGACGTCAAAATGGACGCAGGCGAGACATGGAAAGAGGGCGATGATGTCGTCGTTTCAATGTCTTACGAAGCCCTCCCCGAGATCCCCGAAACGGATGTGTCCGGTGTGAAGCTCGAAAAACTCGTGGTCAAAGCCTCCGACAAGGAAGTTCAGGACGCCCTGAAAAACCTCGCCGAAACCGCTCAGAACTTCGAAGACAAAAAAGGCAAAGCTGCCGACGGCGACCAGGTGGTCTTTGACTTCCTCGGCAAAGTTGACGGCGAAGCATTCGATGGCGGCGCTGCCGAAGACTACCCGCTGGTGCTGGGTTCCGGTTCCTTCATCCCCGGTTTCGAAGAGCAGCTCGTCGGCGTGAAAGCCGGTGAAGAAAAGCTCGTGGAGGTGAAGTTCCCCGAAGAGTACGGTGCTGAGAACCTTGCCGGTAAAGACGCGACTTTCGAGTGCAAAATCAAAGCTGTAAAAGGTCCGAAAGCGGCCGAGGTCGACGACGAACTGGCCAAAAAATACGGCGCTGAAGATCTCGAAGCCCTCAAAGGTCAAATCTCCGAGCGTCTGGAAGCCGAATACGCCGGCGCCGCACGTCAGGTGATGAAGCGCGGTCTTCTCGACCAGCTCGACGGTCTTGTGTCCTTCGATCTGCCGCCGTCGCTGCTCGACGCCGAGGCAAAACAGATCGCCCACCAGCTGTGGCACGAGGATAACCCCGAGGTCGAAGGTCACGATCACCCTGAAATCGAGACCACCGAAGAGCACACAAAGCTCGCCGAGCGCCGCGTGCGTCTGGGCCTGCTGCTCGCCGATATCGGTCAGAAGCAGGAAATCCAGATCACTGACGCCGAGTTCACCCAAGCGGTCATGAACCAAGCGCGCCAGTATCCGGGTCAGGAACGTCAGTTCTTTGAATTCGTTCAGCAAAACCCACAGATGCGCCAGCAAATCCAGGCCCCCCTGTTCGAGGACAAAGTCGTCGACTGGATCGCCGAGAATGCCAAGGTGACTGTGAAAGAGGTCTCCAAAGAGGACCTCGAAAAAGCTGTCGAAGCGCTCGACGACGAATAAGGTCGACAACGACCGCCTCGCTTAGACGAGGGACAGGGGCCGCTCCATCACTGGGGCGGCCTTTTTCATGCGATCTCAGCCGCGCAGGCCGGTTTCCTCGAGCAGCCCCAGCCGTTTGGCTTCGTAGTAATAGCCCCGCGCATACCACCCCATCGCGCCGTCGATATCACCACCGGAGACGATATAAGCGCCGCGCAGGTATTTCCCGGCGTATTTTAGGTTCACATCCGGATCGAGAAGGTCCTGTGGCGCGCCACTGTGACCCATGGTGCGGGCGGTTTGCGGCAGGATCTGCAACAGCCCCCAATAGGGGCCATTGCGCGCTTCGGGGCGATGTGTGCTCTCGCGAATGGCTTGGCGATGAACGAGCTCGCGCGGGATCCGGTAAGTGTCTGCCCATTTGTTGATGAGCGCGCGTAGCTTCGGTGTTTCGTTCGGGTAGAGCGGGGGGTTGAAAGCCCTCGCGCGGGAGGTCGCGACAGTTTTGTCACCACAGGCCGCAAGGGCAAAGGGCGCGATTATAAAGAGGCGGCGCGACATCAATGGCATGGTGATCTCCGGCAGAGATGTGAAAGGGACTTTCTGGCACCCATCCGGTTTACCGCACAGAGAACCTTTGCCAAGTGATGCCGGATCTGGACGGCGAAAGCTTGCCGAAGCCGGGTGCCGCGAAAAAGCCCCGCACAAGGCGGGGCTTTCAAAGTCTCGTCGTGATCTCAGATCACTTGTCGTCAGCGGCCTCTTCGGCAGGGGCTTCGATTGCCTCTGCGAGATCACCATCGTCAGCTGCTGCAGACCCGATATCGTCGAAGAGTTCGGCGATTTCGAATTCAGCCTGTGCTTCTTCCTCGGCGGCGAGTTCCTGAATGGACTTACCGGAGGCCTGAAGTTCGGCTTCTTCTGGGGAGCGTGCGATGTTGAGAGTCACGGTTGCTTCGACTTCTGGGTGCAGAAGAACGGTCACATCACGCAGGCCGAGGTCCTTGATCGGGTTCCCGATCACAACCTGTTTGCGCGAGACGATGAAGCCGTTCTCTTTCGCCACGTCCTCGATATCACGAGGTGTAACGGAACCATAAAGCGAACCCGAGTCGGATGCGGAGCGAATCACGACGAAGGTCTGGCCGTCGAGTTTCTCAGCCAGAGCATCGGCTTCTTTTTTGGTTTCGAGGTTGTCAGCTTCGAGCTGCGCCTTGCGGGCTTCGAATGCCTTGATGTTGGCGTCCGACGCGCGCAGTGCTTTTTCCTGCGGCAGCAGGAAGTTGCGGGCGTAGCCGTCTTTGACGTTTACGACATCGCCCATCTGACCGAGCTTGGCCACACGTTGGAGAAGGATAACTTGCATGAGTTCTCTCCTTACTTCACGGCGTAGGGCAGCAGGGCGAGGAAACGGGCACGTTTGATGGCGCGGGCCAACTCACGTTGCTTCTTCGCGGAGACTGCGGTGATACGGGACGGCACGATCTTGCCACGCTCAGAGATGTAGCGCTGAAGAAGGCGGGTGTCTTTGTAGTCAATCGCGGGCGCGTTGTCGCCGGAGAACGGGCAGACTTTGCGACGGCGGAAAAATGGTTTGGTAGCCATAGGTTAGGTCCTTTCCAAGAAGATCAGGGGCGACGTGGGCGGCGCTCTTCGCGCTCGTCACGTTTCTGCATCTGGGCGGATGGGCCCTCGGCGTGCTCGTCGACCTTGATGGTCAGGACGCGCATAACGTCGTCATGCAGGCGCATCAGGCGTTCCATTTCCTGCACGGCTACCGACGGAGCGTCGGAGCGCACGTAGGCATAGTGGCCCTTGCGGTTCTTGTTGATCTTGTATGCCATCGTTTTGACACCCCAGTACTCGGAATCAACGACTTTGCCGCCGTTGTCCGAAAGGACGGTACCAAAATGTTCGATGAGGCCTTCGGCCTGCGTGTTGGAAAGATCCTGACGCGCGATGAACACATGCTCATATAGGGGCATGGTCACTCCATTCATTTTATAAGCGCATTTCATAGGGCGGGCGATGAGCTTTTCCGCGACCCGTCCACGAGAGGCTGCGCTGTTCAAAAGACATGCGGAAAAGATGGGCCCTTATACGCGTCGTGGCGTGAGTTTCAAGGGCCTTTGCCCGCCTCGAAGGACGCATCCGTCCAGAGTTCCCTTGCCGTGTCGGGGATGCATCGTTAGACCCCATAGCCAACGTAAAGGAAAGCAAAGGACGGAGGGCTCATGTCACGCGCATTCGTATTCCCGGGACAGGGTGCACAAACCATCGGAATGGGCCGCGATCTGGCCGACCAATACCCGCAGGCCCGCGCGGTTTTCGAAGAGGTCGATGAGGCCTTGGGCGAAAAACTCTCGGCGCTGATCTGGGAAGGGGACAGTGACTCCCTGACCCTCACGCAAAACGCCCAACCTGCGTTGATGGCCACCTCGATTGCCGCCCTGCGCGCGCTTGAGGCGGAAGGGTTCTCTGTGGCGGACGCGGCCTTTGTGGCGGGTCATTCGCTCGGTGAATATTCCGCACTTGCTGCGGCTGGTGCAATTTCCGTGGCTGATACGGCGCGCCTTTTGCGCATTCGTGGTCGCGCGATGCAGGAGGCCGTGCCTGTAGGGGTCGGGGCGATGGCCGCCATCCTCGGGCTCGATTTCGACGCGGTAACTGAAGTTGCCAAAGAGGCCGCACAGGGCGACATTTGTCAGGCGGCAAATGACAACGACCCCGCTCAGGTGGTGGTGTCCGGTCACAAGGCGGCCGTTGAACGCGCCGTAGAGATTGCCAAGGAAAAAGGGGCGAAACGTGCGCTTCTTCTGCCTGTGAGCGCCCCGTTCCACTGCGCCCTGATGGAGCCTGCGGCAAAGGTCATGGCAGAGGCGCTCGATGATGTAGACATCCTTGAGCCGAGTGTGCCTTTGGTGGCCAACGTGCGCGCCAGCGCGATCACCGATCCCACGACCATCCGTTCATTGTTGGTCGAGCAGGTGACGGGGTCCGTGCGGTGGCGCGAAAGCGTGGCCTATATGGCGTCCGAAGGCGTCAGCGAAATCTGGGAAATCGGCGCGGGCAAAGCGCTCTGCGGTATGGTGCGCCGGATTGAACGGTCTATCGAGTGCACCGCCATCGGGTCACCCGACGATATCGCGAAACTCAAAGCATAAGCGGATCGGGCGGCCTATGGCGTCGCCTCGCCTGCGCGGAAAAGACCTTAGAGAAGGGATTGAGATGTTTGATCTTACAGGAAAAAATGCACTCATCACCGGCGCGTCCGGCGGTATAGGCGGTGCGATTGCAACAGCGCTCCATTCTGCGGGTGCGACGGTGGCGCTTTCAGGAACGCGCATTGAGCCATTGCAGGAGCTCGCCGCTGAGCTCGGCGAGCGGACCCATGTTCTAACCTGCAACCTTTCCGACAAGGAAGCGGTCGAGGCGCTGCCCAAACAGGCCGCAGAGGTCATGGGCTCTGTCGATGTTCTGGTGAACAACGCAGGCATCACGCGCGACCAGCTCTTCATGCGGATGTCCGATGATGACTGGGATTCGGTGATCAACGTGAACCTGACCTCCACGATGCGCCTGTGCAAAGGTGTGCTGCGCGGCATGATGAAGGCGCGGTGGGGGCGGATCGTGAATATCTCGTCCATCGTCGGCGCGACCGGTAACCCCGGTCAGGGCAACTATGCGGCCTCCAAGGCAGGCATGGTCGGCATGTCAAAATCGCTCGCCTACGAAGTGGCGACTCGCGGCATCACGGTCAACTGCGTGGCCCCCGGTTTCATCGAAACCCCGATGACGTCGAAACTGACAGATGACCAGAAAGACAAAATCAATCAGCAAATCCCGTGCCAGCGCATGGGCACACCTGAAGAGATTGCTGCAGCCGTGCTTTATCTGGCCTCGCAGGAAGCCGGATATACAACGGGCACGGTTCTGCACGTAAATGGCGGAATGGCCATGCTTTAAGCGGTTTTTGGCGGCGGGACAAAAGATTTGCCCTCTGCTATGTTTATGCTATAGGCAGCCGCAGATGTGATCCACAGGAACGCGAATGCGGCCGTGGTCATGTCGGGGGTAAGGGGTTGAAATTGTCCCGAGCTTCACGACATGGTGAGAGTGGCCCGCGGGCCGGAAATTGGGGCCAGCGCCCCTGAACTGTGAGGAATGAAAATGAGCGACATCGCAGATCGCGTGAAAAAAATCGTAGTCGAGCATCTTGACGTAGAAGAAGACAAGGTGACCGAGTCCGCGTCCTTCATCGACGATCTTGGCGCAGACAGCCTCGACACAGTCGAGCTGGTCATGGCTTTTGAAGAAGAATTCGGGATCGAAATTCCTGATGACGCTGCAGAAACCATCCAAACCTTCGGCGATGCAGTGAAATTCATCACGGAAGCTTCCTGATCGCGAGGGGAGGCCTATAGGTCTCCCGCATTCAGGATCGATACGGCATTTAAGGGCGCGACCGGAAACGGCGCGCCCTTTTTGCGGTGCCCGTGAGTTTTGCCCCGACGCGCTATGCGGCGTCTTTTTGAGCGGCTGAGAGAACCGTGTTCAGGTTCAAAATATCGCTCAGTTGCGACATCGAAATGTGGCGGTCGAATTGAACGCCCATGAAATGTGAATTTTGCCAGGCAACGCGGCACGGCATTTCCAATGCCCCCACGCGGAGCAAGAGCCGAGAATTCGGAGCCAATGGATGCGTCCAGTCGAGTTTTGCACCGAGCTGAGAGATATCGAGTATTTCGCACGAATGCGTGGTGTCTCCCGCGGCGACACTGGCAGGCAGGACGCAGGTGTGACGCTCGGAGCGGCGGTGCGACGTCGACAGCCGCATCCATGTCCATAAAGTCATGGATGCCAGAAACGTAAAAACGCCGCATGCCAAGGCGATTTGGCGGGGCTGAATGTTAAAGGCGCCGACCGGCGATGCGCCCGGGATTTCATTTGCATCGCGTAGATTCGAAAAATCGTCGGGGTCAAAAGTCACCCGTTCGGGAGGGGGCGTGGTGGGCGCCTCGATGACTTTACGCAGGCCGTCCATGAGTCGTTTTGTCGGCGTCGCGGTTGGGTCCGCGCGAACGAGATGGCTGGACCTGACGATATCGCATTGAGCCGAGATCAGGAAAAACTGCAAATTTTCGGATTGGCGAAGGAAACGCGGGTCGCTCGCAAAGTCTTTGGCCGCGTGGGTCCAATTCTCTGCCTGCAGGTTGAGAAACCTCCGACGCGTTTCGACATAGTTGGAAAGCGCACCCCCGTTGTCGACAAAACCGGAGGCGAGGATTTCACGTTGCACGCTTTCGTTTGTGAAACTGCTAAGGCTATGGCGCAACACCTGCGCGGCGCGTGCCTCGTCCGGCGTTCCCAGAGCCCTCGTCAAAGCATTCGCCGCCTGATCGAGCGACACGAGCCAATCTTCCATATCGCACGACAGCGCAGCCCGCGCCGGCGTGGCGGAAAAGACAATGGGCAGACATAAAGCCCCGATAAGAAGAGCAACTCGCAACATGGTAACCGTACTTTTCTGCGACACTAGTCACGTCGGCCTGAAGAACTGGTTACCAAGATGCCGCCGATCAAGCTGGATCGGGTTGCCGCGGACTTCCATCGTGTGGCAAGGGCGTGTAGATAAGTCGAAGAAACGAAAAGGGGGGCAGCCATGCGCCGAGTAGTCGTCACAGGTCTAGGAATGGTGTCACCGCTGGCATGCGGTGTGGATGAAACGTGGAGCCGGCTTTTGGCAGGCGAATCTGCTGCGGGGACGATCCAACGCTTTGACGCGAGCCATCTGGCGACCGATTATGCCTGTGAGGTAAAAATCGGCGATGGCACGAACGGAACCTTCAATCCCGATGATTGGATGGAGCCCAAAGAGCGTCGCAAAGTCGATGACTTCATTCTGTTCGGGATGGCCGCTGCAACGCAGGCGCTTCGTGACGCGGACTGGATGCCGGAAGGTGAAGAAGATTTGCTGCGCACGGGCGTGATGATCGGCTCTGGCATCGGCGGTCTGTCGTCGATCGCAGATGCTGCCATCGTTCTCAAAGAAAAAGGTCCGCGCCGGATTTCGCCGTTCTTTATTCCCGGTTCGTTGATCAACCTGATTTCCGGTCAGGTGTCGATCCGCTATGGGTTTAAGGGGCCGAACCACGCTGTGGTCACCGCCTGTTCCACGGGTGCGCATGCGATTGGTGATGCGTCCCGTTTGATCATGCTGGGCGATGCGGATGTGATGGTTGCAGGGGGCGCGGAAAGCGCGATCTGTGAACTGGGCATCGCGGGCTTCAACGCCTGTAAGGCACTGTCGACAAAACACAAAGACGATCCCCAACACGCGAGCCGCCCCTACGACGCAGATCGGGACGGGTTTGTGATGGGCGAGGGCGCGGGCGTTGTGATCCTCGAAGAATACGAGCACGCCAAAGCGCGTGGCGCGAAGATTTATGCCGAGGTTGTGGGCTATGGCCTGTCCGGTGACGCCTATCACATCACTGCGCCTGCAGAAGATGGCAACGGCGGCTACCGGTCCATGAAAGCGGCAATCGAGCGCGCAGGCTTGACGCCCGACGACATCGATTACATCAACGCGCATGGTACCTCGACGATGGCCGACACCATCGAGTTGGGTGCGGTCGAGCGTCTTATGGGCGATGCGGCGGCCACGGCAACGATGTCGTCCACCAAGTCGTCGATCGGGCATCTTTTGGGGGCTGCAGGGGCCGTGGAGGCCATTTTCTCAATCCTCGCGATTCGCGATCAGGTCGCGCCGCCGACCATCAATCTCGAAAATCCGGCCGTTGAGTCCAAGCTCGATCTGGCCCCGAACAAGAAGCGCGAGCGTAAGATTGATGTCGCCCTGTCCAACAGCTTTGGCTTTGGCGGCACCAATGCGTCCTTGGTCTTCAAAAAGGTCGATGGCTGATGTGGCGATCAATCGCTTCGAATGCCCTTACCCTATTGATCGTGGCGCTCGTCCTTGCGGCGGGTGCTGTGGCATGGGGTAAGGCACAGTATACCGCCGAAGGTCCGCTCGAATCCGCGATATGCCTTCGGGTGCCATCGGGCACAAATATGCGCTCTGTGTCCCAGGACCTTGCCGAGCAGGGTGCGATTTCTGCGGCACAGGTTTTCCGGATCGGGGCGGATTACACCGAGAAGACGAGCCAGTTGAAAGCGGGTGCGTTTTTGATTCCCGAAGGGTCGTCGATGGAAGAGATCGTTGACATCGTGACACGGGGCGGTGCGAGCACCTGCGGGACCGAAGTGGTGTTCCGGATCGGTGTGAATGCCACCGAGGTGCAGGTGCGCGAACTGGATCCGGTCACGCAGGCTTATGTTGAAGTCGCCGAGTTCGCGCCCGATGCAGAAGATCTTGTGGTGCCGGAGAAATACACCGAAGTGCGCGCGACCAGTGATGCCCGCTATCGGGTTTTGGTTGCCGAAGGCACGACGGTTTGGCGGGTGGTCGAGAGCCTCAAATTGGCGGACTTTATCGACGGATCGGTTGAGGCCGATGAAATGCCCCAAGAGGGCATGTTGGCGCCCGACAGCTACGAAGTGAGGGCGGGCTCTGACGTCGATGACCTGATTGCACGCATGACTGCCGCGCAGGAAGCGCGGATTGCCAAGGTCTGGGCCGAGCGCACAGATGGTTTGCCGATCGAGAGTCCTGAAGAGATGCTGACACTTGCGTCGATCATCGAAAAGGAAACCGGCATCGCCGCAGAGCGCCGGCAGGTGGCCAGCGTGTTTGTGAACCGCCTGAACCAGGGGATGCGTTTGCAGACGGACCCGACGGTGATCTACGGCGTCACCAATGGTGTCGGCGTTTTGGGCCGCGGATTGCGCCAGAGCGAGTTGCAGTCAGACAGCCCCTATAACACCTATGTCATTGGAGGTCTCCCACCCGGGCCGATCGCCAACCCCGGCCTTGCGTCAATGGAAGCGGCCGTGGATCCTGACGAGACGCCCTACATCTTCTTTGTGGCTGACGGAACGGGGGGGCACGCCTTTGCCGAGACCCTGTCCGAGCACAACGCCAATGTCGTCAAATGGCGTGAAATCGAAGCGCAGAGAAACGGCAACTGACGGCGCCATCAAATCAGTAACGTGATCCAAGATCGGGACCGGAGGCCTCAGCTAAGGCCTTCGGTATCGATGTGAACGACAGCGCCGCAGTGTTTGCAATGCACCGCGTCTGCGTCGTGGAGCCTGAGCCCGCATGTCTGGCACTCATGGCGTACCTTTGAGGGGCGAAACAGAACCTGCGCGAGCCGCAGGAAGAGTGTCACGCCAAAGAACATCACCCCGATCGAGAGCAGCCGCCCTGTGGTGCCTTCGAGCGTGATGTCCCCGAAACCCGTCGTCGTGAGAGTGGTGATCGTGAAGTAAAGAGCGTCGGCATAGTTGCGGATTTGGTCGTTGTGGACGTGTTCGAGAGCGTAGATGAGGCCTGTCGTCACGAAGATGAAGACCAGCAGGTTTATGGCTGCGACGACGATTTCCTCGTGGCGGCGGAAGGTTTTGAAATCCTGGCGCAGGCGGTTCATCAACTGGTAGGTGTGCAGCAGGCGCAGGGTTCGCAAAACGCGAAGGAACCCCAGCCCCTCGCCCGCGAGAGGGGCGAGGAAGGAAATCATGGCTGCGATATCCGCCCAGGTTGAGAAGTGAGTGAAATAGCGAGCCCGTTTCTTGGTCACATAAACCCGTGCCGAAAAGTCGAGCAGGATCAGGGCACCGAAGATCAGGTCAATGGCTTCTATGGTCGGCGTATGCGCGAAAAAGGATGTCACGATGACGAACACGATTGTGACGAGATCGAAGGCGAGCAGAGCGTAGCGAAAGCGATGGGCGCGCGTGGTGTCGGCCTCGTAGACTTCTCTCAAAAGGTCAGAAAAACGGGATGCCATCGGGGCCTCGTTAACGGTTTCCCCGCGCTTCTGGGTAAAAAATCACGGTTAATCAAGGGGCTGTTGGTGGCGTCTTCGAAAGGTTAACGGCGTGGGGTGGGTGGCGCACGATCTTATAAGTATCTGAAAGTATTAAATAACTTGACTTTCGAACGGTCCTCGGGCACGTTTAGGGCATGCTAGGAAACGTGGGTCGGCGGTCTTGAGTGCACCTGAGGGGGTGTGATCTGAGGGCCGCTTTTTTATTGGCCGCGTCACAGGGGTGTGACGCGGGCAGGGGTCACGTGTCGTCGAGCGGAGGTTTTCAGGAACCAAACGTGAGGCAATTGCTATGGAACAGATTTCATCTGTGGGGGATGGAAATATGTTGGACGACCTGCTGCAGGTCGCCAGCGAACGGGTTCGCGGCGCCATTATGGATGTCGATGAAGCCATAAGGGCAATGAGGGACCAAAAGGACGATGGCGCGGGCGTTGCGAAACGTTTGAGTGAATTGAACAAGGCGATCGACAATGCCTTTACCGAAAGGAAGAAGCTCGATGAGCAAAGCAGAAAGCAAGGGGGCCTTGCCGCCGGAGACATCGATTTCGATGCCGCGCGATCTGAGATCCTTGATTGCCTGGATCGCGTCCGAACCTCGCGAGGCGCAGGTTCAGTTCCTGAGTGAGTTGGGGAATGGGGGGGCGCTTATGGCGCTCCCCTATATGTTTGACGCATGGGCGCTCGATCACCAGATGCCGCCGGGGGGCGATTGGCGCACCTGGGTCATTGTGGGGGGACGCGGCGCGGGCAAAACGCGCGCGGGCTCCGAGTGGGTTCGTGGCATGGTCGAAGGGTCGAGGCCGTTGGACAAAGGTCAGGCTTCGCGGGTTGCCTTGGTCGGCGAGACCTATGATCAGGCGCGTGAGGTGATGGTCTTTGGCGACAGCGGCATTCTGGCCTGTTCGCCGCCGGACCGTCGTCCTGTCTGGGTTAGTGGCAGGCGCGCTCTGGTTTGGCCAAACGGGGCGGAGGCGATGGTTTTTTCGGGCAATGATCCCGAAGCGTTACGCGGGCCGCAGTTCGATGCGGCTTGGGTCGATGAGCTTGCGAAGTGGAAAAAGCCACGCGAGGCGTGGGACATGTTGCAGTTCGGGCTGCGTCTGGGCGATGACCCGCGTCAGGTCGTGACGACAACGCCTCGCAATGTTCAGGTGCTCAAAGACATTATTGCATCGCCTTCCTCGGTGATGACGCAGGCAAAGACCGAGGCGAACGCAGCTAACCTGGCCAAGTCGTTCCTTGATGAGGTAAAGGCGCGCTATGCGGGCACGCGTTTGGGGCGTCAGGAATTGGATGGTGTGCTTCTCGAGGAGGAGGAGGGCGCATTGTGGTCTCTGGCGCGTCTCGAGGCGAACCGTGTCGAAGCCTTGCCCGAGTTTGACCGGATTGTTGTGGCGGTCGATCCGCCCGCAACGGGTTCTAAGACGGCCGATGAGTGCGGGATCATTGTGGTTGGAGCTGTGACGCAGGGGCAACCATTGGGATGGCGCGCCTATGTGTTGGAGGACGCGAGCGTCGGAGGGGCCAAGCCCCAAGTCTGGGCCAAGGCGGCGCTGGATGCGATGGCGCGTTGGGATGCGGACAAGTTGGTGGCCGAAGTGAACCAGGGCGGCGACATGGTCGAGGAAGTCGTGCGCCAGTTTGATCAGTTTGTTCCTTATAAAGCGGTCCGCGCGACAAGGGGCAAAGTCGCGCGCGCTGAGCCGGTAGCGGCCCTTTATGATCAAGGCCGCGTTGTTCACACGCGTGGACTTGCAGAACTCGAAGACCAAATGGTGAAGATGACGCCGCAAGGGTATCAGGCAAGTGGGTCCCCTGACCGGGTTGATGCGTTGGTCTGGGCCATACATGAAGTCCTTATTGCGCCGGCGGCAGGCCATCAGAGGCCGCGCATTCGAACATTGGGCTAGGAAAACATGGGCGCTTCGAGCGCCCATTTTTTCGTGTTGCGCGGCGCGCGGAGCAGCGCGCGGACGCCTCACAACTTCTTTCACCCTCTCCTTTAGAACGGTTTTTGTCGATGGGGCAGCGCCTCAGACGGCCAGGTTTTGAGGGGACACGGCGCCGGACATGGCGCGGAAAGGGAGGGACCTTTCCAGTGTCCTTTCGCGCTCTGGCCCTGTGAGGCAGCAGGGTCGGGGCGACATAGAGGCGGTGGGTCGCAGACGCGACCAAACAGTAGACAAGGAGAGACCGGATATGGTGTTGGACTTTCTAAAACGGAACGCAGGTACGGTGCCGGAGGCAAAAGCCTCGGCGACGGGGCCGGTCGTTGCGGCCATGTCTGGCGCGGGTCGCGTGGCATGGAGCCCGCGCGATACAGGGACGCTGACGCGCGTTGGTTTCACCAATAATCCGGTCGGGTTCCGGTCGGTCAAATTGATCGCGGAAGCTGCGTCGGCTTTGCCGATGATACTGCAGAACGCAACGGAGCGGTTTGACGTCCATCCCTTGCTACAGGTTCTGTCCCGTCCCAATCCCGTTCAGGGTCAGGCGGATCTGATGGAAGCGCTCTACGCGCAGATCCTTTTGTCCGGCAACGGGTATGTGGAAGCCGTGGGGGATGGCAACAGCGCGCCTGTTGAGTTGCATGTGCTGCGCTCCGAGCGGATGAGCCTCATTCCCGGCGCAGATGGATGGCCTGTGGCCTATGAATATGCGGTCGGTGGGCGCAAGCACCGGTTTCACGTCACGGACGGCATTTCTCCGATCTGCCATATCAAGTCGTTTCACCCCAGCGATGATCACTACGGTCTCTCGCCTATCCAGGCGGCTGCGACGGCAATTGATGTGCACAACAGCGCGTCGCGTTGGTCCAAGGGTCTCTTGGACAATGCCGCGCGGCCATCCGGTGCGATTGTGTATCGCGGCTCTGATGGTGTTGGGCAAATGAGTGCGGATCAATACGATCGTTTGCTGACCGAAATGGAAAGCCATCATCAAGGTGCGCGCAATGCGGGACGGCCGATGTTGCTCGAAGGCGGGCTCGACTGGAAACCGATGGGGTTCAGCCCTTCGGATATGGAGTTTCAGAAAACCAAGGAATCCGCCGCGCGCGAGATCGCATTGGCCTTTGGCGTGCCGCCGATGTTGCTCGGCATTCCGGGTGACGCGACTTACGCGAATTATCAGGAAGCCAACCGTGCCTTTTACCGGCTGACCGTTTTGCCATTGGTTTCAAAGGTCACGGGAGCGCTGGGGCACTGGTTATCGGAGATCACGGGGGAGGCGGTCACGCTCAAACCCGATCTCGATCAGGTGCCTGCATTGGCGGCCGAGCGCGATGCCCAATGGAGCCGCGTAGCGGGGGCCGAGTTCCTCACACAGGCGGAAAAGCGGGCCATGTTGGGCCTGCCGCAATTGGCCGAAGATGACGTGGTTTCCACAGAGGAGGGTGAAGGCGATGCATAAGGAATTTGCAGGTGCTTTGGAGCATAAATTCTGCCGGTTGGGCACGGACATCACCGTCACTGAAGGTGTGAAGATCGAAGGCTATGCATCCCTGTTCGGGATCAAGGATACCGGCGGCGATGTGGTTCAAAAGGGCGCTTATGCCCGCTCTTTATCGACCCTTTCACAAAAAGGGCGGCGTGTGAAAATGCTCTGGCAGCATGATCCTGCCCAGCCCATCGGCATCTGGGACGAGGTGCACGAAGACGCCAAAGGGCTCTTCGTCAAGGGGCGGCTTTTGACCGAGTTGCAGCAAGGACGTGAGGCCGTGGCCCTTATTGAGGCGGGTGCCATTGACGGACTGTCGATCGGGTATCGCACTTTGCGTGCCCAAAAAGATCAAAAGGGAGCGCGGCTCCTTTCCGAGTTGGAGCTTTGGGAGGTGTCATTGGTGACCTTTCCGATGCTTCCCGAAGCGCGGCTCGTGGCGGAGGCAAAGGGGGCCGATCCCTCTGAAGCCGAAGCGATGATGCGCGACATTGCGGCGGCGTTCACTGCCGGTCGCAAGATGCTGGCTGAAGGTGACTGAATGCCGGTGCACTCACCCGCGAACCAACCAAAGGATGATTGGATGAGCAAGACCGAGACTAAGGCTCGGGCCGGGGCCGCTATGCCGGAACCCGCGTCCGGACCGGCCCAGGAGGTGAAGACCGCGCTGGCCGGTTTCATGAGCGATCTCAAGACCTTTCAACACGAAATCAAATCGAAGCTTCAAGAACAGGAAGAGCGACTGACCATGCTTGATCGTAAATCACACACTTTTGGCCGTCCGGCCCTCGCCGCCGTGGTGGAGACAGATCTCTCCCACAAATCCGCGATGGAAACCTATGTACGCAATGGCGATGACGATGCGCTGCGTGGTCTCGATCTCGAAGGCAAAGCGATGTCCAGCGCCGTTCAGGGCGATGGTGGCTACCTCGTTGATCCCCAGACTGCGGATACCGTTAAATCGGTGCTGAAATCCACGGCATCGATCCGTTCGATTGCGAACGTCGTGAATGTCGAGGCCAGCTCTTTCGATGTTCTGGTTGACACGACGGAGGTCGGTTCCGGTTGGGCGTCTGAGTCCGGCACCGCGGCCGAAACCGGCACGCCGACCATTGACCGTATTTCGATCAAACTGTTCGAACTGTCTGCCATGCCACGTGCTTCGCAGCGTCTCCTCGACGATGCGGCCTTTGATATCGAAGGTTGGCTCGCCGGTCGGATTGCGGACAAATTTGCCTCGGCGGAAGCGTCCGCGTTCATTAATGGTGATGGCGTCGACAAACCCGTGGGCATCCTGAACCATACGCAGGTTCCAAACGACGCATGGACATGGGACACGCTTGGCTATGTCGCAACAGGTGCTGATGGTGGCTTTGACACCACCAGCCCAGCGGATGCGATCGTCGATCTGGTCTATGCACTGGGCGCCCAATACCGCGCCAACGGCACCTTCGTGATGAACTCGAAGACCGCCGGCCAAGTGCGCAAGATCAAGGATGCGGATGGTCGTTTCCTTTGGTCCGACGGTCTCGCCGCCGGCGAACCCGCGCGCCTTCTAGGTTATCCGGTGCTGATTGCCGAGGATATGCCCGATGTGGCATCCGATGCGGCCGCGATCGCTTTTGGTGACTTCGCTTCTGGTTACACGGTCGCCGAGCGTCCTGACCTTCGCATCCTGCGTGATCCATTCTCGGCCAAGCCACACGTCCTTTTCTACGCGACCAAACGTGTTGGCGGAGACGTGTCCGATTTCGCGGCAATCAAGCTGCTGAAGTTCTCGCTTTCCTAAAATGAAACGAAGCCCGTGCTTGCGCACATTGTGCAGGCACGGGCGGTGGATGCGCTTCCCGTGGAAGTGTTGTCTAGCTGCTCCCCCTCCGTCCGACCAGCACGAGGGGCGCGCATCCATCACCCATATGTCAGGGGGCCGGCAAGCGGAGAAAGACCGATGATGTTAGTTGAGCAGACGCAGGTGCCAGTAGCGGCGCTACCGGTCGCACAATTCAAGGACCATTTGCGGCTCGGAACCGGGTTTAGTGACGAAGGAATTCAAGACGGGGTTCTCGAAACCTATCTGCGTGCCGCGATGGCCGCAATCGAGGCACGCACGGGTAAGGCGCTGATTGAACGCGATTATTCGTACACTGTAAGTGCATGGCGTGATCTCGGTGCACAGGTTTTGCCAATTGCCCCCGTCTCGGCGATCTCGGCAGTGTCAATCATTGACCGTTTTGGCCAAACCACGGTGATCGCGTCCAGCAAATACATGCTGGAGGAGGATATGCAGGCACCACGGTTGGTCTCAACAGGGTTCGTTTTGCCGAGCATTCCCGTCGGTGGGAAGGCGCGCATCGATTTCACTGCAGGCTTCGGTGCGACATGGGCTGAGCTGCCCGCAGACATCGCACATGCCGTCATGCTTCTGGCCGCACATTACTACGAGCATCGTCACGAAACCTCTGTCGGCGAAGCAACCATGCCATTTGGCGTTTCCAGTCTGCTGGAACGCTACCGTGTGATGCGGTTGTTTGGAGGGCGCGTACAATGAGCGGTTTCAACCTTAACCGGAAGCTCGTTCTCGAAGAGGCGCAACGCGTATCCGACGGGGCAGGTGGCTACGTCGAGAACTGGGCTGTGGTGGGTACACTGTGGGCTGCGATTAGGTCAGGTGCCGGCAGCGAGAAATCCGAAGACTTTTTGACCGTGTCCCAGGTTCCGATGCGCATTGTCGTGCGCGGGGCGCCGGTGGGATCACCGCGTAGGCCGAAGCCAGACCAGCGCTTCGTCGAGGGGGGGCGCATGTTCCGTATACTGGCAGTCAGTGAGATGGACCCGCAAGGTCACTACCTCGCCTGCCAGTCGCGCGAAGAGGTGGCATCATGAGCTACGGAGTTGCAGCGGCACTTCAAACCGCCGTTTACCAATCACTGGTTGGCGATGAGATTTTGTCCGGACTGGTCGGCAGCGCGATTTACGATGCTGCACCTGCAGGCACTCTTCCCCAACTCTATGTCAGCCTTGGTCCGGAAGATGTCACAGATGCGTCAGACCAGTCGGGGTACGGCGCGCGCCATGAATTTGTTGTCAGCATCGTCGCTGACGCCGCCGGTTTTATGACCGCAAAACACGTCGCAACGGCGGTGTCGGACAACCTCGTGGACGCGGACCTGATACTCACGCGGGGACGCTTGGTCGGGCTGTCCTTTGTCTCAGCCAAGGCGCGACGGGTTCAAGATAGTGATGTGCGCAGGATCGATCTCCGGTTCCGCGCACGTGTCGAAGACAATTGATTTCAGCGAACGGAGCAAAACCATGGCAGCCCAAAATGGCAAAGATCTACTTATCAAGCTGGACATGACCGGTGACGGACAGTTCCAGACTGTTGCGGGCCTCAGAGCCACGCGCATTTCGTTCAACGCGGAAAGCGTGGATGTAACTTCGCTGGAGAGCTCAGGTGGGTGGCGTGAACTTCTCGGCGGCGCGGGCGTCAAAAGCGCGACAATCTCCGGGTCCGGTGTCTTCAAAGACGAAGCCACGGATGAACGCGCACGGCAGATTTTTTTCAACGGCGAAGTGCCCGACTTTCAAGTCATCATTCCGGATTTCGGGACAGTTGCGGGGGCATTCCAACTGACCTCGATCGAATACGCCGGCAGCTACAATGGCGAGGCGACCTACGAGCTTTCGATGGCGTCGGCCGGTGCCCTTGTCTTTACGCCTGTGTGAGGCCTGATCGATGGCCAATCCATTTCGAGGAGAAGTCGCGCTCAGCCTGAACGGTGAACGGCATGTCCTGAAACTGACGTTAGGCGCTTTGGCTGAGCTTGAGCATGCGCTGGACGCGGACACTTTGGTGAGTCTCGTCGAACGATACGAAGCGGGGAAATTCTCGTCTGCGGATGTGTTGCGCGTCGTCGTGGCGGGCCTGCGCGGTGGGGGGTGGAAGGGCGGCTATGACGACATCCTGACCGCCGAGATTTCGGGCGGTCCATTAGAAGCGGCACGCGTCGGTGCGGAACTCATCGCCCGCGCATTCACGGTCCCAAGTTGAGGACGACACGATGGCGATGATCTCGGACAAAGGCGGGTTCGATTGGCCCGCACTGATGCGCGCCGGCATGCGAGGCCTTGGATTGCGACCGGCGGAATTCTGGTCCCTCACACCAGCGGAGCTTTTGTTTCTCCTCGGTGCGGGCGCGGGATCGTCACCAATGGGCCGAGCGCGTCTCGAAGAGCTGTCACAGGCCTATCCGGACGGGAATTTGAATAAGGAACAGATACATGGCGGACATTAATAGCATCGACGGATCTCGCCTCGACAGTTTCGAGAACAAGGTCGCGCAAATGGAGACCGCCATTGGAGGAGCAGAGTCCATGGCGTCCGCATTCAATCAAGAGATGTCTCGCCTCCAGGCAACCGTCGCAGAAACCCAACGCGAAGTCTCAGGTCTCGAGCGCGGTATCTCCAAAGGGTTGAAGCGGGCCATTGATGGTCTCGTGTTTGACGGAGACACGCTGGCCGACGCCCTTCGTGGTCTCGGAAAGTCGATGCTAGACGCTGCTTATAACGCGGCACTTAAGCCTGTTACCGGCCATGTCGGATCGGCGCTGGGAACCTCCTTGGAGAGCCTGATACAGGGGGTTCTCCCGTTCGAAAAAGGGGGCGCTTTTGCGCAAGGTCGCGTTCAGCCATTTGCGAATGGCGGCGTGGTGTCCAACCCGACCTATTTCCCAATGCGTGGCGGCACAGGGCTGATGGGTGAGGCAGGACCAGAGGCCATCATGCCGCTTACGCGCGGCGCAAATGGAAAACTGGGTGTTCAGGCACAAGGATCCAGCCGATCCGTGAATGTCACAATGAATATTTCGACCCCAGATGTCGAAGGATTCCGCCGCTCACAAAGCCAGATCGCAGCGCAGCTTTCGCGCGCTCTCGGCCGTGGCAATCGAAACCAGTAAATTATCGAACGGAGCGATGCAGATGGGTTTTCATGACGTCAGATTCCCGGCGAACCTCAGCTTTGGCTCGGTCGGTGGACCCCAAAGACGGACCGAGGTTGTCACTCTTGCAAACGGGTTCGAAGAGCGCAACACGCCATGGGCGCATTCCCGTCGTCGCTATGACGCTGGCCTTGGGATGCGTTCCTTAGATGACATCGAAACGCTCATCGCCTTTTTCGAGGCCCGCCAGGGCCAACTGTACGGATTTCGGTGGAAAGATTGGTCGGATTTCAAAACTTCGCGCGCTTCTGGCACTATCGGGTTTGAAGACCAGCAGATCGGCGTCGGGAATGGTGAGACTACGGTCTTTGGTCTGTCGAAATCATACGTCTCCGGTGAAGCATCCTACGTCCGCCCAATTGCGAAACCAGTGGCAGGCACAGTCCAAATCGGCGTTCAAGGTCAACCCCTTCAGGAAAGCCTGGAATGGGAATTGGACTACACAACCGGCTTGGTAAGTTTCGAGACCGCGCCTGCTCAAGGGGTCGTCATCTCGGCTGGGTTTGAATTCGATGTGCCAGTGCGATTTGACACGGATCGTATCGCAACGTCCGTCGCGTCCTTCCAAGCAGGCGAAGTGCCGAATGTGCCGATTGTGGAGGTGCGCGTGTGATGCCGATGACAGCTGAACTAAAGGAACACCTCTCCACAGGAACTACCAAAATGTGCCGCTGCTGGGCCGTTACGCGCCGCGATGGTGGGGTCTTTGGGTTCACTGATCATGATCGGGACCTCAATTTTGAAGGCATTGTCTTTAAGGCGGACACGGGATTGAGTGCCGGCGCGCTGGAGCAGTCCACAGGGTTGTCAGTCGACAACACCGAAGCCTTGGGAGCCTTGTCATCGGCATCGGTGGACGAGGGGGATCTGATAGCCGGCCGTTTCGACGGAGCCGTGGTGCGCGCGTGGTTCGTGAACTGGGCGGACGTTGAACAGCGCGTTTTGGAGTTTCATGGAACATTCGGCGAAATCACCCGTAGTGGGGGTGCCTTTCGCGCGGAACTGCGCTCGCTCACCGAGGCCCTAAATCAGCCGCAAGGCCGCATTTACCAACCTGCCTGCACGGCGGTCCTCGGCGGTGTGGGCTGTGGTTTCGACCTCGACCTGCCTGGGTACTCATGTGAAATCGAAGTCGAAAAGGTCGAAGGCGGAAGGCTATTCATGTTTTCGGACCTCTCAGGTTTTGACGATCGGTGGTTTGAGCGTGGCAAGCTTGTCGTCTTAACGGGACACGCCGCGGGTATGACCGGAATGGTCAAAAATGACCGTTTGGACGCACAACAACGCACAGTCGAACTATGGGAGAGCCTTGGGGACACAGTAGTGCTCGGAGACTCCGTCCGAATTGAGGCAGGATGTGATCGAAGACACGAGACCTGCAGGCTCAAATTCGACAATTTCCTGAACTTTCGAGGGTTCCCACACATTCCTGGCGACGACTGGCTCGCCGCCTATCCGGCATCGGACGGGACGATGGATGGCGGGTCGCTCAAAGGCAACAATCCGGATGACACGCTATGAACCGCGCGGAAATTATAGAGGCCGCGCGCTCATGGATCGGCACGCCGTACCTTCATCAGGCATCCTGCCGTGGCGCGGGGACGGATTGTTTGGGCCTCGTTCGCGGGGTTTGGCGCGACCTATTTGGTGAAGAACCTGAGGACGTCCCAGCCTATACGCCCGATTGGAGTGAGCCGCGGCGTGAGGAATTACTCTGGTCTGCAGCCAGCCGATTGCTCCACGAAAAACCGGTCGTTGAACTGGACGTTGCAGACGTCATTCTCTTTCGCATGAGAGAAGGCTCGGTGGCCAAGCACCTGGGAATACTTTCCCAATCCGATCCCAACCCGCGCTTCATCCATGCCTATAGCGGCCATGGCGTAATCGAGAATGCGCTTAGCGCTCCATGGCGCCGACGCATCGTCGCGTGCTTTTCCTTCGACTTACTGAGAGGTTGAAATGGCTACGATAGTTCTCTCCGCCGTTGGCGCGGCAGCTGGCGCATCCGTTGGCGGAGGTATGCTCGGACTGTCCTCCGTAGTCCTCGGTCGTGCGATCGGGGCGACGGTTGGTCGTGTGATCGACCAACGGATTATGGGGTCTGGGAGCCGTGCGGTGGAAACCGGCAGGGTCGACAGATTCCGGTTGAATGGCGCCTCTGAAGGCGCTCCAATTCCCCAGATTTATGGCCGCATGCGCGTTGGCGGGCAGGTCATATGGGCAACCCAGTTTAAAGAGCATCAGAAGACATCGGGTGGCGGCAAAGGTGCGGCGACTTCGCCAAAAGTCACGGCCTTTAGTTACACGGTTTCTTTGGCAATTGCGCTGTGTGAAGGTGAAGTTTCACGCGTTGGTCGCATTTGGGCGGACGGACAAGAAATCACTGTCCGCGACCTAAATCTGCGTCTCTACCCCGGCACAGAAACCCAACTGCCGGATCCGAAAATCGAAGCGACTGAAGGGGCAGGGTACGCGCCGGCCTATCGCGGGGTTGCCTATGTGGTGTTGGAGGATCTGGATCTCGCACCATTTGGCAATCGTGTACCGCAGTTCAGCTTTGAAGTGGTCCGACCTGAACAAGGCGTTGCGAGCAAGAGTGATCTGGGGCGCATTGTAGAAGCTGTCGCGCTTATCCCGGGTACGGGCGAATATGCATTGGCAACCGAACCTGTATTTCTTGAAAGCGAACCCGGTGTATCCGTCGCGGCGAACGTGAATTCTGCAGCGGGCGTTCCCGACATTGTTGCATCTACAGAAGCGCTCCAAGGTGAACTCGGCGCCTGTAAGGCAACATCATTGGTGGTGTCCTGGTTCGGCACTGATCTGCGGTGCGGTCAATGCGAGATCGCGCCAAAAGTGGAACAATCCGCGATTGATGGCCAGAACATGCCGTGGAGTGTGTCCGGGTATTCGCGCACAACCGCTGGCTTGGTTCCACGCGACGCGGATGACCGGTCTGTCTACGGTGGCACGCCGACCGACCAGTCCGTTTTTCAGGCCATCGAGAGGCTTAAGGATTCAGGTCAGGAAGTGATGTTCTATCCTTTCATCCTGATGGAACAGCTGGCGGGCAATGACTTGATCGATCCTTGGACCGGTCAGTCAGGACAGCCGGCCCTGCCTTGGCGCGGACGAATAACCACGTCCCTCGGCCCTGACGTCGTCGGGTCGACCGATGGAACGGCAGCAGCAGACATGGAAGTTGCCGCATTCTTTGGCAAGGCGTCTGTGAATGACTTTGTCGTCGATGGTAAGACGGTCAACTTTATTGGCGCACATGAGAATTCGTTTCGCCGCATGATCCTGCACTATGCACATCTGTGCGCGGCTGCGGGTGGCGTTGACTCGTTCTGCATCGGTTCCGAAATGCGCAGCCTCACGCGCATTCGCGGCGCGTCGGGATTTCCGGCGGTCGACGAATTGCGTCGTCTCGCAAGGGACGTACGAACCATCCTTGGCCCATCGTGCAAGATCGGCTACGCGGCTGATTGGTCCGAATATTCGGGCTATCAGTCAAATGGGGACATGTTTTTTCCACTTGATCCGCTTTGGGCGGACCCTGATATCGATTTCGTTGGCATCGATAACTACATGCCTCTGTCCGATTGGCGCGAAGGAACCGACCATGCCGATGCGGCAGCGGGTTCCATTTATAACCTCGATTACCTCAAGGCGGGCGTCGAAGGTGGCGAGGGCTATGATTGGTATTACGCGCATAGCGAGCATCGTATTTCCCAAAAGCGCACGCCAATTACCGATGGCGCATATGGTGAACCTTGGGTCTGGCGCTACAAGGACATTCGCGGATGGTGGGAGAATGAACACCACGAGCGTGTGAATGGCGAAAGGCTTGCAACACCAACGGCATGGCAACCGCGGTCCAAGCCGATTTGGTTCACAGAGCTGGGGTGCGCAGCAATCGACAAAGGCACCAATCAGCCCAACAAATTTATCGATGAAAAGTCGTCAGAGAGCAGTTTGCCACACTTCTCCAGCGGGCGTCGTGATGACTTTATCCAAATGCAATACCTTAGGGCGATGACGGGCCACTGGTCCGATCCGCTCAATAACCCGCCATCAGATGTCTATGACGGACCGATGGTCGATATGTCACGCGCCTTTGTGTGGGCATGGGATGCGCGGCCGTTCCCGGCGTTTCCGCGTGTGACGAGCGTTTGGAGCGATGGAGGCAACTATGCCAAGGGACATTGGCTAAACGGGCGAAGCACGTCCCGATCACTGTCGGACGTGGTAGAGGAAATCTGTAACCGATCCGGCGTGACATCGGTCGATACCGACGAGCTATGGGGCGTGCTTCGCGGGTACCAGGTTAGCGACATCGATGGTGCACGAGCGGCTCTTCAACCTCTGATGATTGCGTTCGGTTTTGAAGCAATCGAGCGGGAAGGACGGTTGATCTTCCGGTCCAGAGACGCACAAACTGCAACGCCAGTGTCCGAGGAAAGCTTTGCAATAAACGACGAACAAGACGGTGTTCTCGTTAAGGTACGTGCGCCAAGTGCAGAGATCGCCGGCAAAGTAAGACTCACCTTTGTGGATGCAGATTCTGACTTTGCGGCACGGGCAGAAGAAGCTGTGTTTCCGGACGAGGAAATCCGCCTAGTGTCCCAGTCCGAAATCCCGATTGCATTGACGCGCAGCGAGGGCCGTCAAATCGTCGAAAGGTGGCTCGCGGAGTCGCGAGTTGCGCGTGACACTGTGACCTTTTCTCTCCCGCCGTCGAACGCGTCGATTGGTGCCGGCGATGTCATTGAGCTCGACGAAGGGAAAAGGTTAGCGAAATACCGGATCGACCACGCCACGATGGGCGCGATCCGCCAACTCGAAGCTGTTCGTGTCGAAGAAAACATCTACGAACCCTCTGATGCAGTTGAGGAAATCGTCCGCGCGCAACCCTTTGTTGCGCCCACTCCAGTAAGTGCGGTGTTTTTGGACCTGCCGTTGCTGAGTGGGGATGAGGTTCCACATGCGCCACATATTGCTGTCGCCGCGCGGCCTTGGCCCGGGTCGGCGGCGGTCTATGCATCTCCAACGGACGACGGCTATGCATTGAACAAACTTGTTACGGCACCTGCCACAATGGGTGTCACCCAGGCCACATTGCCGACGGCGCAAGCGGGTGTTTGGGATCGCGGTCCGGCATTGCGCGTCCGGCTCACCCAAGGGGAACTCGCCTCGGTGCAACCTGAGGACGTCCTCAATGGAGCCAACGTTGCCGCAATCGGTGACGGATCGAGTGGAAACTGGGAAGTCTTCCAGTTCGCAGATGCGGAGCTTGTCGGGCCACGTACCTATGACCTGCGGCTCAGATTGCGCGGGCAGGCCGGAACGGACGCCATTGGAACGGAATGGCCAATCGGATCACGGTTTGTCCTGATTGACGATACGCTGCGCCAACTGGACATCGCGACTTCCGCACGTGGGCTCGCGCGCCACTACAGGATCGGGCCGTCGGGACGCAGCTACGACGACGAGAGTTACACACACGCGGTCGAGGCTTTTGACGGCGTGGGCCTACGGCCCTATGCGCCGGTCCATCTCAGCGCGCGGCAATCCGGCGGAAACCTTGAAGTTTCCTGGGTGCGTCGAACGCGCATTGACGGCGATAGCTGGCAGTCGGTCGAAGTCCCGCTCGGCGAGGCACGTGAAGCCTATGTCATCCGCGTTTTCAAGAACGGCGTCATCCTTCGTGAAGACGTCGCTACATCCGCAAACTGGACCTATTCGGCGGCCCTACAAGCCACCGATGGTGCCGTAGCGCCCTTTAGCATCGACATTGCCCAATTGTCCGACACCTACGGTCCGGGCCCATTCAGAAGGATCGATATCAATGGTTAATACGCCGCATTTTGACTTGCCGCTCATCTCGCCATCACAGGCTCAAAAACATGTGACCGTGAACGATGCTCTGTCGCGCGTTGATGCGCTCATGCAGCTTCGATTGGTCTCAGCGACGACATCGACACCACCGACGACCCCGCAAGAGGGGGACGCCTACGGTGTGGCAAGTGGCGCGGTGAATGAATGGGCAGGGCAGGAGGGCTCCATTGCCATCTTCGCCAATGGTGGTTGGGCGTTTGTTCCTGCAACCCTTGGCATGCGCGCCTATATCGCCGATGAAAATGGCTGGGCGGGTTTCGACGGCTCTCAATGGACGATCGGGCTGCAAACGCTCACACCGAACGGCGCTGGCATGCAGGCCCGCGCGATTGAAATCGATCACGTGATTTCTGCCGGCACGACGTCAGCGGTTTCCTATGCGCTACCCGGACAATCGGTCGTCTATGGCGTGACGGGTCGGGTCATTTCTGCCATCTCCGGAACTTTGAGCGGATTTTCCATAGGCGTCGCGTCGTCCACAAATCGCTATGGGTCCGGCCTTTCGGGGGCGCAGGGGGCTTGGCTGCGGGGCCTGACCGGAACGCCCATTACCTATTATGCGCCCGAGGATCTGGTCCTCACGGCGGAAGGCGGTGACTTTGCCGGCGGCACAATTCGTCTCGTCATTCACGCGGCACAGTTTTCTCTGCCATCCGAGTAAGCGCACTCAAGCAGTCGGGGGCACTATACGCGACGATCAAGCGACGAAGTGGTTCTGCTTCGTCACTTGATTGCTTCCAATGTGCTTTTTCATCGCCAGGTTTCCCCAAATTCGATCAGGTTCACAGTCTTGCGCTTTGGTTCGCAGTCGGTTCTAGTGTAGACCCCTGCGGGATAAGAGGACATTCGCATGGCATTTACACAACCACGTCCGACCAAACTCGATCCCGTTTGGTCCCAAATCGTCTCCGAAGCACGTGCTGCCGTCGCAGATGAACCGCTCCTGGGCGGCTTGGTGCATGGCTGCATTTTGCATCACGAGACTCTCGAAGCGGCCTTGGCCTACCGCATCGCGCAGAAACTCGCATCGCCCGAAATGCCCGAGCAGTTGATCCGTGAGATTGCCGATGCCGCCTATGCGGATGATCCGTCACTGGCGGACGCTGCACGGGCCGATATTGCTGCCGTCTACGAACGCGATCCCGCCTGCCACCGCTACATTCAGCCGTTGCTCTATTTCAAAGGGTTTCAGGCAATTCAGGCGCACCGCATTGCGAATTGGCTCTGGAAAGATGATCGTCGCGATCTCGCGTATTTCATCCAAATGCGCAATTCCGAGAAGTTCTCGATCGACATCCACCCGAATTGCCAAGTTGGCAAAGGAATTTTCCTAGACCACGCACATAGCCTCGTCTTTGGCGAGACGGCTGTGATTGGCGACAATGTGTCGATCCTTCACTCCGTGACATTGGGCGGCACAGGCAAGGAAGATGAAGACCGTCACCCGAAAATCGGCCACGGCGTTATGATCGGGGCGGGGGCCAAAGTACTCGGCAATATCCGCGTTGGCTGCTGCTCTCGCATTGCCGCCGGATCTGTGGTCCTGAGCGATGTGCCCGATTCCTCAACTGTTGCAGGTGTTCCGGCAAAAGTCGTTGGCGAAGCCGGATGCAAACAGCCCTCTGTGTCCATGAACCAGCTGATTGGTGCTCGTCCCTTCGATGACATGAACTAAGATAGCGGTCCCGACGACACGGCGGCTATCGGTAACCCCAGATCAAAAAAAGCCCCGCAACTCCGCGGGGCTTTACTATTTGGGTATTGGGGCGCTTCAGGCGAGCATCATCATCGGATTTTCAAGGTTTTCGACGACGGATTTCAATAGGTCAGCGCCCAACGCGCCATCGATCACCCGGTGATCCACAGACATCGTGACGCTCATGACGGTTGCGACCTTCAATTCACCATCCGCACCGACGACCGGCTTTTTAACACCGGAGCCGACTGCGAGGATACCTGCATGGGGCGGGTTCACAATTGCGTCGAAATTGTCGATGCCGAACATGCCGAGGTTGGAAATGGCAAAAGTCCCGCCCTGATATTCGTGGGGCGCAAGTTTGCGGTCACGGGCCCGTGCTGCGAGATCTTTCATTTCCTTGGACAGGGCAGACAGCGATTTTGTATCGGCATCCTGAAGGACCGGCGTGAACAGACCGCCTTCTACAGCCACCGCAACGGCGACATCGGACGGCTTCAATCGCAGGACACGGTCACCGGCCCATACCGCATTCGCATCCGGCACTTCCTGAAGGGCGTTCGCCACGGCCTTGATGATGAAATCATTCACCGAGAGCTTGATGCCCTTGGATTCCAGCTTTTTGTTCAGTTCGCCACGGAATTTCAAAAGCGCGTCGAGCTGAATGTCGCGGCGCAGATAGAAGTGCGGGATCGTCTGCTTTGCTTCGCTCAGGCGCGCAGCAATGACTTTGCGCATCCCGTCGAGCTTGATCTCTTCGTACTCGCGGTCGGCATACATTTTCGCGACCATTTCGGCACTGGCGCCAGTTGGAGCAGGGGCTGCGGCAGGGGCTGTGCTCGCGGCGGCCGCGGACGTCGCAGCGGGCTGCGCCTGAGCGCCCTCAACGTCGGCTTTCACAATGCGTCCCTTCGGACCCGACCCCTTGATTGCCGCCAGATCGATACCTTTCTGGGCCGCAATGCGGCGGGCGAGGGGTGAGGCGAAAACGCGGGCACCGTCTGCGGCAACCGGTGCTGCAGGCGCGGCTGCTGCTTTCGGCGCCTCGGTGGTTGCCTCTGGCGGGGTTTCTTTTGGAGCGGCTGCAGCGGCCGGCGCAGGCGCTGGGGCTGCTTCAGCGGCAGAGGCGTCTTCGCCCTCTTCCAAAAGGATCGCGATCAATTGATTGACCTTAACGCCTTCGGTCCCTTCGGCGACGGTTAGCTTTCCAACCACGCCTTCGTCGACCGCTTCGAATTCCATCGTCGCCTTGTCGGTTTCAATTTCTGCAATGATGTCGCCGGAAGAGACCGTGTCACCCTCCTTGACCATCCACTTTGCCAAGGTGCCTTCTTCCATAGTCGGTGACAGGGCAGGCATCAGGATTTCAATGGGCATCTCGGGTCTCTCCCTTTGGGTGTATCACTGGATTTGGAGCGGCGGCATTTTTGGCCTGCGCGTTCCAAAGGACAAAGTCGTCTTCGTAGAAGGTCTCGACGAAGTCGCGAACTGTGTCTGAGTTGAATAGTGCGGGCTGTTGATGTTTCGTGGTCACCATCGCCTTGCCGCGGGCTTGCGATCGGATCGCTTGGTAGGCCTTTTCCGGCAGAAGGTTACGGATCACAAAGCCACCTGCATGCATGACGCGTTTTACGCCTCTCGAGCGGTAGCCCACCGTTCTGTTTCGGCTTTCGTTCGCATTCAGATGAACGTCATGGCGCTCGGCCAGCGTGTTTGCAAAATCACCAAGCGTTTCTGTTGTGTAGAGTTCTTGAACGATGCGTTCTTCACCAAGGCAGACGTAGTCGTGCTGGCGCGTGAAATGGACATACTCAACCGGCACTTTGACCGGTGTCTGGGCCATTTGCGCCATGATGTCATCCATGGTCGCATTCAAATCACCGGCGCGAAGGTCATACATGTCCTTCCCACGGAACTCGCGCAAATGCTGCGCTACCGCGGAAACAAACCGCGCATGCGGGTCACGCAAAACGGCGTAGGTCGCATAGTCGCGGTATTTCGCGAATGTCTTCGGGTAGAATTCGTCCAGTACCGGCAACGGCAAATGCGCCGCCATGACCCTGCCGAGCGCGGAGTGCTCATACAGAACCGAGCCTGTGAAACGTTCGTCCCAATCCACAAGTTCCTTGAGCTGCACGGAGATCGACATCCCCGCACATTTTGGAATGTGGACGAAAACGAAACGCTTGCTGTCACAGACGATGGTGGCCATTGCCGTTACCTTTTACCGGTAGGTGACTTGCTTAACCGCCGCGACAACCTCGTCGACCGTGATGAGAGCATGGCGTTCGAGGTTGGCGGCATAAGGCATCGGAACGTCTTTGCCCGCGCAGTTGATCACAGGCGCGTCGAGATAGTCAAAGGCGCGCTCCATGATCGTGGCCGACAGATGGTTGCCGATGGATCCGACAGGGAAACCTTCCTCGACCGTCACACAGCGATTGGTCTTCATTACCGAAGTGAGCACCGTGTCGTAATCGAGCGGGCGCAGCGTGCGCAGGTCGATGACTTCTGCGGAAATCCCTTCTTCGGCGAGCTTATCGGCGGCGGCCAAGGCGTAGGTCATGCCAATGCCAAAGCTGACGATGGTCACATCGGTGCCCTCGCGCCAAATCTTCGCCTTCCCGAAAGGAATGGTGAAATCATCGAGCACGGGGACATCAAACGATTTGCCGTATAGGATTTCGTTTTCGAGGAAGATGACCGGGTTCGGGTCGCGGATCGCGGTCTTCATCAGGCCCTTCGCGTCAGCTGCGGAGTAGGGCATGACAACCTTCAGGCCCGGAATGGCCGAATACCATGCCGCGTAGTCCTGAGAGTGCTGTGCGCCAACGCGTGCTGCGGCGCCATTCGGGCCGCGGAACACCATGGGAGCTCCCATTTGACCGCCGGACATGTAGAGCGTCTTGGCCGCCGAGTTGATGATCTGGTCGATCGCCTGCATCGCGAAGTTGAAGGTCATGAACTCGACAATCGGGCGCAAACCACCAAAGGAGGCGCCAACGGCGATACCCGCAAAGCCGTGCTCGGTGATCGGGGTGTCGATCACGCGCTTGGGACCGAATTCGTCCAGCATGCCCTGAGAAATCTTATACGCGCCCTGATATTCGGCGACTTCTTCGCCCATCAGATATACGGTCTCGTCGCGGCGCATTTCTTCGGCCATGGCATCACGCAGCGCTTCGCGCACTGTTTGCTGCTTCATTTCCGTGCCGGCCGGATAATCGGGCTCGACGACTTTGCTCTCAACCGGCGCTGCAGCAACGGCGGCAGGCGCCGCTGCGGGTGCAGGCTCGGCCTCGGCTGCTGGCGCGGGGGCACTCGGCGCGGGAACGGCAGAGGCGTCTTCGCCTTCCTCAATGATGACGGCGATTGGCGTGTTCACTTTCACACCCTCGGTGCCCTCGGCGACGAGGATCTTCCCAACGATGCCTTCGTCAACGGCCTCGAATTCCATCGTCGCCTTGTCGGTTTCAATCTCGGCGAGGATGTCACCGGAGGCGACTGTGTCGCCTTCCTTGACGAGCCATTTCGCGAGTGTGCCTTCTTCCATCGTCGGGGAGAGGGCGGGCATCAATAGTTCGGTTGCCATGGTTAGGTCTCCTCCCGGAAGATCAGGCGTAAATATCGGTCCAGAGTTCGTCGAGAGCCGGTTCGGGGCTCTCTTTGGCGAACTCGGCACTTTCGTTGACGATCTCTTTGATCTCTTTGTCGATCGCTTTGAGTTCGTCTTCGGACGCGTGATTGCCGGTCAGAAGCAGCGCGCGAACCCCTTCGATGGGGTCGCGTTCTTCGCGCATTTTCTGCACTTCTTCACGCGTGCGGTATTTCGCAGGATCCGACATCGAGTGCCCGCGGTAGCGATAGGTTTTCACCTCAAGGATATAGGGACCTTTGCCGGCGCGGCAGTGCGCAACGGCCTTTTGCCCGGCCTCTTTGACCTTGAGAACGTCCATACCGTCGACTTCTTCGCCCTCGATGCCATAGGCGGCACCGCGTTTCCATAGGCTCGGGGATTTGGTCGAGCGGGCCACGGATGTGCCCATGGCGTATTGGTTGTTTTCAATGACGAAAATCACCGGCAAATCCCAAAGCTCGGCCATGTTGTAGGTCTCGTAGACCTGACCCTGGTTGGCTGCGCCATCGCCGAAGTAGGCGAAGGTCACATTGTCATTGCCTTTATATTTGTCAGAAAAGGCGAGACCCGCACCAATGGGCACCTGCGCACCGACGATGCCGTGGCCGCCATAGAAATGCTTCTCTTTCGAGAACATATGCATGGAGCCGCCTTTGCCCTTTGAATAGCCGCCTTCGCGTCCTGTCAATTCGGCCATCACGCCTTTCGGGTCCATCCCGCAGGCGAGCATGTGACCGTGGTCGCGATAGGAGGTGACGCGCTTGTCGCCCTCTTTCGTCGCAGCCTCGAGGCCGACAACGACCGCTTCCTGACCGATGTAGAGGTGGCAGAAACCGCCAATCAAACCCATGCCGTACAATTGGCCCGCTTTCTCTTCAAAGCGGCGGATCAGTAGCATGTCCTTGTAGTGGGCGAGCAGCTCGTCTTTCGACACATTAGGCGCGCTCGCGCTTTTGGACGCGGGTTTACGGGTTGCCATGCGGCCTCCTCCTCCAAAGTCGCGATTAAGTAGTTTAACGTTAAACTATACTTTAGCGACGTGACGTCACGAATGCACGCATAAATTTTGTTCAGACCTGTGAACCTGCCATGCATTTTAGGAATGGCTAGCGCTCACATCACCCGTCGGAGCGGGAATTGACAAGAAAGACCGCATGTGTAACCAAATGGTTATGGAGCAGCGCAGCTATTCGGAATCGGATCATTCCCTCGATCTACTCTTCTCGGCCCTGGCCGATCCTACGCGCCGCGCGATTCTCAGACGGCTCGCAAAGGGCGCGGCGGCTGTGGGAGAGCTCGCCGAGCCCTTTGAAATGAGCCAGCCCGCAGTTTCAAAACACCTCAAGGTTCTTGAGGGGGCAGGGCTCATTACCCGAACCGCCGACCGGCAACGCCGGCTCGCCAATCTCAACGCCACGCCGATGAAAGCGGGCGCGAATTTTATCCACGACTTTGCGGCGTATTGGGAGGGCAATCTCGACGCGCTCGACGCGCTGCTGACCACGCTGCAAAAAGGAGATACCCAAGATGACTGACACGCCGACCTTCGTGATCGAACGCCACTTTTCCGCGCCACCCGAACTGGTGTGGCGCGCATGGGCCGATCCGTCACTTCTCAGTCACTGGTATGGCCCCGGCGTGACCACAGTCATTCATGAACTCGACCTGCGCGAAGGCGGGCGGTGGCTCACCGAGATGAAAATGGGCGAGAACTCGATGTTTCAGCGCGCCGATTTCACACATGTGACAGATGGCGAAAGATTGGTGTGCTCGATGTCGACCACCGATGCACAGTGGTCAATTATCGCCAACCCGATGGTCCCCGACTGGCCTCGTATCCTGCAAACCGAAGTCACCATGCGCGCGGCTGATGGTGGCACTGATCTGCGGCTGGTGTGGACCCCTCAGGATGCATCGGAGGCCGAGCTCGCATTCTTCGCGAAAACAGCTGAGCAATCCGCAGGCGGGTGGGGCAAAGGGTTCGATGTCCTCGAAACGATGCTCGCGGACCTCTCCTAGGACGCAGCTACCGGCCCGCATTCAACCTGCGGGCCACATGGCTATGCTGATTTAACGAATGACGACCTCGTCTGCGCGCAGATACCCCAACACGTCGCGCGCCTGCTCGTCAAGCAGGTCGAGGTCGAGATAGCTGTCTGAGAGGCGAAGCGTCTTGTTGCGCATTTTTGCCAGCTCTTCGTCCAGCATAGCCGTCTCTTTGCGCAGCGCATTGCGTTCCGCTTCGATCTGGATGCGGCGGAACAGACCGAATTCACCCTGCACGGATGCAAAGGTGAAATAGCCGCCGAGCGTGACGATGACGGCGGTGTAGACCAGAACAGTAATGGATGGGCGTCTGCGCTGCACCGTCATGATAGGTTGCCCTGTATGAAACCACCCGATCGCGCACGCACGATAGGGGAATGATTACTCTGCCTCACGGGCCACCTCTATCGGGTCGCTCCGTCCCCGAATCATGTCACATCTGATTCGCGAAGTGAATCCCCTTTCAGGGGGTTTGGATCACAAATGCGAAAAAGCGCCCCGTAGGGCGCCCTTTGCAGATCTGTTTCCGGCGTTATCCGGCGATGGAAGCGCGATAGATGCTGTCCACGGCGGTGGCGAGCGTTTTATCAAAATCGGCGTCCGACTGTTTCGCGTTCAACCCTTCGGAAAGGGCGCGCGAGAAGGATGCGATCATGCCGGTGTTCTGGCTCAGAAGCGCATTGGCTTCGTCGCGCCCGTAGCCGCCGGACAAGGCAACCACCTTCAACACACGCGGGTGGTCGACGAGCGGTTTGTAGAAATTGGCCACGGTTGGCAGCGACAGCTTCAACATCACCTTGAGGGACGGATCCATCGCATCGAGATGTTTGAGGATTTCCGCCATCAGAATTGCTTCCGCCTCGGCCTTGTCAGCGATGGTGATTGTAACTTCGGGTTCGAGGATCGGCATTAGACCAGCCTTGATCACCTGCATGCCCACGTCGAACTGCTGGTCAACGATCGCTTTGATCCCCGCCGCATTTGCCGCATGAATGACAGAGCGCTCTTTGGTGCCAAAGACGTGGAGTTTGGCCGCGCGCGCCAGGAGGGCGTCGAGCCCCGGCATGGGTTTCATCAACTGCACGCCATTGGCTTCTGCTTCGAGGCCCTTGTCGATTTTGAGGAAAGGAACCACGCCTTTCTCTTCCCAGAGGTAATGGGATGTCGGCTTGCCTTCGACATCGCGGTCCATGGTCATTTCAAAGAGGATGGCGCCTACGATCTTATCGCCCGTGAAAGAAGAGGAGGTCATGATCCGCGACCGCATTTCGTGGATTTTGTCGAACATCTCTGCGTCGCCGGCATATTCGCTTTCTTCGACACCGTAGAGGGCCAATGCTTTTGGCGTGGAGCCGCCCGACTGGTCCAGTGCTGCGATAAAGCCTTGGCCTGCGTCGATTTTAGCCGTCATTTCTGCGATAGACATGTCAATCCTCTCATCTCGTTAGGGCCCGAAAGGGTCCGCTCGCCCATGGCATAACGCGTTGTGCGCTGCCTCGCAAACCATGGTGACGCTAACAGAAAATGGTAGCGCTCACGGTTTTGCGTCACTTGCACGCTATGCGAGGAATGTGTGCACCGATTTGATTTGGCGCAATATATTGCGGAATGACGGTTATGCGCGGGTCGCAACGGTCGAGCATCAATACCGTGTGCTACACGTCGGGCGATTGGCGCGACCCAATTCCGGTTTGCACTCATTCGGTGTTCGGGAATTCGATGCCGGACAGCCAATCGAGAACCGCGCGAATACGCGGGCTCAGCTGTCGATCCCGCGCATAATAGGCGGCGAGCGGGGAAGGGGTCGGGGGAAACTCCGGCAGAAGTTCGACCAAAACACCCGCCTGAATGTCCCCTTCAACACGATAACGGGGCAGCTGTACGATCCCCAAACCCGCGCGCGCCGCCTCGATGAGCGTCTCGGTCCCGGTCACAACCAGTGTCGTTGGGAGCGTGACCTCGACCACTTTCGACGGAGCTTGAAAATCGAGCGGCAGGATCGACTGTGTACGGGTGGAGAAAAACCCGACCATCCGATGTCCCGCGAGGTCTTTGAGGTCGCGCGGTGTGCCATGCGCGCGCAGATAGGACGGTGCGGCAACCGTTGCCTCGCTCAACGTGCCGAGCGGGCGTCGAAAAAGATCACTATCGGCGGCAGGCCCCGTACGCAGGGCAATATCAACGCCTTCGCGCATCAAATCCACCAACCGTTCTCCTTCGGACAACATCAAATCGAGGTTTGGATGCATTTCCAGAAGGCGCGGCAGAGCAGGTACGAGGCAGGCGCGCGCCAACGAACCCACGGCATCCAGACGCACGCGCCCCGACACGGCGGCGCCGGTAAAGGCCGCCTCCGCATCCTCCGTCGCCGCAACAATGTCGAGGCAGCGGCGATACCATGCCTCGCCATCCGGTGTCGGCGCGACCATCCGCGTTGTCCGGTCAAGCAATCGAGTGCCAAGACGCGCCTCGGTTTTCTTGACCGCATCCGTGACGGTCGAAGGCGCCAGTCCCAGATCGCGCGCGGCCGCCCGAAAACTGCGCGCTTCTACGACGCGGGCAAAAATCCTCATCTCGTCAAATCGGTCCATTGTTCGCTCATTTCGAATTCTGAAACCAAATATGGGCGGATTGTCCGAATTTCGCAAATCTCTATTTCTGGGGCACCTCAAGAATGGAGATTTCAATGCCTACACCCGCCCTTAAACCCGCAATCGTCACAGGCGCTTCCAAAGGCATCGGGGCCGCGATCGCGCGCCGGCTGGCCGCCGATGGCTACGGCGTCGTCGTCAACTACGCTGGCAGTGAAGGAGCCGCTGAAACACTCGTCGCGCAAATCGTCAAAGCAGGAGGCAAAGCAATTGCCGTCCAAGCAGACGTCAGTGTCCCTTCAGCGGTGGAGGCGCTCTTTGATGCCTGTGCGCAGGCCTTTGGTGCACCTGAAGTCTTGGTGAACAACGCAGGCATCATGTCGCTGGCGCCATTGATCGACACAGATGACGCGTCCTTTGATGCGATGGTGGCGATCAACCTCAAAGGCGTATTCAACTGCCTGCGTGCGGGTGGACGCCATATGCCGGACGGTGCGCGGATCGTGAACATTTCGACCACGGCGCTGGCGGTCAATTTTCCCGGCTACGCGGCCTATTGCGCCGCAAAAGCTGGCGTCGATGCCATGACGCCGATCTTCGCCAAAGAGCTGGGGCCACGCGGTATCACCGTAAACGGCATCGCCCCGGGGCCGGTCGCGACCGAGCTCTATTTGACCGGTAAATCACAGGCCGATCTCGACCGCGTGGCGTCCATGATCCCCGCAGGGCGCATTGGCGAACCTGACGATATCGCCAACACTGTCGCAATGATCGTCTCGCCTGATGCCTCTTGGGTAAACGGTCAAATTCTGCGCGCAAATGGCGGGCTTGCGTAAATAAAAGACCCGCGCCTGAAACGGGCGCGGGTCAGAATTTTCAGAGATCGTGAAGATCAGCCGAGCGCCGCAACTCCGGGAAGTTCTTTGCCTTCCATCCATTCGAGGAAGGCGCCACCCGCGGTCGAAATATAGGTGAAATCATCGGCAGCACCCGCTTTGTTGAGCGCGGAAACCGTGTCACCGCCACCTGCAACAGAAATCAGTTCCCCTGCGGCCGAGAGTTCGGCCGCTTTGCGTGCGGCGGCATTGGTCGCCATGTCGAAGGGTTCGATTTCAAATGCCCCGAGCGGACCATTCCAAATCAATGTCTTGGCGTTTTCAAAGATTTCCGAAATCTTTACGACCGATTTCGGACCCGCATCAAGGATCATCGCATCTGCGGGGCATTCGGTTGTCGGCACGGTTTCGTTCGCCGCGCCCGCTTTGAACTCACGTGCAACCACGACATCTACGGGCAGGACGATTTCACACCCGACTTCGCCCGCCTTCTTTGTGATTTCGCGGGCGGTCTCGGCCAGATCGTGTTCACACAGCGATTTGCCGACATCCACACCTTCGGCTGCGAGGAAAGTATTGGCCATCCCGCCACCGATGATGAGGTAGTCGACCTTGCGCACCAGATTGCCGAGCAGGTCGAGTTTCGTGGACACTTTCGCGCCCCCCACAACGGCGACCACCGGACGCTCGGGCGTCGCGAGCGCTTTTTCGAGCGCCGACAACTCCGCCTGCATCAGCCGGCCCGCGCAGCTCGGCAGCAGTTTCGCCACGCCCTCGGTCGATCCATGCGCGCGGTGGGCCGCAGAAAACGCATCGTTGACGTAGACATCACCGAGGGCCGCCAGCGCCGCCGCGAATTGAGGGTCGTTCTTTTCCTCTTCGGCGTGAAAACGTGTGTTCTCTAGCAAGAGAACCTCGCCATCGGGCAGGGCCGCGACCGCTTCTTTCGCCGCCAGACCGATGCAATCGGTGGCAAAATTCACACGAACACCGAGCACGTCCTGAACCGCTTCGCGGATATGGGACAGCGACATCTCGGGCACGACCTGACCTTTCGGGCGGCCAAAGTGGGCCATCAGAACAGGCCTGCCGCCCATGGCGAGGATGTCGTCGATGGTGGGTTTGATCCTTTCGATGCGCGTGGCATCGGTCACGCGACCGCCATCCATGGGCACGTTGATATCCACGCGCGTCAACACGGTCTTTGCGTTCAGGTCCATATCGTCGAGGGTTTTCCAGGCCATGGGTCACATCCTTTGATCACTGGCGGCGGTTGCACCCTGTTTGCCCCTCCGCAGCCCCGGCGTCAACATGGCGTGGGGGATCGGGCCTTTCCCTTGCCGCGCGCGCGCACTATCTTGCGGCGAAATTGCAAAAATGGAGCCCGAGATGGCCGAGATCAAAGACCCCGAAAACACGATCCTGTTGGAACTCAAAGATGGCACGGTTGTCATCGAGCTTATGCCAGAGATTGCGCCCGAGCACTGCGCACGGATGAAAGAGCTTGCCCGCGCAGGTGCCTATGACCACGTGATTTTCCACCGCGTGATCGATGGTTTCATGGCGCAGACAGGCGACGTGCAATTCGGCAACCAATCCAAAGAGTTCGAACTGCGTCGCGCGGGAACGGGTGCCTCTGAGCTGCCTGATCTGGCGGCTGAATTCTCCGGCATCCCCCACGATCGCGGCACAATCGGTGCGGCACGTTCGCAAAACCCGAACTCCGCCAATTCGCAGTTCTTCATCAATTTCTCGGACAACCACTTCCTCAACCGCCAGTACACGGTCTATGGCCGCGTGATTTCCGGTATGGAACATGTCGATGCGATCACCCGCGGTGAGCCGCCGATGTACCCCGATGAAATGGTGTCGGTGAAGGTTGCCGCAGATGCGTAAATCTCTCATCCTGATCGCGGCGCTGGCCGCATCGCCCGCTTTCGCCACCGGTCTCGATATTGAGGTCGAAGGCGAGGCGAACGGCACCGTGCACATCGATTTGTTCGAAGATGTCGCCCCCGGTCATGTCGCGCATATCACCAAACTCGTCGAAGAAGGCGCCTATGAAGGCGTGGTGTTTCATCGCGTGATCGACGGCTTCATGGCGCAAACCGGCGATGTCGAGTTTGGCAAGTCCGGCGCGGACGGGTTTTCGATGCAGATGGCAGGGCGGGGCGGGTCATCCTATCCTGACCTAAAGGCCGAATTCTCTGACGCACCCTTCGTCGAGGGCACAGTCGGCATGGCACGCAGCCAGAGCCCGGATAGCGCGAACAGCCAGTTTTTCATCATGTTCGCGCCTGCACCGCACCTCGACGGGCAATACACAGTCGTTGGAAAAGTGACCTCCGGCATGGACATCGTGCACGCCATCAAACGCGGGACCGGGCCAAACGGTGCCGTGATCGGCGTGCCGGATATGATGTCGCATGTGACTGTCACACCATGACTTTTCATGTCGCCGTCCCTACATTAAAGATGAGCTGAACAGCTTTTTCAGGGAGGGCGACATGAAATCTATTCTGGTTGCAACGGATCTTTCAGAACGATCGGACCGGGCGATAGAGAGGGCCGCACAACTCGCGTCCCAGAGCGGTGCGAGCCTATGTGTGCTGCACGTCGTGGACGCCGATTTGCCGAGTGCCATGGCGGATGAAATCGCCGAAGGTGCGAAGGAACAGATCACCTCTTTGCTCGCGAAAGATAACATTAAGGCCGAGGTCTTGGTGGAATTTGGCGATGCCTGGCTCACCATAAGCGAGGTGCTTGCCGCGATGAAAGCTGATCTGCTGGTGCTCGGAACCCACCGTCACCGCGGTTTTGCGGAACTGTTTCGCGGCACCACGGTCGAGCGGATCACCAAACAGAGCAACGTCCCCGTTCTCATGGTCAAGGACCCTGTGATGGGCCCTTACGCGCGTCCTTTGGTGGGTGTGGATTACTCGAAATGCTCTGCGCGCGCCCTGCAAGTTGCGCGTGATCTCGTGCCTGACGCCACACTCACGATCGTGAACGGGTATCACGTGCCGTTCAAAGGCCTCACCGAGCGCACTGATGCGCATGGCCAAATGAGCAAACGTGACACCGAAAAATACCAATCCGAGGCGCGCGATGCCTTGGGTCAGTTCCTTGACGGGATCGATCATGACCTCGGTAAGGTCGACACTGTTGTCAAAGAGGGCGGTGGCGCGGTTTTGATCGCAGCCGTGGCGGAGAAACGGGATGCCGATCTCGTCTGCGTCGGATCGCACGCGCGCTCATGGCTTGCGGGTGCTCTATTGGGCAGCACGGCTGTGGACCTGATGGCAAGCGGCGCCACCGATATTTTGGTGACCCCGCTGTAATCTCGCGCCTAACCCAAGGTGACGAGGGCGTGTCGTTTCTTGCCCGCGGACAGTTTTAGCGGGCTCGAAAGGTCGCTCGCTTTGATCAAAGTGCCCGCATCGGTATGCGCCGCATCGTTCACCTTGGCACCCCCCTCGGCGAAGAGGCGCTTGGCGTCTTTACCCGATCCGGCGAGGCCCGAGCGCACAAAGAGTTGGACGATGGAAATCCCGTCGCCGATCTCGGCAGCCGTCAGTTCGAGCGTGGGGAGATCGTCCCCCATACCACCCTTTTCGAACACTTCGCGCGCCGTGGCCTCTGCCGCTGCGGCCGCTTCTGCACCGTGCAGGAGCGTGGTGACCTCGTTGGCGAGAGTGATCTTTGCGCCGTTGATCTGCGACCCTTCCAAGGCACCTAGACGGTCGCATTCCTCGATGGGAAGCTCTGTGTAGAGCTTCAGGAACCGCCCCACGTCCGCGTCCGTTGTATTGCGCCAGAATTGCCAGAACTCATAGGGGCTCAGCATTTCCGCATTGAGCCAGATTGCGCCCTGTTGCGATTTGCCCATCTTTTTGCCGTCCGACGTCGTCAAGAGAGGCGAAGTCAGGCCGTAGATTTCATGGTCGAGCACCCGCCGTGTCAGGTCGATCCCGTTGACGATATTGCCCCACTGGTCAGAGCCGCCCATCTGTAGAAGGCAGCCATAGCGGCGGTTCAACTCGAGGAAATCATAGGCCTGCAGGATCATGTAGTTGAATTCGAGGAATGACAGCGACTGCTCACGGTCAAGGCGCGACTTCACACTCTCGAACGACAGCATCCGGTTGACCGAAAAATGCCGCCCGATGTCGCGCAGGAAATCGAGGTAGTTCAACCCGTCAAGCCATTCGGCGTTGTTGAGCATAAGCGCGCGGTTTGGCGCGTCGGTGTCGTAGTCAATATAGGCGGCAAAGACCTTTTTGATCCCCGCGATATTGTCGTCGATCTGGTCGCCGGTGAGCAAAGGACGTTCGTCGGCGCGGAAACTGGGATCGCCCACCTTCGTGGTGCCGCCGCCCATAAGGGTGATCGGCTGGTGGCCGGTCTTTTGCAGCCAGCGCAACATCATGATCTGGATAAGAGACCCGACATGAAGCGATTTGGCGGTTGCATCAAACCCGATGTAGGCGGGCACGACACCTTTCGCGAGCGCTTCATCGAGGCCTTGATAATCCGTGCAATCGGAAAGGAAGCCACGCTCGATCATCACAGACATAAAGTCCGACTTGGGGTGGTAGGTCATCGACGCATTATCCTTTCCATGCTTTCGCGCGGCCTGATATATCGGTCAGGACACCAAAGGGAAAGAGCGTTATGGGGGCAGGGATCTGGGTTGCGGGCTGCATGTCGGGCACATCGCTGGATGGCGTGGATGTCGCGATGATCCGCACCGATGGCGTGTCGCTTTTCGAAGCGGGAGATCACGTTTTTCGCCCCTATAGCGAGGCAGAACAGGCCGTGCTGCGCGCAGCCCTCGGTTCATGGGACGCGCCCTCTGAAGTCACCGAACTGATCGAGACCGCCCACGCCGAGGCTCTGTCCCATCTCGACGGATACGAACTCATCGGGTTTCATGGGCAGACACTGGCCCACGACCCCGCAAACCGGCGCACCTATCAGGCCGGGGATGGCTCGATTCTCGCCGAGGTGCTCGGCGCGCCGGTGGTGTGGGACTTTCGCACCGCTGATGTACAGATGGGCGGGCAGGGTGCACCATTGGCACCGTTTTACCACCATGCGCTGGCTCGTGTTGCGGGGTTGGATGCGCCGGTCGTGATCGTGAACCTCGGCGGTGTTGGTAATATGACCTATGTCGATCCGCGCATCGCTGATCCGGTGAACCCTGCGGCCTTGCTCGCCTTTGATACCGGTCCGGCCAATGCGCCGATCAACGACCTGATGCGCGACCGCATGGGGCGCGCCTTTGACGAAGGGGGCGCGGTCGCCGCCTTGGGCGCGGTGAATGCCGACATTGTGGCGGATTTTCTGACCGCACCCTTCTTTGCAAAGATGCCGCCCAAGTCATTGGATCGAAATGACTTTCACGCCCTTTTGGCGTCGGTCGCGGAGTTGGATGACGCAGGGGCGATTGCCACGTTGACGGCCTGTGTGTCAGCGAGCGTCGCCGCGAGCCTGAATCATTGCCCGCATAAGCCGAGCGCGCTCTATGTCACTGGCGGGGGTCGTCACAATGACACGCTTATGGCGATGCTGACGCGGGATACCGGTCTGCACGTGGCACCTATCGAGGATCTGGGTTTCGACGGGGATATGTTGGAGGCGCAGGCGTTCGCATTTCTCGCAGCGCGCGTTTTGAACGGCCTCGCGACATCTGCGCCATCAACGACCGGCGTGTCCGCCGCCATCGGCGGGGGACGGGTGTCGCGTCCAACCTAGATTGGCGCGCGCAATACGCCCGTCATCCACGGGGAATGTCAAAACCGTCTGGCGCCAATTCAAAACCTTCGAACCGGAAACCCGGCGATACAGTACAGCCCACCAGCGTCCAGTCCCCCGTGGTTTCGGCCGCCTGCCAATTGTCCTTTGGCACAATCACTTGAGGTGCCTCGCCCCCCATCACGTCAGGTCCTAGTCGGTGGTCCTGCGCCGGTCCGGTATCCGTTTGCGCAATCGACAGGATCAGCGGCGCGCCTGCGTAGTAGTGCCAGATTTCGACTGCATCGACGCGGTGCCAATGGCTGCGCTCCCCTCTGCCCAACAGGAAATAGATACTGGTCCCGCTGGAACGCGGGGTGCCATCGTCCTCCCAAGTCTGCCGATACCATCCGCCCTCGGGATGGGGGGCGAGGTTCATCCGTTGGATCAGGTCCGCTGCTGTGGTCATTTGATGTCTCCTTTAGGGCCGTTTGCGCGAAACAACCGCTCTGTCCATCCGTGCATCACGCGGGATTCGGCGCGGCAAGGATAAAAAGGCGGTTGCATGGAAAGTGTTGGCACCCCTCACAAGTCCAACACAGGCCACGCAACCGCAAAAGCGCAAATGTGCGGCGTAATCCTCATAGTGTGTTGTGCGTCGGGGGACACCGGCACAAAACCCACCATGGGAAACCGCACACCCATCGCGACGGAGAGGTGCGATGGAATTCGCCAGCCGGATGTCTCGAACTGTCAGGATCAGTTCGGCTTTCAGGTTCGGAGGAAGCAACCCCACAACAGTCGCGTGATTAAGCTCACGCATGTCGCTTCAACCAAATTTACCTTCGACAACCGCGTCTAACGAGCGCTTGACGTAACGTTATTCTGCTGGGGCCAGATACTAAAGTGTGCAAATCCATACCCTCCGGATTCACCCACCTTTGGTTTGGTTTCGCGTCGAAGTTGGTGCAAAATCGCAACTTAAGTTTCTACCAACTGGAGTGCGGTTTTTGCCAAAGCGCTTTGTCACTGTCTGGAGATTCGGGGAAACCCCATTGCTCCTGTAGTGGGTGCCTGCGAGGGAGGCGAAGACCGGGCTACGAAAAAGCCCCGCCAAAACGGGCGGGGCTTTCCAAGGTCGTTGGGGTCTCTCGTTATCCTTTGAGGATAGAGCGGCCTGCGTATTCGGCACTCGCGCCGAGTTGTTCTTCGATCCGGATCAGTTGGTTGTATTTTGCCAAACGGTCGGAGCGCGAAAGAGAGCCTGTTTTGATCTGGCCACAATTGGTGGCTACCGCGAGATCGGCAATCGTGGCGTCTTCGGTTTCGCCGGAGCGGTGCGACATCACGTTGGTGTAGCGCGCGCGGTGGGCCATATCGACGGCCTTGAGCGTTTCCGAAAGCGACCCGATCTGGTTGACCTTCACGAGCATGGAGTTCGCAACCCCGCGCTTGATCCCGTCTGCGAGACGAACGGGGTTGGTCACAAAGAGATCGTCACCCACCAGCTGCACCTTATCGCCGAGCTTGTCGGTCAGCAGTTTCCATCCGTCCCAATCGTCCTCGGCCATGCCGTCCTCGATGGAGATGATCGGATAGTCGCCACAAAGTTTGGCGAGGTAGTCGACGTTTTCCTCGGAGCTGAGCGAGAGGCCTTCGCCCTTCATCTCGTATTTGCCGTTTTTGTAATACTCGGTCGATGCGGCATCGAGCGCGAGATACATGTCGTCGCCGGGTTTGTAGCCGGCCTTCTCAATCGCCTTGAGCACGAAATCGAGCGCATCGCGGGTCGAGGAAATATTCGGCGCGAACCCGCCCTCGTCACCAATGCCGGTGTTGTAGCCCGCATCAGAGAGTTCTTTTTTCAGGGTGTGGAAAACTTCCGCGCCCATGCGCACAGCTTCACGGATGTTTTCCGCGCTGACCGGCATGATCATGAATTCCTGAACGTCGATCGGGTTGTCGGCATGTTCGCCGCCATTGATGATGTTCATCATCGGCACAGGCAAAATGCGCGCAGAGGAGCCGCCAACATAGCGGTAGAGGGGCAGGGCGGAGTAATCCGCAGCAGCCTTGGCAGCAGCCAGTGACACACCAAGGATCGCGTTGGCGCCAAGGCGCGCTTTGTTCGCGGTGCCATCAAGCTCGATCATCATGGCATCGAGCGCTTCTTGTTCGGTGGAGTCCATGCCGACGAGGGCTTCGGCGATTTCGCCGTTCACCGCAGCAACGGCGTCCAGAACACCTTTGCCTTTATAGCGGTTTTTGTCGCCGTCACGGCGTTCGTGCGCTTCGTGCATGCCGGTTGATGCCCCCGATGGGACTGCAGCGCGGCCCATGGTGCCGTCTTCAAGCAGGACGTCGACCTCTACGGTCGGATTGCCGCGGCTGTCGAGAATCTCGCGGCCGGTGATGTCGATGATGGTGCTCATAAGGTGTCCCTCTCGTTTCGCTCACTAGTAACGGGCCAATGGCATCGGTGATAGCACTCCCGCCCGTCGGGTCAACTGCCGACACGCTAACATCATCCCACGATCTCCGTTAGCGGTAACTGATTTGGGTCAATACGCCTGCGCGTGGCCGCCTGTTTTGCCTGTGAAAACCGGTTGGGGGGAAATTTCGGGCAAAGTTTCACCCTGAAATTGTCACCTTTATCTGCCAAACGGATGCGGACCCCGCGAGTCACCACCAGATACCGAACCAAGTAGCGACACAGCCTAATCGGATCTGGATCAGGAACTCATGACTGCATATTTCTAAGGAAAGACAAGTATCCTTTGGCCGACGAAGAGATTTTCATGCTGGGCGCGTCCCAGATTTCCATTTCCGATGGTGCCCAGCTCTCCGGGATTACGCAGGGCGACGGATCCCATTTGGTTGGGCGAAACATCACGCTCAATTCCAATTCATGGCAGATCGCGAATATTACCGACAATGAAGGTGACTTTGGCGATTCCGACGACAGTCAGGTTCTGAACGGCGCGCAGACATTTGATGGTGTAGCCTATGCCGACGGACTCCGTGTCGAAGCCGAGTTTGGCCTGTTGGTAGAAGACCCGCTGGGCAATACCTATTATCTGCTCGCCTTCAACGTCAACGAACCGGGGGTCTCGAGCTATAGCACGGTGGAAGGTCTGGCCTTTGTCGGAGATGTGGCCGGCTTCCCTCCCACTGACACCCCGCTCAAAGTGATCGGGAACTATGAAGGCCCCTCATACCTGTACACCGACCTTGCGACGCCGCCCTGTTTTACACGTGGGTGCCTTATCGCGACGCCCGATGGCGCGCGACCGGTAGAGGCGCTAGAGGTCGGCGATATGGTGCAGACACTTGACCATGGTGCCCAGCCGATCCGGTGGATCGGACGTACCCGACTGCCCGCCACGGTCCTTGAACATCACCCGGAGTTTCGTCCCGTGATCGTGAAGCGCCACAGCTTCGGCACGGGTAAGCCCTATCGCGACACGCGGTTCTCGCCCCAGCACCGGCTGCTCGTAAACGGATGGCGGGCTCAATTGTTGTTCGGCGAGGACGAGGTGTTGGTGCCGGTGAAAAAACTGACGAACGACCGGACAATCATCACCGATCCCGAATTGGCGGATGTCGAATACGTCCACTTGCTGCTGGACCGCCATGAAGTCCTGTTCTGCGATGGTATCCCGACCGAGAGCCTTCTGACCGCGGATATTGCCGGTGAGGCGGGGGATAGCTACCGCGAAACACGGGCGTTGCTAGGCGACTTGCCCGATCATGTTGGTGACATGCGTGCCGCGCGGCCTTGTGTGGGTGATAAACGTATCGCGTTGCTGCAGGACGCACTCTGACGGGTCGTCACGTCTTTTTGCGGACCCCGTAGAGTTCCAGCCTGTGCCCCTTTAGGTCGTAGCCGAGTTTGGCGGCGATCCGTTCTTGCAGTTCTTCGATTTCGGGATCAATGAACTCGATGACTTTTCCGGATTCGATATCGATCAGGTGGTCGTGATGGGCGCGGTCCGCGTCTTCGTAGCGCGCGCGCCCATAGCCAAAGTCATGGCGCTCCAGAATACCCTCTTCTTCAAACAGCTTCACCGTGCGGTAAACAGTGGCCAATGAAATCTTGGGATCACGCGCCATGGCGCGGGCGTGCAATTCGTCGACATCGGGATGATCGCGCGATTGCTCCAGAACACTGGCAATAACGCGCCGCTGTTCGGTCAGGCGTAGGCCCTTTTCTTCGCAACGGGACAGTATTGTGTCGGTCATGCTCGCTCCGGTCGATATGGCGCGAGTGTATCGAATAGGCGCGACGAAGGTCCAGCCGGATTTGCCCCGGCCCGAAATGCATTTGCTACCATGGGCGCGGGGTCGTGAGAGTTGGGAAACCTGCAAGGGCGACCAAACGCCCTAGAGTTCGGGTTCGCGCCCAACCTTTTCTGCGAGGCGGGTCACGGTGAGCCCCTGAACGATGATGGAGAAGATCACCACAATGTAGGTCGCCGTCAGGATGATGGGTTTCCATTCCCCTTCAGGCAGCGACAGTGCCAGCGCGACAGATATCCCGCCCTTTAGCCCACCCCATGTCATGATGGGCACGGTGCCCCGCGCAAAGCCTCGGAACGGTCTGAGCAGGGCGACCGGCACAGCAACGGCTACAAAACGCGCAAACAGGGCGAGAACGATAGCGGCCAGACCGGCCTTGATCGAGGCACCGTCAAAGGCGACGGCAAAGACTTCGAACCCGATCATCAGAAACAGGACGGCGTTTAGAATTTCGTCGATCATTTTCCAAAACGAGTCGACATACTCGCGGGTTTCCTCGGACATGCCGAATTTGGCGCCAACATCACCGATCAGAAGACCCGCGCAGACCGCCATGATGGGGGCGGACACATGTAGCGCGACTGCCAGTTCGTAACCCCCGAATGCCAACCCGAGCGTGAGCAACACCTCCAGCGCATAATCGTCAATCCGGCGCATCACCCGGAACGTGAGCCAGCCCAGCACCAGCCCGAGAACGGCCCCGCCCACAGCTTCCTGGAGGAAAAGAACGACCGCACCGGCAAGCGCGCTCTGTGTCCCGTGATCGGCCCCGCCGTCCGCGCCATGCCCCGTCGCCCCGAATGCGAGCCCCGTGAGAACGAGAAAGACGACATAGCCAACACCATCGTTGAACAGGCTTTCGCCTGCGATTTTGGTTTCGAGCGATTTTTGCAGGTTCGCCTGCCGCAGAACGCCCAAGACCGCTACCGGATCAGTGGGGGAAATCAACGCGCCAAAGGTGAGGGCGATCAGGAACGGCATCCCCGTGAGCCATGAAAAGCCGACACCCACGATGGTCGTGGACAAAGCCACGCCCATGGTCGCCATCAGGAACACGACCCGCCACTGGGCACGCAGGTCCGAAATCTTCACATGCAGCGCGCCTGCAAAGAGCAACAACCCCAACATCCCTTCCAGAAGAGCGTCCGAGAAATCGATTGATGTCACCTGCGCGCGGATCGTTTCCTCAACGCTCATCGCAGGCCAAATCGCATCCAGCCCGATGATCATCAACGAGGCCGCCAAAGACACGACGAGAATGCCGATCGCGCTGGGCAGTTTCAAAAAGAGATAGTTGATCGCGCCGAAAGCACCAGCGAGGACAATGAGGAGGGAGGCGATTTGCAAAAGTGTCATGGGACCCGGCGCTTTGTGAAAGTTGCTACCCCTCTGTAGCGCGAATTGCGCCGCTCAGCACCGTCTGTTTCGCGCCAATTCGCCTCAGGTGCCGCAGAAAGTCTGCAAGACCTCTTCTCCCGCGGCGGGCGGGGCGGCGAGATCGCGATCCGCCTCTGCCAGATCGAACGGCGTTACAAGGACCCGCGCGAGGCGCCGGGCAGGGCCGTAGTCGCCAGTTACCGCCGCCTCGATGGCTTTCTCGATCTGATGGGTGCGCGGGATGACGCGCGGGTTCGCGCCGGCCATGCGGGCTTTGACACCGTCTTCACCCCTCAGGCGGAGCTGCCATTGCGCCTCCCAGTCGGCCCATGCCGCGCCCGAGAAAAGATCACTACCGGTGCCATCCATAAGCGCGCAGAAGGCATTGGTGAAATCCACCTCCTGGGCCTCCATCATATCGAGGAGCCCATCGACGAGCTTCTGATCGCCCTGCGCGTCGCCGATGTCCGAAACCCCGATCTTGCGCAGCATTTCACGCAGCGCGAGGGGCGCGTAGATATCGTCGAAACCTTCAATCTGCGCCTTAAGGCGCTCGAGCGCCGCATTGGGATCCTCGCTTTCCTCTTCGATCAGCGGCCAGAGGCTCTGCGCGAGAACCGAAAGGTTCCATGCCGCAATCGAGGCCTGTTGGTCATAGGCATAGCGGCCGTAGCGGTCGATTGACGAATAGACCGCGCCGCGTGAAAACCGGTCGATGAACGCGCAGGGGCCGTAGTCGATTGTTTCACCGCTCACCGCCATGTTATCGGTGTTCATCACCCCGTGGACAAAGCCTAGGCCCATCCAGCGGGCGATCAACTCCGCCTGACGGCGCACCATGGCCGCGAACATGTCGAGGGTCGATTTAGACTGCGGATAGTGGCGTGCCCGCGTGTGGTCGGCCAACGCACGCAGCCCCTCGTGATCACCGCGTGCGAACAGGTATTGAAAAGTGCCGACACGAATATGGCTCGCTGCGACGCGCGTCAGAATGGCACCGGGATAGGCGAGCCCGCGTTGCACCCGTTCGCCCGTCGTGACCGCGGCCAAGGCGCGCGTGGTGGGCACGCCGCAGGCGGCCATGAATTCCGAGATCAGATATTCGCGTAGCACAGGCCCGAGCCATGCACGCCCGTCGCCATTGCGCGAGTAGGGGGTGCGGCCCGCGCCTTTTAGCTGGATGTCGAAACGCCCCGCATCGGTGACCACCTCGCCCAACAAAACGGCGCGCCCGTCCCCCAGTCGGGGCACCCAGCCGGCAAATTGATGGCCTGCATAGGCCTGGGCGAGGGGGGCGGCGCCTTCCGGGATCACATTCCCCGAAAAATGTGCCGCGTCCCAATCCGCCACGCCAAGCGTTTGTGCAAGGGCGTCGTTTTTAAGGATCAATTGCGGGTCGCGCACGGGCTCTGGTGTGAGCCGCGTGAACAGCCGATCGGGCAGGCGTGCGTATGAATTATCAAAACGGGTCATACCGGCGATATAGGGCCTTTTGTCAAAAATGATACCGGTCGAAGCCTGTGGGCCTTCAAAGCGCGCGCAGCCGCTCCGTCAATAGGGCGAAAAAACCCTCCGCATCCGCGTCCCCGATAAAGAGCGCATTGGGTTTTCGTCCCGACACGCCCCACCAGTCAGCCACGGTCATGCCGCGGGTCAGCTCTGACTGCGTCTCGATCTCCACGTTGATGTAGCGGCCCGAAAAGAGATCGGGCTGAATCAGATAGGCGATCACCGTGGGGTCGTGCAGCGGTCCACCGGCGGATCCGTATTTTTCGATGTCAAAGCGTTCAAAGAAGTCGAGCCAGCCTGCAACAACGTCCCCGAGGTGGGTGCCGAACGCTGCGAAGGCTTCGAGGCGCGGTTTGGTCACCAGAACCTTATGCGTCACATCGAGCGGCATGACCGTAATTTGAGCGCCGGATTTAAAAACGATTTCAGCGGCTTCGGGGTCGACGTAAATGTTGAACTCCGCCGCGGGTGTGATGTTGCCCACCTCGAAATAGGCCCCGCCCATCAGCACAATTTCCTGAACCCGCTCGATAATGTCGGGGGCTTTTTGAAACGCGGTGGCAATGTTCGTCAGCGGCCCCATGGGGCACAGCGTGACCGTACCAGCCGGTTCGCCGCGCAGCGTGTCGATGATGAAATCGACCCCGTGCTGAACCTGCAGTGGCATGCGCGGGGCGGGCAATTCGATCCCGTCGAGCCCCGTTTTGCCGTGCACATGCTCTGCCGTGACGAGGTCATGCGCCAAGGGGCGGTCGCAGCCGGCGAAGACTTTGACATCGGGGCGTCCCGCCACTTCGCATACCTTGCGTGCATTCTCACTCGTGCGCGTGACCGGCACATTTCCTGCCACGGCTGTGATCCCGAGCAGGTCGATTTCATCGGGCGAGCCAAGTGCGAGAAGGATAGCGACCGCGTCGTCCTGACCGGGGTCTGTGTCGATGATGATCTTGCGCGGGGCACTCATGGTCGCAATGTCCGCACACCGCTGGCGCTGCGGATCTGGATCTGGGTGAGTTGTGCGAGTTCTTGGTTGGAAATCGCGCGGGCCACGGTGATCTCACGCTGGCTGACGCTGCCAATGCCCGGCACGTCTTTTGGCGCGCGCAGGCGGAACTCAAGGATCAGAATGGAACCATCGTCGTGTTCTACCGGCACGAGGGCCGCATCCGCATAGCCAAGCGTGGGGACCACCGTCGTCACGCTAAGGACTGAACCCGTCGCGGTGCGCAAAAAATCCAAGGCGGTGATCGACGGGGCAAATGCGCGCGTATCCACAAAGGCGGGATAGCCTTTGCGCGGGGCCAATGTTGGCAGCACCCGAACAACGCGCCCCTCTGCGTCCAATGTCTGTGTCTGCTCACGTTGGCCAAACCAGTTGAGCGGATTGACTTTGCTGTTGCGAAAATCACCGCCACAGCCCGACAGGAGCGTGAGAATGAGACCGGAAACCACTATTTGCTGCCGCATCGACCGCCCCTTGTTTTGCTTGCTCAAAGGGCTACCGCAATTCCGACCCCTTGAAAAGACCCGCCCGCTGGACCTTTGTGCGCGGCGCGATTATGTGGGAGGAGAGAAAAATGGGGTTCGATATGGCCACACAAGCCTTTGAAGATATCGCCGAAACCTTCGAGTTTCTGGACGACTGGGAAGATCGCTATCGTCATGTGATCGAGTTGGGCAAAGCCTTTCCGCCACTTGATGACGCGTTCAAGGTTCCCGCGACCAAGGTAGAGGGCTGCGCCTCGCAGGTCTGGCTCGTGCCGACCATCGAGGATGGCAAATTCGAATTCGCCGGCGCCTCGGATGCAATGATCGTGCAAGGGCTGATCGCAATTTTGCACGCGCTCTACGCAGGCCTCGAAATATCGCAAGTGCGCGCGGTTGATGCGCCTGCGCAACTGGCCCGTCTGGGTCTGGATGAGCACCTGTCATCCCAACGATCCAACGGGTTGCGCGCTATGGTCGCGCGGATCCGCGACACGGCAGAGAGAGCGGCCGGTTAGGCCGTCCCCTTAGCTATTGCCGGATTTGGTGAAACGACCCGCTTCGCGCGCTGCGGCGCGCAGGGCGCTGGCTTTGTTGACGGTTTCCTGAAATTCGAATTCAGGATCGCTGTCATAAACCACGCCGCCACCGGCCTGAATGTAGAGTTTCTCGTCCTTGATCACACCGGTGCGCAATGCGATGCACATATCCATGTCGCCATTTGCCGAAAAATACCCGACACCACCGCCATAGACCCCGCGTTTTTCGGGCTCCAACTCGTCGATGATTTCCATCGCCCGCACTTTCGGCGCGCCCGACACGGTTCCCGCAGGCAGGCCTGCGAGCAGGGCAGAGAGCGCGTCTTCGTTGTCTGACAACTCACCCACCACGTTGGACACGATGTGCATCACGTGGGAATAACGTTCGATGATGAATTCTTCGGTGGGGCGAACGGTGCCGATTTTGGCCACCCGTCCGACGTCATTGCGACCGAGGTCAAGCAGCATCAGATGTTCGGCGAGCTCTTTTTCGTCCGACAACAGGTCCAGTTCCAGCGCCTTGTCATCGGCGGGCGTTTCGCCGCGTTTGCGGGTGCCCGCGATGGGCCGAATGGTGACTTCGCCATCAAAAACCCGCACGAGAATTTCGGGGCTCGCGCCCACCAACTGGAACCCGCCGAAGTTGAAATAGAACATGAAGGGCGACGGGTTTGTGCGCCGAAGCGAACGATAGAGCGCGAAGGGTGGCAGCGGAAACTCCATCGTCCACCGCTGTGCAGGGACGACCTGAAAGATGTCTCCGGCGGTGATGTATTCTTTCGCTTTGGTGACGGCTGCCTTGTAGTCCTCATGTGTGAAATTGGAGACCGGCTCTGGCGGGGTCCAATCCTGACCGAGGTCATGCGTCACGTCCTGCGGAGCGCGTTCCAGATCGCGCAGCGCGTCCATCACCCGTTCGGCTGCCTGTGCATAGGCGGCGCGCGCAGATTGACCGGAGGCGACCCAGGCAGGGGACACGATGGTCACCTCACCCTTTACGCCGTCCAGAACCGCAACCACAGAGGGGCGGATGAGCACAGCGTCGGGCAGGCCGATCGGGTCGGGGTTCACATCCGGAAGACGTTCGACCAAGCGGATCATGTCATAGCCGAGATAGCCAAAAAGCCCCGCAGAGGCGGCAGGAAGCTCGGGCGGCAAATCGATCCGGCTTTCGTCGATCAGGGCCCGAATGGCCGAGAGGGGATCGGTGTCTAGATCGCGAAAGGCCTGTGGGTCAAAACGGGCGTCGCGATTGATCCGCGATGTCGTGCCCTGACATGACCAGACGAGGTCCGGTTTCAGCCCGATGATCGAATAGCGCCCGCGCACTTCGCCACCCGTCACACTCTCCAGAATGAAACTGTCCGCGCGCGCGCCTGCGAGTTTCAACTGGATCGAGACAGGCGTGTCGAGGTCGGCGGCAACCTTGGCGTAGACGACCTGATTTTGACCGGCGTTATAGGCGGCTTCGAACTCGGGAAAGGCGGGGGTAACGGTTGGCATTCGGGATCAGAATTGGCTGTGGATGGCCGAAACCACCTGTTGATTGATGCTGACACCCTCACGCGCGCGGATCGCGGCAGCAAAGGCCTGGATCGCGTCCTGGGCTGCACCTTGGGCAGCGGTTTCGATGTATTGCGCGGCAATTTCACGAATTTCCGGGGTGACATCGGGCGGCAAAACGCCATCGACGCGGGCCACAATCGCACGGTCGCCATCGACGATCGTCGTCACGCCGCCTTGGTCAAATCCGGGCGCGAAAACCGCATCCACAAAGCCCGTCGGCATGGTGGAGATGAAATCGCGGCGGGTAATTTCGTCGAATGTTTCGGTCGGCAACTCGAGCGCGTCAAAGGCTGTTCCCGAAAGAACCAATGCTTCGATCTCATTGGCTTTTTCGGAAAGCAAACGGGAGGTCTCAGCGGCGCGCCAATCCTGCGCAACCTGATCGCTCACCTCATCATAGGGGCGCAGGCTGGGCGGAATAATCGCATCCAGACGCAGGGCAAACACGCCACCGTCGGACAATTCGATGATCTCTGGAATGTCGCCGGGTTCGGCCACAGATACCGCTTCGCGAAATGCGGTATAGGTGGAAATGCCGTCTTCGCTTTGCGGCGTCCAGTCGATCGATCCCAACTCCATCAGGGTTTCCGCGCTGAGATCTTCCAGCGTGGCGCCAGAGGCCAGAAGGTCGTCGAAGTTTTCGAGTTGATCGTCGATTTCACGGCGCGCGGCATCCAGACCCATCTCAAAGGCAAGATCACCACGTGCCTCTTCGAAGGTGGTGGTCGATCCGGCCAGCACCCCGTTCACCCGAAAGAGGGCAGGGCCCAGATCGGTCATGACAGGGCCGACAATCGCGCCGGTTTCGGTGCTGTCGAAAACGGCCTCGCCGGCAGCGCCCAAGCTTTGCACAGTCACATCACCAAGGTCGATATCGGCGAGCTCCAGCCCGCGCGCGGCGACTTCGTCGTCAAAGCTCGCTTCACCCGCAGCGACACGATCCGCCGCTTCCTGAGCGGCCTCTTCGCTGCCGAATACCAGCCGCTCGACAAGGCGCCGCTCAGGCAGCACGTAGCGATCAATGTTCTCTTCATAGAGCGCTTTCAACGCATCTTCATTCAGCGCCACATCACCCGCCAGCATCTCTGGCGTGAGCCATGCATAGGTCACGGCGCGGGTTTCCGGCGCGGTGTAATTATCCGGGTTCGCTTCATAAAAGCTCAGGAGGGCCGCGCTATCAGGTTCGACAATCGCGTCACTCACGTCATCGGCAGAGACCGTCGCAACAGACACCGTGCGGCGTTGGCCGATCCATTCGATGACCGTGTCGCCGATCACATCGGGCATGGTGATGCCGGTGGCCAATGCGCCCTGCAGGAGAAGGCGGGCCTGTTCGCGGCGAAGTTCGGTTTCAAATCCGCGTTCCGTCAGGCCGGCACGGCGCAGAGAGTCGCGATAGGCAAAGGAGTCGAAATTTCCGTCGAGACCCTGAAACGCCGAGATGCCGAGCAATACCTGACGCACAGCATCGTCGCCCACGGACAGACCGATATTGGCGGCCTCATCATCCAGCGCAGCTGACGTCACCAGCCGATCAAGCACGCCTTGGGCGACGCCAAACTCGACGGCCTGCGCCACGGTGATATCCTGGCCGGTCTGTTGAGACAGCGCGCGCACTTCGTTCTGGAGCGCCTGACCATAGGTTGTCACGCTAATTTCTGTGTCACCAACCGACCCGACAGCACGCGCCGACCCCGAAAAACTCGTCGCGCCGAAACCGCCGAGCCCGATGATCAGAAGGCCAAGAATGCCCCAAACCACGATGTTTCCGCGTTTGCCTTTGTCGCCAGCCATGTAACCGGATCCCCCTATCGCTTTGGGCGGAATGTGTAGGGGGTTGAGAGAGACGCTGCAAGCGCGGATCAGGCCTCAAACTCTGCCAGACGGGCGAAAAGCTCGGGGAAGTGGTCGCGATCGAGATTGGCGAAGGCGAGGCGCAACTCGCGCGCGCCGCGCGGATCGCCTTTGGGACGGAATGCCGTGCCGGGCAGGGCGAGGATATGCGCCTCATTGACAAGGCGCGCGACAACTTCGTCAGATGGAATATCGAAAGGGTGTTCGACATAGGCAAAAAAGCCACCCAAACCGGCAAGCCGCCATCCCTTTGCCGCCAGAACGTGGAACCCGTCGCGCATCGCAACGCCGCGCGCGATAATTTCCGCGCGCTCGGAGGCGACCCAATCGTTCAGGTGCAGCAGCCCGTAGGACGCCGCCCGCTGACCAAGGCGGGAAGGGCAGATCGTGACGGTGTCGAGAACCTTTTCCACCTCCGCCAACCGGCCTCTATCGGCAATGATTGCCCCGACGCGGTGGCCGGTCAGGCGATAGACCTTGGAGAAGGAATAAAGGTGAATGAAGGTCCCGCGCCAGTCGGGTTGGCGAAACAAAACATGGGGCGGGGCATCATCGGCGCGAAAGTCGCGGTAGGTTTCATCCAGAATAAGGGCGATTCCGCGATCGCGCGCCAAGGCAAAGAAATGGCTCAACAGATCGGACGGGTATTCCACGCCACCGGGATTGTTGGGGGATATGAGCACGATCGCCCGCGTGCGTGGCCCGATCAAACGCGCCGCCGATTCAAGATCCGGCAAGAGATCGTCGCCCGTGGGAAGCGGCACCGCGCGAACGCCTGCCATGTCGCACCACATTTTATGATTGAAATACCAAGGCGTTGGGAGGATGACTTCGTCCCCCGGTGCGGCGAGCGTCGTCATCACGGCCGTGAACGCCTGGTTCGCGCCGGAGGTGATGGCGACCTCTTCGGGCGCGATCTGTGCGTGGTAAAGGCTGCTGGTCGTCTGCGCGAGAGCCGAGCGCAGGCTCGCATCACCCAGAACCGCGCCATAGAGGTGGGTATCGTCATCTTCCAATGCGGCGCGGGCAATTTCTGCGCGCAGGCCCTGGGGGGGCGGCGCGACGGGGGCCGCCTGAGAGACGTTCAAAAGTGGTTTGTCGGCAGGGAAAACCCGACCCTTTGTCAATGCCTGCGCGGCGACAACCGGTGAGGCGTCGGTGCGATGAATGAGATCAGACAGTGGCAGGCTCATGGGCGGCTCCTTTGCAGTTGCGGCAAAGCCTAGGAGCGAGCGCAGGCGAGTTCAACGGCCAAATAGGGGCGCGGTTAGTCTTTGCCCCGATAGGGCTGAACATATTGCAGCGCCATGTCCCACGGGAAGAAAATCCATGTGTCCTGCGACACTTCGGTGATGAAGCTATCGACCTGTGGACGGCCCTTTGGTTTTGCATAGACGGTGGCAAAATGTGCCTTGGGGTAGAGCGCGCGCACGAGTTCGAGCGTCTTGCCGCTGTCGACGAGATCATCAATCACAAGGATGCCTTCGCCGTCACCCATCATCTTTGCGTCGGGGGATTTGAGCACCTGTGCTTGGGACTGGTCCTGATGGTCGTAGGATTTCACCGAAATCGTATCGACAGTGCGAATGTCCAACTCACGTGCGATAATCATCGCGGGCGCCATGCCGCCACGGGTAATTGCAACAACCGCGCGCCATGCGCCATCGTCAGGTCCATGTCCGTCCAGTCGCCACGCCAGAGCGCGGCTGTCGCGATGGATTTGATCCCAGCTGATGTGGAAACCTTTTTCGTGGGGCAGGCGGTCGGACATGGTGAAATCCTTAGTTTGTCAGGACGAGTTTGGCACTGAGGGCGGCAAGCAGTCCCCCGAATACCCTGTCGATGATGCTTTTCAAGTTCAAGTAGCCACGTCGCGTCCGCTCGAACGAGAAAATCCGCGCGACAATGACGTTCCAGCCGCAATCATTGACGAAAACGATCCCAAGTACCGCCGCATAACCCCACAATGGAATGTTCGCAGGCAGAAAGGTCAGGAAGATCGTGCCGAAAAAGATCGCAGGTTTCGGATTGGAGAGCTGGGTCAATGTCCCCAACCAGATCAGGCCGATATCGGTGCGCGTTGCGGTTGCATCAGCCACCGTATTGTCGAGAGGTTCGGGCGCGTGTTTCCACAGCTTGTAGGCCAGATAGGCGAGATAGGCGGCACCAAAGAATTTGAGTGCGGTCAGAAGTTCCGGCGCTACTTTGAAGAGTGTGGCAAGGCCGAGAAGCGCGGCGAGCGCCCAGACACAAACACCAAGACCGATCCCGATGGCGAGAAACACACCCCGCCGCATGCCCTGATTGAGGGCCGTGCGCGCGGCGAGCAAAACGGCGGGCCCCGGCGACATCGCTGCCGCCAGATGCACGAAGTAGATCGCGAGGAGCGCCGTCAGTGTCATTCGGTCAGGCTTTGGTCATGTCGGGCGCATCAATCGCCTTCATTCCAACCACGTGATAGCCGCTGTCGACATGCAACACCTCGCCCGTCACGCCGGATCCGAGGTCCGACAGAAGGTAGAGCGCGGATTTGCCCACATCTTCGATGGTCACGGTGCGCCGCAGCGGGGCGTTGTATTCGTTCCATTTCAGGATGTAGCGGAAATCGCCAATACCGGAGGCCGCGAGCGTCTTGATCGGGCCGGCCGAAATCGCGTTACAACGGATGCCGTCCTTGCCCACGTCTTCTGCGATATAGCGCACCGAGGATTCCAGCGCGGCCTTGCATAGCCCCTGAACGTGATAGTTGGGCATGACCTTCTCGGCGCCGTAATAGGTCAGCGTGAGGAGCGATCCACCATCGGGCATCATACCCACCGCGCGTTGGCAGGCGGCAGTAAAGGAGTAGACGGAGATATCCATCGACATTTTGAAGTTGGCACGGCTGGTGTCGACGTAGCGACCGCGCAATTCGTTTTTGTCCGAGAACCCGATCGCGTGGACGACGAAGTCGAGTTTGCCCCACTTCTTTTCGATCTCGGCAAAGAGGGCATCCATGCTTTCCTCGGAAGACACGTCGCATTCGACCATGAAATCGGAACCGAGCTGCTGGGCCAGCGGCGTCACACGTTTGAGGAGCTGTTCGCCCTGATAGGAAAAGCAAAGCTCGGCACCTTCGGCGGCGACTGCCTTGGCAATGCCCCACGCGATGGATTTGTCATTGGCGAGCCCCATGATCAGCCCGCGTTTTCCGTCCATAAGTCCCGTCATATGCTTCCTCACACCACAGCATCTTGTAATTGATTAGGCTTTAGGCGTTTTGCCAAGACCCCGCAAGGTTTCAGCTTGCGCGTGTAAGATTTGCATTACGTAACGTCACCTTGGCGCGGCGCCATTGCTTGTCCCAAGGTCGGTTGCAGGATAATTCTGTGCCGACAGATCGCGCGGCGTGACAGCGCGACATCGAAAACAAACGGAGTGGCGGTGATGGTTCAACTTCAGGGAATATTCGCAGGCGACGACCCGTTTGCGATCGCCAAGCGGTGGCTGTCAGAGGCAGAGGCCACAGAGGTCAACGACCCAAACGCTATCGCCCTGGCCACTGTGGATAGTGCGGGCATGCCGAATGTCAGAATGGTGCTCCTCAAAGAAATCGCCACTGATGCCTTCGTCTTTTTTACCAACTACGAGAGCGCAAAGGGCGTCGAAATTGACGCAAGCGGTCGGGCCGCATTTGTGCTACACTGGAAGAGTTTACAGCGGCAAATTAGGGTGAGAGGTGAAGTAACGCGCGAAACACCGGAGGCCTCGGACAGTTATTATCAGTCACGGGCACTGGGGAGTCGCATCGGCGCATGGGCGAGCCATCAGTCTCGGCCCCTGTCGTCAAAAGCCGCTCTGATGGAAGCCGTGGCCAAGGAGGGGGTGCGCCACGGATTGCGACCGGAGCGCCCACCATATTGGGGCGGGTATCGCATTGCGCCGGTCGAGGTCGAATTCTGGGCCGCGGGCGATTTTCGGCTACACGATCGTTTTAGATGGACCCGTACATCAGCTTCAAATTCATGGGAAGTTGTTCGACTAAATCCGTAACCAGTTAACTTTTTTTCGATGTCCCCTACGTAACCTGATTAAAAAGATAGGCGAGTGTCTCTTGCACCTTGCACGCGTTTGTCACAGGTTTGTCAGTGGGATGAGGGGCGCATGCCCCATAAAAGTAAAATAAGAGCGCATGCGCTCGTTCGAGACTGGAATTATGGGCGAAGACAACAGCCGAAATTTGATTTCGGGTCATGTGAAATGGTTTGACCCGACCCGTGGTTTTGGATTCGTGGTTGCCGAAGACGGCGGCCCCGATATCCTTTTGCACGCAAACGTACTGCGCAACTTCGGGCAAAGCTCGATTGCGGACGGCTCTGCTGTGACAGTTTCTGTCCAGCATACCGATCGCGGCGTGCAGGCACTTGAAGTTCATGAGGTCGTACCTCCGGAAGGGGACGGGCGCGCAGCGCTTGAAGACCTCGATTTTCCGGACACCGATCACTCGGACCTTCCATTGGAACCTGCACGGGTGAAATGGTTCGACAAAGGCAAAGGCTTTGGTTTTGCCAATGTGTTCGCGCGCCCCGAAGACGTGTTCATTCACGTCGAGGTGCTGCGTCGATCCGGTCTGGCCGATCTGCAACCCGGCGAGGCTATCGGGCTTCGCGTGATCGACGGGCGCCGTGGTCGCATGGCCGCGCTGATCACGTCGTGGGATAGTGCGCTTCGGGGCGAAAACGAACCGAGTGAAGCTAGCGAAGATGTTGACTAGGCACGCCTTAACCGCCGCGGCTCTTTGTTTTTTAGGGACTGCGGCTGTTGGTCAGTCTGTCTGTGACCCCTCGGAGGTCATCGTCACCTCGGGGGCCACACAGGTGCGCTTTTCTGTCGAGATCGCGGACGACGCCTCCGAGCGCAGTCTGGGGCTGATGCACCGTGAAACCCTACCGCGCTCGTCGGGCATGCTCTTTATATATGATGAGCTGCGCCCCGTTTCTTTCTGGATGCAGAACACACTGATTCCTCTCGACATCATTTTTGTCGACGAGAAGGGAATCGTTGTGCGCGTTCACGAAAACGCCGTGCCATTGGATCGCACGCAGATCCCGTCAGGGGCGCCGGTGCGCGCGGTTTTGGAGGTAAATGGGGGCCTGTCGGCCGCCTTGGGCATTCAGAAAGGCGCGACGTTGCGGCACCCTGCCTTTGGTTTTGACGCAGAAGACGCATGTTTGGCGCAATAGGACTTTTCAACGCCGTTTCTTCGATGTAGGAGAGGCGCACGGTCGGGGCGTAGCGCAGCCTGGTAGCGCATCTGTTTTGGGAACAGAGGGCCGGGAGTTCGAATCTCTCCGCCCCGACCACTTTTCACCACATATCAAAATCGCATCGCACCTCTGGTCACAGGGGTGTTTCGATGGCGGCTTCGATTCGTGAAACGGGCGAATCAACCATGAGTTGCTTTCATTTTGGGAAATATCGCTAAAATTGTTTGAAACACCTTGGTTTCTAGGTGTTTTGGCACGCTTTTGGCACCATCTGCCGAAAATACCCCACTACATGTAGTGTGCGTCCAAATTGTGCACGCGGGTGTCTGGCGCGGTTTTTAGCCCTCAAATCCATTGAACCGATTTATCCACACAAGTGCAGGCGATTGATCAACGACCGTCGAGAAACCCATGGAAATCAATGCGATTTTCGAACGCGTGGGATCGCCCGAATCGCGGGGGTCTGTGGGTAATTTCGGTCAATGGATTTTTCGTTCGGATTATCGAAAATTGCCGTTGACCCAAGACAACCATACGCTGCACATTGTGTAGGCCGACGGACAGGCCACTACATATAGTTGCTTCGACGCGGTGAGGGACCAAGGCCGGAAATGGCCGATCCAGACCAAGACATACGTTCGCAAAAGCGGCCCCGAAGTCGCCAGAACGCATTGTCCCGCCAAACACCCTTTGGGTGACGACGGGGGATCGGACGACCGGTAGGCGACTGACATCAGGGGGTTAATGAGGGTGCCAGAGCAGGTGCTCTTGTGCTTTTGCCCCTGATGAAGCCGTCGGAACTCTCATCGTGCATCGACTATATATATGGTCCGCGCCGCGGCTGGGTCGACAACCAAGAGATCGCCAACAGGGCGCACAACGGGGCACGGAAATGAAAATTGAACGCAAATTCACGACAGCTGGGAAAGACGCATACGCGGCGCTGGACTTCACGACGACGTCCTCGGAAATTCGAAATCCCGATGGGACCGTGGTGTTCAAACTCGACAATTGCGAAATTCCCGCGAAATGGAGCCAAGTTGCCTCCGACGTGATTGCGCAGAAATATTTCCGCAAAGCCGGTGTTCCCGCAGCTTTGAAAAAAGTCCGCGAAAAAGGCGTTCCCTCCTTCCTGTGGCGCTCTGTCCCCGACGAAGACAAACTCGCCAAACTGCCAGAGGCCGAACGCTACGGTGGCGAAACATCTGCCAAGCAGGTGTTTGATCGCCTCGCGGGTGCCTGGTGCTATTGGGGTTGGAAGGGAGGCTATTTCACCTCCGAAGACGACGCCAAATCCTATTTCGACGAAATGCGTTTCATGCTGGCCGCACAAATGGCCGCACCCAACTCGCCACAGTGGTTCAACACCGGTCTGCATTGGGCTTATGGCATCGATGGTCCGGGTCAGGGGCACTTCTACGTCGACTACCAATCCGGCGAACTGACACGTTCGACGTCTGCCTACGAACACCCACAGCCGCACGCCTGTTTTATCCAGTCGATCAAAGACGATCTGGTCAGCGACGGCGGCATCATGGACCTCTGGGTGCGTGAGGCGCGTCTGTTCAAATACGGCTCGGGCACCGGCACCAACTTTTCCTCCCTGCGTGCCGCCAACGAGCCGCTGTCAGGCGGGGGTAAATCCTCCGGCCTGATGGGCTTTTTGAAAATTGGCGACCGTGCAGCGGGTGCGATCAAATCGGGTGGCACCACGCGCCGTGCGGCGAAAATGGTGATCATCGATATGGACCACCCCGATGTTGAGGAATTCATCAACTGGAAAGTGCTTGAAGAGCAAAAGGTGGCCTCGATCGTCGCCGGCTCCAAAATGCACGAGCGTCAGTTGAACGAAATTTTCACCGCGATCCGCCAGTGGGACGGCTCCGAAGAGGGGGCCTTTGACCCCAAAGAGAACCCCGCGCTCAAAGACGCCATCAAAGGCGCCAAGAAATGTGCGATCCCCGAAACCTATGTCAAACGCGTGCTCGACTATGCCAAGCAGGGTTACGACAGCATCGAATTCCCGACCTATGACACAGATTGGGATAGCGAAGCCTATGCATCGGTTTCCGGCCAGAACTCCAACAACTCCGTGCGCGTCACCGACTCCTTCCTGCAGGCCGTCAAAGACGACGCGCCGTGGGAGTTGATCCGCCGCACCGACGGTTCTGTGTCCAAAACCGTTTCCGCACGTGAATTGTGGGATCAGGTCGGCCACGCCGCATGGGCCTGTGCCGATCCGGGCATCCAGTTCCACGACACCATCAACGCATGGCACACATGCCCCGAGGACGGTCAGATCCGTGGCTCCAACCCGTGTTCGGAATACATGTTCCTTGACGACACGGCCTGTAACCTCGCGTCGATGAACCTGCTGACATTCCTCAAGGACGGCAGATTTGACGCAGAGAGCTACATGCACGCCACACGCCTGTGGACGCTGACGCTCGAAGTCTCCGTGATGATGGCGCAGTTCCCGTCCAAGGAAATCGCCCAACGTTCCTATGACTTCCGCACGCTCGGACTTGGCTATGCCAATATCGGCGGGCTGTTGATGAACATGGGCTTTGGCTACGACAGCGACGAAGGCCGCGCGCTGGCCGGCACCCTCACAGCGATCATGACCGGCGTGTCCTATGCGACATCCGCGGAAATCGCCGGCGAGTTGGGTGCATTCTCCCGCTTTGATGCCAACCGCGACTCCATGCTGCGGGTGATCCGCAATCACCGCACAGCTGCCTACGGCAAAACCACCGGCTATGAAGGTCTCGATGTGAAACCTGTCGCGCTGGATCATGGCAACTGCCCCGATGCGACATTGGTTGAACTGGCCAAATCGTCCTGGGACGAGGCGCTGGAGCTGGGTGAAAAGAACGGCTACCGCAACGCTCAGGTTTCCGTGATTGCCCCGACCGGCACCATCGGTCTGGTCATGGATTGCGACACTACCGGCATCGAGCCTGACTTTGCTCTGGTCAAATTCAAAAAACTCGCAGGCGGTGGCTACTTTAAAATCATCAACCGCTCCGTGCCTGCAGCGCTCGAAAAGCTCGGCTACGGCTCTGCGCAGATCGAGGAAGTCGTCGCCTACGCAGTCGGTCACGGAAGCCTCGGAAATGCGCCCGGCATCAACCACACTGCGTTGATCGGCCATGGTTTCGGCCCCGCCCAGATCGAAAAGATCGAAGCGGCGCTGCCATCGGCCTTTGATATCCGCTTTGTCTTCAACCAGTGGACTTTGGGCGAAGAGTTCTGCACCGGCACGCTCGGCATTCCCGCAGAAAAGCTCAACGATCCATCGTTTGACCTGCTGCGCAGCCTCGGCTTTACCCGCAAGGACATCGAACTCGCCAATGATCACGTTTGTGGCACGATGACCCTCGAAGGTGCGCCGCATCTCAAAGAAGAGCACTACAGCATCTTCGATTGCGCCAACGCTTGCGGTAAAAAGGGCAAACGCTACCTCTCCGTCGACAGCCATATCAAAATGATGGCCGCGGCCCAATCGTTCATCTCCGGTGCGATCTCCAAGACGATCAACATGCCAAACGATGCAACGATCACCGATTGCCTCGACGCCTACGAATTGTCCTGGTCGCTCGGTGTCAAAGCCAACGCGCTATACCGTGACGGGTCCAAACTGTCGCAGCCATTGGCAACCGCGCTGATCGAAGACGACGACGAGGCCGAGGAAATCCTCGCCAACGGGTCCACCCACGAAAAAGCCGCCGTGCTTGCAGAGAAAATCATCGAGAAGGTGATCGTCAAAGAAGTCGCACGCGGCCGCGAAAAGCTGCCTCAGCGACGCAAGGGCTACACCCAAAAGGCCATCGTCGGCGGCCATAAGGTCTACCTGCGCACAGGCGAATACGAGGGTGGCTCGCTCGGTGAGATCTTCATCGACATGCACAAGGAAGGCGCGGGTTTCCGGGCGATGATGAACAACTTCGCCATCGCGGTCTCCGTGGGCCTGCAGTACGGCGTGCCGCTCGAAGAGTTCGTGGATGCCTTCACCTTCACCAAATTCGAGCCCTCGGGCATGGTGCAGGGCAACGACAGCATCAAGAATGCGACCTCGATCCTCGACTATATCTTCCGCGAACTGGCGGTCTCCTATCTCGACCGCACCGATCTCGCCCATATCAAACCCGAAGGCACCGCCTTTGACGATCTGGGCCGTGGGCATGATGAAGGTGTCGCCAACGTCCAGCGGCCGTCCGAGGCCGCATCGGCGAAATCCATCGAAGTGCTCAAACAGATCTCTTCGACGGGTTACCTGCGCAAACGAATGCCCCAAGAGTTGGTCGTGCTGCAGGGTGGCAATATGGGGGCTACCGCGCTCGATGGCGCCATGGACCCCGAAGCCGTGCTGCAAACGCTCGTGCCCGAGGTAAAGGCGAGCGCGACAACAACGAGCCAGACCGCGATGTCCACGGGCACCGTATCGATGGATGCGCGCGCCAAAGCGAAGATGCAGGGCTACGAAGGGGATCCCTGTGGCGAATGCGGCAACTACACGCTGGTGCGCAACGGCACCTGCATGAAGTGCAACACCTGTGGCGGCACATCGGGCTGCTCGTAACAGACACGAAATCTGTCCCGCCATTCCTCACATTTGGCGGGACGGGGTGGGGGCCTCTCCTTCGACCCGAGGGGCTCTTGTGAGGGTTCGAAAGAACACCTTTCCGGGGCGGGTGCGCTCGTCCTAGACGCGGATCAGGCCGCAGGCAAAATAACTTACCGGGCGGTATCAAATATGAGCCTGATCAGCGAAACTGGGCCCCTTCGGGGGCCCATTTTTTTGTGCGTCAATCCACAATGCATTTCGGCGCTCGTTACCACATTTCCGACACAATATTCCTGTTTTAGCGGCGCGATTCGCACGTCTCCCGCCGCGAGAAGTGTCTGGGCGCGCAACCAAAAGTTGAAGAATGCCGGGGTTTTGGGAAACAAAGCGCTCAAAAAATGCAGTTTGTGTCCCTGTTTTGCGTCTACAAACTTTCGTTTGCGGTAACAGAGCGAATTCGAGCCAAATATGTCAAAAATGTGTTAACGTCGGGTCACGCTGGCCGAAACACGAGAGGTATGCTCGCTTGCTGCGCCGGTTTGAGTGTTGGGAGTATAGTATGAAGTTTACGAATTTTCTGGGGGCGGCGCTTTTGGCGCTTGGCGTGGGTTCGGCAGCTGAGGCCGCGACCGTTAAGCTGGATTTCAGTAGTGGAACCGCGTCGGGATCGACCTACGTTCAGGACGGGTTCACGATTACTGTCGCGAACCCGACATCGATCAGTACATCAAATGATTGTGGGTCGAGTTGTCTGAAACTCAGCAACAATCAATCTGCCTTGCTGACTTTCAGTGGGGGGGCATTCAACATAATGTCGTTCCTGTTTAACGGTAAGGGAAATGATGGTGCGTTTGACTTCTCTTACGATGGTGGTGCGGTGACGGCGACTTACACCGAATCCAACAACGGAAACACAATGACATTGGCAGAACCGAACCTGACAGGGGTGACGTCGGTGCTGTTCGTCAATAAATCCGGTGGCTCATCGCGCATCGATGACATTAATGTTTCGACCATTTCAGAAGTGCCACTACCTGCATCAGGGCTTCTTCTCCTCGCGGGCCTCGGTGGCCTCGCGATGAAACGTCGCCGCAAATCCTGATCCAGCAATGCCAGGATTGAAAAAGGCGCGTCCCAAAGGGCGCGCCTTTTGTGTGTCGGTTCACACATTCATATTCACGTCAGAATTTCCCCAACCTGCATATGTGCCCAATGAGCCCGCTCAGGAGGGGGGCGTCCAGTTTTCGAAATAGTCCCTCTGAATTGGATCCAGATCCTCCAGAGACACGTTTCCGACCCTGCGGCGGTGGTATCTGTATTCCTCCATGCCGCCGCGCAAATGTTCCAGAAGGCCGGGCACAATCTGACGCTCGTTCGGGCGGGCCTGTTGGGTGACGGCAAAAAAGCCCGGAAAATACGACGGGAGACTGTGAAGGCCATAGTCAAAACAGCCGTAGACCGTCAGCGCGGCATAGTTCGAACTCAAAATCAGAGAGAATGTGTTGACGTGTTTAAAGAAGATGCCCGGATACACGCGGTCGCGCCAAAGGGTCGACTGACCGGAGGACTTGGCAAAACCTTCTGACACGACCCCTTTGAAAACTTTGAAGCCGTTAGTGAGCGTATAGATCCGCACGAGCTGGCGGGAATACTTGGCGCGGTCGGCAAAATGTCCCAAATAGAAGCCATACAGACCATCGGGCAACTGCTGTCCGTCATCTATCCAGATCTTGTTCAATATGGGCGAAGGGTCGAAGTCTTTCTGAAACCCTAAAAGTGACGGTTCGCGCGTGTCCGACAAGGGTTCGTTGATGATGCGCACCGATACGCCAAAATATTGGCATATGCGGGTCAACACATCGGGCGCAGGAAAGCTTTCACCGGCGAGGAAACGATTGAACTGCGTGCGGTTAATCGACAGTGTGCGACAGACGGCAGCGACGGATTGCTCATTCTTAACGAGCAACTTAAGGTTCCTGCCGAAGTGTTGGCGAATTTCGGCAGGCGAGCTGTCGCGTCCTGATAGGGGCATGCGGGTTTTACCTGTCCACTCTTGAGATGATCGACTTAACTGACACAAATTGTGTCTAAATCTCGCAGAGCCGACACAATAACACAAGGTAGGTGATACAGACGTACTTTCAAGGCGTCAGTTATTAACCAAATGAGCAAATAGGCATATCCCGGAAAACCGTCCAAAAAGGTGGACAGTTGTTTAAAGGGTATGCACATGTTGGGCATTGTTGTCTGGACGAAACCGGGTACGCCGACATCTTTGGTCTATTGTTCCGATGGCCTGGATTTGGCCTATGCCGAAAACCGCCCCGGCCTGCGGATCTCGGTCGGGACGCTTGTTGACGTTGAACTCGAAGAAACCGACGGTTTGCGCAAGTGTTCGATCACACGCGCGATCGGACTGGCCAATGTGCCTGATTTCATCAAGGACATCCAAATAACCGCCCCCAAAACACAAGGCCCCGGAAAAGTCCGGCGTTCCGCGCAGGCGAGCCTTGGTGCCAACAACATCCCGACCGCGCCTATGGACCTGAAACTGAGCGCGCTGGATGACAAGGCTTCCAACGGTTAGAGGCGCGGCAAAGAGAGTGATTCTCTCCAATTGAGCGCGCAGTGGCCGTTTCACACGTCAAAAGTGACGTAACGATTGTTTCTGAAAAATTGACATTCGCGAAGGTGCATGGAATGTGTCGCGCTAGCGAAAACAGTCCAGAGACCGTTTTGTTGAAAATGGAGCAATTTTGGCCAAAAAGCGGCCGAAATCGTGGTTGTTCTGGAAGTTTATGTTCGAAATTTGGTAACTTTGTGTCGGTTGTTAAGCCACATGGCTCTGACGGCGACCCAAGGATTGTAAGTGAGTTTGATATGCACGTTAAAATGACAATTGCTGCTGCTGCCGTATTGGCGATGTCGTCGCTGTCTGCATCCGCGTCCGGGTTCGGCTATGATGGCAGGTCAGGCGTCAAGTCTGTCCACGTTTCCTCGTTTTCCGATGGGGGCCGTCGTTCCGGTGGTTCGACCTATAGCCGGACGCAAGACTCCGATCGTGACGGCCGGTCCGGTGGCACGACCACCAGCTCCTATAAGGGCACCTCGGGCGGTCGTTCATTTGGCATCTCGACGCCACATCGCGAGAAATCCGGCGATAGAACCCGGACGGGTGGTAGCTACACGCAGGATCCAAAGCATTCCGCACCAAAGTCCTATTCGGACAAACCCGACCTCTGCAGTGGTTTTTTCCACACCTGCGACTCCAAGCCGGACCTGAGCAAATACTGCCCGCCTGACGAAGAACTGCCACCGGTGCCACTGCCGGCATCCGGCCTGCTGCTTCTGGGTGGTCTCGCAAGTCTGGGCCTGAAGCGTCGCCGCAAGAAATAGGCCGCCCACATCCGGGACTGGCGATGAGATTTTACAAGGCGCGACGTATCGGTCGCGCCTTTGTCATGTCTGCACCGGTTTCAATCGGGAGAGTACAGTTCATCGGGGTAGGGGCCGGGCACAAAAAAGGCCGCCACCTGTTCGGTGGCGGCCATTGCGTTTGTGTCGTGACTGTTGGTTAAATCGTGCCCCGGGCGAGGGCGGCCACACCCGTGCGTGCGGTTTCGATCAGGCCCAAGGGGCGCATGAGGTCGGCGAATGCGTCGATTTTCTCGCTCGGTCCGGTCATTTCGAATACGAAAGACTTCAGCGTCGAGTCCACAACATTGGCGCGGAAAATCTCCGCGAGGCGCAGCGCCTCGATCCGGTCGTTGCCCGTGCCCTCAACTTTGAACAGCGCAAGTTCCCGCTCGATCGATGGCCCCTCGACCGTCAGGTCATGCACGTCATGCACGGGGACAATCCGACCGAGCTGCGCTTTGATCTGTTCGATCACGTCGCGCGTGCCGGTGGTGACAATGGTGATACGGCTGAGATGCGCGTCATGGTTCACCTCAGCCACGGTAAGGCTTTCGATGTTGTACCCACGGCCCGAAAACAGACCGATCACGCGGGCGAGGACGCCGGCTTCGTTGTCCACGAGAACCGCGAGCGTGTGTTTTTCGATGACATCGGGATGGTAGTCGCGAAGGTCATAGGCGGAGTGGCTTGTGGAGCCTTGTTCGATGCGTAGTGCAGACATTAGCCAACATCTCCTTCCGTGGAGGAATCTTGTTCCGAATGCTCATTGAGATTTTGAAGCTTGGTCTTTGTTGCCATGGTCTCAATCTGGTTCACAACGAATAGAAGAACGTATTGGAGGGCAACAACTCCGATAAACCAAATTGCGGCCTCAGAGAACGAAGCTCGACCGCTAAAAAACAGGACAAATGGAACCACAAACATCAGCTGTGCGAGCCGCATTGCGATTAACACTAGAAGTTGCCACCAACGTGGCATCAGCATTGATTTTAGTAATCTGCTCATAATATCCCCCTACACCAGAACCGCGCCGTCGGACTTGATCGCGCCATCTGTGGCCGCGTCGCCCAAAAGCATTTCGTTATGCGGTTTGCCCGACGGGATCATCGGAAAGCAGTTTTCGTGTTTTTCAACGAGACAATCGAAAATGACCGGCCCATCGTATTCGATCATTTCCATGATCGCATCGTCGAGGTCTTTGGGGTCCGAACAGCGGATACCCTTGGCCCCAAAGGCCTCTGCGAGCTTGACGAAATCGGGCAGGCTTTCGGACCATGACGAGGAATAGCGTTCGCCATGCAACAGTTGCTGCCACTGGCGCACCATGCCGAGGCGTTCGTTATTCAGGATGAACTGTTTTACAGGCGCGCGATACTGCATCGCCGTGCCCATCTCCTGCATGTTCATCAACCACGACGCTTCGCCGGCCACATTGATCACGAGGCTTTCGGGATGCGCCAATTGCACGCCGATGGAGGCCGGAAAGCCGTAGCCCATGGTGCCAAGACCACCCGACGTCATCCAGCGGTTCGGGTCCTCGAACCCGAGGAACTGGGCCGCCCACATCTGGTGCTGACCGACTTCTGTGGTGATGTAGCGGTCATGGTTCTTGGTCAGCGCCTCAAGACGCTCCAGAGCATATTGCGGTTTGATGATCGTGTCGGAATTGCGATAGGTCAGGCATTTGACCTCGCGCCATTCCTGAATCTGTTTTTGCCACTTTGTTGTATCACCCGTCTTGCGACCGCGGCTCTTCCAGACCTTCAACACATCCTCGAGAACATGCCCCACATCGCCAATGATCGGCAGGTCGACATGGATCACCTTGTTGATCGAGGAGGGGTCGATATCGACATGAACTTTGGTCGAATTCGGTGAAAAGTCCTGAATCCGTCCGGTGATACGGTCATCGAAACGCGCCCCGATGTTGATCATCAGGTCACAGCCATGCATGGCCATATTGGCCTCATACAGGCCATGCATCCCGAGCATCCCGAGCCACTGTTTGCCCGACGCCGGATAGGCGCCGAGGCCCATCAGCGTGGAGGTGATCGGAATGCCGGTTGAATCGACCAACTCGCGCAGCAACTGCGACGCCGCCGGACCGGAGTTGATGACGCCACCACCGGTGTAGAAAACCGGACGCTCGGCCTTTTCGATCAGCTGGACCAGATCGTTGATCTGTTCGATCGATGCCTTCACCTTTGGCTGGTAATGGCTGGGTTTGCGTTTCTGCGGCCCCACGTAGGTGCCTTCGGCGAACTGGACGTCTTTGGGCAGGTCAACGAGAACCGGACCGGGACGGCCGGTGGTCGCGACATAGAACGCCTTGTGCAGCGTTTCGGCCAACTCGTCCGTATCACGTACGAGCCAGTTATGTTTGGTGCAGGGGCGGGTGATGCCAACCGTATCAGCTTCTTGAAACCCGTCGGTGCCGATCATGAATGTCGGCACCTGACCGGTCAGAACAACCAGCGGAATGGAATCGAGCAGCGCATCGGTCAGACCCGTGACCGCATTGGTCGCCCCCGGACCGGAAGTGACGAGAACGACGCCGGGTTTACCGGTGGAGCGGGCATAGCCCTCGGCTGCGTGAACGGCGCCCTGTTCGTGGCGCACGAGGATGTGACGGATGTCATTTTGCTGAAACACCTCGTCATAGATTGGGAGCACGGCCCCTCCGGGGTATCCGAATACTGTGTCCACACCCTGATCTTTCAGGGCCTGAACCACCATTTTCGCTCCGCTCATCTGACGTGTCATCTTTTGGTCCTCTCGCGCGTCAAACTAAAATTTTGGCAATAAAAAAGCCCCCGATTTGGCGGGGGCGCATGGGTTCCGTTATGGAGTGTCCGTTACCGGCCCATGCGCGTGTATCCTACAAGTACGACGAGGCCAATCATGGTCTCAGGCTCCTTATTGCGTGGGCGAAGATTATGTCTGCCCCTCAGGGGCGTCAACCGCAAAACCGCCCTGATTGTGAATAAAGTGTCGCGGGAGGGGCATTCTCCGACATAATGTTATCAATCCTGATTTGCATGTATGTGATCCGCCACCGCTCCGCGCCGCCCGATCCATGGGCGGCACAGGCAGTGTTTTCGGCTTAATCGGTGATTGACAGGACCTCGTCCGCCCCGGCTTCGATGTCACAATAGTTAAAAGTGACGGGGGCGAATTCGTCATCGTCATCCAGCGCCAGAACATCCGTGTCCTGAACCGAGACCAATGCGTTTGGATCTTCCTCGGTGGAAAAGGCGCGGAATCCCTTTTTGCGCACAACCCGCGCCTGCAAGAGCGGCGTGCATATGCCCGTCGACAGATAGGTCGCCACAGAGGCATTTTGCGCCGTGACCTGCGCCTTTGCCGAAGCCTTCGCGAGATTTCCCGGCAAGAGTTCCGCCGTACCGCCCAGTCCGAGCGTGGTCTTTTTCGCCCCCGACAGCAGGACGGTCAGCCCCCTGGTCTCATGCACAGATGTGACAACCACCCATTTCTTGTCCCATGAGCCTTTCTTCAGGAGCGCGCCCAGTTTCTTGCCAACCCCGAGCATGTCGTCGATGGTCAGGATCGTCATGTCCGACCCGTGATAGACCATGGAGTTTTTCTTCTCGAAACCCACCGAGACCTCGACTTCGATTCCGTCTTTAGCGCCGCCGCCGGATGCCTTGGTGATCGACACGCCCGCGGACTCGAGCTTTTCTACGCCGGCTTTGGCGCCCGACAGCGTTTTGAATTTGATTTTGAATTTGTCGGTGATGTTGCCCATGCGATCGAACGCATATCCGTCCGGACTTTTTGAGCGCTTTACGATTCCGAAGTCGCCGAGTTTCAGTGGTGCCGTTGGCGGCCAGACCACTTGGTAGCCGAATTGTTTCTCCATTGCTTTTGCATAATCACGTGGAAACCCCATTATCTCTCCCCTTTGGTTTTTTTGAAAACGAACCGCGGGCAGGGTTGCACAATGCAAAGTTGACGCAAAGTAAGGTAATCGACCGTTCAGGCGCTCTAAAAGTGCCCTGTGCCCTGCAGAACCCCGTTTTCGAGCGCATAGCGCGTCAGCCCGGCGGTTGAGGAGATGCCGAGTTTGCGGCGGATGTTTTTGCGGTGGGTTTCGACGGTGCGCACGGAAATACCGAGGACCTGGGCCACGTCCTTGTTCGATTTCCCCTGCGCGAGTTCGAGGAGGATCGTCTGTTCGCGCTCGGTCAGGGCCTCGCGACCGTCGCGGGTTTTCGGGCCAATGGCCGCCTTCGCGCCGTCGCACAGGTAGCGATCACCGCGCATCACGGTGTCGATGGCGTCCTTGACGTCTTCGGTGGGCACGTCTTTGAGGACGTATCCCATGGCGCCGTGGCTGAGGGCCGCGCCGATGTATTCGGGGCTGTCATGCATCGACAGGATCAGAATGCGGGTCGCGGGCGCACGTTCGAGGATCAGCTCGGTCGCCGTTAGCCCGCCCATATGCGGCATGTTGAGGTCCAGTAGCACCACATCGGGCGCGAGCTCTATCAGTCGGTCGACCGCTTCACGCCCGTTAGTGAGGCATGCCGCCACTTCGAGATCGGGGAAAGTTTCAAGAAGCGCGCGGATGCCTTCGGCGACCATCGGATGGTCGTCCACGATCAGGATGCGGGTAGGTGGGGCAGGGGGATTTGTCATTCAGCGGCCTTCACGGGCTCGGGCGGGTGGCTTTGGTTGCTTGCGGGCGGCAGGATATGGCGTAGTGGCACAGAGGCGTCAATTGCCGTCCCCGGCGTGAGGCGTTGAATCGTGAATGTGCCGCCGAGGTGCTCCATCCGCTCTGCCATATTGCGAAGGCCGAGCCCGCGCGCATCACCGTCGCGAATGCCGCAACCGTTGTCACAGATTTTCAACGTGGCACCTTTGCGGTGCCCCGCGAGGCGGACGGAAACCTCTGTGGCCTTCGCGTGGCGTTCGATATTGGTAAGCGCCTCCTGCGCGATCCGGTAGAGCGCGGTCTTTGCCTCTTCATCGAGGCGGTTGCGAAACACCACGGTTTCGAAATCGGTCACGATCCCTGTGCGGCGCTGAAAATCCTCGGTCAGGGTTTTGAGAGCGGGACCCAGACCGAGATCATCGAGCACACCGGGGCGCAGGGCGTGGGATATGCGGCGCACCTCGGCGATGGCCGTGCGCAGGATTTGCGCGCTTTTGTCCACGCTTTCACTGGCTTGTGCGTCGCCATTCGCAATCCGCCGCCGCCCCAGATCGAGCGCATAGCGGGCCCCGACCAAGAGTTGGCTGATCCCATCATGCAGCTCGCGCGCCACGCGCCCGCGTTCTTCTTCCTGTGTGTCAAAAACCCGTTGGGTGAGTGCCTTTAGTTTCGCATCCGCAAGGCGGCGTTCATGGATCGTGATCGTCAGCCCGGACATGAAGACCATCAGAACCGCCGCCAAGGCGATCGCACCGATGTAGAGAAAGGTGCGCTGGACCCGCGTTTCGACCTGCGTGCGCGCAGCGGCGACGGATGTCAGAACATCGTCGACAAAGACACCTGTGCCGATCGCCCATTCCCAATCCTGAAGCCCCGTCACATAGGCCATCATCCGCGCCTCTTCGCCGGTGGAGGGTTTGGGCCACAAAAACGAATGATACCCGCCGCCGGTTTTGGCAATCTCGATCAGTCGCGAGACGACAGGGGTCCCTTCGCTGTCGGCGAGGTCGGACCAGTTGCGGGTGATCAACTCGGTCTGGCGCGGCGCCACAAGGTTCGTGCCATCGTAATCGTAGACGAAAATGTAGCCCTCGGATCCGAATGTCATGGCCGCCAACGTATGCGTCACGTCCCGTTTGGCGCGCACATCATCGGGGCCCGCCGCAGCGTATTCGGCGTAGAACGCTGCGCGCGCGATCTGGAGGTAGTTGCGCAACTCCTCCTCTTTGGCGGTGATCAACTGGGTCTCCAGATCCGCGATTTCGCGTTCCGCCATGGCGCGGGCCTGATGGGCCACCAGAAAGGCAATGGCAGCCACAGCCAGAGCCAAGGGAATTACGGCCAGCAAGAACAGCTTTCTCGCATATGTCATCTGGGGCAGGTGGCGATCCACGGTCTGTCAGGTGTCCTCGGGTCCGTTATTCACTGGCGGCGGCGCGATATCGAGTCGCACGATAATGGCCACAATAGGCGGGTCAATCAGGCGCTATAAGGGGATCGGCCCCCAGCGCACGAAATTTCCGCCTGAAAAGGAGCAGTTAGGCGTAAAAAACTTCGTTCTGCGTAGAGTTGGGTATTTATTCACCCGAGCGCGCTCGGTAACGTCCAAGTGCGAGCTGGCCGTGGCCTGCCCGCGTGGGAGGAGTCTGTCCTAAAGACACGCATTGGCCTTTCGGGCCTGTGTGACCGGTAACCCATAGGGGCCGGTTCTGGACATCTTACCCTTCGCGCGTGAGACCCGGCTGGATGAATTGCCATAGAACATTCGGGAGGAAACTATCTATGGATCGTCGTTCTTTTCTAAAAACTTCCGCACTTGGCGGTGCGACTGCTGCTGCTACCGGTCTGGCGGCACCTGCGCTGGCCCAAGGCACGCGTACATTGACCATGGTCACCACATGGCCACGTGGTCTTGCCGGTGTCTGGGACTCTGTTGAGCGTTTTGCCAGCTCCGTGAACGCCATGTCCGACGGCTCCCTCATTGTTGAGCCCAAAGCAGCCGGCGAACTCGTCGGTGGTCTCGAAGTCTTCGACGCCGTGACCGCAGGTCAGGCCGATATGTACCACGGTGCGGACTACTACTTCACCGGTCAGCACCCGGGCTGGGCCTATTTCACAACCGTTCCTTTCGGCATGACCGCGCCGGAAATGATGGTTTGGTACTATGGAATGGGCGGCATGGAAATGCACCACTCCCTGGGCGAAATCTTCGGCCTCAAATCCTTTATCGCCGGTCAGACCGGTGCGCAGGGTGGCGGTTGGTTCCGCAAAGAGATCTCTTCTGCGACCGATTTCCAGGGCCTCAAGTTCCGTATGCCCGGCCTCGGTGGCGAAGCGCTCTCCAAACTCGGCGCATCTGTCCAGACGCTTCCAGGTGGTGAAATCTACCAGGCGTTGTCCTCCGGCGCGCTTGACGGCACCGAGTGGATTGGCCCGTGGTCCGATGAGAAACTCGGCCTGCAGGAAGTCTGTGACTTCTACTACCCTGCCGGTTTCCACGAGCCCGGTGCAGCGCTGTCTGTTGCGACCAACCTCGATGTGTTCAATGAGCTGACACCAGCACAGCAGAAGATCATCGAAGTTGCAGCCGGCGATGCGCACCAGCACAACTACTCCCTGTTCATGGCAAACAACGGTCCGGCGCTGCAGCGTCTGATCTCTGCCGGTGTTCAGGTGATGTCCTTCTCCGACGATGTCTGGGACGCCTATGGGTCCGCCTCCAAAGAGGTGCTCGACGGCTACATGGACGATACGCTGTTTGCGGATATCCGTAACTCTGCGGAATCGGCGATGTCTGCAACCTCCGGCTGGTCCGGTCGTTCCGACAGCGTCTACACCGCACAGCGCGATCGCGTATTGTCCACGCTCTAAGGCGCGGATAAAGAAACGACGGGATGCGCGCCACGTGTGCGCATCCCTGTTTTTCTTTGTAGACCCTTTTTGTTGTCGGGTGAGGGCCGGGGCCATGGGCGCCTCTGCGCACCCCACCACAAAGACGGTCACCAAAACGAACCGCACCTAACCAATCGACGGATGGGAAGAGAGGGGGCACCTTCATGGAAGAAGTAGCCGCAACCAACGGAATCGGAATGATTTTTGGCGCGCTCTGGTCGCTTGTGACCAATATCGCGCTCGGGTTTTACAACCTCTTTTATGCGCTGAGCCATCCGGGCCAATGGTTGAACTGGGCGGATAAAGAAAGCCTTCTGCGCTTTGTTTACTACGGTGGCTCCAAAGAGTTCCTGTTCGTTTTCATCGATATCATCATCGTCGTTACCCTAATCGGGTTTTTCTACCGTCCCTTCCTGTGGGCACTGGTGCGTGGCATTGAAAAGGTGAACAACGGTATTGGCCGCATCGCGGCCTGGGCCGGGCTGGTGATGGTGCTCCAACAGATCATCGTCATCTTCCTGCAGTCGATCTTCCGTGTCGGCGAGATCACCATTTCCCCGTTCGGCACGGGCTTTACCCAGTCGGTCGGGTGGTACTCGGACACGTTGAAATTCGAGAACGCCATTGTTGTGGCGCTCTGCGTTTCCTACGCCTTTATTCAGGGCAGCCATGTGCGCGTCGACCTGATCTACGCGGGGGTAAGCCACCGTGCAAAGCGGGCAATCGACATGTTCGGATCGCTTTTCTTCATGCTGCCGGTGGCGTTCCTGACATGGATGTATGCGTGGTATTTCCTGTGGCGCCATCTCATCACGCCAAAGGTGTCGGCCTCCGATGCGCTCGATGCGATGCTGCGCAAAGCGCGCATTGTTAAGTGGAACGTGGAAACCGTGTCGTTCTCGGCAAACGGGTTTAACGGCTATTTCCTCTTCAAAGTGCTCATGCTCGCCTTCGTGTCGCTGGTGATCCTGCAGGCGCTGGCCTTTTTCTACCGCTCCTACCTCGAATACATCGAAGGCGAAGAGAGTGCGGACAAATACCTCGACAAAGACACGCTCGGCGAAGGCGAAGAAGCCTTTGAAGGCACACACTAATTTAGGGGCAGTGGGACATGCTTTTCGGACTTGATGGCGTTGAAGTTGGCCTCATTATCGTTTTTCTCAGCCTGTTCGCGGGCATCCTGACGGGCTTTCCGGTCGCTTTTGCGATTGGCGGCGCGGGGCTGTTGTCCTTCGGGATCATTGCCGCGCTCGATAGTGCGGGGATCCTCGTTCATCAGGCGCTCGATACCGGCGCGCAGGCTTATCGCGACCTCGTGAATGCGGGGGTCAATCCTGTCACCATCAGCCATTTCCGATATCCGGAATTGCCCACTGTGGTGCAGCCGCTGTTTGAAGGTGGCTGGGAGCAGGCGGTCAACCGCAACCTGTCTTTTATCGTCAACCGCATGAACGAACGCGTTTTTGCAGGCGCTTCGATCGAGACGCTGTTGGCGGTGTTGATGTTCGTGATGATGGGGATCGTGCTGGAACGCTCCAAAATCGCCAACGACCTTCTGACAACCATGGCGCGGGTGTTTGGCCCGTTGCCCGGTGGTTTGGCCGTTTCCGTGGTGATCGTGGGGGCCTTTCTCGCGGCCTCGACCGGTATTGTTGGCGCCACCGTGGTGACCATGGGGCTTTTGTCCCTGCCGACCATGCTGCGCCACAACTATTCGCCTGAACTGGCAACGGGTGTCATCGCGGCCTCCGGAACGCTCGGGCAAATTATCCCGCCCTCCATCGTCATTGTTTTGCTGGGCACTTTGGCAGGTGATCTCTATTCGGCCGCTCAGGAGGCGCGTGCGCAGTCCGTGGGCTGTACCGATGCGCTCACCTACCTCGGTCAACCGGCGGTCGTTTCCGTCGGCACGCTGTTTCAGGCCGCGATGCTGCCCGGGATTTTTTTGGCCTTCCTCTACGCGCTCTATGCCTTTGGCTATGCATTGCTGAACCCGCACAAAGCGCCCCCCGTGCACCTTACCCACACCAGCCATGAGACCATCACGCGCCGTGACGGTCTGCTGTGGTTCCTCGCCGTGCCGGTCCTCATCATCGGCGGCGCGATCATGTCCGGTCAGATGGGCATTTCGGGATCGCAATCGGTCCATGTGAACCAGTTCAGCGACAGTGGCGTACAGCCCAGCCTACGCACCAGCGTGTCCGAGCAATGTCAGAGCGCAATGATCGACCTCCACGGTCAGGACGCATGGGACACAGCCGTTGCCGAAGCACAGGCAATCGCGGATGCGGGCGGCGCACAGCAATCCGTCCGTCGCACCGACGACGAAATGACGACCCTCAGTGCGCAGGCTGTAGCCAACGCACCCAAAATCGGGTCGGGCATCATGACTTTCATGGCGCTCTTCGCCCTGATCCTCACGCTGGGTCGCGGCGTTGCCCCCTCCGAAAGCGGGCGCCCGTTCGTGATTGGTGCCGTCGGAATTGCGCTACTTCTCGCTCTCGACGCGCTTTTCGTCTCCCCGCTCACCACCGCAGGCACCGCCGCGGTGATCTACGCGCTGCCATTCTTCCTCGTGCTCTACGGGTTGCGGTTCGCCGCGATCGCGCTCGGGCGCAATGAATTGTTCCGCGTCGTCTTCCCACCGCTCGTGCTGATCGTGGCGGTGCTCGGATCGATCCTCGGCGGGGTAACCAACCCGACGCCGGCGGCCGGTCTCGGGGCTGGGGGCGCAATCCTGCTCGCGGCGTTCCGCAAACTCCAGGATCATCACCGCTCCGGCAAAATCATCCTCGGTGCCGCCTTCGCGATCATCATCATGTTGCTGGTCGGCGCGAACTTCGATCTGCGTGTGGCGCGCGGCGACGTGCCCTTCGAGGATTGGGTGGCCTATCTGATCGCCCTCGGTGCGTTCTACTATTCGATGTTCGGTATTCTCTATGCCTGCTGGGTGCTCTTCTCGGACGGCACGCTCGGCATCGTGGTGCGCGAAACGGCCAAGGTCACCTCGATGGTGTTCACCATTCTGATCGGCTCGCAGCTGCTCAACCTCGTGGTCATCTCCTTCGGCGGGGAACACTATATCCAGCAGTTCCTGCGCTCGTTTGACAATGAGTTCACGGTCTTCCTGCTCGTGATGGCGGTGTTGTTCTTGCTCGGCTTCGTGCTCGACTTTCTCGAGATCATCTACATTGTCGTCCCCATCGTCGGACCGGTGATCTACGGTGGCACGATGGACCCGAAATGGGTGACGATCATGATCGCCGTGAACCTGCAGACCTCCTTCCTCACGCCGCCCTTCGGCTTTGCGCTCTTCTACCTGCGCGGCGTTGCGCCCAAGGAAGTCACGACGGGACATATCTACCGCGGGATCATACCCTTCGTCTTGATCCAGGTTCTGGGTCTCGCGATCCTCTGGACCTTCCCGGACATTGTGACGATCGTCCCGAACCTCCTCGGGCGATAGCCACCAAGCTCCACGAAAATTCCAAAAGGCCCCGCAGTTTGCGGGGTCTTTTTTGTCATGTTTGGTGCTGTTTTGAGAAGGGACTTGCCAAGAATCATAAATCCGATAAAAACTATCGGAAAATATGGAGTCTGTTATGTCCTACCCATCTCTCGCCTCTCGGGGCGCCGCCCCCGTTGGCACTATTGACCATCTCGACGAAGAGGGGCGGATGGTCGTGGCGCTCATGCGCGGCAATCATGGCCACTGGGAAGACGACCTCGCACGGGTCTTTGGCCAGATGATGGGAATTGTTCAGAGCCACGGTCGTCGCGCGCTCCTGCACCATTCAAAAACCTGTAATTGCCTTGGCGCGGATGAAGCGACCATCGTCGAACTCGTCCAGCGCGCCGGGTCGGGGGCACGTTCCGACGCGACCCTCATGGCGCTTATGCTCGTGTCGGCCGAGGTCGCGCCGCTCATGGTTTCCATGGCCGAGCAATTGGCGCTCCTGATCCGGCTGGACATCCGGATCGGTAGCGGGCCGCTCCACTAGTATTCGGTTTTGGGGTCGGGGGGCGCAGTCCTCGGCGTGGACTGCATGTCGGGCAGGTTGATCTTTGCAACCTGAGCCGCGACGGGTTCGTTTTCCAACGGGTGGCGTTCCGCTGCATAGTCCAACGGATCGCTAAGCTCATCCCACTGGTCGTTGTTATAGACCTCAAGCGCGGAAAAGCGCGCCTTATATCCCATCTTCTTCGACCCGGGCACCCAGTAGCCGAGGTAGACAAAGGGTAGCCCCGCCTCACGGGCGATGTCGATATGGTCGAGGATCACATAGGTACCGATCGAGTCCCGCGCGAGTTCGGGTTTGTAGAACGAATACACCATCGACAACCCGTCATCGAGAATGTCGGTCAGGCAGGTCGCGACCAATTCGCGCTCGCCGGTGTCGGGATCGGTGGCATGATATTCGATCACACGGGTGCGGATCGGGGTTTCCTCGATCATCGCCGCAAATTCGAACACATCCATATCCGCCATGCCGCCATCGGCGTGACGGGTTTCCAGATATTCGCGGAACAGCGCGTATTGCGCTTCCGAGGCCCAGGGCGATGTGGATGACCGTGTGAGGTTCCCGTTTTTGTTCAGGGTGCGTCGCTGGCTTTTGGTCGGGTTGAAATCGGCCACGCGGATGCGTGCGGACATACAGGCAGCACAGTCGCTACAGGTCGGGCGATAAAGCACGTTTTGCGAACGCCTGAACCCCTGTTTGGACAGGGAATCATTGAGCGCCTCGGCATTTTCTCCCTGCAGTGCGGTGAACAGCTTTCTCTCCATCCGGCCCTCTAGATAGGGGCAGGGCTGGGGGGCCGTCACATAAAACTGGGGCGCGAGCGGGAGCGAGTGTCGCATGGGCTAAGGGTACGAAACTGTTTTTTAACGGTGCTAGATTTGGCGGAGCGTAACAACAATGCGACGGATCGCCAAGTCTCGATGCAAATGAAAAACCGGCGCCCTTCATGGGGACGCCGGCAAATCCGGTCTCGCACTATGCGCGTCAGCCGTGTTCTCAGATGTCAGCCGCGCGGTTGATGGCGGCCGTGCCGAGAATGAAGTCCGACAGACCCTGTTTGCGCGCCGAGGTCAGCATGAGCACCACGGAGACGATTTGCGCGATCACGAACATGCCCCAAACCGTAAAGAGCGATGTATGCAGGATCGCCATCCCGAGATCGAAACGTTCACCGCGCGAGGTGCGAAATTCGATCCCCATCACCCGCATTCCCAACGTTGCGGACCCGTTGGCGATGGTCACAACGCGATAGGCAAAACCGACCACCGCGACGAGGAATGGAAAGAAGAAGATCCCCGTGAAAGCGGTCAGCGGGACCAGAAGCGCGGCAAGAACCACAGTGATGATCAAATCGACCACAAAGGCCAACAGACGCTTGATGGGCACCGATTCATAAAAGCCGGGCTGGCGTTCCGGGTCGGGGAGACCCCAATGGGTATGTGGATTGTCTGACATGGGGTTGATCTCTTGATAACTCATCTGTGCGGCTCTGCAATTAGGGATGTGGGAGCGGGACATTGGAGCGACGCGCGGTCAGGGGGGGAACCGCGCGCCGTCTGGTCAGGAGGTGGGTTAAGCCTCCTCTTTTTCCTCGGTTTCTGCCTTTTCGTCATCGGCAGGGGACGATTTGGCGCGATCTTCCATAAACTGGTCGAATTCGGCCTTGTCCTTTGCCGCACGCAGGCGGTCGAGGAAGCTTTCAAAGCTGTTCTGCTCTTCTTCGAGGCGGCGCAGGGTGTCGGCTTTGTAGGCGTCAAACGCTGTGTTGCCGCTGGATTTCATCGCCATGGCTGCGGAGCGACGGTAGGAATGGCGTGACGAGCGAGAGGTACATTTGTTGCTAAACATTTTTTTGCCCCAGATCATGTAAAAGAGGAGAAACAGGCCGACTGGCCAAACAAAGATGAAGCCGAGGACCATTGCGGCGATCCAGGCGCCTTTGCCTTTGTCGTCGAGCCAGTATTCGGCGCGTCGAAGCCAGCCTGAGGGAGTGTCGGTGGAGGGATAGTTTGTGGCGGTATGTGTCATCGGGTCATCTCTTTGTTGAGGTTGCGTTTCCTTTGTGCCGGTATGTGAATGCCGTTCACATTACCAAGATGGGTGGGGCAACCTGCAACCACAAGGGCCTATGTAAATCTTTTTCACATAAATCGTGATATCTAAATAAAATCAGTTACTTAATCATAAAGTATTTTTTGATCCGCGCTGCGCTGAAGGGGTGGAAACCCCCGTTTTTCAACGATCAGCACACGAATTCGGCCTCTTTTGCCGCCGAAATCTCGCGCAGGATCGCAGGCGCGATCTCGAAAATATGCCGCGGTGTCCCCGCCGCCGCCCAGACAGTGTCAAAGTCGCTCAGACGCGGATCATAGAAGGCCACAATAGGGGACAGATGCCCGATCGGCGCGACGCCTCCAATCGCAAACCCCGTCACATCGCGCACAGTTTTCCCGTCCGCACGCATGAGTGGCTCTCCTGTCAGCTGCGCCGCACGCGCGCTATCCACCCGATTTGCGCCAGCGGTGATGAACAGGTAGATCGCGCCACTTTTCTCGCCCTGAAAAATGATGGACTTGGCAATCTGGTCCAGCGCGCACCCTGCCTTTTGCGCCGCCTGTTCGGCCGTGCGCGTTTCCCCGTCCATCTCGAGGATATGCGCAGGCACGCCCGCCCGCGCGAGGGCCTGTTCGACACGTGTCAGGCTTTTTGATTTGCTCTTTGCCATGATTTCCCCGTTGGTTTTACAGGTTTCTGGCATGGGCTTTGCCCTTGCACAAGGTGGTGGAAATCGCCAACGCTTGGGGTCCGAAGGGAGACCCCATGACGACCGAAAACCGCATCACACGCCTGCCACGCATTTACGAGAGCGATCGCGCTGCCGAAGCAGCTGCCGTGACACCGTGGGCGAGTGGGGCGGTGAGCGAATTGATCACGGGCGCGGCGTCCTGCGCACCCTATCTGCATGGATTGATCCTGAAGGAACACGCATGGCTCGAAGGGGCGCTCGCCGATCCGGAGGCCGCTCTGGCACATACTTTGGCACAGACGCGCGCCCTGACAGGAGGCGATGTTGCCGCGGGCACACGGCAGGGCAAACGGCGCGTGGCGTTGCTCTCGGCTCTGTGCGATCTGGGTGGGATTTGGGCGCTCGAAAATGTAACCGGCGCGCTCAGTGACTTGGCCGATGCCGCGACACATGTGGCCCTGCGCGCCGAAGTCGCGCGCGAGATTGCAAAGGGAAAACTTCCCGGGCAAGTCGAGGCGGATATCGAAACCTGTGGCGGGATGGTTGCGCTCGCCATGGGCAAACATGGCGCGCATGAGCTGAACTATTCGTCCGACATCGATCTCATTTGCCTGTTTGATCAGGACCGGTTCGAGGCGTCCGATCAAATGGATGCGCGCGCCGCCTTTATCCGCGCGACACGGCGTGCGATGACCACGCTCAGTGAGCCGACCGGTGACGGGTACGTGTTTCGCACTGACCTGCGCCTGCGCCCGAATCCCTCCACCACACCGGTCTGTTTCGCCATGGAGGCCGCCGAGCGGTATTACGAAAGCGTCGGGCGCACGTGGGAGCGCGCAGCCTTTATTAAGGCGCGCCCCGCCGCAGGTGACATCCACGCCGGCAGTCGGTTTCTCGACGATCTGTCGCCGTTTGTGTGGCGGCGCCACCTCGACTTTGCCGCCATCGAGGAAATCCACGACCTGCGCCGCAAAATCCGTGACCACAAAGGTCTTGGCGGTGATTTTCACCTCGAAGGTCACAACGTCAAACTCGGGCAGGGCGGTATTCGAGAGATCGAGTTCTTTGCGCAGACCCGACAACTCATCGCGGGGGGGCGGGACCGCGAGCTGCGCGAGAGGGGCACGATCACAGCACTCGCCAAACTGGCGCAAAAGGCGTGGATTGACGCCAAGACTGCGCAGGTGCTGAGCGACGACTACCGAGCCCACCGCGAACTCGAACACCGCCTGCAGATGATGCGCGATCAGCAGACCCATAGCCTGCCGACAACGCCCGATGAATTTGACAGGCTTGCCGCGCTCATGGGCACCGACACCGATACCCTGCGCGCCGATGTGGCACAGAGAACCGAGCGTGTCGACGCGATGACGGAAGCGTTTTTTGCGCCCACAACCGCGCCGAGCCCGCAGGTTAAACGGGAGAACGATTTTGCGCAGATCACGGCGGAATGGCACACCTATCCCTGTCTGCGCTCGGAGCGCGCACAGACCATCTTTGACCGGTTGAAACCGGCGCTGTTCTCGCGGCTCGAAAAGCTCGACAATCCGGTTGAAACCCTGACCCATCTCGACGGTTTCATGCGCGGGTTGCCTGCGGGGGTCCAACTTTTCTCTCTCTTCGACGCCAATCCACCGCTTGTCGATCTCCTCCTCGACGTGGCCAGTACGGCCCCCCATCTCGCGCGGTATCTGTCGCAGAACTCCGGTGTCCTCGACGCCGTGATCGGTGGTGATTTCTTTTCACCTTGGCCCGGTGTCGCGGGGCTCACCGCGGCCTTGGGCGCGCAACTCGAGGCAGCGCAGGACGACTACGAAAAGAAACTCGACCTCTCGCGGCGCTGGTCCAAGGAATGGCATTTCCGCGTTGGCGTCCATCACCTTCGCGATCTGATCGGCGCCGACGAGGCGGGCCGCCAATACTGCGATATCGCGCGCGCCTGCGTTGCCGCCCTCTATCCCCAAGTTGTCGCCGAATTTGCGCGCAAACACGGCCCCCCGCCCGGATTGGGCGCGATGGTTCTGGCCATGGGGTCGCTCGGCGCGGGGCGTCTCACGGCGGCCTCGGACCTCGATATGATCGTGATTTACAATGCAGACGGGGTCGAGGCCTCCGATGGCCGCCGCCCGCTGCCCGCGCGCACCTACTACAGTCGCCTCACGCAGGCCCTGATCACTGCCATGACCACCCAAACCGCCGAGGGCAAACTTTACGAGGTCGACATGCGCCTGCGCCCGTCGGGCAATCAGGGGCCTGTGGCAACCTCTCTGCAGTCGTTCGAGCGCTATCAGCGCGACGAAGCATGGGTTTGGGAGCATCTCGCACTCACCCGTGCGACGCCCGTGGCAGGTGACGACGCGCTGGTCGTGGCGGTCGAAAAGGTGCGCGCATCTGTGCTCGGCGCCCCGAAAGACGACGCCCATGTCCGCCATGAAACCAACGCCATGCGCCTGCGCCTCTCCGAGGTCAAGCCCGGTGACCGTTGGGATCCAAAAAACGGCGCGGGCCGGATGATGGACATCGAATTGATCGCAGAGACCGCGGCGCTTTTGAGCGCGACCATGGATTCAGATGTCTACGCGCAAATCGCGGCAGGCCAGAGGGCAGGGTGGTTCACCGATGAGGAAGCGGCGACCTTGGGCGAAACCTACCGGCTGATGTGGCGCATGCAATCGGGCGCGCGGCTGCTGACGGGCGAAAAGCTCGATCCCGACACGATCGGGGCGGGCGGTCGGGGGTTCCTTGCACGTTCGACGGGCACGGCGAGTCTGGATGCTTTGGCGGACCTGGCCGCAACGCAGGCCGCGCAAGCCGCGAAAGTGATCGATCTGGTACTGGACCGCCCCTTCGGCGCGCCGTAAACTCGCGCTTCACATGTGAGGTGGCCCATGCCGGTCTCGAAATCCCTACCCGATGTTGACGCGAACCTCGATCCCGGCGGACTTATCCGCACGGCCTTCGAGATGGAGGATTTGACGCCCCCCGATGCGCGCACGATCTTTCTCGACTGGGCCATCAAGCTCGATCCCGTCCTCGATCCCCATATCGCCATCCGCAGGCTGATTGCGCTCTATAGCGGACATGCGGCGGAAGGGCACCCCATGGCAGCGGTGCTGCGTGAGGGGCTCGGCGCAACCACCGGGCCGCTCGGGCGGCGCGGCGGAGCGCGCGCACGACGTTAGAGCCATGCGCGAGCTGCCGGTTCGTTTCGGGTGATAAATGCTTAGCGTGAAAGGGCTGCGGCCTCTGCCGCGATTTCCTCAATCGCTTTCCAATCGCCCTTGTCCACCAGATCAGCGGGTGCAACCCAGCTGCCGCCAACACAAAGTGTGTTGGATAGGGACAGGTAATCATTGGCATTTTTCAAAGAGATGCCACCAGTCGGGCAGAATTTCATCTGCGGCAACGGCGCCCCGATGGCTTTAAGCGCGGGTGCCCCGCCGTTGGCCTCTGCGGGAAAGAATTTGGCCACGGTATAGCCGCGCTCCAGAAGGCGCATCACATCGGACGCCGTGGAGGTTCCTGCCAGCAATGGCAATCCCTGTTCTTCGCAGGCGTCGAGCAGTTTGTCCGTGGCGCCGGGTGAAACGCCGAACTTGGCGCCTGCCGCAATAGCCGCGCTTACGTCAGCTGCGCTCAACAATGTGCCCGCCCCAACAACGCCGCCTTCGACCTTTGCCATTTCGCGGATCGCGTCGAGCGCTGCGGGCGTGCGCAACGTGACTTCCAATGCGGGCAGACCGCCTGCCACGAGGGCTTCGGCGAGTGCGCGTGCCTTTGATGCGTCCTTGATCACGAGAACGGGGACAACGGGGGCGAGGCCACAGACTTCGGCGGTTTTCAGGCTAGCTTCCTGCGGGGTCATGGGAATGTCCTTCGAGACTGGGTTAGAGAATTGTGCACGCGCCGTCGGCGGCTAAGCAGGCGTTTTGGCGGAAGACCTCGAACATCTCGCGCCCGATGCCGCTCTTGTTTGCGGACAAATCGGCAACGACGGGTTCGCGGGTTTCAAAATCGTCGGCCAGAACCGTCAGAATACCGGCCTCGGCGTCAACGCGCACCAGATCACCGTCCCTCAGGCGCGACAGCGGTCCGCCAATCGCGGCTTCGGGTGACACGTGGATACAGGCAGGAACCTTACCCGATGCGCCCGACATGCGACCGTCGGTGACGAGCGCGACCTTGAGCCCGCGATCCTGAAGCACCGACAGGGTCGGGGTGAGAGAGTGCAGCTCCGGCATGCCATTGGCGCGCGGACCCTGAAAGCGGACGACGACAACCGTGTCTTCGGTGAACTCGCCATTCTGGAAGGCGGTTTTGACGTCCTTCTGATCGTGGAAAATCCGAGCTTTGGCTTCGATAACGCGCCGCTCGGGGGCGACGGCAGACACCTTCATCACGCCGCGACCGAGATTGCCGGCGAGTTGTTTCAGGCCACCCGATTTCTGGAAAGGATCGGCAGCCGAGCGAAGGATGCGGTCATTCAGGGTCTGTGTCGGCCCCTCACGGAACGAAATGCCATCCTCGGTCAGCACCGGTTCTTTGGTGTAGAGCGATAGCCCGTCTCCGGCGACAGTCGCCACATCGTCATGCAGCAAACCCTGTTCGAGCAAATCGCGGATCATGTACTGCAACCCGCCCGCGGCGTGGAAATGGTTCACGTCGGCCATGCCGTTTGGATAGACCTTCGCCATCAAAGGCACGGCGGAAGAAATCGCTTCGAAGTCTTCGAGATCGAGGATCACACCGGAGGCGCGCGCCATTGCGGGCAGGTGCAGCACGAGGTTGGTCGAGCCGCCTGTCGCCATCAGTCCGACGATCCCGTTCACATAGGCCTTTTCGTCCAGAATACGTCCAGCGGGGCGGAAATCATTGCCAAGCGCGGTGATTTCGGTGGCCCGTTTGGCCGCCGCCTTTGTCAGGGCGTCGCGCAGGGGCGTGTGCGGGTTCACAAACGACGCGCCCGGAAGGTGGAGACCCATCACTTCCATCAGCATCTGGTTGGTGTTCGCGGTGCCATAGAACGTACAGGTGCCCGGCCCGTGATAGGAGGCCATCTCCGCTTCCATCAACTTTTCACGGCCGATCTCACCGGTGGCAAATTGCTGGCGTACCTTTGATTTCTCGTCGTTGGGCAGACCGGAGGTCATTGGTCCGGCGGGCACGAACACCGCAGGGATATGGCCAAAGGTTGCGGCGGCAATGATCAGGCCGGGAACGATTTTGTCGCAAACCCCGAGGTAGAGCGAGGAATCGAAACAGTTGTGCGACATCGCCACACCGGCGGCCAACGCAATCACATCGCGCGAAAACAGCGACAGCTCCATCCCGGGCTGGCCCTGCGTTACGCCATCGCACATCGCAGGCACACCACCGGCAACCTGTGCCGTCGCGCCGCTGTCACGGGTCGCTTCGCGGATCAACTCTGGGAAATTCTCATAGGGTTTATGCGCCGACAGCATGTCGTTGTAGGCCGTTACGATTCCGATATTGGGTGCACGCCCCTCTGCAAGACGCGCCTTTTCCCCCTCCATCGCGGCATAGGCGTGGGCCTGATTGCCACAGGACAAATGCGCGCGCACAGGGCCGTCTTCGGCGGCTTGGCCGATCTTTTCGAGGTACGCCGAGCGGGTCGGTCGCGAGCGTTCGATGATGCGTTTTGTGACAGCGTCGATCTGGGCGTTGAGGGGCATGCGGTGACTCCATGCATATGTGTCGGTGCGCGCTTTGGGTCCGATGACCCAATCTAAAATGGATAGCCCGAAACGGCCAGCGCTCGTTAGCGCTAACGTAACCTGCGCCGCACATGATGTCCACACTCGCCCAGCCTTGATGTGAGCGCATGGCGGGTTTTCCCGTTCCGCTATGGTTATGTCAATCTTTATGACCTAAATGTTTGGAGCGGGGGAGAATGATGGCCGCCCATGACTGCAAAAGCGTTCGTGGCGTGACCGGTCGAACAACAATTTTCCGTCGGGTGATTCGCGAATTGCACTGACCCGAGGCAACCTGAGAGTGATCAAATGAAAAGCCGCACAACCTATCATACTGATTTTGAAGCCATTGAGCGCCGCGCGCATGAAATGCGCGCCGAAGCTGCGCGTGACTTGGTCAAATCGCTGCGTTCGTGGCTGCGCAGCCGGTCTATGCGGCGCGCAAAGCTGGTCTGATTGCTGCGCGGATCGGTGGGTTTAGCGCCGATTGCGCGACAAAAATGCGTAGAATTGCTGTTTGTGGTGTGATTTTTACCTTTTTCCCCCATTTCATCATGTAGATAAGTGACCGAAGACGGTTTACACAGTTGAAAATTCGGTTCGTAGGAAAAATCAATGATCACCACTTTTAAAAGTTTCGGACTGGTTCTCGTAACTATGTTCGCCATTGCAGGGTGCACGACCCAAATGCAGGAACCCGTTCCCGCAGACGTCGTGTCGGACCTGCGCGTTGTGAGTGTCAATGTTGAGGTGCCACGCACTTTGACCGTGTCTGAGGCAGACACAATCAAACCTGTGGCAGATATCGTCTGGCACGAGGACCCCATGGGTGATCGCTACGCACAAGTAGAGAGTGTTGTGCGCGAAGCAATCGAAGCCGGTGCAAAGACGGCGACCGGAAACCGCGCCGTGAGCCTCGATGTCGTGGTGACACGGTTCCACGCACAGACCAATCGGGTCCGTTATTCCGGCTATCCCAGCGAACATGAAACCGAATTCAACCTGACAATCCGCGATGCGGCGACCGGCGCAGTCCTGTCCAGCCGCCACGTTGATGCAACATTCAAAGCCTACAATGGCGCGACCGCTGTTGCGGCTGACAAACAGGGGATCACCCAGCGCATGCGCATCGTTGAGTATGTCAAAACGGTCATCGCCCAAGAGCTTCGTCGCCCGATCTAAATCGGCCTCTTTTCGGCCGCACAGAACACCGCTAAGAGGGGGGCATGTCTATGCCCCCCATTTCTTTGCCCACCATCCGTCTGAAACCCAAAGCCAACGCACGCGCCATTCGTCACGGCGCGCCGTGGGTTTATGACAATGAAATCGTCACGGACCGGCGCACCAAGGCGCTGGCACCAGGGTCGATTGCGCGCCTCGCGGATGCCGAAAACGGCTTTCTCGCGCTCGTGGCAGTTAATCCCAACAGCCGTATCTTTGCGCGTGTGCTTGACCGTGATGAAGAAGCGGACATCGACAGAGACTGGATTGCGGCGCGGATCAAAGCGGCTCTGGCCCACCGCGACCACCTCTATGATGCGCCGTTCTATCGCCTCGCGCACGCCGAGGCAGATGGCCTGCCGGGTGTGGTTATCGATCGCTTTGGCGATACTGCCGTGTTGCAGCCCAACGCAGCATGGGCAGATGCGCGCGCGGACCTTTTTGTAGAAGCTCTGCAATCAGTCACCGGCGTGTCAAACGTCCTGCTGAACGGCTCGGGTCGGGCGCGCTCTCTTGAGGGGCTGACGGATCAGTCTTCGCTTCTGGCGGGTTCGATCACTGCGCCGATCCCTGTGCAGATGAACGGGGCGACCTATATTGCCGATCTCATGGAGGGGCAGAAAACCGGTCTCTTCTTTGATCAACGGCCCAACCACGCCTTTGCGCAGCGTCTAGCCAAGGGGGGGGAGGTGCTCGACGTCTTCTCCCATGTCGGCGGTTTTGCTCTCGCCACATTGGCGGGTGGCGCGGCCACGGCGATGTCGGTGGACAGCTCGGCTGCTGCGCTCGACCTCGCCACGCGCGGCGCACATGAAATGGGTGCATCAGATCGTTTTGAGACCCGCAAAGGCGATGCCTTTGACGTCATGTCCGCGCTCTTTGAAGAGGGGCGTCGTTTCGACGTTGTGATCTGCGATCCGCCCGCATTCGCACCTTCGAAACCCGCGCTTGAAAAGGGGCTGCGCGCCTATGAACGCGTGGCATTAATGGCGGCCAAACTCGTGCGCGAGGGCGGATACCTCGGTCTGTGTTCCTGTTCCCACGCCGCCGATCTGGAAAAATTCCGCACCGCCTGCAATCGCGGCATCGGTCGTGCGGCGCGGTCCGCGCAGTTGATCCACACCGGTTTTGCGGGGGCGGATCACCCGCTCATGCCGCAACTGGCCGAAAGCGGGTATCTCAAAGCGCTGTTCTACCGGATGATGCCGTGAAGGCACTGCTGGACGCCTGCGTGCTTTACCCCACGGTGATGCGCGAAATCCTGTTGTCCGTGGCCGCAAAAGGTCTCTTTACGCCCCTGTGGTCCGATCGCATCCTCGAAGAATGGGCCCGCGCGGCGCGCAAACTGGGTCCACAGGGCGAAGTTCAGGCGCGGGGCGAAATCGCCATGGTGCGCGCGGGATTTCCCAAAGCGTCGATCGGGAATTGGGAAGGCGTCGCACAGCGTCTCTACCTATCGGACGAAAACGATATCCATGTTCTCGCCGCCGCCGTCGTGGGGGATGCCGATGTGATCATCACGATGAATGCTAAAGATTTTCCACGCCATGTCCTCGCCGAAGAGGGACTCGACCGCGCCGATCCCGATAGCTTTTTGTGGCGCATCTGGTCGGATCATCCCGATGTCGTCGCGGGTGCCGTTGAAGAGGTGCGCGCACAGGCCGAACGCCTCTCGGGCGAGCCGTGGGAAGTTCGACGGTTGCTCAAAAAGGCGCGCCTGCCACGATTGGGCAAAGCGCTGGCGGGTTAGCCCTGCCACTTTTCTTCATTGCTTTCGATTGCCGCAATCCGTTCCTGCGACTTTGGATGGGTCAAAAGCCACGCAGGCATCGAGGCACCACGGTTTCCCGTCAGGCGGGGCAGTTTTTCAAAGAGCGCTTTTTGCGGCTCCGTTCCCAATCCGGCCTTGATCATCAAGGCACTCGCATAGGCGTCCGCTTCGAATTCGTCATTGCGCGACAGCTTGGCGGTCAGCAGGCGGATCACCTGATTGGCAATCCATGGTCCGATCACGGGGATAAAGCGCGACAGGATCATCGCGAGGCCAGTGCGCAGCGCATTCTGGCCCGAGAAATCCACCATCCGCCTTTTTGAATGGCCCAGTGCGACATGGCCGATTTCATGGGCCACCACCGAGGCCAGTTCAGCCGCCGTAATGTCCCCCAACCGGAATTTGTCGTACATCCCGCGCGTGATAAAGACCCGCCCGTCGTGGGCGGCCAATGCATTGACCGTCGGGACTTCGTGGATTTTGACCTGCACGCGGGCCACGTCGAGCGCGGTTGCGAGGCGTTTCAACACATCGTTCAGGGTCGGGTCGACCAGATCCACAGAATTCGCATCAAGCTGCCGCTTCTGGTTCCATGCCGAAAAATGGAACATCAGAAAGCCATAGGCCAAGGCGAGCAGGATCGGAGTCAGACGAAGCATGCCCATTATATGGGGTAGAGCGGGGCCGAGGGGAAGAGGGTCAGGAGGTGGCGCGTTTCACGCTACCTCTGCGCGCGGCCCTTTGCGCCGCCATGACCGACCGGATCCAGAGCGCGGCGATCAACGCGACCACAATTGCCACGAGCAGGCCGATCACATCGCCAAGGATCTCTGCGACGGTGGCCACAGACCCCGAAAAAGCATAGCCGAGCCAGACATAGAGGTTGACCCAAATCGCCTCACCCAGAATGTCCCAGACTGTGAAACGGCGCCATTGGAGGCGCGTGGCGCCCGCCACGATGTTCACATAGGGGCCGAGCGGGGCGAGGGCCCATGTTGAAAAGAACACGCCGATGCCACCGCGTTCGTCGACCAGTTTGCGCGCCCGCGCGACAACCGCACGCCGTGACGGCGCGCGTTCAAGGCGTTCGATGACGGGGGCGCCGCCAAATCGTCCCACCATATATCCGGCCTGATCTCCCAATACCGCGCCGGCAAAGGTCGCTGCGAGCAGGGGGGGGATCGAAATGTCTCCCGCGGCGGCCAATGCGCCCGCCGTCAACATCATCAGAGAGGTCGGGATCGGGACGAGCAGACAGGATAGGAACGCGGAGATGAACACCGCCCATGTGCCGTAACTGCCGACAAGTGCGAGGAATTGATCGGTCATGGACGCTTTGCCCCGTTTCCACGCTCGGGGCGGTTCTCACGAAAGTCTTCAACGGCAACGCGCGCGGCCTCGACCAACGTCTCTACGGGAACGTCGCGCAAATGGGCGATATCAATGAGGTTCATAGGGCCTTTGGGGGGCGGCATCGGCGCGCCGACAGCCTCCAGCACAATCTCGGGGGGCACGTGCCAGCTATGGGCGATATACCCCGGCGTCATCCATGGCTCGATGGGCTGTTGGCGGCTCTCGGCCCCATGCCAGTAGAACCAAAATGCCAAGCTGCGCACCGTGAAAAAGCCCGCCATCGCAATCGACAGCACGAGCACAACAGTGGCAATCGGGGCCGCTCTCCAGAACCGGCGCAAACGAGTGAACATAAAGATGGGCCTCTTTTTACCGCCGCTCTCGCGACCTTATACGCCCAAAGGCGAAAATTCCGTCACTTTCCAAGTATCTTCATGCCGCGCTCCAACCCGTTCAGGGTGAGCGGCACCATGCGGTTCTCGAAAATCTCCCCGATCATCCTGATTGACGGCGTGTAGCCCCAATGGGCCTCGGGCACCGGATTGATCCACATGTGATCGGGCCATGTCGCGCAGGCCCGCCGCAGCCAGACCTCGCCGGCCTCCGCGTTCCAATGCTCGTTCGCCCCACCGGGCATGGCGACCTCATAGGGGCTCATCGATGCATCGCCCACAAAGACCGCTTTGTAATCGCGACCGAAGGTGTTGAGCACATCCCTCGTGGCGGTCTGTTCGGTCCAGCGCCGTTTGTTGTCGCGCCACACGCCCTCGTAGAGGCAGTTGTGGAAATAATATGTCTCGAGGTGTTTGAACTCGGATCGCGCGGCAGAGAATAATTCCTCTACCACACGGACGTGATCGTCCATGGAGCCGCCGATGTCGAAGAACATGACGACCTTGACCGCATTGCGCCGCTCGGAGCGGGTTTTCACGTCGAGATACCCGTGTTGCGCAGAGGACCTGACCGTGCCGTCAAGGTCGAGCTCTTCATGCGCCCCATCGCGCGCCCATTTGCGCAGCCTCTTCATCGCCATCTTGATGTTTCGGGTGCCGATTTCCACGTCATCGGCCAGATTGCGGAATTCCCGTTTGTCCCACACTTTGACCGCGCGGCGATGGCGCGATGTGTCCTGACCGATCCGGATGCCTTCGGGGTTGGATCCATAGGCGCCAAAGGGCGATGTGCCGCCGGTGCCGATCCATTTATTGCCACCCTGATGGCGCCCCTTTTGTTCCTCGAGCCGCTTCTTGAGCGTCTCCATGAGGGCGTCAAACCCACCCAGTCGCTCGATCTCTTCGAGTTCCTCGGCCGACAGAAATTTCTCTGCCTCGCGGCGCAGCCAATCCTCCGGGAGATCGAGTGCATTTAAGACATCTTCTGAAGAAATTGCTTCAAGCCCTTCAAAGGATTTGGAAAAGGCTCGATCAAAGCGGTCGATGAAGCGTTCGTCTTTGACCAATGTCGCGCGCGCGAGGTAGTAGAACGCCTCGGCGTCATAGGTGACAAGACCCGCTTTCATCGCCTCTAGAAACGACAGAAATTCCCGCAGCGAAACCGGCACGCCATCTTTGCGCAATTGCTCAAAGAACGGCAGGAACATGGGTTAGTTGAACCGGTCTACGAGGACCCCGAAAAAGAGCCCGAGGATGGAAAACAACAGCGCGTAGACCGCAATATATTGCAGTTTGTCGTTACGGTCGCCGCCCCGTTTCGACGCGGTTCGCCATCCGACATAGCCGCCAAGTAGGGTCATAAGAATTGCGATCAAAGTTCTCTCTCCGTCACCATCGTGATGCGCGATCTAGCGCGCAAGGCCGCTGATTTCGACCACCCGCGCGCGGATCGCCGCGTCAGAGCCAAACCCATATCGCGCCCAGCCCAAACTGTCGAGACGCACAGCACGCGCCTCGCCGGGGCGTCCCAATCCGTCCAATGCCGCCGCCTGCGTCAATCCCAACGTGGCCAAAAGGGCTGCGTTCTGGGCGTTTCGCGCCGCCGGAATTGCGCGGGCGGCGGTGCGTTCGGCGTCGGCATAGTCGCGTTCTGCCAAGGCAAGCGCGGCCAGTTGCATGGCCACATGCGACTCCTGAATGTCACCCCCGTGGCGCGCATAAAGGGCCTTTGCGCTCAACAATGCCTCGCGCGCCGCATCACGATCCGCCCCGAGCGACAAACGCCCGATGAGGAACCATGCAAATGCGATGCGCCCGTCGTCCCAACCCCGATCCTGCGCATAGCGTAGCGCGCGGGCGGCGGCGGCCCGACGTTGGTCGGTCGCAGTGCCTGACATGGCGCGCTGGATGTCTTCGACCCACGACTGTGGCGTTGGCGATATGCGCCGTGACCCCATGCCTTCACCGCGCGGGTTCAGTCGGGCCAGAACGGTCGGCAGCGCGCGCGCGACCTCGGCGCGACTCATCCCGTTTCGCAGGTCGGGCGCGTAGGTCACGCGCAGCATCAACATGTCAAAACCGGTCAAAACCGAGTGCATATTGTCGTCGTTGAACACGGAGTCCGTCAGGCGGTAGAGATCATTGAGGGGCCCGAGCGCCTGTGCCAGTTCCTCGTGCAGGCAATCGCGCGCTTCTTGGGGCGGGCTGTCTTCGGGTAGGAAAATGGCCAGTTGGCGACGCTCGGTGACGCGGGTCCATGACACCGCTGCGCGCCGTGCGCTGCGAAACTCCGACCAAGAACCCACATTTGGCGCGACGATGCAGGCGGTATTGGGCGCGCGTTGCGCCAGTTCGCGGGCTGGCACCGTCTCAATGGAAATGACCGCGGGGCGGTCGGACGCAACCACAGTGATATCGATCCCTGCCTCCCGCGCCAGCCGCATGCGCAGCCCGTCCAGATCGGCCCGCAGTGTCGGGATGCGCCCCGCGTCAAGCACGCGCAACGTGATCGGCCCCTCAATGCGCGTGAACCGTTCCAGCGCGACCCCGTTTTCCAGATTGAACGACAGGTCGATGAAATCGCGCGCGAGCTCTGCGTTCGAACGCGTGACGGGGGCAGGGGTGAACGCCCTGAACTGCGCCATTGCGGGCAAGTCCAGCGCAGCCCCGTTTGCGGGAACCTCGCGCGTGCTCGGCACGCAGGCGCTTAGTGATGTCAGGGCGAGGAGGGCGCAAATGGCGCGGGCAAATATCATCGCCCGTCACGCCGCGCCATGAAAGCGAGGCGTTCGAAAAGCGCGACGTCCTGTTCGTTCTTGAGCAAGGCACCGTGCAGTTTGGGCAAGGCATTTGCACCGTCTCGCGCGAGGTCTTCGGGCGTGAGATCTTCGGCCAGCAGAAGTTTGAGCCAATCGAGAACCTCGGAGGTCGACGGCTTTTTCTTGAGCCCCGGCGTGTCGCGGATCTCGTAGAACTGGGTCAGGGCGGTCGTCAAAAGGCGCTCTTTGATGTCGGGAAAGTGAACAGAAACAATCTGTTTGAGCGTCTGAGCGTCCGGAAAGCGGATGTAGTGGAAAAAGCAACGGCGCAGAAAAGCGTCCGGCAATTCCTTTTCGTTATTCGAGGTAATGATGACGATTGGGCGATGCTTGGCGCGGATCGTCTCACCTGTCTCGTAGACGTGGAACTCCATGCGGTCGAGTTCCTGCAAAAGGTCATTCGGGAACTCGATATCGGCCTTGTCCACCTCGTCGATCAGCAACACAACACGGGCGTCGGATGTAAAGGCCTGCCAGAGTTTTCCTCTTTTAATATAATGCTTTACGTCCTCAACGCGCGGATCGCCCAACTGGCTATCGCGCAGGCGCGACACGGCGTCGTATTCGTAGAGCCCCTGCTGTGCGCGGGTGGTCGATTTGATGTTCCATTCGACAAATTCCAACCCCAGATGCGTCGCCACCTGACGTGCCAGTTCCGTCTTGCCGGTGCCGGGCTCGCCCTTGACCAACAGGGGGCGCTCTAGCGTCACGGCCGCATTGACCGCGACCGTTAGATCGGGTGGGGCGATATAGGTTGTGGTGGATGAAAATGACATGTTGTCAGAGCCTTGTGGTGGGAAAATCAATGGGCGACCGGCGTTGTGTATTAGTTAGGAATACAAGGCACATCTAGTAGTGACAATCCCGTGCTGACGCGCTAAACGGGCGGCCAAAGGAGGACCCCAAATGGCAGAAAACGCAAATGAGGGTGTCCATGACGGAGCAGTGGGGAGCACGATGAAAGCAGAAGTATTTCTGTCCGACGATTACCGTCCAGCTGATGACGAACCATTTATGAATGAGCGTCAGCTCGAATATTTTCGCCGCAAACTGGTCAATTGGAAGGCCGAGTTGCAGGACGAAAACCGGCACACCATTGAAGGCCTTCAGGACGGCACCCGAAACATTCCCGACATCACCGACCGTGCATCCGAGGAAACCGATCGCGCCCTCGAATTGCGCACGCGGGATCGTCAGCGCAAGCTGGTGACCAAAATCGACGCGGCCCTGCGCCGGATCGAAGAGGGTGAATACGGGTATTGCGAAAAGACGGGCGAGCCGATTTCTCTCAAACGTCTGGACGCTCGTCCAATCGCGACCATGACGCTTGAGGCGCAAGAACGCCACGAGCGCCGCGAGAAGGTTCATCGCGACGACTGATCGGTGCCTGATAGGCGTCAATTCGTCCCGATGACGGAACGGTAAAAACATGAAAAAACACCGGTGCCAAAGCGCCGGTGTTTTTCGTCCGGCAGGGCGCAGCGAAAAGGGGAGCCGATATGCTTATCGGTCAGGACATCGGCATACTCGGAGGCGGTGTGGCAGGCCTCGCGGTTGCCCGCGCGATCGCTCTGCGCGGCGCAAAGGTCACGCTCTATGAGCGCGCGCCCGAGATTGCGGAAGTCGGTGCGGGTCTGCAGATCACCCCCAATGGTGCACGCGTCCTCGCTGCACTAGGCTTGGATGCGCCGTCGCGCGCCATGCGATCGCGCGCTGTCCGTTTGATGGATGGCTATCTGGGCACCGATGTTCTGACGCTCGATTTTGCGCGTTTCCGCCCGCAGTCCGATTTCCTGCTCATGCATCGCGCGGACCTCATCGCCCTGTTGGAAGAGGGCGCGCGCGAGGCGGGTGTCGATATCCGTTTGGGCCACGATGTGCGCGCGATCGATGAAGAGGCAGATGACGTCACGCTGACTTTCCAGATGGGGGGAAAGGCGCGGCATGACGTGGTGCTCGGCGCGGATGGGCTGCACTCCATTCTGCGTCCGATGCTGAACGGGCCTGAGAAAGCGTTTTTCACCGGCCAAACAGCATGGCGGGCCACGGTGCCCGCGATGGGCACCGAAGAACCGGTCGCGATGGTGCATATGGCCGCCGGTCGCCACGTCGTCACCTATCCGTTGCGCGACGCCTCGCTGGTCAACATCGTCGCCGTCGAAGAACGCCCAGAATGGTCCGACGAAGGGTGGCACCATGCAGGCGATGTCTCGCAGATGATGTCGCATTTCACCAATTTCTGCCCAGGTGTCAAAGGGCTGCTGTCACGGGTTGAAGAGGTCTCGCGCTGGGGGCTTTTCCGCCATCCCGTCGCACGAAAATGGCATTCGCAGCGCTGTGCCTTGCTAGGCGACGCGGCCCATCCAACGCTCCCCTTTCTGGCACAGGGCGCGAATATGGCGTTGGAGGATGCATGGGTGCTCTCCGATTGCCTCGCGACCCTGCCGCTCGATCAGGCGCTGGTGGCTTATCAGGCGAAACGCCATGCGCGTGTCGAACGAGTCATTGGTGCCGCCAACGCAAATGCGCGCAACTACCACCTGTCTGGGGTGGCGCGAACGCTGGCGCATACGGCTCTGCGCGCGACCGGAAAAATTGCGCCAAAACAGGTGGTTGAACGTTTCGCATGGCTCTACGACTTTGATGTTACCGCCGGTTAGTCCCGGCGATCACACCCGTTTCTGACCTGCGCCCTCAGGCGTCCTGAAGCGCACTCACAATGCCCGAGAAATCAGCCGCCTTGAGCGATGCCCCTCCAACCAATGCGCCGTCTACATTCGACGTCGCAAAGATTTCGGCGGCATTTGATGGCTTGACAGAGCCGCCGTATAGGAGCGGCACAGTGTCCGCGCCGCCGCCAAAACGCGCGGTGAGGGTGGCGCGCATGTCGTCATGAACTTCGCCGATCTGTTCGAGCGTAGGAACCTTTCCCGTGCCAATGGCCCAGACCGGTTCATAGGCGACGACGAGGCGCGACAGGTCGATCCCGTCGGGCAGGGACCCTGCGAGTTGGGCGCGGATCACGTCGAGCGTTTCGCCCGCCTCGCGCTGCGCCAAAGTTTCACCCACACAGACAATCGCCGTCAGCCCGGCCTCCAGAGCCGCCACGGTTTTTGCGGCGACAATAGCATCGGTTTCGCCATGATCGGCGCGACGTTCGGAGTGGCCGAGGATCACATAGTCCGCACCCGCATCGACGAGCATCTGCGCCGACACATCGCCGGTATGGGCGCCCGATGTGTTCATGTGGCAATCCTGACCGCCCACGGACACCTTTGTTCCTGTGAGCACATCGGCCATTGCTGTGACCAAAGTCGCAGGCGGGCACAAAAGGATGTCGATTGTGGGGGTCGGAAACATGTCAGCGAGCGTCTTTGCCTCGGCAAGGGACGCTTTGACGCCATTCATTTTCCAGTTTCCCGCCGCCAGTTTGCGTGTCATGTGCCTGTCTCCCAATGAAATTTCAGCCGCATCATTGCAGCCTGTTGCAGGCAGTCAACCATTGTCGAACGCGGGATGCTCTGATCTGGCGCAATGCCTAGAGGGCTGCGAGCGCGCGGCGGCCCCAATCGCTGGCCATTTCGGGATCATCAAGGGCGTCATCGGGCACCGTCCAATAGCCCATCGGACCGCGCGGGGTTATGAATTGCCGCGCGCCGGCGGCCTCCAACTCTGCGGCAAAGGGGCCTTTGGCCTTGAGATACACGGCACCTTCACTATCGAGGGACGCGAAAATGGTGCCCGCGTGGTAGATCGCCAAGCCGCCCATCATTTTGCGCGTGGTGATTTGGCCTAGCGGAGCAAAGAGGTCCTCCGCGCGGGCGATCATTTCAGGTGTGATGCTCATGCGCGCGCGGCCTTTCGTGCCTTTTCTCGGCGCTTCTTTTGTGCGGCGGCGAGCGCCGGTGGATAGGACAGGCGTGCCCATTCGATGGCCTCATCGGGATCATCGGTCGCACTATCGGGCAGGGCCATCAGCGATGTGACGACCTGATCTCCCTTTGCCTTGGCATAGGTGAAGGGGCGTGCCCCGGCGGTTTCATAGGCCGCCCGCGTTGTCGCATCCGATTTCATCCAGATTGTGCCGCCAAGGATGCAGGCGAACATGACGTCGCCCTCAGCATAGAGCGCCGTGCCGCCAAACATTCCACCGGTTGAAATGTCGCCGAGATCCCCAAATAGGTCGCGCGCATGGGCGATCTGATCAGGGGAGGCGGGCATCAGGGCTGACCTGCAGCCTGTCCGATGTTTTCGTCGAACTTGATCGACTCGCCGCACCCGCAGGCGTCCACGACATTGGGGTTCTTGAACTTGAACCCCGCTTCGAGGAGCGAGACCTCGTAGTCGATTTCGGTGCCAAAGAGGAACATCTGCGCCATCGGGGCGATCATCACCCGTGCACCATCCTGTTCGACAATCTCGTCATGCGGATCAATGTCGCTGACGTAGGCCATCGTGTATTCCATGCCTGCGCAGCCGCCCTTTTTCACGCCAATGCGCAGCCCCTTAGAGCCGTCTTTCGCCATAAGTTTGGCGATTTGCGTGGCGGCGCGATCGGTGATCGTGATCGCCTGTTTTCCGGGAATGCCGAACATGCAGTGGTCTCCTTTGGGCGTTAATGTAAGGCGCGTAGGGCGGGTTCACAAGGAGGGCAGAGCGTCTCGCAGCGCCATCACGCCAATTGTGACCGCAATGGCCCAGCCAAATGACGCCAGCGTGCCGATAATCACGTATTCGGCCATCTTGCTGTTTTGCGTGGCTTCAAAGCGCAGCACCGATTTGGCCGCGACCAGAAAACCGATCCCCGCGGCCATACCGCCGAGCATCAAAAGGAAAATAAGCCCGCGTTCGAGGGTCCCGATGAGGAACCCGCCCTGCGGCAGGGTTTCGGGCTTTTCGGTCTCGTCAAAGCGCGCCATGAGCATTCCAACCGCGAAACCGCCCGCACGCGTGACGTAGATGAAGCCCGCGAGGAGCAACATGGCATGCGCCACCCAGGCCGGTGCGGCGCCCCATGCACCATCATGCCACAGGGCAGGGAACAGGATCGCGACGAGGGCCAGCGTTGCGAGGTGCAATGTCTGGTCGACCACATGCGGCCCTGCGGTATCGGCGAGTAGATGCGATTTGATCGTATCAATCGCCAAATGCGCCCCCGCCACGATCAGCAACGCCGTCACCGGCATTTGCCCGACACAGGCCATCGCCGTCAACAACACGACGAGGGCGTGGCCAAGCAGAACTTTTGGCGCGCGTTTATTGGCGACCATGGTGCGCGTCTGAAACACATAATCGGCGAGCACATGGGCGAGAAAAAGCGCGGCGAGGGTGCTGGGCATCAGGTGTTCTCCATCGTCATGAGGGCGTCGCGAACCTCGTCGACCCATGCGGCTTCTAGGGTTTTGGAGACGGATTGGCGGGATTTGTCCAATTCGCGGGCGATTTGGGACGAATTGACAGAGCTGTTCGGGGGCAGGGCATAGAGGATCGTCGCTGCCTGATTGGCGGTCCATTCACCGCTGACGCGCCCGAGAAGGATGGCCATGCCTTCATGTGCGCCGCCCTTATTGTATTTGAGGCGGTGTTTTGACGATTTTGCTGCCTCTAGTGAGCGTCCGGATGCCTGAAATACCTCTTCGGTGGCGTCGTTCAGGTCCGTTGCTATATCGCCCGTCACCGTGCCCTGCGCGATGCCGATGTAGCTGTCGAATTCGGGGCCCAGCGCCTTGAGGGCCGCGCGAAAGGCCAAACCCGAGCGCAGCGCGTATTTCGGCTCGGCCAGCGCCACTTGCCAGCCATCGCCGCGGTGGCGGGTGAAATGGAGCGGCGCGCCCATCCATGCCTCTTGCAGTCGGGCGCAATTTTCCAACGCGGCGAACGCGCGCTCGATTTTTTGCGCCCCGAGTTTGGTCGACCCGACGAGGTCTCCGGTCAAGACGGCGATCTGGTGTGTTTTCTGACTCATTGTGCAACCAATATAGGGTGCAATGGTAAATATGCAACCAAAAAGGGTTGCGTATCGAAGTCGCAATCAAATGCGGATGCTATTTGCCCTATGCACCCTATTTGGGATGCGTTTAAGTGCGCGCCATCAGGATTGTCGCAACCGCCTCCAACGCCGCGCGCACCGGCGGATCGTGGCGGGCGTCATGGTGGCTGACGAGCCATTCGTCATGGGTGAGCTCGTCGATCACAGGCGAAACCTGAACCAGACCGTCCAGAGATTTGCCCACAAAAACCGGTAAAACCACACGACCGATACCGCCAAGGGCGAGATCGGCCTCCGCGCGCGTATCCGACGCGGTCGTCACAATCTCATCCGGTTTTGCATCCCGAAGCCAACGTTGCGACGGCGCCGAAGCGGCGGTTTCCGGAAGGGTGATATAGCCCTGAACGACCTCGGATGTGGCGAATTCGGCGTAGGTGATGGTGCCGGTGCGCCGTCCGGCGAGCCACGGCTGATCGGGACGGCGTTTGCGAATGCCGATATCGGCCTCGCGCCGCGCGATATCGACCATGGCATTGGAGGCGACGAGTTCCGGAATCCAGATCGCGTCCGGCGTCCAAACCGTCCCCATGCGCTTGGAGATGAACTGCGACGTCCAATGCCCCGCCGTTATGCGCACGCGGGGTCGGGTTTGAACGGCGTTGAACGCTGACAGGCGACGCGCCGCCGCGCGCAACGGTTCAGCCTGCACCACAAGGGCACGCCCATCCGCGGTCAACGAGTAGCCCCGTTTGCCGCGTTCAAACAATCGCTTGCCCAGCCGTCGTTCCAGTTCTGCCATGCGCCGAGACAGGGTCGGGGCAGGGGTGCCCGTCGATTTCACCGCACCTGACAATCCGCCCCCGTCTGCGACGGCGAGGAACAGAAGGAAATCGTCCAGTTTCGGATTGTCTTCCATTAATGAAACTCACCTTGCGAAATCTGCCGCTATTCAGGGGCGGCACGACGCATACATTGGGGCAAGTAGTTTCATTAATGCAAGGAAAACGAAATGCACATTCTTCCCATGCGTCTCCCGTCGCCGCCCGAAATCCCGAAATACGGCTTTGCCGCCGAACGCGAAATATACCGCGAAAGGCTTCGCCAGATCGAACGCGACCGCAAACCGTGGTGGCATGTGGCCCGCCGCGCACCCAGAGGCATTCAGGTGGGCCGACAAGTCTGCACAGACTAAAACGGCCCCCGAAGGAGCCGCTTGATCACGCATTGTCGAGTGGCGTTACATGAAGCCCAATTCGAGGCGCGCCTCGTCAGACATCATTTCCATGCCCCAGGGCGGATCCCACGTCAGATCGACGTCGACCTGTTTGACCCCGGGCAGGGGTTCGATCGCATCGGCGACCCATCCCGGCATCTCGCCGGCCACGGGACATCCCGGCGCGGTCAGCGTCATGATCACCCGAACCGCGTTTTCGTCATCGATCTCGATCGTATACACGAGGCCGAGGTCGTAAATGTTTACGGGGATTTCAGGGTCATAGACCGAACGGCATGCCTCAACCACCACTTCGTGAAGCGGATGATCCGTGCTCGATGGTTTGATGAGAGGGGCACCCTCGATTGGGCTCTGCTCGGCGGTCATGTCGATCCTCGTCCATTTCTGACCGAATATATAGGGATAGCGGTGGGCGACGTCCACCCCGCGCGATGGGGCTAATTGCCTACGCGCAAGCCTGCGACCCTGCGGATCCATATTTTGCGCCACCCGAACACTGGCCCAGAGAAATGATTAGGGGTATGTCCCGCGCCATGACCCAAAGATTCTCGTTTTCCCTCGCGGCCACAGACGGACGCGCCCGCACCGGCACTATTTCCACCCCGCGTGGCGACATCCGCACGCCGGCCTTCATGCCCGTGGGCACCGCCGCAACGGTCAAGGCCATGATGCCCGAAAGCGTCGCCGCCACAGGCGCGGACATCCTGCTTGGCAATACCTACCATCTGATGCTGCGCCCCACGGCGGAACGTATCGACCGTCTTGGCGGGCTGCACAAATTCATGAACTGGGACAAACCGATCCTGACCGACAGCGGCGGGTTTCAGGTGATGAGCCTCGCGGACCTGCGAAAGCTGACGGAAAAGGGCGTGACATTCCGCTCTCACATCGACGGGTCCAAACACGAGCTGACGCCGGAGCGGTCGATGGAAATCCAGCGCCTGCTTGGCTCCGACATCGTCATGGCCTTTGACGAATGTCCCGCGCTGCCTGCCGACCGTGACCGGATAACGGAATCGATGCGCCTGTCGATGCGGTGGGCCGAGCGCAGCCGCGACGCCTTTGGTGATCGCCCGGGTCATGCGCTGTTCGGTATCCAGCAGGGCGGGTTGGAGCAGGACCTGCGCGCCGAGAGCGCCGAGGCTCTGACCAAAATCGGCTTTGAAGGATATGCCATCGGCGGCCTGGCCGTGGGCGAAGGGCAGGAGGCGATGTTTGCCTGTCTCGACTATGCGCCCGACCAACTGCCGGTCGACAAACCCCGTTACCTGATGGGCGTGGGCAAACCCGATGATATCGTCGGGGCCGTCAAGCGCGGCGTCGACATGATGGACTGCGTTCTGCCGTCACGTTCCGGTCGCACGGGGCAGGCGTGGACGCATCGTGGTCAGGTGAACATCAAAAACGCCCGCCACGCCGATGATCCGCGCCCTCTGGACGAAACCTGTAGCTGTCCGGCATGCAGCAACTATTCGCGCGCCTATCTGCACCACGTTTTCCGCTCCGGCGAGATGATTTCCGGCATGCTGCTGACATGGCACAACCTGCATTACTATCAGGTCATCATGCAGGGCATGCGCGACGCGATCGCATCGGGCACCTTTGCGGCATGGGAAAGCGATTTCCATGCCAAGCGTGGCGAAGGCGATATTGAACCGATCTGACAACGCTACGGTCTCCGCACGCCCGAAAAAACGCGGGACAGGCGGCAAAGGGGCCTTGGCCTAGGCGGATTGCTGCAACTGCACCGATGAAATCGGCGAATTGTGGCCGTAACGTCAGGTCATAGAGCTTCGTTCACCTATATTCGTCATATTTGCGCCAAATAACCCTGTTTTCCCCGTGTCGCGGGCCGCTTTGGCGTCCACATGACACGTAGTTTTACAAACTGGTCCGTTTTTGGACACCCAATCAGGTCTGGCGCAATGGCAACGTACTCTTTCGGCATCGTCGCTTTCGAAGATATGAGCGTGAACCAGGGCAACCCCCTGACGACGAACCACACGCAACGCGCAAGTGGCACGTTCACGGTGAACGACAATGCGTCGCCGATCCGCATCTATGTCAACGACGTGGATGAGGATCGCGATGGAAACCCAGTTCCAGATAGCGATACCACCTTCGACGACGCCTATATCGACACGGGCGCACCGCAATTGCTGGCCGAGCCCGTGACCATCAATGGACAGCTTTTTGAAAAAGACTCCGTTGTCGAACTGGAATTCCGCGTCAACACAACCACTGGCGAGAATTTCTATTTTGTCCGCATTGACGGTGTAAATATCGGGATGGGCGGCACGGTCCTGCCGCAACCGGGCACGACCTACACGCTGGACGACTCCTTCGATGGGCAGAGAGACGCGTTTGAGGACCTCGCCTGTTTTACCGCCGGCACATTGATCGACACGCCGGATGGCCCCAAGCCGGTTGAATCCCTCACCGTGGGCACAGAGGTCCTGACCCGCGACAACGGGGTGCAAAAGGTGGTGTGGCAGGGGCAAAGAACTCTCGATCTCGAAGAGTTGAAGGCCAATCCACGGTTCCTGCCGGTCCATATCGGTGCCAACGCGCTGGGTGAGCATGAAGCGCTGACCGTTTCGCCACAGCATCGGGTGTTGGTTGGCGGGTGGCGTGCGGAGCTGCTGTTTGCGCATGCCGAAGTCTTGGTCGCGGCCAAGGCGTTGATCGATGGCGTGGGTGTCACACAACCCGAGGCAACCGGTCCGGTCACCTATGTCCACCTGCTGTTCAAGAGCCATGAGGTCATTTCCTCGGGTGGCCTGTGGTCGGAGAGTTTCGATCCGGCTGCGCAGAATGTAGAGGGACTTGCACGTGATGCGCGCGCTGAACTATTCGCGCTTTTCCCCGAACTCGACGGGCAATTGGGTGACTTGCCGACCGCATATCCGGTCGTGCGCACCACCCACGCTCATCTTTTGAGCGCCGCCTGAGCGTCCTCGCGGCACGCGGCCCCATTTTTCGGATTATCGTTAACCCGACTCCCGCATTTTGCACGCTCGCGTTAAGGTTGTGCAGGCGAAATCATGCCGTTTTCACAAATTCCACGTGAAAAGGGTGGGGATAACCGAATTTCCACCCTTGCGAGATACACCCTGCATCGGCACACTCGCTGGAAAACTTGGATTGGTTGCAATTGGGGGGCACCCGCCCCAGATATAGAAACCAAGACAGGAAGGGATCCCAGTTGCCGATCTTCGGGACAAGGTCCTTTTGCCAAGAAGGAAATATGATGCACGAGCAAGACCAATCCTACCCCGTCCTCCCACTGCGCGACATTGTGGTCTTTCCCCACATGATCGTGCCGCTCTTTGTCGGACGTGAAAAATCGGTGAAAGCCCTCGAAGAAGTGATGGCGCAGGATAAACAGATCCTGTTGTCGGCACAGATCGACCCTTCGGTGGACGATCCCGACGAAAGCGGTATCTACCGCGTCGGCGTGCTGGCGAGCGTTCTGCAGCTTTTGAAATTGCCTGACGGCACCGTGAAGGTGCTGGTCGAAGGTGCACACCGCGTGCGTCTGACCGAGTTCGTCGAGAACCCTGTGTTCTTTGAAGCCAAGATCGAGCCGCTCGACGAAATCGACGGTGATCTTGCCGCCATCGCTGCGCTGGAACGCTCGGTGCGCGAAGAATTCGAACATTACGCCAAAGTGAAAAAGAACGTCCCCGAAGAGGCGCTGGCTGCCGTCACCGATACGCGCGAGCCCAATAAGCTCGCCGATCTCGTGGCCGGTCACCTCGGCGTGGAAGTCGAGCAAAAACAGAAGCTTCTCGAAACGCTTGGCGTCGATGAACGTCTGGAAGCGGTCTATGGGCTGATGCAGGGCGAAATGTCGGTCCTGCAGGTCGAGAAAAAGATCAAGACCCGCGTGAAGACCCAAATGGAGCGCACCCAGCGCGAGTACTATTTGAATGAGCAAATGAAGGCCATTCAGAAGGAACTCGGCGATGGTGAGGACGGCGCGAATGAAATCGCCGAACTCGAAGAGAAAATCGAGGCGACCAAGCTATCCAAAGAGGCCCGTGAAAAGGTCGATGCCGAGGTCAAAAAGCTCAAATCCATGAGCCCGATGAGCGCCGAGGCCACGGTGGTTCGCAACTATCTCGACTGGATGCTTGGCGTTCCGTGGGGTGTTAAGAGCCGCGTGAAAAAGGATCTCTCCCGCGCGCAGGATATTCTCGACAACGATCACTATGGCCTTGAAAAGGTTAAAGAACGCATCGTCGAATACCTTGCGGTTCAGCAGCGATCGAAGAAACTCAAAGGCCCGATCATGTGCCTTGTGGGGCCTCCAGGCGTGGGTAAAACCTCGCTCGGTAAATCGGTTGCACGGGCCACGGGGCGCGAGTTTATTCGCATCTCTCTGGGCGGCGTGCGCGACGAGAGCGAAATCCGCGGCCACCGCCGGACCTACATCGGCTCCATGCCCGGCAAGATCATTCAGGCGCTGAAAAAGGCGAAAACCACGAACCCGCTCATCCTGCTCGACGAGATCGACAAGATGGGGCAGGACTTCCGTGGCGATCCCGCGTCGGCCATGCTCGAAGTATTGGACCCGGAACAGAACTCGACCTTCATCGACCACTATCTCGAGGTGGAATATGATCTGTCGAACGTGATGTTCCTGACCACGTCGAACAGCTACAACATGCCCGGACCGCTTCTCGACCGGATGGAGATCATCCCGCTTTCGGGTTACACCGAAGACGAAAAGGCCGAGATCGCCAAGCAGCACTTGATCCCCAAACAGATCAAGAACCACGGTTTGAAAGCCAAAGAGTTCTCGATCACGGATGAGGCGGTGTTTGACGTGATCCGCTACTACACCCGCGAAGCCGGTGTGCGGAACCTCGAACGCGAATTTGCCAAATGCGCCCGTAAGGCCGTGACGCAGATCGTGAAGAAAGAGGTCGAGTCGGTGCAGATCACGCCTGAAGTGATCGAAGACTACCTCGGCGTGCGAAAATTCCGTCACGGTCTGGCCGAGAAAGAGGACCAGATCGGTGTTGTCACAGGGCTGGCCTATACATCGGTCGGCGGCGATCTGTTGCAGATCGAGGCGCTGAAATTGCCCGGAAAAGGTCGCATGAAGACCACCGGCAAGCTCGGCGACGTGATGAAGGAAAGCATCGATGCGGCCTCATCCTATGTGCGCTCGATTGCGCCGCAGATCGGGGTCAAACCGCCGCAGTTCGACACGATGGACATCCACGTGCACGTGCCCGATGGCGCGACGCCAAAGGACGGGCCCTCGGCCGGCTTGGCCATGGTGACGACGATTGTGTCGGTTCTGACCCGCATTCCGGTGCGCAAAGACATCGCCATGACGGGTGAGGTATCGCTGCGCGGCAATGCGACGGCGATCGGTGGCCTGAAGGAAAAACTCCTCGCCGCTCTGCGCGGTGGCATCAAGACGGTGTTGATCCCTGAAGAGAACGTCAAGGATCTCGTCGAGATCCCCGACAACGTGAAAGAAGGGTTGGAAATCATTCCCGTCACGCATGTCTCCGAAGTGCTCGCCCATGCGCTGGTTCGCAAACCCGAACCCATCGAATGGGATGAGGAAGCCGAAGAGGCCGCGCGTCTCGCCCGTTCGATCAATGCGGGCGCGGAAGGGTCATCTGCCACGGCGCACTGATCTGTCCTAGGTCAGACATCGAATGATAAAAAAGGCGCCTCGGGGCGCCTTTTTTCTTTTTCTACAGAGAGTTTTGGTCATTTCCTAAAGTGACAATCCCACCGCAACCTGTGGTGGCGTCACTGCAAATCGACCCGAAAACCGATATGCCTTATCCGTCCGTTTCAGCCGCAGCGTCGTCGCTCGACGCGAGCGCAACACCAATCAGCGCAAGCAGAAGAACAGGCACAACCCAGTTCGACCCACCGGAGGAGGATCCCCCCTGTTCGATCATCACGGGCTCATCAATGACCGGCTCGGAATAGCCGCCAGCATGTGCGGAGCCAGCAATCATCATAGCGACGGCAAGTGCGCCGGTAATTTTCTTAAATTTCATTCTCTTCCCCTGTTGAATGACGTTGTTTTCACTCGGCTTCTCACGAACCCGCAGCAAATCATACCACCGGTCGGCGATTTATCAAAACGGTCTTGTCACAGCCCCAAAGCCGGCTAATTCGCGTTTGCCAAGGATCGGTGCAGGGCAGTAAGGTCGAGCAAACAGAAAGTAGAGGTCCAAATGGCCACGCCAAAAACACCCGCCAAGCCGAAGATACCTGTCACGCCGAAAATACCCGCTACGCCCGAAAAAGACGCCGCGTCCGAGCCCGGCAATGCCGTGTCCAAACGCGACTTCCTGAACCGCGTCACACAGGCATCCGGTGCCAAGCGTAGCGTGGCCAAAAAGGTGCTCGAAGCGGCCATGAAGGAACTCGGTGACGTGCTGCAAGAGGGCAAAGACGTCAACCTGCCACCGCTGGGAAAACTCTCCGTCAACCGGATGAAGGAAGTGCCCAACGCCCATGTCATGGTCGTCAAATTGCGCCGCTCGAAAGCGATGCTGGCCCCCGCGGTGGATGACGCTCCGGAGGGCACCGACGAAAGCTGATAAATCTGGCTGAGCCCCCCTTGCATCGCTGGGATGGCCTCGCTAATACACGCGCCACGGCGGGTGATTAGCTCAGTGGTAGAGCGCTTCGTTCACATCGAAGATGTCAGGAGTTCAAATCTCTTATCACCCACCACCGGCATTCAAAGGGCGCTCCTCGGAGCGTCCTTTTTCATGACGCGCCTGCGTGACAAACTCACAGACATGGGGCAGGGCGCGGGCCATAACCGCCTCATGAAAATCATAGATCGCATCCCGACCCTGACCTTCGTTTTCGCCGCGCTTACATTGGGCCTCGCGCCCTTTGTGCCCGAACCGCATGTCTGGGAGAAACTCAACATGCTCGTCTCCGGCACGCTGATAGCACCGGTGGACATCTTCGATCTGGTCTTCCATGGCGCCCCTTGGGTGCTGCTCGCGCTCAAACTCACGCGCCCATCGCCCTCTGACGCGTCCTGAGTTCCTCAGTCGGGCGATAGCATCGCCTGCGCGTGTTCAAGGAGCGTATCGCGACCTTCCAAAAACCCATCCACATCAAAGGCATAGGTTTCGTGGGGCGGTATGCCGGAGCTTTCGAAAATTACCCCATCGGGGTTTCGGTAGACCTGATGGGAGAGCGTGAATTGCCACCCGTTCGGTAGGTCGCGCACCATCATGTCCGATAGCGAGCCATTGGTGTTTTCCCCGATAAGGCGCACCTGCGGCAGTTCGCGCAGCGCCAGCGCAAAGATCTCGCCTGCGCTGACGGTTTCGCGGCTGTTCATAACCACCACAGGCACGGTGAGGGGGGAAGGTGCGCCGCGCGCGATCACCTCCGTGGGCGGCGTAAAGACTCCCGGTGCAATCTGGGTCACCTTTGTGCCCGCGCTCCAATCCGCGCCTGAAAATAGCCCCGCGTAGATCAGTGCCACCGCATCCGAGCCGCCGTTGTTGAACCGGTTATCGATGATCACGCCCGCCGCATTGGCATAGACCGCCGCCAGCCCCGCGACGATGCGCTGTGCCTCATCGACCTGTTGGTCGGCCAGCGAGGGTTCGGTTTCCATGTGATGGAACGCCATGTAGGCAATATCACCGTCGAGCCACCCGTGGCGGATACCGCCGGTTTCAACAATCTGGCGGGCCGAGACGAGGTAGCTGTCGCTCACTTGCCAGAAATCACGTGCGTCCTTGTCCCATTCGGCGGCCACTTTGGGGGTATAGTCGCCCTCCGGCGTGATCAGATTGACGTGCCTGTCTTCGATGCCGGACAGGCTTTCTTTGAGGACGCGAACCAGAACGGCAGGGTCGTAACTCTCGCCGATATCCGCAAGCGCCCTGTCGCGGCGCGCGTCCCAATCGATGCCGTGCAGGTCAAAGAACGGGTAATAGGTTGCGAGGGTTTGCCAGAACACGTCATAGGTTTCGCGCGGACCGGCTGGCCGTCCCTGCAAGCACTGCGATGGCAGTCCGTCACGCTTTACGGCCGTCACATCATTGATGATATCGGAGACTTCCACCCGCAATTGGCCGTCCACGACCGACATATCATAACCCGCAAGCGTGCGCGCCAGACCGAGATGGGCCGGAAAGCTCTGCCACGGCAGGCAGGAGACCGGCGAAATCTCGTGGATGCGGATCACAAAAGGCGAGACGTCAAAGACGAGGCCATAGCCTTCGCTCTCCCATATGCCGCGCATCTCTTTGGGCGGGCGCGACGGGTACCAGAGCGCGGCCAGAACCACCGCCGCCAGCCCGAGCGACATCGCAATCAGACGCAGCGTGATCGCAAGGACACGGGAGAGGGGCATGCTCACGCTTTTGACAGGGCGTCAAGAATGCGGGCCCACGACCGGATCCCTTTATGGAAATTGTTCAGCCCGTATTTTTCGTTCGGGCTGTGGATGCGGTCATCGTCATCCGCAAAACCGATCAGCATGGAATCAAGTCCCAGAATGGTGGTGAAATACCCCGCAATCGGGATCGATCCGCCCATGCCGGCAAACACCGCCTCACGGTTCCATTCATCCGACAATGCCTGACGCGCGGCTTCGAATTCGGGGCGCGCGATGTTCATCACGGCTGCCGGATTGCCTTCGAGGTCGAGATCCCATTCCACCGTTGCATCGACGGGAAGGCGCGCCTCCACATGGGCGCGCAACGCCTTGCGCAGCACGTCGGGGTCCTGATCGCCGACCAGACGGCAGGTGATTTTGCAATGCGCCTCGGCCGGGATGACCGTTTTCGTTCCCGGACCCTGATAGCCGCCCCAAAGCCCGTTGATCTCCAACGTGGGCCGCGACCATTGCTGCTCCAGCGTCGAATAAGCTTTTTCCCCATGCGCGACACTCAGCCCTGCGTTTTCGAGGTATTCGGTTTCGTCAAAGCCACAGTTTTCCCATTGCGCCAATTGCTCCGGCGCGACCTCGTGCACCCCGTCATAGAACCCGTCGATGGTGACGCGACCATCCTCATCGTAGAAGGAAGCCACGAGTTTCGAGATTTCGCGCAACGGATTTAGGGCAGGGCCGCCGTAGTGACCGGAATGCAGGTCCATCGCAGGACCTTTGAGCGTGAACTCTTCTTTGAGCATACCGCGCAGCTGCGAGGCGATGGAGGGCACACCGGGGGACACCATCGAGGTGTCGCAAATCAACGCGATATCCGCGGCGAGCTTTTCGCGGTTCGCCTCCATGAACGGAATCAGTGACGGCGATCCGCTTTCTTCCTCGCCTTCAAAGAAAAACGTAATGGTGCAGGGGAGTTCGCCGTGTTCGTTAATCCACGCGCGACAGGCCTCGACAAAGGTCATCAGCTGCCCCTTGTCATCGGAGGCGCCGCGCGCACGGATCACTTTTTCGCCATTCTGCTCACCGATGAAGGGCTCGAACGGATCGTGATCCCAGAGGGCCAGTGGATCGACCGGCTGCACGTCATAGTGGCCGTAAAACAGCAAATGCGGCGATCCGGAACCGATTTTTCCCATCACCATCGGGTGTCCGGGCGTGGGGCACAGTTCGGCCTCGGCCCCCAGCGAGGCGAGGTGCGAGACGAGCAAATTCGCCGCCCTGAGGCAATCGTCCTTATTGGCCGGATCGGTGGAGATCGACGGGATGCGCAACAACTCGAAAAGGCGCTCCAACGCGCCCTCCAGATCGGAATCGATACGGGACAATACAGGGGCGAGCGCGTCGGACATTTAGGACCTCAAATGGGAAGGCGGGATGATTTGCCGCAGCTTACGCGCTCAAATGAGAGTGTCCATACGTGCCTAACGGATTGACATAGATCATTCAGAAACGTTTTTGTGCCACGTAACAACGGCTCCTGTGAACAGGAACGATCTGCCGGCGGACCTAGATAGGTATCGATTTGTGAATATGAGTGGCTTTTTTCGAAAACCGCCGTTAAAACAGGCAGACGAGAGACGCGCGAAAGGAAGACCAGTGGATTATACGGCGAAGCTTGAGGAGGCGCTCAACCGTTTGCACGAGGAGGGCCGCTACCGGACCTTCATCGATATCGAACGTCAACGTGGCAACTTCCCCCATGCCGTCTGGAAAAAACCCGACGGCAGCGAGCAGCCCGTGACCGTCTGGTGTGGCAATGACTACCTCGGCATGGGTCAAAACCCCTATGTTCTGGCCGCGATGCACGACGCGGTGGACGCAACCGGCGCCGGTTCGGGTGGCACGCGCAACATTTCGGGCACCACGGTCTATCACAAACGCCTTGAGGCCGAATTGGCCGATCTGCATGCCAAAGAGGCCGCATTGGTGTTCTCCTCGGCCTATATCGCCAATGACGCGACCCTTTCGACCCTGCCGAAACTTTTCCCCGGTCTGATCATCTACTCCGATGAGTTGAACCATGCCTCGATGATCGAAGGCATCCGCCGCAACGGCGGCGCGAAACGGATTTTCCGTCATAACGACATGGCGCATCTGCGCGAAATGCTCGAAGCCGACGACAGCGCGGCCCCGAAACTCATCGCGTTCGAATCCATCTATTCCATGGACGGCGATTTCGGCCCGATCCTCGAAATGATCGAGCTGGCCGAAGAATTCAACGCTCTGACCTACATCGACGAGGTCCACGCGGTTGGCATGTATGGCGCACGCGGCGCGGGCGTCGCCGAGGCACAGGGCCTGATGGACCGGATCGACATCGTCAACGGCACCTTGGGCAAAGCTTTCGGTGTCTTCGGGGGGTACATCGCAGCCTCTGCAAAGATGTGTGACGCCGTGCGCTCCTATGCGCCGGGCTTTATCTTCACCACCTCCATTCCGCCCGCGGTAGCGGCAGGGGCGGCGGCCTCTATCGCCTATCTCAAAGGCGAAGCCGGCGTGAAACTGCGCGAAAAACACCAGACTCAGGCGAAAATCCTGAAAACTCGCCTCAAAGGTCTCGGCCTGCCAATCACCGATCACGGCAGCCACATCGTGCCGCTGATCGTGGGCGATCCCGTGCATACTAAAATGATGTCCGACATGATGCTCGAACAGTATGGCATCTACGTTCAGCCGGTGAATTTCCCGACGGTTCCGCGCGGAACCGAACGGTTGCGCTTTACCCCGTCGCCGGTTCACGGGCCCGATGAAATGGATCGTTTAGTGCACGCGCTTGATGCGCTCTGGGCCCATTGTGCGCTGAATCGTGCCGAATTGGCCGGATAACCACTGATCGTCTCGTGCGCGTTAACTTGTCCTGTGCTAAAAATGTTCTAAGAACGCGATACGAATCGCGAAAACTGGGGACAATAAACTGGGGCAGTGCGCATGATCGGGCGGTGGAACAAACCACCAGTCGTAGAAGACCTACAACCTCGCGGCTTTGACGGGTACGAGCTTCGGCTTGGTGACGTCATGCGCGGGGAACGCGCGACTCTGGGCAAATCCCTCCTCGACGTTCAACGCGAACTCAAGATCAAAGCAACATACATTGCTGCAATCGAGAACGCGGACCCCAGTGTTTTCGAAACCCAAGGCTTCATCGCAGGCTACGTGCGCTCCTATGCGCGCTACCTCGATCTCGATCCCGACTGGGCCTTCATGCGCTTTTGCGACGAAAGCGGTTTCTCCGTGGCCCACGGCATGTCGCCCGCCGCTTCGACCAAACGCGCCTCCAGCGTCGTCAATACCCAGGCGGTTAAACCCCGAGACCCCTTCGCCGACCCGAACGCCACCTTCGTTCCCCGTGGCGAAGGCTTTTTGGCGAAGGTTGAGCCGGGTGCCCTCGGCTCCATGGCCGTGCTCTTGATGCTCGTCGGGGCCATCGGATACGGCGGCTGGTCGGTCCTACAAGAAATTCAAAAGGTGCAACTCGCACCCGTCGATGCCGCCCCCGGCGTGGCATCCGATATCGCACCGTCCCTCGGGGGCGAAACGATCATGGCCGCGCTTGATGAAAGCGTCAGTGTCGAAACCCCGAGTGTCGAAGCGCTCGACCGTCTTTACCGTCCGCAGGCGCTCGACGTGCCGGTGATGGTGCCACGCGACGGTCCCATCGCGACGCTCGATCCACGCTCCGTGGGCTCGCTCGTCGACGAGGACCGCCAGAACCGCCTCGATAACCTGTCCACCGACATCGCGACGGCCGCGCTCGAGTCAATCGGCGAAACCGTTCAGGTCGTGGAAGAGGCCGCACCGGAACTCGCGCTGGTCGCCGTTCGCCCGTCCTGGGTGCGTGTGCAGGCCGCAGACGGGTCGGTGTTGTTCGAAAAAATCCTCGATGCGGGTGAGCGCTATGTCGTGCCTGCAATGGAACTGCCACCGGTGCTGCGCACGGGAAATGCGGGCGGGATATTCTTTTCCGTTAACGGCGATGCCTTCGGGCCTGTCGGCAAATCCGGCGCGGTCGTGAAAAACGTCGCTCTGGCTGATGCGCAGATTGCCGAGGCCTATGAATCCGTCGATCTGGCCGTGAACGTCCCGATTTGCGAAATGTTTCAGGTCGCATCCACCGCAGATCTCTCCTGCAACTGATCCCATCGAACTAAGGGTTTGCGGGCAGGGCGCCAGCACCCTATCTAGAGGGCAACTTCGGATGCCCCAGAGGTGAACCATGTCCCACAATCCCATTCGCCCTTGGCGCAACATCGAACGCCGCCAGAGCCGTAAAATCTGGGTCGGCAATGTGCCCGTCGGCGGCGATGCACCCATAACTGTGCAGACCATGACCAACACGGACTCTGGCGACGTGCGCGCCACGCTCGATCAGGTTATCCGTGCCGCCGAGGCTGGTGCCGACATCGTGCGCATTTCCGCCCCCGACGTCGCCGCGACAACGGCGCTCAAGGAAATCTGCCGTGAAAGCCCCGTTCCGATCGTGGCGGACATCCATTTCCACTACAAACGCGCGATTGAGGCGGCCGAGGCGGGCGCGGCCTGCCTGCGCATCAACCCGGGCAACATCGGCGACGAAAAGCGTGTCAAAGAGGTCATCAAGGCCGCCAAGGACCACAATTGCTCGATCCGCATCGGTGTGAACGCAGGCTCGCTCGAAAAGCACCTGCTGGACAAATACGCCGAGCCCTGTCCCGACGCGATGGTGGAAAGCGGCCTCGACCATATCAAAATCCTCGAAGACAACGACTTCCACAACTTCAAGATTTCGGTGAAGGCATCGGATGTCTTCCTCGCCTCGGCCGCCTATCAACAACTCGCCGAGGCCACAGACGCGCCGATCCACCTCGGGATCACCGAAGCGGGCGGTTTGATGTCCGGCACGATCAAATCGGCGATTGGTCTGGGCCAATTGTTGTGGATGGGCATCGGGGACACGATCCGCGTGAGCCTTTCTGCCGACCCGGTGGAAGAGGTCAAAGTCGGATATGAAATCCTCAAATCGCTGGGCCTGCGCCATCGCGGGATCAACATCATTTCCTGCCCGTCCTGCGCGCGTCAGGGCTTTGACGTGATCAAAACCGTCGAAGCGCTGGAAAAGCGTCTCGAGCACATCAAGACACCGATGAGCCTGTCGATTATCGGCTGTGTGGTGAATGGACCGGGCGAAGCGTTGATGACAGATGTAGGCTGGACCGGCGGCGGGGCAGGCCATGGCATGGTCTATCTCGGCGGCAAACAGAGCCACAAAATGTCCAACGAGTTGATGATTGAACACATCGTCGAACAGGTGGAAAAGAAAGCCGCAGAGCTGGACGCAAAAGCGGCGCCCGCAGACGCCGCCGAATAAAGCCGGAGCGCTGCGCCTTTAGCCGCGCAGCTCTGCCACGATTTCTTTCATCGCGTCATAGGGCACATAGCCGCGCAGGAACTGGCCTTCGAGCACGAAGGAAGGGGTTCCGTTGATCTGCAGGACACTGCCAAGCTGGTGGTTGGTCGCAATCTGTGCCGTGACCTCATCGTCATCCATTTTGTCCGTCACCGCGCCGACGTTGATGTCGATGCCTTTGGCGATCCGTTTCAGGATCCCCAATGTGATGTCGCCATTGGTTTCCATCAGCGCTTCGTGCAGGCGGGCGTAGACCTCATCCCCTTCGACGAGGCGCGTGGCGATGGCAAAGCGGGATGCCAATGTCGAGGCCTCGCCGAGGATCGGGAATTCCTTGACGATCAGCTTGATGTTCCCGTCGCCTTCCAGAAGCGCCTTCATATCCGGATGCGCTCTTTTGCAATACCCGCAGCGGTAGTCGGAAAACTCCACCATCACGATGTCGCCATCTGGATTGCCCAAAATGAGATCACCCGGCGCATTGTAGAGCTGGTCATAATGGGCCGCGATCAGGGCCGCGTCGTTGTCGCCTTGCGCTGCTTCCTGACGCTGGTTGTAGACCTCCACGGCCTCCATCAGCACTTCGGGATTTTCCAGAAGATAGGATTTGATCTCCGCGCGGAAGGCACTTCGCTCATCATCGCTCATCGCGTTCATGTCAAAAGCGGCGGCCGAAAAAGCAACGGAAGCGGTCAAAAGCGCGGCAAGGCCGGTGCGCAGGGCAAGGGTCATCGGGTCATTTCCTGTTCAAAACGCGTTCACAGGCATCTATCACATCCTGCGCGCGGTTCCACCCCACGCTTGCGTGACCCAAAGCCGCGCCTGCACGTTTGGCCAAGGGCAGGGCGGCCGCAAAATCACCCCGTAAAACATGGGCTTCGGCGGCATTGAGCGTCGCCATCCCTTCATTTCCCGATTGCGCATAGGCAGAGGCGAGATGGCGCAATGTGGTCGGATCCCACGGCTCGCGCGCCCGTGCGGCCTCCAGCGCCTTGATCGCTGAGCCCAATGCCCCCTTATCGCCGGTGGCGAGCAGGGCACGACCCAATCCCGACTGGATTTGCGCCTCACGCGGGGCAAGTTGGGCGGCGCGTCGATAGGCGGCGACAGCAGCGGAAAACTGGCGACTTTCGAGCAGGATCTGCCCCTGCAATTCGGCAAAATACGGGTCTTTGGGGCGTTTTGCGACCAGTGTGTTGATCGTGGCAATCGCTTCCTTCGGCTTGGGAATGCGGTGGAGCGCCACGGCACGGCGCATCAGCGCGATGTCGGATGCGTCCGAGGCTTTCACCTTGCGCAGCGTGGCCGAGGGCGGGCGGATAAAGGCCTCCAATTTACCCCGCGCACGCGCATACCAATAGTCGGCCTCGGCGTCGCGATTGCTCGTCACCTTGCTCGCCGCCGCGTAGCCGCGCAGGGCACGCAGCCGATCGCGCGACAGGGGGTGAGTGCGCGCATAGGGGTCTTGACGCGACTCGGCCAGAACCTCCTGACCGCGGAACAGTTCGAGCACGTCGAGCATGGCCTGTGGCGGCACGCCTGCGCGCGCCATGATCCGGATGCCGGTTTGATCGGCCGAGGATTCTTCGGCCCGCGTATGACCAAACAGCACCCGCTGCGCCGAGCCCGCGACACCCAAGGCCACGCCAGTGGCCGCACGCCCGTCGGCCCCCGCCGCGATGGCGACACCTGACAACATCATGCCGATCATGGCCGCCTGAGACGCCGCGCGCGAATTGGCGGCACGCCGCGCGATGTGCCCGCCGGTGATATGCGCGATTTCATGCGCCAGAACAGCTTGCAATTCCGAGGCGCTTTTGAGGCGCAGGATCAGACCGGAGTGGATAAAGATATGCTGGTTGTCGACCACGAAGGCATTGGGTTCATCATCGTCGACCACCACGATCCTCATGCGCGACGCCGACAGCCCCGCCGCGGTGAACAGCGGGCTTGCCAACCGCCCCAGCGCATATTCAATGTCGGGATCGCGCAATAACCCTTTGGCAAAGGCCGCCCAAGGGACCGCCGCGCACAAAAGGGCGATCAGACAGGTTCGCACAAGCGCCCGCATTGCATTTCCCTCCTCGTGCTGGCATCCGGTTGGGCAAAGAAAACCACAAGGACCCTGCGATGAAAACCTCCCAGCGCGCCCAAGTTGATCCCTTTGTCGTGATGGACGTCATGGAGGCTGCGCGCCGCGCTGAAGAGGGCGGGCGCCACATCATCCATATGGAGGTGGGTCAGCCCGCGACGGGAGCGCCGAAAGTGGCGCGCGACCGATTGGCCGCTGCTATGGAAGAGGGTCCGCTGGGCTACACTGTCGCGCTCGGCCTTCCTGAATTGCGCGCCGGCATCGCGCGGCTCTATGCGGATTGGTATGGGGTAGACCTCGATCCCGCCCGCGTCGTGGTGACTTCGGGCTCGTCCGCGGCCTTCCTTCTGGCCTTTACCGCGCTCTTTGATACCGGCGCGCGGGTTGGTTTGGGGGCTCCGGGCTATCCCTCTTACCGTCAAATCCTCAAAGCGCTCGCGCTCACGCCCGTCGAAATTCAGGCGGCAAAGGGCAACCGCCTGCAGCCCGCGCCGCAGGACCTTCCCGCGGACCTCGACGGTCTGATTGTGGCCAGTCCGGGCAACCCGTCGGGAACCATGCTCGATCGCGACGCCCTCACCGCGCTCATCGACGCCTGTGCTGCGCGCGATGTGGCCTTTGTGTCCGACGAAATCTACCACGGCATCCACTATGAAAACCGCGCCGTCAGCGCGCTGGAAATCACCGACGATGTCTATGTGATCAACTCGTTCTCCAAATATTTCTCGATGACGGGATGGCGTATCGGTTGGATGGTGGTGCCGCCCGATCACGTGCGCACCATTGAGCGTTTGGCCCAGAACATGTTCATCTGCGCGCCCCATGCGGCCCAGATCGCCGCCCTCGGGGCACTCGATGCCCATGACGAATTGCAGGGGCACCTAGCGACCTACACCGAAAACCGCCGCCTGATGCTCGAAGGTCTCGCCGAGGCAGGGTTTGTCGATCTCGCGCCGCCAGACGGGGCGTTTTACATCTACGCCGATGTCTCCGCCTTCACCGATGACAGCCGTGCATTTGCGGCGCGCATCCTCGATGAGGCAGGGGTGGCGGTCACGCCGGGGCTCGATTTCGACCTCGAGCGCGGGCATCACACATTGCGCTTCTCCTACGCGCGCTCGAGCGAGGATATCCGCGAAGGCATCCGGCGTCTCAAAGCCTTCATGACGCAGTTGTGAGTCGCGATTGGGGCTGACCGGCGTTGCACGCTGGTCTAGAGTGACACCAAAGAGGGCGCGAAGGCCCCAACTGGCGAGGTGACGATGCGGTTTTTATGGATATTTGCGCTGTGCCTGATGGGCGCGCTGCCGGTTCAGGCCCAGGACGGGTTGACCGCCTTGGCGCGCGCGCAAAACGAAGGATCGATGCTCGTCGATCAGGGCGATGTGCCCCAGATGCGCCTTGCGCTGAGCCAGCCTGTGCCGTTCCGCATCTTTTTCCTCGACGAACCGCGCCGTTTGGTTGTCGACCTGTCAGAGGCGGATTGGACCGGCTTTGATGTCGCGGCTTTCGACCTCTCCAACCATATTACCGGCGTGCGGGTCGGGGCCTTTCGCCCCGGATGGTCGCGCATGGTGCTCGATCTCGCCGCACCTTTCACATTGGTGGAGGCGGAAATGACCCGTCCGGCGCAGGGGGCGGTGCTGCGGCTCGTCTTTGCGCATCAGGAGGCCGACAATTTCGCCGCCTCCGCTGGTGCCCCCGCAGATGCGCAACTCGTCGCGCGCGATCCGGCCGATATCGAACCGCTGCCGCTGCGCAAACTGGGCACGGGGGCCATCCGTGTGGTTCTCGATCCGGGCCATGGCGGGATTGATCCCGGCGCAGAACGGGACGGCCACCGCGAAGCCGATCTGATGCTGACCTTTGCGCGCGAGCTTTCCGATGTTCTGCTACGGGCAGGGCACTTCGATGTCACCCTGACGCGAACGGACGACAGTTTCGTCCCGCTCGAAAACCGCATTACCGTTGCGCGCACCGCCGGGGCGGATGTGTTTATTTCGCTGCACGCCGATGCGCTGGCCGAGGGGCGCGCGGAGGGCGCGACGCTCTATACCCTTGCCGATCGCGCCTCCGATATGGCCTCGCGCAAGCTCGCCGAACGCCATGACCGCGCGGACCTGTTGTCCGGTATTGACCTGTCGGGACATGACGATGTGATCGCGACCGTCCTGATGGACATGGCGCGCACCGAAACGCGCCCTCGGGTCGAACGTCTGGCCACCGCTCTGGTCGATCAACTCTCGGCCAGTGTCGGGATGCACAAACGTCCGCGGCTCGAGGCGGGGTTTTCGGTGCTCAAATCGCCCGATATCCCGTCTGTTCTCTTGGAGCTCGGCTTTCTTTCCTCACCCAAAGACCGCGCCAATCTGACCGACCCTGCATGGCGCACAAAGGCCGCATGGGCGATCCGCGATGCGCTCCTTGAATGGGAACAACTCGAAATTGCCGCGCAGGATGGATTGCGCAAATAGCGGCGCACGACCGCTCACATTCCGGTGCAGGGGGCGCATCTGCTTTTGCCCCCGCGCCGGTTTCTCTATAAAGGTCCAATCTGGACACCGCGCGGGCGCGCTGAGAAGAGTTCTTGAAGGTAAAATACTGTGACACGCTTCGTATTCTCGTTTTTCGGCACGATTTTCTCGTGGGTCACCACGGGGGCGATTCTCGCCGCTCTCATCGTGGGCGCCGTGTTCTACATGTACGGTCGCGACCTGCCCAACCACGAAGCACTGGCGCAATACCAACCCCCGACCATCAGCCGTATCTATTCCGGCGAGGGCCGTATCATCGACGAGTTCGCGCGTGAACGTCGTCTTTACACGCCCCCCGAAGAGATCCCCGATCTGGTGAAACAGGCGTTCATCTCGGCCGAGGACGGCAATTTCTACAACCACAACGGCTACGACCTGCGCGGCATGGCCTCGGCGGCTCTGGATGCGGCCCGTGGCGGGCGCCTGCGTGGCGCATCAACCATCACCCAGCAGGTTATGAAGAACTTCCTGCTATCCTCGGATCGCTCGGCGGAACGCAAGATCAAGGAAATCATCCTCGCCACGCGTCTCGAACAGACGCTGTCAAAGGACGAAATTCTCGGGCTCTACCTCAACGAAATCGACCTTGGCGCGCGCTCCTTCGGGGTCACCGCCGCTGCCCAGACCTATTTCAACAAATCGCTGTCCGACCTGACAATCGAAGAGGCGGCGTTTCTCGCCGTCCACCCCAAAGCGCCCTACAGCTACCATCCCGTGAAAAACTACGACGCGGCGCTGGAACGGCGCAACAACCTCGTGCTGCGCGAGATGTTCGAGAACGGCTATATCACCGAAGAAGAATACGAAACGGCCAAGGCGACCCCGATCCGCACGGTCCAAAGCGGCGATTACGAAAGCTTCCGCGAAGCCCTGCCGCCGCGCGACTACTTTACAGACGAAATCCGCCGCCAACTGTCCAAGGACTTTGGCGAAGAGGAGTTTTTCGAAGGCGGCCTGTCGATCCGCGCAACTCTAGACCCCGAATTGCAATCCAAAGCAGCGCAGGCTCTGCAGGCGCGTCTGGAACAACTTGACCGTGACCGTGGTGTCTGGCGGGGCACCGGAAAATCCATCGAACCTGCAACACTGGACGATGGCACATGGGAAACTGTGCTCGCCGAAGTGCGCGTCGCGCGTGACGTCACCCTTGATGGCGGTTGGTCTGTCGGCGCGGTCAATCAGATAGGCGATCAATCGATCACCGTCATGGTCGAAGGGCAGGGCGAAGTCAGCGTTCCGCGCGACGACATCGCATGGATGCGCGGCTCCTTCGTGGATAATTTCGAACGCGGCGATGTGGTCCATATCCGCCGCATGACGACGGGCGATGACGGGCAGGGCGACCTGATCCGCTGGACCCTGCGTCAGGTCCCCGAAGTGCAGGGCGGCTTTATGGCCATGGACACCCATACCGGTCGCGTGATCGCGATGCAGGGCGGGTTCTCCTACCAAAACTCGGTCTTTAACCGCGCCACACAGGCGACGCGTCAGCCCGGCTCCTCGTTCAAACCCTTCGTTTATGCCGCAGCGCTCGACAGCGGGTTCACACCGGCGACCATCGTCGTGGACGCCCCGATCGAAATCAACACGCCGCAGGGTGTGTGGCGTCCCAAAAACGCCTCCAACCAGTTCTATGGCCCCACGCCATTGCGCACAGGCATCGAACAGTCGCGAAACCTCATGACCATTCGTCTCGCCCAAGAGGTCGGTATGGATGTGGTCGCGTCTTATGCGGAGCGTTTTGGCGTTTACGACCAGATGGGGCAATATCTGGCCTCATCGCTTGGTGCGGAGGAAACCACGCTGTTCAAAATGGTGGCCGCCTACGCGATGTTCGCAAACGGGGGCCAACGCGTTGAACCGACGCTCGTCGACCGCGTTCAGGACCGGTTCGGTCGCACGATCTACCGCCATGACCAACGCGATTGCGAGGAATGCAAACTCGCCAGCCTCGACCCCGGTTTCGCGCCCAAAATCCTCTCCTCCGACGAACGGGTGATCGACGCGATCACCGCCTATCAGCTCACGTCGATGATGCAGGGCGTCGTCCAGCGCGGCACCGCCAAGGGCCGCGTTGATCTGCCCGTGCCCGTGGCCGGTAAAACCGGGACCACCAACGACGGCAAAGACGCATGGTTCGTCGGCTTTACCTCCAACATCGTCGCGGGTTGCTACATCGGTTTCGACACGCCGCGTGAAATGCCCGGGGCCTCGGGCGGCGGGTTCTGTGGTCCGGTGTTCAACACCTTCATGCAGGACGCGGTGCGCAAATACGGCGGCGGCAAATTCCGTGTGCCCCCGGGTGGGCGTTTCATCAAAATCGACCGCTTCACCGGTGCGCGCCTCTCTGATGATGCCTCCGGCCCGAACGTCGTGGCCGAATACTTCCGCGACGGCGAAGAGCCGGTGTTCGGCGTGCTGTTTGACGGTGGCTTTGCAATGGGGGCGGATTTGCCCATGTTCAATGCCGTCGCACCGCAGGATGGCGACCGCGAGGTGAAAACGGAATCGGGCGGCACGATCAAAATCCCCAAGAAGGCGACGATCAATTCGCTCTCCTCGGGCGGGCTATACTAGGGCCACGCCCCTTGCACGCGACGCGCGGGACAAGTATCTGTCCCTGAACCTGAAAGCACCCCACCCGAAGGGCAGAGACCTTGCGCGCAGAAATCCAGACCTCTATTGCCAAAATCGAGAAATCGGTCGCACTGCTCAAGCAGCGGTTGGATTGGGACACCGCGCCCCATCGCCTCGAAGAATTCAACGCGATGATCGAGGACCCGACGCTGTGGGACGATCAGGCGCGCGCCCAAAAACTGATGCGCGAACGTCAGGCATTGATGGACGCGGTGGCGGTGGCCAAAGGCATCGAACAGGACATGTCCGACAACATCGAACTCATCGAAATGGGCGAGATGGAAGAGGATGAAGAGGTCGTCGCAGAGGCCGAAAAGGCGCTGAAGGCGCTCGAAGCCAAAGCCGCCGAAAAAGAACTCGAGGCGTTGCTGGACGGCGAAGCCGATGCCAACGACACCTTCCTCGAAATCAACGCCGGCGCGGGGGGCACAGAGGCCTGTGACTGGGCCTCCATGCTGCAACGGATGTATGTGCGGTGGGCCGAAAAGCGCGGCTACAAAGTCGAACTTCAATCCGAGGAAGCCGGCGGCGAAGCAGGGATCAAATCCTGCGCCTACAAGATCACCGGCCACAACGCCTACGGGTGGCTCAAATCGGAAAGCGGCGTGCACCGCCTCGTGCGGATTTCACCGTTCGGCAAGGGCACGCGCGAGACGTCTTTTGCCTCCGTCTGGGTCTATCCGGTGGTGGATGACAACATCGACATCGACGTGAACCCGTCTGATATCCGCATCGACACCTACCGCTCGTCCGGCGCAGGCGGCCAGCACGTGAACACCACGGACTCGGCGGTGCGTATCACCCACCACCCGACCGGCATTGTCGTGACCAGCTCCGAGAAGTCCCAGCACCAGAACCGCGATATCGCGATGAAGGCCCTGAAATCGCGGCTCTACCAGATGGAGCTCGATAAACGGAACGCGGCGATCAACGAGGCGCATGAAAACAAGGGCTCCGCAGGCTGGGGCAACCAGATCCGCTCCTACGTTTTGCAGCCCTATCAGATGGTCAAAGACCTGCGCACCAACCACGAAACCTCTGACACACAGGGTGTTCTCGACGGTGATCTCGACGCATTTATGGCCGCAACACTGGCGCAGGACGTGGCAGGAAAATCGCGTGCGGATGCGCGCGCAGAGGACTAACACCTCTCATTCTATCGATGTCCGATGAGTGACCCTCTGCGCCTCAGGAGGCGCGGCGCACAACCTCGACGCCATTCTTGACGTGGCGTTGGGCCATTTTGCGACCCTCGCGACCGTTCATAAGCCTGCGCGCGGGAACCGTGACGGTGCCCGTGATGGCCAGTTCGGGAAAGAGCCCGAAAATCTCCTGACGCGCATCCTCACTGAGCGACTTCATCGCTTCCGCGCCGGTGTAGAGCGACTCCGTCAAAGCCCCGTTGGAGAACACAATCTCGTGGCGCTCTAGCAGGAAATGGACATAGGTCACCTCGTCCAGATCCTCGGCAATATCCACACCCTCAAGACCGAGCAGGTGTTTGGCCGCCACCAGTGCCTCCTGTTCGCCCGACATGCGTTCGACGATTTTGGAGGACACCAGAATCCGGTGCTGTGGCGAGACGATCAGATCGATTTCGGGCGTGTTCCCCCCGAGGCTTCCGGCGCGGATCCGGATCGCGCGATACTGCGGGGCCGCGTTCAACATCTGCGCATTCATTTTGCGCAGACCGATCCAGTTGATCCGCTGCAAACCACTATCCGCCGTGACGACCCTATCCCCCACGGCCAGCTTTTCGACCGCAATCTCGCCACGCGTGGTTTTGATCAGGGTGCCCGCACCGAAACAGACCGGCGGTGTCATGGACTGGCCATCGGCATGGCTGACATAGCTCAGCATGACACCTGTCGGGGGCAGGGGACCCTCAAAGGTCAATGTCGCCGGCGTGTCGTTGATGGAAACGACAACGAGGCGGTATTCGATGTTCGTGTCGGGGTCGCGCAGCGTGACTTCGTATTCGTCCTCGACATCGACGCCTTGGGTATAGGTCGTAGAGCCGATGGTTGTCACATCCGTCAGTGTCTGAGGCGTGGAGCTGTTCCAGCTCGCATCATCGTCTTCAAAGAGCGTGTCATTATCGCTCACCGCGACGGTCACACCACTGTCGAAACTGGAAAAGGTCACACCGCCCGCGCCCCAGCCGAAATGGTCACCGGTCTTGGACCATGTGATGAAATCGCTGCCGGTCCACCCATCCGCGGGGTTCCACGGCGACGTCACGAACATCGCGTTCGCGTCATACATTTTGATCGAATAGCCCACGGCGCGACCCTCTGATTAAATCCGCGCCGAGATAGGGCGCAACCGATTAACGTGATTTCGACGTCCCGCGGTGGTGAATGCAGGTGCAACACGGCCGAGTTCATGGGCGGTTTACCAAGACCACCCTCCCGCAACCATCGTGCTTAACGGATAGTCACACTGTCCATTCGTATAGAAGGTGCCTTTGAGGCGTCGTGGGGCGGGGTGAAATCGGGGGTGGCACCGGTGTGCCGCGTCAGGTCGGGCAGGGCGCAAACCGCGCCCCCAAATGCCCCCATCGTCTCCTGCGCACATGGCCGCTATGCGCCTTGTGCCCCGTCAAATTCACAGTATTGCATCTTATGTGACAAACTCACTGAAGCCCTCGGCTCAATGGGATATCTATGATTCCAAGCACTGCGCAAAAACAAGGAAACGCACATAATGAAACGGGCAATCTTCGCCCCCGCAAAAGGGGTCGCTAGCTAAATGATTACGGAATTTACTCCATGGGCGTCACTGATCGGTGGCCTCCTCATCGGGCTGTCGGCTGTTATGCTGATGGCCTTTCAGGGACGCGTTTTCGGCGCAACCGGCGTGCTCGCCGGATTTATTCAACCATCGAGCTCGTCTGACTGGGCGTGGCGCGCATGGATTCTGGCCGGCATGGTCACAGGCCCGCTGGCCTTCCGGCTTTTGACCGGTGAGGCACTCGCCATCGACGTGCCCGTCAGCACAGTGGCACTCGTCATCGGCGGCTTCATCGTCGGTATCGGCGTCACCTTTGGTTCTGGCTGTACGTCGGGCCACGGTGTGTGCGGCATGGCGCGGCTTTCCCCGCGTTCAATCGTCGCCACGATCACCTTCATGATCACCACCGGCATCACCGTTTACGTCGTTCGCCACATCATCGGAGGGATCTGAGATGAAACATTTTCTGACCTATCTTTCCGGCCTCGTATTCGGCCTTGGCATTAGCCTCGGCGGTATGGCGAACCCTGCCAAAGTTGTGAATTTCTTCGATGTTGCAGGCACTTGGGACCCTTCGCTCGCCTTTGTGATGGGCGGTGCTGTGGTGACTGCATTCATCGGCTACCGTTTCGTCTTCGGCCGCTGGAACAGCCCCGCGTTCGAGCCGGCATTCAACCTGCCGACCAGCCGTGTCATCGACACCAAACTCGTCGGCGGCGCAGCCGTTTTCGGCATCGGTTGGGGCATTGCCGGTTTCTGCCCGGGCGGCGCCCTGCCTGCAATCGGCACGCTCGACCCTGCGGTTCTGGTGTTCTTTGTCGCCCTCGTGGCGGGGATTTTCACCGCGAAATACCTGATGAAGCTATCGGCACTGCGCGCAGAGCGTCGCGCAGCGTGACGTAGCATAGACGTATCGAGAGGAGAGATATCATGCCTTCCAACTACCCGATTGACATGTCCGTGAAACCGGAGGTGAAAGCCTTCTTTGACCCCGCGACCTGGACCATTTCCTACGTTGTCAAAGATCCCAACTCCAACGCCTGCGCTGTCGTCGATAGCGTCATGGACATTGATTACGCCGCCGGCCGCATCACCTACGAAAGCGCCGACGAGATCATCAAATATGTTCAGGACAACGATCTCAAGGTGGAGTGGCTGATCGAAACCCACGTGCACGCCGACCACCTCTCTGCTGCGCCCTATATTCAGGACAAAGTAGGCGGGAAAATCGGCATCGGCGAACATATCGTCACGGTTCAGGAAACCTTCGGCAAAGTCTTCAACGAAGGCACCGAATTCCAACGCGACGGGTCCCAGTTCGACCGCCTGTTCAAGAACGGCGACACCTACAAAGTCGGCAGCATGGATTGCTTTGCGATGCATACACCCGGTCACACGCCGGCCTGTATGACCCACACGATGGGTGATGCCACCTTTACCGGTGACACGCTGTTCATGCCCGATGGTGGCTCGGCACGTGCCGACTTCCCGGGTGGGGACGCAGGGATCCTGTTCGACAGCATCCAGAAAGTGCTCGCACTGCCCGACGACATGCGCCTGTTCATGTGCCACGACTACGGCCCGAACGGACGCGACATCGAATGGGAAACCACCGTTGGTGCGGAAAAAGAGCACAACATCCACGTGGGTGGTGGCAAAACCAAAGCCGACTTCGTGAAATTCCGCGAAGAACGCGATGCCACGCTCGACATGCCGCGCCTCATCATCCCTTCGCTGCAGGTGAACATGCGTGCAGGCGAGTTGCCGCCAGCCGATCAGGACGGTAAACAATTCTTGAAGGTACCGGTCAACGGGCTCTGATCTGTCAGGGCCGGCCGGTAGATCATCGGGCCGGCCGGCCCTCAGACAGTTCAGGAGACGCAAGTTGGATTTTAACAAGATCAACGACGCCATCACGGTTAGCGGTCAGATTACCCCCGAAGACGTGGCCACACTTGCTGAGAAGGGCTTCAAAACCCTCGTGATCAACCGTCCCGATGAAGAAGTCGATGCGGCTCTGGCGTCTGATGTGATGATCGACGCGGCCAAAAACCACGGGATGGCGGCCATCTACCTGCCGATCTATCCGGGCGGGTTCTCGTCGGAAACCGTGGACGGCATGCGTCAGGTTCTCGCCGAGCAGACGGGCCCCGTCTACGCCTATTGCCGCTCCGGTACGCGGTCCTGTTTCGCCTGGGGCCTGTCGCAGGCCGGTCAGGTCGACGGGGGAGAGATACTAAAGCAGGCGGCAGGGGCCGGCTATGACCTGAGCCCCGTCGCGATGCATCTGTCGGGAGAGTAGCGCAGGCGCGCATCCCTCCCGCCACATTGAATTGACCCCGCATATGCGGGCGAGACATGGCGAGAGGGACCCGCATCCGAGCGGCCCCAAAGGCCGCTTTGACGCGAGGAGACGCGCTATGGAGCTCAAGAAAATTTCCGACGGCCTGTCTGTTTCCGGGCAGGTCCACCCCGAAGACATGGCAAAACTTGCACGGCGCGGGTTTCGGGCGGTGATCTGTAACCGTCCCGACGGCGAAGCCGCCGACCAACCCACCGCCGAGGAAATCGAAACCGCCGCTAAGGCCGCTGGTCTCGAATTCCGCTATCTCCCTGTGACCCCCGGTATCGTGACCGAAGAGACCGCGGCTGCCTTTGGTCAGGCCCTCATCGATCTGCCCGGACCGGTGTTCGGCTACTGCCGCACCGGCACGCGCACCACCACGCTGTGGTCGCTCGCCATGGCCAAGGAGAAATCCGTCGTCGATATCCTGGCCGCGACCAAGGCCGCAGGCTACGACATGTCCGGCGTGGCGCGCCGCATCGCCAACGGTGGCAAAACCCCCACCGATAGCGCAGAAGACGCCCGTTTCGATGTGGTCATCGTCGGCGGCGGCGCGGCGGGCATCGCGGCGGCATCCTCGCTCAAATCGCGCAAACCCGACCTCGAAATCGCCATCATCGACCCTGCCGACATCCACTACTACCAACCCGGTTGGACCATGGTCGGGGCAGGCGTCTTTGACGCCAAAACCACCGCCAAAACCATGGGCAGCCTCATTCCCCGTGGTGTCCATTGGATCAAATCCGCCGTTGCCGCCTTTGAACCCGACAATAACGCCGTCATCCTCGATGGCTGTCGCGTGGTCAAATACGAACGCCTCGTCGTCTGTCCGGGATTGAAACTCGACTGGACTGCGGTCGACGGGCTCGTCGATACGCTGGGCAAAAACGGTGTGACCTCGAATTACCGTTACGATCTCGCGCCTTACACATGGAAGCTGGTGCGCGAAATGCGTGGTGGCAAAGCCATCTTCACCCAACCACCGATGCCGATCAAATGCGCCGGCGCACCCCAAAAGGCGATGTATCTCTCCGCCTCGCATTGGGAAACGGCGGGCGTTCTCGGCAATGTCGACATCCACTTCATGAATGCCGGTGGGGTGCTGTTCGGGGTCAAAGACTACGTGCCCGCGCTTGAGGAATACGTCGAACGCTACAACGCGCATCTCGACTTCTTCCACAATCTGGTCGCCATTGACGGGCAGGCCAAAACTGCCACTTTCGAGATCATCAAACCGGATACCGAGCCCACCCGTGTCACCGTGGATTTCGACATGATCCACGTCACCCCGCCGCAAAAGGCACCCGACTTCATTGCCGTCTCGCCTCTGGCCGATGCGGCAGGATGGGTCGACGTTGATCAGGCCACGCTGCGCCACAAAACCTACGACAACATCTGGTCGCTCGGGGATGTGATGAACGCCCCGAACGCCAAAACCGCCGCCGCCGCGCGCATGCAGGCCCCCATCGTGGCCGACAACATCGCCGCCGATATCGACGGAAAGGGGCCGCAATCCGCCTACAACGGCTACGGATCCTGCCCGCTGACTGTCGAGAAGGGCAAAATTGTTCTCGCCGAGTTCGGCTATGGTGGGGTGCTTTTGCCATCCTTCCCGAAATGGATGCTCGATGGCACCAAAGCCACCCGTAAGGCATGGTTTCTAAAGGAACAAATCCTCCCGCCGGTTTATTGGAAAGCAATGCTGCGCGGCAAGGAATGGATGATCAAGCCGGAAAAAGTATCGGCGAAATAATGGAACTGGCGCAGCCCCGCAGGGGGCCGCGCACCCAATACAAGGACTAACCCCGTGGCTTTTGACCCGCGTTCCCTCAAACGGTATTTCCCGATCCTCGACTGGGGCTCGAAGTACCGCATGGACACCTTCGCAAATGACGGCATCGCCGCCGTGATCGTGACCATCATGCTCATCCCGCAATCGCTCGCCTACGCGCTTCTGGCGGGGCTGCCGGCACAAATGGGCCTTTATGCGTCGATCCTGCCGCTGGTCGCCTATGCGATTTTCGGCACCTCGCGCGCGCTCGCCGTCGGCCCTGTGGCCGTTGTCTCCCTGATGACCGCCGCTGCCGTGGGCAACCTCGCGCTGCAGGGCACGGCAGAATACGCCGCCGCCGCCATCACGCTCGCCTTCCTGTCGGGGCTGATCCTGCTCGCGATGGGTCTCTTCCGGCTCGGCTTTTTCGCCAACTTCCTGTCCCATCCGGTGATCGCGGGCTTCATCACCGCCTCGGGTATCCTGATCGCCACTTCGCAGGCCAAACACATCCTCGGGGTCTCGGCCTCCGGTCACACCCTGCCTGAAATGCTCGAAGCGCTCTGGGAACACCTGCCCGAAACCAACCTGATCACGCTGGTGATCGGCGTTGCAGCCACCGCATTCCTCTTCTGGGTGCGCAAGGGGCTCAAACCCATGCTCATTGATCGTGGCCTGAGCCCGCGCATGGCCGATATCTCCGCCAAGGCCGGCCCCGTCGCCGCCGTCGTGGTCACCACACTCGCGGCCTTCGTCTTTGGCCTCTCCGATCACGGCGTCAAAATTGTCGGCGACGTGCCCCGTGGCCTACCACCGCTGACACTGCCGCAATTCTCCGGCGAAATCTGGGCGCAACTCTTCGGCTCCGCCGTTCTCATCTCCATCATCGGTTTCGTGGAATCCGTCTCCGTGGCCCAAACGCTGGCCGCCAAGAAACGCCAGCGCATCGTCCCCGATCAGGAACTCGTCGGTCTGGGTGCCTCCAACATTGCGGCCGCGATCTCCGGCGGCTATCCCGTGACCGGTGGCTTTGCGCGCTCGGTTGTGAACTTCGACGCCGGTGCCGAAACCCCCGCCGCCGGTGCCTTTACCGCCGTCGGTATCGCGCTCGCGGCGCTCTTCCTCACACCGCTGCTCTACTTCCTCCCGATCGCCACACTGGCGGCCACGATCATCGTCGCGGTGCTCAGCCTCGTTGACTTCTCGATCCTCAAACGCACCTGGGGCTACTCGAAAGCCGACTTTGCCGCCGTTCTCGCCACCATCCTGCTCACGCTGGGCTTTGGCGTGGAAACCGGTGTCTCGGCGGGCGTGATCCTGTCCATCGGCCTGCACCTCTACAAAACCTCGCGCCCCCATGTGGCAGAGGTCGGTCTGGTCCCGGGCACCGAGCACTTCCGCAACATCAACCGCCACGATGTGCTCACCGATCCAGCCGTCGCCACGATCCGCGTCGACGAAAGCCTCTATTTCGCAAACGCGCGTTTCCTTGAGGATTACATCCTCGACCGGATCGCAGGCGACGACGCCCTCAAACACGTCATCCTCATGTGCCCTGCGGTGAACGAGATCGACACATCCGCCCTCGAAGCCCTGGAAGAGATCAACAAACGTCTCTCGGACGGTGGCATCAACCTCCACCTCTCGGAGGTCAAAGGCCCCGTCATGGACCGTCTGAAAAAGTCCCACTTCCTCGACGAACTCACAGGTCAGGTGTTCCTGTCCCAATTCGCCGCGATGAAGGCGCTCGGGGACGTCACCTACCAAACGCCCAAACCCAAAGCGGCAGAGTAAAACGCGAAAGGCCCTCCCAACCGGAGGGCCTTTTGGTTTCCTGCTTGGTCGGTTTTCACCCAGATGATGCCTAGGTGCATGACCATCTGTCGTTTGTTTTTCACGAAAATCGTGGCATCCCTAGAGCATGCCAGATCGAAAATGCCGAGGCAGGAATGCAATGCGAGCGTCGTGGATTTGCGGGCACGGGCACATCGCCGACCTCTAGATCAATGCCCCCGAAGCGGCTACAAGACCGACTTATGGACGAAAACTGTTCCCGCTTTGAGGTGCCATGCCGAAGTTCCTAATCCATCCCGGTTTCCACAAAACAGGCACGACCAGTCTCCAATCATTTTTGAACGCAAATCGACAACGTTTGGCCCAACAAGACATATCAGTCTATCTCGGCCCGCAAATGGGGGCTCTATCTTTGGCCGGACGTCGCTACGGGCGCAATCCAGGTCCAATGACTTTGAAAAAGTTCAAACGGTCTGTTCTGGGCTTTCTCGATGGCGTTGATGACGCCGGCACAATTGTCGTGTCCCGAGAGTCGCTCGCCGGGCGTATGGTCGGTGACGTCCGGGATGACGGTTCAATCGTCACGGATTATGCCACCTCTGCGGCGCCTCTGCTCTGGTTCTTGGTGAAAGCGACGCGCAACAAGTTCGGAGAGGACACCCCGATCACCATGCTGTTCACGACACGTGGACGCGATAGCTTTCTGAGCAGCGCCTACAAACACAATCTGCGCAATAGGCGGGTCGTCGAAAGCTTCGGCGAGTTCGAAGGCAGATTTGACGCCAAATTCAATCTAGTGTCTGAGATCGAGAAAATTTCTGAGGTTCTGAACAATGTGGACGTCGTCGCGCGTTCTTTAGAAGACCTGACTCAATCACAATTTGGCCCCGGATCCGCGATCGTTGATTTGTTGGATTTACCCGCGAATGTCCTGACGCAACTGGAGAAAACGCCACCCCAGCGCGTAGGACAATCCAAAGACATCAACGCACGGCTGCTCGACCTAAACAAGTCTGTCAAAGATGATGGGGAGTTGCTAAAACAAAAGCGAGAGCTTCTCCTAGCTGTTGAAGGTATACAGCCCGACTAAAGAGCAGAAACGAGAATAATCAATAAAAAATAGGGATTTACGCACAGGTGAGGGGAACAGTAGCTGAAGAACAATGTGACGCACATGGCTTCGATTTTGCGGAGACATTTCGCAACCAATACCACATTGCGCCACTTGATGTGCCACCTCCCGAAGGCTTTGAAAGCGTCATAATTTTTGACTGGCGCGTTTCGTTTTGCCCCTCTTTGCATACCTGCCTAGTGACAGACGCCAATGGGGTCCAATGCGGCGTTATCCTTGGACATGCTGTAGCCGAGGATGGAACCTATCTTAGTGGCACGACACCCTTGGACGGCGGAGTGGATACGCCATCGTTCTTTGATGCGGCGGAGGCCTTTATCAAATGGGCCGCTGGCCGGTTCATGGCGTTCTTTGCGACACCAACCGATGCGCGTGCATATCCCGACCCGGTCAGCTCTTTTGGCTTTGTTTATGACCCCGAGACCAAATGTGTTGCCTCCAGCCTGTTTTTGTCGCTCCATCGCCCGCTAGAAGAAAATCCGGCCTTCGATAACGCGGCGATCGTGAAGGGCGCCGACTGTTTTGGAACTCAAACAACAACAGATGTGTACAAGGGTTCCTATGGATTTGGGATGACCCGTGATCGGCATGTCCGTCGAAGTGTTGCCAACCATTATCTGGATCTCGCCTCCCTGGAAATGCATCGGTTTTGGCCCAAAGAAGGTGATTTCGACAGGTTTGACCTGCCACGTCGCGATCTTGCCGATCTAATTGTTGAACGCCTCAAAACAAACGTCCGCGCCCTTGTGGCGCATAATGACACTGGTTTCCTTCTGTCCGGCGGATACGATTCCAAAATGGTTCTCGCTGCGGCACAGAGCGATCTGGCAGCATCAGACCGCCTCAAAAGTTATGTTTTTGCAAGTACCTGGAACCAAACTATTGATGTGAATATCGCGGCAGCGTTGGGAGAAAGCGCGGGGCTCCAAGTCACGTCGGTCGTGCCTGAAGACGGCCACAAGGGATCATTCCTGCAAAATAAAAAGGAATTCCGGCGCAAAGGGCTGCAATACGTTATTGCAACTGGCAGCATCGGGCGAATGCCGAACACCGAAAACCGCGGGTATCTGGATCGATTGCCAGAAGGCGGCATCCTCATCACCGGAAACATGTTGGAGATATGTTCTGCTGTCTGGTGGCCTGCCAAGAAAATTGATGATGCCGAGCATGCGGTAATCAGATGTCAGGTTGCACGAAATACGCCTGCTGAAATCGAGGACAGGGAGGCGCGGTTCGCCAGTTGGTTCGAAAAGCTTCCCGATGCGGCAAAACTGATGCTTCATGATTTTAACTACATGGAAAATACCCTCCCAAATACACAATCCGCATATTTGGGTTTCACCCGCCAATTCCGCGTCCCGCCCGCGAATGACCGGGCGATTTTTGCGGCTTCGATGTGTACAGCTGTTCCTTGGCGGCGCAGACGGGGTTTGTTTTGGGCCATTGTGGCACGCAGTTCTCCCGATCTTCATAAATTGCCTACGGTGGAAGACATAAAATTTGTCGCGAAGCGGGATAGCGAGGCCACGATAGAAGAACTAGCCCAAGGTGACCTTGAGGCCGTTAAGCAAAAGTTCGTACAGTTGCGCGGCGGTAGGGTATGATGAATCCGGTCGACATTCCCTGCTGCAAGGCGGTTCGGTAGGCACGTAAACGGATCCAGACACTTCGAAATACGCAGTCCGGGCATAGTCTCCGATTGCGTAAGTTCGTTTTGAGACGGGCTGCCGGGCGTCCGTCTATATTTTGAGACTTAATGTTGAGACTTAATCGAGCACAAAGCTCGGGAAGGGCGAAGGAGCCCGAGCGCTCGCAATCACGCTTTGAACGCTCACCGAAAAGATCGACATTGCGAGGCTTGATAAAAGCACTGTTCTTTAGCCCATGCGACGAATTTTTATAACTTTGCGGAGCCTCACGGCTAAAACCGCTGACACCTTACGGTATATGTCATTGTTTCCGTTGAAATGTGCCATCATACTTCCCATGGACATAAAACCTGTCTTTGGGAGGACAACATGAACAAATATCTGAGCCGTGCGGCCGCTGTCGCACTTTGCACCGGTTTCGCCACACAAGCGCTGGCGACCGAATGGAACGTATCGCTCTGGGGTAAACGGCGCGCCTTTACCGAAAACGTGGAAAAGCTCGCCGAGCTGGTGTCGGAAAAAACCAACGGCGAATTCACCCTGAACATTTCCTACGGCGGGTTGTCAAAGAACACCGAGAACCTCGACGGGATTTCCATCGGCGCATTCGAAATGGCGCAGTTCTGTGCCGGGTATCACCCCGACAAAAACCCCTCGATCACCGTGTTGGAACTGCCGTTCCTCGGCATCGACTCTCTGGAACTCGAACGCGACGTGTCGATGGCGGTCTATTCGCATCCCGACACGGTCAAAGACCTCGCGCGCTGGAATGCCAAACTCCTGATGCCCTCGCCGCTGCCGCAATACAACCTCGCCGGCGTGGGCGATGCGCCCCATTCGATCGCGGACTTCAAAGGTCTCACCGTGCGCGCCACGGGCGGGATCGGCGCGGCAATGGAGGCTGCAGGCGCGGTCCCGACCTCCATGTCGGCCACCGAAGTGCGTCAGGGTATGGATAGCGGCGTGATCCGCGCGGCGTCTTTCGCGCCCCATGCGCATATGTCCTTTGGCACCGCGGAGATTGCCACATGGTGGACCACCAACCTCAACCCCGGTGCGGTCAACTGTCCTGTGGTCGTCAATATCGATGCCTATGAGGCCCTGAGCGACGCGGAACGCGAAGCCCTCGATAGCTCGGTTCCCGAGGCGCTCGACCACTACATCACCTATTACAACGAGGAAACCATGGCCAAATGGGGCCCGATGGTCGAAGAAAAAGGGATCGAAAAGGTTACGTTCTCGGACGACGATCTGGCCGCCTTCAAAGCCGCCGCAGCTGCCCCCGCAGCCGACGAGTGGATTGCGCAAAACGCAAAACGCGGTCTGGCGGCCCAAGAGCTCTATGACCTCGTGACAGGCATGGTTGCCGCGTCCAAATAAACGCGCGAACTGACCTGAATTCCGCCCCGTAACCTGCGGGGCGGAAACACTATTCTGCAATATGAAATGAAAGCACGAGATGGCTGGAGCGGGCACAGTTCTAACGGATGGCAGCAGGCTAAGCCGGCTCGACCAAAGACTGTACGAAGTCGAAAAGGTCTTCGCCTTGGTCAGCGGTCTGACCGTCTTTGGCCTGATGATCCTCGCGGTCATTTCGGTCGGCGGGCGCAATTTCTTTCAACAACCATTGCCCGGATATATCGACTGGATCCAACAGGCGATGCCGCTGATCGCCTTCGCGGGGATTTCATACACCCAACGCAACGGCGGGCATGTGCGCATGGACATGCTCGTCGGCGCGCTAAAGGGTCGGCCCTTGTTCGTGGCCGAGCTGATCACCACCTTCGCGATCCTTGTGTTCATGGTCCTGATGGTCTGGGGCACATGGGCACATTTCCAGCGCAGCTTTGATTTCGCATCCCCCCTGTGGAGCCGCGACAGTTCCATGGATATCAGCCTGCCACTCTGGCCTTCCAAACTGGTCGTGCCGGTCGCCTTCAGCGTGCTTTGCGCGCGTCTGGTGATCCAGATCATCGCCTACATTCAGGCCATCTTCTCGGGCACCGAGCATCCGGTGGCCGTGCCTCTGCCGATAGATTCAGCCACACAAGCCGCTCTGGAGGCCGCGCAGGTCTCCGGCGACGACTAGGGGAAACGTCATGGACTCGATTGAAATTGGCCTGATCGTCTCTGGCGGCATGCTTGTGATGGTGGTTCTGGGAATGCGCGTGGCTTTTGCCGCAGGGCTTTCGGGAATGATCGGCCTGATCTGGATTTTCTGGGCAAAAAAGGGCTACGACCCAGAGGCCTTTACATGGGCGCTGACCGTTGCGGCCAAAACCGCAGGGCAGGTGCCCCATTCCAAAGTCTCATCTCAGGCGCTGTCCCTGATCCCGACCTTTATCCTGATCGGCTATCTGGCCTATCACGCGGGCCTCACAAAGGCGCTCTTTACCGCCGCTAAACGCTGGATCGCATGGGTTCCCGGTGGCCTCGCCGTGGCCACCGTGTTTGCCACCGCAGGGTTCGCCGCCGTGTCGGGCGCATCCATTGCCACCTCGGCCGTCTTCGCGCGCATCGCGATCCCCGAGATGATCGAAGCGGGCTATAACAAAAAATTCGCCGCCGGTGTCGTCGCCGCAGGGGGCACCTTGGCCTCCCTGATCCCGCCCTCCACGATCCTTGTCATCTACGCAATCATCGTCGAACAGGACGTGGGCAAACTGCTCCTCGCCGGTTTCCTGCCGGGCATGTTCTCCGCCCTTGTCTATGCGCTCCTGATCATCGTCATGGCCCTGTCGATCAAAGGGTTCGGTCCCGCAGTCGGCGGGTTCACATGGCGCGAACGCTTTGCCTCGATCCCGCCGACGACGCCAATCATCGTCGTCGTGCTGACCATCGTCCTCTTCGTCTACAACCCCTTCGGGGGCGAGGCATGGGGCACACCCACAGAAGGCGGGGCCATCGGTGCCTTCGTCGTCTTCCTGATGGCCATGTATAAAGGCATGCGGTGGAGCCAGCTTCGCGACGCGCTGCTGGAAACCGCGAAACTGTCGGTGATGATCTTCACCATCATCTGGGGCGTCCTGATCTACGTGCGCTTCCTCGGCTTTGCCGATCTACCCGGCGCGTTCTCCGATTGGCTGCTCTCGCTCACCATGCCGCCGATGCTGATCCTCGTGTGCATCCTGCTGGCCTATGCGGTCTTGGGCATGTTCATGGATGCGATCGGCATGCTGCTCCTGACACTGCCGGTGGTCTATCCTGCGGTCATGTCGCTGAACGGGGGCGAAATGGTCACGGCGGCGGATTCCGCCTTTGGCATGTCGGGTCCGATGTGCGCGATCTGGTTCGGCATCCTCGTGGTCAAAATGGCCGAATTCTGCCTCATCACACCCCCCATCGGCCTCAACTGTTTCGTGGTTGCGGGCGTGCGCGACGATCTGACCGTGCAGGACGTGTTCAAAGGCGTCACGCCCTTCTTCATCGCCGACGGCATCACCATCGCGCTCCTCGTGGCCTTCCCGATGATTGTGCTCTGGTTGCCGATGCAGGCCGGATGATGGCAGGTGCGCGGGCGCGCTAGAAAACCGCCCGCACCAATCCCAAAGTCAGCCACGGAAACGCCGCGAGGATCACCACGCGTACCAGATCGGTGGCAACAAAGGGCAGGGTGCCTTTGAAGGTATCCGAGAGCGGCGTGTCCTTATCGAGCGCGTTGATAATGAACAGGTTCATCCCCACAGGCGGGGTGATCAACCCGACCTCCACCACGATCAGGACCAACACCCCGAACCACAATCCGAACTCGTCGGGCGCAACCCCGAAATCGAGCGCCGCCATGATCGGAAACACAATTGGAACCGTCAGAAAGATCATCGACAGGCTGTCCATCACGCAGCCAAAGGCGAGGTAGATCAACAAGACCGCCGTCAGGATCGCCCATGGCGACAACACCAACGTGCCGACCCATTCGGCCGCAAACATCGGCAATCCGGTCAGCGCGAGGAAGTTGTTGAACACCTTCGCCCCGATCAGGATGAGGAAAATCATCCCTGTCGAGGCCGCCGTCTCCAACATCGCCTCGCCAACCTTGCGCAGGTTCAACCCGCCATTGGCCAGCGCCACGAGCCCTGTGCCCGCAGCGCCCACTGCCGCCGCCTCGGTCGGGGTGAAAATCCCGAAATAGATCCCGCCCACAACACCGGCAAAGATCGCCAGAACCGGCCAGACGGACACCAGCGCCGCCCAGCGTTCCGCCCCCGTCGCGCGCGCCCGTGCACGGCTCGAATGCGGGCGCACCCGCACGTAGATCGCAATGCAGATGATGTATCCAAGAGCCGCCAGAAGACCGGGCACAAAGGCCGCCACGAACAGCTTGGCAATGTTTTCCTCGGCCAGCATTGCATAGACCACGAGGATCACGGAGGGCGGTATGAGAATGCCCAATGTCCCGCCCGCCGCCAAGGCACCCGTCGCCAACCGCCCCGTGTAGCCGTATTTCTTCAACTCGGGCAGGGCGACCTTGCCCATCGTCGCCGCCGTCGCCAAGGACGATCCGCAAATCGCCCCGAACCCCGCGCAGGCCCCGATCGCCGCCATCGCCACACCGCCCTTGCGATGCCCGATCCAGGTCTCCGCCGCCTTGAACAGCGCCGCCGACATGCCGCCCAGCGTCGCGAAATGACCCATCAGCAAAAACAGCGGAATGATCGAAAACGAATAGGAAGAAAACTCGCCGTAGACCAGATGCTTGAGCTGGCTGAGCACCATGATCGAATTGCCGTTAAGCAGATAGGCCCCGCCAAACCCGACCGTAAACATCGCCACCCCGATGGGGATGCGCAAAAACAACAAAATCAACAGCGCAGGAAAGGCCAGAAGACCGATGGTAAACCGATCCATCAGCTCTCTCCCCCGATCATCGAACGCCCCGACCGCAGCACGCAAAACAGCGCCACAACCACGCCCGCGCAACAGGCCACAAAGGCCGCGCGATAGCCCCAGACCAGCGGGATCTGCAGGATGAATGTCGTCTCTCCGTAGCTGCCCTTTTCCCCCATCCCGAGGAACAGCCGCCACGCCACGACACCCGTAAAGGCCCCCAAAAACAGATCGCCCGCGAAATCCAGAAACCGGTTAAACCGCGCCCCGAACGCGCGTTGCAGCACATCGACACGCGCATGCGCGCGCGCGTATTGCGCATAGGGCAGGGAGGCAAACACCGCGAATCCGATGCCGAATTCGACCAACTCGATATCACCGGGCACAGGCGACAACCCGACCCAGTCGAGCGCACGCCCCGCAACCGACACACATGTCAGCGCAATCACCACGAGCAGCGCAACACCCCCCGCTACGGCCATCGCACGCGCCAGCCAACCGACCGATTTTTCTACCGTCCAATACATCGCGCCTGCATACTGGCGCGCAGGCGTGGCGACAATTAAAAACCACGCCCCCACAGACGTGCCCCGCATAAACCGCAGCGCATTTGGCATGCCCAACCTGATGACAGCAAAAAGGGGCGTCGCAAAACCGGCACCCCTTTGCATTTATCTTATAGGCGAAACCGAACGGCCTCGGCGTGGACCGCGCAGATCAGACCTCTGCCGTGCGACCTTTGCGCCGGCGCAGCGCCCCGAAACCCACCAGTCCCGACAGCAAAAGCACGCCCCCCGCAGGCAGTGGAACGGCCGGAACCTCGGTCACCGACAGAGACCCGCCAGTAGGACTTCCAAAGTAAGCATCGTTAACATCTATCACGTGATAAAATGCCGGCGCCGTAAGGAAATTGGAAACAATGACCAGTAAATCCGGTCGCAGATCGTCGAGGCCAATAATGCCGCCACCTATAGCGAACTCATCCCCAAGCGCATTGTAGTTGTATTGCAACGGAAAGGCGGAGAGGTCGACAACTGTAGAAGTCAGGGAATTGATCGTCAGACCCGCCGATGTGTCAGCAATATTTCCCGAAAAATCCGCTGTGATTGTCAGGTCAAACGAAACATCCCCGAGGTTGGCGCCGAAAAAATCACCCACAACATTATAGGTCGCAGCAAAGCTGGATGTCACAGATGCAAACAGGACTGCGGCCGCCCCGATAAGGTGTCTGATTTTCATGTCGTTCGGTCCTCCCTCACCAACCACGCCTTCGAGCTATCCATCAGCCCCACCTGACGGGAACTGGTAAGCACAAAAATTTCGTCCCACGACACTAGGGTTAATGGACTGTTGCACAAAGAAAAAACGTCCAAACCCGCAAAAACCCCTCAAAACCCTACGTATACCCATCACAATCGCACGCAGATGCGCGGATTGTTTCGCCCGCCGCGACACCAAAACTGACCCGCCCATGAATCCGCCCATGAACCCTCCCAAGAAAAAGGCCCCCCGAAGTCACCTTCGGAAAGCCTCACCGGTGCCGCGCACCCCATGGCGAACAGGGCAGGGGTTAAAGCGTGACCCACGCCCCGTCTTTGGCCGAACTCTCGACGCAGGCGGCGATGAATTTCATCCCCAGAACCCCGTCCTCGATCCCCGGCGTGTGACCCGCACCGCCATCGCCCGCCCGGATCATGTCTGCCGCGTCCTTATAGATGGTCGCGAACCCTTCGAGATACCCTTCGGGATGCCCCGGTGGCACGCGCAGGCTCTGCTCGGACCCGATCTTGGCCGCGCCGCCCCGCGTCAGGATCTGCTTTGGCTCGCCAAACGGCGTATAGGTCATGACATTGGGGTTTTCCTGATGCCACTCGATCCCGCCCTTGGAGCCGTAAACGCGCAAAGACAGCCCGTTTTCATTGCCCACCGCGATCTGGCTGGCCCAAAGCGTGCCCTTGGCCCCGCCTTTAAACCGGAACCGCGCCTCGACGTTGTCATCGACCTGCCGCCCCTCGACAAAGGCGGTCAAATCCGCCGACATCGCCTCGACTTCCAGCCCCGTGACAAATTGCGCGAGGTTGAAGGCATGGGTGCCGATATCGCCCACACATCCCCCCGCGCCGGAGCGTTTGGGATCGGTGCGCCACGCGGCCTGTTTGTTGTCGGGATCGGCAGGCTCGGTGAGCCAGTCCTGAATGTATTCGACCGCCACAAAGCGCACCTCGCCCAAGGCCCCGCTGGCAACCATCTCGCGCGCTTGGCGCATCAACGGATAGCCGGTGTAGTTATGGGTCAGGATGAACTGCTTGCCCGATTTCTTCACCGCGTCTGCGATTTTCAACGCGTCTTCAACGGTATGGGAAAGCGGCTTATCACAGATCACATTGATCCCCGCCTCCAGAAACGCGATTGCCGGACCGGCATGCATGTGGTTCGGGGTCACGATGGCAACCGCATCAATCCCGTCCTCGCGCGCCGCTTCCGCCTTGGCCATCTCCGCGTAGGAGGCATAGGAGCGATCGGGCGCAATCCCCAGATCATCCGCCGAGGCCGCCGCGCGCCCGGGGTCCGATGACAGCGCCCCCGCAACCAGCTCCCATTCCCCGTCAATCCGGCTCGCAATCCGGTGCACGCCGCCGATGAACGCCCCGCGCCCCCCGCCAACCATGCCGAGTTTCAGTTTCTTATGCATTGTCGCCTCCCCTAAAGCCCGAGCATCCGGTTGATCTGCGCCTTGTCGACCTCGGCGGACGCAAAATCGTCAAAGGTCTTCTCGGTCGCCTCGATGATATGGCCCGCGATAAACGGCGCGCCCTCGGCGGCACCCTGTTCGGGCGATTTCAGGCAGCATTCCCACTCCAGAACCGCCCAGCTGTCATAGTCATACTGCGCGAGTTTGGAGAAAATGCCGGAGAAATCGACCTGACCATCGCCGAGACTGCGGAACCGGCCCGCGCGATTGACCCATCCCTGATAGCCCGAATAGACGCCCTGACGCCCGTCGGGATTAAACTCCGCGTCCTTGACGTGATAGGCGCAGATGCGGTCGTGGTAGAGGTCGATAAAGGCAAGGTAATCAAGCTGTTGCAGCAGGAAGTGCGAGGGATCGTAGTTGATCTGCGCGCGCCCGTGACCGCCCAGAGCATCGACAAACATCTCGAATGTCGCCCCGTCGAACACATCCTCGCCGGGGTGGATTTCATAGCCCACATTGACGCCTTCATCCTCATAGACGTCCAGAATGGGCTTCCAACGACGCGCCAGTTCCGCAAACGCCTCCTCGATCAACCCCGCAGGGCGCTGGGGCCATGGGTAGAGGTAGGGAAAGGCCAGCGATCCGGTAAAGGACACCGAATTATCCAGCCCGAGCTTGCGCGACACCTTCGCCGCCTTCTTCATCTGGTCGACCGCCCATGCCTGCCGCGCCTTCGGGTTGCCATGCACCGAAGCGGGCGCAAAGGCATCAAAGGCCTCGTCATAGGCGGGGTTCACCGCAACCAATTGCCCCTGAAGGTGGGTCGACAGCTCCGTGATCTCCACCCCGGCATCGTCACAAATGCCCTTGATCTCGTCGCAATAGGCGTCACTCTCGGCCGCCTTGTCCAGATCAAACAACCGCCCGTCAAAGGTCGGGATCTGCACGCCCTTATACCCCAGACCAGCGGCCCATTTGGTGATGTTCTCAAGACTGTTGAACGGAGCTTCATCGCCCGCAAACTGAGCAAGAAATAGGGCAGGGCCCTTCATCGTTTTAGCCATTCTCTTCTCCCTGTCGGTCTTAAACGCGACCCGTGGGTCGCACATTCCACGATTATCCTAGCCAACTCACGTCACAGGAGCGGCATCACTTTTGTGCAAAAGGGGGTCGTCATATTCTGGCACCTCCAGCCCCTGAATGGGCGGCAACTCGGGGTGGTTGATCGCCTGTATCGCCGCGCGCGCGAGCCACATGCCACTGTCGGCCACATTTTCGCGCACCGTCAGGATCTGCGGGCGGAACCGCACCAGAAACGGCGTCGCCTCCTTGGCAAAGGCATCGAGCGTTTCGCCCAATCTGTGCCCGTGCTCCTCCGCCGCACTCACCGCCGCGATCATCGAGGTGGTCGAGGCACAAAACAGACCGTCGATTTCGGGATGACGCTGCAGAGCGGCCGCCGTCGAGGCATGGATATCCGCAGAGGGGCTGTCGGACGTCACATCCTGCAACAGATACCGCTTCACCCCGAGCTTGTCGCAGGTCTCGCGCGCGGCCTCTACAATGTCGCGCCCGTAATTCTGATAGGGCGGGGGCGCGATGGTCAGGATCGCCTTGCGACCGCGCCGCGCCAAAGCCTCCATCCCCAAACGGGCGAAGGCATAGTTGTCGAAATCATAATAGGGATGGTCGGTGCGATTGGTGCGCCCATGGGTCGCCACCGGAAACCCTTGGTCCATGAGATAATCGACACGGGGATCATTCGGCTCGGTCTGGTTAAGGATAATCGCATCCGCCGATTGCGTTTCCACCACATAGCGCACCGGCACCATGGCGTCCTCATCAGGGAAATAGGGCGTCACCACGAGATGATAGGGCGTGTTGCGCAGCTCGCCTGCAATCGACGAAATCAACTGCGCGGTGTGGTTCATGATGTCGTGTTCGGTCGAGAGAACCAGAGAGATCACATTGGTCTTGCCGGTGCGCAGACGAACCCCCGCACGGTTCGGACGATACCCGATCCGGTCGGCACATTCGCGCACGCGCAGCTTGGTTGCGGCGGAAATGTCGGGGGCATCATGCAACGCACGGCTGACTGTCGCCACGGCCAAACCCGTTATGCGCGAAATCGTCTTGAGCGTGGGCCGTTCACCGGGCGAAAGCCCCTCGGCATCCTTGTTCTCTGCGGACATCAAAACCTCCCTGATTCGGCCCATTCACACCGGTTTGGATACGTCAGGCATGCTGTCGCAGGCCCCGCGAAACCCTGTGCTGTTTGCGCTATCTTCATGAAAGTTAGCGCTAACCGCCCAATGTTACATTTTTACTTGCCACGTCGAAAATGACTGACATACTGCCGAGTATAGGGTCGCGATGACTGGCAATCCAGCGTGTTCGCGAAATCTATAACGTTTTAGGGGTTCCTGAAACGTTTTCGAAACTAGGGAGGACTACTCAACATGAAACTTACCAAAGCGCTCCTCAGCGCCACCGCGATCACGGCTGCCGCCTCTGCTGCGCATGCTGTCGATCTCGAAGTGACTCACTGGTGGACGTCCGGCGGCGAAGCTGCAGCCGTTGCTGAATTCGCCAAAGCGTTCAACGAAAAGACCGACCACAATTGGGTTGATGGCGCCATTGCAGGTGGCGGCGGCACAGCCCGTCCGATCATGATTTCCCGCATCCTCGGCGGCGACCCGATGGGCGCGACCCAGTTCAACCACGGCCGTCAGGCCGAGGAACTGGTCGAAGCCGGCCTGATGCTCGACCTCACAGATGTTGCAGAGGCCGAAGGCTGGCGCGACATCGTGCACCCTGTCTCGCTTCTCGACAGCTGCACCATCGACGACCGCATCTACTGTGTGCCGGTCAACATCCACTCCTGGCAGTGGCTGTGGCTCTCCCACAAAGCCTTCGCTGATGCAGGCGTCCCCGTTCCATCCAACTGGGACGAATACGCAGCAGCCATGCCCGCGCTCGAAGCTGCCGGTAAAGTTCCGCTCGCAATGGGTGGCCAGCCTTGGCAGTCCTCCGGCGCATTCGGCGTTCTCACCGTTGCTCTCGCAGGTCTCGACGCCTGGTCCGCAGTCTCCGTGGACAAAGACGCCGACGTCGCTGCCGGTCCAGAGTACGCAAAAGTGTTCGAAGCTGCGGCTGCTGCACGCGAGTACTCCAAAAACACCAACGTTCAGGACTGGAACCAGGCAACAGCCATGGTCATCACCGGCGATGCCGGCGGTCAGATCATGGGTGACTGGGCGCAGGGTGAATTCGCTGTGGCCGAGCAGGTTGCAGGCGAAGACTACACCTGTCTCCCCGGCCTCGGTGTGAACGAAGTTATCTCCACCGGTGGTGACGCGTTCTACTTCCCCAAACAGGGTGATGCCGATATCGAAGCCGCTCAGAAAGAGCTCGCGTCCCTCATGCTCTCCAAGGAAGTCCAGGTTGCCTTCAACCTGAAAAAAGGCTCCCTGCCAGTGCGTGGTGACGTCGATCTCACCGCTGCAAACGACTGCATGAAAAAGGGTCTGGAAATCCTTGCCTCCGGCGCAATCCTGCCCGACGGCAACCAGACGCTGTCTCCTGACACTCAGGGCCAGATCGAAGATCTGATGACCGAATTCTGGTCGTCCGATATGGATCCGGCAGACGCTCAGGCGACATACGCAGCAATCATTGCTGACGCCGACTAAGTCTAACGGCTTAGGGCCCGGCTGCCGATCACGCGCAGCCGGGCCCATTTTTTATTTTGTGCGGACGCGATAACAACAGCAACCGGACGCACCGATAGGGGGGAGACACCTGTCATGGCTGTAACCGATCACGGGCAGATCAATTCCGGACGCGACTTCGCGAAACCGCCGATCCGCCTCTTCAAGAATTTAAGCGCCAAGCTTGCTTCGCTGCCGATGATTATGACCGCCACGGTTATCTTCGTCGGTTGTTCGATCTGGACGATCGTTCACTCCTTCACCAATTCGCGCCTGCTGCCCAAGCTCAACTTTGTCGGGCTGGACCAGTACGAGCGCCTGTGGGGATCGAACCGCTGGATCGTCTCCGTTGAAAACCTGATGATCTTCGGGATCTGTAGCCTGATTTTCACTCTGCTGATTTCATTCACGCTCGCGGCATTGCTCGACCGGAAAATCCGGTTCGAAGATTCCTTCCGCACCATTTTCCTCTACCCCTTCGCGCTGTCCTTCATCGTGACAGGGCTCGTGTGGCAATGGATCCTGAACCCCGAATTCGGCATCCAGTCCGTCGTGCGCGGCCTCGGCTGGGAGAGCTTCAATTTCGACCCCCTCTATAACCCCGACATCGTGATCTACGGCATCCTGATCGCCGGTCTGTGGCAGGGCACGGGGCTGATCATGTGCATCATGCTCGCCGGTCTGCGCGGCATCGACGAAGACATCTGGAAAGCGGCCAAAGTCGACGGCATCGGCACGCTCAAAACCTACACCCACGTGATCATCCCGATGATGAAACCGGTGTTCATCACCGCGCTGGTGCTGATCGCATCGGGCATCATCAAGGTCTACGACCTCGTCGTGGCGCAAACCTCCGGCGGTCCCGGCATCGCCTCGGAAGTGCCCGCCAAATACGTCTATGACTCGCTCTTCCTGCGTCAGAACCTCGGTCAGGGCTTTGCCGCCTCGACGATGATGCTCTGCATGGTTGTCGTGATCCTCATCCCTTACGTCTACCTGCAATACGGGGGCAAAAAAGATGGCTAATCCGTCCACGCTTTCTTCCACGGCGGCCGCGGCCAATGCCGTGTCAGGCAAACTCGAAGGTCCCGCCGGCCCAAAACCGCGCCGTCCCTTCAAGCCCTCCAACATCATGATCTACGGCACGCTCATCATCTTCTCGATGTACTACCTGCTGCCGCTCTACGTGATGCTCGTCACCTCGCTCAAGGACATGTCCGAGGTCCGCATGGGCCGCACCTTCTCGCCGCCCATGGACCCGACGTTCAAACCATGGATCAAAGCATGGGCCGAGGCCTGCACAGGCATCAACTGTGACGGCCTGTCGCGCGGTTTCTGGAACTCCGTGCGCATCCTGATCCCCTCGGTGCTGATCTCCATCGCCGTGGCATCGGTATCGGGCTACGCGCTCTCCTTCTGGCGGTTCAAAGGCTCCGAGGTGTTCTTCAACATCCTCATCATCGGCGCCTTCATTCCCTACCAGATCATGCTCTACCCGATCGCGATCATCCTGCGCGAGCTTGGCCTGTTCGGCTCGCTCGGCGGTCTGGTGATGGTGCACACGATCTTCGGCATGCCGATCAACACGCTGTTGTTCCGCAACTACTTTGCCTCCGTGCCAATGGAGCTGTTCAAAGCGGCCCGTGTCGACGGGGCAGGGTTCTGGCAGATCTTCTTCCAGATCATGCTGCCGATGTCGCTGCCGATTTTTGTGGTCTCCATGATCATTCAGGTCACAGGCATCTGGAACGACTTCCTGTTTGGCGTCGTCTACACCAAACCGGCAATCTATCCGATGACCGTGCAGCTCAATAACATCGTGAACTCGGTGCAGGGCGTGAAGGAATATAACGTCAACATGGCGGCAACCCTTCTGACCGGCCTCGTACCGCTCATCATCTACTTCATCTCCGGCAAACTCTTCGTCCGCGGCATCGCCGCCGGTGCGGTGAAAGGCTAAGACCCATGACCAACGACAACGTATCTGTCTCCATCAGGAACCTCGATCTGGCCTTCGGCTCGATCAAGGTTCTCAAAAACCTCGATCTCGACATCCACAAAGGCGAGTTCCTCGTCCTCTTGGGCTCGTCGGGCTGCGGGAAATCCACGCTCTTGAACTGTATCGCCGGCCTATTGGAAGTCTCGGGCGGCCAGATCCACATCAACGGCAAAAACGTCACATGGGCAGAGCCCTCGGAACGCGGCATCGGCATGGTGTTCCAATCCTACGCGCTCTACCCGCAGATGACGGTCAAAGGGAACCTGTCCTTCGGCCTCAAAAACGCCCGCGTGGCCAAGGATGAAATCGAAAAGCGCGTCGCCCGCGCCGCCGAAATCCTCCAGATCGAGCCCCTGCTGGATCGCAAACCCGGCGCGCTCTCGGGCGGTCAACGCCAACGTGTGGCCATCGGCCGTGCGCTGGTGCGCGATGTGGATGTGTTCCTCTTTGACGAACCGCTCTCCAACCTCGACGCCAAACTGCGCACCGATCTGCGCGTGGAACTCAAACAGCTCCACGAGCAGCTCAAAAACACCATGATCTACGTGACCCACGACCAGATCGAAGCCATGACACTGGCCGACCGGATCGCGATCATGAAAGACGGGTTGATCCAACAACTCGACTCGCCCCACGGCATTTATGACAAACCGGTCAACAAATACGTCGCCGACTTCATCGGCTCGCCTGCGATGAACTTCCTCGAAGGCAACGTGGACGGGGGCGTCTTCACCGCCAAGGATCTCAAAATCGACCTCAAAGGCTACGAATTCACGCCCGCCGGTGCGACCGGTGGCCCTGCGTGGTTCGGCATCCGTCCCGAACATGTCTACATCGACAAAGAACAGCCGGTGATGTTCGAGGTAAAGGCCGAGATCGTCGAACCGATGGGCGCGGACACTCTCGTATGGACCCATGTCTGCGGCTCTCCGTTCCGCATCCGTCTGGACGGTCAGGCCAAAACCCGCATGGGCGACACGCTGACCATCGGCTTTGATCCCGCGCGCGCCTCGATGTTCGACAAAGCCACCGAAGAGCGTCTCTGACCCGTGCCGCGACCCCACGTGGGTCGCGCGCGACACGGCAAAGGGTCGCCCCTCACGGGCGGCCCGTTTTAATTGGATTTGATGAGGGCGTCATGAAACTCGACACCGGCTGGACATTTACCGACGATCAGGGCGATCACAGCATCGGCGTCGATTTCCCCTTTGACGCGGTCACCGCCCTGCATAGCGCGGGCAAAATCCCCGACCCCTATTGGGGGCGCAACGAATACGATCTGCGCTGGATTTCCGAACGCGACTGGCGCGCCGAGCGCCGCTTTACGCTCGAGAGCACCGATGTCGACCTGCTCGTCGACGGCCTCGACGGCGTCGTCGATGTAACCGTCAACGGCCAGAGCGTGCTGGAGGCCGACAACAGTTTCCGCAGCTGGCGCATCGACCTCTCTGAGGTCGCGACCACCGGCGAAAACACCATCGAGTTGCATTTCCGCTCCGTGGTGCGTGAAGGGGCCGACCGCCAAGCGCGCCAGAAATTCCACATCCCCGGCATCTCGGATCGCGACGACGGCCAATGCCCGATCAAGAACGGCAACATGCTGCGCAAACCGCAATGTGATTTCGGCTGGGACTGGAACATTGCGCTGGCGCCCTTTGGCGTCACGGGTGAACTCGCCGTGGTCCCCAAAACCAAATCCCGCATCGACCACGTCATGGTCCATCAGGACCACCACGACATCGAAAGCGAAAGCGTCACAGTCACCGTCACCGCCCATATCGCAGGCGACGCAGAAGGCGACACCGTGGAAATGGCCTTTGGCGGGCGCACCCGCGAAGCGCAGGTCAAAGGGCGCATCGCAGAGGCGAAGTTCTTCGTCGAAGTGCCCGAGCTTTGGTGGCCCGCAGGGCAGGGGATGCAACCGCTCTACGACCTCGAAGTCCGCCTCGACACCCAAAAGGTCGAAAAACGTATCGGCCTGCGCAGCCTCGATTTGCTGACAGTCGAAGACGACGCCGGCCTCGGCTTCAAATTCCGCGTCAACGGCCGCGATGTCTTCGCCAAAGGCGCCAACTGGATCCCCGCCGACGCGCTTTCGGGACGCATTGACCGCGAAGAGGTCCGTGCCCAACTCCAATCCGCGGTCGACGCCAATATGAACATGATCCGCGTCTGGGGCGGCGGGCGCTACGAGCCGACGTGGTTCTACGATCTGTGCGACGAAATGGGGCTGATGGTCTGGCAGGACTTCATGTTCTCCTGCAACCTCTATCCCGCCGACGACGCCTTCCTCGCCAATGTCGAACAGGAAGTGCGCGAAAACGTGCGCCGCATGCACCACCACGCCTCGATTGCGCTGTGGTGTGGCGACAACGAACTGGTCGGCGCGCTCACGTGGTTCAAGGAAAGCATCGAAAACCGCGACCGCTACCTCATCATGTACGACCGCCTCAGCCGCACTCTGGAAACCACGCTCAAAGACATCGACCCCTCCGCCAACTGGTGGTTCTCCTCGCCGTCCTCCGGCCCGCTCAACTTTGGCGACGCTTGGCATGACGACACCTCGGGTGACATGCACTTCTGGTCGGTCTGGCACGAAAACCGCGATTTCGAACACTACCGCGACGTGCGCCCGCGCTTCTGCTCTGAGTTCGGGTTCCAATCCTACCCCTCCAACCGCATCATCGACACCTTTGTGGGCGAAGCGGACCGCAACATCGCCGCGCCCGTCCTCGAAAGTCACCAGAAAAACGTCGGCGGCAACGAACGCATCGCCGCCACCATGTTCCGCTACTTCCGCTTTCCGGTGGATTTCGAAAACTTCGTCTACCTGTCACAGGTCCAACAGGGCCTCGCGATCAAAACCGCCGTCACATGGTGGCGCTCGCTCAAACCCCATTGCATGGGCACGCTGATCTGGCAGCTCAACGACACATGGCCCTGCGCCTCATGGTCCTCGCTCGACTACGGTGGAAACTGGAAACTGCTCCACCACATGGCGCAGAAATTCTACGCGCCCGTGCTGGTCACCGTCGCCCCCGAAGGCGGCAAAGACGTGTTCAAGGTCGTCAATGACACCGGCGACAACGTCGATGTCTCGGTTCAGGTCGCCGCCGTCAACATGGCCGGCGTGACCCGTCCGCTTGCGGATGCGACCATTTCTGCGTGGCCCTCAAAGGCGCTCGATCTGCTCGAACTCGACCCCGCGCTGTTGAATGACGACGAAATCTACGCCTTCACATGGCAGTCGGATGTGCACTCTGGTGGCGATATCCACGCCCCGCGCGCCTATAAAACCTACGACCTGCAAAACCCCGACCTGACCCACACAATTACCCAAAAAGACGGCATCTGGGAAATCACACTAGAGGCCTCGGCACTGGCACTCTTTGTCGCGCTGGAGGCGGATGTCGCAGGCCGGTTCTCAAACAATGCCTTCGCCCTCTTCCCGGGCGCGCCGGCAACAATCACCTTCACACCGCAAAGCTCTGATAAAAAACCGGAATTCACCCTGCGCGACCTCTATAGCGCTACCTATGGCTAACCCTTCCCACGGCGCCGAAAGGCCCCGTGCGCGCACCCCCACCAAAGCCCGTGCAAAGGCGAGAGGCGGGTGCGCAAAAATGACCCTCGACGGGGCGCGGGAGGCGCTTCAATGTCGACCCTGATTTGGTATACCATCGCGCCACTCGCGCGACACGGAGGAGAAGAAATGACAGACTTTTCATATCAGCTGTATAGCTCGCGCAACTGGGATCTCGCCGATACCCTCAAACTCGTCGGTGGCCTCGGCTACAAATACGTCGAAGGCTACGGCGGCCTCTACGCAGACCCCGAAAAGGTCGAAACGCTCAAAGCGTCTCTGGCCAAAAACGGCCTGCAAATGAAAACCGGCCACTTCGGTTTCGACATGGTCGCCGGTGAAACCGCGCGCGTCCTCGACATCGCCAAATCGCTCGACATGGACGGCGTTTTCGTCCCCGCACCCCCATCGCCCGAATACCGCGAAGGCAAAGGTGACTGGGATGCTTTTGCCGCCCAAATGGCCGAGGCCTCCAAACCCTACCTCGATGCGGGCCTGCAATTCGGCTACCACAACCACCACTGGGAATGGGAAGACCTCGGCGGCACCAATGCCATCGAAAAGATCACCGCAACCCCGGGCGTGCAGCTTGAAATGGACGTCGCATGGGTGGTGCGCGCCGGTCAGGACCCGATCGCATGGATCGACAAACTGGGCGACAAAATCGTCGCCGCCCACGTCAAGGACATCGCGCCTGCGGGTGAATGCCTCGACGAAGACGGCTGGGCCGACGCGGGCGAGGGCACCATGGACTGGCCTGCGATCATGGCGGCGCTGAAATCGAAAACCAACGCCGCGCATTTCGTGATGGAACACGACAATCCGAGCGATCACACCCGCTTTGCCACACGCTCCATCGCAAACGCGCGCAAATTCTGACGCCGCGCCATTCACATCACGACCGGGAGGAAACCACATGAAAAAACTGGGCGTCGGCATCATCGGATGCGGCAATATATCGACCAGCTACCTCAAACTCGCACCGATGTTCAAAGCACTCGAAGTGCGCGCGGTGGCAGACATCAACATGGAGGCCGCAAAAGCGCGGGCCGATGAATATGGCGTGCGCGCCGAGACGGTCGATGACCTGCTCGCCGCCGATGACATCGACCTGATCATCAACCTCACCATCCCCGCAGCGCATTTCGACATCACCAAACGGGCGCTGAACGCGGGCAAACATGCCTATTCGGAAAAACCCTTTGTCCTCACCTTGGAGGAGGGCGAGGAACTGCGCGCGATCTGCGAAAAAACCGGCCTGCGCGTCGGCTCGGCGCCCGACACATGGATGGGCGGCGCGCATCAGTTCGCGCGCCACATCATCGACAGCGGCCAACTCGGTCAGATCACATCGGGCACCGCCCATGTCCTCAATCCGGGCATGGAAATGTGGCACCCCAACCCCGACTTCTTCTTCCAACCCGGTGGCGGCCCCATGCTCGATCTGGGCCCATATTACGTCACCAACCTCATCCAATTGCTCGGACCGGTGACAAAGGTCGCAGCCCTCACCAACAAGGGCAAAGAGGAGCGCACCATCAGTGCCGATTGCCCGCGCAACGGTGAAAAAGTGCCGGTGATCGTGGACACCAACGTGCACGCACTGCTGCAATTCGCCTCCGGTGCGCAAATCTCGGTGACCACCTCTTGGGATGTCTGGGGCTCGCGCCACCAGAACATGGAACTCTACGGCACAGAGGGCGCCATCTACGTGCCCGACCCGAACTTCTTCGGCGGCACCGTCGAGACCGTTGGCCACGACCGCGAAGCCAAGGTCGAAACCCAATGGGACCACGCCTTCGGCGTCCCCAACCAAGAGCACAAACAGGGCATGATGGCCAACTACCGCACCGCCGGCGTCGCCGACATGGCCCAAGCCATCGTCGAAGGTCGCCCGCACCGCTGTTCCCTCGAACTGGCGCTGCATGCGGTCGAGGTGATGACGGCGATCCTGAAATCGGGTGAAACCGGCACCTTCATCGACATGACCACCACCTGCACCCGCCCCGCAGCCGTCACGCCGCAGGAGGCGCAGGCCCTGCTCGGCTAACCCAAACGCCCGGCCCCGAAAACGGGCCGGGCCTTCGCCACTGATCCAACGGAGACCACCCATGGAAACCTACGTCCCATCCGACACCCGTTACGACAAAATGGTCTACCGCCGCTGCGGCAAATCGGGGCTCAAACTCCCCGCTGTCTCGCTCGGCCTGTGGCACAACTTCGGCGGCGACACGGCCCATGACACCAAACGCGCGATCCTGCGTCAGGCCTTTGATCTCGGGATCACCCACTTCGATCTGGCCAATAACTACGGCCCCCCCGCAGGCTCCGCCGAATTCGCTTTCGGCTCGATCCTCAAAGAGGACTTCCACGGCCTGCGCGATGAAATGGTGATCTCCACCAAAGCCGGCTACCACATGTGGAACGGCCCCTACGGCGAATGGGGCAGCCGCAAATACCTGCTCTCCTCGCTCGACCAATCGCTCGATCGCATGGGGCTCGACTACGTCGACATCTTCTATTCGCACCGCTTTGACCCCGACACGCCGCTCGAGGAAACCATGGGCGCGCTCGACACCGCCGTGCGCTCGGGCCGCGCACTCTACGCAGGCATCTCCTCCTATAACGCCGACCGCACCCGCGAAGCCGTCCGCATCCTCAACGATCTGGGCACGCCCTGCATCATCCACCAGCCGAGCTACAATATGCTCAACCGCTGGGTCGAACGCGACGGCCTCAAAGACACGCTCAAAGAACTCGGTGTCGGCTCCATCGCCTTCACCCCTCTGGCTCAGGGCATGCTGACCGGCAAATACCTCGGCGGCATCCCAGATGGCTCCCGCGCGACCCAGGGCAAATCGCTCAACCCCAATATGCTCTCCGATCACGCGATCAAAAACCTCAACAAACTCAACGAGGTGGCCGAGGCGCGCGGCCAAACGCTCGCCCAGATGGCGATCGCATGGGTGCTGCGCGGGGAGGGGATCACCACCGCCCTGATCGGGGCCTCCAAACCGTCCCAAGTCGTCGATTGCGTCGGCGCGATCTCCAATCTGGAGTTCACCAAAGACGAATTGAAACTGATCGACGAATACGCCGACGAAGAGAAAATCAATCTCTGGGCGCAATCGTCCGAAAAGGCAGGCGAGGCCTGATCACACCACATATTCACGCCGCGGGGGGCCATGCCTCCCGCGGTTTGACACAACACCGCGCGCGCCTTGCATCGCGCACCGGCGCGACCGCTTGCACACCGCGCCGCTGAGGAGGAAACACCATGATCCAGAACCCAATCCTGCCGGGCTTTAACGCCGACCCCTCGTTCTGCCGCGTGGGCGATGACTACTACATCGCCACCTCGACCTTCGAATGGTATCCGGGCGTGCAAATCCACCACTCCCGCGATCTGGTGAACTGGACGCTGGTTTCGCGCCCGCTGAACCGCGAAAGCCTCCTCGACATGCGCGGCAACCCCGACAGCTGCGGCATCTGGGCACCCTGCCTGTCCCACGACGGCGAAAAATTCTGGCTCGTCTACACCGACGTCAAACGCTTTGTCGGCAAATTCAAAGACACCCATAACTACATCACCGCCTGTGAGACCATCGACGGCGACTGGTGCGACCCGTGGTATGTGAATTCCTCGGGCTTTGACCCCTCGCTGTTCCACGACGACGACGGGCGCAAATACTTCATGAACATGCAATGGAACCACCGCGGCGCAGGTACCGGCGGCAACCCCGCCAACTCCTCCTTCGATGGCATCCTGCTACAGGAATGGTCGCCCGAAATCGGCCTCACCGGCCCTGTGGAAATGGTCTACGAAGGCTCGCCCCTCGGCCTCACCGAAGCGCCCCATATTTTCAAACGGGGTGGCTATTACTACATGACCACCGCCGAGGGCGGCACGGGCTATAACCACGCCGTCACGCTGGCGCGCGCCAAAAACATCTGGGGCCCCTATGAGGATCACCCCGACCTGCACGTGATCTCGACCCAGAACACCCCCGTCACCAAAAGCGCGATCCAGCGCACCGGCCACGGCCAATATGTCGAAACCCCCGATGGGCAGGTCTATCACACCTTCCTCATGGGCCGCCCGATCCAGAAGGCGGGCGTGGGCCGTTTCTACTGCCCGATGGGGCGTGAAACCGGTATCGAACGCTGCGTGTGGCGCGATGATTGGCTCTACCTCGAAGAGGGCGGCCCCGATGGAATGGTGCCGCGCGAAACGCTGCCCGGTCTGGCCGATGTCGACCCGACCCCGCCGCGCGACGTGATCACCGAGTTTGCCGGCACCACCTTGCCGAGCGATTTCCAATGGCTGCGCCACCCCCATCCCGACCGCCTGTTCCGCGTCGACAACGGGCTGCATATGATCGGGCGCGAAAGCTTCGGGTCGTGGTTCGAAAATGCCCTCGTCGCCCGGCGTCAGGAACATTTCACCTTCACGGTCGAAACCACTCTCAAAGACTATCAACCCACCACATATCAACAGGCGGCGGGCCTGACCTATTACTACAATACCCACAAATTCTACAAACTCCTCGTCGGCTTTGAACCCGACATCGGGCGCTGCGTGCAGCTGATCTGTTGCCCCGGCGACTGGCAGAACAACGACCTGATCTGGATCGGTGACAAAGTTGCCATTCCCGACGGCCCCGTTGAGATGCGCGCCGATGTCGACCACGCCGCCGTGCGCTTTTCCTTCCGTCCCGCAGGCGGCGACTGGACGCCAGTCGGCGGCACGCAGGACGCCACGCTGATCTCGGACGAGGCGGGCAGGGGCGAACATTGCTCCTTCACCGGCGCCTTCGTGGGCGTCTACGCCATGGACATCACAGGGCAGGGCAAAGAGGCGACATTCTCCCGCTTTGCCTATCTCCCCAAAGGCGCGTAACCTGCCCGCAAACTCCGAGGGATCACCTATGACCACCTGGACTTCCCGCCTGATGATCTACGACTCCGAGGAAGGGCGCGCTTTCCCCGTGCTCGAAACCGAAGACCATATCGAGGCCCCGAACTGGACGCCTGACGGCGAGGCGCTGATCGTCAACGGCGACGGGCGGCTCTACTGGGTCGACCTGAATGAGCCCGATCTGGCCGAAATCGACACCGGCATGCTGATCAAACTCAACAACGACCACGGCATCTCCCCCGATGGGTCAACGCTGGCGCTCTCGGACCACACACTCGGGGGCGGCTCGGTGATCTGGACCCTCGATCTGGACGCGGAAGAGGCCGATCCGGTTCGCATCACCCCCAACTCCCCCTCATGGTGGCACGGCTGGTCGCCCGATGGCAAAACGCTCGCCTATACGGCGGTGCGCGACGAGGTTTTCGGCATCTACACCATTCCCGTCACAGGCGGCCCCGAAACCTGCCTGATCGGCGGTCCCCACCACTATGACGGCCCCGATTACACCCCCGACGGGCAATGGGTCTGGTTCAACTCCGAACGCTCCGGCAACGGCACTTCCGACCTGTGGCGCGTGCGCGTGGACGGCACCGATCCCCAACAAATGACCGACGATGACCGCGTGAACTGGTTCCCGCACCCCTCGCCGGATGGCACGAAAATCGTCTACCTCGCCTATCCGAACGGCACCACGGGCCACCCCGGCGACCTCGACGTGGAACTGCGCCTGCTCGCCCCCGAAGGCGGCAAACCCGAAACCCTCGTGAAACTTTTCGGCGGCCAAGGGACGATCAACGTCCCCTCATGGTCGCCCGACAGCGTGGCCTTTGCCTATGTGGAATATGCGCGCAAATAACCGCCCCGCCGCGGCCCTCGCCATCGCGGCGCTCACCATGGCGACTCTGCACACCGGCGCTCTGGCCGCAGAGCCGCTTCCCGCGCCCCTCACAGACGCCGACTACATGGCCGTGGACCCCGCAGAGGCGGCGCTTGGCCAGCTTCTGTTCTACGATCCGGTGCTCTCGGGCAATGACAACATCGCCTGCTCGACCTGCCACCACCCCCGCCTTGGCACCTCCGATGGTCTCCCGCTCGGCCTCGGGGAGGGCGGCATCGGTCTGGGCCCGGACCGCGTTGTGGACCCCGAAAACATCCCCGAGGACCGCGTGCCGCGCAACGCGCCCGCGCTCTATAACCTCGGCGCGCTCGAGTACCGCTCCATGTTCCACGACGGGCGCGTGGAAACCCGCGCAGACGGCACCCTGCGCGTGCCCATCGAGGATCCGTTTTTCTCCCGCGTCAGCGGCATCCTCGCCACCCAATCCGCCTTTCCCGTCCTCTCGGCGGATGAAATGGCAGGGCAGGTGAGCGAAAATGACCTCTCCAAAACCGTGCGAAAGGGCCGCTTTTCCGGCGCGGATGGCGCATGGGAACTGATCGCCGCCGACATCGCCGCGATCCCCGAATACCGCGAAAAATTCGCCGCCACATATCCCGAGATCGCCGCAGGCGCCCCGATCACCTTCGTGGAAATCTCCAACGCCATCGCCGCCTTCATGGCCTTTGAATTCCGCGCCGATAACAGCGCCTTTGACCGTGCCCTGCGGGGTCAATCCCCCCTCGACCCACTGGCCCAAACCGGCGCAGAGCTGTTCTACGGCGATGCCGGATGCAGCGCCTGCCACACTGGCGCGCTGCAAACCGACCACGGCTTTCACGCCATGGGCCAACCCCAATTCGGCCCCGGAAAAACGCTCCCCTTCGAGGCCGGCACCCGCGACGAAGGCCGCTTTCTCGTCACCGGCAAAACTTCCGACCTCTACGCCTTTCGCACGCCCTCGCTGCGCAACGTGACCCTGACCGCGCCCTATGGGCACACCGGTGCCTACGCCGATCTGCGCGCCTTTGTGGTCGCCCACCTCGCACCGCGCGCCGCGTTCAAATCATGGACGCCCGACATGGTAACGCTGCCCGATCTTGAGGTAAGCGATTGGGAAACATGGGAAAACCCGCGCACACGCGCAGAGATCGCCGCCGCCATCAAGGTGCCCGACCGCACATTGCCCGACGATCAGATCGACGCGCTCATGGCCTTCCTGAGCGCCTTGGAGGATGACCCAGCCCGCCTCGGCATCCCCGAGGCGGTCCCCTCCGGCCTGTTGTTCGAAAAATAGCGCCTAGCGCGACGTTAGCGCGACGTTAGCGCGACGTGGCCCGCTCGACCCACGGCCCCTGCGTCCCGTCCGGCGTGGTCATGCGCACCCGCACCACCTCGCTCTCGCCGACGCCGAAATGCAACGGCACCGCCTTGCCCGACACATGCCCACCGCCCACGGTGACCTCCTGCATCTGCACCACGCCACCGCTTTCCACCTCGACCCGCGTGCCCACACCACCGCGCCCATAGGGCACCGCGACCTCGATCCACCGCCCCGACCCGACACTCACATTGCGCCAGACCTGCAAAGGCCCGCGCCGGTTCACCACCACCAGATCGAGCTTCCCGTCGGCGTTGAAATCCACCACCCCCGCACCGCGCGATTTCTCCAAAGACGCCACACCGGCGGCCACCGACACCTCTTCAAACGTGCCATCGCCGCGCTGGCGCAGCAAGTTGTTGGGGTCGCGCGCCGCATTGGACGGCATCTGTTCGACATTGCCCTTGGCGATGAACAAATCGACCAACCCGTCATTGTCCACATCGCCCCATTCCGCATGCCACCCCGTGGTCGCACGCCCGTCATCGCCCACATGGGGGCGATGGGCATAGGTGCCGGTCTCATAGGGCGCGGCCACATACCCGCCCGCGGGCGTGGCAAACTGCAACAGCTGATCGCCCATGGAGGTCAGCATCACATCGGGCAACTGGTCGCCATTCACATCCCGCTCGGCAATTCCCATGCCCCAGAGCGATACTTTCTCCCAACCATCGCTGTCGCCCAGAAACCGGTTCTCGCGCAGATCGTAAAGCTGCTCGTAGCCGCCTTTGACATAGTAGTGGCGGTCGTTGGAAATACGCAGCATCACACGATCCCGCGCGCCCTTGGACATCAGCGCCGAAAGCGCGCAAAACCCCGGCTCCAATACCGTCTTCTCCCAGCCGCCCGCCACGGGGCGGTGCAATTCATTGGCATCACAGGCCTCGAACGGCCCCTCGGGATCCTCGCGGTTCACATAATTGCCCACGAAAAACGTCGCCCGATCCGCGCCATCCTCCCATGTGGCAGTAAACGACGTGCTCCACCGGTCACCGCCCTCAAATCCCCACGCCTGCGTCGCATCCTCAAAGGCACAGCCCCCCAATCCGCGCAGCAGCCGATTTTCCCCGACCCGCATCACCGCAAGGTCGAGAACCCCGTCGCCATCAATGTCCAATGGATAGGCCCCCGTCACCTCGACGATCTCGTCAATCGCAACGGCCTCAAACGCGATGGCCCCGCCGCGCGCAGAGCGGTTCACCATCAGGCTCGCAGGGCGCGACCCGCCGGCGGCAAAGAGATCGGGTAATTCATCACCGTTGCAGTCAAACACCGCCACGCCGCCGCCCACGAAATGCTCCCAGCCGCCGGTGTAGCGATGCGCAGGCACCACCACCTCTTCAAACCGGATGTCACCGGCGCAAACGGGCAGGGCGCATAGCCCGACCCCTGCGCCAATCACCGCCCGCCGCACCCCAATAACCGCCCTCATCCCAGACGCATCTCCGTCGCATGATCGAGCGCCAAGGCCCCCGCACCCTGCGCCCAGATCAAGTCCCCCCACGCATGGATTTCCACCGGCGTCGCAGGCCGCCCGGGACGGCGCGTCATCTCGCGCATCTCGGCGAGAACCTCCTCGGCATAGAGATAGTCATAGCGCATCCGCTCTCCCGACAGAAAAATCAGCGTCGGGTCGAACAAAGTGACCACATTGGCCAATCCGGCCGCCAGATAACGCCCCGCGCGCGCGAAAATCGCCTTGGCCGCGTCATTGCCATCCTTGGCCTGCGCAAAAAGCGCCTCCATCATATCGCCCTGCGACTCGCCACCGGTGGACAGCGACAGCGCGGTATGCGCCTCGCGCACCAAAGCGTAATCGGCCACATAGGCCTCCAGACACCCGCGCTGCCCGCAGCGGCACAGCGCCCCGTCGAGCTGGATCTTCGTATGCCCGATCTCCATCCCGTGACCCAACCCGCCGCGCTGCAACCGGTGGTCGTTGACCAACCCCATGCCCACGCCATGCTCGATCGAGACCACCGCAAAGTTGTCGAGCCCACGCCCCGCGCCAAACCACAACTCGGCCAGCGCGAGCAGGTTGGCATCGTTATCAATGCGCACCGGACATCCGATCCGCTCGACCAACAGATCACGCAGCGCCACATGGCTCTCGGCCATGCAGGGGCACCAGATCACATAGCCCGCCTCGAAATCGACCATGCCCGGAATACCCGCCGCAACCGCCATGAGGTTTTCACGCGCCACGCCCGCCTCCGCCAAAGCGTCTTTGACCAAGGCTTCAATCTCGACAAGGATCTCCTCGGTGCTGCGCAGACCACTGGGCGGATGGATCGTCGCCGACCCCAACCGGTTGCCCGCCATATCGAGCACCAGCGCCGAGTTCGCACGATCCGAAATCTTGATGCCGATCACCACGCCGGACCCCGGACGCACACGCAAGCCCACAGGGGGACGCCCGCGCGCCGGATCGCCTTCGCGCCGACCCAACTCGGTCTCCTCGATCAACCCCTCGCCAATCAGATCGGCCGATAGCTGCGTCACCGTGGCAGGCGACACCGACAGGGCGCGCGCAATATCCACCCGCGCAATCGACCCCGCCGCGCGCACACTCTCGAACAACCGCTGCCGCAAAGGCACCGCCGTCAGATCACGCACAACAGGAAGAGGGCCACAGCCGGACACCGGCATCTGCACTTTCGCGGGATTATCGTCTGTAAGTGTCATCAGGTAAAATTCACTGACCTAATTAAATTGTGCACGTGCAGCATGGTAAATCACGCAAGTGGGCCATTTTAGACACGTCTTACCCCCGATGCCTACCAATTTTTGGGCGCAAATGGGAAAGTTTTATTTTGACACGAAAATTATATCTGCGAAACTGCCTTCCGCCGACGTTGAGTCGGTTCCGCCATCCGATCAACAACGCTCCGTCGCGGAGCAGGGGAGCGGCGGATCAATTTGGGAGGAATAAAATGCGTAAATCCATGCTGATGGCCGCCACCATTGTGGCAGCCGGCTTTGTCACATCCGCTATGGCACAGGACCTCACGGTCGGCGTGTCCTGGTCCAACTTCCAGGAAGAGCGTTGGAAAACAGACGAAGCTGCGATCAAGTCGGCGCTGGACGCTGCAGGCGCAACCTACGTGTCCGCCGACGCCCAGTCGTCTTCTGCCAAGCAGCTCAGCGACATCGAAAACCTGATCGCACAGGGCGTTGACGCGCTCATCGTGCTCGGTCAGGACACCCAGGCCGTGATCCCCGCCGTTCAGGCCGCCGTTGACGAAGACATCCCCGTCGTCGCCTACGACCGTCTGATCGAAGACGCGCGCGCCTTCTACCTGACTTTCGACAACGTCGAGGTTGGCCGTATGCAGGCCCGCGCCGTTCTCGAAGCCGCCCCCTCGGGCCGCTACGTCATGATCAAAGGCTCCCCGACCGATCCCAACGCAGACTTCCTGCGCGGCGGTCAGCAAGAAGTGCTGCAATCGGCGATTGACGCCGGCGACATCACCATCGTGGGCGAAGCCTACACCGATGGCTGGTTGCCTGCGAACGCGCAGCGCAACATGGAGCAGATCCTGACAGAAACCTCCAACGGCGTTGACGCTGTTGTGGCTTCCAACGACGGCACCGCAGGCGGTGTTGTTGCGGCTCTCACCGCACAGGGCATGCAGGGCATCCCCGTCTCCGGTCAGGACGGCGACCACGCCGCTCTCAACCGTGTCGCTGCCGGCACACAGACCGTTTCGGTTTGGAAAGACGCCCGTGAACTCGGCAAGGCAGCCGGCGAAATCGCCGTCGCTCTCGCGGGCGGCACGGCACCTGAAGACGTCGCAAACGCGGTGAAATTCACCACACCCGGTGGCAACGAGATGAACGCCGTGTTCCTCGCCCCCGTGCCGGTGACTGCCGCGAACCTGTCCGCCGTCGTCGACGCCGGCTGGATCTCCCAGGAAGCGCTTTGCCAAGGCGTGGAAAACGGTCCGGCTCCCTGTAACTGATCGGGCCTGATCCGTTTGCCACGCGCCTCCTTGAGGCTGGCAATCGCGACTTGAACCTGCGCCGTCCCGCCCCGCTGTGGGGCGGCGCACCGACCCGTCAGGCACCTGCGGCCCCGCCGCATGACACCCAAACCACCCCCACAACGGCGCCACCATAAGACGCCGCACAACATGCAAGGGCAACCATGAGCGACACACCCAGAACCTCTGGCGGGACAACCGGGCAGGCAGGCGCGCCACAACGCAGCCTCATGCAAAGCCTCGAATTGGACATGCGCCTCCTTGGCATGATCGGCGCCTTCGTCCTCATCGCGCTGGTCTTCAACTTCTTCACCGGCGGCAATTTCCTCAGCCCGCGCAACATCTTCAACCTGACCATCCAAACCGTCTCCGTGGCCATCATGGCCACCGGCATGGTGTTTGTGATCGTCACCCGCAATATCGACCTCTCGGTCGGGGCCGTGCTCGCCATCTCGTCTGCGATGATGGCTATGATGCAGGCCCGCTGGATGCCCGGATGGGGCGTGGAACTCGGCTCGCCCGTCATGGCGCCGGTCGCCATGCTCACCGGTCTGATCATCGGCACCTTGATCGGGGCCTTCAACGGCTACCTGATCGGCTACCAGAAAATCCCCGCCTTCATCGTCACCCTCGGTGGCTTCCTCGTCTGGCGCTACGCGGGCTGGTATCTCACCTCCGGCCAAACCATCGCACCGCTCGACGGCACCTTCATCCTCTTCGGCGGCGCCGAAGGCACGCTGGGCGAAACCCTCTCATGGGTCGTCGGCGGACTGGCCGCACTGGCCGCAATCTACGGCGTGTGGTCTGCACGCCAGAACCGCCTGCGCCACGCATTTCCCGTCAAACCGCTCTGGGCCGAATTCGCGCTCGGCGGCGCGGCCGTGGCCACCATCCTCGGCTTTATCGCCACCCTGAACGCCTATGACATCCCCAAAGGCAAACTGCGCCGCATGTTCGAGGCCCGCGGCGAAGTCGTCCCCGACGGCTTTTCCCAAGGCCACGGCCTGCCGATCTCGGTTCTCATCCTGATCGTCGTCGCCATCTCCATGACCGTGGTGGCCCAGAAAACCCGCCTCGGCAAATACATCTTCGCCACCGGCGGCAACCCCGACGCGGCCGAACTCTCGGGCATCAACACCCGCCTGCTGACGGTCAAGGTCTTTGCGATCATGGGGTTCCTGTGCGGCCTCTCGGCGATCATCGCCCAGGCCCGCCTGCAAAGCCACGCCAACGACATCGGCACGCTTGACGAACTTCGCGTCATCGCCGCCGCCGTCATCGGGGGCACCGCGCTCTCGGGCGGGGCAGGGACCATCTACGGCGCCATCCTCGGTGCCCTCATCATGCAGTCGCTCACCTCGGGCATGGGCATGGTCGGCGTCGACAGCCCGCTGCAAAACATCGTCGTCGGCTCGGTGCTCGTCTTCGCCGTCTGGATCGACATTCAATACCGTAAACGCACAGGGGTGAAATGATGACCGTTGATCGTACAGGAACCCCGCTCGTCGAAATGCGCGACATGTCGATTGCTTTCGGCGGCATCCGCGCCGTGGACAATGTCTCCATCGACCTCTTTGCTGGCGAAGTCGTCGGCCTTCTGGGCCACAACGGTGCGGGCAAATCGACGCTGATCAAAATGCTCTCGGGCGCCTACGCCCCGAGCCATGGCGAGATCTTCATCGAAGGCCAAAAGGCCGAGATCCACAACCCCCGCGACGCGCGCCATTACAACATCGAAACCATCTACCAGACGCTCGCTTTGGCCGATAACCTCGATGCCGCCTCGAACCTGTTTCTGGGCCGCGAACTGGTGACACCGCTCGGCTTTGTGGACGAGGCCGCGATGGAGGCGGAAACCCGCAAAATCATGGGCCGCCTCAACCCGAACTTCCAGAAGTTCAAAGACCCGGTCTCCGCGCTTTCGGGCGGCCAACGCCAATCGGTCGCCATCGCACGCGCGGTCTATTTCAACGCCAAAATCCTGATCATGGACGAACCCACCGCGGCGCTTGGCCCACAGGAAACCGAAATGGTCGCCGAACTGGTGCAGGAACTCAAAAATCAGGGCCTCGGCATCTTCCTGATCGAACACGACATCCACAACGTGATGAAGCTGTGCGATCGCGCCATGGTGATGAAAAACGGCGCCCGCGTGGGCACCGTGGACGTCGACAAAGTCACCGATGACGACATCCTCGGCATGATCATCATGGGGAAAAAACCCCCGAGCGCCTACTGACCCAAAGGCGGCGGGCCTGATCCGGCCCGCCCCACACCCGATCGCGCGACCCACCCAACCAAAAAGCGAGAATGCCATGTATATAGGTCTCGATCTGGGCACCTCCGGTCTCAAAGCCATCCTGATCGACGAAGATCAGACCATTCTGGCCGAGGCCAACGCGCCCCTCACCAACGAACGCCCCCACGACGGCTGGTCCGAACAATCCCCGCAGAGCTGGCTTGCCGCCTGTGACGATGTCATGGCCGCCCTTGGAGCGAAATCCGATCTCAATGCCGTGCGCGGGATCGGCCTGTCGGGCCAGATGCACGGCGCGACATTGCTCGACGACCACGACAACGTGCTGCGCCCCTGCATCCTGTGGAACGACACCCGCTCGCACGCAGAGGCCGCCACACTGGACGCCGACCCGCGCTTTCGCGACATCACCGGCAACATCGTCTTCCCCGGCTTCACCGCGCCCAAACTCGCATGGGTGAAAAACAACGAACCCGATATCTTCGCAAAAGTCGCAAAAGTCCTGCTGCCCAAAGACTACCTGCGCCTCTATCTGACCGGCGAGTTCGTCGGCGAGATGTCCGACAGCGCGGGCACCGCATGGTTTGACACCGGCGCGCGCGACTGGTCCGACGACCTGCTGGCGGCCACCGATATGGACCGCTCCTACATGCCCCGCCTTGTCGAGGGGTCTGAGGTCAGCGGGCAAATCCGCCCCGAACTCACCGCCAAATGGGGCCTGTCACAAACCTGCGTCGTCGCAGGCGGCGGGGGCGATAACGCGGCCTCGGCCATCGGCGCGGGCGTGGTCCACGCCGGTCAGGCCTTTGTCTCCTTGGGCACCTCCGGCGTGCTTTTCGCGGCCAACGACGGCTACCAACCCGACGCGGGCACAGCCGTGCACACCTTCTGCCACGCGCTCCCGAACACATGGCACCAGATGGGCGTGATCTTGGCGGCCACAGACGCGCTCAACTGGTACGGACGCTTCGTGGGGCAGGGCGCATCGGCGCTGACCAAAGACCTCGGCGCGCTTCAGGCCCCGGGCAAAACCCGCTTCCTGCCCTACCTCGGCGGGGAACGCACCCCGCTCAATGACGCCGCCATCCGCGGGGCGTTTGTCGGCCTCGAACACGCCACAGACACCGCCGCGGGCACCCGCGCCGTCCTCGAAGGCGTCACCTACGCGATCCGCGACTGCGCCGACGCACTCGCCGCCACAGGCACCAAAATCGACCGCCTCCTCGCGGTCGGCGGCGGCTCCAATTCCGACTACTGGGTCGAAGCCATCGCCACCGCCCTGAACACCCCCGTCGATCTGCCCGTCTCGGGCGATTTCGGCGGTGCCTTCGGGGCCGCACGCCTCGGCCAGATGGCGGCCACCGGCGGCGGGGCCGAATTGGCCAGCGCACCGAAAACCGAAAAAACCATCAATCCGAACACGAAACTCACCGCGGCCTTCGAGGACGGGTTCGCCCGCTACAAAGCCGCCCAAACTGCGATCAAGGGACTGACATGACCGATTTCTTCAAGGGTATCCCCCAAATCAAATACGAAGGCGCGGACTCCACCAACGAATTCGCCTTCAAACACTACAACCCCGATGAAATCATCATGGGCAAACGGATGGAGGAGCACCTGCGCTTCGCCGTCGCCTATTGGCACTCGTTTGCCTATGAGGGCGGCGACCCCTTCGGCGGGCGCACCTTTGATCGCCCGTGGTATGACAGCGGCATGGAAGGCGCGAAAATGAAGGCCGATGTGGCCTTCGAGATGTTCGACATCCTGCAGGCCCCGTTCTTCTGCTTCCACGACCTCGACGTGCGCCCCGAAGGCGCGACTTTTGCGGAAAACAAAAAGAACCTCGAAGCCATCGTCGATATCTTCGCCGAAAAGGTCGAAAGCCACAAAACCCAACTGCTCTGGGGCACGGCCAACCTGTTTACCGAGCGCCGTTTCATGTCGGGTGCCGCCACCAACCCCGACCCCGACGTCTTCGCCTATTCGGCCGCCACGATCAAATCCTGCATGGATGCCACCATCAAACTGGGTGGTGCCAACTACGTCCTCTGGGGCGGTCGCGAAGGCTATGAAACCCTGCTGAACACAGACCTCGGCAAAGAGGCCGACCAAGCCGCCAAAATGCTCGAAATGGTGGTCGATTATAAACACAAAATGGGCTGGTACGGCGCGATCCTGATCGAACCGAAACCCCAAGAACCTTCCAAACACCAATACGACTTCGACGTCGCCACGGTCTATGGCTTCCTCAAACGCTACGGCCTTGAAAACGAAGTCAAAATGAACATCGAACAGGGCCACGCCATCCTCGCAGGCCACTCGTTCGAACACGAGTTGGCACTGGCCGGATCGCTCGGCTTGCTCGGCTCCATCGACATGAACCGCAACGACTACCAATCGGGCTGGGACACCGACCAATTCCCCAACAACGTCCCCGAAATGGCGCTGGCCTATTACGAAGTGCTCAAGGCGGGCGGTTTCACCACCGGCGGCACCAACTTCGACGCCCGCGTGCGCCGTCAATCGCTCGACGCAGAGGACCTGATCCTCGCCCACGTGGGCGGCATGGATTGCTGTGCGCGCGGCCTCAAAGCCGCCGCCGCCATGCTCGAGGACGGCAAACTCGAAGCCGCCCGTGACGCGCGCTACGCCGACTGGGACAAACCGGTGAACAAAGCCATGCTGGAGTCCGGTGATCTCACCTCGATCCAGGAACGCGTGCTGGCCGACAACATCAACCCAGAGCCCCGTTCGGGCCGCCAGGAACGCCTCGAAAACCTCGTGAACAGCTACCTCTAACTCCCTGTTCCAAAACGACAAAAGGGCGGGTCCATCCCGCCCTTTTTCATGCCCGCATTCCCCCTCGCACCCCCCGCGTGCCCGCCCTATACTGACGCGCAATCAACCGCCCCAATATAGGTCCAGTCCCCGTGAAAATCCTCATCTTCGGTGCGACAGGCATGGTCGGCCTTGGCGTGCTGCGCGAATGCCTGCTGGCCGATGACGTCACATCGGTCACCACCATTGGCCGCACGCCTCTGGGCCAGACCCACGCCAAACTGCACGACATCACCACGCCCGATCTCTTCGCGCTCGACGCGCAGATGCTCGACGGTTTCGATGCCTGCTATTTCTGCCTCGGCGCGCTCTCGGGTCAAATGTCAGAGGCCGCCTATACCAAACTCACCTACGACCTCACCCTCGACATCGCCACCAAACTCGCCACCCTCAACCCCGCGATGACCTTCGTCTATGTCTCGGGGATTGGCACCGATAGCTCCGAGCAGGGCAAAACCATGTGGGCCCGCGTCAAAGGGCGCACCGAAAACGCCCTGCGCGCGCTGCCCTTCAAAGGCGTCTACCTGTTTCGCCCCGGCGCGATCCTGTCGCTCAACGGCGAGCAGTCAAAGACCAAAATCTACCGCCGCGTCTATAGCGTCATCGGATGGCTTTTGCGCCTGCTGCGCCCCGTCGCGCGCGGCTATGTCCTGACCTCCACAGAGGTCGGCACCGCCATGCTGCACGTCACGCGGGCAGGGTGGTCGCCACAGGTGATGGAGCCGCGCGATATCCAACGCGCCGCCGCCGCCGCGCGATAGGAAAAGCTACAGCGCCACCAAGGCCCCGCGATGCTGAACCACCTGCGCCGACAGCGCCATGCCCGCGCGCAGCGCATCGCTCATCGAGGCGCCCTGCATCCGCGCGGCGAGATATCCGGCGTTGAAACTATCGCCCGCGGCGGTTGAATCCACGGCCTGAACAGGGTCGGGATGTACCGTCATGCCGCCATCCCCCGCGCTCCACGCATAGAGGTCCTGCGCGCCGTTCTTCACGATCACCGAATGCGCGCCGAGATCACGGTAGCGCAGCGCGGTATCCTGCGGCTTGGCATCGCCAAACATCGCCTCCTCCTCGTCAAAGGAGGGCAGCATCACATCGGCCACACCGGCGGCGCGCGACAACCATTCCTTGGTCGCCGCCGCGCTTTCCCACAGGCGCGGACGGATATTGGTGTCAAACACCACCTCCGCACCGCGCGCACGCGCATCCGCAAGCGCCGCGATCAGATTGGCGCGGTGATCGGGCGACAGGATCGCCAGCGTGATCCCCGAAAACAACAACACCTGATCGCCCCCGAACCCCGCCGCCATACGGTCGGGATCAGCCGCCAACATCTTGGCCGCAGAGGTTTCACGCCAATAGGCAAAGCTGCGCTCGCCGTCGCGCAACTGGATCATGTAGAGGCCAACGGTGCGCTCAGACAGGGCGCGCACATGCGCCGTCCCGATGCCGCTGCCCTGCAAAAAACCCACCATGGACTCCGAAATCGCATCCTGACCGACGCAGGTGAAATACCCCACCTCGGCGCCCTCGACCCCGTCCAGCAACCGGCGCGCATACCACGCGGTATTCAACGTATCACCGGCGAAATTCATGTCGTATTTGCCCGCCCCGTCCGGCGCCATTTCGACCATGCATTCGCCAATCGCGAGAAGCTTTTTATGTTTCAATTCTGGAGATCCTGCTCGAAATATTCTGCATGTTTGGCGCGGATATCAGGGATCACGTCCCCGATCCGCATCAGGTGATCGCGCATCTTGCTGACCGCCAGATCAGGGTCGCGCGCCTTCACCGCCTCAAGGATCGACAGATGTTCGTCATAGGCCAACCGCGCCCCATCCTCGAGCGACAGATACCGCACCCGATCCATATGCGCCTTGTTATCCTTGATGAGCTGCCACACCTGCGGCTGACCGGCAATCTCGCACAGCTCCATATGCAGCGCATCGTCGCGCTCGTGAAACCGCTCGCGATCCCCGCTCTCGACGGCGGGTTTCTGGGCGGCCACAATCGCCTCGAGACGCGCCATCGCCGCAGGCGTCATCAACCGCACCGCCTCGCGGATGATCTCCACCTCCAGAGCCATGCGGATAAAGCGCGCCTGCAACACCGCATCGGGCGAAATCGGCGTCACCGTGGTGGCGCGCTGCGGGCGGATCGACAAAAACCCCTGCTGGGACAGGCGATAGAACGCATCGCGCACGGGCTGGCGCGAAACCTCCAGACGGCTGGCCACCTCGGCCTCCGACAACTTCGTGCCCGGCACCAGATCGAGATCGACAATCCGGCGGTACAATTCGTCATAAACCATATCGGTCACAGAGGGCACACGCGCCTGATCGAGCGCGCCGAGACTGGACAGCTTGGCCTCTTTTTGCATCTCCCGCGTCCTTTTCCTGCGTCCCTGCGACCGAGGGCCACCCTGTGCGTGTCGTACATTAGCGCAGATTTCACCCCCAAAAGGGCGCTCTACACATTCATTTATATGGCTTTATGCCTTCTTCGCTATGCGAGCGCAATCAGGGGCAAACCCGCGTTGACTCACCTTTTCAACTAGCATATTAGTTTACTAGGTTAAAACCAACCCCCGCGACAAGCCCCGATCAACGGCGCAGCGCGCGGGTTTCTGGTTCGCATGAGGGGGAGATGCGCATGGCGCTTTTGGATGACGACCGGTTGTTTCCTGTCGAAAAATCGGTGCGTGCGATGGCGCGCGACCTCTACGAGGGGATCCGCGACCTCCCGATCATTTCGCCCCACGGCCACACCGACCCGTCATGGTTCGCGCTCAACGAAAACTTCCCCGATCCCGCGCGCCTGTTCGTGCAACCCGACCACTACGTGTTTCGCATGTTCTGCTCGCAGGGCATCGATCTCGACACGCTCGGGGTGCCGCGCGCCGATGGCACAGAGGTCGAACAGGACCCGCGCAAAATCTGGCGCATTTTCGCAGAGAATTTCTACCTCCTGCGCGGCACGCCCTCTGACATGTGGCTCAAACACGCCTTTCAGGAGGTCTTCGGCCTCGACACGCCTCTCACGGCGGATACCGCAGACGAGATCTACGACCATATCGACGCCTGCCTGAAACGCGACGACTTCAAACCGCGCGCGCTGTTCGAACGCTTCAACATCGAAGCGATCTCCACCACCGAACCCGCGCTCGACGACCTCAAATACCACCGCATGATCGCCGAAAGCGGGTGGGGCGGGCGCGTCATCTCCGCCTATCGCCCCGACACTATCGTCGATCCCGATTTCGAGGGCTTCACCGACAACATCCTCAAACTCGGCGAACTGACCGGCGAAGACACCGCCTCCTACACGGGCTACCTCAATGCCCACCGCGCCCGTCGCGCCTATTTCAAAGAGGTCGGCCGCGTCACATCCTCCGACCACGGCCACCCGACCGCGCGCACCGAAAACCTCGACCCCGCGCAGGCCGCCGAACTGTTCCAAACCGTGCTCTCGGGACGCGCCACCGCAGACGAGCGCGACGCCTTCCGCGGCCAGATGCTCACCGAGATGGCGAAGATGTCGCTTGATGACGGCCTCGTGCTGCAAATCCACGCCGGCGCCCATCGCAACCACTCCGCCGCCATGCTCGCCAAATTCGGCCGCGATAAGGGTTTTGATGTCCCCGCACGCACCGATTTCACAAACAATCTCAAACCCTTGCTCGACGCGGTCGGCATGGAACCAAACCTCACCGTCATCCTCTTCATGCTCGACGAAACCACGCAGAGCCGCGAACTCGCCCCCCTCGCGGGCGTCTATCCGGCCCTCAAACTCGGCCCCCCCTGGTGGTTCTACGACAGCCCCGAGGGCATGAAACGGTTCCGCGAAAACACCACCGAAACCGCCGGCTTCTACAACACCGTCGGCTTCAACGATGACACCCGCGCCTTCTGTTCGATCCCCGCGCGCCACGATGTGGCCCGCCGCGTGGATGCCGCGTTCCTCGCCAACCTCGTCGCCACAGGGCGTCTGGGGATGGACGAGGCCCACGAGGTCGCCCGCGACCTCGCCTACGACCTGGTCAAAAAGGCCTACAAGCTCTGATCAGGCTAAATCAGATGTCTCAGGGAGGAGACTTCAAATGACTAACTTCAAAATGTTCACCGCGACCCTCGCGGTCCTCGCATCCGGCACCCTCGCGGCCAGCGCCTGCGAAATGACCCTGCGCTCGTCGGACACCCACCCCGATGGCTACCCCACCGTGGAAGCCGTCAAATACATGGGCGAACAACTCAGCGCCGCCACCGGCGACAAACTCTGCGTGGAAGTGTTCCACTCCGCCCAGCTCGGTGAGGAAAAAGACACCATCGAACAGACCCAGTTCGGCGTGATCGACCTCAACCGCGTCTCGCTCGGGCCATTCAACAACATCATCGAAGAGACGAAAATCCCGTCGCTGCCCTATATCTTCCGCTCCACAGAGCACATGCATAACGTCATGGACGGCCCCGTTGGCGAAGAAATCCTCGCCGCTTTCGAAGCCCACGACCTCATCGGTCTGGCCTTCTATGACGGCGGCTCGCGCTCCTTCTACAACAGCCAGAAACCGATCAATTCGATGGACGATCTGGCCGGCCTGAAGTTCCGCGTGATGCAATCCGACCTCTTCGTGGATATGGTCGACGCGCTCGGCGCAAACGCCACCCCGATGCCCTACGGCGAAGTCTATTCCTCGATCCAGACCGGCGCGATCGATGGCGCCGAAAACAACTGGCCATCCTTTGAATCCTCGGGCCACTACGAGGTCGCAGGCTACTACACCCTCGATCAACACCTGATCGTGCCCGAAGTGCTCGTGATGTCCAAACTCACATGGGACAAACTCTCCGCCGACGACCAGGCCGCTGTGAAAGCCGCCGCCAAGGCATCCGTTCCCGTCATGCGTGACATGTGGGCCGCCCGCGAAGCCGCATCGGAAGAAAAAGTGCGCGCTGCAGGCGTCGAAATCATCACCGATATCGACAAAACGCCCTTCATCGAAGCCATGGTTCCGGTCTACCAAAAATACGTGACCACCGACAAACTCAAAGATCTGGTCACCCGCATTCAGGCGACCGAATAAACTCCCGGCGCATGGCCCGTTTCCCGCACTTCGGGGGCGGGCCATGTTACGCAAAAACGGGGATAAGGGCAGGGAATGCAGCAGTTTATGAAAAAAGTCGCCCGCGTGCTGGCCATCGTGGCGCGCATCGCGCTCTGGGTGTCGGGCACAGGGCTCGTGCTTATGACCGCCTTCATCGCATGGCAGGTCTGGGGCCGCTTCGTGCTCAACGATACCCCGACTTGGACCGAAAGCTCCGCCGTTATCATCATGGGCTGGTTCATCTTTCTGGGCGCCGCCGTGGGCATCCGCGAAGGCTACCACCTCTCCTTTGACGTGCTGCTCTACATCCTGCCCGATCGGGTGAAAAAGATCCTCTACTCGGTCTCCGACATCACCGTCGTCGCCTTCGGGATCGGCATGATGTACTACGGCTACCTTCTGGCCGAAAAAACATGGCCCTCCACAATCCCCAACCTCGGGTTTTCCGGCGGGATCGCCTTTCTGTCGCTGATCTTCGGCGGCTTTCTGATGGTGATCTTCTCGCTCGAACGCCTCGCGCGGCGCGCCTGTGGCCTCGTCACCGCGCGCTTTGGTGAAACCGAACTCCCCGAGGAAGATCTCTGATGCTCGATATCGCAGCCCTCATTGGCCCCGGCCACGAACTCGCCGTGCTCTTTGGCACGTTTTCCTTCCTGCTGCTGATCGGAACGCCCGTGGCCTTCTGCCTCGGCGTGTCCTCATTTGCCACCATCGCCTATATCGGACTGCCCCCCGTGGTGGTCTTCCAACGCCTCAACTCCGGCGTGTCGATCTTTGCGCTCATGGCGATCCCGTTCTTCATCTTCGCCGGTGAACTCATGGTGCGCGGCGATATCGCCCGCCGCCTCGTCGCACTCGCAGGCGCATTGGTCGGCCACTTCCGTGGCGGCCTCGGTCAGGTCAATATCATGGCCTCGGTGCTCTTCGGCGGCATCTCCGGTTCTGCTGCCGCCGACGCCTCCGCCATCGGTGGCCTCATGGTGCCGCAGATGAAGGAACGCGGCTATGACGCCGATTACGCCGTCAACATCACCGTGGTCTCCTCGATCATCGCGCTGATGCTGCCACCCAGCCATAACCTCATCATCTACTCGATCTCGGCGGGGGGCAAAATCTCCATCGCCGATCTCTTTACCGCCGGCATCATCCCCGGCATCGTGCTCGCCCTCTCGCTCATGGTCGCCGCATGGATCGTCGCAAAACGGCGCGGCTACCCACTCGAAGCCTTTCCGGGCGGTCGCGCCATCATCGCCATGCTCATCGCCGCCACACCGGGTCTGATCCTCGTGGCAATCATCTTCGGCGGCGTGCGCTCGGGCGTCTTCACCGCCTCCGAAAGCTCCTGCATCGCGGTGGTCTATGCGCTCTTGATCACCTTTTTTGTCTACCGCTCTCTGTCGTTTTCCGAATTCGTCCTCGCCGTCAAAGGCGCGGTGCGCACCACCGCCATGGTGCTGCTCGTGATCGGCTGCGCGGGTGCGTTCGGCTGGCTGCTCGCCTACCTGCGCGTGCCCGCCCAACTCGTCGCGTTCATGCAAACCATCTCCGACAACCCGATCGTGATCCTGCTGATGATCAACGTGATCCTGCTATTCCTCGGCACCTTCATGGACATGTCGCCGCTCATCGTCATCACCACGCCGATCTTCCTGCCCGTCGCCATCGCCTTTGGCATCGATCCTGTGCAATTCGGCATCATCATGGTCCTCAACCTCGGCATCGGGCTGTGCACACCGCCCGTCGGCGCGGTCCTGTTTGTGGGCTGCGCGGTCGGCAAAATTCCGGTCTGGACCGCGATCCGCACGATCTGGCCGTTCTACTTCGCCGCCGTCTTCACCCTGATGCTCGTCACCTACATCCCCGCGCTGTCGCTTTGGCTGCCCGCGGCCTTCCGATAGGAGTTCCCATGCCCCACGTCACATCCTTTCCCGCTGTCAAAGTGGACGAAAAAACCACCCGACAGGTGCTCGCCGAATGCCCCGAATTGATGGTCGTCGCCTTCTCGTTTGCCAAAGGCGGGCAGGGCGCGCTCCACAATCACCCCCATGTGCAATCCACCTATGTTCAAAGCGGGCGTTTCCGTTTTACCATTGCGGATGAAACCTTCGAAGTTGCCGCCGGCGACAGCTTTGTCATTCCCTCTAACGCCGTCCACGGCTGCACCTGCCTCGAAGCGGGACGCCTCGTCGATACCTTCACGCCCCGCCGTGACGATTTTCTCTAAAGGAACCTTACCATGACCCTCACCGTTGAAACCCGCCACGCCGTCCACGAAGACCACGCCAAGGGCATGGATACCGCCGAGCTGCGCAAACATTTCCTCGCAGGGGGCATGTTCGCAGAGGGCGAAATCCGCCTCACCTACACCCATTACGACCGCTTCACTGTCGGCGGCGCTGTGCCCAATGGCGGATCGCTGACCTTGGGCAAAGTCGACGAAACCCGCACCGAAACCTTCCTTGAACGGCGCGAAATGGGCATCGTCAACATCGGCGACACCGGCACCGTCGAGGCCGCAGGCGAAACCTACGAGATGAACAAAGGCGACGTGCTCTATCTCGGCATGGGTAGCGGCGCTGTGACCTTCAAAGGGCAGGGACGCTTCTACATCACATCCTGCCCCGCCCATCACACATACCCCTCGCGCCTCATCACCGTGGCCGACTGCAAAGAGGTCAAGATGGGCGAGACCGCGACCTCCAACAAACGCACCATCAAGATGTTCGTCCACCCGCTGGTCATGGAAAGCTGCCAACTGGTGATGGGCTATACCTCCCTCGAAGAAGGCTCGGTGTGGAACACAATGCCCGCCCACGTCCACGACCGCCGTATGGAGGCCTACCTCTACTGGGGCATGGCACCGGAATCGCGCGTGCTGCACCTGATGGGCGAACCCACCGAAACCCGCCATCTCTTCGTGGCCAACGAAGAGGCGGTGATCTCCCCCACATGGTCGATCCACGCGGGCGCAGGCATCGGCGAATATACCTTCATCTGGGCCATGGCAGGCGACAACGTCGACTATACCGACATGGACTTCGTGCAACCTGCGGAGCTGCGCTGATGTCCGACCTCTTCTCGCTCAAAGGGCGCAAAGCCCTCGTGACCGGTGCCAATACAGGCATCGGTCAGGCCATCGCCGTCACGCTCGCAGGGCAGGGCGCGGACGTCACCTGCGCGGGGCGTCGCGACTGCGATGAAACCGTGGCGATCATCACCGATCTGGGCGGCACAGCCCGCTCTGTGCTCCTCGATTTCGCCGACCCGATGGCCGCCCGCGACATCTTCGAGGGCGCAGGCTACGACATCCTCGTCAATAACGCCGGCATCATCCGGCGCGCCGATAGCACGGATTACACAGAGGCCGATTGGGACGCCGTCATCGACGTCAACCAGAAGGCGCTGTTCTTCACCTGTCAGGCCTTCGGGCGCGCCCTGATCGCGGACGGAAAACCCGGCGCGATCGTCAATATCGCCTCGCTCCTGTCGTTTCAGGGCGGCATCCGCGTGCCCGCCTACACGGCCTCCAAACACGCCGTCGCAGGCATCACCAAAATCCTCGCCAACGAATGGGCGCCCCACAATATCACCGTGAACGCCATCGCACCGGGCTATATCTCGACCAATAACACAGAGGCCCTGCGCGCCGATCCCGCCCGCAACAAATCCATCCTTGATCGCATCCCCGCAGGCCGCTGGGGCGACCCCGAAGACATCGCGGGCACCGCTGCCTACCTGTGCTCGAATGCCGCCAAATACGTCACCGGCGCCGTGTTGAACGTCGACGGCGGCTGGCTCGCGCGCTGAATTCTCCTTACCTGAAAGACACCTGATGAGTCCTGAAAACCTGCCCCGCCTGACCCGCTCGAGCGCCCCCAAACCGGCGCTTGGCGTGGTCCACCTCGGCCTTGGGGCCTTCTATCGCGCCCACGGCGCCATCTACCTCGCCGAAGTCATGGCAAAGGGCGGCGGGGACTGGGGCATCACCGGTGTCTCGCTCAAATCCCCCACACAGGCCGAACGCCTCAAACCGCAGGACTGCGTCTATACCGCCCTCGAACTGGCCCCAGACGGGCCCAAAGTGCACCACGTGGAAATCATCCGCGATGTGCTCGTCGCCCCCGAAAATCCCGCCGCCGTGCTCGCCACCATGGCCGACCCGCAGGTGAAACTCGTCACCCTCACGGTCACCGAAAAGGGCTACTGCCATAACCCCGCGACCGGCAAACTCAACCGCGACCACCCCGATATCGTGGCCGACCTCGCAAATCCCGACGCCCCCGCGAGCGCGCTCGGCTTCATCACCCGCGCGCTGGCCATCCGCCGCGCGGCAGGCACGCCGCCCTTTACCGTGCTGACCTGCGATAACCTGCCCGACAACGGCCATGTGCTGCGCGGTGTGACGCTGGAACTCGCCACGCTCATCGACTCTGATCTGGCGACATGGATTAGCGAAAACACCCATTTCCCCGCCTCCATGGTCGACCGCATCGTGCCCGCCACCAAACCCGAAGACATTGAAACCGTTGGAAAACTCACCGGCCACTACGATGCCTCGCCGGTGATGATGGAACCCTTCCGCCAATGGGTGGTCGAAGACGACTTTGCCCCCGGCACGCGCCCGCCGCTCGACACCGTGGGCGTCGAAATGGTCGCCCGCGTCACCCCCTACGAGGACATGAAACTGCGCTGCCTCAACGGCACCCACTCCTCGCTGGCCTATCTGGGCTACCTCGGCGGCCTCAAAACCATCGCCGAAACCGTCGCCCATCCCGCCTATGCGACCTTCGTCAAATCGCTCTGGCGCTACGAAATCATCCCCGGCCTGACACCCCCGCCGGGCGTCGATCTGCGCGCCTATGTCAATGCGCTCTTCACCCGCTACGAAAACCCCGTCATCCGCCACCTGACATGGCAAATCGCCATGGACGGCAGCCAGAAACTGCCCCAACGCATCCTCTTCCAACTCGAAGAGGGCTTTGCACAGGGACGCAAACTACCCGGCCTCACGCTCGCCGTGGCCGCATGGATGCGCTACGTCAGCGGCACCGATCTGGACGGCAACCCCATCGACGTGCGCGACCCGATGGCCGAGCGCCTCAAGACGCTTTCCGACGCCGCAGACACCCCCGCCGACAAAGTGCGCGCGCTTCTCACTGTGGCGGAGGTTTTCTCCCCCGCACTGCGCGATAACGCGAAATTCACATCCGATCTGATCGCCGCCTACGAAGGCCTGATCGCCAAAGGCGCAATCGCGATGGTGGAGGCCCAATATGCGTGAAAGCTGGCGCTGGTATGGCCCGCTCGACAAAATAACCCTGCCCGAAATCGCGCAAACCGGCGCGCTCGGCATTGTCACCGCCCTGCACGAAATCCCCTATGGGGAGGTCTGGAGCCGCGCGGCCATCTCTGCGCGCAAACGCCTGATCGCGGATGCCGGCTACGGGCAGGAATGGGTGGTGGTCGAAAGCCTGCCGATCCACGAACGCATCAAACGCGGGGACGGGGATCTCGGCCCGCTTTTCGCATCCTACCGCCAATCCATCGCCAACCTCGCCGCCGAGGGCGTGACCACGATCTGCTACAACTTCATGCCGCTGATCGACTGGACGCGCACCGCGATCTACCACCCGCTCAAACAGGGCGGCACCGCGCTGCGCTTTGACGCCGCGCAATGCGCTGCGCTCGATGTTTTCATGCTCGAACGCGAGGGGGCGAGCGAAGACTACACCAACGACATCATCGCGCGCGCAAAGGACTGGGTCGACGCCGCCACGCCGGACGACAAATCCGCCCTCATCGACGCGATCATGGCCGGCCTTCCCGGCGCCTACGACCGCTATGACGTGCCCGCCCTGCGCGAGGCGCTCAATGGCTACGCCGACATCGACCGCGACGCCCTGCGCACCAATTACGCCCGCTTCCTCTCCGAGGTCATCCCCACCGCTCAGGAGCTCGGCGTCAAATTCTGCGTCCACCCCGACGATCCGCCGCGCGATATCTTCGGCCTGCCGCGCGTGGTCTCCAATGCCGACGACATCCAATGGGTCTTTGACCAACAGGAGGCGCTCGAAAACGGCCTGACGCTCTGTTCCGGCTCGCTCGGCGCCAACCCCGCCAATGACGTGCCCGCCATCGCGCATCGTTTCGCCGAACGCATCCACTTCGCCCACCTGCGCAATGTCGCCAAAGAACCCGACGGCTCGTTTCAGGAAGCTGCCCACCTGAGCGGCGACACAGACATGGTCGCCCTCGCGCATGTGCTCCTCACCGAAGAGGCCCGCCGCACCCGCGACGCCACCCGCACCGACACCACCATCCCGTGGCGTCCAGACCATGGCCACGAATTGCTCAGCGACGAAGGGCGGGGCACACATCCGGGCTACCCCCTGATCGGGCGGATGCGCGGTCTGGCCGAAATGCGCGGCGTGATCGCGGCGCTTAGTCACCCTCGGGGCCACCTCGGCTGAGTTGTAAAACATGTAAAACATGTAAAACGGCGATTTCGCGCGATGTAAAACCCTGCAAACACGCGCCACAAAGTCTTTAAGAGACGCAAAACATTTCGCCCGCCCTTGCCAATCGCGCGCCGCTGGACCACTTTTGCCAAAACAGCCAAAAGGCCCAAGCGCATGAAGTTCTTCCCGATGTTTCTCCGCATGAGCGACCGCGACGTCGTGATCGCGGGCGGCGGGGAAACCGCAGCGCAAAAGGCGCGCCTGCTCCTTAAAACCGATGCCCGCATCACCTTCCTCGCGCCCGACCTCGATCCCGAATTGCGCGCCCTTGTAGAGGAGGGTCGCGCGACATGGATCAACGACCGGATCACCCCGCAAAGCTTTGAAAACGCTCAACTAACTTTCATCGGCACCGGATCGCCGGGGGCGGATGCCTGCCTGCATGCGCTGGCCATGGAGGCGCGCACATTGGTCAATGTCGTCGACCAACCCGAGTTGTGCGAAGCCAACACCCCGAGCCTCGTCGACCGCGACCCTCTCGTTGTCGCCATCGGCTCCGAAGGCGCGGCACCTGTGCTGGCCCGCCAGATAAAAACCCATTTAGAACAAGTGCTTGAACCGCGTCTCGGCGATCTCGTCGCCCTCGGTGGACGCCTTAGACCCGCCGTCGCACAGGCTGTTCACAAAGACAAACGCCGCGCTTTCTGGCGCTGGGTCTACGCCGACGCCCCCCGTCGCCTTTTCGCCCGTGGTGCCGAACGCGAAGCCGCCGAATTGATCAAATCCGCAATCGCCCGTGGCAGCGCGCCTGATGATGGCGAAAACGGCTCCGTCGCGCTCTGTCCCGTGGGCGCAAATGACGCCGATCTGATGACGCTACGCGCGGTTCAAAGACTTCAGGAATGCGATCTAGTGATCTGTTCTGAAAAGGAATTTATGCCCATCCTCGAACTCGCGCGGCGCGATGCCGACCGCGTGGTGGTGGGCCGTGACATTGGCACCGAAGGGTGGCTGTTGTCCGATCAGCGCAAACTCGCGCTCGACCGCTACGCCGCCGGAGAACGGGTGGTTTGGCTGGTGGCGCGCCGCGACGCCGAACGGGCCGCTCTTGGCCTGCCAGAAGACGTAGAACGCGTACCCGCCGTGCGGGTTTAGGAGGTGTCATGAGTGATCTGGAAACCCGTATCCGTCAGGCCAAAGGCGATGAACCCGCCGATCTGGTGCTCAAAGGCGGGCGCATTTTCGATTTGATGACCGGCGAGATGCTCGACGGCGATGTCGCAATCTGTGGCGATCGCATTGTCGGTATTTGTGAGGAATATCAGGGTCTTAAAGAGGTTGATTGCAGCGGAAAAATCCTCGTCCCCGGTTTCATCGACACCCATTTGCACGTCGAAAGCTCACTGGTCACGCCCTTTGAATTCGACCGCTGCGTCACGCCCCACGGGGTGACCACCGCGATCTGCGACCCCCATGAAATCGCCAATGTCATCGGCGCGCCGGGCATCCGGTATTTCCAGGAGGCCAGCGCCCACACCCTGATGGATTTGCGCGTGCAACTGTCCTCCTGCGTGCCCTCGACCCATATGGAAACCGCCGGTGCCGAACTGCTCGCGGACGACCTGCGCGAGTTGATGGGCCACCCCTCGGGCATTGGCCTCGCCGAGTTCATGAACTACCCCGGTGTTATTCACACCGACCCGCAAGCCATGGAAAAGATACGTCTTTTCGAGGATGCCCATATCGATGGCCACGCCCCGCAGCTGTCGGGTCGCGACCTCAACGCCTATATCTCCGCCGGCATCCGCACCGAACACGAGGCGACCACCGTCGAGGAAGCCCGCGAAAAACTGCGCAAAGGCATGCGTATCCTGATCCGCGAAGGCTCGGTCTCCAAGGACCTGCACGCCCTGCAACCGCTGCTCACCGATCTGACCTGCGCCTACATGTGCCTGTGCACCGATGACCGCAACCCGCTCGACATCGCCGAGGAGGGCCATCTCGACTACATGATCCGGACGCTGATTTCGCTCGGATCCTCACCCCTCGCGGTCTATCGCGCCGCGTCTTTGTCGGCGGCAGAAGCCTTTGGTCTCAAAGATCGCGGCATGATCGCGCCGGGCAAACGGGCCGATATCGTGGTTCTGGATGATCTGGAAAAATGTAGCATTGTCAAAGTGTTCGCAGGCGGTCGTGAAGTGAATGACACAGCCTTCGCCACCCGTGGAACCGTCGACCCCGTAGGCCGCCACTCGGTCAAAGCGCCCAAAGTGACCCCTGAAAGCTTCCGCAGCGGTGGCAACCATGAGGACACCGATGTCATCGGGATCATGGAAGGCAAAATCATCACCGAGCACCTCCACGAAGACATCGCCATCGTCGACGGGGACAAACGCCCCGATCCCGCCCGCGATCTGGCCCGCATCACGGTGATCGAACGCCACGGCAAGAACGGCAATATCGCCAGCGGCTTCGTGCGCGGTTTCGGCATGAAAAAGGGCGCGATTGCCTCCACCGTGTGCCATGACCATCACAACATCGTGTGTGCGGGCGTGGATTATGCCGATATGTCCATGGCATCGAACCGGCTGGCCGAAATCGAGGGCGGCTTTGTGGTCACCGAGGGCGGGCGCATCCTCGCCGAATTGGCGCTGCCGGTTGCGGGGTTGATGAGCCTTGGGACCTTCGAGGAGGTCCATGATGCCCTCGTCGATCTGCGTGCGGCGGCCAAATCGCTCGGCGTGGTGCTGCACGAGCCGTTTTTGCAGCTCGCTTTCCTCGCGCTCCCCGTCATCCCCGCGCTCAAAATCACCGATCGCGGCATGGTCGACGTGACCCGCTTTGAAATCATCTCCTAGGCCGCAATCGCCGACCGATCCCGCGCCTGCCACAGTTCGCTTGCAGGCGTCGTCACGCCCAGCGTTTGCAGCGCCAGATCAGCCGTGCCCAGCACGATAGAGAGCGCAAAAGCATCCTCCAACTCACCCGACCATAGCGCGGGCAGGGCGGCGGGATCACTACTCTGAGCGCCATCGGCGAGGCGCACATGGGCCGCATCCATCGGCGCGGCAACCTCGTCAAAGGCGACCCCGTTGCGCAGCCCGAACAGGGCGATGTCTTTGGAGGGGTTGCGCTCGAACTCACCCCCGCCGCCTTTTAGAACGGTGAGGTTTTTCTGACCCATGGCGAGGCAGGCGTCCTGTTGTAACTGTCTGTAAGGCGGGTGAAAAACGCCCTGAACCGAGGCGGCGGCCCCCGCAGGGTTCAACACCCGCAGCACGGTATTGATGCAGGAGCGCAGGTTGAAAACCGCCCGCAGCCCGAGGATATCAAACAGCGGCATCGACAGGGTTTCGAGCGGCAGATAGGCGATACCTGTTGCCAGCTCGCGCACATCGCGATCCTGCGCGACCGGAATGCCGAGCGGACCAAGGGCTGCGCGCACAGAGGCGTTCGACCCCTGATGGCTGTTCCACCCATGCAGCAGGACCGGATGCCCCGCCGATGCCACCAGTTTCGCCGCCAAAAGGAACCACGGCAACCCACGCGTGCGACCCGCCGCATAGGACGGCCAATCGAGCGCTACCTCGCCCGAAAGCGCGCCCGAAACAGGGGCGGCGGCCCGCGCAGCCGTCGCAAACCCCGCGATTTCATCCGCCGTCTCGCCCTTCATCCGCATCAACATCAACATCGCGCCCAAGGCCTCGGGCGCGGCGTCGCCGGCCAGAACGATGCCCATTGCCGCCTCGGCTTCCTCACGCGTCAGAGAGCGCGAAAACGAAGGTCCGCGACCCAGAATGCGGACGTAGGGGGCAAGAGCGGTCTTCATCGGGCAGTCCTCTGGTTGGTTCGCCGGTCGTGGCACCTTGGCTCTATCAAGCCACGGTTGCAGCACGGCAGCAAGGCGTGACTGCGCGTTTGCGCCCGCCTCAGGTGTGCAATCGAAGTGGTGGAAATCTACGCAGGAATGCGCCCCAAACACCTCCAATCGGCCTGCAGGGCCCGTGCGGTGCGCAGGTGGCTTTACATTCCTTGGTCTGGTCGGTCTTTATGGAAATGTAGCAAAAGGACGGGCATCAAAATGGCGATCACCGCTGGCATTTATCACCTCACGCACTACGAGTACGATCAGCCCATCAATCTCGGACCGCAAATCATCCGTTTGCGCCCGGCACCCCATTCGCGCACGCGTGTCATTTCCCATTCGCTCAAGGTGTCGCCCGCAGGCCATTTCGTCAATCACCAGCAGGATCCATACGGCAACTGGCTGTCGCGTTTTGTGTTTCCCGACCCCGTTCGCGAGTTCAAAATCGAGGTCGATCTGGTCGCCGATATGACCGTCTACAACCCGTTCGACTTTTTTGTGGATGATGTCGCCAAAGATTGGCCCTTTGATTATCCACAGGAAATCCTGTCCGACCTGTCGATCTACCGCACGCCCGAACCCGTGGGTCCAAAGCTGCAACAATATCTGGCGACGATTTCGCGCCAATCCATGAACACCGTCGACATGCTGGTCGCGCTCAATGCGCAGCTTCAACAAGACATCGGCTACGTCATCCGCATGGAGCCCGGCGTGCAGACGCCCGAGGAAACGCTGACCTCTGCCAAGGGATCGTGCCGCGACACCTCATGGCTGCTCGTGCAGATCCTGCGCAATCTCGGCTATGCGGCGCGTTTCACATCCGGCTACCTGATCCAGTTGAAACCCGATCTGGTCTCCCTCGATGGTCCGGCGGGCACGGATAAGGATTTCACCGATCTGCACGCGTGGTGCGAGGTCTATTTGCCCGGCGCGGGCTGGGTGGGGCTGGACCCGACCTCCGGCCTTTTGACGGGCGAAAGCCATATCCCGCTGGCCTCCACCCCGCATTACAGCAACGCCGCCCCGATTGTCGGCGGCTTCACCGGTCCTGCGGACCTCAAAACCTCCTTCCACTTCGATATGACCGTGACCCGCACTGCCGAACATCCGCGGATCACCAAACCCTTCTCTGAAGAGAGCTGGCAGGCGCTCGATGATCTGGGCAACAAAGTTGACGACGCGATCAAACGCCAGGACATGCGCCTGACAATGGGGGGCGAACCGACCTTTGTGTCGATCGACGACTTCGAGGCGGATGAATGGAACATTGCCGCCGTGGGGCCGACCAAACGCGGTCTGGCCGACACGCTGATCCGAAAACTACGTGACAGGTTCGCGCCGAACGGTTTTCTCCATCACGGGCAGGGCAAATGGTATCCGGGCGAAACGCTGCCCCGATGGACCTTTGCGCTCTACTGGCGAAAAGACGGAAAACCGGTTTGGAAAAACCCCGACCTGATTGCCCGCGAAGAGCCCGATGTCCCCGCCACGATCACGCAGGCCGGGGAATTCATGTCGACATTTTCGCAGCGCCTCGGCATAGAACCCGATCACGCGCAACCGACCTATGAGGATCCCGCCGAATGGGTTCTCAAAGAGGCCGATTTGCCGGTCAATGTGACGCCGGAAGATCCCAAACTGAAAGACCCAGAGGCGCGTGCGCGCATCGCCAAGGTGTTTAGCCGAGGGCTCACCGAACCGGCGGGCTATGTCTTGCCGGTCCAACGCTGGCAGGCCAAATCGACCTCCGGGTGGAAATCGGAGCGCTGGAAAACGCGCCGCGGGCATCTCTTCCTCGTACCCGGCGATAGCCCTGTCGGGTTCCGCCTGCCGCTTGGGACCTTGCCGCATATTCCAGCCGCCGATTACCCCTATGTCTACCCCGCCGACCCGGCTGAGCCGCGCGGTGAATTGCCTGATTTCCACGCCGGTGAAGACGAACGCCGCCGCCGCGTGGCCGAGGTTATCGACGAGATTGTGCGCGAACAGGGTGCAGGCGAGCCGGAATTGTCTGACCGCCGCGCGCAGCCTGTGTCGAGCGTCAAAGAGGCCGAAGGCGGCGCGCAACAGGAAGTCGTCGAACAGGCCATCGACCTCTCCGGCGCAAGCGTGCGAACGGCGATCGCAATCGAGCCGCGTGACGGAAAGCTATGCCTGTTCATGCCGCCTGTCGAACGTCTGGAGGACTATCTCGACCTCTTGGCGACGGCGGAAGAAACGGCAGATGAATTGGGCCTGAAACTCCATATCGAAGGCTATTCGCCCCCCCATGACCCCCGCCTCAACGTGATCAAGGTCGCGCCCGATCCCGGTGTGATCGAGGTGAACGTGCATCCGGCCGCCAATTGGCAGGACTGCAAGGACATCACCAACACCGTCTATGAGGAGGCCCGCAAATCCCGACTGGGTGCGGATAAATTCATGGTGGACGGCAAACACACCGGCACCGGCGGGGGCAACCACGTGGTGGTCGGGGGCGACACGCCTGCGGATTCCCCGTTCCTGCGTCGTCCCGACCTGTTGCGCTCTCTGATCCTGCATTGGCAGCGCCACCCGTCGTTGTCCTACCTGTTTTCGGGCCTGTTCATCGGCCCGACATCTCAGGCGCCGCGCATCGACGAGGCGCGCAACGACACGCTCTACGAGTTGGAAATCGCACTGTCGCAAATCCCCGCGCCGGGTGAAGGCGAACAGCCACGTCCATGGCTCGTCGACCGGCTGCTGCGCAATATCCTGATTGATGTGACCGGCAACACGCACCGCGCCGAGATATGCATCGACAAGATGTTCTCGCCCGATGGGCCCACAGGGCGGCTCGGACTGGTAGAATTCCGCGGTTTCGAAATGCCGCCGGACGCCAAGATGAGCCTTGCCCAGCAGGTGCTGATCCGTGCGCTCTTGGCGCGGTTCTGGGACAATCCGGTCAAAGGCAATCCGGTGCGGTGGGGCACGACTTTGCACGATCGTTTCATGTTGCCCTATTTCGTGTGGCAGGATTTCCTCGAAGTGCTGCGCGACCTCGGCGATCACGGGTTCCAGTTCCGCAAGGACTGGTACGAGGCGCAGTGGGAGTTCCGCTTTCCCTTTGCAGGCGAGATCGAACATGAGGGCGTGCATCTGGAACTGCGTCAGGCGTTGGAGCCGTGGCATGTGCTGGGCGAACGCGGCGCAATCGGGGGCACGGTGCGTTACACCGACAGCTCCGTTGAGCGCATGCAGGTGCAACTGACCACCGCCGATCCCGACCGCTACATCGTCACGTGTAATCAACGCAAAATGCCGATGACCAAAACCGGCGCAAGCGGGGTCGCGGTCGCGGGCGTGCGGTTCAAAGCATGGCAACCCGCCGAAGCGCTCCATCCGGTTTTGCCGGTCAACGCGCCGCTGACCTTTGATATCTTCGACACTTGGACGGGCAGGGCGCTCGGCGGGTGCACCTATCACGTCGCCCACCCCGGCGGGCGCAATTACGACACCTTCCCCGTCAACACCAACGAAGCGGACGCGCGCCGTCTCGCACGTTTCGAGAAAACCGGTCACACCGTGGGCACCTATTGGCCAGCCGAAGAAGTGCCCCATCCGGAGTTCCCCATGACCCTCGATCTGCGCAGGAACCCCGGAGTTTAGGATGGGGCAAAGGGAGACAACCATGCAGGACGAAGACCTTGCGCGGTTCCTTGCGAACTACCGCCCGCCCGCGGGGGTGGCCGACGAGTTGATGCAGGGCGAGGGCAGGTTGCGACCTGTTTGGGCCGAATTCATCCGACGCCTCGCGGTGGAGCCGCCTCAGGCTCTGGCCCAACGGTTCGCCGCAGGTAACCAGTATCTCGGCGATGCGGGCGTGTTCTTTCGCCAACACACCGCAACCGGATCGACGGAGAGCGGTTGGCCGCTAAGCCATATTCCTGTGCTGATTTCTCAGGAGGAATGGGCGGGTGTGTCGGCGGGATTGGTAGAACGAGCAGACCTTCTCGAACAGGTGATGGCCGATCTCTATGGCCCCGCCAATCTGGTGCGCGATGGGAAACTGCCCGCCGAACTGGTGGCTCAAAACCCCGAGTGGCTGCATCAAATGGTCGGCCTCAAACCGAAATCGGGGCATTTCCTGCACCATCTTGCCTTTGAGATCGGGCGCTCTCCCGATGGCTCGTGGTTCGTGTTGGGTGATCGCACACAGGCCCCGTCGGGCGCTGGTTTTGCCTTGGAAAACCGGATGGCCACGACGCGGATGTTCAGTGATTTCCACCCATCGGCCAATGTCGAACGCCTCGCGGGATTTTTCCGCGGGTTTCGCGACGCACTCAACGGTTTGCGCGAGAACCGCGACGGTCGGGTCGCGATCCTGACGCCCGGATTGCACACGGACACCTATTTCGAACACGCCTATATCGCCCGCTACCTCGGGTTTATGCTACTCGAAGGGGCCGAGTTGCGCACCGACGGCGACCGCATGAGCGTGCAGACAACACATGGCCCCGTGCCCGTTGACGTATTGTGGCGCCGGCTGGATTCCCGCAGCACCGATCCCCTCGAATTTGACGACGCCAGTGCCATCGGCACGCCCGGTCTCGCCGCGGCGTTGCGTGCGGGCCAGATGACGATGGTCAATGCGTTGGGGTCCGGCGTTCTGGAATCGCGCGCTTTCATGGCCTTCATGCCCCAGATCGCGCGCCACCTGTTGGGCAAACCGCTCTCCATTCCCAACATCGCGACATGGTGGTGCGGGCAGCCAAAAGAACGCGCCTATGTGCGCGATAATCTCGAACGGATGCTGATTGGCCCTGCGCAATCGACACGCCTGCCGTTTGACATTGATGCCTCGACAACCCTCGGGGGCAATCTGCGCGAAAATGCCGATCAGGCCGTTCGCGCGTGGATTGATCGTGACGGGGCGACCTTGGTCGGGCAGGAGGCGGTGACGCTCTCTACAACGCCGGCGATGATTGACGGCACCTTGGCCGCGCGTCCCATGGTCGTGCGCGTCTTTGCCGCCCGCACGCCCAATGGGTGGACCATCATGCCCGGTGGCTATGCCCGCATCGGGCGCACCAGCGATCCGACCGCTCTTGGGATGCAGTCGGGGGGCTCGGTGGCCGATGTGTGGATTGTATCGGACAAACCAGTGGCCCCTGACACGCTCACCGGCGATCTTGATGATGGCACGTTTTCGCGACGCTTGCCCGCACTCTTGCCTGCGCGCGCCGCCGACAATCTGTTCTGGCTCGGCCGCTATGCAGAGCGGGCGGAAACGGTGGTGCGCCTGCTTCGCGCCTATCACTTGCGCCAGTCCGAGTATGGCGGCGACAAACTCCTGATATCCGAGGCGCTCGAATCCTATCTGGAGAGTTTTGGCGTCGACACCGGCGAACCGGTGCCGGTCGCCTTGATGCAGCTATTCGATGCGGCCTGCGGCTGCGCGGGCATGGTCCGCGACCGGTTTTCGCCCGACGGGTGGATGGCGCTGACCGATCTGTCAAAGACCGCGCATGACATGGCCTCGCAGGTCACCGCCGGCAATGATGCCGCGCGCGCGATGAGTGACCTTCTGCGCAAAATCGCCGGTTTCCACGGTTTGGTGCATGAGAACATGTTCCGCTTTGATGGCTGGCGTTTTCTCACCTTGGGGGCCGCGATCGAACGCTCCGGGCAGATGGCGCGGCTTTTGTCGGTTTTCGGGGAAAAGACCGGTCCCGTGGGGGGGTATGACCTCGCCGTGGAGGTGGGGGATAGCGTGATGACCCACCGGCGGCGCTACTCCGTGGCGACCAACCGCAATACCGTCATCGATCTGTTGGCGCTCGACGGTGATAACCCGCGCTCGTTGCTGTTTCAGGTCGATCGCATCAAACAGGCCGAAGAACGCCTTTCACGCGGTCAGGTCAACCGACCGCTTGGCGACGCGGCGCGCAAAATCCTCGCCTTGCGCACGGCCCTGGCTGTGGCGCGACCGTCGAATTTGACTGCCGCGCGCCTCGATGAAATCCATCAGGAGTTGATCGAGATTTCGAACGCCGTGTCACAGCAGTACTTCGGGTAGGGGGTCGGTCAGTGCTCTACAATGTAAAGCTCCGGATCAGCTACACCTATGAGACCTCCGCAGATTCCCATCGCACCTTGTTGCGCATGTTGCCGCGCACGCTGCCCTATCAATCCCTGATACAGGGCGTTATCGAGGCCGATCCTCTCCCCTCGCGCCGTCGTGACGGTGTGGACTTTTTTGGCAATCCGACCACGGATCTGTCCCATGATATGGCCCTCTCGCAGTTGAGCTTCCAGTTTCGCGGGCGGGTGCGGCGTAGCGAACCTTTCGCGGGGCTTGATCTGAGTTCAAAGTTCTTCGACCTGCCGCGTGATATTGCCGCCTACCGCGATATCGGACCGGATTCCCCGCACCATTTCATCGCCGCCTCGCCGCGCGTGCCGATGGAAAAGGAAATCACCGCATTTGCCCGCAGTGTCGTGAACGAAAACATGTCGACGCTGACGGCCGCACGCGCGCTGAGCACCGCGCTGCATGACACTTTCGACTTTGACCCCACCGCGACAGATGTCTCCACGCCGCCGATTGAGGCGTTTCGCAACCGGCGCGGGGTCTGTCAGGATATCACCCATGTGATGATCGCGGGGCTGCGCGGCATTGGTATCCCTGCGGGCTATGTGTCCGGTTTCCTGCGCACCGTGCCGCCAGAGGGGCAGGCGCGTTTGGAGGGGGCGGATGCGATGCACGCATGGGTGCGGTGTTGGTGCGGCCCCGAAATCGGTTGGTTCGAAGTCGACCCGACCAATGCAATCGACGTCGGAACTGACCATATCACCGTGGCGTTCGGGCGCGATTACTCCGATGTGGCGCCCGCGAAAGGGTCTCTGCGCTCGCAAGGCAGTCACAAGACATCGCATGTCGTCGATGTTGTGCCGGTGGACGAGACCGCCTCGCGGATATGACGGGGGACCCAGTGCGCGGGTGCAGTGTCCGTTGCGCGCAGATTCCCCGGTTGCCCGCAGATTCCATCGGGTGATCCCTTGAATTTTCCGCCTCTTGGGCTCCTATATGACCTATGGAAAATCCATCCGAACGCCCTGAGCCCTCAAATGATATGCACACCCTGTCGATAGAGGGCATGACCTGCGCCTCCTGTGTCGGGCGGGTTGAACGTGGGCTGAGCGCGCTTGATGCGGTGTCGGATGTGACGGTGAACCTCGCGACCGAAACGGCGCGGTTTAAAACCGGCTCGCCGGATGCGCTCGATACGGCCATCGACACTCTCGCCAAGCTCGGCTACCCGACGCGCCTCGCGAAGGTGACGATGAACGTGCAATCCATGACCTGCGCCTCCTGCGTGGGACGGGTGGATCGCGCGCTCTTGGCCGTCGATGGTGTGCGCGAGGTCAATGTGAACCTGGCCACCGAAACCGCGCGTGTGACCTATCTCGACGGGGTTACCACACCTGCGGCTCTCCTGAGCGCGGCGAAAAAGGCGGGCTACCCGGCAACCCTGTCACAGGAAACTGACACAAAGGACCACGTCGCGCGAAAAGAGGCCGAGGCCTCCGCACTGGCGCGCCGCGTCCTGATCGCCGCTGCGTTGACCTTGCCCGTTTTCGTGATGGAAATGGGCGGACATTTGATCCCCGCGTTTCACCACGCGATCGAGATGACCATCGGGCGCCAGACCAGTTGGATCATCCAGTTCGTTTTGACCACGGCCGTGCTTCTCGGACCCGGTCGGCAATTCTATCGGCTGGGCATCCCTGCGCTTTTCAAAGGCGCGCCGGATATGAATAGCCTCGTGGCGGTCGGGACAGGCGCGGCCTATGTCTATTCCGTCATCGCGACATTCCTGCCCACGCTCATTCCCGCCGATGTGCGCGCTGTCTATTTCGAAGCGGCGGCGGTCATCGTCGTCCTCATCCTGATTGGTCGATGGCTCGAGGCGCGCGCGAAGGGGCGCACGGGTGCTGCGATCAGCAAACTCGTCGGGTTGCAGCCACGCAGCGCCCGCGTGCTCAAAGGCGCGCGGATGGTGGAAACCGACATCGACAGTCTCGAGGTGGGCGACCGCATCGTTATCCGCCCTGGCGAACGTATCGCGGTGGACGGAGAGGTCACAGAAGGCACGAGTCGCGTTGATGAAAGCATGATCACCGGTGAACCTCTCGCGGTGGTGAAAAGTGCCGGCGATGCGGTCACCGGTGGCACCATTAACACCACCGGCAGCTTTACGTTCCGTGCAACCCGCGTTGGGGCGGATACGACCTTGTCGCAGATCATTCGCATGGTCGAAGAGGCGCAGGGGGCCAAGCTGCCGATCCAGACTCTGGTCGACAAAATCACCTACTGGTTTGTCCCGGCAGTGATGGGTGTGGCGCTCCTCACGGTGTTGATCTGGTTGCTTGTCGGTCCTGATCCGGCACTAACCTACGCCCTCGTGGCGGGTGTGTCGGTTCTGATCATCGCGTGTCCCTGTGCCATGGGCTTGGCCACGCCGACATCGATCATGGTCGGCACGGGGCGGGCCGCGGAGATGGGGGTCCTGTTCCGCAAAGGCGAGGCATTGCAGACACTTGGGTCAGTGCGCACGGTGGCCTTCGACAAAACCGGAACGGTGACAGAGGGTAAGCCGAAGCTCACCGATTACCTCTGCGCGGACGGGTTCGAGCGCGACGATGTTCTCGCACTCGTTGCCAGCGCAGAGACCCGGTCCGAGCATCCTTTGGCCTGCGCGATCATTGCCGGCGCGCGCGATGCAGGATTGGCGATCAAGCCCGTGCAGGAGTTCAAAAGTGTGACGGGTCACGGGCTGCGCGCCACGATCGAGGGCCGCGAAATATTGGTGGGAACGCAGAAATTGATGACCCGCGAAAACGTGGATGCGGGTCTGTTGATCGAGACCGCGCAAGGCTGGGCGCAGACCGGTCGCAGCGTGATTTTTGCGGCCATAGACGGCAAAATTGCAGCCACAATGGCGGTCGTGGATCCGATCAAACAGGGTAGCCGCGAAGCCATCGCCGCCCTCCATGCGCTGGGTATCAACACCGCGATGATCACGGGCGATAAACGCGAAACGGCTGAGGCAATCGCGCAGCAGGCCGGGATAGATCACGTGGTGGCTGAAGTCCTGCCAAAAGGGAAAGTGGCCGCTTTGGATGATTTGCGCGCGCAGGGGCCGGTGGCCTTTGTCGGTGATGGTATCAACGATGCCCCCGCATTGGCACATGCCGATGTCGGTGTCGCGATCGGGACCGGCACCGATGTGGCCATCGAGAGCGCCGATGTTGTCCTGATTTCGGGCCAACTGGCGGGGGTCGTGAATGCAGTCGATATGTCCCGCCGCACGATGGCCAATATCAAACAGAACCTCGGCTGGGCTTTTGGCTATAATGCCGCGCTGATCCCGGTTGCGGCGGGGGTTCTTTTTCCCGCATTTGGGATCCTTTTGTCACCAGTCCTTGCGGCGGGTGCGATGGCGCTGTCGTCGGTCTTTGTGTTGACCAATGCGCTGAGATTGCGCCGCGCCACGCCTGCGCTGGCCGATCATGCGCAGGGGCCCGCCCCCTCAGCCCTTTAACGTGGCATTGCGAATGCCCCCCGCGATGAGCGTCGCCGCATCGGTCGCGATGAGAACGATATTGGCGCGGGGCGGGGCGATCAAAAAGCGCGGGCGCCATTCGGGGTCAAATTTGCCTTTGAAATTACGCAGCCCATCGAAATTGTAGAAATGGCCGCCGTGGCGATAGACGAGAGCGCCGAGTTTCATGGTCCAACGGCTGCCGCGACGGTTTTCCAATCCGGCCAGAGGCGTCATGCCGAGGCTGAATTCACTATACCCCTGCGCCTTCAGATGCAGGATCAGTTCCATGAAAAGGTACTCCATCAGACACGCAGGCGCGTCCGTGACGTGGCGCATCAAATCGATGGTGGCGGAGGTTTTCAGATCGGTGGTCAACACATTCGCAAATGCCACGATGCGGTCATTATGGCGCACGACAGCAATCGGAAAGCCGCGCAGATAGTCACGATCAAAACGACCCACGGAGAACCGTTTTTCCGATCTGCTTTTCTGGGTCAGCCATTCGGTGGAAATTTCCTGCAGGCGATCGAGCAATGCGTCGCTTGCGGGGGCAGGGACCAACTCGAAACTCAAACCATCCCGCCCCGCGCGATTATATGCCGTGCGCAGTTTCTTTCGATCGCTGCCCTCCATCGTGAACGAGGTCAGCGGGATGACGGCCTCTTCGCCCATTTTGTGCATCGCCAGACCCATCTCGGCCCAGAGCGACAGGTTCTCGGTCCCGACTTCGTAGAAAACCGGTCGCGCGTTGGCGGCATTGGCTGCATCGACGAACTCCCACGCCAATTGGGCCGCTTCTGACCGTTCTCCGACAGGATCACCGAGTGCGATCCACGATCTGGCCTGCACGCGGTACATCAGAAATGACTTTCCGCTCTGCGAAAACAGCAGCGATTTGTCCCCTGTCAGGGCGAGGTTGGCGTTGGCGTTGCTGCGCGCGGCGATGATGGATCTCGCGCGCGCCATATCGTCCGGCGTCGGCAGGGTTGTATCAACACGGGGCGGGCGCAGGGCGGTCAACAGCGCTAGGAGGGTGACGAGGACTGCCCCGATGAGGCCCGCCCGCATGGCCCGTGGAGCCGATTGGTCGAGGGCGAATTGCCACCAGAGTTCGGTGTCATAGGGGGTCGCTTTATGGGCAAAGAAAAACACCGCAGCCCCTGCGCCCACAATCGAGGTGAGCAGTAAAACCCATCGCAAAGAGAGGGGGTTACGGGTCAATCGCGCGCTCCGGTAAAACTCGCGCCGACAGGGTAGCAACACCAGCAGCATCAGGATCAGAACGATGACACGCGAGAAATCCAGACCCTGCATAAGGGAGGCGACGATCCCCGCCACCAGCGCACCGGCGGCGAGCCAATAGGCCCCTTCGATGCGCCGCAACATGCCATGCGCGACCATCAACAGGGCCGCGCCGATTGCGCTCGACAAGAGCGCGCCGCCCTCGACAAATATCAGCGGAAGGAGCATCTCCATGTCTTCGGCAAACTCGCTGGAGGCCGGAATGACCGCCGATAGCAACATGAAGATACCGGAGACAAAGATCATCGCGGCCATGGCCAGCGGAACGGTTGAACTGACGGCTGCAAAAACGGGTGCCAGCGCGCGGATGAAGGGCGTCGGCGCCTTGGTGCTGGCCATGCGCAGCTCGCTCAGGGCGAGCAGAACCAGCGCGAGCGAAAACGGGACCAGATAGTAGACCAGCCGGAAAAGCAGCAGCCCCGCCGCCGCCTCTACCGCAGGCACAGATGCGGGCAGCGCGGCGATTATGACGGTTTCAAAGACCCCGACGCCGCCGGGAACATGGCTCGCCACACCGGCGAGGATCGCGGCGGCAAAGACCGCCAGAAACGCGACAAAGCCCATCTCGTTGGGCGGCAGGAGGAGATAGAGCACCAGTGCCGCCAACAGGATATCCACCGCAGTGAACAAGAGCTGCCCGCTCATCAACCCCAGCGACGGGGTTTTGAACCCGTGACCGGCAATGCGCAACTCGCTCTTGCGCAGGGCAATTGCGGCAACCAGCCCCAAGGCGACAACAAGTGCGACACTGGCAATCCAGCGCAGGGTCGACGGGCTGATCGTTGTGAGCGATTGCAAAGCGTAGGGGTGCAGAGCGATGGCCGCGAACCCGATGATCGTCGCGCCCAGTCCAAAGGCAACCGACCCGAATATGGCGATCGCGGCGATGTCGTAGCCGCTTAGACCCAGCGACGAATAGATCCGGTAGCGTACCGCGCCACCACTTACCGGTCCGGCCCCGATGGTATTGCCGAGCGCGTAGCCCAGAAATCCACCCGTCACGATGACAGGGAAGGGTAGGGTTTTACCCAGATATTTGAGGGCCGACCAATCGTATCCGATCAAGGTGGCGTATCCTGCCCCCGTCGCCAGCAGGGCAAGGACAATGATATGCCATGGCGTGCCGCGAACCTGCACCATGACGTCGTTCAGGTTGACCGGTGCCAACAGGTGGTAGAGCGCGAAAGCGCCCATCGCAAAGAGCGTCGCCGTGAGCAGATAGGGCATGATTGGCCTGAACTTTTGCCACAGCCCCGTTCGGGTGAGACCAGTCACATCATTCAACGCGAGTTTCCCGGTTTTCATTAGGGTTCGTGTTCAATGCGCCATGTGTCAGGTTTTTTCAACTGCGCTCGCGCCCGTTACGCAGCGCAACATCACAGCATTGGCGCAGTGCGTGGCGCAGTCGCATAGGCGCGCGTCGCACTCACAGGATCGCGGCGCGGATCACCAACGCAATCGTCCCCATCGCCACGATTGCGGCGATGTAGAGCCCGAAAAACCACGCCCATCGCCGCATCTCAGTGGTACCCATCGCCGGGCCGCACTTTGCCGCGGAACACCCAATAGGAATAGGCGGTGTAGGCCAGAATCATCGGGATCAGGACAACCGCGCCCACGAGCAGGAATTTAAGCGAGCTATCGGGTGCTGCGGCCTCGGCAATCGTCAGGGATGGTGGCACGAGGTTGGGATAGAAACTGACCCCGAGGCCGGCGTAGGACACGACGAAAATCGCCACACTCGCCAGAAATGGGCGCAGATGGTCGCGGTCGCGCAGACCTTTCCAGAGTTGCCACACACAGGCGGCGAGCAAAAGCGGGACGATGGCGCTCCACGCGCCCGACGGCCAACCGAACCACCGGTCGAGATATTCGGGCCGCAGGAAAGGTGTGGCGAGGCTGACAGCCCCGACCAGGGCGAGCAGCGCGACACCCAAGGGCTGTGCTAGACGCATCGCGCGCGCGAGCGTTTCCCCTTCGGTCTTAACGATGAGCCACGTTGCCCCGAGAAGTGCATACCCAACCACAAGGGCCAGCGCGGTCAGGGCCGAAAACGGCGTCAGCCAGTCCCAATCGCCCCCCGCGTAGGCACGCCCATCAACGGCAATGCCCTGCACCAATGCGCCGAGCGCCATCCCCTGCGCGATGGCTGCCACAAGCGACCCGCCCCAAAAGCCAACCTCCCAAAGTCCCTTGTTTCGAACCGAGCGATGCACAAATTCAAAGGCGACGCCGCGAAAAACCAGCCCCAAAAGCATGGCAATCATCAACGGGTAAAGCGCGGGCATGACGATGGCATAGGCGAGGGGGAAAACCGCAAACAGGCCGCCACCCCCGAGCACCAGCCACGTTTCATTGCCGTCCCAAACCGGCGCGATGGTATTCATGGCGAGGTGGCGTTCTTCGCGGTCCTTGAGAAACGGAAACAGGATCCCGATGCCCAGATCAAACCCGTCGAGGAGCACATAGGCCAGCACCGCAAACGCGATCAAACCGGCCCAGATATGTGCGAGATCAAAAATCATGGCTCATTCCTCCCGCGTGTGATGTGGGGCGCTCGGGTTGGCGGCAACCGGCGAAATGCCCGCCGCCCGTGTCGGTCCGATTTCATCTATGTCGATGCGCTCTTTTGGTCGCTTCGCCATCAGGCGCAAAACGTAAAGCGTCCCCGATCCAAAGACGAAGAAATAGACCACGATGAAGGCCAAGAGCGATGCGCTGACCGCTTCGGCCTGCAAAGGGGCTGCGCTGTCGCTGGTGCGCAGAAGGCCGTAGATCGTGTAGGGTTGGCGGCCGACCTCGGTGGTGATCCATCCACACAGAACGGCCAGAAACCCCGATGGCCCCATCACAACAACCGCGCGGTGCAACCAACGTGCCTGCAAAAGGCGTCCCTGCCAGCGCGCGAGCGCAGACCAGAGGCCGATGCCCAACATCGCAAAGCCGACCGCAACCATAATGCGGAACGTCCAGAAGATTAGCGCCACGGGCGGGCGTTCATCCTCGGGGAAGGCGTCCAGCCCCTGAATGGGTTTGTCGAGGCCATGGGTCAGGATCAGCGAGCCGACCAAGGGCACCTTCACGGCGAAACGGGTCGTTTGGGACGCGTCATCAGGCAGGCCAAACAGGATGAGTGGCGCGCGCCCGTCGGGGTAGCTTTCGTAATGGCCTTCCATGGCGGCAATTTTGGCGGGCTGATGTTCGAGCGTATTCAGCCCGTGTTCGTCACCTGCGAGTATCTGGATCGGCGTCACGATCAACGCCATCCACATCGCCATCGAAAACATGATCGCGGCGCCGCGGCTATCGGGGCTGCGCAAAAGGTGCCATGCGCCCACGCCGCCGACCACAAAGGCAGTCGTCAGATAGGCGGCAAGCACCATATGCACGAGGCGATAGGGGAAGGAGGGATTGAAGATGATTGCCCACCAATCCTCTGGCACGAACTGGCCGACCGCATTGATGCTGTACCCTTGTGGCGTGTGCATCCAGCTATTCACGCTCAGAATCCAGAAGGCCGAGAACAACGTGCCCACCGCCACGATCGCGGTCGCTATCATATGCAGCCGATCCCCGACCTTTTCGCGCCCGAATAGCATGATGCCGAGAAACCCTGCCTCCAGAAAGAAGGCCGAGAGCACTTCGTAACCCATGAGCGGACCGATGATGGGACCGGCTTTGTCCGAGAATACCGACCAGTTTGTACCGAACTGGTAGGACATGACGATGCCCGAAACCACGCCCATGCCGAACACGACCGCAAAGATCGTTTTCCAGTATTCGAATAGCCGCAAATAGACCTCGTCCCGCGTTTTTAGCCATAGTCCATTCAGGACCGCCAGATAGCTGGCGAGGCCAATGGTGAAGGCGGGAAAGATGATGTGGGCGGAGACCGTGAAAGCAAACTGGATACGGGCAAGTTCAATTGCGCTAAACGTGTCTAACATTTGAAACCTCGCATTGACGTCGGTCCTTCGGGGTCGCTGGCACCATTCAACGTTAGTCTGTTGTAGTTTTCCATTTCAATTGGACAATCTGTCCGTGCGGACCACATGCGGGAAGCCTGCGATCCAGACTTGGTGTTCACCACGGGAAAGCTTGTTTATAGTGGCCGGATTCTACGCGCTGAGTCGTCGCTTAGGGAAGGTCGGGTGATATACGCGCGCATCCTCGAGTGGCCAGTTTGGTGAGTAACCGATTGGAGATACGAGACAAATGCACATAGACCAGAGCGCGAGACTATCGGTTGCCCCGATGATGGATTTGTGCGACTGAGTATAACCTTCTGAAAAGGCTTGGTTTTTCATAGGTGATTTTAGCGTGTAGCACACGTGTAGCAACGGTCCTGTTTCCTGACGGAGCATGGTGCATTTCTTGCTTGCAGGATGCAGCAACCAGCGATCCGCAACAACCCCGTGTCTCATATCACGCCCGAGAGCATCACATCCATTTGCCTTACCGCCGCGAGCTTGTCGTCGAGCGTGCGTTTGGCGGCGCCAAACTCTTTCCAGCGCCATGCGAGGTTCACGAGCTTGATAACGTCCTTGTCCTGCTCCCAATCAGTGTCGACGTTTCCGGTGACGGCACGATCGCCGATACCGTCGCGATGTTCGTTGAGGGCTCGGCGGATTTCATTGCCCATAATGGCGATGAAATCGTCCGTGACGCTCTCAAAACCTTCGCGGCGGCCCAGCCTTTTCAGAGTCTCGTGTATGACATGCTTGGTGCTTCCTTTCGGAACACAACCCGTCTCAAACCATTCTTCGGAAAGACGGCGTCCATGAGTCACGGTATTCAGAGTGAGGTTATGAAGTTCACGTTCGATTTCAGTATGCATCGGAGTCTCCTTGGTCACGAACCGGCGGAATGCGGGTTCTCAAGACGCCAAGCGGCCGGTGCCTGGCGCTGCGGCCATTTCAGGCCGCGAGGAGGAGGTCGAAGTCTTGGAAGGGGTGTTTGTTACGCAAACGGTCGAGCTGGTCCTTCAGAGCTTCGCTCAGAAGACACAGGTCCGCGATGATGGGCGAAGCGGGGTCGATATCGGCAAAACACGTCGCTTTGATCCGATCCGGATCATGCACGTTTTGCAAAGAAGGCAACCGGTGCAGGTCAATCAGTGCCCGCGTGATACGGTGTGTCAGCTGCGGGGCTGATAAGATATCATCCAGAAGGCTGTGAGTGCACCGCAATGCTGGCTGTCCACCCAGTAAAAGAGATGCGTTCTGCAAAGCTTCGGAATGAAACGATGCAAATGCCCGCAAATCCATGAGCGGGTCTTTTGTGAAGTCGAACATGGTGTTCTCCTCTGCAGCGCCGCGGCAATGTGCCTTGGCTTCAAGGACGGCTGATTTCCTTTCCGTGTGCGCGGGGTTCTATTTGAGAGGCTGCGATCTCTCTGTGGTTTTCTTGCCCCGCCCGGGTTTGTATTCTGTGCGGTCTCACCAGAGGGATCGCACGGAATATCAAACTCGGACGGGCCATGACCTATTGGAACACGAACATCTCCATTTCCGTTTGGGTGGCGATTTTAGTCAGTTCGGCTTGCCCTTTTAGGCGCTGCGCCATGCCGAGCGCATCATCTTGATAGGCTTTGGCGGTTGCGTGGTGGCGCTGGCCAGTTGCGGCCATTGCCATGTCAGTGCCTGCCTGACCCAATTCGATCCCGAGGAAGGTATGCAGGATCGTTCTGGCGATGTGTTCGCCCGTGCCCACAGCCGAGCGCCAGAGATCGGAAACATAGCCATATGCCACTGGGTCACCGGTGCTTGTGACGAACAGCGCGCGCTTCTTCTCGAAACACGCGTCACGCATATGATCGATCCAGACGGGATCTGCACCACGCAGGATCAGTGTATCAATGAAGATGTTGAGCCTTGGATCGACCTCGGTGGCCCATGGATAGTGGCTTTTCGACAGCCTGGTCTCGATGCTGTAACGCCCGCTGTTCCAGAACAGAGTTTCACCAAAAACGAAGCGAGTGTCGGCAAGACGCACCGGCATGATCGAGAACAATGCCAGCGCCGCCGCACGATTGCGCCGTTCCTGCCTGCTGCGCGGGCTCAGCAATTCGTCCACTTCGTCGAGAATGCCATGCGCTTGATTGATCAGGGCAACAGGTGAGTAACCGGTCCTTTGCAAGTGCTGGAATTTCTTGCTCTTGGCTTTGAGCGCTTCTGTTTCGTAGAGACGGGTGAGATCGGTCAGAAGACTGAGGGTTTCGTCATCCGCAGCGATGTAACGCGCGACCTTCTGCACGGCAGCGAATGAGGATCGGAGCGTTGCTGGCGCGAGATCGCGGTCACGCAAATCACGGGCATAGGCACGCACGCTCTCAGCCGACAACACATCAGGCAAACCAGCCGCACGAGCGGAGCAAAGCAGCTGGCGCATTTTCATCTTGTGGGTCGGCATCATGCCGGATGCTGGTGGCAATTGCCCATTGCGATCAAAGCCCTCTTCCATGTGCAGCAGGGCAGTCTGCCAGTCTTTTGGAAGTTGATCAAAGGGCACCGATTTGGATGGGGACTTGTGCCTTTTGCCGCGTGATCGGACGCGTCCCTTTTCGAGTGATCGAATAGCCTCTTCCAATGCCAGAATGCACGGATGGCCCGAAAAGACGGTCATTATTGCCCTTTTTAGCAGCCGGAGCATGGTTGCTGCGGTTCTGCCGTGGTTGAAGCGATGGAACTCCTGAGCGGAGATATCAGTGAAGGATGCGATCTGACGCGCTTCGAGAAAGGCGAGGAAATCATCCAGCACTCGAAGTTCATGCACTGTCGCCTGTTCCAGATTAGGGTCTCCGATCAAGGGATCCCAACGGCCCTGTTGCAGAATTTCAAATTTGGTGCGGTAGTCGGGCGTTTTCATTGGGGCACGCCCGAGAGGTCCAAGATGAACTTCTGCACTTCCGCGCGTTTGGCGCGCTCGTTCACCCAGGCGTAGTTTTTTCGCACGGTGACAGCCTTATCATCCAGCAGTCGTTCCAGCAGATCCCAACGGCCAGGGTTGCGTTGCAGTAGCAGCGACGCCAGCCCGTGGCGGAATTTGTGCGGTGTCATCGGCAGGCCGGCCGCCCGGGTATGGCGCTTGAACCAGCTCAAAAACGTTCTGTATTTCAGCGCATCGCCAATCTGGAAGCCGGGAAACAGATGAACGCTTGCTTCGTGGTTCTCATAAAGCGGTCGAATTTTGTCGAGATACCAAAGGATTACCTCCAGCCCATTCAGATTGTTGGGCTCGATGGGGGCCCAGATATCAACTTTGTTCTTGGTGTGCTCAGGCGCCAGATCGATCGTTGCGTGTTTAGTCTTACCGGATGGCAAATGGAACGTTGAACCGGGGCCACGAAATACCAGTTTCAACGCACTTTTGATCCGGATCGGCGCGCCACGTGTCTCGATGGCGCAAATGGCAGCAACAGTGCCAAGTTGCCTGATGCTGTCAATTTCGGAGGAGGTTGGATCCCGACCTTCGCTGGATAATTCCTCAAGCAGGCGCTGCGCTTCGTTCCGCAGTTGAACATGCATCGACAGAAACGTCGTGATTTGCTGCGGCGAGTTTAAAAGTCGCTCGCAGAATTTGCGGCATTCCGGCGACATGTCGTTGCTGGCCTTTTTGCCTTCTCTAAGGAACCTGTTGGCCTTTAGATGGGATTTCATCGGCTCAGGGTCGACGCAATTGTGCGCCATGACGCCATAGTTCGACCTTAGGTAATCATAAGCAGTGCGCGCGGAAATGTGGCTCTTCTGACCTTCATGCCTTACCCAATAGCGAACGACTGCGGTCGCGTGTTCGGGGGTCATGATGTCTTGAAGCCGCTTGTGAAGATCTCCGCTGAACTCACCGCTGCGCACCAAAGTGCTGACAAACTTGCGCATGCCAGCCAGCTTGAAATCTACATTTGATTTCGAAACCTGATTGACATATTCCTGCTCGACTGGATCGAACTCGGTCAGGGTGGCATTGTGCACCCATACGTTAATCTCCTCAGCAAGATGCGGCGGGATTACGTGCAGGTTCTCTGTCCGGCGTGGTTTGGCGGCCAGGAACGGCTCGGGTGGCAGGAAGCGCAGCACCTTTTCGTCGTGGCGCAATCTGTTCAACCTTTTCAGCGCCCTCTGTAGGGTTGTCCACTCATTGGTCTCAAGCTGCGACGACAGGCTGTCGAGCCAATCCTGACCAACCTTTGAAGGTTTCACCCCCTGCGTTCGCGCAATATCCGCAAGCTTCTTGATGGGAACGAGGATCTGCTGAGCGGGTTTGCGGTCTGCACCGGACGTGACAGCGTGCGGCTCCGCAGCGATAAGGAGCTCTGCCCATTCATCCATCCGGGCGCGTCGTTCCTTCGCTTTTGCGACTTCGCCCGTAGCGCCTTTCACGGCCGCAATGATTTTTCGCCGCGTCGCCTTGTAAGCCTTTTCCGATTTGCTGAGGAACGGATTGAACCCGTCGAGCGGAAGTTGTTGCTTGATCATCACCAGATCGGCAGGGACCTGGCTTAGATCCAGGTTGTCTGTCAGATGTGGATAACGCCCAACGGCTCGTGCGTAATCGCTGTTATTGGCATTCAACGCCCATGTCTGGACGTCCTGCAGGGTCATTGCCGTTATTGGTTTTTGAAAGCTCATTTGAGGCCCTTTGCTTGTCCGCTAAATGACAAATTGGCCGATATCGCCGAAACCAAAGCGAATAATGACAAAAACCCATGGGTTTTCCTGACCCGAATATCCGGTGGAGTTTGTCATTTTGTCCGCTAACGGTGTCATTGACCGTTAAAGCCCAATTTCCGCGCCGGAATGTCATTTGCGAACGGATTATCGTTCATGGATTTGGCGCATCACGTTAAAGAAAGATGTCTCAACCGCTGAAGGGGAGATGGGTCCCGATGACAGTTCCCGGAAAACTTTTTCTCAGTTTTATTCCGCCTTCTTTGGGGGCTGGAACAGGGCCGCGACAGAGCCCGGCTCTGTTCGGTTGGTGCGCATTCTGGCCGGCTCGTTCTTGATGTCAGTCGTCGCTGATTTCAGAAACTCAGGATGCATCCTCGATACATCGCGCTTGAACAATGGCGGTAGGCACAGTTGCCACGATTTGACCTCGAACGAGAACACAAGCCGCTTGCGCGGACCGAGGTAAAACCGGTTCGTGAAGGACTTGTCTGCATGGGTGCCGTCAAACATTCGTCCAATGGTCTTTGCCGATTGCCCCGTTGCTTTACCTACAGCTGACGCATCGAGCAGCGGTTTCCATACCTCGGAATTGTCGAGGGGATACGGATGAGCAAACCCCATGGCCGCCAGAAGCCGCGCCCGAGAGTATCCGCCTCCGCGCTTTGGAATGTCGAGACGCCGCATTAGCTCGCGTGCAAATGTTTGCGAACTGCCGAAGAAAGTGGCGACTTCCTTGGTCGAAATAAGTTCTACTGCGCCTTCTGCGACCTCTTTGTTCGACATTATGTCCTCCCCGCTGTCTGGCGAGGAGATTGGTCTCATGGCTGAAACCACAAAGGCATGAACGAAGAATCGTGACACCCGAAGGAGTTCGTCCCACGGTTTTCAGTCCTAAATGTGTGAAAGCGAAGCGGGCCAATCTAACGCACTCACTGGTTGCGAAGAGTAGGGCGAACTGAGAAGATAAAATTTGAATAAGGTCCCAGTCTGGTTGGGTGTAAGTGATTGAGGTAAAAGAGTTGGATTTCGAAAATTTGGACGCTTCCGGTCGAATGTTAGGGATTTGGGTTCGGGATCTGATCCTTAACGCTGCCAATTCGATTGTGGCTGAGCATTGGCCAGGGCTTATCAGCGCGATGCTGATACTCGCTCTTTTTGTGTGCGCGCTGCTAATTTGGTTTACCTCCTCGACCAGGTTGAGAGCCTTGAAATATGCGCAGTCCTCAATAGGTCGCGTGGATCATGGAGGGGACCTCAATGTTGGTAAATTGGAAGGAGACTTGTCGAAGCAAAAGGGTGCGCCGGCAAGAAGGCTGGCTTTAGCCTTTTCTGAGTTTCGCGAGACCCTTCTCGAGCCAAGCGAACGAGAGAGTTCTGGCCTTAGGAACTCTATCCGGCCGTCGCTATTCTTGAACACCGATGATTTGGGATACTCCCTAAAGGGGTGGCGTTTCGCGCCCGGCATTTTTGTGTCTGTTGGCTTGTTGCTTACATTCTTGGGGTTGGTTGCGGTTCTGAATACTACCCAAACTATGTTGAGTCCCGATGATACCACAACGGCCCTGAAGAAACTTTTGGAGCAGGCATCGGCCAAATTTATCATGTCCCTAACTGGCCTCGCTTGTTCAATAATATTGAACCTTTGGCTGAAATATTGGTCCAGAAGCGTTGAAATGGCAACGGAACGCTTGGCAAATTCACTCGAGAGGGGAATGGATTTCATCAGCCTTGAGGGGCTCGCGGATCGTCAACTCAAGGAAATCCAGAAACAGACAAGTGATATGCATGAGTTGAACACCAACTTGATCGTGGCGCTGAGCGAACCACTGAAGAAAGTCACTGAAAGTTCGCTGGAAAACGTCGGGTCGATGGTGACTCAGCTCGGCACCGATATCACTTCGGGAATTGGGGAGTCATTGGATGCAGTATCGGATCGAATGGAAGAGGCCGCGAAATCCTTGATGTCTATGGGTGACAACTTGACTGCTGCGGCGGACAAATTTGATGACGCATTATCGTCTTCTACCAACGCATTGGAATCAACGCTAACACGACTTGAAGCTGTGTCCGAACGGTTGACCGTGGCGAGTGATGCGGTTGGAGTAATGGCTCCGACTGTTTTGGAAACGGTTAAACAAGGCAACACAGCGAATATGCGAGTGGCAGAAGGCGCCACAGAAATGGTCCAGGCAGCGAAGAGTGCAATATCAGAAGAAAAGCGGATTGTGTTGGAGGCTATGTCCTCAATCAAGAGCCTGATTGAAGCTTTCGAAAGCAGAGCCGCTGCATACGACGGGCAACTGGAAAACGCCTTCAAAACATACCAATTCGAAGTTGGAAAAACTATCGATCGTTTGGAAGAGCACGGGAGTGGCGTTCAGGAGCGCTTTGCAGACGCGCTATCCACCCTCCAGGCTGTGATCGAAAATGCGAAAGCCTTTGAGCCGGAAAGCATCCCCGACCTTGCTCATGAGGCCGCTGCGGAATGAGGCACGCTGTTCGCCAAAGGAGCGAGGAGGAAGACGAAGAGTCCGTTTTCGTTTCCATGACTGACATGACGGTTAGTTTCCTTTTCATTGTCATGATTTTGCTTGCGTTCTTCGCAACGCAAATTGCACCCGGTGAGACCGTTCCAAAGGAGCTACTGGATGAGCGCGACGCACATGTGGCGCAGCTCATTGAAGAGTTGCAAAGCTATCGATCCGAAGAAAATAGTCTCATTCCAAGACTTCAGAGTGAAAACCAAATTCTTCAAAGCAGAGTTCAAGAACTGGAAGTGACGTTACAGGCAATTACACAGGAACTCGGTATCCCCGAAGCAAATGATGCAGTGGAAAAAATCGCTCAGCTACGATTAGAGCTGAGTAGACTTCATGAAATTCTTGCCAACAGCGGGGGCGAGAACAGAATCGAGCGTTACAATACACTTGTTTCAATACAGCGAGCCCAGATCCTGCAGGATCTGCGAGATAGGATTGTCGCAGCGGACCCGAGTATCGAAGTTGGGATTTCTCGGGATCAAGATGCTTTGCAATTCAAAGGAGATGGGCTGTTTGCTTCAGGGTCACCCGTCCCATCCCGTCAAGGACGAGAAAAAATGCGGCTTATCGCAGAAATTTTGCGAGACGTGATTGGGTGCATTTCTTTTGGTGAAAGGTCCAATATTGAGCAGTCGTGTAATGAGCATATAGCGATCCTTGATGCCCTTCAGATTGAGGGTCACGCAGATAGTGATGGGCTGGACGTCTCCAACATGGACTTAAGCGCACAGCGTGGTTCGGCAATCTATCGAGAGATGATTTCTGCAAGCCCTGACTTGCTTGAGTTTGTGAATTTCAAGACGCAACCGGTCCTCTCGGTCGCGGGTTACGGAGAGGGGAGGCCAATCGCAGACGAAACGCTACCCGGCGGCAAGGACGCCAACAGGCGGATCGATATCCGATTCATTATGTTCTCTCCCGCTGACGAGGAATCGATACCAGCCGACGTTAGCGATCTCTCACGCATACGCGATCTTCTTTTGAGTGGTGAACGCCTATGAGCCTTGCGGATCGGCTTGTTCTTTCACCGGAGTTCAAGGTCCGGACTGGTAGGGCGGTTGCATTAGATGTTGCTGTTGACCGAATTGAGCAAGCCTTTCCCGGCGTGGAGAAACGTGCACCCGAAGATGTTCCGGTCATCTTGAAAAAAGTCGAAGCCGCGCTTCAATCAGGTGACTGGTCTGGTGTTTCGGCCGGAGATGTAAGTGTCGCGGTATTTGCTGAGATTGGAGGGCATTCGGTCATTTCAAAGCGGCTTCAAGAGTTCATCAGTCAAGAGTTGAGCGTGACCACAAATCGAACATTGCTGGATGCAGTGGCCAGGGGATATCTCGTCAGTTGGGCCGAGAATTCTGAAAAAACTAAATCATTGTCCAATATGCTCATTCAAAAGGCAGCCCTACTTCCAGAAAGGTGGAAGAACTTGTTTAACGAGTGTCCTGAATTTTTGGATGCCGAGCGAGGGAGTTTCCGTGTTGGTGAACGCATGGTTGATGCTCACGCGCCGTTTGAATGGCTGAAGAGAATTGGTATGCCTTCTCCGCATGATGATGGTTTCATGCGCTTCGCTCATCAAGAGTTTCTGCGTCAAACCCCTGATCCAAGGTCGGAAAGAATTGTCGACAAGCTGGTTTCTTGGGTGACACCTACGGGAAAGCAGAAAGAGTTTGGCAGCCGTGAAGCTGAAGTTGTCGAAAAGATCCTTGCTCCTTGGATGAACTCCGATTGCCCCGAAAGTCTGCGTGAGCATTGCGTTGACAAATTGGTGAACCGTTTTGGTGACCCTCGAACCGAACATCCAGCCTTCTGGTCGCAGATCGGCATACCCCATCGCAGGGTGATGCTGAAGTGGCTGGCACGCAAAAGTATGGAGGCGATGTTTGAGATTGTTACCCAGGCTGAGAAAGGGACCGAGCACGGTCATCAATGGGTCAAGCGTAAGCGGTTCTGGATGGGGGTTTACGATAAAGGGCAAATTGATGAAGCTTGGGTTGCATTAGGGAAAAAGGCGATACCCTATGCGAAAGACCTATACAGTCAGACTTCAGACCCCTCATTTCTCAGTTTTGGTCGTCAGGCCCGAAGAGATACCTGTCTCTTGCTCATGAAAATAAATGACAAAACGATTGTCGAGGGTAGCCATAATTTTAGAGTTCATGTGTTTCCGACGCCAACGCGTGTGACGCCCGAACTTTACGCCGACGCCTATGATCTTGATGACATCATGCTTCCTAAACAGCACCCGGACGCACGTGTCCACGACTCAGGTGGCAACTGGATGAGTTGGATCCAAAGACGGATCTCAACATGACAGATTTCCAATTCGATATAGAGAATGAAGGTGTTTGCATTCGCGCCTCTGGAAAAAAAGATGGCTTGTTTGGCCTGTTTCAAAAGAGAGAGGCGATTGATCTTACGCAACTCGCGGGCAGTGAAAGGACTCTTGCGATTGCCCTATCACGTATCCGCGCGATTGACTGCGAAGACAAACATCATCGCCTGAATGCCGAGGGGCTCTGGCTCGATCATTGGATGGTGTCCAGGCTCGACGATCTTTCCGCAAATGTCCTTGGATTACCAAAGCGCCTGTCGGGAGTCGAATTTCATGCCGAAATGAACGGGAATATCGGAAGTGACCGATTTTCTCTGGATTGGCGATGGGATCGCGCCGGGCGCACAATTCGGCTCACACGAACGGGCGCGATAGTCGACGATGGCAGTAGCCTGATGAGGCTGCCGGGACCGATCTATGATGCGATCGTTCTTTCAGGTGCGTTTGACAATGGCAGGCCATTGCCAGAGCATTGGCGCGCGCTTTCCGAATTTCGCGCCGCGATTGGTGCTGTTGAGGAAAAAGGTTTGGCTCGCCCTGATGGTTATTTGCGAAAGGTCGAGATTGTGACCTGCGACAAAGTGGGCCTGGCACTTGTCCCTGACGATCCACTTGGCTTCGCCCCTTTGCCGTTCGTTGGCGCGCGACTTGATGTTAATGAACAACCATCGGAATCATCTGCCGCGCTTTCGGGAAGCGAACTTGAGGCATTCAAAAGCGAAGCAAATGCTCGTGGATCGCAACCCGCATACAGGGTAGGCAAAAACCGGTTTGTGATCCTCGATCGTTCAGTTGTTCCTATAGTCGACGTGATCGCGAAACATGCTGCTGGATCTGACGAAGAGAAGCGTAATTTTCTGGAAAATGCGGACCGCATTGTTGCTGACGCCATCGAACAGGCTCTGATTGACGATGGTAAACTAAACGACTCGGTGCCAAGTGAGGATCAAGTCGAAGCAGTCGAAACCGCACTTGAGAACGCATGGGCGGAGACACGAGAGTGGAGCGAGCGGGTGATTGAGATCCGACAGTGGACCAAGCCCGATTTAGAGATCCTTGAGGGATCGGGAACAAATTGGCTTCCACAGGATATTGATGCAGCTTTAGGAGAACTGCTGGGCTCTATTCCCGACGAAAAGTTACACGCAGTTTTGGATCAGCTATTGGTTGCTCAAAATGACTGCGAAAAAGAAGTCCTGATTGAACTTGGGGTAATTCCGGTTGTTGACACCGTAATTCAAGCGGTTTCACGTCGGTTGGAGCTCTATCTCAACCGGTCTGAGACGCGTGAGGATAAAGCGCCGGAGGTTACAGCAATTCTTCCTGTCACTCATGACAACTTCTGGGAGCTTGAGTTTCAAGAAAAGCTGCGTCAACGGCCTGACGTTGGGACCATCGACCTCCCTCGCGAAGTGAAAGCCGAATTGCGGCCTCACCAAATTGCAGCGTTTCACTGGCAATGCGAGGCTTGGTCTGCCGGTCTGCCTGGTGTGCTCAATGCTGATGAACAGGGATTGGGAAAGACTTTGCAGACCCTTTCTTTCTTAAGTTGGTTGAGTAATCAGATGGAGGAAGGAATAACCGAAACTCTTCCGTTTCTTATCGTTGCACCTACGTCTTTGCTGAGAAATTGGGAAGATGAACTTGCAATTCATCTTGATGAAGGGGTCTGGGGTGAGCCAGTTCGGCTATACGGGAATGGGTTAAAAAGCTGGAGAGTTCGAGGTTCGCGAGGGCGCGACATTCAGGATGGGAGTTCAAAGCTCGACTTATCATCCTTGAATGACGGAACCGCTCCCAGATTGGTAATCACCACATACCAGACGTTGGCAAACTATGCTGTTACCTTTGCCGAAACCAATTTTGCCGTCGCTGTTTTTGACGAAATACAAAACTTGAAAAACCCAGCGACCTTACGTTCCAATGCGGCAAAGGCTGTTAATGCCGATTTTCGCATTGGTTTGACCGGCACTCCAGTTGAAAACGCTACGCGCGACATCTGGGCGGTCATGGATCAGTTGTTCGCTGGTGCCTTGGGTTCTCTCAATGATTTTAGGATCGCCTTTGATGTTCCCAAACAAGGGAACATGAAGCAGTTGCACCAAGCAATTTTCATGTCTAACCAAGGTTACCCGAGCTTAGGATTGCGTCGCACGAAAGAGTTTGCCGCATCCGATTTACCACCCAAGGTCAGGGTTCTTCATCCTCGGATCATGCCGGACGTGCAGGCACTCAGATATGATGAAGCGCGAAAACCTGGTCAGTCACTATTCGGGTTGCTGCATCATATCCGAAGAACTTCGCTTCACCCAGGGCTGCTTGACGGGGAAGAGCCTGAAAACTTCGTTCACGCTTCCGCTCGTGTTTCGGCAGCAGTAGATATTCTGCATTCCATCAAGGCCAAGAACGAACGCGCTTTGGTCTTTGTCGAAAACCTTGATGTGCAGACATGGCTGGCAGAGCTTCTCAAAATCGAGTTCGGTCTCTCACGTGTTGATATTATCAACGGAGCTACCCCGGTTTCGCGTAGAAAGGCGATCACGGATCGGTTTCAACGGCATATCGATAGTGATGAAGGTTTCGATATTCTCATCTTGGGCCCGCGCGCTGCCGGCACGGGGCTCACACTGACAGCCGCAAATCATGTCATTCATTTGACCCGGTGGTGGAATCCCGCAGTCGAAGAGCAGTGTAATGATCGCACGCACCGGATTGGTCAATCTCGCCCCGTGACAGTTCACATCCCTTTGGCAATCCATCCTCGCCTTCAACGCCAGTCTTTTGATTGTCTTCTGCAATCCTTGATGAAACGAAAGCGGACGCTTGCCGACAGTGTTTTATGGCCGCCTGAAGGCGACGAGAACGAAGTCCGCGCCCTTTATGATGCAATTGTATCAGATGAGGTTGAGTGCGAAGAAAGACCTGATTTTGAAGATTTGACGCTCGTCGACCGCCCCGATCTTGACGTTGAAAGATTGGGCCCAGACATCCTCCGCGTCCGCCCAAAACGTGGAGGGGCTTCGGTTGTGGTAGCTCTACAAGACACTGCTTTGAACGCAGGGGTCTTGAAGTTTGAAAGCGACGCGGCGGCCATCGTCTTGTCGGAACGCGAGAAATGGAGGAGCAACCTCTCCGTTCCAGTTTCTTTTCTTAACGAGCAGACTTTGTGGCCAGAATTCGTTTTGCCGGAGTAGTGATGTGAGTGGCCCTCCAAGAATAGGAGAAGATAGTAGTTAATCCTGGGTGTTTCTGGAGCAGATAGTCAATTGCTCGGGGAGCCGTCCTCTCCCAAAAAGCCTGTCGTCTAACTGGCGAGGAGGTGGGTTCATCCGGCGAAGCACAAAAATCTTGATCCTGCTTGAGCTGGGATCGCCGGTGAGCGCTTCAGATTTGAAACCAGACACACAGCAAAGTCCGGAAGAGACACAGATAAGAAAAAGGCTCGCCTGCGAAGCCTTTTTCTTATCTGTGTCCTTCCTCGAGACGACGGAAATAAATCGCCGAAAATAGTTTGATAGCCCTCCTTTCCAGAAAAATCTTAAGCAATCAAACCCTGCTTCTTTGATGTCCTTCTCGATCGCACGTCCCGGTTAGCCGCGAGGGCAATTCTCCGGCGTGAATTGAAAGGACCCAAAATGAGAGCAGTGGAAAATATCCGCCCAAAGTTCGTCTTTAACCGTGTTAACGACCATGTCCCAAGCATGAAAAGTAATCATGTCATTCGGGGTTTCTGCCGTCGAAAGGAGGTCGGCATCATGGTTGCGCCAAGCAATGTCGGCAAGACTGCTCTGGCCGTGACACTTGGCGCACAAGTTGTGCAAGGTCTGCCCGTTCTGGACATGCCGACCCGAAAAGGCGTCGTCGTGCATATTTGTGGTGAGGGAGGCGACGCGGTGAAAGACCGCATTCACGCAGCGTTGAAAGGCGCAACCGATGCTGAAGACTACCTTGTCATTAAGGACCGTTTCGCACTTGGCGACCCAGAACAGATAGCCGCATTCATTCAGGGTCTTCGCACCCATCTTGGTGCCGCGGGGGGGCCAGTCAGCTTAATCATTGTTGATACCCTGATCCACGCGATAGGCGACATGAATGAGAACAGTTCCAACGAAATGGCGCTTGTCGTCTCTGGTGCCCAGGAAATAGCAGAGGCGCTCGACGCTCACGTGCTTCTCGTGCACCATACTGGGCGAGAGGAGGATCGCGGCGGGCGAGGTTCCTCAGCGATCCGATCAAATGTCGATAGCGAATTCTCGGTCCGAAAGGATGACGAGACGCAGGAAGTCATTCTGACCACGACCAAACAGCGGAATATGGAGAACGGGATGCGGTTCTCATACCGCTTGAAGAAAGTCTTGCTCGGATTTGATGATGAAAATTACGAACGTTCGACTGTCGTCGCCGAACTCATTGACGGTTCATCGCGGATGGCGAATTGCAGTCCGACGCTCAACGCGCACCAAATTGCGATCCTTTCTGTGCTGCGCGCTCTCAATTCTGGCGGCGTCAGACCGCTTCCAACCACGGCACTTAAGCCGCTAATTGCTGTGGCTGAATGGACTTCTAATGCAGACGAAAAGGCCCAGCTCGCAGCTTTTCGCAATGTGCTTAGCGGATTGGAAACTAAAGGACTTGTGAGCAAGGTGAAGATTGGCAAGGAGGTGGCATGGTCATTGCCGCAGGCCAGTTGAAATCCTCGCTTTGAAAGCCATCCACAGTCAGTTTCTGGATCACAAGGTATTCTTGTGATCCAGTCTAAGCCAAAGAGTGAGAATCCTGTCGGATGATATCTGCCATCAGGCGTAGGCGCTCAGCTGGAAGATCCCTATATTACGTTTCGCACAATCCCGACGGTGGACATGCGAGTTGTGCATCTAATCCCAAGTTCTGATGACAAACCGGTTGGAGACTGACAGCCGCCATTTCTCCAAAGTGCCTGATCTTAGTAGACTAAGCTGAGCTTTTTGGCGCCGGCACATAGCCGACGGTAAGTTCCTGTATTTTCTACTATTCCGCCAGTCGGCTAAACCCCAGAAGTTCTCACTTTGCCCAGCCAGACCATTGAAAAGATGCCGGAAACCCGCCACTATTTGCGGATAGGTTGCTTCCGAAATTCATCGGACAAGAACAAAAAGACATTTGGGGACGAGTATGAGCATTGAAAAAACACTATTTGCAGCAGCCGACAAAATGCGTGGGTCGATGGATGCCGGCGAATACAAGCACATTGCACTTGGCCTCCTGTTCCTCCGCTACGTCTCGATGTCCTTCGAAAGGCTACACACCAAGCTGAGCGAGGATGAGTATTCCGACGCCGAGGACCGCGATGAATACCTGGCCGAGAGCATCTTCTGGGTGCCGGAAAAGGCGCGCTGGTCCACCCTCGCCAAGCAATCCAAGGATCCCAAGATCGGCATCATGATTGACGATGCTATGCGCGCGATCGAGGCGGACAATGAAACCCTCAAGGGCGCTCTGCCCAAGGTATTCGGCAAGGAAAGCATTGACCGCGCTATGCTTACCGGCCTGATGGATCTGTTCTCGAACCTCAAACTCGAAGGCAGCAAGGCCGATTTCGACCTGATCGGGCGCATCTATGAATACTGCATTGGCGAATTCGCATCCTCCGAAGGCAAGCGCGGCGGTGAATTCTACACCCCGAAACCCGTCGTCGACACGCTGATCGAGATGATCGAGCCGACAAGGGGCCGCGTTTATGATCCCTGCTGCGGCACGGGTGGCTTCTTTGTTCAGTCGGAAAAGTTCATCGACGCTCACAAGGGCCAGAAGAACGACATCGCCATCTACGGGCAGGAACGCAACCACACCACCTATGGTCTGGCGCGGATGAACCTTGCGATCCGCGGCATCTTTGCTGAAATCCGCTGGAACTCCGAAGGAACACTGCTCAAGGATGCCTTCCCCGATGAGCGGTTCGACTATGTCCTCGCCAATCCGCCTTTTAACATCTCGGACTGGTCCGGTGATCTGCTGCGCGAGGATACGCGGTGGAAGTTCGGCGCGCCGCCGGTGGGCAATGCCAACTTTGCATGGCTCCAACATATCCACGCGCACCTGTCGTCAACGGGGATTGGCGGCGTCGTGCTGGCCAATGGGTCGATGTCGTCCATGTCGGTTGGCGAAGGCGAAATCCGCCGCGCGATGGTTGAGGGCGACGCGGTCGATGCGATGGTCGCCCTGCCGGGGCAGTTGTTCTATGGCACACAGATTCCGGCCTGCCTGTGGATCTTGGCCAAGGACAAATCTAACGGGGTAGCTAAGGACGCCAAGCTGCGCGATCGTCGCGGTGAGGTGTTGTTTATTGACGCCCGCAAGATGGGCGCGCTGGTGCCCGGATCACGCAAGCAGAAAGAGCTGTCGCCGGATGAAATCGTCCAGATCGCCACCGCCTATCACGCATGGCGGGGGGAGCCGGACGCAGGCGCCTATGAGGATGTTGCGGGCTTCTGCAAATCCGCCACAACGGATGAAATCGCCAAGCACAATTTCGTTCTGACCCCGGGCCGCTATGTGGGGGCTGGGGCCGTGGAGGATGACGGCGAACCATTTGAAGAGAAGTTCACCCGCCTGGTGGGGGAATTGCGCGGTCAGTTTGCCGAGGGGCGACGGCTGGAAAAGGAGATTGAGGATCGGCTGGGGGCGTTGCAATAATGGGCCAACTATCCGATGTTGCAGAAATCGTCATGGGCCAATCTCCCAAGGGAGATGCATGCTCAAATTCACCGGCTGGGTTGCCATTATTGAATGGGCCTACCGAGTTTGGGTCGCACCATCCGCTTCCCACTCAATGGACGACCGATCCGAAGCGATACGCCCAGCCTGATGATCTGCTTTTCTGTGTTCGTGGCTCGACAACTGGGCGCATGAACTGGGCGGATCAGGATTATGCCATTGGACGAGGCATTGCCGCGCTTAGACACAAGGGCGGCGCACAATATCAACCTTGGTTGCGCGGCGTTATTGAATATCAGCTTGATGACCTTTTGGTCGCCGCAACTGGCTCGACCTTTCCAAATGTCTCTAAAGATCAACTTCATTGTTTAGAGGTTCCAGAGCATGAAGAATGGGAGCAACGCGAGATCGCTGCGATCCTCGGGGCGTTGGATGACAAGATCGAGGTGAACCGCAAGACGGCGGCGACGTTGGAAGAGATGGCGCGGGCGCTCTATCGGTCTTGGTTCGTCGATTTCGACCCCGTCCACGCCAAAGCCGCAGGCCGCGCCGCCGCCCACATGGACGCCGCCACCGCGGCCCTCTTCCCCGACAGCTTCGGCGAGGATGGCCTGCCGGAGGGGTGGACCGAAGAGCCGATTATTGCCCAGTCAGATTGGGTGAATGGCGCGGCTTACAAGAAAATGCACTTCGCAAAAACGCCTGATGCGCTACCGGTGGTCAAGATTGCCGAACTCAAAGCTGGCGTTACAGGAAATACAAAATTTACGGCGACGGATCTTGGAGAGAAGTTCCGGATTGGTCGGGGGGATCTCTTATTCTCGTGGTCGGGCAATCCGGACACTTCGATAGATGCCTTCATTTGGGCGCTTAAAGATGCATGGCTCAATCAGCATATTTTTGCGGTTCGTCCGAACGGCAAGATGAGCAAAGCGGCTTTATTCACTATTCTCAAGTTTTACATGCCTGAGTTCGCTGAGATTGCGCGAAATAAGCAGACCACGGGTTTAGGTCATATCACGCGGAAAGACCTTGATGCATTTTCGGTGAGAATTGCTCCACCTGAGATCATGGAGGTTTTTGAGAATGAGATTGAACCAATGTTCGATCGATATTGCTTGACGCTCTACGAAAATCAAACCCTCGCCACCCTCCGCGACACGCTCCTGCCTCGCCTGATGTCCGGCGAATTGCGCGTGGGCGAGACCCGCGAAGATATTGAGGAATTTTCATGAGTAATTTTGAAGACTTGAACAAAGAAAAGTTCACCGAGGAATTTTTGGAAGCATATCTTGAAAACGGTTTCACAACTATGACCAAGCGCGAGATCGATCTATTGGTCCTGCGCTTGCTCGTGGATCACCGTGAAATCTGGGACTGGGACACACCTCCGACGGCATTCGAAATGTCGCGAGACCTGCGAGCAAAAAGAAGCAGAATCCGATCTATGATGGATGAGCTTTCGTTCCGAATGCTTGCAAGTGAGGATAATGCCAAGGCGCGCCTCCGCGCTCTCATTTTAAAGCAGTGTGAAAACGAAGGTGACGCTATCACACATGCTGGGTCGATCCGGTTGCAAATTGAAGACGGCTTCCTTCGTGACTATGCAAAAAGCTTAGTTCAAACCGATTTTGGGATTGTCGACACATCGTTCGATCGAACCATCATCACTCTGTCCGGCGCAAAATTCCTATCACTGATAGCAAGCCTCTTTGATAAAAGGAAAAAGGAAGCGCTCCATTCTGAACTGAAGAAAGTGGAGACAAAAATCAAAAAGAGCGGCGGCAAGAGCCTTTGGCGTTGTTTCTTGGAAAGCGTTGCGCAAGGAGCAGGTAAAGAAGTTGGCAGCAAAGCAGTCAGGCTCGGTCTTGCTGCGTTGACGGGAGGGGTTTCAGAAATTGCTACACTCGTCGATGGCCTGACCAATGAAATGGAGTCCCCTGGCCAAGGCGCTGCAAGCGGAGGCACTGCAGTCTAATGTTCCAAGTAAACCGATCTGAAAACCGCCTTAAGAAGCTTGAAGAAAAGCGCTTTGCCGACCTCAACCTGCGTGAGCGGGAGCACTTGCAGGAGTGGCTGGCCAATCAGCCGGATGCTTTGGGTGAAGAGCTGTTGATCATTCAGAAGGAATTCGACGGCTTCGCGGATACCCGCGAACGGCTTGATCTGCTGGCGCTCGACAAGGACGGGCAACTGGTCGTGATCGAGAACAAGCTGGATGACAGCGGCCGAGATGTGGCGTGGCAGGCGTTGAAATATACGGCCTATGTTTCAAGTCTGACCAAGACACAGATCATCGACATCTATCAGCAATATCTGGAGCGTTACTGCGGGGGCGGGAACGCCGCCGGGCTGATTTGCGAGTTTCTGGAGGTTGAGGAGCTGGACGAGGTCGTGCTGAACCCCGGCAACGATCAGCGTTTGATGTTCATCGCTGCCCATTTCCGCAAAGAGGTGACGGCGACTGTTCTGTGGTTGCGTGAACACCGGATCGACGCGCGCTGCTTTAAGGTCGTGCCCTATGTGTTTGGAGATGAGCTATTTGTCGACATACAGCCCGTGATCCCTACGCCTGAGGCTGCGGACTTCATGATCGGAATGGCAGAGAAAGAGACTGAGGCACGCGGGGCTCAAGGCGAGCAGAAGAGCCGCCACAAATTGCGGCGCGACTACTGGGAGATGACGCTCGATGCGCTGAAAGAGGCGGGTGATACGCTGTATCAGAACATCAGCCCGGGAAAGGACCACTGGCTGAGCGCTGGTTCAGGGCTGCGCTCATGCCCCTATGCGCTGATCTTTGCTAAATCCGAGATCAGGGTTGAATTCACCTTCGGTCGGGCAGATGCCGCCGAAAACAAGTGGTTGTTCGATCGGTTGATTGAGAAAAAGGACGAGATCGAAGCTGCTTTCGGCCATGAGATCGAGTGGCTGCGTCTGGACAACAAGAAAGCCAGTCGCCTGCAGTTTGGGCGCCCGTGCGAAGGGTATAACCGCGAAGGCTGGCCTGAATACGTTGCTTGGCATGTTGAGCACATACAGAAATGGGAGCGTGCGCTAAGAGGACCGTTGGCTGAGCTGAACCAAGGCCTCAAGTCCGGGGAGAATCTGATCTGATGGCCTGGGCAAGTGAAGCGGACCTTGAAGTGGTGTTCATGGAGGATCTGGGGGAGCTCGGGTATGCCTTGCATCACGGCGCTGAAATCTCACCGGAAATGCGCAAGCCGATGCGCACCAGCTTTCGCGAGACTTTTCTGCTTCCGGTTTTCTTTGACGCTCTCAAACGGTTGAACCCTGAACTCCCTGATACAGCAATTCAGGAGGCAGCTGCGCGCGTTCATGACGTGGTGTTCGCAACGGATGTAGTTCAGGAGAACCGCCGGCTGCATGATCTGATCGTCAATGGAGTGCCACTGACCTATTTCGCGGACGGGGAAGAGCGGAACGCTCGGGTGCAGCTTGTTGATTGGTCGAATGAAAACAACGACTGGCGCGCCATCAATCAGGTCGACGTGGTAGGAAAAAACCCACGCATTCCGGATGTCGTTCTGTTCTTGAACGGGTTGCCGTTGGTTGTCGTTGAGCTGAAAGGCACAGAAGGTGCGGACATCGACGCGGCGTATCGGCAGATCGATACTTATAAGGAAGACATTCCTGACCTTTTCCGGACAACCCTTTTGACCGTGATCTCTGACGGGTTCAACGCGCGCTACGGCTCTTTGTCGGCAGGTCTGGACCGTTTCATGCGGTGGCGAACTGTGGATGGTGAAACGATCGTTGCGGAGAATTCGACCCTTGCATTGCAGACGTTGACACAGGGGTTGCTAACTCCAGAGATGCTTTTGGACATGTTGCGATGGTTCGTGGTGTTCGAGGACGAAGGCAAGGGGCCAATCAAGAAGATTGCCGGCTATCACCAGTTCCACGCAGTGCGCAAAGCTGTCGATACGGTATTGGGAGCGAGGGGCACTGATGGCAAAGGTGGGGTGATCTGGCACACTCAGGGCAGTGGCAAGTCGCTTTTGATGACCTTTCTTGCCGGGCGGATGATGCACCACTCTGGGCTTGAAAATCCAACTTTACTTGTCCTGACTGACCGGAATGATCTGGACAATCAATTGTTCGGAACTTTCGGTCGCTGCAAGGATCTGCTTGGAGAAGAACCGGTTCAGGCTGAAAGCATTTCCGATCTAAAGGCGCTTTTGAATCGTGAGGTTGGGGGAATCGTCTTTTCGACCATCCAGAAATTCCGCCCTGAAAAGGGCGAGGTGTTCCCGGAACTCACGTCGCGCTCCAACGTGATCGTAATGGTTGATGAGGCACACCGCACCCAATATGGCTTCGAGGCTAAGCTGAAAAAAGACACGGGCGAAGTTCAACACGGTTTGGCCTATCAGCTCCGTCAGGCGCTTCCTAATGCGGTTTATGTGGCGTTCACGGGGACGCCTGTTGAACTTGTCGGTGCAAATACCAGAAGTGTGTTCGGGGAATACATTGATGTCTACGATATCGCGCAGGCTGTGGAAGACGGTGCCACTGTTCCGATCTATTACGAAGCCAGAGTCGCAAAGATCGAACTGGACGAAGATCTAAGCGAGGAGCTTGATGAAGAGTTTGATGAAGCAACCGATACTCTGGAAGACAGCCACGCTGCCGCAGTTGCAAAAAAATGGTCGCGCGTGGAAGCACTGGTTGGGGCTGAGAAACGTCTGGATACTGTTGTCGAAGACATTCTCAGCCACTTTGACGCGCGCATAGAGGCGATCGACGGGAAGGCCATGATCGTCTGCATGAGCCGCCGCATCTGCGTCGAAGTTTATGAACGCATCGTTGCGGCTCGCCCTGATTGGCATAGCGATACCGATGACCGCGGTGCGGTAAAGGTCATCATGACTGGAAATGCCACAGATCCGGCCGAATTCCGACCCCATGTCCGATCCAAGACGCGCCAGGAAGTGATCAGGAACCGCGCTAAAGATCCCGAAGATCCGTTGAAGATCGTTATTGTGCGGGACATGTGGCTTACGGGTTTCGACGCCCCATGCATGCACACGCTTTATGTGGATAAACCCATGAAAGGACATGGGTTAATGCAAGCCATTGCTCGAGTGAACCGAGTGTTCCAGAACAAGCCTGCAGGTCTAATTGTTGACTATATCGGCATCGCTGCAGACCTGAAGAACGCTCTGGCGCATTACTCTCAATCGGATCAAAAACAGACAGGCATTAGCGAGGCAGAAGCTGTCGCGGCATTCTTGGATACGTTGGATGTTGCACGTTCACAATTTCACGGATTTGACTATTCGAGCTCTCTTGGGGGCACACCCGCCGAGCGGCTAAAAGTGTTGCCAGCGGCTTTGGATCACATCTTACAAAAGGAACGTGACGCAGGAGATGGCTCAGGTGCCGTCAAACGGTTCAACGATGCTGTTGCCAGCTTGGTCAAAGCCTTCAAATTGGCATCAGGAAGCACTCAGGCAAAAGCACATACCGAAGAAGTTGCGTTCTTTTCTGCGGTTCGTTCTGGCTTGGAAAAAGTCGGAGCCGGGAATGGGGCGAATAAATCAGGCTCGCCAGATTTCGCGATCCAGCAACTTGTGAATAGAGCCGTCGCTTCCACGGAAGTCGTAGATATCCTTGAGGCTTGTGGGTTCGATAGACCTGATATCAGTGTATTGTCTGATGCGTTCATGATTGAGATTCAGAACATGAAGCACCGGAACCTGGCAGTCGAGGCACTCAAGAAGCTTTTGAATGGTGAGATTACCTCAAGGACCAGAACAAATGTTGTTCGGAAGGAGGAATTTTCGTCGCGCCTCGAGCAGGCGATAGCAAATTACCACAACCGAAGCGTTGATGCGCTTCAGGTCCTGCAAGAACTCATCGAAATAGCAAAAGACCTGCGGGATGAACCAGAAGATGGACTTAGTCAGGAAGAGCGCGCATTTTATGATGCATTGGCCCTAAATGACAGCGCCGTCGAAATAATGAGCAATGAAGAACTGCGGGTCATTGCGACAGAACTCGTTGACACTGTTCGAAAAAATTCCGGCACCGATTGGTGGCGACGGGACAATGTTAGGGCAAAGATGCGGGTGACCGTTAAGAAAATCCTGCAACGGCATGGTTTTCCTCCAGACCTCGCAATGGACGCTGTGAAAACCGTTTTGCGGCAAGCCGAAGCATTGGCGACGGCTGTTTCTTGAGCGGCCGGTTTGCAAAGCGCTATGAAGAGAGCGAGAAAAGTGTGACCCCGAGAATACCGAGGTCAAGATCTATAACGAGGACGATGCGCTGACTATGCTGCATCCGCTTCTTCCCAAACGCTTTCGGAGTTTTCGCGAGACGCGATGCGCTTGCGATCTATGACGGCCGCAATTTCGGTCAGGTATAAGAATTTTTGCGCCTTTTGGCTTGGCCGAGCTTTTTGACCGTCTTCTTCGATACTGAAGTAGGGAATTCGAATTTCGCCATTGTCGATTTTTTGCTTGAGAGTGTCTGGCTTATACTGAAGAAAATTTGCCGCAGTTTCCAAAGGGATAATTGGGTTTCCGCCAAAGTGGGCCAGCAGCATGTCGATGGTTTTCATGGGTGTCTCCTTTTGCTTGTGAAGAAGAGATGAGTTTGGCGCTCAATCTGCGGAAAAGGGGTTTGATTGCATTTTTGGTGGGGAGGGTGGCCGCAAGCATTTGTTGCGACCACCAAGGTCAAAAGGTCTAAAACCCGTTCATATTGAGAATAACTGCCAGCCATGGCCAATCCGCGTATTTGTCGCCGACTTTTTCAACATGAGTGTAACGCTCCAAGCAGGATTCACCTTTGTGCCCCGAGGTTTTGGCTACGAAACTCTGGAGTATTCCCATCTCACTGAGGCGGCTAATTGCGTCGTGGCGAAGATCATGAAAGCGCAAGTCGATCACGCCTACTTTGTCGCGATGCCGCCGGAACGCGGCTCCCACGGAACGAGGATTGTAGGGAAAGATAAATTCAGAAGTCCGCGGCATCGAAAGAATAATCTGCAATGCTTCTGGTGGCAGGTCACACCAAACATTGTTCTTCTTTTTCTTGCGAGGATGCTTCATCTCTCTCACCCAAATCTTGCTTTCCGAGACCTTTAAATCTTCCCAGCGCAATCTGCAGATCTCCCCGAGACGCCGCGCGGAAAAGATCGCAAATACCATAATAGTTGCTACAGGGATCTTTTGGCGCTTATTTGCAACGATCGCTTTCAGGATCTTGTCGAGCTCTCCGAGGTCTGGGCGACGATCCCTTTCCTCTGATCGCGCCAGTAATTCGTCTTCCCACATCACTTCCATGGCATCGATCACAACGGCGATAGGGATGAGCGCGCCTCTGCGCTTTGCCCATTTCAAAGTTGCCGCCAGATGGACCATGTAACCAGCGACGGTTTGTGGGCTTCGCTCGCCGGCAAGTAGTAAGTCTGAAAAGTCGTATAGTTGCGCTTGAGTAAGCGTAGAAACTTTGGTGTCTCCAAATTCGCTGTCGCGAATAAATTTTAGGTTCTGGATGGCAGAGCGCCCGACTTGTTTGCCGCGTGTAAGCCGATCTTGAATGACGTCTGCAATTGTTGTCTCGGTGACGATCTGAATTGGAAACCCATCAACTTCGATTTCCAAGAGCCTCTTGTTACGCAACTTCTTGGCGTTCCCGAGATGCCGAAAGGTTTTGCTGAGGCTATATTGTTTGCCGTTCACACGACGCCTGATCTGAACCATGTAGGTGACGCATCCTGATTTGCTGATGCGTCGCGTCATATTTGGTTCGTCGAACTTGTCACTTTCACCCACCACGATCTTCTTTTTTGCTTTAGACTTTTTCACTTCAGGCTGCGCCTGTGGAGTGGCTTTCAAAAAGTTTGCATCTGCCACTGGCTGTTTGACTTGTGGCATGGTGCCGAATGCAGACTTGGCCCTCTCGGCCTTGATTTCTGCGAGCGTTCTAAACGTGCTATCGTCGATATCTGTCATGGTTTTCTTCCCATCTTGCTGTTGATAATCGGGAAGTCGGTTCAAACTATCAGAAGAAAAATGAGGTTTGATGGCCGATTTCCGTGTCCGTTTTCGAGCGAATGGGAAGGGGGATCTCGACAGCGCAAGGGCTGCCAATCTGGACGCTGTTCGTGTTGCCAAGATGTGTTACACGGTAGCACGCCAGAATCGAAAACCCCCGAAAACCCCCGAAAATCCGGTGGAAACCCGGGAAATCGCGCTACACGAAATTTACAGGAAAATTGAGCTAACACTTTGAAAAATAACGCACAAAAAGCTGCGCGTTTAAGTGTGGCACCCATGATGGATTGGACCGACCGCCATTGTCGGTATTTTCATCGTGTCCTGAGCCGGCATACGCTGCTCTATACAGAAATGGTGACGGCGCCGGCTCTTGTGCGCGGTGGCGCGCTGCATCTGCTCGACTACTCGCCCGAGGAACACCCTGTTGCGCTTCAACTCGGCGGATCTGATCCCGGCGAACTCGCCGAGGCGACGAGAATGGCGGTGGATCGTGGGTATGACGAGGTGAACCTGAATGTCGGATGCCCGTCGGATCGCGTTCAATCGGGGACCTTCGGGGCAATACTAATGAAGTCTCCGGATCTGGTCGCCGCCTGCGTAGAGGCTATGCAAAGCGCGGCAGGTGACGTGCCGGTGACCGTGAAGTGCCGCATCGGGGTGGATGATCAGGACCCGCATGTGGTGCTGCCCGATTTTATAGCGCGGCTAAAGGCGGCAGGGATCACACGCATCCAGATCCACGCGCGAAAGGCGTGGTTGCAGGGGCTCAGCCCAAAAGAAAACCGCGATATCCCGCCGCTCGACTATGACCTTGTCCATCGGATGAAGGCGGCGCACCCCGATCTGCACCTGTCGATCAATGGCGGGATTGCGACTTTGGATGCGGCGATGGATCATTTGAAGGTGATGGATGGCGTCATGGTTGGACGCGCGGCCTATCACCAACCCTATGACATCCTCGCCGATGCTGATCGTCGGGTCTATTCGGTGGATAATCCTGTACTCACCCGTGAGGATGCGGTGTTCGCTATGGAGGATTACATCGGTGCCCATGTTGCGGCTGGTGGCAAGCTCGCGCAGGTGACGCGGCATATGCTCGGGATTTTCGCAGGCCAACCGGGCGCGCGCCGTTGGAAACGCATTCTATCGGATGGCGGCCATCGCGACGGCGCAAGTTTCGATCTTTTGCGCGAGGCATTGCCACCGCGCGCAGCCTGAGTACGCGCGGCGGGGTTTTCCGTTCGATTCTATTCGGCTGCTTGAATGCCGCCGCTACCGCCTTTGTCACTCTCGTCCGTGTCAGACGTTTTATCCGCTTTGGCTTTATCCGCAGGGATGGTGCGATCGCGTCCGAGGAACCACAGGCGCGCGCCCCGCGCACGTGGTTTGTCCGCCTGATCATCCGTTTCGGGAGTGGTTTCCGCCTCGGGTTCGATCTGCGCTTTTTCCACAGTTGCAGACGTCTCAGCCGCGCCCTCTGAGGACGCAGACGGAGGCGTGTCTTTTGCATCGCGCGCAGCATCTGCCCATGCGCGGGCTTCGTCGGCCTGACGGGCGCCGAGCGCTACGGCATCTTCCCAACCGGGTGCGCCCCAGGCCTCTGCGCCGGTCGCCCAGATGAATTCAGGGTTTTTGGCACGTTTGGCTTCCTGGCGCAGGCGGTTGTCGCGTGCGGTGCGTGTGCGCCGCCCGATCAGGGCGCCAACATTCATCGACACAATGTGCACGATATCCCAGAACCAGACCCGCAGGGCGAGCATCGCGGGCGTGAAAATCAGGGTCAGAATGGTCGCAATACCGAGGCCAAAGACAACGGCGGTCGCGAGGTTCGTCCAGAAATCAGCCGTCGGAGAATTGACCGAATAGCCGCCGTTGATGAAGTCGAGCGACAGCGCGAACATCATCGGTGTCAGGCCCGCCATCGTCGTGATGGTGGTCAAAAGCACGGGACGGATACGGTCCTCGGCGGTGCGCACGATGGCCTCAATTCGCGGCATGTAGCGCGAATATTCCTGATAGGTGTCGATGAGAACAATGTTGTTGTTCACCACGATCCCCGCGAGCGCCACGACCCCCGTGCCGGTCATGATCATGCCAAACGACATGTCCATCACCATCAGGCCGATGAGCACACCCGCAGTCGACATGACCACGGCGAGCAGCACCAGAACCGAGTTATAGAAACTGTTGAACTGCGCGAGCAGGATGATGAACATGAGGGCCAAGGCCGCACCAAAGGCTTTGCCAAGGAAGGCCCCGGTTTCCTTTTGTTCTTCGTCGTCGCCGGTCCATTCCCACGACGCACCAATGGGCAGCGGGTTTTCTGTTTCCAACCACTCTGTCAGTGTTTCGACGCGCTCGGTCGGCGTAATCGCCACACCATCATCGCGTGTCAGGTCGGGGGTGACGGCCGCCTTCACGTCGTAGTAGCGTTTCTGGTCGACGCGATCGATCTGGGCCAGTTTGGGAACAGGTTCACGGGTGATGAAGTTCGACAGCGGCACAAGACCGTCCTGCGTGCGCACCTTGAGCGTGTCCAGAGTGGACAGAACGCGATCTTTCTCGGGCAGACGAACACGGATTTCGACCTCTTCATCCGAAGAGGGGACGCGCATCGTGTCGAGGAAAATACCGCGGGTCACGAGTTGGATCATACCGCCGACCGTGGCCACGTCCGCGCCAAACCGACCGGCTTTTTCAACATCCACGTCGATTTGCCAGTCAATGCCGGGCAGGGGGCGGGTGTCTTCGGTGTCTGTCAAACCCAGCGTGACATCATATTTCTCACGCACGATGGCGGTTGCAGCCTCCAGAGTATCCCAATCATCGGCCTTGATGCGCAGATGGACGGGTTTTGCGGAAGCCGGACCCATCGAGAGCGACAGGATTTCAGTATAGATGCCGGGCAATTCGGCCAGACGCTCTTCCAGCCGCGCCAGAACATAATCACCGTCGTATTCGTCCTGAATATGGGTGCTGGTCCACGGGATAATGCCGAGGAGTTTCGTGTCGACAGAAACCGACGGGCGATCTTCCCACGGGATGAGTTCGACCTGAATTTGGCCAACCGTATCGCGCGGACCCGATGCGCCGCCTGTGTTGGCATTCAACCCACCTGCACCGGCAAAGGCGAAAGCGTTCGCGACACCGGGTTGGGAGAGCACAATTTCTTCAGCCGAGCGCACCAAGGCGTCCTTTTCGGCCAGCGACAGGTTCCCACGCGCGCGAACGTAGACGATCGCTTGCTCGGGTTCGGACGCGGCGAAGAATTCGACGCCTTTGTTGTTGTTGCCATAGTAGTTGAAGACAAAAGCCACCGAACCGACAACGGTGAGAACCGCCACGACCGGCATGACGGGGTTACCTGCAATGAACCAGGTGAACCAACCGAAGGGCGAGCGTTTGTAGCCCGACTCGATCTTTTTCTTTTTGCGCTCGATGCGTGCAGCCGATCCGGTGATGGCGGTCAAAAGCGAGCCACCGAGGAACAGGACCGCGCCGGGCAAATAGGCCATTGCGCCGGGGAGGGGGCTTGCGTCGCGGGTGGTGCCAAAGATCAGGCCGCTGTTGAAGAGCTGCAGGAGGCCGAGGATCATCACCGCCACCGCAGGCAGCACCAAAAGGGCGCGCAGCCACCATGGCGCGATTTCGCGCAGGGTGTCCGAGGCGCGATCTAGGCTGCGCGACAAGCGGCCCGATACACCGCCCATGACAGGCAGGTAGACGAGGGCCACGATCAGCGAGGCCGAGAGCACGAAGATGATCGTGACCGGCAACATGCCCATGAATTCACCCGCAACGCCGGGCCAGAACAGCATCGGCAAAAAGGCACAGAGCGTCGTCGCCGTGGAGGAGACGATTGGCCAGAACATCCGTTTGGCCGCTTCGACAAAGGCAGACATCGGGCCTTCGCCCTCTTCTATCCGCCGGTCTGCATATTCCACCACCACGATTGCCCCGTCGACGAGCATCCCCACCGCGAGGATGAGACCGAACATCACGATGTTGGAAATCGTAATATCCATGATCCCGAGCAGGATGAAACAAAGCAGGAAGGAGGTCGGGATGGCAAAGCCCACGAGTAGAGCAGAGCGGATACCAAGAGCCGCCAGAACCACGATCATGACCAGCGCCACGGCGGTAATGACCGAGCCTTCGAGTTGGCTGACCATGGAGGCGACCTGACGCGACTGGTCGTTGGAGGTGCCCACGACGATGGCCTGCTGCAATTCCTGCGGCCATGTGGCGACCTCTGCGTCCACCTCTGATTTGATCAGGGCGACGGTGTCGATAATCGGGAACCCTTTGCGTTTTACCACCTGAAGTGCGACCGTCGCATCGCCATTAAAGCGTGCAGTGCCTTCTCGGTCCTCGAACGTCAGCCGGATATCGGCGAGATCCCCGAGCGTAATAATCCGGTCGCCGTTCACCTTTACTGGCAGGCCCATAACGTCGCTTTGGTCATCAAAGCTCGACGGGATTTTGACCGAGAATGTGCCCTGATCGGTTTGAACTTCGCCGGCGGCCACCAATTGGTTGTTGTTGACCACAACGGATATCAGGTCCTGCGCGGTGACATTATAGGCCTCAAGGCGCAGCGGATCGATCACCACCTCGACCATTTCGTCGCGGTGGCCGGTCAGTTGCGCCTCCAGCACCGGTTCCAGACCTTCGAGGCGGTCCTGCATCTCGCGCGCATATTTGACCAAGGTCCGTTCCGGCAGCGGGCCGGAGAGGTTCACGATGACGACGGGAAACTCGGAAAAGTTGATTTCATTGATCGAATAGCTGTCCGCCCCTGCGGGGAACTGGCTCTCGACGCGGCCCATGCGGTCGCGTACATCCGCGATGATTTTGGTTTTGTCCCAGCCGAATTCGAATTCGAGCGCGACACCCGCATAGCCTTCGGCGGCGGTTCCAGACAGACGATCCAGCCCGTCGAGGTCGCTAAGCTCGGTTTCCATCGGTTTGACCAACAGGCGTTCTGCATCCTCGGCCGAAATGCCGGGGAAGGGCACAGAGACGAAAAGAGCCGGAATTTCGATATCCGGCTCGCCTTCCTTTGGAAGTCCTACATAGGCCGCAGCACCCGCGATCAGCGTGAGCGCGATGAAGGCGAGGATCATTCGGGCGCGTTCGCCCGCCCAGTCGACGATGCCGGTCATTGGGTGATCTCCTGATAGTGTGGGTCAACCAAAACGCCCGCGCGCACATATTCATGCCCCACGGTGATGATATCGGCCTCATCAGCCAGTCCGGCGACCCAGACGCCCTCGCGCGTGTCGCGCAGGATTTCCACCGCGTTAAAGGCGACCACGTTATCGGGCCCCACAATGCGCACGCCGATCTGGCCATCGTCGTCCAGTGTCAGGGTCGATTGCGCGACCAGATGCGCCTTGGTGCCTTCGGCGGCGATGACCATTTCCACGGTCTGCCCGTCGCGGATTGCAAAGTCGGGGTTGGGGATTTCGACCTCGACGCGGAACGTCCGCGTAGCAGGGTCCGCCGAGCGCGACAGGAATGACACGCGACCCGTTACTTCCTGTCCGGAGATCAGCCGTGCACCGGCGATGGACCCGACCTCGACAAGATCGACGTTGGTCTCGGGCGCGTAGGCGACGAGTTTGATCGGGTCGAGTTCCACGATGGTGGCACAGACCGATCCGGGTTGCATCAAGGCGCCCAATTCTGCTGAATCGGTTTCCAGAAGACCGGCGAACGGGGCCAGAATGGTCAGCCGTTCGATTTCTTTCTCGGATGCTGCAATGCCTGCCCGCGCGCTTTGCACACCGGCCTCGGCGGCGGAGATGCCTGCGCGCGCACTTTCCAACGCGGCGCGGGCGGAGATCACACGGGTGTCAGAGGCATAGCCACCTTCGGCCAGCCGTTCAGCATTGGTGAGGTTGGTTTCGGCTTCCGACAGGAACGAATTGGCTTCTGCGACACGGGCCTCGGCGGTTGGCAGGGCTGCTTTGGCCTCCAGAAGTGCCGCTTGCCGTGTGCCGGGGTCCAATTCGCACAGCAATGTGCCCGCGTCCACATAAGTGCCTTTTCGCAAAGGTTCCGAAATCACCCGACCAGAGGTTTCGGCGGACACATTCACGGAACGCGCCGCTTCGGTTTCGCCGCGCAAAACCACGGCGCGATCCAGAACGCGCGAAACAGAATGTCGTGCAACAACGGGGATGGGGACGACTTCGGCTTTGGCCTGTTCGGCGGGGGGCGCGAAATTATCTTCGGTCTGCGCCGTTTCTGCGTCCTCTGGATCCATTTCCTGCACCACGGCGGGGCTTGCGGAGTCCGGGGTCGCGATGTCGAACAACATGTCGCGCTGAAAGACGAAAAGGTAGAGTGTGAGGGTCGTTATTGCCGCAATTATAATGGGTACGATGCGCATCATTTCACCTTTTCGGGCCCGTCTTGGAAATTGGTCGGTTTATGGTTCGGCAGGGACAGGGACCCCAAGCACATCCAATTCGAGTGTTCCACCTTGTCAGGTAGAGCGATCGGACTGAGGTGCGCGATTTTGGGGGTCATACCATAGATCCACTGAATGGGATAGTTAATGCCATTAACATTGGCCCTAAATGGGTAAGTTAGGCCGATGTTGCAAGGCACAAGCTCGAATTTTGTTCAGATAGGTTTCCCGAAAGTCTCCGGATCGTGGTTTTCTTGTCCCATGGGCGCAATTACCGCACCCAATGCGCTTTGATTGATTCCCTTGTGCCGTGAGAGATCCGGGTCGATGGTTCGCTTTCTGTCCATGCAAACCAGCGCATTCTGAGGCCAGCCACCGGAGAGAGAAGCACTACTCGACATGCGGCGGCGCAGAAATAAACCAGTCGGTTCACTTTAGGGGATCGCATATTTTTGCACAAGTGCGAAGGTCTCTCCCTTTTTAGCAGTCTCTTCCTGTCAGAAATGGTGCGGATCACACGAGGTGTCGGCGCGCTACCTCTTGGCATTTCACGGTTTAACGGGGTAAGAGGGAGCGGATCGTCTGAGGACGTAAAACAACAATCTACGGGGCCCGGCGTGAGCAATACTGATTCATTCATTGACGAAGTCACAGAAGAGGTCCGTCGCGACCGTCTATTTGCCATGATGCGGCGCTATGGCTGGATCGCCGTCGTTGGTGTTGTCGGTCTGGTCGGATTGGCTGCCTATAACGAATATTCCAAAGCCCAGAGCGAGGCCGCAGCGCAGGCCGCAGGTGACAGCATTCAGGCCGCTCTCGAAAGCAGCGAACCCGAAAGCCGTGCTGCGGCTCTCGCCGATGCACGTGCGACTATTGATTCCGACGCGCGCTATCTGGCGGACTTTATGCGGGCAGGCGAGTTGTTTGATGTGGGTGATATAGACGGCGCGATTGCGATTCTCACGCCGATGACGACGGATGCCATGCTTGATCCGGTCTACCGTGATCTGGCTTTGCTCAAATCAACGATGATCGGGGCGTCGACCATGGCGCCCGATGTGCGCATTGCAAAACTGGCCAGCATCGCCGCCGCAGGCGCGCCGTACCGGTTGCTCGCAGAAGAGCAAATTGCCGCCGCGCAAATCGAAATGGGTGAAACCGAGGCCGCGATCGGTGGATTGCGCGCTATCATCTCCGATGCGGAAGTATCCGATGGATTGCGCCGTCGCGCGCTGCAAATGATCGTGGCGCTTGGCGGCGATCCGGATGCCGGTTAAAAATGCAGGCAGTGTAGGGAGCGTGCAGATGAAGCTATTTTCCCCGCGATCTGCGTGCCTTGCCACGCTTTTGGTTGCTCTGTCGGCCTGTGGTGCGCCACGCGACATTCCGCTGACCGGTCAGCGCCTCGATCCGCGCGCGGGTCTGGCCAGCGCGCCCGCCGCGCAGGCGGTTGAAAACCAAAGCGTCGCGATCAACCTGGGCCAACAGGTGTCGCGCTCCGCATGGACGCATATCGGCGGCACCTATCTACACGATGCGGGCCACAATGCCTTTACATCGGGCACCCCTGCTTTGGCGTGGACGGCTCCCATAGGGCAGGGCGAAAACCGCCGCCGTCGCCTGACCGTCAATCCCGTTGCGGCCGCCGGATTGGTCTTCGCGATGGATGCGGGAACCCGTCTGAGTGCGGTGTCGGCGACCACAGGCCAACTGGCGTGGAGCGCAGATTTGACGCCGCCCGAGGAAAACGAAGGTGATGCCACGGGCGGAACCCTCGCGATTTCGGGCGATACTCTCTTTGCGACCACCGGCTTTGGTGAGCTTGTCGCGCTGGACCTCGGCACAGGTCGCGAACGTTGGCGTCAGCGGTTGGATGCCGCGGGCGCTGCTGGTTTGGCCGTTCGCGATGGTCTGGCCTATGTGGTTGGCGCCGATGCGCGCGTCTGGGCCATCGACACGGCAAATGGCCGCGTGAAATGGCAGATTTCGGGTCCGGCCACCTTGGCCTCGCGCACTGGTGCCGCATCGCCTGCAATCACGGATCAGTTTGCTCTGGTTCCGTTCGCGGCGGGTGATCTCTACGGATTGTTCCGCAAAGGGGGCGTCCAGCTGTGGCAGGCCACACTCGCCGGTCAACGCGCGGGCGCGGTCTATGCCAATACATCCGACATCACCGGCGATCCCGTGGTTTCGGGTGGCACCGTCTATATGGGCAACCAGTCCGGCCGTTTTGCTGCCTTTGATGCGCAGAGCGGTGTGCGCCTGTGGTCGGCCAAAGAAGGCGCCTATAGCCCGGCGGCTGTGGTCGGGGGCAGTGTATTTATCGTCACGGACCAAAACCAGCTGGTGCGTCTGCGCGCCTCCGATGGGGCGCGGGTGTGGGGTGTCCAGATGCCACTTTTCACAACCGATAAACCGCGCCGCCTCAAAGAGGTCTTTGCCCACTTCGGCCCCGTTGCGGCCGGGGGGCGGCTCTGGGTTGCGTCGTCCGACGGTGTTCTGCGCGGGTTCTCGCCCCAGAGCGGTGCCCTGATTTCGCAGGTATCTCTGCCAGCGCCGGCAGCATCGGATCCAATTGTGGTGGGCGGGGTGATGTATCTCCTGCTCTCCAATGGTGAAATAGCCGCGCTGCGGTGATCGGCCCTTGCGGGCTGGGTCCGTTCGGGTGTATCGCGGCGACTTCGCAAACGAAGGTTACGTGACATGAGTTTCACACTCGCCATTGTCGGACGCCCGAATGTCGGTAAGTCCACGCTTTTCAACCGCCTTGTGGGGCGGCGGCTTGCGTTGGTCGATGACCAGCCGGGTGTGACCCGCGATATCCGCGAAGGCGAAGCGCGCCTTGTCGATCTACGGTTCACCGTGATCGATACGGCAGGTCTGGAAGAGGCCACCGACGAGAGCCTTCAGGGCCGGATGCGGCGTCTGACCGAGCGGGCCGTGGATATGGCTGACGTTTGTCTATTCATGATTGATGCACGAGCCGGCGTTTTGCCCGCCGATCAGGTCTTTGCCGAGATCCTGCGCAAACGGGCCAAGCATGTCATCGTGGCGGCCAATAAATCCGAAGGCGCCGCTGGTCAGGCAGGCTACCTCGAAGCTTTCTCTCTGGGCCTTGGCGAACCTCTGCCGCTCTCTGCCGAGCACGGCGAAGGCATGCCGGAACTCTATTCCATCCTGAGGCCACTCGCCGAAGGGTTCGAAGAACGTGCCGCCGAGGAAGCCCCCGAGGTAGACATCGATCTGACCGAGGAAGAGGCCGAGGCCGGTGACGAAGCCGGTGCATCGCGCACATTCACGCTGACCAAACCGCTGCAGATCGCGGTGGTGGGGCGTCCCAATGCCGGTAAATCGACCCTGATCAACAAACTTCTGGGGGAAGACCGTCTTTTGACCGGTCCAGAAGCGGGCATTACCCGTGACGCGATTTCTGTAACTATGGATTGGGCCGGCGTGCCAGTGCGTGTGTTCGACACCGCCGGCATGCGCAAAAAGGCGAAGGTTCAGGAAAAGCTCGAAAAGCTCTCCGTTGCCGACGGTCTGCGCGCGGTTAAATTCGCCGAAGTGGTGGTCGTGCTCCTGGATGTGTCGATCCCCTTTGAGCAGCAGGATTTGCGTATCGCCGATCTTGCGGAGCGCGAAGGGCGCGCTGTCGTCATCGCGGTCAACAAATGGGACGTCGAAGACGATAAATCGAATAAAGCCCGTGAGTTGCGCGAGGAATTCGCGCGTTTGCTTCCCCAGTTGCGCGGCGCGCCATTGGTCACGGTATCGGCCAAAACCGGCAAGAACCTCGACAAGCTGCAGGAAGCAATCCTGCAGGCCCATCAGGTTTGGAACCGTCGTGTGCCGACCTCGCGCCTCAACTCGTGGCTCTCTGCGATGACGGAGGCGCATCCGCCCCCCGCACCGGGCGGTCGGCGCATCAAGTTGCGCTACATGACACAGGCAAAGACCCGGCCCCCGGGGTTTGTGGTCATGTGTAGCCATCCCGATGAATTGAATGCGTCCTATAAACGCTACCTTATCAATGGGTTGCGCGAGGATTTTGATATGCCGGGAACACCGATCCGGCTCTTTGTCCGCTCGCAATCGGATAAAAACCCGTTCAAGAACCGGACGAAATCCACGCCATCACGCCTACGCAAGCACATGGGCAAAGATCGCGCTGACGCCCCCAAGAAACGCTAATTCGCGGGGGCCGCGGCCATTTTCGTCGCGTTCAAAATCAGGTTAGATGTCCAGCGTGACCCAGATCGGCGTGTGGTCTGAGGGTTTGGTTTTTGCACGCGCAAAGACATCGATTTTGCAGTCGGTCAGGTAATCCGCGGCCTGCGGGGATAGCAGGAAGTGGTCGATCCGAATGCCGTCGTTTTTATCGAATGCGCCGCCTTGATAATCCCAATAAGTAAATGTTTCCGGCGTGTTATCGCGCGCTCTTAATGCATCGGTAAAGCCGAGGTTCACGAGGTTTCGCCACGCGCGGCGGCTTTCGTCGCGAAACAGGGCATCCTGCCGCCATGCATCGGGGCGTTTGGCGTCTTCGGCCTGTGGGATGAGGTTGAAATCGCCCGCCATAAGGAACGGAGTTTCTGCGGCGAACAGTTCCTCCGCACGCGCCTGCAAACGGGCAAACCATTTGAGCTTGAAGTCGTATTTCGATCCCGCGACAGGGGTTCCATCAGCGTTCAGGTCAACGGGGTTGCCATTGGGCAAATAGAGCCCGCAGACGCGCAGGGCATCGTGGTCGCCGACCACGGTAGCCTCGATGTAACGGGCCTCAATGTCATCGGCACCTTCACGTCCCATTCCTGCACCGCCGGGCAATCCGCGTGTGACATCCTCCAGCGGGAGTTTGGATAGAATGGCCACGCCGTTGAAGGACTTTTGCCCATGGGTTTCAACGATATAGCCGAGGTCTTCAAAGTGTTCGCGCGGGAAATTTTCGTCGATCGATTTGATTTCCTGCAATAAAACCACGTCAGGGTCGGCTTCTTTAAGCCAGTCAGTCAGAGCCTCGATGCGTGCTTTGATCCCGTTTATATTGAAACTGGCAATTTTCACGTCACGTCTCCCCTGTGGTCACCCTCTTTTTAGGGACGCGAGGGGCAAAGGGGAAGCTGGTTTAGCTGCGTTCGGCGATTGCCCGACCACATGCTGCGGCGGAGGCCCATGCCCATTGGAAATTGTATCCGCCCAGCCAGCCGGTCACATCCACGACCTCGCCGATGAAAAACAGCCCCGGGACCGTTTTGGCCTCCATCGTACGCGCATCGAGTGCGTCGGTGGACACACCGCCCAATGTGACCTCGGCGGTGCGATAGCCCTCTGATCCCGTCGGTTTTAAAGCGAATGCGTGCAGCGCATCGGCCAATGATTTAAGCGACTTGTCGGATTGATCGGCCAGATTGCCGGACAATTCGAGGCGCGATGCAATCACAGTGGCGAGTTTTGCGGGCAAGAGGGTTGCCAGCGCGGTGCCGATCTGACGGCGCCCGTTTTCGGCGCGCGCATTGCGCAGGTCTTCAAAAATATCCCTGTCCGGTGCCAAGTCGACGACAATCGTGTCGCCTTCCTTCCAATAGCTGGAAATCTGCAGGATCGACGGGCCTGACAACCCGCGATGTGTGAACAGCAGCGCTTCTTCGAATGTCGTGCCGTTTGCCGATATCCTCACGGGCAGCGCGGTTCCCGCCAGTGGGGCGATCCATTCGAGTTCATGGGGCGCGAATGTCAGGGGCACGAGGGCAGGGCGTGTGTCCTCGATTGGCAGGCCAAACTGTGCCGCAATGTCGTACCCCAGACCGGTTGCGCCCATTTTCGGGATCGATTTCCCACCGCAGGCCACGACGAGGTTTCGCGCGAAAACCTCCTGTCCCGAAAGTGTGAGACGAAAACCACCACCGTCGCGCGCAATCTTATCGACTGTTGTCGAAAGGCGGATCTCTGCGGCACCCGCCTCGGCGAGTAGCATGTTGACGATGGCCTGGGATTTGCCGTCACAAAACAGCTGCCCCAATGTCTTTTCGTGCCATGTGATCTGGTGCTCAGCGAGCAGGTCAATGAAGTCCCATTGGGTGTAACGGGCGAGGGCTGATTTGGCGAAATGGGGATTGCGGGACAGGAAATTGTCCGGCGCTGCGTAGAGGTTGGTAAAATTGCACCGCCCGCCGCCCGATATGCGCACCTTTTCGGCGGGGCGCTTTGCGTGATCGATGACCAGAACGCGCCCGCCTGAGGCGGTGGCGAACTTGGCGCAAAACAGACCTGCGGCACCGGCGCCAAGGATGATTGTGTCGTAGGTCTCCATGCCGCGATTGAGCATGATCCCGTCGTCAGGGCAATAAAAAAGGAGGGGCGTCGTGCCCCTCCTGTCGCGGTAGTGGTCTAAAAGACCGAAGAATTAGTCGTCAGCGGAGATGCTGAAAACGGTGCTTGGGGTGTTGGCGTCGTTCGGGACGAGAACGGCAACCACATCACCGATGTTACCGGACTGGAAATTGACCTTCACGTGGGGGTTAACGCCGGCGTGAACTTCGGCTTCGCCCAGAATGCTGCCAAGGCCGTCAGCATTGGATTCATAGACGATAATCTGACCGTCCGCAGTTGCGCGCACCAGGTCCAGTTCGATCTGGGTGCGGGTGTCCTGCGAGTAGTCTGCAAAGATGTGATCGGTTGCGGCAAAAGCGGGAGCAGCCAGAGCGCCTGCAACAGTTACGGCGAGGATGGATTTTGTCAGGGAGGAGGTCATTTTCAAAGTTCCTTACTTGCTGGTTTAAATTCTAAAATCGGTCCGTGTTGTCTGGGCCGGTGTTAGAGATTTGGGGGGCAGGTAGAAAATTGTAAGGGCTTCATAATTCACGAAAAACGGAGCAAAAATTGACTGTTTTGTGTGTGCATTGGTGTGGAGTTCACTGTGCATTTGGGGACCTAGCGATCGCATCGGTCCGTCCCCATTTCTGAGTGACTTGCGCAGTGGTGACCATGCGCCCTTCAGGGCCCGATTTTTGGGCAAATTTGGTGGGGTCACGGCAAAAAATCGCCCAAAGGCGATGCGTGCAGATCGGGTCGGGAAATGATTACATCGAGAAAGATGTGCCGCAGCCGCAGGACGCCGTCGCGTTGGGGTTCTCGATCACAAAGCGGGCGCCGATTAATTCTTCTGAAAAATCGATCACAGCGTTCTCGAGGAAGGGAAGAGATACGGGATCAACGACCACAATCTGCCCGTCTTTTTCAAGGCACAGATCATCCTCAGCGGGATCATCCAATGTGATGTCGTATTGAAACCCCGAACAGCCGCCACCATCCACCGCCACACGCAGCGCTTTTACCTCGCCGGTTGCCTCGATGATCTCGGCAAGCCGGTTGTAGGCGCGGTCAGTAACGGTGGGGGGAAGGGAAAAAGTCATTTTTCTCGCAAATCTGATGGGTTAGGCGGACAAACCGCGTGTCATCCATTTGTCGTCGGCGGTTAGGTTCAATATAAGGGCCCCGGATACACTCGACAAGGACAAGCGATACACGTGATGTTGAAGCCTTACGCAAGCCAGCCTTTCGAGACCCGTGGGCGCCTCTTTGACGAGAAACTATCGACCTTTCGCTCGCCATTTCAGCGCGACCGCGACCGGATCATCCATTCGAGCGCGTTTCGTCGCCTCAAACACAAGACCCAAGTCTTTGTCGAACATGAAGGCGACTACTATCGCACGCGGTTGACCCATTCGATAGAGGTCGCGCAGGTGGCGCGCACGATTGCGGGCGCGCTCGGCCTCAATGAGGGTTTGGCAGAGGCCATCGCACTGGCCCATGATCTCGGCCATTCGCCCTTTGGACACACCGGTGAAGATGCGCTTGAGGTGCTGATGGCCCCTTATGGCGGTTTTGATCACAACGCGCAGGCATTGCGGATCGTCACCAAGCTTGAAAAACACTACGCCGATTTTGACGGGCTGAACCTGACGTGGGAGAGCCTCGAAGGGATCGCCAAACACAACGGGCCGGTGACCGGACCCGATGCGGATCCCAAAAAGCACCCGCCGGGTGGGGAGCTGCCTTATGCCTTGGCCGAAGTGAACGCGAGTTTTGATCTCGAATTACACACCTTTGCCTCCGCCGAGGCGCAGGTCGCCGCCATCGCCGATGATGTCGCCTACAACCACCATGATCTGCATGATGGATTGCGCGCAGGGCTGTTCACCGCGGACGATTTGATGGAATTGCCGCTGACCGACCGTGCCTATGAGGAGGTCGATGCCCTCTATCCGAACCTGGAGGCATCGCGGCGCGACCACGAAGCATTGCGCCGCGTGTTCGGCTATATGGTGGAGGACGTCATCACCATCGCGACCAATAGGCTGGATAGCGCAAAGCCCGAGACAGCGCAGGACATCCGCGACATGGATCGCACCATCATCCGGTTCTCAAAGCCGTTCTTTCAGAACCTCAAAGCGATCAAGTCCTTCCTCTTCAAGCGCATGTATCGCGCGCCTCAGGTCGTCAAGGAACGGGCCCGCGTCACAGAGATGATCAATTCTCTCTTTCCGATGTATATGGAAAAACCCGAACTGCTGCCGCAGGAATGGGTGACCGAGATCGAAGCCGCGCATTCGGAAACGGAACTGGCGCGGATCGTTCTTGATTACGTTGCAGGGATGACAGATCGTTTCGCGATCCAGCAATACGATCATTTTTTCGGTTAAAGAACAAAAAGGCCACCTGAAGGGCCGGTAGAGGATACGATAATGGCGATTGAAACGTCGGTTGGAATGAGCCCGGTTGAGGCCTTTGCATTGGTTGGCGCGCTCGGGGTGGGGGCACAATGGGTTGCGTGGCGGTTCCATTTGCCCGCGATCGTGCTGATGCTTGCGGCGGGTCTGCTGGTCGGGCCGGTTTCGGGTATTCTCGATCCCGCGCGTGACATCGGGCCTCTGGTTCAGCCCCTGATATCCCTCGCCGTTGCCGTGATCCTGTTCGAGGGCGGATTGACGCTCGATTTGCACCGATTGGGGGATGCGCGCCAAGGCGTGAAGCGACTGGTCGTCATCGGAGCGCCTTTGGGTTGGTTTTTGTCGACCTCGGCCCTGCATTGGGGAGCAGGCTTAGGGTGGGAAGCCTCTGCGGTCTTCGGGGGCATCATGGTTGTCACCGGACCCACGGTGATCGCGCCGCTCCTGCGTCAGGCCAAACTGCAACGTCGCCCTGCGAGCCTGCTGCAATGGGAAGCGATTGTGAACGATCCCGTGGGCGCGCTGGCGGCTGTTCTGGCCTTTGAATTCGTGCTGGTGGGCCGCGCGGCTGAGAGTTTCGGCGCCGCAGTCGGGCAATTGTTGATCGGCGTTCTTGTGGCGGGTGTCATCGGCTTTGCCGCCGGGGCAGGGATCGCGGTCGCGTTTCGTCGTGCCTATGTGCCCGAATATATGAAGGTGCCAGTGCTCTTTGCGGTCCTTCTGGTCGCCTTTGCGGTGCCCGATCTGGTGCTGCATGAAAGCGGGCTTTTGGCCGTGACGGTGATGGGCCTCGTAATTGCGAACGCCGACTTGCCGTCCTTCGTCGAGCTGCGCCGTTTTAAGGAACACGCGACAATTCTTCTCGTGTCCGGGGTATTCATCCTGCTGGCCTCCTCTCTGGATTTTGCCTCGCTTGGCACGCTTAACTGGCGCGCGGGATTGTTCATCGTGCTGGTTGTCATGGTCGCGCGTCCTCTGACCGTTCTAATCTCTCTCATCGGCACGGATTTGCCAAAACGCGAACGGGCGCTCTTGGCGCTGACCGGACCACGTGGTGTGGTGCTCGTCGCGGTTGCGGGTCTGTTCGGTGAACGCCTGGCCGCCGCGGGTGTTGACGATGGCGCGGTGATCGGCCCGCTCGCCTTTGTACTGGTGCTGGCCACTGTTGTCCTGCACGGGTTCACTTTTGCCCCGCTGGCGCGCGCGCTCGGGTTGGCGACCACGGGTAATCCCGGTGTTCTGCTGGTCGGGGGATCGCGTTTCACCACCGCACTTGGCGCGGCGTTGAAGAAAGAGGATATTCCTGTTCTCGTCGCCGAACCCAACCACGCCCGCCTCGTGCGCCCGCGTTCGGAAGGTCTGCCGGTGTTTTACGGTGATGTTTTGGGCGAAGCGGCCGAGGCCAATCTGGAGGTTCTCACCTATCGCACCGTGATCGCGGCGACGGAAAACGACGCCTATAACACCTTGGTCGCAACCGATCTCGGTCCGGAATTCGGGCGTGAAAACGTCTGGCAAATTGCGCGGGCCAAGGCCGACGGGGTGCGTCATGCCCTGCCAAGCCAGCTCGGTGGACGTGCCTTCGGCGGGAGCCTGTCGTTTGAAGACATCGAGAAGCGGTTCATTGACGGCTGGCGCATCCGCGTGACCCGATTGACCGAAGAGTTCACCTTTGATGACTGGCGCAAAAAACGCCCCGACGCCGTTTTGCTCGGTCGCATAACCGATAGTGGCGGGTTCGAGCGGTTCACACGGGGCGACGGCGAGCTTTTGTTCCCGACGCGCGCCGATGCAGAGATCGACAAAATGCCCGAAGAACGTCGTGCCACCGCGCGCGAAGAACTCAGCCAGCGGCGCACAGAAGCGCGCAAGGAAGCGGCCCGCGCACGACTGGGCAAAGGCATGCGCCTCATTTCCATCGTTGCACCTGACAAGAAAGAAGAAGCGGTCGGCAGTTCCGCCGAACTGGAGCCCAAACCTCATGGTGAGCTTCCCAGCTAAGGGCGGGCGTTGACGCGGGCGCTAACCGTGGTAAACCCGCCCGCGACAGCAGGAGAACCGTCCATGAACCTTTTTGCCGATATCCGTGTGCTTGTGATCGATGCGCTCGACACTCTGGTCACAGAAGGGGTACTGCCTTCGGGGCTAGATTTTGCCAACGTAGCGGTTGAGCCGCCACGTGACCCGCTTCATGGCGATATGGCCACCAATGCGGCGATGGTTCTGGCGAAACCGGCGGGCGCGAACCCGCGCGAGATCGCGACGAAACTCTCCGAAAAACTGGCCGCCGACATGCGCGTGGAAAGCGTCGATGTCGCAGGCCCGGGTTTTATCAACCTGCGCCTGTCCGATGCCGTTTGGTCCAATGCCATCGACACGATCCTGCAACAAGACACAGGCTACGGTCGCTCGCGCATGGGGCAGGGGCGTAAAGTCAACGTCGAGTTCGTTTCCACCAACCCGACCGGTCCCATCCACGTCGGTCACACCCGTGGTGCGGTATTCGGGGACGCGCTGGCGTCGCTGCTGCAATACGCCGGTTACGATGTGACGCGCGAATACTACATCAACGACGGTGGCGCGCAGGTCGATGTGTTGGCCCGCTCTGCCTTTGAACGCTACCGCGAAGCCTGCGGGTTCAACCCCGAGATTGCCGAGGGCATGTACCCCGGTGACTATCTGCGCGCGGTTGGCGAGGCGATGAAGGCGAAATACGGCGAAAGCCTTCTGAGTACGCCCGAAGATCAATGGATTGACGAGGTGCGCACATTTGCCACCGACCAGATGATGGATATGATCCGCAGCGATCTCGAAACGCTTGGCGTGTCGATGGACAATTTCTTCTCCGAAAAGTCCCTCTACGGCACCAACCGGATCGAAAGCGCGATTGCCGAGCTGGATGAAAAGGGGCTGATCTACGAAGGTGTTCTGGAGCCACCCAAAGGCAAAATGCCCGAGGATTGGGAACCCCGCGAGCAGACATTGTTCAGATCAACCGATCTCGGCGATGATGTGGATCGTCCGGTGAAGAAATCCGACGGGTCGTGGACCTATTTCGCGCCCGATATCGCCTATCACTACGATAAGGTGCAGCGCGGGTTCGACGAAATCATCGATATCTTCGGTGCCGATCACGGTGGCTATGTCAAACGGATCAAGGCAGCGGTTTCCGCGCTCTCCGATGGCAAAGTGGCCTGTGACGTGAAGCTCGTCCAGCTTGTGAAGCTCTACAAGAACGGCGAGCCGTTCAAGATGTCCAAACGCGCCGGTACCTTTGTTACGCTGCGCGACGTTGTTGATCAGGTTGGCGCGGATGTGACGCGTTTTGTCATGCTCACCCGCAAAAACGACGCGCCGCTGGATTTTGATTTCGACAAGGTGTTGGAGCAATCAAAAGACAACCCTGTCTTCTACGTTCAATACGCCCACGCCCGTGTGCGGTCTGTGCTGCGCAAGGGCGGGTGGGGCGATATGTCGGCCGCCGAGCTTTCGGGGCACCTCGATAATGCCAATCTGGTTGATACGGCCGAACTCGCCGTGGCGCGTAAACTCGCGGACTGGCCACGTCAGGTCGAGATCGCCGCGAAGAACCACGAACCGCACCGGATTGCGTTTTACCTTTACGAACTCGCGTCCGATTTCCACAGTCTGTGGAACAAAGGCAACGAAGACACGTCGCTGCGATTCCTGGACGAACACGATCAACCCAAGGCGTCGAAAATACCGCTCGCGCTTGCCGTTTCCGTTGTGATTTCTGCCGGTCTTGGTATGCTCGGCATAACGCCTGCGGAAGAGATGCGCTGATAATCGCACCGCCGCCGGCGCTTGGGCGCGGGCGGCATTTCATTTTCGTCTCCCGAGCCTGAGATCGAGCAGGTAACCCATTGTACCAAAAGGTTATTATGGGACGGAAGAACGAGGCGAAAATTGACATGACCCATAGCTATGATCCCCGAAAGGGTATGGAGCCGCGCATGGCGGCGCCGTCTTCGATGCCGCGTACGGCCTATGCAACGCACCCTGAAGCAGGCCAGATTTCTGATCAGCCCACCGCGCGCGGAGCGGTCCGCAACGCCCAGACTGTGCGTTTCGAGCCACATCCAACACACGGCGGAAACGGCTATGGCAGCGGCTCTGCAGCCCATGTTTATGGCGGCGCGGAAACCGGCGGAGATGACAATCGCCCCCGTCTGGGGGCCACCCAATGGGGCGGGGCGTTGGTGTCATTGGCGCTCGTCGTCGGATTGGGTGTCTGGGGCTACAAATTGATGGTGCGCGATGTATCCGGTGTGCCGGTGATCCGTGCCTTGGCGGGCGAGGCACGCCTCGTTCCCGAAGATCCGGGCGGGCAATTGGCCATGCATCAGGGTCTCGCCGTCAATTCGGTGACAGCCGATGGTTCTGCCTCACCACCCGCCGATCGTCTGATCCTCGCCCCGCATTCCGCGGCGCTGAGCGATGAAGATAAAGCCTTGTCGGAAATCGAACCGGTTCTGAGCGCCGTCGAGGCTTCTGACACCGTAAACGAAAGCGATGTAGACGCATCCCTTTTGGTGGAGGCCTCCGTTGACGCCGAAGGGATCGCCCTGGAAGATTTCACCCCTGTGTCTGCCGACATTCCTCTCACAACCGCAAGTTTCGGCGTGGTCAATTCGCCCCGCCCACTTCCCCGACCTGCAAAACGGGTCATGGCCCCCACGAACGGTGTGCCATCTCTCGACGGCGTTGCCGGCGATGTCATGGCTGCACTGACCGGCACGGCGGAACTCTCGGGCGCGGATTTGGAGGCCGGTGCACGCCTCGTCCAATTTGGCGCGTTTCAGGATGTCGAAGTTGCCCGCTCGGAATGGGAAAAGCTCGCGGGCCGGTTCTCTGACTTCATGGACGGAAAAACCCGCGTCATCGAAGAGGCGACCAGCGGCGGCAAGACATTCTATCGCCTGCGCGCCTCCGGCTTTGCCGATGCGGCGGACGCAGATCGTTTCTGTGCTGCGCTGACGTCGATGAACGCGCCTTGTGTGCCCACGGTTCACCGGTAACCGACATGGGGCAGGGCGCGTATATTTTCGGCTGTTTGGGTCCCGTTTTGACCTCTAAGGAGGCGGCGTTTTTTCGGGATGCGGACCCATGGGGGTTCATTCTCTTTGCGCGCAACATTCAATCCGCGCCGCAGATCATCCGGCTGTGCGCTGATCTGCGCGAAGCGGTGGGGTGGCACGCGCCGATTCTCATTGATCAGGAGGGCGGGCGTGTCCAGCGGCTCCGCGGTCCACAATGGCAGGAACACCAACCGCCGCTGGACATGGTCACTGCGACGTCAGACCCCGAGCGCGCGATGTGGCTGCGCGGTGCCTTGATTGGTGCGGAGCTTTCCGAGTTGGGAATTGACGTGAACTGTGCGCCGCTTCTCGACGTGGCCCAGCCCGACACCCATCCTTTTCTCTACAACCGTTGCTATGGCACGGACCCGGAAAAGGTCGCGGTGCTTGGGCGGGCCCATGTCGACGGGATGGCCGCCGCGGGCGTGGCGCCGGTGATGAAACACCTGCCCGGGCATGGTCGCGGCACGAGCGACAGCCACCTCGAATTGCCCCGCGTTAGCGCGAGCCGCGCCGAATTGGACGACGATTTTGCCCCGTTCCGCGCGCTGAGCGACCTATCCATGGCCATGACGGCGCATATCGTCATGGAGGCGATCGACCCGCAGGCCTGCGCCACCCATAGCCCCGCCGTCATTGCCGTCATTCGCGAGGATATCGGGTTTGATGGGCTTCTGATGAGCGACGATGTTTCCATGGAGGCTCTCGATGGCACGATCCTGTCGCGGGCCGAAAAATCGATCGCTGCAGGGTGTGATTTGGTTCTCCATTGTAACGGGGACCTGGGCGAAATGGCCGCGATCGCGAAGATCGGTAAAATGACCGGCCCCGCGCATGAGCGTTCCGATCGCGCCGCCACCGCGCGCCCCAAACCACAGGGCATTGACATCCCCGCGCTCGCCGCTGAATTTGACAGGCTAACGCGGTAGAAAAAGCAGGCGCAGGGCCCATGTCCGGTGAGGACCAGTTTGACAGCGATGTTCTGACGCTAAGCGTTGAAGAACGCCTCGAAGCGGAAGCTTTGGTCGTCGATGTTGATGGCTTCGAAGGGCCGTTGGATCTCTTGCTGACATTGTCGCGCAGCCAAAAGGTCGATTTGCTGAAAATCTCGGTCCTGCAACTCGCGCAGCAATATCTATTGTTCGTCGAAAAGGCCAAAGAACTTCGTCTCGAACTGGCTGCAGACTATCTGGTGATGGCGGCGTGGTTGGCGTTTTTGAAATCACGCCTGCTTTTGCCACCCGATCCCGCAGATGAGGGACCATCGGGTGCCGAACTGGCCGCCCATTTGGCGTTCCAGTTGCAGCGCCTCGAAGCGATGCGCGAAGCGGCGGCCAAACTCATGGCGCGTGATCAAAAGGGCCGCGATTTCTTTGTACGCGGCATTCCCGAAGAGGTCGAGCGTCTGCGCCACGTGACTTATACCGCCACCCTCATGGACCTGATGCAGGGCTACGCGCGGGTGCGCACAAAGGATGAATTCCGCCCCTTCGTGATGGACCGCGAAAGTGTCTACACGCTCGAACAGGCGCTCGACCGGATGCGGGGATTAATCGGTTATGCCGGTGATTGGACCGATCTGTCGTCCTATCTGCCCGAGGGCTGGGAGTTAGAGCCGAAACGACGACGCTCGGCCACGGCGGCGACATTTGCCGCGTCACTCGAATTGGCGAAACAGGGTAAAATCGAAATCCGGCAGGGCGGCATGTTTGCCCCGATCGAGATCAAATCGCGAGGTCACTAATGCAGGACGATGCAGAGGCAATAGACGCCAAGGAAAGCCTGTTCGAGGCACCCCCATTGGCCGAACAGGAACGAATGGTCGAAGCCGTCCTTTTCGCATCCGCCGAACCGGTCAGCATCAGCGAACTCAACGCACGCATGCCCCATGGGTGTGATGCAAAGGTGGCCATTGAACAACTGACCAAACGCTATGAAGGGCGCGGTGTCCGCGTGGTGCGCAATGGTGACGCCTATGCGCTGCGCACCGCACCTGACCTTGGATATCTGATGCAAAAGGAGACGGTGGAGACGCGCAAACTGTCGCGCGCCGCCATCGAAACCCTTGCGATTATCGCCTATCATCAGCCCTGCACACGGGCCGAAATTGAAGAAATCCGTGGCGTCTCGGTGTCGCGCGGGACGTTGGATCAGCTCATCGAACTGGAGTGGATCCGTTTCGGGCGCCGTCGCATGTCGCCCGGTCGCCCCGTTACCTATGTGGTAACGCCCGCGTTCCTCGATCACTTCGGACTAGAGAGCGCGCGAGATCTGCCAGGTGTGAAAGAACTGCGCGCCGCAGGATTGTTGGAGAGCCGACCTTTGCCCGGACTCGGCGATGAGGGCGAAGAAGACGAAGATCAGGACGACCTCTTCGAGGATGACGCGTGATCTGGAAAACGTCTGACGGGAAGGGACCATAGACATGAATTTAGATAGAATTATCAACATGGTAATCCGCAGGATCACCAATCGACTCGTCAACAAGGGGATCGATGCGGGGGTGAAAGTTGCCTCGCGCAAGGGCGGTGCAAAAACCGGTGCGGCCTCTCAAAACGCGCCGCAGATGGACGCCGACGCCGTGAAAAATGCCAAGCGTGCAGCGAAAATGGCCCGACGCATGGGCCGAAAATAACACGCAGGGACAATCCGGTTCACACGGCCGCATCGTTTTTTTGCGGGTCGATTAATGGGTTCTTCAAGCATCCGTCGTAGAAGTTGGAACAGGGCAGGATGTCCGGTTTACCAACTAGAACGGATGCGATTTCCCAGTATGAGTGTTCCAAGACCTGCCACGACCCATGGTACCCGCTGGCAAATCGCGCCGGTTCGTTTTGCAATCCGCGCCCATTGGGCCATTGCGCGATTGGGCGTTCTGTTTGCCGCCATTATCGGCATTTTTGTGCTTCGCGAACTCAACGATCTGTCCGTTGTAAAATGGGCGAACGGCACCCATCCTCTTACGGCTCTTTTGGTGATCATGTTGTCAGTCGCCATCCTCGGCGGCGGCGTGTTCAATCGGGAAACCCCTCTGCGGCGGGCGCTCTTTCTGAGTTGCTTCGTGATTTCGTGCGGTCATCTCTATGAAAGTAATGTGCTGGGCACGCGATGGATCATGGAGACGGTGGAAAAGGTAACCGGCGGCGTCAATCCGGACATTTTCACTGGAAGCAACACAGCCATCGTGATTGCAGCCCTGTCTTTGGGCGCGCTATTGCGGCGTCGGTTCGAACGCATCGCCTTGATTATCGTGCTCGCGGGATTGATCCCGATTACCTATGCATTTCTGAGCTACACGTTGGGCCAAAGCGGCGGATATGGCGCAATGTCTCCGATGTCGCTGATGGCATTGACGTTATTGGCGGCTGCCAAGGTTCTGTCATTCTCGCGGACTGCCTATTTGAGACCGATCCTGACCAATACGGTTTGGGCGCGCTTTGCGCGCGGTCAGATCGCCGCGATGATCCTCGGGGTTTGGGTCATCGGGCTTCTCGGAACTGAAATCATCAGTGAGGGACAAAGTGAATGGACGCTTTCCGCCGTCATCTCGTTTTTTATTGTAACCATTCTGGTCTCGGGACCCCGTATCGCGCGCGTGGAGCGTGATAATCGCATGATGGCTCGTGAACTGGCACGAAAGGTCGTGTTGGATCCGATGACGGGGCTGTTGAACCGAAGAGGTGCGATTGACTATCTCAATGACGTCAGCGCGCCTGACAAGGCCGACGTGGCTTTGGATCCGGCGCGAAAAGTCGGTGTGATCCTTGCAGACATCGACCATTTCAAACGGGTCAATGACACCAGTGGCCATCAGGTTGGCGATGAGGTCATCATTGATGTGGCCCGCAGGATGAAAGAATGCCTTCGCGCCTCTGATGTGTTGGTTCGGTGGGGGGGCGAGGAATTCCTGATCCTTCTCGCGGATTGCGATCTGACGGGGACACTCGATACCGCTGAATCGTTGCGCTCCGCAGTTGCGCAACACGTTTCGTGGCACGATCCCGCATGCGGAAATGTGCACGTGACCCTGTCCATGGGCGTGGCGGTGTACAATGTCGCGGCGGTTCCCTCGGTGGACATGGTGATCCGTGAAGCAGACGCCGCGCTCTATATGGCCAAATTCAGCGGTCGAAACCGTGTTCAGTCGCCAATCTTGCGGCTAAACTGACGAACCCATCCCGCACTCACGTCCGGAAATGTTTGGCGAGCTTGAGGCCCTGACCCTGATAGTTGGAGGCCAGATCTGCACCGTACAGGCGATCCGGGGCGCTCTCCATTTTCTCATAAACCAATCGCCCGACAACTTGCCCGTGTTCCAGAACAAAGGGCGCTTCATGGCAGCGGACTTCCAAAACACCGCGTGACCCCGTTCCGCCCGCGGTCGCATGCCCGAACCCGGGATCAAAGAAGCCCGCATAGTGCACGCGAAACTCACCAACCATGGCCAGATAGGGCGCCATTTCGGCGGCATAATTCGGGGGGATATGGACAGCTTCGCGACTGACAAGAATGTAGAATGCGCCGGGATCGAGGATGATGCGACCATCGCGCGTATGAATAGGCTCCCAGTATTCATCCGGCGCATAATGGCCGATCCGGTCGAGGTCGATCACGCCGGTATGTGGTTTGGCGCGATACCCGACGAGGTCCCCCTCTGCCGGTTTCAGGTCGACCGAGAATCCCAAACCCTGATCAATAACCGCGTCGCCATCGACCAGAGGCGTGGCTTCATGCAGAGCAAGTAGTTCCTCATCCGAGAGGACCGCATGCCCGCTGCGGAACCGGATCTGGTTCAGCCGCATTCCGGGACGCACGAGGACAGAGAAAGAGCGCGGACAAATCTCTGCGAACAGGGGACCCTTGTAGCCTGCGGGGATACGGTCGAATTCGGTGCCACCATCGGTGATCAAGCGGGTCAAAAGATCGAGCCGCCCTGTAGAGCTCTTTGCATTGGCCACGGCCTGAACATCGTCAGGTAGATCCAATGTCTCCATCAGGGGCACAACATAGACACAACCCTTTTCGAGAACCGCGCCATCGGTAAGATCGATTTGATGCATCTCGAATTCGCGCAAACGTTCGCTGACCGTTTGATTTTCACCTGTGAGGAATGAGGCGCGAACCCGCCAAGCACGGTTTGCGAGACGCAGGTCGAGTGAGGCAGGTTGAACCTGCGCATCCGTAATCTCGGGGGATGCCGACAAGGCGCCGCTAGCGATCATCTCGCGGATTTTATGGTCGGCTAGTACACCCATTTCTGTCCCCAATCGCAGCTCGCAAGGTCTTTGGGAATGTCTAACGCAAAACCGCCCGTCGCGGAAGTCGCGAACGGGCGGTATTACGGGGTGTTTTGGTCGGGCTAGCAGGACTCGAACCTGCGACCTTCCGTCCCCCAGACGGACGCGCTACCAGGCTGCGCTATAGCCCGACGTGGTGCCCTTTCATACGGATTTTCGGGAGCGGGGCAAGGAGAAAACACGCAAGGCGCGCGAGTTAATTCTACCCGTTAAGGCGTGCGTGCAATGCCTCTGCACGCGCGACCAACGCGGACAGTTCGGACGCAGGAATTCGCGCGTAATCCGTCGCCGAATAGCGCCCCAGAACCCCGATTGCGGTAAAATCTGCATCGCGGTCTTCGGGATCTGCGGGCACATCAACGGCATTCACCGATGGCGTCGTCGGTTCATTATGCGTCGCCTCTGCTTCGGTTAGACCAAATGTGTCTTCTGGATAGGTCTGCTGTGAGGAGGCGAAGACATTGGAAACATCACCGAGTTCTTCAACGCCTTCTTCATCAGCCCCAGAGACATCTTCAACCACGGGCGAAGCATCAACTTCACCAAATGTTTCCGGCTCGGGCGGCGTTTCAACGGCGTCGAAATTAAAGCTCTCGGTCACAGGGGGCGGGCCGGCCGTCTCTTCGATATTGTGCGGTTCTTCAATAGAGTCTGCGGGTGCTGTCGGCTGCGCGTCCGGTGTCTCCTCGACAGATGCTTCAAGCGCCTGCGTGTCCATCAGTGGCGGCGTGACGATGTCTTCGGGCGTTTCGACGGGAGTCGGCGGCACTGCCTCTGTGCGAATTGGCGGCGTGCTTTGGGAAATCGGCGCGAAAGGCACCACGCGCGGTTCGTCATCAACAGGATCGGGCAGGGACGGCACATCCTCGGCCATTGGCGCGGACGGGATCGCGACGTCAATGGAATCGATGGCAGGAGATTCAATCGGCGCGACGCCATCAATTTCCGGCGACAGGGAGGCGACATGTTTCACGCCTTGCTCGCGCAGCAGTTTTTGTACGCCGCGAATGGTCATGCCGTCGTCGTGGAGGAGTTTTTTGATACCACCCAAAAGGGCCATGTCGCTGGGGCGGTAATAGCGGCGCCCACCGGCCCGTTTCACGGGTTTTACCTGTGAAAACCGGCTTTCCCAGAACCGCAAAACATGCGCGGGGGTTTCCAACCAATCAGCAACCTCGCTGATTGTGCGGAAGGCGTCGGGCGACTTCTCCATTACAAATCAGTCCCTTACGATTTGTTTCCGGCCGCAACGCGGTCTTTCATCAAATGCGAAGGGCGGAAGGTAAGAACACGACGTGCGGGGATTGGCGCTTCGTCACCGGTTTTCGGATTGCGACCGACACGGGCGGATTTGGAGCGCACCGAGAAGGTTCCAAATGAGGAAATCTTGACTGTTTCGCCCTCGATCAGCGCATCTGAAATATGGTCCAGAACGCTCTCGACGAGTTGAGCAGATTCGTTGCGGCTAAGTCCGACTTCGCGAAAAACAGCTTCGCTGAGGTCCATACGCGTCAATGTCTTGCTCATTTTACTCCCCTACCTTTGTTCGCTCAGAGAGTGTCAGACGTCCAAGCATCCGTCAATATCAATGACTTGGCGGACGTTGTATCGGCATACTCTGGCGCGACTTTTACCAGCGCAGAACGACCGCGCCCCATGCAAGTCCGCCACCAATCGCCTCGGCGACGATAACATCGCCTCTTTTGATCTGGCCGCGATCTCGCCCGACCGACATGGCCAGAGGGATCGATGCAGCAGAGGTATTGCCGTGGTCCTGGACCGTCACAACTACCTTGTCCATCGAGTGCCCGAGCTTTTTGGCAGTGCCTTCGATGATGCGGATGTTGGCCTGATGGGGCACAATCCAATCCACATCCGCTGGCACCATGCCGGCGCGTTCAATGGCCAGTTCGGCAGTCGAGGCCAGTTTTTGCACGGCCTGTCGGAAGAGTGGATTGCCCTGCATCCGCAGTTTGCCAGCGGTGCCCGTGGTCGACACACCACCATCGACATAGAGCATGTCGCGATAATTGCCGTCCGAATTTAGGTCAACGGCGAGAATGCCACGGTCGGATGACGTGCCTTGGCCTTCTTGTGCCTCGACGACAACCGCGCCAGCGCCATCGCCAAAAAGGACGCAGGTTGAACGGTCCGTCCAGTCGAGGATCCGGCTGAAAGTTTCGGCGCCGATGACCAGAATGCGCTTTGCCTGACCGGAAACGATCTGTGCATTGGCATTGGAGAGCGCATAGATGAACCCGGCACACACGGCCTGCACGTCAAAGCCGAAGCCGCGCACCATGCCCAATTCTTTTTGGATCATCGTGGCGACAGACGGGAAGGTGAGATCGGGCGTGGAGGTGGCGACAATCACCGCGTCGATGTCGTCGGCCGCACACCCCGCATCGGACAGCGCGGCCTTTGCCGCGGCAGTACCCATCGTGGAGGTGGTTTCGCCTTCGGCGGCGAAATGGCGACGCTCGATACCGGAACGGGTGCGAATCCATTCGTCCGTCGTGTCGAGGGTTTTCTCGAACTCAGCGTTTTCGACGACCCGTTCGGGGAGATAGTGTCCCACACCGGTGATGACTGCCCGAACGGCCATGGTAGTCCAGTCTTTGATTATTCTTGAGGCGTAGTTTGCGCTGACGCTGCAGCAGATGCAACCCGTGCCGCGAGCCTGTCGGTGAAGCCGGATGCCGCCAATTCGTATGCCAATTTGATTGCGGACGAAATGCCGGTGGCATCGGCGGAGCCGTGCGATTTCACAACCGTTCCGCGCAAACCGAGGAACACGCCGCCATTCACACGTCGCGGATCAATTCGTTTTTGCAGGCGGCGCATGGAGGTGAGCGCGAGCAGGGCGGCGATACGGGACAAAGGAGTCGCTTTGAACGCTTCTTTGAGCAGGTCACCGACGAGTCGGGCGGTGCCTTCGCCGGTTTTCAACGCCACATTGCCGGTGAAGCCGTCGGTGACGATGACGTCCACATCGGCAGACGGGATATGGCCACCTTCGACAAAGCCGACATATTTGTAACTGCCAATGCCGCTCGCCTGATCGATGAGGTCTTGGGCTTCCTTGATTTCGGCGCGGCCTTTGTGTTCTTCCGTGCCAACGTTGAGCAGGCCGACACGCGGATTGTCGATGCCCAGTCCATTGCGGGCATAAGAGGCGCCCATCATCGCGTATTGCAAAAGATCGCGGGCGTCGGCGCGGATATCAGCACCCACATCCAGCATCACGTTAAAGCCGCCTTCATTTCGTGATGGCCACAGGCAGGCGATAGCAGGGCGGTTCACCCCCTCGATCCGGCGCAGGCGGATCATCGCGGTTGCCATCATCGCACCGGTATTGCCGCAGGATACGATCGCCTGCGCTTCGCCGTCACGCACCGCGTCAATCGCGCCGCGCATCGATGTATCGGCGCGCCGCATCGCCTGCGAAGGCTTTTCATCCATTGTGACAACGCCTGTGGTTCCACGCAAAGTCACCCGATCACGCAGCCAACGACGGCGCTCGATCAGGGGCTCCAGAACCTCGGCATCGCCGAAAACAATAAAATGGACGTGGGGGTTTTTCTTCGCAGAACGCGAAATGCCAGCGACGACCGCGGAAGGTCCGCGGTCGCCACCCATGGCGTCAATCGCCAATGTAACTTTGATTCCGGCGCGAACGGCCAAACGCCCTTTGACCGAACCATCCGTTGAAACGGAGGGATTTGAACCGGTCTTCGAGGGTGTGGCGCTCATGACAGGAGCGTAGACTTATGCTGCGTCTTCGTCGAGGTCGATCTCGTCGGCCTGTGCGACGATTTCACGATCATCGTAGTGGCCGCAGGCGCCGCAAACGTGGTGCGGGCGCTTGAGCTCGCCGCAGTTCGGGCACTCGGACGGGTTGCCAGCAACCAGCGAGTCATGGGAGCGACGCATATTGCGGCGCGAACGGGTGATCTTACTCTTGGGGACAGCCATGTCACAACCTCGGTCATTTTAGGGGCCGCGGAGGGCGCATCGCGCATCCGATCTAGTCCCGTTTCAATTCTATCTCTTTGCAACCGTCGCCGCCGTTGAACGGTGGGTTCGGCCGATTGGCCGACCGCCTGAGGCTGCGGGGTAAACGAAGCCGGGAACATACTCGGAATCGCGTTGGTTGCAAGTGTTTTGTTAGCCTTTTTTTTCGACCTTTTCAGCCGTCTTTTCCCAGCTTGTCACGCAGGGCTTTCAGGGCCGCAAAAGGTTTGGCGTCGGCGTCCGTCATAGCCTCTTTTCCCGCCTCTGTCACCTGAAGCGAAACCGGGGCCCCGTCGTCGGCGCGCGGGTAGTCGGGCAGGGCGAGCGCGAGGGCCTCTGCGGCCAGATCCGAGAGGTTCAACGTCGCCGGAAGGGGCTCGATCGTGTCGTCTTCGGGCATTTCGACGTCGCTGTCCTCGTCGATTTCCTCGTTCAGCTCGGCCAGATACCGCCGCTCAACGGGCGTCTCGATGCGCGTGGTCACCGGCGCGAGCGTGGCCACGCAGGGCTGCACGACCGTCGCGCCGAGTGTGGCGACGATTTCCCAGTCGCTTTTACCAAAGGGGCGAATTTCGCCTGAAAACCGCATTTTGCGCAGGGCGGATATATCGAGTTCCTCTGCGAGAGCATTCATGTGCTCGGCATCGGGAACAATCGTGAAGCGATGCGTGCGCGTTCCCTTAAGGTCCGCAATTCGCAAAGATGTGTTCCATTCGGTCAATCCGTTGAGAGCCATTGGCCCGAGCCTCCTTGATCGCCACGCGGTAGTTCTATAAGCCGATTACGGATCAGGGCCGCATATGGCAAGAGGGGCAGATGACGAGCAAAGCAAACTTCCACGCGGTCAGATCCGGCACGCGACTGGGTATGGCGCTGTTTGTATGCGTGTTTCTCACCGCCTGTGTCGCCCAATTCCGCAACCACGGATATGTTCCCTCCGAAGAAATGCTTTCCGAGGTGATTGTCGGGGTCGACTCCAAAGATACCGTGGCCGATGTGATCGGCCAGCCCGGGACAGAGGGGCTATTGGCCTCTTCGGGGTGGTACTACGTGCGGTCGCGTTTCAAAACCTTGGGCGCTTTCGAACCACAGGAAGTCGACCGCCAAATCGTCGCCATTTCCTTTGATGATCGTGGCGTTGTGACCAATATCGAGCGGTTCGGGTTGGAACAGGGGCGTGTAATCGCGCTTTCACGGCGCGTCACGGAGTCCAATGTTCAGGGCGTTACGTTCCTGCAGCAGCTCTTTGGCAACCTTGGCCGCGTTTCGGCCGACCAGCTGATCCAGTAACTTACGGGGCCTCAGTTCTCGGTGGCGTTTTCGGACGGTGTGAACCGGATCGACACGCCGTTGATGCAGTAGCGCATGCCGGTCGGGGCAGGCCCGTCGGGAAATACGTGGCCCAGATGCGCGCCACATTCCTCGCAATGGACCTCGGTGCGCACCATGCCAAAGGTCGTGTCACGGCTTTCGGCGACGGGTGCGTCGGGTTTTGGCGCATAGAATGATGGCCAACCACAGCCGGATTCGTATTTCGACTCTTGGGTAAACAGGGCCGCACCACAGCACGCGCAGGTAAATAGCCCCTCCGATTTCGGGAACCCGGGATGGGAAAAGGCGCGTTCGGTGCCGTGTTCGCGTGTCACGCGATAGGTTTCGGCATCTAACTCTTGACGCCACTGTTCGTCGGTTTTGGTGATTTTGCTCATGAAATCCTCTGGCCAAGCCTATGTCAGTAGAAATAGGCGGTTGATTTCTGACGACAAGCGGCGCGTGGTCAAGAAACCGTCACATCTTGCGGGTTAGTGATTGCGAAACCATATTCATGGGGCTGGCTTGAGAGGGAAACACGATGCTATCTCTACGAAAAGGGCGGTATTCGGTACGCTTTGCACAGACCCCTGCGGATATCGTGGCGGCCCAGCGCCTGCGCTACCGTGCGTTTCTGGCCGACTCTCAAACGCACCCACAGGGTCTGGATGCGGACCAATTTGACGACCTTTGTCAGCACGTCCTGATCGAAGAGCGTAAATCCGGCACGCTCGTCTGCACTTTCCGGTTTCTCGATCTTGAACGCGGGAGTGACATTTCGCGGTGCTATTCTGCACAGTATTATGGGCTCGAAAGTCTCGCCGATTTTGAGGGCCGGATGTTGGAGATGGGGCGTTTCTGTATACACCCCGACTGGCGCGATCCCGATATTCTACGCGTCGCGTGGGGGGCGATGACGACCTATGTCGATGATCGCGGCGTCAAATTGCTCTTCGGGTGTTCATCTTTCCACGGCACCGAATGGAAAGATCACGCCGACGCTCTCGCGATGCTTAAACACCGCCACATCGGCCCGAAACGGTTCCTGCCAAAGGTGAAGGCGCCGAACGTCTTCAAATTCGCGGCCCTGCTGCGTCGCAAACCCAATGCGAAACGCGCCATGTTGAAAATGCCGCCTTTGTTGAAAACCTATCTGATGATGGGAGGCTGGGTATCCGACCACGCCGTGGTCGACCGTGATCTGGGCACGATGCACGTGTTTACGGGGGTGGAGATTGGCGCTATTCCACCTGCACGCAAAAAGCTTTTGCGGGCCGTGGCGGGGTAGTCCGCCACAGTCCGGCTTTGCAACTCTTGGCGTTTTATTGACGTTAAATCAGTTGGTTAATAGACATTTTTAACCTCGATTTTGCGGGTTTTTGTCGCCGCGCCTTCGGGTTTTTGCTCACCTTCAATGGTCAGACTGTGACCATCCACGGTGATATCAAAATCCTCATACGTCATGCCGGGTAGCTCAGCGGTGATGCGAATCTCCTCGTCGGTTTCGCTAATGTCGCTGTGCATACCAAAGTGGGGTTTTAACTGGAAAAGCCCGTCGTCAAAGGTGTCGAAGACATCCTCAATCTGGTCACGTGGGGCCATGAGCGGATGATCTTCGCCTTTGGTGCCAAGCCAGGAAGTCGCAAGCCTTTGTCTCGCTTTCATCACTCAATCCTCCTGATTGAAGGTTACGCGCGACGATAGGGCCAAAATACAGGGGCGGCTTTGACGTCATTCCTGCCTGGAATGCACGGGGCACGCAGTTTGCCACCGTGTGATCCGTTGACCTTTCACGCGCCGCGCAGTAGCGGGATGGCATGGCACGCGCACCCCTATTACAGCTCTCCGGTATTTCCCTCACTTTTGGGGGCGATCCCGTCTTTGCAGGTCTCGATCTTGTCGTGGAGGAGGGCGATCGCGTTGCTCTCGTCGGGCGAAACGGATCGGGTAAATCCACGCTGATGAAGGTCATGGCAGGACTGGTCGAAGTCGACCAAGGCACCTGCGTCCTCGGCCCGTCCGCCTCGGTCGGCTATATGGAGCAGGACCCCGACATGTCGGGTTTCGAAACGCTGGGCGATTTTGCATCCTCCGGTCTGGACCCGTCTGAAACCTATCGGGTCGACATGGTGGCCGAGGGGCTCAAATTCGATCCCTATGGTCCCATTGCAACCGCGTCTGGTGGTGAGCGGCGGCGCGCGGCCTTGGCTAAGCTTTTGGCCGAAGCGCCCGAATTGATGCTTTTGGACGAACCGACCAACCACCTCGATATCGAAGCGATTGCCTGGCTCGAAGAGGAATTGCGTCAAACCAAAGCGGCGTTTGTTCTGATTTCCCACGACCGTGCGTTTCTCAACCACCTGACACGGGCGACCTTGTGGATCGACCGCGGTCAGGTGCGCCGTCAGGAAAAGGGTTTCGAGGCCTTCGAGGACTGGCGCGACAAGGTGATCGAAGAAGAGGACATGCAGCGCCATAAACTCGACCGCAAAATCAAGGCCGAGGCGAGATGGGCCGTCGAAGGCATTTCGGCACGCCGCAAACGCAATATGGGCCGCGTGCGCGCGCTCCATGACCTTCGCGCCGAACGCGCGGGCCAGATTCGTCGGCAGGGCACGGCGGCGATGGCGTTGGAAGTCGGCGAAAAGTCCGGCAAACGCGTCGTGGAGGCGGAAGCCATTACCAAATCATTTGGTGACAAACAGATCGTGCGTGATTTTTCGATCAAAATCGCGCGTGGCGATCGGGTCGCATTTGTCGGGCCCAATGGTATCGGCAAAACCACGCTGCTCAAAATGTTGACCGGCGAACTGGCCCCTGATTCCGGCACCGTCAAACTCGGCACGAAGCTGGAGATGGCCATTTTTGATCAGGCACGTTCCAATATTCGCGAAGACCTCACCCTGTGGGAGGCGATGACCTCTGACAAGGATCTGCGGGTGTCGGGCAAGGCCGATCAGGTCATGGTGCGGGGCACGCCCAAACATGTGGTCGGCTATCTAAAGGAATTTTTGTTCACCGATGCGCAGGCGCGCGCGCCCGTCGCGTCGCTTTCGGGCGGTGAAAAGGCGCGGCTTCTTCTCGCTAAAATCATGGCGCAGCCGTCGAACTTGCTGGTGCTCGATGAACCGACCAACGATCTCGACATCGAAACGCTCGACCTGTTGCAGGAACTTCTGACCGACTTTGACGGGACCGTTCTGTTGGTCTCCCACGATCGTGATTTCATTGATCGCGTCGCTACGCAGACCATTGCGATGGAGGGGCAGGGTGTGGTGACGGCCTACGCGGGCGGATGGACAGATTACCTCTCGCAGCGCGGTGAAAAGGTGCGTGAGACGGCAAAGCATACACCCGCCAAGGCAACTGCCCCGCAGACCGCAACATCAGAGGCTCCAAAGGCCAAAGACGTCCTGTCATTCACAGAAAAGCACCGTCTCGAAGCACTCCCGGCAGAGATTTCGCGCATTGAAGCCGAGATTGCAAAGCTGTCCGAATTGCTCTCTGATCCGGAGCTGTTTTCGCGTGAGCCGGTGAAGTTCAACAAGGCGACGCAAATGCTCACAGAGCGGCAAAATGCGCTGTCGCAAGCCGAAGAAGAATGGCTGCGCCTAGAGGAAAAGGCCGCCGCGAGCTGAGGCGGGCGGGCGAAACACGGGCACGGTCCCCGATCATGCCGCCAAGTGTTTGAACAATTGCCATGGCCGCTCTGCGCGCTAGGGTGAACCAAAATCAATTAACGGAGCGGCACATGGCGCTTGAAGATGCGAAAGAACAAATCGACCTCGCTTTCACCGGTTCGGGCAGGGGATTGGCCTTTGAGAATGCCTTTGGAGGCGCGCTATCGTTTTTGCGCCGCCGTTACACCAAAGACCTCGCAGGTGTTGATCTGGCCGTGACAGGCGTGCCCTTTGATCAGGCGGTGACCAATCGCCCCGGTACACGTTTAGGCCCGCGCGCAATCCGTGAGGCATCGGCTCTGCAGGCCTTTGATGCGCCCTATGGTTGGGGCTATTCGCCGCTCGATGAATTGAACGTCGTCGACTACGGTGATCTCGCCTTTGACTATGCCAATGTTGCCGCTTTCCCGCAGCGCCTGACAGACCACATTTCGACCATCCTCGCCGCGGGTTCGGGTAGCATCACCTTGGGCGGTGACCACTATATTTCTTTCCCGATTTTAAAGGCTTACGCGGAGAAGTTCGGACCAATTTCCCTGATCCACATCGACGCCCACTCCGACACATGGGCCGATGACGACATGACGCGGATCGACCACGGCACGATGTTCTACAAGGCGGTGAAAACCGGCGTGATCGACCCTGCGACCTCTGTGCAGATCGGTATCCGCACCGACAACCCAGACACCATGGGGATCGAAATTCTGGATGCCCGCACGGTTCACGAAAAGGGCACGGGCTTTGTCGCCGCGCGGGTCAAAGAGATCGTGGGCGAGCGTCCGTGTTACCTCACCTTTGATATCGACGCGCTCGATCCCGCATTTGCCCCGGGCACCGGGACGCCGGTGTGGGGCGGGCTGGCCAGTTGGCAGGCGGCGGCGTTGTTGCGCGATCTGGCCGGTATTGACCTCAAAGGCGGCGACGTCGTCGAGGTTTCCCCGCCCTATGACACAACCGGTGCAACTGCGATTGCGGGCGCCCATGTCGCCATGGAACTGATCTGTCTGTACGGGTGGACCCGTCGAAAAGGATGATGCGGATGCTTTGGGTTCTTCTTGCGCTTTTCGCGGCAGCACAGGCCTATGTGCGCTTGTCGCCCCTTGATCCGGAGCGCTGGCATGTTGACCCCTTCGCGGCACCCGATCCCGATAGAAAGGGCGATTTGCGCCGCCTTGAGGTGCCATACCCGCCCGTGGAGGCCTTTGAACGGCTCGCAAATGAGGCACAGACCACGCCACGCACGCGCGTGCTCGCGGGCAGTGCGGGCGAACAGCGGATGACATTCGTGACGCGTAGCGCGTTTTGGGGTTTTCCCGATTTGACGACGATCGGTGTGCGCAGCAGTGATGCGGGCGCTGAAATTGCCATTCTGGCGCGACTGCGTTTTGGTGCCGCGGATCTCGGGGTGAACGGAAAACGCGTGTCTGCATGGATCGAGGGCGCGGGCCTCTAGACGGTCAAATACAAACACCGCTTGACCCATCGCCGCTCTCAGGGCAACAGATCACGCATGATACCCGAAGATCGTTTGCACCAAATTCTCCAACGCTTTGAATACATCGAAGCGGCCATGTCCCAAGGGACCGGCGATATCGCCGCCCTGGGGCGCGAGTATTCCGAGTTGAAGCCGGTGATCGACCAAATCCGCGCCTACCAAGACCTGTTGAGCCAGATCGGCGATGCAGAAGCGATGTTGGCCGATCCCGACATGCGCGAGTTGGCCGAGGAAGAACTCCCCGACCTCAAATCCCAATTGCCCGAAGCCGAGGAAGCGCTGCAGATTTCGCTCCTGCCAAAAGACTCTGCGGACAAAGGTTCGGCAATTCTGGAAATCCGTCCCGGGACGGGTGGTGATGAAGCGTCGCTTTTTGCCGGTGACCTTTTGCGGATGTATCAACGCTACGCTGAAGCGCGCGGCTGGAAGTTCGAGATGATCGAACTTGCGGAAACCGAACTCGGCGGTGTGAAGGAAGCGATTGCCAATATCTCCGGCGACGGTGTTTTCGCGCGCATGAAGTTCGAAAGCGGTGTGCATCGCGTGCAACGCGTGCCCGAAACCGAAAGCGGCGGACGTATCCATACCTCGGCGGCGACGGTTGCGGTACTGCCGGAGGCGCAGAACGTCGACATCGAAATCGCCGCCAATGACATCCGCATCGACACGATGCGCGCCAGCGGGGCCGGCGGACAGCACGTCAACACGACTGACTCTGCCGTGCGCATTACCCATATTCCTTCTGGCATCGTCGTCACATCCTCCGAGAAATCCCAGCACCGCAACCGCGAGATTGCGATGAATGTTCTCAAGGCGCGCCTTTACGATATGGAGCGGCAGAAACTGCACGATGAACGCTCGGCCAGCCGGAAATCCCAAGTCGGGTCCGGCGATCGATCCGAACGTATCCGCACCTACAACTTCCCCCAAGGCCGCATGACGGACCATCGTATCAACCTGACGCTCTACAAACTGGATGCGATCATGGGCGGCGATCTGGACGACATCGTGGATGCGCTCATTTCCGATCATCAGGCGGCGCTTCTGGCGGAGATGGAGGGGTGAATTCGGTTCGCGATGTCCTTGTCACCGCGACCAAAACGCTTGCGGGTGCGGGGATCGAGGGGGCAGGGCGCGACGCGCGCCTTTTGATGTCTCATGCGCTCGACATTGCGCCCGACCGTCTGACACTGGTCCTGCCTGATCCCATGCCCGAAGAGGCCGCCGAACGGTTCGCCACCTCACTGGACCGGCGCCTTTCCCGTGTGCCGGTTTCGCATATACTCGGCCGGCGTTCATTCTACGGTCGCGATTTCATAGTGTCCGGTGATGTTCTAGATCCGCGCCCCGAAACCGAAACACTGGTCATCGAAGCGCTGGCCAAACCCTTTACCGCCGTCTTGGATCTGGGCACCGGATCGGGGGCGATCCTTTTGACGCTTTTGGCCGAACAACCGCTCGCCAAGGGGCTCGGCACCGACACGTCCGAGGCCGCTCTGGCCGTCGCGCGCAGCAATGCAGAGCACATCGGGGTCGGATCGCGTGCCCGTTGGTTGCGCGCGGATTGGTTCGAAGGCGTCGAGGGAACATTTGACCTGATCGTGTCGAACCCGCCCTATATTGCCGCCGATGAAATGGATGCATTGTCACCCGAACTGGCACATGAACCGCGCGGCGCCTTGACCGATGAGGCGGACGGTCTGTCGGCCTTTCGCACAATCATTTCACAGGCGCGCGGATTTTTGGGCCCGCGGGGTCGGCTCATCGTTGAAATCGGTCCCACACAGGGCAGCGCGGTTGCCGACATGATGCTGGCGGCCGGATTTAAGGCAGTCAGGGTGCTCAGCGATCTGGACGGACGTGACCGCGTCGTGCGGGCGCAATTGCCAAACCCGCATCCGCGAAATGTGGGTAAATAGCGTGTTTTGTGCCATAAAACGGCGCGACATCGCAGCGTAAAGCCCATTTTTGGTAAAAACTTCTTGTCTTGAACGCGGTAGCATGATTACTGAACGGGCAACCGCAGGATGGAGGTCCCGCAGTTCGCGCCCCAGCACATAGGCAAGACGCTGAACGCTCCGCCGATTAGGGAGCTAGGGAAAACAAGCCACATGACGACTTGGCCGCCCTGTTTGGCAGGCCCACACAGGCTCGAAAGATAAGCATTTATGAGATCCTCGAAAAATCGATCGCGGTCGAAGAACAATAACCGCAACCGGACCGTCGGCAATGTCGTGAACCGTGTTTTTGACAGTTCAGGACCTGACGGTAAGGTGCGCGGCACGCCGCAACAGATCATCGACAAATATAACCAGTTGGCCCGTGACGCGCAGCTCAGCAATGACCGCGTCGCCGCCGAAAACTTCCAACAACACGCAGAGCACTATCTGCGGCTTCTGGGTCAGGCCCAGAAAGAGATGGAAGCCGAACGTCTCGCCAAAGAAGCAGAACAGAACGAGCGTCGCGATCAGCAGGAACGTGAACGCCTCGAGCGCCAGAAACGGCGTGAGGAAGAAGATGCACGCTCGGGTCGTAAACCCGATGATGCGGGCAAGGATTCCAACGTGGTCTTCGTCGACGGCGACGGCGAACAGCCCGATGCAAATGCCGGTCTGGTGACGACGCCCGAGGGTGAACAGAAGCCACGCCGCGCGCGCAGCCCGCGAAAGCCGCGAAAGCCAAAAGACGAATCTTCGAACCAAAAACCCGCGGATCAGAATTCGGATCAATCCACTGATCGCGGTGCATCTGAGGGTTCCGGCGACGACGCACCCGCTGCGGCAGAGTAAAACGACCGCGTGCAGTTAAAGGCGCGCGGTCTTTTCCAATTCCCGAACCAATTCTTCCCGATGGACGATGTGAATTTTGTTCTCATCGGGATCAATCAGATATGCCCCGTAATAGTCGGGTGCATAATGGGGGCGCAGGCCAGGTGCGCCCGCATCCGATCCGCCGTGTTCCAAACCCGCCTTATGGGCTGCATCGACCGCATCGATTGACGGTGCGATGAAGGCTATCATCACACCATTTCCCGCAGTCGCCGGATCGCCATTGAATGGCGTATAGACGTAGAACCGTGGCAAGGGCCGGTCGGGATGAACCCAGCATAGCGATGGCGCAGAGCCGTCGGGTTCGACGGTCCGTTGCCGCAAACCCAGCGACGCAAGAACAGCGTCATAGAAGGCTTCGGAGCGTTTCAGATCACGGCTCCCGACCCCGAAATGCGACAGCATCTTTACCCCCGTGCGACCTCGCGCGCCAAGGCGCACCATGCCTCAATTGAAATCTGTTCGGCCCTGTCGGTGGGTTTGATACCCGCCGCGGTGAGACGGTCTTCGATATCGGCAGAAATGCCTTTCAGGGAGGCGCGCAACATCTTTCGCCGCTGATTGAAACCCGCCGCGACGATCCGTTCGAGAACCTTTGGATCGGCCTCAAATCGGGGGGCGGGCAGGGCCTCGATATGCACCACGCTGGAATGCACCTTCGGCGGGGGCGTAAAGGCCTCGGGCGGCAGCTCCATCACGATGCGCGCAGTGGATCTCCACTGGCTCAGGATGGCGAGACGGCCGAACTTTTTTGAACCCGGTTGGGCGACAATGCGTTCGGCCACTTCGCGCTGGAACATCAACGTGAGGGACGACCAATAGGGCGGCCATTCCGGCGGCGTCAGCCAGCGCACCAGGAGCTCTGTGCCGATGTTGTAGGGCAGGTTGGACACCACGCGCACCGGTTTTTCGAGCCGCTCCAAGGGGTCGATATCGAGCGCATCGGCGTTGAGCACGTCGAGCCGCCCGGGATAGCGCGCGGCAATGTCCGCCAGCGCCCCCATGGCACGCAGGTCCTTTTCCACAGCGAGCACTTTGCGCGCCCCTTCGCCGAGAAGACCCCGTGTGAGCCCGCCGGGGCCGGGCCCGACCTCCAGCACATCACAGGCCGTTAAATCGCCTGCCATGCGCGCAATTTTTGAGGTGAGGTTCAGGTCGAGCAGAAAGTTCTGCCCCATGGATTTCTTCGCCACGAGGCCATGCGCATCAATGACCTCACGCAGGGGGGGAAGTCCGTCAAACGTTGCCATGGGAGGTGTCCTCGGTGGTTTGCGCCATCTCCCACGCCATTCGCAGAGCAGCGATCAGGGATGTGGGATCGGCAATGCCGCGTCCTGCGATATCAAATGCCGTTCCGTGATCGGGAGAGGTGCGGATGAAAGGCAGGCCGAGGGTCACATTGACCCCACCGGCAAAATCGATCGTCTTGATCGGGATCAGAGCCTGATCGTGGTAGGCACAAATCGCCACATCATAGTCTTCGCGAGCGCGGGTGTGAAACATCGTGTCGGGTGACATCGGGCCGCGCAGGTCAAATCCCTCTTTGCGAAGACGCGCTATGAGGCCTGCCATCCAATCGATCTCTTCGCGCCCCATCGCACCGCCTTCGCCCGCGTGCGGGTTGAGACCGGCGATAGCGATACGCGGCGAGGCCAGCCCCCAGTAGCGGCGCAGATCGGTGGCCGTGATGCGGATGGTGTCTTCGAGCAGTTCAGGGGTAAAGGCAGTGGGAACTTCTGACAGCGCGATGTGGATGGTGGCGGGCACGACACGCAATTGCGGGCAAGCCAGCATCATCACGACGCGCTCGACACCGCCCAAATGCGCCAGAAATTCGGTGTGGCCGGGGTAGGCAAAGGCACAGCCGTCTTTGAGGACCTTTTTGTTGATCGGTGCCGTGCATAGCGCACTGGCAGTGCCCGAACGTACCAAGGTCACCGCGCGCTCCAATACCTCCACGACCCCACGGGCATTGGCAAGGTCGGGCGTGCCCGGCGTCACAGGGGCAGGGAAGTCATGTTGGAGAACCGCCAGATGTCCGCGCGGGATCGAATGCGCCTCATGCGGCGTCTCAATGGTATGGATGCGGGCCCCATCGGGCAGGTGGCGTGGATCGCCGATCCAGAAAAACGGCACCTCGCCATCCAACAATTCGCCCGCTCTAAGCGCGAGTTCGGGGCCAACGCCGGCCGGTTCACCACAGCTCAGCGCAATTGGGGGGCGCAGGTGTGGCATCTAGTCGATCAGGATGATTGCATCGGCCCGTAGCTCGGCAAGATGGCTGTCTGCGATGGAGGCCAACCGTGAGCTGCGCAGGTTGTTGGCCAAGGCTTCGCGATCAGGCGCCTCGCTGTCGGATGCATCATAGGACCGCCCGCAGAGCATCAATAGCACCCGCGTTGCGCCATCTGCGCGTGTCAGAGCGGTCGAAACCTCGCCCGGGTCCAGTTTGGCCAATTCAAAGGCCACGTCATTGGGGATTTCGCCCACGGGCAGGGTGTCGATTTGCAGGACTTCTTCCGGCTGGCCCTTGGCGATTTCGTAGAGGTCGTCGCAGGTGTCGATATCGGCCTTGATTTTGGCCGCTTTCGCCAATCCGGAGGCATCTTGGCCATTGGCAATGTAATAGGCGGCGTATTCAATCGCGACCGCATCGGGTGTGGGCGTGTCTGTTTCGGACAAAGCCCGCAACTGGAAAATCCCGATCGCGTTTTGCGTCGAGAGCGGCGCGGTCACTTCGCCCGGTGAGAGGCCTTGGATTGCGGTGCGCAGGGGTGGTGGCAGGTTGCCGAGCGGGGCGGAGGGAATGCGCCCGCCCGATGTGCGCGATGGCGCAACCGAATATTGCCGCGCGGCGGCTGCGAACGAGCCGATGGTCGCGTTGCTGGCAATCCGCTGCGCGAGACGTTCTGACTGGGCGCGCTCGGACGGGGTGCGTGCAGGCAGGAAGATTTCCGACATAGCGACCGTAAGGCCGCCACCCGGGCGCACCTGCTGGAGGGCGCGGTCGATTTCGGCCTCTGTGACATTGACCCGCGATGCGAAACGCGCGCGGATGTAGGTCCGCCAGATCAGCCCCGCAGACACAAAATCGCGCAGCGTTTCCGCCGCCACGCCGCGACGCCCGAGGGCGTCAAGAAGCTCTTGGGTCGACAGCGATCCGCGGGCGGCGAATTCTTCGATCCCTTGGGCGATTTCCTCTTCTGATGCCACAACGCCGGCGCGCGCAGCCGCCTGCAGGCGCAGACGTTCGTCAATGAGAGCGTTCAGGGCGTCTTCTTGGGAAATTCCACCGGCCAGCACGCCGCCCAGCGCAATACGCTGGTTCAATTCATAGCGCGTCACCACGCTGTCATTAACATGGGCCACGGGAGAAAAAAGGTTCTGCTGTGCCATGGCGCCAGTTGTCAGCGCACAGGCCATTGCTACGGCCCACAGGCCCGCAAACAGACGCAGGGTCGTGGCGCGTGTGCGCCGATGGCGCGCCATCAACCGGTGTAGAGTATTTGCCGTCATGCCCATCCTCGCGTCCTTTTCGACCCTTGGTTTTGCCCATACTTAAGGGGTTTCTGCGGCCCCGCCAAGCGCGTTTCCGGCCGTGGGCGCGCGCGCGTCCGCCGGTCTATCGGCGACATCCGCTTTGCCCGTCGAATGCGCCAAAGCCGACGGTAAAGCCATAGTCCGTGTTGGACGACAGGGCCTCGGTCTCGGAATAGCGGCGCGATACATCAAACCGCATCCGGACACATTCGTTTTCAAATGCAATCGCAACCCCTGCGCGCGTGGCCTCCTGCGCGGTGAAGTCGTAGATATAGCGTGCCTCCGCCGACCAGTTCGAACCAAGGTCGACACGCGCATCAAGTCCCAACTCACTGAGCGTTTCGTCGCGCGTTTCCAAAGCATCCGCGATGACCCACGCATAATGCGCGCCGATGCCGTAGGTCGGTTGGTCGATCGACATGCGGGTTTCGAATTTGGTGACGCCGAAGGTTTCGTCAATCACCGCACGTGCATCGACCGCGACGCCTTTTGGAAATGACAGGTGCCCCGCGAGGAGCCAGTCGGACGTCACACCGGACAGGCCGGAGGCCTGCGAGAAATCCGGATCGGCCGCCGCGGAGACAACCCGACCGATGGTGCCGGAGGCGGTGAAATCGGAGTCCGTATGGGTAAAGCGTAGACCAACCGCGCCTGCTAGCCCCGTGGCCCGCCGGTCCGCGCCCGGAAAGCGCGACAGGGTGAGAAGGTTGCCCTCTTCAAATTCGATGAGCGAGGAGTCGATGTTTGGGACATCGCCGCCATAGGTTTGCGACCAGCCGAGTTGGAGCAATGGCTCAACCACCTGTACCGCGCCATTTCGGGTCGCGCGTACCATCGGCCAGCCGATCTGAACCTCCGCAGCCGGTGTCACCCGCAGGGCTGTTTCGTCATACTCGGAGTTCTGGTGCAGGCTATAGGCATCGATATCGATGGCTGCGCGCGTATCGAGCGTTATCCCGGGGCCGACAATCGTGCCGACCTGCCATGTGGCGTCTGCTCCGACGCGCAGGATATCGGTTCCCTCAACATCGGCGTCAGAAACCCGATACGACCCTGACGCGGAGAGGCCAAAGGTCAGACGACCGGGCAGATTTGCGGGCTCAACGCGTGTTTCGTAGCGCACGGACCCGATCAAAAATGGCAGGGTGTCGGCGATGGCGACCTCGGATTCACGCAAGGTGCGGTATTCGATGATCTCCGCATCCACCGCACCGCTGGCCCCATATCGCGACAATGTCAGCCGCGAGGGCAGGCGGTCCCCGTCATAGATGCCATAGTCTACCAGATAGGCGATGTCGGAGGTGGTGCGCAGGTCTACCCCGAAGGTAAGGCCGCGTCCAACGTCCCATGCGCCTTGCAGGAATGCGTATCCGCGCATGTCGTCGACCAAGGAATCGCGGCTGATTGCAGCGTTGATTTCATAGCCGCCACGGGGCGTTGCCCGCCGGTAGCGCAGGTCGAGTGATCGGCTTTCGCGTGACAGATATGGCGTAAAGGTCAGGTCCGCATGATCGCCCAGCGTGACAAAATACGGCACCTCGATCCCGAGCCCCAGTCGGGAAGACGAGCGGATGACCGGCACCAGAAAACCGGTGGCGCGCTCCAGCGACGGGTCGGGCACGCGCAGATGCGGCAAATACAAAACCGGCACCCCGAAGAGGCGGAATTGCGCGTCATTGAAGTAGATTTGTTTTTCGAGGTCATCACGAATGACTTCCGCAGCGCGGATTTCCCAGATCGGAACGGGTTGGCCGATACACACCTCGCAGGTCGAGGCCACGGCCCGTGCCGCGCGGGTATAGCGACCGTTGATCAGGTCGAGCTGGGCCGCCGCGATTTGGAATTGCCGGTCAACGACAATGCGCGCCGAGGTGAGGATTCCGTTTTGCAGATCGCTGTCGATTGCGGCCTGCGAGGCGAGGATGATGGTGTTGCCGCCCGCCTCCGTCAGACGGATTGGACCCAGCACCTCAAGATCACCGGTCGCATTGTTGTAGATGATTTTGCTGGCCTGCAAACGGCGCCCTTGGAAAAAGACCTCAACAGCGCCGGAGGCCGTGAGCGTCGTGCCATCAAAGCGGACGGTATCGGCCAAAAGCGTGACAGGCGTTTCCTGTTGGGCGCGCGCGGATTGGGGCCATGCGACCACCATAAGGCAGGATGCCATCACTGCGCGCAAGACAAAAACAAACAGGAACCGGCGCATCATCCGTCCTCCAGATGTAACAAAAGAGCCAGCGCCGCGAGGATGACAGCGATAGGCGGTGCCCAGGCGGCAACAGGGATCGGCAACTCGCCGTTCTCCCCAAGAATACGCGCGAAGGAAATCAGAAAGAAGAACCCGAACGCGAGGATTATGGCCGTAATCACGTTGACTGCATTCGATCCAAGGCGCGCGTGACGCATTGTAAAGCCTGCCCCGATGAGAACCATCGCAACGAAAGACAGCGGCAGTGCAAGTTCCGATTGCAGCCACATCTTATAGGCCCGTGCCGAGAAACCCGCGCTTTCCAACCGCTCGATAAAGGCGCGCATTTCCCAGATTTGAACCGATTTAGGCGATCCGAACCGGTCTCTGATTTCGTCCAGCGTGAGCGTGGTGGGCAGGTTCAATGTGTCGAGCTGGATCGAATCCGCCTCCGGGTTCAGACTTCCCTCGAGTGGCCATTTTTTGACCCGCTCCAACACCCAGTCGCTGTCGGAAATGCGCGCGGTTGCGGCCTCGATGCGTTCGAGGGGAACGCCCTCGGCATCAAACCCGAGGAATGTCACATCATAGAGTTCGGAGCCGTCGAGGTTGGAGCGCGTCGCGCGGATCACCCGTTGGCCATCCGCATTCCCTTCGCGCAGCCACAGCCCTTCGTCAGAGACAGAAAACACCTGCTGGGCGCCATCCAGATAGGTCGTGCGCAGGGATTCGTAATGGCGCTCTGTCGTGGCGGCGATCGGGTTGATGACCGCGACGCTGAGGACCCCGAACAACAGGGCGACGACGACAGGGGGTACCAGATAGCGCAGCGCGGATCGCCCCGCCGCCCGCGCGACGACGAGTTCGGACGACCGTGCCAGACCCAGAAAGAGAACGAGCGTGGCGATGGTCACCACGATGGGCAGGATTTCGTAAAGACGCGTCGGTACGGAGAGGACTGCGACGCGAAAGGACGCCCCAACACCAACGCCGGCTTTGGACAGGACGCGGATTTCCTCGACCGACTGCACCATCAATATGAGCGCGGCAAAGATCGCCGTCACCATGAGCAGCGCACGGGCATAGCGGCGCGCGAAATAGAGGTCGAGCTTCATGACGCCTCCATCCGCGCGGCCCGTGCCCGCCGCGCGCGCCCGAGATCGAGATGGGGGTGCGCGGCCAGCCAGAGCAACCCGAAACTCGCCGCGACGCCGATCACATTGACCAGATAGAGAAGGGGCCATTTTGCGGGCGTCCGCTCGACCATCGCCGCGACGGAGTTATCGAGGCTCTTGATCGCAACCATGATCACCACGCCCAGAAAGATTTGCCGCCACAATCCAAAGCGTGAAAACCCACCGACCAGCAAGGCGGAGAACCCGAGTAGCGAAGCCGCAAGTCCCATGAAGGCACGGTTATTGCGCGAATGGATTTCCGTCACCATTTCCTGCGGCGTTGCCTGAGACTGCGCGAGAACATCCGCCGGACGGGATATCAACTGGGCCGTTGTCAGGGTTCGGGTGCGCCAGCGAGGCGTGTCGGCGGGCTGCAGCCAATCCCCCAATCCGTAGGCGAAGCTTTCAAAACGGGTGATCGCGAGCGCCTTGGTTTCCAGATTGTAGACCTGCGCCGCCCCGTCGAACATCAACAGAAGCGGTTCGTTGTTCTCTTCGACGATGAGAGCGCGGCGCGCGGTAAAGCTCTGGCGTTGATCGGCGTTTCGGCTGTTGGAGAGATAGACATCGATCAATTCGCCCGCCGGCGTGATTTCGCGCACATAGAATGTGACGCCTGAAACCGGATGCACAAATGTCCCTTCGGTGAGGAGACGCGCGGTCACATCGCGCGAAATCTCGACACGGCGCACTTCCTGTTCGCGGTTGGCAAGTGGTTCGAGAACATGCGCAAGCATGGCCACCATTGCAGTCACGATCAGGCCGTAGATGATAACGGGTCGCGCCATCCGGTAGGGCGAATACCCCGCGGCCTGCACAACAACCAATTCACTCTCGGAGGACAGACGGTTGGTGGCGTAGACTGCAGCAATAAACCCCGCAATCGGCAGCAAATTCACAATGACACCGGGCAATGACAACAGCGACAGGCGGAAAAACGTCGCCACGCTCTGACCGTCGCCCATGAGCCAATCGAGCAGTGTCACCGCGCGGTTGACCCAGAAGATCAACGTCAGAAGCAGGCAGAAAAACCCGAACAGCATCAGCAATTGCTGAAGCAGGTATCTGTCGAATTTCCCCAAATTACGCGGCCTCCGCAGTCTGGCGCGGTCTGCATGCCGCGTGCGCGCGGACCATAACCGTCCCCGTTGGTTTCAGAAAGCCCATAAGTGCTCTGGAAAGCCCCCGATGCCCTCGTTACCAATAGGGCAACACACATTCGCGGAGAAACCAACATGACCCTCACACCCCGTCTCACGGCCTCGCAGCTAGATCTCGACCAGATTGCTACAATGACGGGGCGGCTTGCGATCGTCATCCCGCCGTCTCGCCAACTCGGACAGGCCGCGCGTCGCATCAATAGGCTGACTAAGGGGGCACTGACGCGGTTCGTGGAAAGCGACGCCTTTGAAAAGCTCGAAACAGGTAAAGCGCGTGAACTCGCCTACCCGACGGGCCTCGCCTGCACAGGATTGCTCGTGGTGAAACTCGGCAATCAGGCAAGCGTTGAGGACGCGCGCAAAGGTGGTGCCGAAATCGGGAAGGTGTTGGACGAAACAGGCGGGACAGTGATCCCGGGCACGTTGAAGCGCGTTGACGATCTGGCGCTCGGCGTATCGCTGCGCGCCTATGCGTTCTGCGACCACAAGGGCGCGGGTGCCAAACAGGCGGCAATGGACGTGACTTTTGCCATGACCAAACCCGAAACGCTCGATATCGCCAGTGTCGATGCGCGCGCACAGGGGGTCTATTTCACTCGTGACCTCGTGTCCGAACCCGCCAACGTCCTCACCACCACCGAATTTGCCGCGCGCCTTTCTGCACTGAGCGACCTCGGGGTAAAGGTTGAGGTGCTCGAAGAGGCCGACCTCGAAAAGCTCGGCATGCGGGCGCTGTTGTGTGTGGGACAGGGTTCGGTGAGCCCCTCCAAAGTGGTCGTCATGCAATGGAATGGCGGCGCAAAGGGCGACGCGCCGCTGGCCCTCGTTGGTAAAGGTGTGGTCTTCGATACGGGCGGTATTTCCATCAAACCGGCAGCCGGCATGGAAGACATGACCATGGATATGGGCGGCGCCGGTGTTGTTTCTGGCGTGATGAAAACGCTCGCCCTGCGCAAAGCCAATAAAAACGTGATCGGTTTGGTGGGTCTCGTTGAAAACATGCCCGACGGCAACGCGATCCGTCCGGGCGATGTGGTGCGCTCCATGAAGGGCGATACCGTCGAGATCATCAATACCGACGCCGAAGGGCGGCTCGTTCTGTGCGATGTGCTCTGGTATGCACAGGAGAAATTCAAACCCCGCGCCATCGTCGATCTTGCCACACTGACCGGTGCGATCATTATCGGGCTCGGCCATGACAATGCGGGCGTGTTTTCCAACGATGATGCGTTCTGCAATGCCTTCCTCAAATCCGCGAAGGCTGAGGGCGAGGGTGCGTGGCGCATGCCTCTCGGCGAGAGCTATGACAAACAGTTGAAATCCGACATTGCGGACATGAAAAACGTGGGCGGGCGGCCTGCCGGGTCCATCACCGCCGCGCAGTTCCTGCAGCGGTTTGTCAAAGACGACATGCCTTGGATCCACCTCGACATCGCAGGTGTGGCATCGGTGAAATCCGAGACCGCGCTTGCGCCAAAGGGCGCGACCGGCTGGGGCGTCCTGGCGCTGGACCGACTTGTCGATGATCTCGCGGTTTAACCCTTGGGCGAGGTCTATTTCTACCACATCACGCGCAATCCGCTGCACGTGACGCTAGGCACGCTGATCGAACGCTCGCTTGCGGCGGATTGGCGTGTCGAGGTGCGCGGCACGTCGCCGGACGCCCTGTCTGCGCTAAGTGCCCGCCTATGGGAACGCGACGGGTTTCTCGCCCATGGCATTGCGGGGGGAGAGCACGACAGCGATCAGCCGGTGCTTTTGACCACGATGACGGGTGGCAATGACGCGACCTGTTTGATGAGCGTCGGGGGGGCGGATGTCACCCCCGACGAAATCGGGCGTCTGGAGCGGACTTGCATCCTGTTTGATGGCCACGCACCCGACGCGGTGCAAACCGCCCGACAGCAATGGAAAACGCTCACCGATGCAGGATGCGCCGCGCAGTATTGGTCGGAAGAAAGTGGGCGTTGGACGAAAAAGGCGTGAAAACAGGCTGTTACCGCGTCAGGATAAGACGGTCACGCGTGATTTCAATCCGCTCGAAGCGCTGCAAATAATCCATTCCGAGTAGCGATCCAAAGAGGTCGCCGTCGGTCACATAGGCGCGCACGTCATGATCGACGATGCCACCGAAGCTCAACTCTTTCACCCAGACAGGTGCCGTGCGCACGGTCCCGTTCGCGGTTTCTGCACGTCCCAGAAAGGCGAGGTTGTCCACGTCAATTCCCGCGCGTTCCGCGTCCTCCATCGACAAGACGACATTTGACGCCCCCGTGTCGACGAGGAATTCAACGGAAGTTCCATTGAGTTCAGCCATAACCACATAATGTCCGGAACGGTCGCGCGGCACCTCAACGACACCATCGCCGCTCACGATCTGGGCGGGGGCAATGCGGGTCTGCACATCTTGCCAGAGGCCCGCAGCCGCCAGAAGACCGATGAAGATCAACGCCCATAGGGCCGCATGGCGCACCATCTGACCCATGCGCCGCCGGTTGGCGACGAGGAAATAGAACCCAATCGCCCCTAAAAGGAGGGAGAGGTACAAAATGCGTGCGGAGTCATCGGCTGTCATGTCTCAGAGATAGGGGCGCGAGGTGGCGATGTCACCCCGCCATCAGCCCGATATCGCGCACACCATCGATCACAAATTGGACAGACAGAGCCGCGAGAAGCATGCCCAAAAGGCGGGTCACGACGTTGATGCCGGTCTCGCCAATTGCCTTTTCGAGCAATCCGCCAAGGAGAAAGAACACGAGGACAAGGACCAAAACCGCGACCAGAACCCCGAAAATCGCCGCCGTTTCGAGCGCCGACCCCGACTGACCGACCAGCAGGATCAGCGATGCAATCGCACCAGGCCCCGCGATGAGCGGTGTGGCCAAGGGGAAGACGGATGGGTCGTTGTCGTTTTCTTCTTCGCGGTGCGCCTGTTCGCCACGCCGTTTGGTGCGCCGTTCAAACAACATGTCGAGCGCGGTCAAAAACAACAGCGCCCCACCGGCAATGCGGAACGCAGCCATCGAAATGCCCGCAAACCCCAACACAGCCTCACCGAAAAACCCAAAGGCGAGCAGAATGCCAAACGCAATCAACACCGCGCGCACCGCCACGCTGCGGCGATGATCGCGCGTCGCGCCTGCCGTCAAAGCGACGAACAAAGGGGCCAGCCCAATGGGGTCAATCACCACAAAGAGCGTGAAGAAGGCCGTGATGAGTGTTTGGACGTCCACCCTTAGCTTTCCATCTTTTCCAGCGCGTCGAGAGCGGCGAGCCATAGGGCCTCAGCGCGCTCGGTTGCTTCGACAACTTCGGCGTATTTCTTTTGCCAGATGATCGCCTCGCCCTTGTTCTCGTAGAGTTCGGGACGGGCGAGTTTGACCTGCAATTTCTCGCTCATTTCGGTCAGCTTTTCAATGCGCGCCTCGGCTTTGCGCACCTCGGAGCGTGCGGCCATGAATTCCTCACGGGTCGCTTTGCGGCGCGCGGGTGCGGCCTGTTTGGCGGCTTTGGGTTTTTCATCACCGCTCAGAAGGAAACGACGATAGGCGTCGAGATCCTCTTCATAGGGCGTCACGGCCCCGTCTTTGACCAGCCAGAGACGATCAGCCACAAGGCTCAGCAGGTGCATGTCGTGAGACACAAGAACAACCGCCCCGGAATAGGCGGTGAGCGCCTCGACCAAGGCTTCACGACTTTCGATGTCAAGGTGGTTGGTCGGTTCGTCGAGGATCAGCAAATGGGGCGCATCCAGCGTCGCCAGCAACAGCGACAGACGTGCTTTTTGCCCACCCGACAGGCGACCTACGGCTGTTTCGGCCTGCTCGGCGCCCAATCCGAAGCTCGCCAGTTTCGCACGCAGCTTGACCGGTTCGAGATGAGAGAGTTCGCGACGGACATGGTCCAAAGGCGTCTCGTCGAGATGCAATTCGTCGACCTGATGCTGGGCGAAAAACCCGATGCGCAATTTGGAGTGACGCGTGATAGTTCCGCCCATCGCGTCGAGCCGGTTGGAGAGCAGTTTCGACAGGGTCGATTTGCCTTCGCCGTTGCGCCCCAAGAGCGCGATGCGGTCATCCTGATCGATGCGCAGGTTCAATCTCTGCAGGATCGCCTTGCCGTCATAGCCGACAGAGCCGCCTTCGATGTTGATAATGGGCGGTGACAATTCTTCGGGCTCGGGGAAGGTGAAAACCACCCGCGCGGCATCTTCGGGCGCGGTGATCGTCTCCATCTTTTCGAGCATCTTGACGCGGCTTTGCGCCTGCTTGGCTTTGGAGGCCTTGGCTTTGAAGCGGTCGACAAAGCTCTGCAGGTGTTCGCGATGCGCGGCCTGTTTTTTCGCCGCTGCGGCCTGAACCGCGCGTTGGGCGGCGCGGGTTTTGGCAAATGTGTCGTAGTTGCCGGTGTAAAGCGTGAGCTTTTTGGATTCCAGATGCAGGATCGCGCCTACCGCACGATTGAGGAGCGCGCGGTCGTGCGAAATCAACAGCACGGTGTGGGGATAGCGCCCGAGATAGTTTTCGAGCCACAAAGCCCCTTCAAGGTCGAGATAGTTTGTCGGTTCGTCGAGGAGCAGAAAGTCCGGCGCCGAAAACAGCACGCCCGCCAAAGCAACCCGCATCCGCCAACCGCCCGAAAAGGCGGAGCAGGGCATGTGGATTTCTTCCTCGGTAAATCCGACCCCGCGCAGGATGGATGCCGCGCGCCCTTCGGCGGACCATGCATCGATGTCGGCCAGACGGGTCTGGATTTCGGCAATCCGGTGCGGGTCGTCTGATTCTTCGGCCATGAGGGCGGCGCGTTCGGTGTCCGAGGCCAGAACAGTGTCGAGCAGCGACACCTCGTTTCCGGGCACTTCCTGTGCAACGCCGCCGATGCGGGCGCCGCGCGGTATCTCGATCGAGCCGCCTTCGAGCACCAGTTCCCCGCGAATAATGCGGAAAAGCGTCGTTTTGCCCGCGCCATTGCGGCCCACAATGCCGACCTTATGGCCGGTGGGAACCGTGACGGAGGCGTTTTCGATCAGCGTGCGGCCATCGATGGCGTAGGTGATGTCTTGTATCTTGAGCATGTGCGCCGCTTATCAGGGCAATTGTTGGGGGTCCAGCCGTGTCGCGCGTTTCACGGGACATCAGGAACGATACCGCCACCATGCGCGATCCAATCATTGCTTTTCAATTCACAACCCCCATGATATCCGGCGCGCGATCCGGTCGGGGTGATCCCGTCGGCCGTTCTATGCAATTGCTCAACCGTGAAGAGGCTCCCATGGCGATCCAGCGCACTTTCTCCATCATCAAACCCGATGCCACAAAACGTAACCTGACCGGCAAAATTGTCGCCAAGTTCGAAGAAGCCGGTCTGCGCGTCGTCGCGTCCAAGCGCATCCAGCTCACGCTGGCGCAGGCACAGGAATTCTACGGCGTCCACAAAGGTCGCCCGTTCTTTGACGAACTTTGCGAATTCATGATTTCCGAGCCGATCGTGGTTCAGGTTCTCGAAGGCGAAGATGCCATCGCTAAAAACCGTGCCGTGATGGGCGCGACCAACCCTGCCGATGCTGCCGACGGCACCATCCGCAAAGAGTTCGCCCTCTCGATCGGCGAAAACTCCGTGCACGGGTCGGACGCTCCGGAAACCGCAGCCGTTGAGATCGCGTATTTCTTCTCCGGTCTCGAACTGGTCGGCTAAACCCGCCACGTTTGAAAATGAGAAACCCGGGATCACATGACGTGGTCCCGGGTTTTTTCATGACGAGATTGCAACGCGATCAGATGCGGCGGGCCTGCGGTTCGCGGGCGATGATCCACACGGCGTGAATGATTCCGGGAATATAGCCAAGCAAGGTCAGCAGGATGTTCAGCCAGAAATGTTTGCCCAGACCGACCTGAAGAAAGACACCCAGCGGGGGCAAAATAACGGCGGCGATAATGCGTAGAATATCCATGTGAGGGCTCCGTTTGCGTTGTTGCGTTTGATGTTCAACGCATCTCGGGGCGCAAATGTTCCACTCAGGTCTTGCTGCGTTTGAGGCCGGTACCTATCCGGTCGAGTTCCGCCTCAATACCTGTCGGCGCCGAATGTGGGTCTGCGCGCACCTGCGAGACGAGGCCATCGAACTGGCGGCGCAGGTCTTCTTTCTCTTTGCCTTTGCAGTCATTCCATGGCCGTCCCTGCAATCCCATAACGAGCGCATAGTAGCCAATGAAATGGGGTCTCGCGCCGTTTGCGAGCAACATCGCATAGGCGGCATTCGCGCCCATGGCATGCAATTCCTCGGCTGAATGGATGCCTGCGCGTGCGAACTCTGCCTCTGACGAGGGTCCGAGATTTCGGATGGAGGAGACGGAGGATCCAGCCATAAAGACACCTTTTGCACCCCCCGAATTATGTCACGGGGGACAGGCAAACGGCAACTGGATGCGCGTATTTAGAGCGCGGCCCAGTCGCGGAATGTCACGGGAACGGGTTGTTCCGGTGTGTCCGGTTTCGGTGTTGGTGCCGGTTTCTGTGCTGTGAACATATCGAACCTGTTTTTTTACCACTTACGCGAATGATCATCGCGTGCCTCATGGTCGATATGACGGCAGGAATAAGACAATGAAAGGGAATTTGTCGCGGTTTTTTCCCCGTCACCCCTTTGTGATACGGTCTATGGCCGTCAGAGTCCCCAGGAGCGGTGCGAGGTCTTCGATGCGGATCATATTGGGCCCGTCAGAGGGCGCATTGTCGGGATCTTCGTGGGTTTCTATGAACAGGCCAGCCACACCAACAGCTACGGCCGCACGCGCGAGAGGCGGCACCATTGTGCGATCTCCCCCCGTCGAGGTGCCTTGTCCGCCCGGTTGCTGAACCGAATGTGTGGCATCGAAAATCACCGGATAGCCGGTTTGCGCCATACGGGGCAGGCCGCGGAAATCGTTGACCAGTGTGTTGTAGCCAAAAGACGTGCCGCGTTCACAAAGCATGATCTTGTCGTTGCCCGTCGAGGCGAGTTTTTCTGCGACATTGTCCATGTCCCATGGCGCGAGGAATTGACCCTTTTTGACATTCACCGCCTTGCCGGTTTCGCCCGCGGCGAGAAGCAGGTCGGTTTGACGGCACAGGAACGCGGGAATTTGGAGAATGTCGACAACCTCGGCGGCCATCGCACAGTGATGTGTTTCGTGGACGTCGGTTAGAACGGGGCAGCCGAACTCGTCGCGGATCTTCGAGAGAATGGTGAGGCCCTTTTGCGCGCCAAGCCCGCGTTTGCCCGACAGAGATGACCGGTTCGCTTTGTCGTAGCTCCCTTTAAAGACGAATGGCGTTCCCGTCGCCTCGCAGGCCTGCGCAATCCGGTCGGCCAGCATGCGCGCGTGGTCGAGACTTTCGAGCTGACATGGTCCTACGATCAATCCGATTGGACGGGCGTTGGAAAAGCTAACGGAGCCGATGTTTACGTCGCGGGCCTGGGTCATGTGATCCTCCTTGGGAATTGGTGTCTTGTTGCGGGAAAAACGGGCAGGGGGCAAGAGCACGGAAATGTTACCCATGCGTTAACAGGGCAACTTATGCGTCTAGTGCATAGCGGGAAGACCAAACTGTGACTGGTGCCAAAGCGCTTGGAGGCGCATATTCCTCTCGAACGCAAAGGGCCGCGGTTAAATGGCCCATCAAACGGGGCCGACCGAGACGCCCCATCCGAAAGGAGCCTGATATGGCCTATGTTTCTGAATTCCTCGCCCCGCGCGCAAACTTTTCGCAGCGTATCTCTGCTGTCCGTGACGTCTGGATGCGTCGCCGTGCCCAACGCGCCGAAGAGAACCGCGTTTATGCGGAACTCTCCTCGATGACAGACCGTGACTTGGCTGACCTGAACCTCTCGCGGGTCCAGATTGGCGATGTCGCTCGCGAAGCGGGCCGCATGGTCTGATCCCTCAGACCCTGACGAATTTTACTAACTGACAAAACCCGCGGGGGCCTCCGCGGGTTTTTTCGTGTCTTGCGAAGGTTCACGCGGTCTGCGTGCTGGCAATGTCGCACCTGCGCGGCGCCACGGTCGTCTCCGGTTTCGGCAAAACATGTTTCCAGCTTGAAACGAAAAAGGACTTAGCGGGCGAGCGCTAAGTCCTAGAATTTTTTGGCTCCGGCGGTAGGGATCGAACCTACGACCAATTGATTAACAGTCAACTGCTCTACCGCTGAGCTACGCCGGAACATGTCGGGCTGTATACTCATCCCCCCAAGGCCCCGCAAGAGCCTATTGTGACAAAAGTTTCACTTTTTTACCGACCCCTCACAGCAGCGTAAAAGTGGCGCTTTCGCCGAGGGTGGGTGAGGCGGACACTCTGTTTTGTTCAACCAGATCAATGAGATGGGCAAAGGTGTTGCGCGAAGCGGCGGGCAGGTGGCTTTGCGGGATGTCTGTATAAACACGCATCGTGATTTCATTCAGCGTGCGCATGCCGTCTCGCAAGGCTTCTATGATGGAGGCTTCTCGGGCGCCGCGATGGGCGAGCAAATCATCGATCCGTTGGGCCGGATCCTCGATCTCGTCACCATGCGCGGGGAGCATTCGGGCGGGTGCCAAGGTTTTCAACCGCATGCAGCTATTTCGAAACGCAGCCGCATCGCCATCGGGGGGCGAAATGAGGGAACTTGACCATCCCATAATATGATCGCCGCAGAACAGGACGTCGCGCCACGCGAAACAAAGATGGCCGGCCATATGCCCGGGCGTGTGCCATGCTGTGACGGTGCCGCACGGGGTATCAAGTATCTCGCCATCCCCCAAACGCTGATCAGGGCGAAAGGCATGATCAACACCTTCACCGCCGCCCAACGCCCCGGACGCGGCCAAATCATTCATGATATCCGAACGCCCGTCCGTGGCTGAACCGAAGGCCAACACTGGTGCGCCTGTCGCCTCCGCGAGCATTGAGGCACCAGCGGAGTGATCAAGATGGGCGTGGGTCACCAGAATCGCATCGACCTTCGCGCCCGAAAGGGCCTCAATGAGCGCGTCGTGGTGGGACGCAAGGTCGGGACCCGGGTCGATGACAATCCGGGATGCCCTGTCGCCAAGAACGAAACTGTTCGTGCCCCAGAATGTCATCGGGGAAGGGTTGTCGGCCAAGACGCGCCATAGCCCGCGATCCATCTGCGTAATCTGTTCGGGGCGCTTTAGTGCCATTTTTGCTTTCCCTCCGCTCGCGTGCAGGGCTACCAATAGCCATGTTCTTTGGATGGCTCAAAAAATATGTGCCGCGCGGGCTTTATGGGCGGGCCGCGTTGATCCTGCTGGTGCCGGTGGTGGTGATCCAGTTGGTGGTTATCGTCGCGTTCTCGCAGCGCTATTTCAACGACATCACGCATCAATTGATGCGCGGCGTAAAGGCCGAAACAGCGCTCTTCGTCACAGCGGCGAATCGCGGCGACGATGCGGGTTTGGCGCAATTGGATCAGACCTTGGGCTATCGCAGTGAATTCGGTGCGCAGGCGCAGCCGGTCACAACCGCGCGCCCCTTCTATGACGTCAGCTCGCGGGTGATCGAAGACGACCTGAGGTCTGCCTTTCCCACACTCGATGGTGTGAACGTGATGGACCCGCGTCGTTTGCGGTTTTCGCTGAACTTGGAGAGTGGGCGCCTCGTTCTGGATCTGCCGCGTGAACGCGCATCGGCGTCGAACCCGCACCAGATGCTCGTCCTGACGCTCGGCACCGGCGTGCTGATGACGTTGATCGCCTTTGTCTACCTGCGCAATCAACTCCGCCCGATCCGCCGCCTCGCCAAAGCCGCAGAGGCCTTCGGGCGCGGGGAGAGCAAACCCTATAAACCGCGTGGCGCCGTCGAAGTCCGCTCTGCGGGGGCGGCGTTTTTGAACATGCGCGCGCGGATCGAACGCCATCTCGAACAACGCACCCTCATGCTGTCGGGTGTTTCCCATGATTTGCGCACGCCCCTGACGCGGCTGCGGCTGGGCCTGTCCATGCTCGCCGATGATCCGGAAAAAGCCGACGAGGTGGCGGATATGATGGGCGATATTGACGAGATGGAGCGTCTGATCGACGGTTTTCTCGATTTTTCCCGTGCCGCGACCGTGGAAGAGCCAAGCGAAATCGATGTGGTGGAATTGGTGCGCACCTGCGTGGGGAGCGCCGAGCGGGCAGGCGGTTCTGTGACTTTTGGCCCGATGCCGCAGCACGCGCTCGACATGATGGCGCGGCCCGAAGCTTTGGCGCGCGCTGTGGACAACCTGCTCTCGAATACGCGCCGGTATGCACACCACGCGCGCGTTTCGGTGAAGGAACTTGATCGCTCCGTGGTCATCTCTGTCGAGGACGATGGTCCGGGTATCGTGTCGGATATGCGTGATCGTGCCCAGATGCCGTTCGTGCGCCTCGACGCGGCGCGCAACCAAAACAAGGGATCGGGGGTCGGGCTCGGTCTGGCGATCGCGACCGACGTCGCGCGCCGCCATGGTGGTACGCTGCGACTGGGTGAAAGTGCCCGACTGGGCGGCCTTCAGGCCGACATCGTTTTGCCGCGCGGATAGTGGCGCGATCACAAAAGGCAGGGAGGGGTGGTAGGCCCGGCAGGACTTGAACCCGCAACCAAAGCGTTATGAGCGCTCTGCTCTAACCAGTTGAGCTACAGGCCCGCCTGACGCACTGCGTAAATCGAGGGTCTCAGAGGGTCAAGCCCCTTCGACGGCTCGCTTTGGGCCTGCACGCAGTGTTACAGAAATCGCGCGCCACTTTACGCCCCGTTTCGATTTTCGCCCCGTTCTGGTTTTGGACGCACAGCGCGGGGTTTTCTTTGCGTCACAAACCGCGTATTCGGTCGCATAAATTGGATAGTGGCGCGCGCCGCCACCGAAAGCGGAGTACGCGGGACATGGGCAATGATTCCATCGGCCACACATATGGTAAAAACGGTCTGACTTATGCGGATTCCGGCGTCGATATCGATGCGGGCAATGCCTTGGTCGAACGGATCAAACCGGCCGCCCAGAAAACCGCCCGCTCCGGCGTGATGTCGAGCCTAGGCGGGTTTGGCGCGCTCTTCGATCTTAAAGCCGCCGGTTATAGTGATCCGATCCTCGTGGCGGCGACCGATGGCGTGGGCACCAAACTGCGGATCGCGATTGATACTGACCATGTTGGCACGGTGGGCATCGATCTCGTGGCGATGTGCGTGAATGACCTCGTCTGCCAGGGTGCAGAGCCTCTGTTTTTCCTCGACTATTTTGCGACCGGAAAGCTCGACGTAGACTCCGCGGCCGCCGTTGTAGAAGGCATCGCGGAAGGCTGCGCGCAGGCCGGATGTGCCCTGATTGGTGGTGAAACGGCCGAAATGCCGGGGATGTATGAAGCGGGTGATTTTGATCTGGCCGGTTTCGCGGTTGGCGCGATGGAGCGGGGCGCACATTTGCCCGCGGGCGTGAAGGCCGGTGACGTCCTGTTGGGCCTCGCCTCGAACGGTGTTCATTCCAATGGCTACTCTTTGGTGCGCAAAACGGTTGAGGTCACTGGTTTCCGCTGGAACGATATCGCGCCGTTCTCCGATGACACGCTTGGCAACGAATTGCTGAAACCAACGCGGCTCTATGTCAAACCCGTGCTCGCGGCGATCCGTGCGGGCGGGGTGAATGCACTCGCCCATATCACCGGCGGGGGGATTACCGAAAACCTGCCGCGCGTTCTGCCCGATGGATTGGGGGCGGACATCGATTTGACCACCTGGACGTTGCCGCCCGTCTTCGCATGGCTCACCGAAGCCGCAGGTTTGCAGCAATCCGAATTGCTCAAAACCTTTAACGCTGGCATCGGGATGATCGTCGTTGTGGATGCCGAGCGCGCTGATGACCTCATCTCCGTGCTGAGCGCCGAGGGAGAGACGGTCTATAACATCGGTCGCGTCACGACAGGCGGGTCAGTCACCTACGAGGGCACGCTGGCTTGAAGCGCGTCGCGATCCTGATTTCCGGCGGTGGCTCCAATATGATGTCATTGGCCGAGAGCATGACCGGCGATCACCCCGCGCGCCCGTGCCTCGTCCTGTCCAACGTGCCGAGCGCCGGAGGGCTGCAAAAAGCCGCCGATATGGGGATCCCGACCGCTGTCGTTGATCACAAACCCTTCAAAGGGGACCGTGCCGCCTTTGACGCCGCTCTGATAGCCGCGATTGACGATGCCCGCCCCGACATCATCTGCCTCGCTGGGTTCATGCGCATTTTGACGCCTGAGTTTATCGACCATTACGCGGGTCGGATGCTCAATATCCACCCTTCGCTTTTGCCCAAATACAAAGGCCTGCACACCCACCAACGTGCGATCGATGCCGCAGACACCGAGGCGGGGTGTTCGGTGCATGAAGTGACGGCCGAACTTGATGGCGGTCCGATCCTCGCCCAGGCGCGTGTGCCGATCCTGCCCTCGGACACCGCCGACACACTGGCCGCGCGAGTGCTCCCCAAGGAGCATTTGATTTACCCCGAAACCCTTCGCCGTTTCATGGAAGGCGACCGGAGTTTTCGCGTTTACTGATGGGGGGTGAGGTGCGTATTGCATCCCAACCGCACCGCCCGGAACGAGCGCAAAATTGGGCCCGTGGTTAAAGGCTTCCCTGCACAGGCAAAACGTCTTAAACATTTTACACGAGGCTACTGGATCCAACCTGCGGGATGACCCCGCACCAATGCACAAAAGAGATAAATGATCACACTTACCACGACCGAGGGCCTCAGAGCCTTCTGCGACCGCGCCAAGTCACATGATTATGTCACGGTCGACACCGAATTCCTCAGAGAACGCACGTATTATTCAAAGCTTTGTCTGGTTCAGCTCGCGCTGCCGAGCGATGCCAAAGAAGATGCCGTTCTTGTCGATCCGCTCGCAAACGGGATCGATCTCGCGCCGCTCTACGATCTTTTCCGCGACAAAAGCGTTGTAAAAGTCTTTCACGCCGCGCGTCAGGATCTCGAGATTTTTTACATTCAGGGTAAGGTGATCCCCGAACCTTTGTTCGACACACAGGTCGCGGCAATGGTCTGCGGCTTTGGTGAACAGGTCGGATATGAGACCCTCGTGCGCAAGATTGCGCGCGAAAGCCTCGATAAGACGTCGCGTTTCACCGATTGGTCGCGCCGTCCCCTGACCACGGCGCAGGAGACCTATGCTCTGGCAGATGTGACCCATTTGCGCGTGATTTATGAATTCCTGCGCGATGAGATCAAGCGGGAAGAGCGTGAAAAATGGGTTGCCGAGGAGATGGAAGTCCTCCTGACCCCCGATACCTATGTGGTTCACCCGGACGAGGCGTGGTTGCGCGTCAAAACGCGGACGAACTCGGGTAAATTCCTTGCGGCGGTCAAAGAGTTGGCAGCGTTTCGTGAGACATATGCGCAGTCACGCGACATCCCTCGTAACCGCGTCTACAAAGACGATGCGCTGTTGGAATTGGCCTCGACCAAGCCCAAGACACCACAGGATCTGTCGCGTTCACGGCTCCTGCTGCGCGAAGCACGGCGCGGCGATATCGCCGACGGTATTCTGGCCGCCATTGAAAAGGCCGCGAACTACGATCCTGCGGATATGCCGCGCCCTGACACCAACAATGACAAATTGCAGGTCAATCCGGCCCTCGCGGACATGCTGCGCGTACTGCTCAAGGCGAAGTCGGATACCTTCAATGTGGCCGCGAAAATGATCGCTTCTGCATCTGATCTCGACCGGATTGCGGCGGGAGACCGTGATTTGCCGATGTTCAAAGGCTGGCGTGCCGAAGTCTTCGGTGACGACGCGTTGCGCCTGTGTCGTGGCGAAGTCGGCCTCGCGGTGAAGGGTCAGAAGGTTGGCGTTATCGCCCTCTGACCCCTCCAATTGCGCTCATGCCAATTGCATCACGAACCGTTTGCCGGTTTGCGGGACCTCTGAAAAGCCGCAGGCGAGGTAGGCGGCCTGCGCGTGGGTATTGCTCTCACGGGTGCCCACGGTCAGGCGCGCGCATCCGTGGTCCACAGCCGTCTGGCGCGCGTGCGCGATTAGCGCGCGTCCGATGCCTTGACCCCGGTGGTTTTCATCGATGAACAGATGATCCAGTGTCATGACACGTTCCCCGAAATGCAAACGCATCCCGCCGGTCAGACCCGCGTAACCGACAACCATGCCATCACGTTCCGCCACGATCAGGCGCAACCACGGTAAATCGGATTTCAACAGGTCAACGAGAACGGGCAGCGTGATCGTTGCCGCGTCGCCGTGATGGCGCGCGAGGGTTCGGATCATGTCCAGCAGGACGGCTTTATCCCTCCATTCCGCGGGGCGGATAGTGAGGGCTGGTGGGGCGGTCAGTTTTGCGTGTTTCATCTCGTTTATCTCCGGGTTTTCCACCGCAAGGAGACAACATGAAATCAAAAAAGCCGCCCTGCGGCGGCCTTTCGTTTTCCATCACTACTTGGCCGCGCCTATGAAGGATCGGTCCAATAAAAGAAGTTGATGGCGATTGCTTGTTTCATGCCGCCATTGGTGACCGCCGCGAAAGATTCTGTCAACGTGAATTTTTGCGCCGTCTCTGAATGCATCACAAACGGATATGAAAAGGCCCACCCTGCGAGACACAGGATGGGCCAATATTCGGCGGTGTCGGAGTGGGTCCGATTAGCCGTCGTAGTCGACTTCTTCTGTCAGGCGCAGCGCCTCTGCACGGTGGCCCGCGATATCCATCAGGTTCACAGCGTCTGCTTCAAATGTGCCCCAGCTCGCGACGAGGTCGGACGGAGCCGTTCCCGGTGCGATCGGGTATTCGTTGTTGGCTTCTGCGTAGATTTCCTGTGCGTTGGGCGATGTCAGGAATTCGATGAACTGGATAGCTTCTTCTTTGTTTTTAGACGCTTTCGTCAAGGCAACGCCGGAGATGTTCACGTGCGTTCCGCCACCTTCAAAAACGGGGAACTCGAGGCGAACGCTATTGGCCCATTCGCTCTGCTCTTCGTCGGCGAGCATGGCGCCCATGTAGTAGGTGTTACCGATTGAAAGATCGCATTCACCGGCCCAGATGGCCTTGACCTGTGCGCGGTCATTGCCCTGTGGTTTGCGCGCAAGGTTGGATTTGAGGCCGCTCAGCCATTCTTTCGTAGCTTCTGCACCGTGGTGCTCGAGATAGGCGGATGTCAGGCCGATCATGTAGTCGTGGGTGCCCGAGCGGGTGCAGATGCGACCGGCCCATTTGGGATCCGCGAGGTCTTCGTAATTCTGGATTTCGCCCTCTGCGACGCGCTCTTTGGAGGCGTAGACAACACGTGCACGGGTGGTTAGGCCCCACCAATCCCCTTCGGGATCGCGAAAGTCTGCGGGCACTTGTGCGCTCAGGACGTCGCTATGGACAGGCTGGGTGACACCGGCTGCCTTCGCTTCTGCGAGGCGTGCAATATCAACGGTCAAAATGACGTCGGCAGGGGAACGATCACCCTCGGCCACGAGGCGCTCGGTGATGCCGCTCTCGAGGTAGGCAACATTCACGGCGATGCCGGTCTCGGCGGTGAACGCCTCTGTCAGAGGTGCGAGGAGCTCAGGCTGTCGGTACGAGTAAACGTTCACGTCCGCGGTGGCTGCTGTGGTGGCGAGGGCGAGTGTGGTTGTCACAAAGAGGGATCGGGTAAGTGTCATTTTCAGCTCCGTTGTTTGAGCTGCTTTTAATCTGACTGTTTTGGTAGGGTCAATAGCTGACCGAAAAAATCAGGTTATTGTCGTGCCGTCACTTTGCAACCTTGTCGGCGGCCCGCACCTCATTCCAAAGCGCGTCCATTTCCGCGAGATCGCTTTGGTCCGGTGTTTTGCCTCGTGCTTTCAGTGCGTCTTCTACCGAATTGAAACGGCGTGTAAATTTCGCATTGCAGGCGCGCAGAGCCTCCTCGGCGTCGACACCCAAATGGCGCCCCAGATTGACCACCACAAACAACAGATCACCGAATTCTTCGAAGACTTCCGCCTGGCTTAACGTGTCACGGGCTTCCTCCAATTCGGCGGCTTCTTCGCGGATTTTGTCGAGGACATGAGAGGCATCGGGCCAATCAAACCCGACTCGTGCGGCCCGCTTTTGCAGTTTTTGCGCCCGCATCAGCGCGGGCAACCCCATAGCCACGCCGTCAAGCACACGGGTTTCTCCGCGCCTTTCGCGTTCGGCCGCCTTCACTTTTTCCCAGTCCCGAGTCTGTTGATCGGCGGATTTCTCGTTTGATTCATCTGCGAACACATGGGGATGGCGGTCGATCATCTTCTCGGAGATCGCCTTTGCCACATCTTGGAAATTAAACAGCCCTTTGTCGGCGGCGATTTGCGCCTGAAACACCGACTGGAACAACAGATCGCCCAGTTCCGATTTCAGGTCGGCCATGTCGCCGCGCGCAATCGCATCGTCGACCTCATAGGCCTCTTCGATGGTGTAGGGAGAAATCGTCGAAAAATCCTGTTCGATGTCCCACGGGCAGCCACCGACCGGATCGCGCAGTCGCCGCATGATTTCGAGAAGCTGTTCGATGCCTTCGGGCACCTCGTGGATCGGATCTGTGGTCATGGGGGCAGGGTAGGGTCCACAAAACTCTTTGCAAGAGGAAACAGGCCCGCTACACAGGGCGCCATGAGTAACCGTGGCACCCTGATTATTTGCTGCATTATCCGCTAACGACAGTTGCGCGGGCCGGTTACCTTTTATCCACAAGATGAAGCTGCTAAAGCCCGCGGGGAATGCCCGAGGAGAGGCTTTGAGATGACGCAAATCCGGCTGACGAATACAAAGACGCGCCACAAGGACGGCTTTGTCCCCATCGATCCGACAAACGTGCGGATGTATGTCTGTGGGCCAACAGTTTATGACCGTGCGCACCTGGGCAACGCACGCCCTGTGGTCGTGTTCGATGTGCTCAACCGGCTGCTGCGTCATGTATATGGCGACGACCACGTGACCTACGTGCGCAACTTCACCGACGTGGATGACCGCATCAACGAGACCGCCCAGAAACGCAAAGCGGCGGGTGCTAAGGGTACCTTGGAGGAGTTGATCCACGAACGCTCGAACGAGACCATCGCATGGTATCACGATGACATGGACGCGCTCGGCGCCCTGCGCCCCGATTACGAACCGCGCGCGACCCAATATATTGCCCAGATGATCACGATGATCGCGGACCTGATCGCGAAAGGCCACGCCTACGAGGCCGAGGGGCACGTCCTCTTCGCGGTTGAAAGCTACGCAGAATACGGCGCTCTCTCGGGACGGACCGTGGACGACATGATCGCCGGCGCGCGTGTCGAAGTCGCCCCGTACAAACGTAATCCGATGGATTTTGTGCTCTGGAAACCGTCTCCAGACGAGCTGCCCGGCTGGGATAGCCCGTGGGGGCGTGGGCGTCCGGGATGGCATATCGAATGCTCGGCGATGTCTTTTGAATTGCTCGGCGAGAGTTTTGACATCCACGGCGGCGGCAATGATTTGATGTTCCCGCACCATGAAAACGAGATCGCGCAAAGCTGCTGCGCCCATGAAGGCGCGGGTTTTGCCAATGTCTGGCTGCACAATGAGATGTTGCAGGTCGAAGGCAAGAAGATGTCCAAATCTCTGGGCAATTTCTTTACGGTGCGCGACCTGCTTGATCAGGGCGTGCCCGGAGAAGTGATCAGGTTTGTGTTTCTGAGCACGCATTATCGCAAGCCGATGGATTGGACGGCCGAGAAGGCCGAACAGGCGAAAGCGACGCTGGTATCTTGGCGCAGATTGCTCGGTTCGGCGCAGGCCGGTGAACCCGATGCGACGGTGGTATCCAAACTATGCGATGATCTGAATACGGCCGGTGCCATTTCCGAACTGCACCGTATGGCCAAGGATCTGACGGCCAATCCGGCTGAGACAGACGAAGAGGCCATGGGCACCATGCTCGCCTCCGCGCAGCTCTTGGGTCTGTTGACGCCCGAACTCTCTGGTTGGGACAAAACAGGTGTCGATCTTTCAACATTTGCCGACCACCTGTCGGATTTGCGGGCCGCGGCCATGGAGACCAAGGACTTCTCGGCAGTTGATGCGATGAAAACTGCGCTTCTCGAAGCAGGGGTTGAGGTGCGCATGTCCAAGGCGGGGGTCGAACTAGAGGCCGGGGCGAATTTTGACCCCGCCAAACTGGAGGGCCTCAAATGAGCCGCGAACGCCTCTACCTCTTTGACACAACGCTACGTGACGGCCAGCAAACGCAGGGCGTGCAATTCTCCGCGCCCGAAAAACATCGCATTGCGGCGGCGCTGGATGATCTCGGGGTCGATTATATCGAAGGCGGATGGCCCGGGGCGAACCCGACGGACAGTGAGTTCTTCGACGCACCGCCCAAAACCCGCGCCACGTTTACCGCCTTTGGAATGACCAAACGGTCGGGTCGTTCGGCAGAAAACGATGATGTCCTCGCGACCGTTCTGAACGCAGGGACAAAATCCGTCTGCCTCGTGGGCAAGACGCACGACTTCCATGTCACGACCGCATTGGGTGTGACGCTCGAAGAAAACGTCACCAACATCGCGCAGAGTTTTGCCCATATCGTGGCGCAGGGCCGCGAGGCACTGTTCGATGCGGAGCACTTCTTTGACGGGTATAAATCCAATCCGGACTACGCGCTCGAATGCCTCCACGCGGCTTACACAGCAGGGGCGCGATGGATTGTGCTTTGTGACACGAATGGCGGAACGCTGCCCGGTGAGGTCTATCAGATCACGTTGAAAGTGATCGAGAGCGGCATTCCGGGTTCCCATCTGGGCATCCACACCCACGACGATACGGGCAACGCGGTGGCAAATTCGCTTGCCGCCGTGAATGCGGGTGCGCGTCAGGTGCAGGGGACATTGAACGGTTTGGGCGAACGCTGTGGCAACGCAAACCTGACCACCTTGATCCCGACGTTCCTTCTCAAAGAACCCTACGCAAGCAAATTTGACACCGGCGTGACGCAAGACGCGTTGAAGGGGATGGTCAAAGTGAGCCGGATGCTCGACGACATCCTCAACCGCGTGCCGCAGCGTGCAGCGCCCTATGTCGGGGCTTCCGCTTTTGCGCATAAGGCCGGCCTGCACGCCTCGGCAATTCTCAAAGATCCCACGACCTACGAACATATTGTCCCCGAAATTGTCGGCAACGCGCGCATCGTGCCGATGTCGAACCAGGCGGGCACCTCGAACCTGCGCTCGCGTCTTTCGGATATGGGGATGGATGTTGAGGATACATCCGCACTTTCGCGCGTTCTCGACCGGATTAAACTGCGCGAGGCCGAAGGCTATTCCTATGACAGTGCGCAGGCCTCCTTTGAATTGGAAGCGCGCCGTGAAGTCGGTCAGATGCCGTCATTTTTTGATGTCGAACGCTACCGCGCAACTGTGGAGCGCCGCCGCGATAGCCGTGGCCGGATGAGCCACCTGTCCGAGGCAACCGTGGTGGTCAACATCGGTGGCGAGCGGCACTTGTCGGTCTCCGAGGGCATGTTGGAGGATGGTGCTGACGGGGGGCCGGTGAACGCGCTTTCCAAAGCACTGGCCAAGGATCTCGGACCCTATCAGGGGCTGATCGAGGACATGGAACTGGTGGACTACAAAGTCCGCATCACCCAAGGCGGCACAGAGGCGCGCACACGGGTCATTATCGATCACGAAGACGGGCAGGGTCGGCGTTGGTCAACGGTCGGCGTATCGTCCAACATCATCGACGCGAGTTTTGAGGCGCTTCTGGATGCGATCCTGTGGAAGCTTGTCCGTGATGGCGCGCACGCGCTGGGGGCGCAATGAGCGTTCAGGCCTGTGCAGAGCTGGTGGAGGCGGGTGATCCGCTGCGATTTCGCACCACCATGGTCGCGCCACTCGCCGCGCGCGAGGTTTTGTTCCCGATCCATGCCTTTTGCCTAGAGGTCGCAAAGGCACCCTGGATCACGCAGGAGGCGATGATTGCCGAAATGCGGCTGCAATTCTGGCGTGACGTGTTGCAGGAAAAGGCGGACGGTAAACCGCCACGCGCACATGAAGTGGCCGCGCCCTTGCATGCGGTGTTGGACGGTCCGGCGGCAGAAGCGCTCGATGGGGCGGTTACGGCGCGCCAATGGGACATTTACCGCGATCCGCATGAGGATCAGGCCGCGCTGCACAGCTATCTTCATGCCAGTTATGCGATTCCGCTCCATGTGGCCGCCCGTATCCTCGGGGCGCCCGCGGAGTCGGCAAAGTCACTGAACAGGGTGCTTTTGGGTGGCGCCCTCGCGCGGTATCTGATGGCACTGCCGGCGCTGGAGGCGGCAGGTCGCATTCCTCTGGTGGATGGCCGTCCCGATTCCATTCGAACCTTCGCCGCCGATGTGTACGCGCAGGCGCGGTTGGGGGCACAGGACCTCAAGTTGGACAAGATCGCCCGCGCGCCTCTCATGGATGCGATGATGCATTTGCCTATCCTGCGACAGGCTGCACGCAATCCCGATGCGGTTCTCGATGGGCGTTTGCGTCAGGGTCCGGTTTGGCAGGCGCTGCGATTGGCGCGTGTCTCTCAGGCGCGGTCCTGGTCTCGCGTGCGGTAAAAGTCGAGCACGTAGAGGCGAATGGCGGAGGCCAATCCACTCTCGACACCACGGGATGCGTCAATTTCGGCGGCCAGTTCGTTGATGGCCTTTCCCTGTGCTTGAGCAATTTCGCGAAACGCCCGCCAAAAGGGATCTTCGAGAGACACGGACGTTCGATGCCCTTTGAGGGTCAGCGATCGTTTGATAGGGCGCGCGCTCATGGCTCGTCTTTCTTGTGCGCGTCGAGCAGAGCTTTGACTTTTTCCTTCTTGGCGGCTTCCAGTTCTTTTTGGGCTTTCGTGCGTCCAAAGGCTGAAGCGTTCGCATCTGCCTGCGCGCGTTTCTGGTTGCGCGTTTTGGCCTTCCGGAACTGGTTTAGGTTGGTCACGTTGCTCATGGGGCGATTGTACTCTCTATTCAAGAGCCCGAAAAGCGCTCTCGCGCGCGCGCCAGGTGGTTGGAGAGGTGGATGGTTGGGCGAGAATGCCATTCACCGCTTAGAAAGACAAATGTCGACGGGTTCCAGACATACAAAAGGCGACCCAAGGGCCGCCTTCCGTATCGCTTTCGACGTGCCTAGCTGGCTCAGTCTTTGGGACCGATCATCATTTCCGGACGCACAACCTCGTCAAAGGTTTTCTCATCCACAAAGCCCAAAGCAATGGCCTCCTGCTTCAAAGTGGTGCCGTTTTTATGCGCCGTCTTTGCCACTTTAGTCGCGTTGTCATAGCCGATCGTCGGGGCCAGAGCGGTCACGAGCATGAGGGATTCATGCAAAAGCTTTTCGATACGTGGCTCGTTGGCCTCGATCCCCGCGACCATGTTGTCGGTGAACGCAGAGGCGCTGTCGCCCAGCAACTGCATGGATTGCAGCACATTGTACGACATCATCGGGTTGTAGACGTTCAACTCGAAATGGCCCTGAGAGCCGGCGAAACCGACGGCGGCGTCATTGCCCATCACATGCGCGCAGACCATGGTGAGCGCTTCGGCCTGTGTCGGATTCACCTTACCCGGCATGATCGAAGAACCCGGTTCATTTTCCGGCAGGATCAACTCGCCCAGACCACAACGCGGACCGGATCCGAGCAGACGAATGTCGTTGGCAATCTTGAACAGCGATCCGGCGACCGTTTTGAGGGCGCCCGAGAACATGACCATCGCGTCATGGGCGGCGAGCGCTTCGAATTTATTCGGCGCGGTGACAAAGGGCAGGTCGGTGATTTCGGCCATATTGGCGGCGACCATTTCGGCCCAGCCTTTTTGGGTGTTCAGTCCTGTGCCGACAGCCGTGCCGCCCTGCGCGAGTTCGTAGATGTCGCCCAGACAGGCCTCGACACGTTCGATCCCTTTGCGCACCTGATGTGCGTAGCCCCCAAATTCCTGACCGAGTGTCAGCGGGGTCGCGTCCTGCGTATGGGTGCGCCCGATCTTGATGATGTCTTTGAAGGCCTCTGCCTTCGCTTCCAACGCGGCGGCAAGTTTTTCCAAACCCGGCAACAAAACGTCGCGGGCCTGCATGGCAATGCCGACATGCATCGCGGTGGGGAAGGTGTCATTGGACGATTGCCCCATGTTGCAGTGGTCATTCGGATGGACCGGTTTTTTCGATCCCATTTCACCGCCGAGCATTTCGATCGCGCGATTGGAGATCACTTCGTTGGCATTCATGTTGGACTGTGTGCCCGAACCTGTCTGCCACACGACGAGAGGGAAGTTGTCGTCGAATTTTCCGTCAATGACTTCGCCGGCGGCAGCAATAATGGCGTCTGCCACTGTCGCGTCCATTGTGCCGAGCGTTTTGTTGGCCTGTGCGCAGGCCTTTTTGATCACGCCGAGCGCGCGGATGATCGGCACGGGTTGGCGTTCCCAGCCGATGGGGAAATTCAGGATCGAGCGCTGCGTTTGTGCGCCCCAATATTTGTCTGCGGGTACTTCCAGCGGGCCAAAGCTGTCGGTCTCTGTGCGGGTCTGCGTCATCGGGGCTCTCTCGCTTGCTTGGGACTCGCGAATGGCTATACGCGGTCACACCGCGTGACGCAATGTATACGACGGTATGCGAGATGGAATCTATGTCGCATGTCGCCGGTATTCGTAGACCCATGCCGGGGGAAGATTGGCCCAGATCCTGCCGCGCTTGGTGGCTGTGATGCCGAGGTCTGCGCGCATCTTCGCATTGAGGGGAGAGGTGCTCGCGTAGGATATCTGTGTGAAAAACCCGTCGTGGGCGATGACCTCAAAGGCCCGCCCAACGACCCTTCGCTGCAAATCCGGTCTCGCGAGCAGCGGGACCCCGGAAATAACGGCCCCAACATCGCGCAGGCCAATATCGACGATCTCTTCGGCGGAACGGTTGAGGATCCGCACACCGGGAAATCGATGGCGCAATTCGTCACAAAACCGCGGATTGAGTTCGAGGAGGGTGAGCCGTTCGGGATCTACGCCTCTGTCGAGTAGGGCGCGTGTGAAGGAACCGGTGCCGGGACCGATTTCGACGATCGGCCCCGTGGTGCTTTCCACCCCTTTTGTCATCAACCGCGCACAGGCGCGCGAAGAGGGGGCAATTGCGCGCACCTCTCCGGGGTTGCGGATCATTTCACCTAAGAATGTAGCAAATTCGCGCGCCATTTTCCTGTCTTTCCGGAGTGTTCCCGAAAGAATAGCCAGTGAACCGAGACAGGAAGCAAGAGGGGCGTCGACGAGTTTACCAAAAATTCACAGACGGATCGCAGCGGCCGAGCGTTGATTATTTGCGAAACTTGTCGAGCGAGACGATTTCCGCCTCATGCGCCGAATTCTCTTTTGGAGAGCTGCTATCGCCTTCGGTCGGGGCTTCGTATTCGGCGAGGTCATGGGAAATCTCGTCCTCATCCAGTTCCTCGACATCGCTTTCCTGTGTCTCGAACCGCAGGCCGAATTCGACAGAGGGGTCCACAAAGGTGCGGATCGCGTCATAGGGGATGAACAACGGCTCAGGGCTATCCCCGAAATTGAGTGTGATCGCAAATCCCTCAGGCCCGACTTCGAGATTGTCGAACCAGTGTTGAACAACAATGGTCATTTCTTCAGGGTAACGATCGGACAACCAATCCGCGATTTCGACATCGGGATGCATCGTGTCGAAGGTGATGAAAAAGTGGTGATCACCGGGCAAACCATCGGCCTTTACTCCGGCCAGAACTTTACGGATCAGCCGGCGCATGGCGTCATGCATCAGATTTCCGTAGTCGATGGATTTGGCCATCAGAGAACCTTTCAAGGAAGCGATGCAAATCAGCATAAGGGATTCTTGGGGATTGGAAAGGGGGGCTAGAAAATGGATCCCACCACAAGTCCTGCGATTGCCATAGTGGCGATTGTAACGATTAATCCCTGACGCAAAATGAACAGGAGAGCGGCCGCGATTACGGCCAACGCGACCGCGTTCCAATCCACACTCGAAAAGGTCGGGAAAAGGAAGTGAAGAGGGCCGAAGTTTGCGGTGTCGACGGTTGCAAAGAAGACGTGCACTGCAAACCATAGGGAAAGGGATGCAATGACGCCGACAACACTGGCTGTGATCGCTTTCAGGGCCGCCGACAGGCGCGGCTGGGTGGCGATCCAGTCGATGTAGGGGGCGCCTGCGAAAATCCACAAAAAGCAGGGCACGAAGGTCACCCATAGCGTGATCGCAGCGCCCGCAACGCCGCCCCAAAGTCCAAGTGGCGTCGCCGCCATGTAGCCGACGAATTCAGTGACTAGGATGAGGGGGCCGGGGGTCGTCTCGGCAAGTCCCAACCCATCGAGCATCGCGTCGGCGGAAAGCCACGCTTTGTCGCGAACCACTTGTTGGCTCATATATGCCAACACCGCGTAGGCTCCGCCGAATGTGACGACCGCCAGTTTGGAGAAAAATACGCCGATCTCCAAAAGTCTCGACTGACCTGTCCCCGCAAGGAAGAGTAACGGCGCCCCCCACAACCCACCCCAAATGGCGATGGTGCGCGGAAGGTGACCCGCGCTTGGCACCGAGACCTCGGGACCCCGAACGCCACGCCATGTGAGCCATCCGAAAACCGCCGCGCAAATCACTATTGCGGGGAAGGGGATGCCTATAAAGAAGATCGCGATGAAGGATAGGATGGCGAGGAACCAGCGGTCGCGTGTCCCCAATGCTTTGCGCCCCAACCGAACCAGCGCCTGCAATACCACGAGCACAACCGTGGCTTTCACGCCGAGGAAAAGGGCGGATGTGGCGGGCAGGTGGCCGTAGGCGGCGTAGACTGCCGCCAGTGCCAACATGACCAACGCGCCGGGAAGCACGAAAAAAAGCCCCGAGATGATGCCGCCAAACGTCCCGCGTAGACGCCATCCGCTGAAGGTCGCGAGCTGCATTGCTTCCGGACCGGGGAGCATCATGCAAAAGGAAAGGGCGGATAGAAAGTCTTCCTCCTCCATCCACGCGCGATCTTCAACGAACTCGCGATGCATCACCGCAATCTGAGCGGCGGGCCCACCGAAGGACAATAGGCCCACCCGTAGGCAGCTGCGCAAGAAGTCCGGTAGCGCCGGCTGCGCACGGTTGTCACTGGGCGGCGGGGTCATCGGGCGCATCTCCGCGGAAATCACGCTCCTTGTCCACCAGTGGCCAGAGTCGGTCAACCCTGTCGCCGGTGAGGTTAGGACAAAACCTCACCCGCAAGGCAAAGGGCCATCGTATCGCGGGGAAGGTTGCCCAATTGCTCAAAAAAACCGACGTAGTCGAAATGGTTTTGCGCATGCACGACTTTGCCATTCTTGTGGCGGATCATCACCTGACCGGTAATTGAAATGGGACGCAGGTTCTCACGGTTCAGGGCATTCAGGCGCACCAGAGCCCATGCGCAATCATCTACTTCCATCGAGTCCACGATTTCGCATTGCACTTTCGTGACAAGGCGTAAGACCGCGGGAACAATGGCCTGAAAGTCTTCTATCTGGACGGCGAGGTCGGGCAGCAAACCACCGGCCAGCGCCTCTGTATCGAAGTATCGTTGCACGGCTTCGAGATCGCCCTCTACCCATACATGTTGATACCATTTTTCGAGCAATTCGACGCCCGTCATGTCGTGTTCCCTTCGACTTTCACGTGGAAACGCCACTAAACGGCAAAACAATCAAGAATGTCTTACCGGCACGAAGATTGAGCGAAGAGAGTGGGGAAAAGTGCAGGCTTCTGTTGCCAGGTGCCTGCGAACCCCGCCTTAAGTCGCTAAACCTAAGGACTTATGTTTCGATATTTCGCACAGCTTACGCTGCGAGAGCCATCGGAGCTTTGTTGTCATTTGCAACTAGCTTTAGTGTACCGATAACGGTGGTAACTCACCGAAACAAAGCTACATCTTTAGACGTCCGTCGATCCTATTTCGTCCCCATGGTCCCCAAATGAGGGATGTTTGGTGGAGACGCCGGGTACCGCCCCCGGGTCCGATCCGCTTATTACATGCGCGTTTATGCCCATAGTCGGGTTGCCCCGACGCTTTAGAAGATATGTCGGACCGAGTGGAGTTTCAAGCGCGACCCACAGGCAATTCATCACAAAACAACAGTGAACAATTTCTCCCCAAAACGCGGGATTGTTGCCGGGAACGCTGAAAACAATGGAAATTTGCCCCAATCGCGCCACAACCACAGCCACATTTGGCCACGTTAAGGGTTCATAAATCTCCAAAGGCCTGTGGAGTCTCGCCAAGCGCATCCCAGAATTCGGGACCAAAAATGCGGAGCGGTACTTCAACGGTCGGGGTAGGTGCACATTCGGTCTGGGTGACGGTTGTGTCGATGGAGTACGACGATGTTTAATCGTTTGGGCAAATTAAAGCGGACAGTGCGCACCTTTTTCAAAGGCGACGACGGGTCAGCAACTATTGAGCACGTGCTTTGGATCCCGGTCCTCGGCGGGCTCGTGATGTTGTCGACCGATGCTACACTGCTTCTGCACGAACAGACCTACCTGTATGAATTGTCCCGCGACGCCGCACGAATGGTCTCCGTCGGACAAAAAACGGTAGAAGAAGCCAAAATCGCAACCGAAACCCGCCTGGGTAGCGGTGCGGGTTACGAAGTGAATGTGGTGATCAACGAAGAATACGTGGTCGCCTCAATCGATGTGCCTTTCGAAGATATTATTCTGTTTAACGGTCCCTTCGTGGGGAACGCGAAACTCAATGGTGGTGTAACTATGTGGATCGAGGGCGTTGGCTCCGATGAAACTGATCCGGAGGAAACGACATGATCGACCTCGTCTTGAAGAAAGTTCAACAGTACCGCAAACAAGAGGACGGTATCGGGACGGTTTCGTCTCTGTTCTTTTTGGTACTTATCGCAATCATCGGCGGGATCGCACTCGATGGCGCCAACGCCTGGCGGGCCCGTTTCCAGTTGCAGGTTGCAGCCGATGCGGCGGCTCTCGCGGCGGCGGCGCATATCGATAACCCGACCGCGGCGCGCGAAATCGCCATGGAAGTGGTGCGGCGCAACCTTGGCGGGGATACCAACGCGCTGACATCCGAAGACATCACCTTTGGTGTCTGGGACGCGGCAAGCGGTGACTTTGCGCTCGCAGAGGATGAATCGGCCGAAGACGCTTATGACGCAGTTGTCGTTCAAACGCAGCGTAGTAATGAGCGCTCCAACTCGGTGGGCACCTATCTCATGCGCCTCATCGGGATCGATTCGTTCGAAGTCGCGGCCTATTCCATCGCACGGTCCGACATTCAGACCGGAACCGAGACAATTGAGATCAGCGGTGGCGGCACCTCAGCGCATTGTAGCGCTGCGACATTCATCTCCACGCATTCGGTAAGCGCCGGTGGTGGCAACGATTTCCATGATGGTGTGTGTATCTACGGTGCAGGCAGTGTCGCATTCGGTGGCAACGACTACTTTGACGATACCGTTCGCCTGATGGCCAATGACATCGCCACGATCCGTGACTCCCATGTCGCAAGCGGTTCGGCCACGGTTCCCGAAATCGCGTCCGAAGGCTATCTGGAAGCGGCCATTGTGCCCAACCTCGACTGGATGTTCAGCGAACGCTGGAATGCATTCTACGGGAAACACGGTCAAAACTATGGTGGCGACCTCGTCCCCGACTTCATCAAGGATCCGGCAACAGGAACGGCCAAAATCGTACAGTACGACGGCTGGTGGTCCATTCAACCGAGCCAGGTTCAGCCCTACACCATCTATGTGGTGAATGGCGGCGCCCAGTTCAGTGGCGGAATCGACGCCCAGAACGTGATGTTCATGGTTAACGGCTACTTCGGTGTTGGCGGCGGCGGGTCACTCCACTTCAAGGACGTGTACTTCTTCGGCACGGACGTGAACCTCGCAGGCAGCGTGCAGTGGGGCGATCCCTCCATCACCTGTGACGATCACCGCTACTCCGTCTACCTGTTCGCGAAGAACTACGTGAGCCTGGGTGGTTGGGCCGCACCGGTCCCGATGGACGGCGTCGTTGTGGCGGCCCCCTCCATTCGTCCGGGTGGCTCCATGACCGCGACACACGTCTATTTCGAGAGCACACAGAACTTTAACATCGGTGGTGACTTCTCTGTGTGGGGCTGTGCGAATGGCTACGAGGGACCGATGAACAGTCATTGGGAACTCACCAGCGCCGGTGGACCCAGCACCTCTACCGAAACAGTCGAATATGTGGTGCGCAAGGCGACCCTGAAGCAGTAGTTTCGACCTGTCTCAAACAAAAAAACGCCGCTCGAAAGAGCGGCGTTTTTCATGTTTTAACCGTCTGTTCTATCAGAATCCGGCTTTGATCTTTTCAAATTCCTCGGACTGCTTTTCGCGAAGTTCCACAGACATCGGCAACTGCGCGAGAACAGGCGCATCGATCGGTTCCAGACCGGCGTCGATCAAAGCCTGCTCACCCAGCGTGGCCAGGCCTTCGGTATTTGAAATGCCGTAGCCTGCGTCCATGAGCGTTGCGGCATTGGATGCGTTCAGGAAGCTGTTGATGTAATCGTAGGCTTTGTCTTCGGAGCCCGGTCCATCTTTCAGGTTCACATAACCACACAGCCAAAGCGACGATCCCTCGGTCGCTTCGCGTTCGAAACCGATCGGATATCCTTCGTCGACCATTGTCGGGTAGGTTTCGTTCCATGCCCAAGCGACAAGGATTTCACCCGTCGCCAAGAGCTGTGCCAACTCCGCGGTATCGGTCCAATAGGTGCGCAGGTTCGGGTGCACCGCGCGCAGCCAATCGGACGCCGCCATGAATTCCTCGTCTGTTGCATTTTGCCAGTTCGTAACACCGGTCGCCAGATAGGCCAGCGCATAGGCGTCATCGACGTTATCGGGCAGGGTGATACGTCCCGCATAAGCAGGATCGGTATAGACCTGAAGCGTTTTTACAGCTTCCACAGGCACTTCTTCGGTGTTGTAAGCGGTTGCAGTCGATCCGAAATCGGTCGGAATGAAATAGGCATTGTCAGCTGCCACATCTTCGCCGAGCAGATTGCCGTCGAGTTTATCAAAGTCGGGGATTTTCGACGTATCCCACGCCTCCAGAATGCCGCTTTCCACCCATTTGGTCACAGAACCCGCGCATACGTGGCTCACGTCGGCTTTGAAACCGGACAGAAGTTTTTGCAGCGCTTCATCTTCCTCGCCGAAAAAGGCGAAAGAGGGATCGGCACCGTTTTTGGCATTGTAGTTAGTGTGAAATGCCGGGTCTTCGAAACCGGAATAGTCAAAGACCAGCAGATCGCTGTCCTGTGCTCCGGCAGCAGCGGCCAGTCCCGTCAGTGCTGTTGCGCCGAGTAGGCTTTTGAGGGTGATCATTCCGCATAACTCCCTGTGCGTGTTAATCTGGGAAAAGACGCTATCACGGGTTTTGGAACGTGCAAGCTCTCTCAACCCAGATGTTGGCTATTTGGCAATCACTTGGCGCGAAATTGCGCAGGCGTTCGGTTTGACATTTACGTCGCGCAGCCCAAGTGTCGCGGTGACACCTATGAAAGGGATCGAGATGCGCGCACTAGTAATGGAGCAGGGCACAGACGGCCTCGCAAAACCTGAAATCAAAGACATCGACGAGGGACATTTGCCAGAGGGAGATGTCACCGTACGGGTCGAATTCTCGACATTGAACTATAAAGACGGATTGTGCCTGTCCCCTAAGGGGGGCGGTCTCGTTAAAACCTATCCGCATGTTCCGGGCATCGATTTTTCCGGCGTCGTGGAGGCGTCCGATGACCCCCGTTATGCACCCGGTGACCGCGTCGTTCTGACCGGCTGGCGTGTCGGGGAAATCCATTGGGGCGGTTACGCGCAAAAGGCGCGTGTAAAGGCCGATTGGCTCGTCAAACTCCCGGACGCCATCAGCACTCGACAAGCGATGGCTGTCGGGACCGCCGGGTTTACCGCTATGCTCGCCCTGCAGGCGCTGGAGGATGCGGGCCTGACCCCTGATAAGGGACCGGTACTGGTAACCGGCGCGACGGGGGGCGTGGGGTCTGTTGCTGTCGCGCTGCTGGCCAATCTCGGCTACGAGGTCGCAGCTGTTACAGGGCGCGTTGAGCAGGAGCCTTATCTGCGCGCTTTGGGGGCCTCCATCATCGTTCCACGCGAAGACATCAACCAACCCGTTGCGCGTCCGCTGGAAAAGGCAACGTGGGCTGGATGTATCGATGCCGTTGGTGGGGACATGTTGGGGCGTTTGCTCGGTCAGATGGACGTCAATAGTTCAGTGGCGTTGGTCGGCCTCGCCGGCGGCGCAGCCTTTTCGTCCACTGTGGTGCCGTTCCTGTTGCGTGGCGTGAAACTCTTCGGGATCGACAGCGTGACGATGCCCTATGAGGCCCGCGTGCGCGCATGGAACCGTCTGGCGACCGATCTGCCCATGGGCAAACTCGAAGACATGGTTCAGACCGCGACCCTCAATGACCTGCCCGAACTCGGGGCCGCGATTTTGAAGGGCCAGGTAAAAGGCAGGGTCGTCGTCGACGTCAACGCGTGAGGCTCTGACACCACTAGACCTGCGGCGCGCCGATCACCCGGCGGGCGCGTGGCAGGACAAACAACAACAGCCCCATCGTGATACTGGCACATAGAGCCATGGCACCGATCATCGGTGTGGGCGTGCTGTCAAAAAACGGCCCCGTCAGGGCAACCATGGCCCCACCTGCCACCATCTGTAGTGTGCCTCCGAGTGACGATGCCAGCCCCGCAATGTCTCCATGCGGGTCCAGAGCGCTGACCATGGTCGTGGGGATCACGAGCCCCATGGCCGCGAACCCGATGATCAATCCCGCGATGATGACCCCGAGGCTCGCAAACCCCATGAGGGCCAGAGCGAACAGAAAGACCATGGCGGTGAAAAAGCCACTTACGCCCACCAGAATAATCTTCAATGCGCCGTGACGTTGCATAAGCGGCGCGGCCATTTGGGAGGCCCCGATGAACCCCATCGCGTTCACCGTGAACGCCAGTGAAAACTGCGTCGGGGTGAGACCAAAGGTTTCGACATAGACAAAAGAGGCCGAGGCGATAAAGACGAAAAACGCCGCCATTCCGAACCCGCCGACGAACGTCAGCCCGAGAAACACAGGATCACGCAAAAGCGTTGCGATACCGCGCCCGATGGTGCGTAAATTGATCGCCACACGGTGCTCTTTGGGCAGTGTTTCTGGCTGCAGCGTCGCGGTGATGACTATGGCCGCAATGGCCGCGATGGCCATGGAGCCAAAGATTGCGCGCCACCCTGTCACGGCAATCAATCCCGCACCCGCAAGAGGTGCGAACATTGGCGATACAGAAAACACCAGCATAATGAGCGCCATAAGGCGTGTAGCCTCATAGCCGGTGTATTGGTCTCGAATGATCGCGCGCGGCACAACCATCAGAGCTGCCGCACCCGCGCCCTGTAGTACCCGCGCCCAGACCAGCATGGTGATCGTCGGCGCGAGCGACGCGGCAATGGACCCGGCAAGAAACAGCACCAGCCCGACATAGATCGGCAGTTTGCGACCGGCCTGATCGGCCCAAGGGCCATAGATCAATTGCGCGAGGCCGAAGGCGAGGAAGTAGAAGGTGATCGTCCCTTGGGTCGCCGCCACGGTGGCATCTAGGCTTGCGGCGATGTTGGGAAGGGCGGGCAGGAACATGTCGATTGCAAACGGTCCAACCGCCGACATGAGACCCAGAACCAACGCCGAGCGCATCAGGGGGGTAAGTGTCATGACGAATGCCTTTCCCAACCGGAACGGGCAGACCCGTGGCGACTGTTTACTATGAGATATGCGTGGGTGCGCAGCGACTGGCGCTGCCAATTTTTCGCAAACCATGCTCGGCGCGATCTCACTGGTCAAGACCAACCGGCGGAGAGTAGGGTGTGGAAAATTGCAAGCGACCTGACCGGAGTTCGAAATGCCTGAATTTGCGACACTTCTTCCTTTTGGCCTTTTGATCGCGGTCATCGGCGCATTTGCGGGTGTGCTGGCGGGATTGCTCGGGGTCGGGGGCGGGATCGTTTTGGTGCCGGCATTCTATTACGCCTTTTCAGGGCTCGGATATGGCTCGCCCTACTTGATGCAGATATGTCTTGCCACGTCTCTGGCGACGATCATCGTGACCTCCGCCCGTTCGGTCATGTCCCACCATCGAAAAGGGGCGGTCGAATGGCCGATCCTCAAGAGCTTTGCACCCGGGATTGTGGTCGGCGCCATCGTCGGTGTCCTCGTCGCTACTGCGCTGCGCTCTTCGACGCTGCAGGCGATATTCGGGGGCATGGCGATCCTGATCGGTCTCTACATGATCTTCGGCAATAGCGCGTGGCGTCTGGGCGACAAAATGCCCAAAGGGATTGCCCGCGCGATTATCTCACCGATGATCGGGTTTCTGTCGGTTCTGATGGGCATTGGCGGCGGCTCTTTCGGGGTTCCGACCATGACCCTCTACGGCGTTCCGATCCATCGTGCTGTTGCAACGGCGGCCGGTTTCGGGGCCATCATCGCAGTCCCCTCTGTTATCGGATTTCTGTTCGTCTCCATTCCACCCGAGGTCACACCACCTTTCACCATCGGTGCGGTCAACATCGCGGCCTTCCTCGTGGTGATTGCCATGACACTGCTGACAGCACCCATCGGCGCGCGCATCGCACATGCCATGGACCCCAAACCCCTCAAACGTGTTTTCGGCGGGTTTCTGATCCTTGTCGCGCTCAACATGCTGCGCAAAGCGATGGGGGCATAGGTCCGATGGCGCGGTCGTAGCGAGTGGTCGGATTGGCGCGCGGCCTAGCTGCGTGACAGGCGTCCTGCGCGACCGCCGCGCCGTGTGGTCGGAGCAGGGGAGCGGGAAGGTAGCTCCGCCATAATGGTTTTGCGCTGCTCGGGAGTCATGCGGGACCAGTCCCCGATTTCCTCAATGGAGCGCGCGCACCCGAGGCAAAGACGGGTGTCGGGATGGATCTGACAGACCTGCGTACAGGGGCTGTCGATTTCGTCACGGGTCCAGATCGGGTCGCTCATAGGTTCCCCATCCGGTCCAATGCGCCCTGCAGGATCACCGAGGCCGCAACCTGATCGATCTTTTCGGCGCGTTTCGCGCGCGACATATCCGCCTCCAACATGGCGCGTTCGGCGGACACGGTCGACAGACGTTCGTCCCAAAAGGTGATCGGCAGTTCCGTCAGGTTCCCCAGATTTCGCGCGAAAGCACGGGTTTTCTGACATCGTGGCCCTTCAGAGCCATCCATATTGCGCGGCAGGCCGAGGACGATCCCTGAAACCTCACGGCCCCCCAAGACCTCCAAAAGGGCTGCGGCATCCACGCCGAATTTTTTGCGCCGGATAGTCGCGGTGGGGGTTGCCACAGACCACAAACGGTCCGAAATCGCGATGCCGATGGTTTTGTCGCCAAAGTCCAATCCCGCCAGAGCGGACATTGCAGGCAGGGCTGCGCGAAACTCTGCGATGTCATCGGTGATGAGGGCACTCATTGCGCAACCCCGGCCTGTTCGGCTGCGGCCCGCACGGTAGCCAAAGCTTCGGGATCTGCGCCAAAAACAACCTGCGCTTCACCCCAGATTGCACGCGCGCGTTCGGTATCACCAAGGACGCCGAGCGACGACACAAGTCGGGCCCATTCCTGTGGAGTGCCGCCTTCATTGGCCAAGCGCGCAGAGAGAGTATTGACCATGCCACGGATCATGGACTGGCGGTCGTCATCGCTCATATCCGCAGCTGCGGCCACGTCATCGGCAGAGGGTCCGGCCAGTCCGGTTTGGGGTGGTAGGGTGTAGCGCACACCCGCCGCCTGCGCGACGCTTTCGATTTGATCACGAATTGCGGGAACCCACAGATCGTTTGGCTCCGATGAATTCAAAAGGCCCTGCCAGAGCGTGAAAGTCCGGTCCGGACGGCCATTTTGCGCGAACATAAGGCCGGAATAGTAAATCGCTGTGCCATTGTCGGGATCGCGTTCGAGGGCGCGCACCAACGCCGTTTCCGCCTCTGGCGACACATAACCACCGGCCGCAAGGATCATGAGGTCTGCAAGTTCGGCGTAGTCCTGCGATGTTGCGTCTGCGCCTTTGATGGCGATGATTTTACTCTGTGCCTGATAGGCTTCGACAAAGTTTCCAACGGCTGCCTCATTGCGCGCCAGCAATTCATGTCCCCGCAGATCGCCGGTCCGGGTTTCGAGCGCGGCGCGCAGCCGTTCGAGGAGATCGAGGTGGTTGGGGTCAATCTCGTTTTGAAAGACGGGGGCGCTTTCTTCGGCCTCCGATTGTAGCGCGCGTGATTTGCGGGATTCCTCTGCAACGCGCAGACGTTCGGTGAGCGGCAGATCGGGGTAACCGGGCACGCCGAGTGAGGTGTAAAGTGCGACCGCACCAGCAATCACGCCAGCCATGAGGAGCGCAGCGCCCCAAACGGGAAACGCCGCAATTGCGGTGTCGCTTTTGCCCTTTTGGCGGTCCGCATCGAGAATGCGGCGTGAAATTTCAGTGCGTGCGCGTTCCGCGTCAGCTTGGCCTAGAACTCCACGGGCCAAGTCGCGATCCACTTCGGCCAACTGATCGCGATAGACCCGCAACGCCGTATCGGCCTGACCTTGATCCTGTTTCCCGATGCCGCGCGCGCGCCATAGTGACAGGCCCAGAGGAGCGGCACTTAGGGCTGCGATGAAAATGGCGATAATCCAGAAGGTCATGGGTGGGCCCGGCAATAGGAATGTCTGGGGCGGATGTTTAGCGGTCGCAAGACATCGGCGAAACCCCCAATGACGTGCCTGTGACGGAATGGCATGGGGGGAGGGTTGATATAGGACATCACATATAATATAGGATGTGTCCTATATTATGGGAGCATGGCATGTCTCTAAAATTCGCACTCCTCGGGTTTCTCGTCGAACAGCCGATGACGGGTTACGATCTTCGCAAAGCGATGGAAGCCTCCGTTGGGCATTTCTGGACTGCGGATCAGGCCCAGATTTACCGAACGCTGTCCGGTCTCGTCGACGAAGGTCTGGTGACGGTCGATGTGGTCGAACAGGAAACCCGCCCGAACCGCCGTGTGCACCGGATTTGTCCGGCGGGGGAAGACGCGTTGGACGCATGGCTGGCAAGCCCGCTCGAGCCCGTGCCGGTTCGCGAACCCTTCCTCATGCGGACGTTTTTTGGCGGACGCCTGAAGGTCGAGGCCATAGAGCACCTCCTGACTGCTCGCATCGACGAAGCCACGCAGTTGGTCAGCCTATTGAGCGCAATCCGCCAACAGCAATCAACACCGACGAGCCTGTCGATGCACCTACGGATTGCCACCTTGGACAACGGAATTGCGCACGGGCAGGCCGAGATTGATTGGGCCAAAACAGTTTTAAACGGATTGGGAGCGTGGCATGGCACAGACCTCACATAGCAAATGGCGCAACATCTTCATTTTTGTCATCGGCGTTCTGATCATCGGCAATCTCGCCGGGATCTATTTCCATGCAGCTGACGGCCTAGGGGGGCTGGTGTTCATCTTGTCGCCTGTGGTGATGGCACTCGCCTTGCGCGGTTTTGCCGGTGACGGGTGGGGCGAAATCGGGCTCAACCTCGGGCGGGGACGGGTGGAGACGTCATATACCATTGCCGCCCTGTTATTTCCTGTCGTGTTGGCGGCGACGGTTGGTTTCGGGCTGATGAGCGGTCAGGTGAGCGTCACGTCCGATGGCTTGTCGACCTATCTTGGCCTGATAGCCGCGACTGCCGTGCCGATTATCCTTTTCGCATTTTGTGAGGAATTTGGATGGCGTGGGTACCTTGATCCGAAGCTGGCCGACCTCGGTGTCTCGCTCCCGGGGCGTGCGGGGATTGTCGGCATGGTGTGGGTGCTCTGGCACATCGGTTACATTCACGCCAATCCTGATTTGTTTTCTACACTGCCAAAATTGGTTTTCTGGCCGCTGATGATCACGAGCACTTTCGCCATGGCCGTCATCTATGCCGTCCTGCGCGAGCGAACGCGTAGCATTTGGCCCGCGGTGATCGCCCATGCTCTGGCGAATATCCTAACCCGACCGCTCGTAAGTGATCCTGTTCTGGACGTGAACGCCCCCCTCATATTCGCGCCGCGCCCGGAGGGGTTGATCATGTGGGTCAGTCTGGCACTGGTTGCCACACTGGTTTGGAGATGGCACCAGAGCGTTGAAACGCGATCCACATCACCCGCCGTCAATTCGACCAAACCTTAAGCGCGGTTGAGGTATTTTCCACATTCCGATGCAATGCACCCTTGACCCGCGAGGGTCCGTGCAACAGGTATAGGCCAAACGAAACGCACATTTTTCAAGGAGGCTCTTTGATGTCTTTCGACCTTCCCGATCTCCCCTATGCACATGATGCCCTTGCCGATCTCGGCATGTCGGCCGAAACCTTTGAATATCACCACGATATTCACCACAAAGCCTATGTGGATAACGGCAATAAACTGATCGCGGGCACCGAGTGGGAAAGCCGCAGCGTCGAAGAGATCATCAAAGGCACCTACGACGCCGGTGCTGTGGCTCAAAACGGCATCTTCAACAACGCGTCCCAGCATTGGAACCACACCCAGTTCTGGGAAATGATGGGGCCGGGCGGCAATACGATGCCGGGTGAGTTGGAAAAAGCGATCATCGACAGCTTTGGCTCCGTCGATGAATTCAAATCCCAATTCTCCGCAGCAGGTGCTGGTCAGTTCGGCTCCGGTTGGGCATGGCTCGTCAAAGACACCGACGGTGGCCTCAAAGTAACCAAGACCGAAAACGGCGTGAACCCGCTGTGCTTTGGCCAAACGGCGCTTCTGGGCTGTGATGTTTGGGAACACTCCTATTACATCGATTTCCGCAACAAACGTCCCGCTTACCTGTCGAACTTCCTCGACAAACTGGTGAACTGGGAAAACGTGGCATCGCGTCTGTAACGGCCTTGGCTACGTTCCTCTATATCGGGCTGGGGGCACTGCTCCTGGCCCTTTTTTATGGCCTGTGGGTAGAGCCCGCGTGGCGGCTCAGGGTCAAACGCTACCGTGTCGAGCATCCGGCATGGGGCGATCGCGCGCCTGTGCGGATTGTCATTATTTCCGACCTCCACGCGGGTGCTCCCCATATTCCGCTGTCGCGGGTGAGCCGGATCGTGCGAAAGGCCAACCGTCTGAACCCCGATATCGCGGTTCTTCTGGGGGACTACGGGGCTGCGCATAGCTGGACCATCGGGAAAATGTCCAAAAGGGCGATCCTTGAGCGGTTGAAGCCGTTCGAAGGGCGCTTTGGCACCTTTGCGGTTCTGGGAAACCACGACTGGTGGCAGGACCCAGGGTCTGCCGAGGGTCGCCGCCCGTGCGAAGCACAAACAGCGTTGTCCGAACTCGAGATTCCCCATCTCGACAACGAAGCCGCGCGGATCGAGCATGAGGGTGGTGATTTCTGGGTGGTCGGTCTGGCCGATCAACGCCCATTAGACGAGGGACCCGACGGTGAGGGGTTCGATGATATCGATCTTGCGATTGCCGATGTCACTGATGACGCACCCTGTATCCTTTTGGCGCATGAACCGGACTTGTTTCCCAACGTGCCCGAACAATGCATCCTGACCCTGTCGGGTCATACCCACGGCGGGCAAATTCGCATCGGCAACAGGTCACCTGTGATTATGGCCTCCGAGAACGAGACCTTTTCCTATGGCCGTTACGACGCGCAGGGGCGGGTCCTCATTGTGTCGGGCGGTATCGGATGTTCCGAAATTCCGGTGCGTATCGGTATGCCACCCGAAATCACTGTCGTTACAATCTGCGGCGAGACCTAGGGCCGTCCTGTTTTTGGGCACGTAACGCTGATCATTTGCGCTGAACATGGGCGAAATCAAAGGCGGGGCGGTCGCGTTTGTGTTAAAATATGCAGTGCAGAGATCGTGGTCCCATCAGGATCCCAACCGCGAACCAGATTGACGGACCCGATCGAGTTTTCGAGAAAGGAGAGGTCATGTTTGTTTTAGCTCATGGAACATGGATACTCGTCGCAGATGGCGCCAAGGCGTTGTTTTTGCGCAATGATGGCAACGTGCGCACACCTGATTTGAATGTGGTGCGCGTCGAGACGCAGGACAATCCGCCGGATCGTGAGCAATCCGTAAGCCCGCCCGGTCGCCGCCCGGATGGCGCATCGGGTCAGATGTCGGCCATGGAGCAAACCGATTGGCACGAAATGTCCAAGGATCGCTTTGCCGAAGAAACTGCCGCCATTCTAAATCGCTACGCCCACGACGGTAGGTTCGAACGGCTGGTAATTGTCGCGCCGCCGTCAACTTTGGGCGCATTGCGCACCAAGTTGAATAACGATGTCGCTGACAAAATTGTGGCCGAAATCGACAAGGATTTCACGAACCATCCGGTGGATGCGATCCAGAAGTTGTTGGTCGACGCACTATAACTCACACGCGGTAGGCTACGGGATTAGCGCGCCTTATCGCCCGTGACCGTGGCTTCGATTTCGCGGATCAATGCGTCGACGGTGGGCACGGTCACGAAAGACGTTGCCGTAGAAGCGGGGGCAAAACCTTCGTCGACGACGTGATCGATGAGGGCTTCCAGAGGCGCCCAATAGCCGTCTTGGGACAGCAGATAGATCGGCTTGTCATGCAGGCCGATCTGTTTCCACGTCAACACCTCGAAAAACTCGTCGAGCGATCCGGCACCGCCAGGTAGAACCACGATAACATCCGAGTTCATGAACATGACCTTTTTGCGCTCGTGCATGTTCTCGGTGACCACAAATGTGGATAGGTCCTGTTTGCCGGATTCCTGTTTCATCAGGTGGATCGGGATCACACCAAAGGTCTGCGCCCCCGCCGATTGTGCGGCCCGCGCAACAGCCCCCATCAGCCCGACATCCCCCGCGCCGTAGACAAGCCGCCAGCCTTTTGCAGCAATCTGTTCGCCCAAATGGGTCGCAGAGGTCTCGTAAATCGGGCGCGCCCCACCGCGAGAGCCACAATAAACGCAAATGGATAGGGCAGCGGTCATGTCAAACTCCAATGGCAGGAAAACTTTGACCCTTGTTAGACCCGCTGATAGCTTTGCTCAACCCTTTCAAGGCAAAGGGGCGGGGATGGGGAAGACGGGCTACAAATATGGCAGGCAAAACGGGATTTTCGGCACCACTAGCGGGTGGCGCAGCGGTTGTAGTGAGCGCACTGATCGGCGGCGTTCTATACGTGGCCTATCCGGATCGAGAGGGCGTCGACGGTCGTGAAAGCGCTCCGGTAACACAACTCGCGGACGTTCCTGAAGCCGCGGCAGTCGAGACCGGCGCACAAGCCGTTGAGCCACAGGTCGCTGTGACCGAGGAACCTGCCCCTGTCGTGACCGACGTCGAAACGGCGCCCGAAAATCAGGAACCAACCCAAAGTGTCGAGCCCGCGCAGGAAGCCACAACCGAGGCAGAGGCCGGGATGGAAGCTGTGACTGAGACAGTCACGGCGGAAATCACACCTGCGCCGATCTCACCAAGCTTCGATCTTGTCCGTGTCCCGCGCGATGGATTTGCAACGGTAGCAGGGCAGGCCGCGCCCGGGTCGACAGTGTCAATCCGGATCGACGGGGAGCAAGTCGCCGAAGTCGACGCTGATGATCGGGGCAATTTCGTCGCCCTCTTCGAAATTCCTCCGAGTGACGCGCCCCGCGAGATGACCCTGCTCGGACAGAATGGTGAGATCACTGTTGCAGGGTCCAGTTCAATTATTGTGGCCCCCGCGCCCCGTGACGTCGCGCTTGCTCAACCAACACCTGATGCTCCCGCGACCGTCGACAAAGAACGGCTCGCTGAAGAACCGGCGCAGGCGGTGGCAGACGAAGCGGCGCCTGAAATGACAGAAACCGTTGATGCCGAACCGGTGTCGCCGGGTTCCGACACCAAACCGGAAACCACCATGGTTAAGGCGGAGGAATCTGCGTCCCAAAACGCCCCAAAAGTCACTGCGGCACCGGATGTGTCAACGGGTGTAGTCCAGACAAGTGCGAATGACACGGAAATCGCAGCTCTGGAAACACCCGCAAGTGACGCCCGAGAACCTGGAATTGAACCTGATCAAACGCCAACTGCTAGGGTGGCGCAGGCCGATGAAACGCCTCCAGTGTCGCAGCCCGTGTCAGAACCCACCGTCCTATTGGCCGATGACGACGGATTACGGGTCCTGCAATCAAGCGGGGCTCCGGCCGACATTCGTATCGATGCCGTGACCTATGACCCCTCGGGCGCTGTATTCGCCTCGGGGCGTGGGCAGCCCGGAATGGAGGTGCGATTGTATCTCGACAATGATCCGTTGGTTGAGACCGTCATCGATGCTGCGGGCCAATGGCGCGCGGAGTTGGAGAACGTGCCCGCGGGCATCTATTCCCTGCGCGCCGACCAGATGGACGCAGACGGAAAAGTCAGCGCACGGGCGCAAACGCCGTTCAAACGCGAAGATGTGGCCGTTCTGGCCCGCATCGCCGGTACCGCAGGCGCGCCGGAGGAGCCCACGCAGCCTGAAACGCAAGAACCGGCAACAGAGGCCGAAGCGGAGGTTGCTGCGTCTGTCACAGAGGCGAACGGGCAGGGCGCGGCACCTACTGTTGCCGATGACACGCCGACCAAGCGCGTGGTCTCCGTCACCGTTCAACCCGGAAACACACTCTGGGGCATCGCCTCGGGACGCTATGGCAACGGGTTGCTCTATGTCCGCCTGTTTGAAGCCAACGCGGACCAAATTCGCGACCCGGATTTGATCTACCCCGGTCAGGTTTTCGTGGTTCCAGCCGAATAGACCCGTGCGTCGGTTGAAATGACCTGTGCGCGCAGGTCGACTTGCGTCCTTACCATGGCGCGCCCATTTTTAGTCGCAGTGACATATGCCGACATTGCACCGAAAGGATCCCGATGCGGGGACGCCAGAAGCTTACTACAACCAAAGGCCCCAATGACGGATGGGCGGTGATCCGTGCTGTCGTCCCTTATTTTTGGCCAAAGGGTAAACCCGACGTCAAAATCCGCGTGGCCGTGGCTTTGGGATTTCTGTTTCTGGCCAAGTTCATCACCACCATGACCCCGTTCCTCTACAAGGCCGCGGTCGACCAACTCGCCGGCGAGGGCGTGGAGGCGGGGTGGATGTTGGGGTTCGGGGCGATTGGCCTAACCGTCGCCTATGGCATGGCGCGATTGATGTCGAACGGCTTTCAGCAGTTGCGCGATGTGCTATTTGCGCCGGTTGCACAGTCGGCGCTGCGTCAGTTGGCGTTGGAGACATTTAACCACATCCACGCGCTTTCGATGCGCTACCACCTCACGCGTAAAACCGGCGGGCTGAGCCGGATCATTGAAAGAGGGGTCAAAGGCGTCGCGTTCCTGTTGCGCTTCCTCGTCTTCTCGATTGCGCCTCTCGCACTGGAACTCGCGATGATCCTTGTGGCGCTCGCTTTTGCCGTGGGCCCGCAATTTCTGGTGGTCGTGGCCGCGGTGATCGTCGCCTATGTGATCTTCACCTTTAAGGTCACCGAATGGCGCGTGCAGCTGCGCAAAGAGATGAACGATCAGGACACGGATGCAAACCAGAAGGCGATTGATAGCCTCCTCAATTTCGAGACCGTGAAATACTTCGCCGCCGAGCGGTTGGAGGCGGATCGCTATGATGTGGCCATGGCGAAATACGAACGCGCTGCGGTGCGCACGGCCAACTCATTGGCATTTCTGAACTTCGGGCAGTCGCTGATCATTACGACTGGGTTGGTGGCCGTGATGGTGATGGCGGTCGTGGGTGTGGGCAACGGGACCATGACCGTGGGTGATTTCGTGATGGTGAATGCCTTCATGATCCAGATCACCATGCCCTTGAATTTCCTTGGCACAGTTTATCGCGAAATCCGTCAGAGCCTTGTGGATATGGAGCAGATGTTCGATCTCCTACGCCAACCGGCAGAGGTCTTGGATCGCCCCGATGCGTCCGCTTTGGCCGTCGGGGGCGGGACAGTGACGCTTGATGCGCTGCAATTCTCCTATGATCCCGAGCGCCCGATTCTTCACGGGCTGGATATTGAAGTGCCCGCTGGCAAAACGCTCGCCATTGTCGGGCCGTCCGGATCGGGGAAATCCACCATCGGGCGGCTTCTCTTTCGTTTTTACGACGTCACGGGCGGCGCGCTGCGCATCGACGGTCAGGACATTCGCGACATCACCCAAGACAGCCTGCACCGTGCCATCGGTGTCGTTCCACAGGACACGGTGCTGTTCAACGATACCATCCGCTACAACATCGCCTATGGGCGTGAGGGGGCGAGTTTTGAAGAAATCGTCGCCGCCGCAAAACAGGCCCGTATCCATGATTTCGTGCAAAGCCTGCCGGATGGGTATGAAACCCAAGTGGGTGAACGCGGGCTGAAGCTCTCGGGTGGTGAAAAACAACGCGTCGGGATCGCGCGCACCTTGTTGAAGGACCCGCCCATTCTGTTGCTGGACGAGGCAACATCGGCGCTCGACACCCGCACGGAGCGTGACATCTTGGATGCTTTGAAGGAAGCAGGAAAGGGGCGCACCGTCATTACGATCGCCCACCGCCTGTCCACGGTAGCTGATGCCGACGAGATCGTGGTGCTGGAGGCCGGTAAGGTCGTCGAGCGCGGCACACACGAACAGCTGCTCAATGCGCACGGCTCCTACGCCGCGATGTGGGCCGCACAGGCTGAGGACCGCGAAGCCGCCTAAGGCCACGCGCCGCTTTTGTTTGATCCCGACGGAGTGCGTGTCCGTATAACTAAAAACAAAGGGGCTTTGGGCATGGCAGCAATTTGGTGGATCCGGCGTGATTTCCGGCTCTTGGACAATCCGGCATTGGTGGCGGCCGCGCGTGCAGGCAATGTCATTCCCGTTTTTATCCGTGACGATCTGGTCGATGCCTTGGGGGCGGCCCCGAAATGGCGGTTGGGGCTGGGCCTTGAAAAGCTCGACCAAACGCTCGCTGAACGTGGCGGGAGGGTCGTCTATCGTAGCGGTGATGCTCTGAGCGTGCTCATCGATTTGGCTGATGAAACCGGCGCGCGCGAGGTTCATTGGAACAGGCTCTATGACAGAGGAGCAATCGAGCGTGACACCGCAATCAAGGAAGCCCTCACCACGCGCGGCCTTGCGCCGACCTCGCACAATGGGCACCTGCTGTTTGAACCCTGGAGCGTGAAAACCAAAGCCGGCGGCATGTATAAAGTCTACACGCCGTTCTGGAATGCCGTGCGCGAGATTGCCGTTGCCCCGCCCCAAAAACGCGCGGAGGTGACATGGCAGGCCGACGCACCCGATCAATGGCCGCAGAGCGAGGACCTCGCAGAATGGCGCCTCGGCGCGGCGATGGAGCGGGGCGCGCAAGTGGTGGCCAACCACGCACATGTTGGGGAAATGGCCGCACTTGAGCGGTTGGACCGTTTCACCGACGAGCGCGTCAACGCATACAAGGAACGGCGGGATTTCCCCTCAGTTGCCGCGACATCCGGCCTGTCCGAAAACCTCACCTACGGCGAGATTTCCCCGCGCACAATATGGCACGCAGGTCAGCGCGCCATGGAAGAGGGCGCCCAAGGGGCCCAGCATTTCCTCAAAGAACTCGTGTGGCGCGAATTTGCCTATCATCTCCTGTTCCACGAACCCGACCTGCCCACGCAAAACCACAGAGAAGGGTGGGATGATTTTCCGTGGAACACGGAGGACAACCGGCCCGATGTGGTTGCGTGGAAACAGGGGCGCACCGGCGAGCCGTTTGTCGATGCCGCGATGCGCGAAATGTATGTTACCGGCACGATGCACAATCGCGCGCGCATGATCGTGGCCTCCTATTTGACCAAACACCTCTTGACCGATTGGCGTATCGGGCGGGCATGGTTTGAAGAATGCCTGATCGACTGGGACCCTGCCTCTAACGCACTGGGATGGCAGTGGGTTGCCGGTTGCGGGCCCGACGCCGCGCCCTATTTCAGGATCTTCAATCCGGAGGCCCAAATCGGAAAATTCGATCCCGATCACAAATACCTCAACGCTTGGATTGCCGAAGGGCAGGACGAGCCGCCCGCGAGTGCGCTGTCGTTTTTCGACGCCGTGCCGAAACAGTGGAATCTTTCGCCGCGGACACCCTATCCTGATCGGATTATCCTGCTCAAACAGGGGCGCGAGCGCGCACTTTCGGCCTATCAAACGCTCAGAGGGTGACCTGTCGAAAATTTTAGTTACAATAAATTCAAATGACGAACCGTAGCAATTGGTGGGTTGCGAAGAGGGAGTGCGGGGAAAATGCTAGATCGTGACAAACAATCACCGGCGGTGCTGACAGATACGGGGGGACAGGAAAATCTCCCGCGCTATTTTGTGCAAGTGTTCGATGTCGCCAAAAACATGCATGCCGGTCGGCTCGACTTCGTGTTGCCCGACGGGCGTCGGTTTCGCGCCGAGGGTGAAAACGCAGGGCCGGTGGCGGAGCTTCAAATCCATTCGGATGACGTCTTTGCCCGTCTGATCCGCGAAGGGGACCTCGGATTTTGCGAGGACTTTCTGGATCAGGGGTGGTCAACGCCCGATTTGCAGGCATTCATGGATTTAATTCATGCAGGCAACGACGACCTGTATGATGGTTTTCCGGGGATGGTTTTTGTGCGCGCCTATGAACGCATGCGCCACTGGCTCAACTCCAATACAAAGCGGCAGGCGAAAAAGAATATCTCCCATCACTATGATTTGGGGAACGAATTCTACGGGCTCTGGCTCGACGATACGATGACCTATTCCTCCGCGCTGTTTGAGAGTGGCCAGGAGAGCCTCGAGGCCGCGCAGATCGCCAAATACCGGTCCATGGTTGACGAAATGGGCGTCAAAGAAGGCGACCATGTTCTCGAAATCGGATGCGGTTGGGGCGGGTTTGCGGAATATGCTGCCAGCGAACGTGGCCTGCGTGTCACGGGTCTGACCATTTCCGAGGAGCAGTTTAAGTATGCCCGTGAACGCATTGAACGCGCAGGGCTTTCGGACCGCGTTGATCTAAAGCTTCAGGACTATCGCGATGAGGCCGGTCAGTATGACGGCATCGCCTCGATCGAAATGTTTGAAGCGGTTGGCGAAAAATACTGGCCGGTCTATTTCGGCAAAATCCGCGATTGCCTCAAACCCGGCAGGCAGGCGACATTGCAGATTATCACGCTGCAGGAACGCCGCTTTGAAACCTACCGCAAGAGCGTTGATTTCATCCAGAAATACATCTTTCCGGGTGGCATGTTACCCTCTGCCAGCGCTCTGAGGGATCAAATCGCGCAGGCGGATTTGTCCTTTGTTCGCTCAAAGGAATTCGGGGAAAGCTACTCTCAAACGCTGCGCCGATGGCATGACACTTTCAACGGCAAATGGGATCAGGTCGAAGCGCTCGGGTTTGATGATCGCTTCCGGCGGATGTGGAATTTTTACCTCACCTCTTGCGCTGCGACGTTTCACAGTGGAAATTGCGACGTAACACAGATCACAATGTCCAGACCGAGCGGATAATACATGCCAACAGGCCCTAAACTCGTAGCCGCCCTTTGGTTCGCCCTGTTGGGGTGGTTCGCCGCCGAATTGGTCAAACCCTATCTGCCCGACGGCACCCAAGTCAGAAACATGTCCCTGATTGCAGCCGGATTTGGCGGTCTGGTCGGATGGGTGTTTATGGGACGTCGCGCGGGTGACACCATTCAGGCCGCTTATGCCTATGGCCTGTCTTCATCTGTGCTCCTGTCCTTTTGGACGATTGGCTATTTTGCTCTCGAGACCATGCTGAAACGCGCCCTCGACAAACGCTACAATGGCGCGGTCGAAGCACTCTTGGGGATGATCGACACGATGGCGGAATACGCCCTCTATGTCGTCGCGCGGCCCGACGTGGCTATCACGCTGGTCATCGGCGGGTTGTTTGGCGGATGGCTGACCGAGAAAGCCGCTGACCGTTGGGCATGAAGACGCCCGACCCGCTTGTGGATCGATACGGACGTGAGGTGGCCGAATTCATACGCGCCGCATTGGCGGGTGATGAGGCCTATTTAACCGAAGATTTCATCGCCTTGGCCGCGCAGGAAGTCGCGCTTTATCATGGCGAGCGGAGTGTCGATGAGGTGCGTGCCGTCCGCGCGATGATCCTGACGCGGGCATGGGCGCGCATGAGGGCAGGACGCAAACGCCCCCTGCATGGATCACGCAATCGCCACAGCCGCGATGAGATCACTGTCCAGAAACGCGACATTCCCTATTCCTATTTCTTTGCCGTCGAGGACAGCACGCTAACCCATCGCCGCTACGACGCGGGCACCACCGATGAAATGGATCGGGCGGGTTTCCTCATGGCGGATGCGGTCACCGTTCTGCCCTATGATCCGGTGCGCGACAGGGTGCTGGTGGTCGAACAGTTCCGCTATGGCACCTATGTGCGCGGCGAAGCCAGCCCGTGGATGTTAGAACCCATTGCAGGTCGCATTGATCCGGGCGAAACCCCGAATGAAACAGCGGCCCGCGAAGCGCGCGAAGAGGCGGGGCTCACCATCGGTGCGCTCCACCAAATCGCGGAATTCTACCCCTCTCCGGGGGCCGCGAGCGAACATATCACCAGCTACGTCGCGATATGTGATTTACCCGATGGATGTGCGGGTTCCGGTGGTCTGGACGATGAACACGAAGATATCGCGGCCAGCCTCTACACCTATGACACGTTGATCGAGATGTGCGATGCGGGACAGCTCGACACCGGACCGCTCTATCTCTCCGCGCTGTGGCTGGCGCGTCATCGCGACCGCCTGCGCGCCTAGCGGTTCTTTGGCTGCATCATAAGCCAGATGAGGGCCGCCCCCGCGAGCGTCAGCAAGGGGATCATCGCGATATTCACGGCCGTCCATCCCTCCTGTGCCGATCCGCCGGAGCAGTTCATCAACCCGCCAGAGGCCAAGGACGCGACCGTCACGCCACCAAACACCAACAGGTCATTGAACCCCTGAACACGTCCCCGCTCGGAGGGTTCATGCGCAGACGTCAGCATCGCCGTCGCCCCGATGAAGCCAAAATTCCATCCGATCCCGAGCAACACGAGGGCGATGAAAAAGTTCTCCAATTCAACCCCCATGAGACCCACAACACCGGCCAGTCCGAGAATGACCAAACCTATTCCCATGATCCGTTCAACGCCGAATTTGGAAATCAGGAAACCGGTGAAGAACGACGGCACGAACATCGCGAGCACATGCGCAGAGACCACGTCGGCGGCCGTGTTTTTCTCAAAACCGCACCCGACAACCGCCAAGGGTGTGGAGGTCATCACGAGGTTCATCAGCGCATAGGAGACCATCGCGACAATGATCGCGACCGCAATCCGCGGGGTTTTGAGAAGCTCCATCCGGGACCGGCCAAGGCTCTCGCCAGGTTTGGCAACCGGTGGTTTGGGGATATCGAGAAAGATGAACAGGAGCGACCCGAGGACGTTGATCGCGATCACCGCCAAATAGGTCCCGAGAAAGGTGATAACCAGCATATCTGCAGTTAGCTTGACCAGCTGTGCGCCCACGATTGCCGACACCACACCGCCTGCGAGAACGTAGGAGATCGCCTTGGGCTTAAACGCCTCATCGGCCGTGTCCGTGGCCGCAAACCGGAAGAAGCCCTGCGAGGATTGATAAACGCCCGTGAAAAGACCGCCGAGCACGAAGAGCCAAAAGTTTTGTTGGATCAACGCCATGGCACCAATAGCGGCGCCAATGGCACCGGCGCCAGCGCCGACAAAGAACCCCGCGCGTCGTCCATAGCGCTGCATGATGCCCGAAAGCGGAGTCGCCGATAGCATCGAGCCCAAAACCGTCGCGGAAATCGGGAGGGTCGCAAAGCAGATATTGCTGGCCAGCGATTGTCCCGCCAATCCGGCGATGGTGAAAATCATCGACATCTGCGCGCCCAGAAACGCCTGTGCGGCCACGAGAATCCACACGTTGCGCCGCGCGGTGGTGCTGGGGCGAGCGATGTCGGTCATGGACAACTCCTAAAGGTTTCGCTCACCATGTGACGTGAGGGATGGGGCGAGGAAAGTCGACAAATGGGCGCAGTCCTCAGATGCGATCAATCAAATGGAGAAATGACCCGCTCACGGACCCCGCACGCAGGCCCGTTGGTCCCAGGTCACTTCCTTCGGCATCCTGGGACGCGGCAAAGGGCTGGCCTTCGGATTTCAAGGTGGTCGCATAATGGAATTCATGCGCCTTCCATCGGCCGTGGAACGGCCCCCCGGCAACCTGAGCATCGCGATACCCGAGAGAGAGTTTGCGTTGGGCAAATGAGGTTTCAAGCCGCAGCAGCCCCGCCATTTTGTGGCGCACGCCTTGGCCATCGACCATCCCGTCGCCGAGCACCATAAAGCCACCACACTCACCATAGACCGCCCGCCGCGCGGCCGCTTCGCGCAGTGCCTGGAGAAAATGATGGTTGTTTGCGATCCGGCCCGCATGGAGTTCGGGATAGCCACCGGGTAGATAGATCAGATCGGCCACCGGCGTCGTGTCACCCGCCAAGGGGCTGAACAGGCGCACCTCGGCCCCCTGCGCGCGCCAGTCGGCGAGGAGATGCGGGTAGCTAAAGGCAAAAGCCGCATCTTCGGCAACGGCGATCGTCTGTGCAGGCGGCGCTGTGCGCGGATGGGCGGGCAGGGTGGTGATGTCATTGGCCAGTATGGCCACCGCGTCGAGATCAACGGTTTCTCCGACGATTTTGCCCGCACGATCCAGAAACACGTCGAGATCTTCGCGTTCTTCTGCCTGAACCAACCCCAGATGGCGCGACGGGAGCGAGAGATCGCCATTGCGGTGCAGCGCGCCGAGCACAGGAATGTCCAACGGTGCCAAGGCCGCGCGCAACATCGCCTCGTGACGGGGGCTGCCAACTTTGTTGAGGATGATCCCACCAATGTGAACCTCGGGGTCATGGCGCGCAAAACCGGCCACGATCGCGGCCACAGATTGGGCCATACGGCTAACGTCCACCACGAGGATCACGGGAATCCCGTATAGCCGCGCGAGATCGGCAACGGCACCTTTCCCTGTTGGCGGGGCACCGTCGAACAGGCCCATAGCCCCTTCGATCAGGACCAAATCCGCGCCATGCAAAAGCGCGCTAAGACGTTTAGGTCCCATCGCCCATGCGTCCAGATTAACGCAAGGCTGACCGCAGGAATGGGCATGGAAACGCGGGTCGATATAGTCAGGACCCGATTTGGCCCCCTGAACCCTAACGCCTCTTGCGCTCAGGGCGCGCAAAAGTCCCAATGTGACCGTCGTTTTTCCCGAACCGGAATGGGGCGCCGCAAGAATGACCCCGCGCGTCACGTAGTGACCTCATCAGGGCGACCGCGGCCGAGGGGATCAAGATTGCGGGGGGCTTCGCCGCGCATCAGCGCCTGCCAATCGAGAACCTGCCGCATGAGAACCGCACGCCCGACACAGATAATGGCGGGCGGCCCCATTTCTGTCTGCGCAATATCATCAAGCATTTCCCCAAGCGTGGTTTCGAGGACCTTTTGGGTCGCCAATGTGGCTTGGCTGACGATGGCGACCGGTTCGCCTGCAGGTCGGCCAGCTGCCATGAGGGCGTCGCGGATCTGGGGGGCGTGGGCCATCCCCATATAGATAACGATCACTCCCGAAGCCTTTGAAATAGCGTCCCAATCCAGAGTGGTCGGTGTTTCGCCTTTTTGATCGTGGCCGGTCACGAATGTCACGGCTTGGTTGACGTCGCGATGGGTGACGGGGATGCCTGCATAGGCGAGGCCGCCGATACCGGCCGAAATTCCCGGCACGATGCGGACCGGTATATTGTGCTGGATAAGGGTCTGTGCCTCTTCGCCGCCACGCCCGAAAACAAACGGATCACCGCCCTTGAGCCGCAACACGCGTTTGCCCTGCTTGGCCAGATCAACAAGACGCAGCGAGATATCGGCCTGCTTGGCCGAGGGTTTCCCCCCGCGTTTGCCGGCATAGATTTTCTCGGCGTCCGCGCGTGCCCAGTCGAGGATTCCCTCGCCCACAAGGGCGTCATAGACGATCACATCAGCCTGACGTAGCGCGTTCAATCCATGCAACGTCAATAGGCCCGGATCACCGGGCCCGGCTCCGCATAGCCAAACCCATCCGGGTTCCATCGAAGGCCAGTCGTGATCGGGAAAGAAAGGGTTCGATTCGCTCATACCGGATTTATGACCAATGCAACGCGGCGGGGGAAGGCACGAGCGATGAAAAACCCCGTGGCGCTCCGTCGCGCGCCTTCTATAGTTGCGCCGATGGAAGAGACCCCGAAACTCAGACGCGGCTGGACAACCGGCGCCTGCGCAACCGCTGCGACCCGTGCGGCACTTCACGCCCTGTGGGGTGAGGGGTTTCCACAGTCCGTGCGCATCACCCTGCCCAAAGGCGAACGTCCGGTGTTTTCTCTGTCGCATCGCGCCGAGGGCGCAGGATGGGCCGAAGCGGGGATCATCAAGGATGCAGGCGACGACCCCGACGTGACCCATGGCGCCGAAATCCGCGTGCGCGTGCGTGCCTCGCACGGAGGCGTGACCTTCAAGGCGGGCGAGGGTGTCGGCACGGTGACTAAGGCTGGATTACCGATCCCCGTAGGCGAACCGGCGATCAATCCGGTTCCCCGACAGATGATGATCGCACAGGTCGAAGAAATGGCCGCGCGCCTCGGTCAATCTGGCGATATCGAAATCACGGTGAGCATTCCTGGTGGCGCAGAGATCGCCCAAAAGACATGGAACCCGAGGTTGGGGATCAAGGGCGGCCTATCCGTCCTCGGCACAACTGGCATCGTTCGTCCGTTCTCTTGTGCAGCATGGATCGCCTCGATCCACCGCGGTATCGACGTGGCGCGCGCAGAGGGATTGACCCATGTCGCGGGATGCACGGGCGCGACGTCAGAAAAGGCGGTGCGCGCCCGCTACGACCTGCCTGAGGGCGCTATGTTGGATATGGGTGATTTCGTGGGGGGGATGTTGAAATACCTCGCCAAACACCCCGTCGAGCGCGTCACGATCGGGGGCGGTATCGGCAAGATTGCAAAGCTCGCGCAAGGCGAAGTCGATTTGCATTCCAAACGCTCTCAGGTTGATTTTGGATACTGGGCAGACGCACTCGGGGACCCGAACCTTGCGCAATCCAACACGGCGTTGGAAATCTACGAACAAAAGGGGGCTGACTTTTCCACTCTGGTTGCACAAAAAGCGCTGGAAACGGTTGAGGCGCGCTTTGGTGGGCACGGGATTGCCTATGACATCGTCGTGATTGACCGCAGTGGAACCGTCATCGGGAGAGCGGGATGATCCTTTTGCTTGCGGGCACGAAAGAAGCCCGAAATCTGGCCGGTTATCTGGCTCAGGCGGGGATCGATTGCATCGCCTCTCTGGCGGGCGTGACCCAATCCCCCTACGAATACCCCCTCGAAACCCGCTCGGGCGGGTTCGGTGGGGAGGAGGGGTTTCTCTCCTTTCTAGCCGCGAAAAAAATTAGCGCAGTCATTGACGCCACGCACCCTTTCGCAACGCAGATAACCGAGCGGACCGCCAGATTATGCGCCGAGCGCGCCATTCCCTACCTGCGCTATGAACGACCCGAATGGCGGTCGCGCCACGGGGATGCATGGCACGAAGTTGCTAGTATTGAGGATCTCGCCGCGATCATCCCAGTGGGCGCACGTGCGTTTGTCGCGACGGGAAAACAGACCTTGGACGCCTATGCACTGTTGGGTGATCGCACTCTTTTCTGCCGCGTGATCGATCCGCCGTCTGAACCCTTCCCCTATCCGCAAGGCGGCTACATCGTGGCACGTCCGCCCTTTACAGAGGCCAGCGAGCGCGCGTTGTTCGAAGAGGTGAAACCCGACTGGCTGGTCGTCAAAAACGCCGGCGGCGCATCGGGGCGGGCCAAACTGGATGCCGCGCGCGCGCTCGGGATATCGGTCGCCATGATCGCACGACCGGCCCCGCTCGACGGGATTGAACGTCGTGAACAGGTGCTCGACGCGTTGGAATGGGCAGAGGCACTTTGAGGATCATTGAAACACCCGATTGTGTGGCCGAGGGTGCGCAGTACCTCGCGGATATCGAACCGCGATTTGCGCATGCGCTGGCACAGACTGGCCCCTTGCCGCTGCGCCGCAAAAAGGACGGGTTCGACCAGCTCCTCTCCGCCATTGTCAGCCAACAGGTTTCTGTGGCCGCCGGATCTGCAATCTGGAACCGGCTAAAGTCGGCCAAACTGACAGGTCCGCGCAAAGTCCAATGGGCCAGCGAAGAGGACCTGCGCGCCTGCGGGCTGTCGCGCCAGAAAATACGTTACGCCAAGGCATTGGCGGACGCGCGCATCGATTTTGCCGCTCTGCGCGAGGCATCAACCCAAGAGGTGATAGACACCCTGACGGTTGTTCCCGGAATCGGGGTTTGGACGGCGGAAATCTACGCCATGTTTTCGCTCGGACACGCCGATGTCTTTGCACCGGGTGATCTGGCACTACAGGAATCGGCACGCATGCTGTTCGATTTGCCGGAACGACCAAAGGATCGCGCCCTTCGTGAAATGTCCCAAGAGTGGTCGCCATGGCGGGCAGTTGCGGCGCGGTTGCTATGGGCCTACTACCATGTCGAGAAACAACGTGAAGGGATCAGGTAATGGGCCAATTGGTGAACCACACACGCGATAGTCTTTCGGGACGCACCGGTTCGATTGTTGTCTTCCTGCATGGTTACGGCGCGGACGGCAAAGACCTGCTGGGGCTGGCCGATCCGCTCGCCGAGCACCTTCCTGACACCGTCTTTTGCGCACCCGATGCGCCAGAGCGCTGCATCGGCAATCCGATGGGGTTCCAATGGTTCCCGATTCCCTGGATCGACGAATCCTCGGAGGAAGAATCACGCGCGGGCATGTTGCGCGCCGTTGACGAGTTGAACGACTATCTCGACGAACTTTTGGTCGATCACGGTATTGAACCCGACCAATTGGCGCTCTTTGGGTTTTCCCAAGGCACCATGATGGCGCTTCAGGTTGCCCCGCGCCGCGAAGATCCTGTGTCCTGTGTCGTGGGCTTTTCGGGACGTCTTTTGGAGCCTGAAATGTTGGAAGACGAAGTGCGGGTCAAAATGCCTGTGCTCCTGGTTCACGGTGACAGCGACGATGTTGTTCCGCCCCAAGCGCTACAGGAAGCAGGGCAGGCGCTCCAAGCAGCCGGTTTTGAAACCTATGCCCATGTGATGCGCGATACCAGCCACGGTATTTCCCCCGATGGCCTCTCGGTCGCCTTGGCGTTTTTGCGTGAAAAGCTGGGCTACGATACCCGGAACGGCGAATAATCGCCGCTTTTTACCCCGAATGTAGCGTAAAAGCGGGTTTTTGCGGCTCTGCCGCGAGGCTCCCCTTGACCCTGCCGTTTTCACTGATACATCCTTAGAGTGTAAGTAGGGAGATAGCTCATGAACACCATCTTGATGACCGTGATCGCATTTGTTGCAGTCGGCGCAGTGGTTGCAAATGTCCTTTCCCTATCGCATCAGCCACGTGCAATCCGCGTCCGTGTTGAGGACCGCAAGCGCCGGTTCTAAGGCTGCTCCTGTGCAGTGCTTTCATTCATGGCAGTGCGAGCGCGGCTGCGATTTCCCCTGAGTTTCCATTGAGCGTGCGACCCGTCTATGGGTTCGTGAATTGTGCGCATTTCGGTTGAACCGTATCGCGTTTGCCGAAAAATGCGTCACTGAGATGTTACGGAGCGCGTGTAACTCTCTGCCTATAGAACACATAGATGCAGGGGCTTGCCACATTGGTGCCCCGATATATAGTGGAACTATCTGAGGGCGGGCTGGCCCGTCCTTCGACCGAGAGGTATGTAAGGCGGGAGCGTCGCGCGGATGATGGACGGCGATTTTAGAACTCATTTTGTACGTGAACCGAATGCGGGAAAATCAAATCCGGCGTTGGTTCTGAATGCGGATTATCGACCGCTTTCCTACTACCCGCTATCGCTGTGGCCTTGGCAGGAGGCGATAAAGGCGGTGTTCCTCGATAGGGTGGATATCGTCGCTGAATACGACGACTTCGTGCACAGTCCGAGTTGCAAGATCAGGATCCCCTCGGTCGTCGTCCTGAAAGATTATGTGAAACCTCAAAAGCGCGTGGCCTTCACGCGCTTTAATTTGTTTTTACGGGACGAATTCTGTTGCCAGTATTGCGGATCGAAGGGCGATTTGACCTTTGATCACGTGATCCCGCGCGCGCGTGGCGGCATCACGTCTTGGGAAAATGTGGTGGCGGCCTGCTCGCGCTGCAATCTCAAGAAGGGGTCAAAATCACTCCGGCAGGTTGGGATGACACTACGCAAACCGCCGCGACCACCAGCCGCGGAAGAGTTGCGCAATCTGGGCCGCAGATTTCCACCCAACCACCTGCATGAAAGCTGGATGGACTACCTGTATTGGGACAGTGTTCTCGAGGCGTAGTTTGGGAGTAATAGTCGAGCGTAGTGAATGAGTTACGAGCTGTAATTAATCCAATCTATGCGGAGCAGGACGCGCCACCTAATACGCAGAATTTGGCGCAGTGGGGATGATTTAGCGCGACTTCCCCTGCGGCACCTTCCAGAGTCGGGCCTAGGTCGAATTGACGATCATAGGGAAGCAGGGTGCAGGCAACCACGGACGGCGCTTCACCTTTGCGCTTCACCACCATTCGGCTCGACGAACACATCACATCGCGGGGCGATTTATGCAGGATGCCCCAGCATTCCGTGGTGATCTCCGGGACGTCAACAGTTTCATCCATTTCTGGAAAAATGACTGTGGTTGTAGGATCTTGGGCGTCGATCTTATAGTTCCGGTCTTGAAATAGAGCGGCAAATCCGGTGCGCGCATCGGCGTCGGTTTCATCCCACAAAGACCGCGCCGCAACGGCCATGTTGAAGCCATTGTCCCGAAGCCAATCCATACCAAGCAACGTGCGCACAAAGCTGCCTTTGCCACGCATCGCATCATGGTTTTCGCCGCTATGGTGATCGAGCGATACGCGCAGGGTGAGGCGATCGCCGAATTTTTCACGCAGGTGGAGAAGGCCGGCCTGAACCGCGGGGCGCATCATCGGTGCCATAGCATTTGTCAGAACCAACACTTCATACCCGCGTTCCAGCGACACACGCGCCATTTCGATCATCTGCGGGTTCATGAACGGCTCGCCGCCGGTGAATGCGATCTCGCGCACAGCCCAGTCGAGGTTGGCCATTTCATCCAGATAGGACAGGACATCTTCTACACTCAGATAGGCGAGGGCGTCGTTTGTCGGTGAGCTTTCAATATAACAGTTCACGCAGGTGATGTTGCAAAGCGTGCCCGTGTTGAACCAAATCGTCTGGGGATCGGACAGGGCGACACGCGCCCGTGTTTCGCCTTTTGCGGTCACGAAGGGATCAGTGAACTTTGCGGGGGTGGCGATGCTGCTGTCTTTCATAAACCATCAATCAGTGTTTGTTTGTCGGGATGCTAAGGCACTGGTGGGGTGGGTGAAAGCCCCGCGCGGCGTCACCCACGAGGTCGTGATAGCACCGGCAGTGCCGCGAAACACTTGTGGGTCGTGACAGGGGTGCTAGACTCGCTGTCAAACGCGGAGTAAACCTTGCTCGTTAGCGCTAACGACATAGCCGGCCCCAAATCGGTCTGCTCGGTGTAAAGACCGGATATAGGAGAGAATTATGGTTTCACGCGTCATTCCTGTCGACGATTTCGACCTCGTCATATTTGGAGCGACCGGCGACCTTGCGCGCCGCAAAATCCTCCCCGGACTATACCGCCGGTTCTGTTCCGGCCAAATGCCTGAAACAGCGCGCATTATCGGTGCCGCGCGTTCAGAGCATGACGATGCAGAGTTCCGCGATGTGGTTCGGGCGGCGATCAACGAATTCTCCAAAAAGAATGACTGTGACGACGATCGCATCGGCGAGTTTTGCGAACGCATCCACTACGTGACAATCGACGCGCGCGGCGAGGGCGGGTGGTCCGACCTCAAAGGGTTGGTACGGTCCGGTGTCGTAAATGCCTACTATTTTTCCGTCGCGCCGAGCCTTTTTGGTGACCTTGCAGAGCGCCTGCAAAGCCATGGGATTGCGGACGAAAACGCGCGGATCGTGGTTGAAAAGCCGTTTGGGCGGGACCTCGCATCTGCCAAAAAACTGAACGCAGACCTCGCCAAGCATTTTGAGGAAACCCAGATTTACCGCATTGACCATTATCTGGGCAAAGAGACCGTTCAAAACCTGATGGCCGTGCGTTTCGGTAATATCCTGTTCGAACCTCTGTGGAATTCACAATACGTCGATCACATCCAGATCACGGTGGCCGAAACCGTCGGTGTCGGTGGGCGCGGCGAGTATTACGATAAATCCGGTGCCATGCGCGACATGGTTCAAAACCACCTGATGCAGCTTTTGTGCCTCATCGCCATGGAACCGCCGAGCCGTTTCGAGCCGGATTCAGTGCGCGATGAAAAGCTCAAAGTCATTCGCGCGCTAGAGCCCGTTGATCACCACAACATCGTGCGGGGCCAATATGATGCGACCAAGACCGAAGCCTCCTATCGCGAAGATGCAGGCGATCCCAAATCGCGCACAGAAAGCTATATCGCGCTGCGCTGCCTGATCTCGAACTGGCGTTGGGCGGGCACACCGTTTTATCTGCGCACCGGCAAAAAGCTCAAGGCACGCACTTCCGAAATCGCCGTCGTGTTCAAAGACGCCCCGCATTCGATTTTCCCCGAAGATGCCGGTCGCCATGCCAATGTTCTCGTCATCCGCCTCCAGCCGAATGAAGGCATGACCCTTCAGGTGACGATCAAAGAGCCTGGACCGGGGGGCATGCGATTGATTGATGTGCCTCTAGATATGTCCTTTGCCGAGGCGCTCGGCGAAGAGGCCGAGGATATTCCGGACGCCTACGAACGCCTGATTATGGATGTCATTCGTGGAAACCAGACATTGTTCATGCGCGGCGATGAGGTCGAGGCAGCATGGGCGTGGACCGACCCGCTGATCCATGGATGGGAAGCGCGCCATGACGTACCCAAAACTTATGATGCCTATTCCAGCGGTCCTGAGGATTCATCCATGATGCTTCACCGCGAAGGGCGCCGGTGGCGGGAGTTAAAAGAATGAACCTGATCGAATATGCAGATCGCGATGCGCTGATGCTCGGTCTGGCCAACAAGATTGCCGGAGAATTGCGTGCCGCGTTGAATCATAATGACCGGGCGACGTTCTGCGTGCCCGGCGGGTCGACACCGGGACCGGTTTTCGAAACGCTCTCGGCCGTTCATCTCGACTGGAGCCGTGTTGATGTCATGCTCAATGACGAACGCTGGGTGGATGAAACATCGCCCCGCTCCAATACCGCATTGCTCAAACGAACCTTGCTCAAAGATCAGGCCGCTGCCGCGCGGATGGTCCCGCTCTACACCGATCGCCCAACACCCGAGGAGGGGCTGCCGCTCTTGCTCAAAGGGGTGAAAGACGCGCTGCCCATCGATGTTCTGCTTTTGGGCATGGGCACGGATATGCACACGGCGAGTCTGTTTCCCGGTGCAGATCAGCTCGATCTCGCGCTTTCGGATGAAGCGCCCGAATTGCTGGCCATGCGCGCACCTGGTGCACCCGAAGCACGCATCACATTGTCCGCACAGGCGTTGAAGTCCGCCATCGCGACCCATCTCCTCATCACAGGGGACGAAAAACGGGCCGCATTGGAAACCGCACGCGGTGCGAGTGCCCAAGATGCGCCTGTCTCGCTGTTTCTGCCCGAGGCCTCCGTTCACTGGGCGGCCTGATCAATCCATAACGTTCCATCGGAGGCCCCATGACCGTTGATTTTTCCGCGCTAAAGACCCTGCAAGACAAATCGCGCGACCGCCATATCCTCGATCTGTTTGCCTCGGATCAAAACCGTGCCGAAGCGTTTTCGGTTTCCGCCGACGGGCTCCTTTTCGATTACTCCAAAACCAACATCGGGACCGAAGAACGTGATGCGTTGATCGGATTGTTGGAGACGGCAGGGGTTGCGAAGAAACGCGCGGATTTGTTCTCGGGTGAAAAGATCAACGACACAGAGGGACGGTCCGTTCTTCACACCGCACTGCGCAACATCGATGGCGGTCCGGTGATGGTGGACGGCAAAGACGTGATGCCCGGTGTGAAACAAACCCTCGCACGGATGGACGATTTTGCGACGCGGGTTCGCCGCGGCGACATTACCTCCCATTCCGGCTCACCTTTTACCGACATCGTAAATATCGGGATCGGGGGCTCTGATCTTGGTCCGGCCATGGCCTATCTGGCGCTGGCGCCATACGCCGATGGTCCGCGTTGCCATTTTGTGTCCAATGTCGACGGCGCGCATATCGCAGACGTGCTTGATGGCCTTAATCCACAAACCACGTTGCTGATTGTCGCCTCGAAAACCTTCACCACCATCGAAACCATGACCAATGCCCAAACGGCAAAGGACTGGTTGGTGGAGCATGTTGGTGAAGAGGGCATCTCCAAACACTTTGCAGCGCTGTCGACCGCGCGCGACAAAACGGCTGCGTTCGGCATTGATCCCGATCTCGTCTTCGGGTTCGAGGATTGGGTTGGGGGGCGTTATTCCATCTGGGGGCCGATTGGATTGTCCCTAATGCTCGCGATCGGCCCGCGCCATTTTGCCGAATTCCTGCGCGGGGCACAGGCGATGGATACCCATTTTCAACAAAGCGACTGGGCCGACAATTTGCCCGCCATGCTGGCCCTCGTGGGCCTATGGCACAATCAGGTCTGTGGCCACGCCACGCGTGCTGTCCTGCCCTATGAACAACGCCTTTTGCGACTGCCTGCGTATTTTCAGCAGTTGGAAATGGAAAGCAACGGGAAACGCGTGGCCATGGATGGCAGCGATCTACCGTTTGAGTCCGGACCTGTGGTTTGGGGCGAGCCGGGCACCAACGGGCAACACGCGTTCTATCAGCTCATCCATCAAGGGACCCGCGTGGTTCCCTGTGAATTCATGGTCGGTAAATCCGGCCATGAACCCGATCTGACCCATCAGCACACTTTGCTGGTCGCCAATTGCCTCGCGCAATCGGAGGCCTTGTTGCGCGGTCGCTCGCTCGATGAGGCCCGCGCGATCATGGCGAAAAAGGGTTTGACGGGTGACGAACTCGAACGCCAGGCGCGCCATCGCGTCTTTCCCGGCAACCGCCCTTCGACAACCTTGGTCTATGACAAACTCACGCCCTACGTTTTGGGCCAGATCATCGCGCTCTATGAACACCGCGTGTTTGTGGAAGGCGTCGTGCTCGGGATCAATTCCTACGACCAGTGGGGTGTCGAGCTCGGCAAAGAATTGGCCGTCGCCCTGCAACCCGTTCTCGAAGGCAGCCAGAGCGCCGACGACAAAGACGGATCAACCCGTCGCCTCGTCGATTACCTCAAAGGCTGATCAGCCGAAAAGGGATCCGAATTTCGCGGCGGTCTTAGCATCGCCCGCGATCTTCATCTTGCCAAACAGGATCGCCTTCATCGGGTGCAGGTCACCATTGAGGATCTTCTGCAGCGTTACCTGATCGGAGATGACGGCACTATCGGCGCGCTCATCGGACACAACCGCATCACTGCCGCTGATGAAAATGTTGCCGACTTCCTTGATCCGCAGGCTCACGGTCTTTTCGAAAGTATGACCCTTGAGGCGTTCGTTCAGGGCGACGCATGCTGTTTCGAGAAATGTCATTTCGCTCTCCTCATTTGACCTGTCGGTAGGCCATCGCTACGCCAAGCGAAAGCAAAACGTCGCGTCCGAGCCGCGGTAGTCAACCCATGGACATGTGAGGAGGTGGAGCGGGTGAAGGGAATCGAACCCTCGTATTCAGCTTGGGAAGCTGCTGCTCTACCATTGAGCTACACCCGCATGCGCGATGGAGATAGTCAAAGCCCGTCAAAGCGTCAAGCGTGATCGCGTGGCACGGGCCTGATCAATCCGGGTTACCGGCGCCGACCACGTCGGCCTCGCGACGCGCTGTCGCCACTTGTGAAATGTGGATCGGGCAGGGGTACGACGGCACGCAGACCCGCAAAAGGGTCGCTCGCATGTGGAATGCCATTTGCGGCGACAAAATGCTCCTGAAACCGCGGCGCAAGTGCGGTTTCGATCTTTGTGATTTGCGACACCAGTGCTTCGACTTCGCGCCGTGAGCCACGATTGATCAGCGCGATTTGCGCGCCCGTTCCGGCGGCATTACCCGCAGAGGTCACATGTTCCAAGGCACAATCAGGGATCATTCCTAAAACCATCGCGTGCTTTGGCGAAATATGCGCCCCGAACGCCCCGGCGAGAACGACGCGATCCACCTGATCGACGTCGAGCTCATCCATGAGCAATCGCGCGCCGGCATAGAGCGCCGATTTGGCCAGTTGAATGGCGCGAATGTCGCCTTGGGTGACGGAAATGACCGATCCGCCCTCTGCGGACCCGTCATAGAGAAGATATTCGAATGTCCGCCCCGTCGGGCGACACCGCGTTGTTCCCACCGCATCGGGTGACCCCACGAGGCCTTTGGCGTCCACAATGCCGGCCATGCGCATTTCCGCGACCGCTTCGATAATGCCCGACCCGCAGATGCCGGTCACGCCGGTGGCCAGCACCTGATCGGCGAATTCGGGATCATCCGACCAGAGGTCACAGCCAATAACCTTGAACCGCGGCTCTTTCGTTTCGGCATTGATTTCAACCCGCTCGATGGCACCCGGTGCCGCGCGTTGTCCCGAAGATATTTGCGCCCCTTCAAAGGCAGGACCCGTCGGCGACGAACAGGCCAGAACACCCGACTTATTGCCCAAAAGGATCTCTGCGTTCGTGCCAACATCGACAATCAAAGTGAGCGGTTCGGATTTCTGCGGCGCCTCGGAGAGCGCGACAGCGGCGGCATCGGCCCCGACATGTCCCGCGATGAGAGGGAGAACATAGACCTGCGCTTCGGGCGCAAGTGTGAGACCAATATCGCGTGCCGGCAGGTCGAGAGCCGAAGACGTCGCCAGAGCAAAGGGTGCCTGTCCGAGCGGCACAGGATCAAACCCCATCAACAGGTGATGCATCACGGGGTTCATCACGAAGACGGCTTCAAAGATGTCCGTGATTGCCAAACCGGCTTCGAGGGCAAGTTCGGCTGCCAATGTGTTGATCGCCTCACGCACCGCAGACGTCATTTCAGCCGCGCCGCCATCGTTCATCATGGCGTAGGAAACGCGACTCATCAGGTCTTCACCAAACCGGATTTGCGGGTTCATCACACCGCCGGATGCTTTTACCTCTCCCGACACCAGATCGGTGAGATGCGCGGCGATGGTCGTGGACCCCAAATCAATCGCGAGCCCCATGACCGCAGGCTCTGCAAAGCCCGCCCAGACACCGACGATACGCGGAGCCCCTTCGCGCGCTTCATTGACGGCCAGCGTGATTTTGTAATCGCCGGACATCAGCGCGCTTTGCACCCGTGACAGCATGGCCGTGCTGAGGGTAGGGGACGACAACCCCCATTGCGCGGCCAGTGCTGTGCAACACCGTTCCCAATCGCCGGTCGGAGCGTGCATATCGGCCGGTTCAACTTCGACGTAGTAGAGCCGCGTTGCCGCATCCATATCGATTGCGCGGGTGGTGGCAGCTTTGCGCACGACCTGTTTGTGGACCTGACTTTCAGGCGGCACGTCGAGGACGATATCGCCCTCGATACAGGCCTGACACCCCAGACGGCGACCGATTTTCAGGCCCCGAATGCGGTCATATCGCTCTTCGACGGCATTGAATTCGCTCAGCGCATCTTCGCGCGCGGTAATCCCGTGTTTTGAATGCTGACCAAACGAAGGCTGCACTTGGCATTTCGAACAGATGCCACGCCCGCCGCATACGGAATCCAGATCGACGCCCAACTGACGCGCGGCCTGCAGCACAGGCGTTCCACGCGCCACGCGACCGCGTTTGCCCGACGGGGTAAAGATCACCAGTGGGTCTGTATCGCTCATGTCATTGCCTTTCGCGGATCGTCGTCGCGCCATGCGCCGCTCTCCAAGCCGTCCAATTTCCACGGGCCCACTGCCACACGCACGAGGCGCAAAGTAGGGAACCCCACATGGGCCGTCATACGACGGACCTGCCGGTTGCGTCCTTCGGTAATTGTGAGTTCGAGCCAACTGTCGGGTACGGATTTGCGATACCGCACCGGAGGCGTGCGCGGCCAGAGCCAATCGGGTTCGCCAATCGCGCGCGCGCGCGACGGACGCGTCGGACCGTCCTTCAGGACGACACCGGCGCAGAGTTTCTTGATCGCTTCGGGCGTGATCTCGCCCTCAACCTGCGCGAGATAGGTCTTGGACATTTTATTTTTCGGATCGGAAATGCGCGCCTGCAATGCCCCGTCGTCGGTCAACAGGAGCAAACCTTCGCTATCGCGGTCCAACCGGCCCGCTGGATAGACCCCGGGCACGTCCACAAACGCGGAAAGGGTGCGCCGTGGCGATCCTTCTGTGCCCTTGTCGGTGAACTGAGACAGCACATCGAAGGGTTTGTTCAAGCAAATGAGACGCGTCACACCCGCCCTTTCCTATGCTCTGCGCGACGGCAGGCGGGATTATCCCCGACGCCGACGACCACCCTCGCGGCCGCGTCGACCACCAGACCGGTCAGCGCCCGCAGCGGTCGCCGCCTCGGCGAAACTCGCCCCTTCCGCCACGGCCGCAGCCACACGCGAAAACGCGATCCAAGCTGTTCCGTCAGGGTCGTGGTTCATCAACAGGTTCGCGGCACGAACGGCTTCCATTTCCTGCACCCGCACTGGGTTCATGATGGCCGAGGTCATTCCCGCCCCAATTGCCATCGGCAGGAAGGCTGCGTTGATACCATGGCGCAGGGGCAGACCGAAGGACACGTTGGACGCCCCGCAGGTCGTGTTCACACCCAGTTCTTCACGAAGACGGCGCACCAGAGTGAACACCTGCTGACCTGCCGTCGCCATCGCACCAATCGGCATGACAAGAGGATCAACCACAATGTCATGCGCCGGAATGCCAAAATCTGCCGCCCGTTCGACGATCCGTTTGGCAACCGCAAAACGCACGTCAGGGTCTTCGGAAATGCCGGTGTCGTCATTGGCAATGGCCACCACGGGCACGTTGTATTTCTTCACCAACGGCAGGACGCGTTCCAACCGCTCTTCCTCACCGGTCACCGAGTTCAACAGCGGGCGACCTTCGGCCATTTCCAAACCGGCCTCGAGAGCATCGGGCACCGAGCTGTCGATGCACAGCGGCACATCCACAATCGCCTGAACGCGCGCTATGAGTTCACGCATCAACGGCGGTTCGACAAAGTTGTTGTCGGCGTAGCGCGGATCTTCGGCCATCTTGTTAGAGAAAACTGCGCCCGAGTTGATGTCCAAAATATTGGCACCACAGGCCACCTGTTCCAAAGCGTCGCGTTCGACGGTGGAAAAATCCCCCAACTCCAACTCCGCCGCGAGCTTTTTGCGCCCCGTCGGATTGATGCGTTCGCCGATCACACAGAACGGCTCGTCAAACCCCATGATGACGGTTTTAGTTTTGCTTTCGATCACGGTGCGGGTCATGTCAGCTGTCCTGTGTCTGCGGCGCAAAGCCGTCATTCGCGATTAGGGCCAAGAGGCGGGATTTGTCGTAGTCTGCGTCGAGTGTTGCCGCGCGGGCATCTGCGGCGGACTGGGGGTCACCCTCAGGGCATGGTTCTGACACATCGCGCCATTCTGCCATATAGGCATCCCCTTCGGTGGCCCCGACTTTCATCGCCACGCGGTCAATTGCCTGCTCGAAACGCTCAGGTAGGATCGCGCGCGCGGCTTTGCGGCCCCGTCCAACACGCACTTGTGCAGGGATATCACGCCAGAAAATTATCGTCAGATCGCTCATCGGGGCCTCTCATTCGTCTGGCGCAAACAGATACCCCGCACGGGGCTTGCGCGAAAGGGCCGTGAGCGCGAAAAATTCTCATGATCATTGTGAGCCGATGGGCCACCGATATCATTGTGAGCCGATGGGCCACCGATTGTCTGGTCGCGCGCACCTGCGCTCTTGCTTGATCGCGCGGGAGTGGCATATGGTGAGACCAACTCGAAATGGAGGGCGTTCCAAATGACGCCCAAGCGTCCCACAGGTGCGGGCGCGTTCCCGAAACCGGTTGAGCCCGCCGTGCCTCATACCGCCGCCGATCCAGCCGCGCTCTATGCCGCGCTGGATCTCGGCACCAATAGTTGTCGGATGCTGATCGCCCAACCCAAGGGCAGTCAGTTTCACGTAATCGACAGTTTTTCCAAATCTGTGCAACTCGGCGCGGGATTGGAGGCTTCGGGGCGTTTGTCGCGCGCGTCCGTTGGCCGCGCGGTGCAGGCGCTAAAAGTCTGTCAGAAAAAGCTCGAAAAACACCATGTGAAGAACATGCGGTTGGTTGCCACCGAGGCCTGTCGGCGCGCCGACAATTCTCGTGACTTTTTGCGCCGCGTGAGCCGTGAAACCGGATTGCGCCTCGAAATCATCAAACCGGAAGAAGAGGCGCGGCTGGCAGTTATTTCTTGCGCGCCACTGGTGTCCACCAAAACCGAACAGCTTCTCGTCGTTGATATCGGGGGCGGGTCGACCGAACTGGTGTGGATCGATCTGTCGTCGGTCCCCAAAATTGACCGCCCACGCGCGATCATGAGGTTGCACACCGGTTTCAAACCCATCGAAAGTCGTTTTCCCCACGCCAAGGTCGTCGACTGGATTTCGGTGCCCTTGGGCGTTGCGACATTGATGGAGCAGTTTTCGGACGTGGATGACGACTCGGCGCGGTTCGCGTTGATGTCGTGGTTTTTCGAGGAAAAGTTGGCCGATTTCACGCCCTACGCCAACGAAAATGCGCGTGAGGGGTTTCAGATCATCGGCACGTCGGGAACCGTTACCACGGTCGCGGCCTCCCACCTCGGACTGCGGCGCTATGATCGCAACAAAGTCGACGGGCTTCGCATGACCTCTGAACAGATCGACCGCGTCATTCGCGACTATCTCGACCTCGGGCCGGTTGGGCGCAGGCGTGATCCCCGTATCGGCCGCGATCGCCATGAATTGATCATGTCGGGTGCGGCGATCCTGCAGGCGCTTTTGCGGATTTGGCCGACCGACCGGCTATCGGTCGCGGACCGCGGTCTGCGCGAAGGGTTGCTCTATGCGCAAATGACCGCAGACGGTGTTCTCGAAGAAACCGTTCCCTAAATCACAAACGCCGCCCCGAAAGGGCGGCGTTGTTATGTCAGTGATCCTTGCGACCAATTTAGGGAATGATGCGCGAATACTTTGTGCCATTGATCGTCGCACCCGCCAAAAGACCAGCCTGTCCAAAGACAACCGCGATCACCGGCGACAGCGACGTAATGGTCTCTGCAGATAGGTTTTCGCCACGGTTTGATACCGCATATTCGATATCCGCACCCGCGGCCCAACCCGGGGATGCGCGGAAACCCTGCAGCGCTTCCTGTGTCATGAAGAAGAGAACATGGGCGTATTGCTGTGCACCGATCTGCAGGCCGAATGACGCCTCGGTTGCCGAGTAGTAATCGACGGTCGCACCGCCAACGCGCAATGCGCCGCGCCCGTAGGAGCCGCCAATCCCAAAGCCGGCCTCGGTGACCAGTGGCATCACCAATTGACCGACCGATTTGTCGCGCAGGGCGGCCGTTCCGGGGTAATTGTTATAAAGCTGGGATAGCGTGGAGTCGACGCGCGCATCGATTGTGGTAGCGCCCGTGCCGCGCAGGCCGTTGTCGCAGGCGGCGAGGAGGCCGGTTGCGCCGAGACCGATCATGAAGGTGCGACGGTTGGAATGTGTCATCTGACTGCCCTTTATACTGCTGTATCTACTGCCAATGTGTTTTGGCGGGATCTTTGCCCCGTTGACGCAAAGGTTAAGACTTGCGAGCCCGCTTGTCACCGCGAAACCACGCGAGGTGGGGGTTTCGCGCGCAACCGAGGGCGAAAAATTGGCGAGATCCCTGAGAAGGGCGCATTGTTCTGTGCGCAGTTGCACAGAAACTGTCCCGTTACAGCGAATTGAGTTGCCGTGGGACATAGGACATCAGTCCCCGCACACCGCCACTATCGGCGCAGACAAATTCACGAAGGAACTATCATGCAAGACCTCACCAAATACGCAGCGCCTGCGGGCCGTATTCTCCTCGCGATCATGTTCATCATGTCGGGCCTGCAAAAACTCGGCGCGCCCGCCGGCGTCGCCGGTTACATTGAATCCATGGGGCTTCCCGGTTTCCTCGTTTGGCCAACAATCGCGGTCGAAGTGCTCGGTGGTATTGCGCTTGCCGTGGGTTATCAAACACGCATTGCCGCTCTCGCGCTGGCCGGTTTCACGTTGCTTGCAGGTATCCTGTTCCACCTCGTTCCGTCCTTCGGGATGGAAGGTTACGCCGCACAGGGTGAAATGATTTCCTTCATGAAAAACCTCTCCCTGACCGGTGCATTCTTGTTCATCGTCTCGGTTGGAGCAGGCGCCTATGCCGTGGATAATCGGGCTGCCAAAGTAGCTGCGTAAATCAATCAAACATGAAGAAGGCCGGCAATTGCGCCGGCCTTTTTTATACCTTCAGGGCGCGTGCCACTTCAGGCGCAAAATAGGTCAGGATGCCGTTGCACCCTGCACGCTTGAAACACATCAGGCTCTCCATCACGACCTTATCGCGGTCCAGCCACCCGTTCTGGGCCGCAGCCACAATCATCGCGTATTCACCGGACACCTGATAGGCAAACGTCGGTGCGCCAAACCGGTCTTTGACCTGCCGACAAATGTCGAGATAGGGCATCCCCGGTTTCACCATCACCATATCCGCCCCTTCGAGCAAATCGCGCTCGACCAATCTCAGCGCCTCATCGGCGTTCGCGGGATCCATTTGATAGGTCTTTTTATCGCCCTTCAAGGCACCGGATGCGCCAACGGCATCACGGAACGGACCATAAAACCCCGAGGCATATTTCGCAGCGTAGGACATGATCGAAACCTTGTCATAACCCTCGGCCTCAAGCGCGCGACGGATTGCCCCAATGCGCCCGTCCATCATATCGGAAGGTCCGATGATATCCGCGCCGGCGCGTGCCTGCGCCACAGCCATTTTGACCAGCGCCTCAACGGTGCGATCATTGACGATCTCGCCATCAACGACAAATCCGTCGTGCCCATTGATGTTATAGGGATCGAGCGCCACGTCGGTCATGACCGCCATGTCGGGCAGGGCGTCTTTGAGCGCGCGGATCGCACGGTTGACGAGGTTGTCGTTATCCCATGCCCCCGCGCAGTCCTCGGTTTTCAGATCGGGTTCGATATAAGGAAACAGGCAGATCGCAGGTATGCCGAGGTCATAGGCCTCTGTCGCGGCACCCACCAAACGATCAATCGTCAAACGCGACACGCCCGGCATCGCGTCAATCGGTGTGGCGTCATCCATGCCTTCGCGCACAAACACCGGCCAGATCAGATCGCTCGCGGCCAGATGGTTTTCGCGCACAAGTCCGCGCAGGCTCTCCATTTTCCGTGTCCGGCGCAGGCGCGTGAGGGGGAAGGGGGCGGTGGTGCGGGTCATGGCGGGACCTTTGAATAACGTGAACGGGCGGGGTTCAGGGGTGACATGGATTTTCAACGCCATCAAGGGTAGGAATCGCCGTGCACCCGCTCTAATGTCGCGCTCGCGCCACTCCGACCGGCGCCAGAGCACACCAAAGAAAAAGAAACGCCCCGTGAACATCTACGAAACGATCTTCGAAGTGATCGACATGCGATCCTTCTCCAACCTGTGGTATTGGATCGGGCTCGCCGTGCTTTGGTCCACGGCCTCTCACTATGTTCTGGGTGTTCCCTTCGATCTCGCTCAGCGCGCAAAACGGCGCGGCGGTGAGACGATGCAGGACCTCGAAGACCTTGTGCGTATTAACGTCGGTCGCCTCCTCAATATCGCCGAAGTTTCCGGCCTTTTGCTCACCGCGTTGAGCACAGGGTTGATCACGTTGCTAGCCGTGACCGGTTTCGTCTACGGGATCGAGTTTTGCCAAGCGGTGTTTTTGATGGTCTTCCCGATGTCGGTGATCGCACTGCTGAACCTGCGCACCGCGCACCGGATTCGCAACGAGGCACCGAAGGGCGATATGCTTTACTCATTCCTGCGCCGTCACCGGTTCTACACCCAACTGGTGGGGATGTTGTCGATCTTCATCACTGGCATGTGGGGGATGTATCAGAACCTCGACCTTGGCCCCTTCGGCGGGATCTGATGACGGATGAAGGCATCGCAGCATCTCCAAATGGGCGGCGCGCCCGAGGGCTATGACGCCTTTCTGATTGCGCGCGAGGCGGCAAAATCCGGCGCTCCGGTCCTGCATGTTGCGCGTGACGACAAACGGCTCGCGGCCCTGCGCGCCGCGTTGGCATTTGCCGCGCCTGATCTGCCCGTTTTCGAATTTCCCGCGTGGGATTGCCTGCCATACGATCGGATTTCGCCCCATGCGGATGTCTCCGCGGCGCGCATGACGGCTTTGGCCGCTTTGGCCCACGGGGTTATGCCCGAGCGTTTCGTCATGCTCACAACGCTATCTGCCGCCACACAGCGTGTTCCGGCGCGCTCGACGTTAAAAGACGCGGCATTCACAATTCGCAAAGGCGAGCGGGTCAATGAAAACGCCCTGCGCGCCTTTTTCGTGCGCATGGGCTTTACGCAGGCCCCGACGGTGGTGGAGCATGGTGATTACGCCATTCGCGGCGGCATTATTGACGTCTTTCCTCCCGGGCAGGAGCTGCCCGTTCGCCTCGACTTTTTTGGCGATGAACTCGACGGGTTGCGCCGCTTCGATCCTGCGACCCAGAAGACAATTGATACGCTGGACGAGGTGTCGTTCACACCAGTCAGCGAAGTCATTCTCGACGACACAACGATCACGCGCTTTCGCCAGAACTATCGGGTAGAATTTGGCGCGGCAGGTACGGACGATCCGCTTTATGAAGCCGTATCGGCAGGAAAAAAGCACGCGGGAATAGAGCATTGGCTGCCGTTCTTCCATGAAAGCCTTGATACTCTTTTCGACTATTTGCCCAATGCCGTCGTCACTCTGGACGACCAGAGCACAGCCGCTCGGATTGCGCGATGGGACAGCATTGCGGATCAGTACGAAACGCGGCGCTTGGCGTTGCAGGCCAAAAAACGACTCGACAGCGTTTACAAACCCTGTCCGCCGGACCTTCTCTATCTTGACGACGCGGCGTGGGAGGCGGCGATTGAAGGGCGCCGGGTGGTGCATTTCCATCCAAACCCACAGGCCTCTGGTCCCGGGGTTGTCGATGCAATGGGGCGTGTGGGGCGCAATTTCGCACCTGAACGCCTTTCTGAAAACGTCAATCTTTTCCATGCTTTGGCTGCCCATGTTCAGAAAAAACGTGAAGATGGACAAGTCATCCTCGCATCATGGTCGGATGGCGCGCGCGAGCGGTTGAAAGGCCTCCTTGAAGATCAGGACGTGACAGGCCTCACAGAGATCAATGATTGGCGCGATGTTCCCGACGGCAATGGCGGTATTTACCTCGCGGTCTGGGCACTCGACGAGGGGTTTGAATCCACCTCCGATGGCCATCATCTAACCGTTATTTCCGAACAGGACGTTCTCGGCGACCGGCTGATCCGGCGACCGTCGCGCAAAAAACGCGCCGAAAACTTCCTGACCGAGCATTCGAGCCTCAGCCCCGGCGATCTGATCGTCCATGTCGAACATGGCGTGGGGATTTTCAAAGGCCTTGAGGTCATCACCGCACTGGGCGCGGCGCACGAATGTTTGTTGCTGGAGTATGCCGGCGGGGACCGCCTCTATCTGCCCGTGGAGAACATCGAACTCCTGAGCCGCTATGGCCACGACGAAGGCCTGCTCGACAAACTCGGCGGCGGGGCATGGCAGGCCAAAAAGGCACGGATGAAGGAGCGTATCCGCGAGATTGCGGAGAAACTCATCCGGATCGCGGCCGAACGGCACCTGCGCGCGGCCCCGATTATGGAGCCGCCCCATGACATGTGGGAAGCATTCTGTGCGCGCTTTCCCTACACCGAAACCGACGACCAACTCAAAGCCATCGAGGACGTTCTCGACGATCTCGCCGCGGGCCGTCCCATGGATCGTCTCGTGTGTGGGGATGTGGGTTTTGGCAAAACCGAGGTCGCGATGCGCGCGGCCTTTATCGCGGCGCTTTGTGGCCATCAGGTCGCGGTTATCGCGCCCACCACATTGCTGGCGCGCCAACATTTCCGCTCCTTTGCAGATCGGTTCCGTGGTTTTCCGATCAACCTGCGCCCGATGTCGCGCTTTGTCAGCCAACGCGACATGGCCGCCACGCGTGATGGTTTGGCCTCGGGTGAAATCGACATCGTGGTCGGAACACATGCCTTGCTCGCCAAGGCCGTCAATTTCAAGAACCTCGGCCTCTTGATTGTCGACGAAGAGCAACGTTTCGGCGTTACACACAAAGAACGCCTTAAGTCTCTGAAATCAAACATACACGTGCTGACCCTATCGGCCACGCCAATTCCGCGAACGCTCCAGATGTCTCTAACAGGCGTGCGCGATTTGTCATTGATCGCGACGCCACCGGTCGACCGGTTGTCGATCCGCACCTACGTGAGCGAATTCGACACCGTCACCATCCGCGAAGCGCTCCTGCGAGAGCACTATCGCGGGGGGCAAAGCTTTTTTGTGGTGCCCCGCATTGCCGATATTCCCGAAATGGAAGAATTCCTGCGCGATCAGGTCCCCGAGGTGTCCTTTGTTGTTGCTCACGGTCAAATGGCGGCGGGCGAGTTGGACGACCGCATGAATGCCTTTTATGACGGTAAATATGATGTGCTTTTGGCCACGACCATCGTTGAATCCGGCATCGATATTCCAACAGCCAACACGATGATCATCCACCGCGCCGATATGTTCGGCCTCGCCCAGCTTTATCAAATCCGTGGACGGGTGGGGCGCGCCAAAACGCGGGCCTATGCCTACCTCACCACCAAACCGCGCGCGCCTTTGACCGCCACTGCGGAAAAGCGCCTGCGCGTCCTTGGCAGCCTCGATACGCTTGGCGCCGGTTTCACACTCGCCAGTCAGGACCTCGACATTCGCGGCGCGGGCAATCTGGTCGGCGAAGAGCAATCGGGGCAGGTGAAAGAGGTGGGTTTCGAACTTTACCAATCGATGCTCGAAGAGGCGATTGCCAAGATCAAATCGGGCGAAGAGGGTGTCACGCTCGACGATGGCCAATGGGCGCCGCAGATCAACCTCGGCGTGCCGGTTTTGATCCCTGAAACCTATGTACCCGATCTAGACGTGCGTCTTGGCCTGTACCGGCGTCTGTCGACGTTGCACACGAAAGTGGAGCTGGAAGGTTTCGCAGCCGAGCTGATCGATCGATTTGGTAAATTGCCAAAAGAAGTCAACACGTTGCTCCTCGTTGTTCGGATCAAGGAAAAATGCCGCGAGGCTGGTATTGCGCGGCTTGATGGCGGCCCCAAAGGCGCGACAATCCAGTTCCACAACGACAAATTCGCGAGTCCCAAGGGTCTTGTCGACTTTATCCATGCTCAAAAAGGGCAGGCGAAGGTTAAGGACAACAAAATCATCGTGCGGCGCGATTGGCCTAAAGACAGCGACAAGATCAAAGGGGCTTATTCCATTGCCCAAGATCTCGCACGGGCCGGAAAAGTCGGCAAAAAATAAGTCAGTGTGCCGATGGCTCCGCCTCGGGTTCGACAGTGCGGCGCATCAACATGAACGCAATCGCCGAACAGATCAACGCGCCTGCGAGCAAAGGCACGATCGTGCCGTCAAACATCAGCCCGATTGGCGCTGCAATAAAGGCCGCGAGGATCGTAGAAATCGCGCCGACGACCGAACTGGCCAGACCTGCGATATGGCCCAATGGTTCCAACGCCAATGCGGTCAGATTGCCAAAGGTCACACCTGCCATGAAAAAGATCGACACTGACCAGAAAAAGAAGACCGGGAAGGCAAGGACAGGCGGGATCACCCCCGCGAGCGTTCCCGCCAGAATCAGACCGGAAATGATGGTTTGGGCGCCATAGGCGGCGATTGCGATCCGCCGCATCCCGAAACGCATGACCATGACCGCGTTGAGGACCGTTCCCGTTCCCGACAGCAGGGCGGTCGCCGCAAACCAGATCGTAAAGACATCACCTTTATCAAAGACATCCGCGTAGATTTGCTGGGTCGTAGAAATGAGCGCGAACATCTGCGCAAATCCCAAAGTGAGCACCGTGATATAGATACGCACCGTTGGATTGGACAGTGTCTCCTTCACCCCGTTCCATAATGTGGCGAAACGCAACGGGCGACGATTTTCGCGCGATAGCGTCTCTTCCTGTCGGATGTTGAGCCAGACAGAATTCACAATCGCGAAGATAATGAAGCTGTAGAACACCCCGCGCCATCCAAAGCCTGAAATGACGAGCGCACCAAGCGCGGGTGCCACGGCGGGGACCAGAATAAAGATCATCATCACAAAGGAGGTGATCCGCGCCATTTCCCGCCCCTTATAAAGGTCGCGCACCATGGCAAGCCCCACAATGCGCGGCGCTGCGGCCCCCATGCCCTGAACGACACGGGCGGCGAGCATTCCCTCTAATGTCGGGGCATGCGCTGCATACCACGCCGCAACGGCATATAGGGCGAGACCGCCTGTTATGACGGCCTTGCGCCCCCAGGCATCCGACAGGGGACCTGTAAAAAGGGTCCCGATCCCAAGTCCCAATACGAATGAAGTCAGCACGAGTTGCGCGCGGTTAATGTCCTGTGCGGTCAATTCCTGCGCGATTTGCGGCAGGGCCGGGAGCATCGAGTCGATTGAAAATGCGACGGCGGCAAACAGAAATGCAAGGAGTGCGATGAACTCGGATTGGGACAAGCGACGAGGCATAAAGACTCCGGCCATTGGGCTATGGAAGGAACACTAGTGCGACATGGATCGGTTGCAAAGGATCAGGGGAGGCGCGCAAATGCACACCCCTGAGAGGGTCAGATATGAACTGCCCGCGATTACATTCTGATCAGGCGAACCTTTAATGCCGCTGGCCAGAGGCAGCGATCATTCCTGATCGGTCAGAAGGCCCCGTTCATCGCCATCCAGACCACGCTGTTGGATTTCATCGAGAACCTGAAGCCAGAGATCGGTCGCCTGGGCCCCCGAGACCGCATGACGGCCGCCAACCAAAAACAGGGGCACCCCATTGATGCCACGGTCGCGTGCGTGGGAATCGCGTGCACGGATGGCATCAACATCCTCATCAGTTGCGAGCAACCTTTGAACCAACGCCGCATCGATGCCGTTCCCGTCGGCGAGATCGGCGAGAACTTCGCTATCGCCAATGTCACGGCCTTCGACAAAGTAAGCGCGAAAGAGGGCGGAGACGATCGGTGTCTGAGCACCCTCCAATCCGGCCCAATGGACCAGTCGGTGTGCATTCAGCGTATTCGGCGTCCGAGTGATTTTGCCCAAATCCGCCTTGGGCAATTCGGCGGACATCGTGTCGACGATCGGCTGGTAGGCCGCTTTCGCCCCCTCGACGCCACCAAATTTCCCTTCGAGATACGCCCGCCGGTCCATGCCCTCTGCGGGCATTTCGGGGTTCAATTGGAACGGGTGCCATTCAACGACGAACGGATGTGCAGGGCGCGCCTCAAGTGCGCGGTCGAGGCGGGACTTTCCGATGTAGCACCAGGGGCAAATCGGATCGTGGAAAATGTCGAGTTTGATCATGGCCCGCACATAGCGCGGGCAGGCGGCTTTGACCAGCACCCCAAGAAAAGGAAATTGTTCTCCGCCCCTCACAATTCCCAAAATCGGGATGTTCTCACTGGCCCTACATCTTGTGTTTGCCCGGGTTTGCAACTTTGCAAACTCGTCGAAACGGGCGGATGTTCACATGCTGTTCACCGCGTGTTCTCACTGGCGCTGCGCGTGCTTTGTAACATTCATGGGACTGGATCGAGGGGGCGAACCAATGCTTAAATCATTGCAACGAAACGATTCCAGTTCACGAAGGTACATGTTCAATGGCGTATTACAGCGATAGAAGCTTCTCGACGTTCCAAGGTCGCGCTACCCGTTTGAATGAAGACGCCACTCGTGGAAACCGGCTCCGCCTCCCCACAGCGACGCTGGTGCTCGGCATGATTGCGGCCCTCGCAATTGCGGCGGGCGCATTGAACAAACTGCCCGCCCAATCCCCCCTGATGGACGAGCTGATCCAGATCGAATTCTTGTCGGCGGTCGTTGATCGCTGACACCACGGACACAGGAAGCAGGACAAAAAACCTCACGAGCAGTCTTCCCCAAGACGACAGACCCAAGCCCGCTTTCTGAATGAACCCCCGAAGACGCGAACAACAGCGTCCGGGGGTTTTCTTTTTTCCCGCGCCGCATAGAGTGGCGCGATGAAATCCAACCCCACACCTAGCCTGATCCGATTGGCGCGTGCGAATGGTGACGACGCGAAAGACGCATTGCCCCTCGAACTCGGTCCACGTGTGCGCAGCCTGCGAAAGGCCCATGGCTGGACACTCGAACAGGCCGCCAAACACGCAGGCCTTGCGCGTTCGACGCTCTCCAAGATCGAGAACGGGCAGATGTCCCCGACCTATGACGCCCTCAAAAAGCTGGCCGTCGGGTTGGAAATATCGGTCCCACAGCTCTTCACACCACCACGCAATTCGCAGGTCTCAGGCAGGATGGCGGTGACAAAGTCGGGCGAGGGCGCCGCGCATCCGACCGCCACATACGAGCACGAAATGCTCGCAGGGCCTTTGACGCACAAAAAGATGATGCCATACCGCACGACGATCCGCGCGCGTGACTTCGAGGAGTTTGATGGCTGGGTGCGCCACGACGGCGAAGAATTCCTCTTCGTCCTCACCGGCGTCATCCAATTGATCACCGAGTTCTACGAACCCATTGAAATGCGTCGTGGCGACAGCGCCTACTACGACGCTACGATGGGCCACAACGTGATCTCCACGTCAGCGGAAGACGCGACAATCCTCTGGGTCACATCGCTGGCGTAGCCCGTGCCCATGCCAGCGCCACACATCCCGACACTGTCGCCCTAGGGTGCTGATGGCAGGCAAGGCGGCCCCATGTCAGAACGCGACACGGGCCGTGGTTTTCACGACGCCCTTGGTGATCTTTGCACCGGTTTTGATCGGCGCACATCCCGCGAGTGTGATGCACAGGGCGACGACGGCGACCTTCACAGCCATCCCTGAACGGTGCGGGCACCGGTTTGGATGTCCTCACCGACCCCGGCAACTGTGCCACAGGCGGAAAGGCTAAGGATCAGCAAAAAGACAGCTGCTCGTTTCATAGTGTTCTCCGGATTTTTGCCGCTTTTACCGGCTCATTCTTCCCAATACCATGTCATTTCACGCCACATGATCCAATCCCCGTAGATCGGCAACGGTTCGGGGATTTTCATTTCCTTGGCATGCGCATTCAAAGACACGTTCCACGAATAGATCGGAATGGCATAGCGCCCTGCGGTTAAGACACGGTCAAGAGCTCGCGTCGCCGCATAGAAATCGTCCTGGCTTTGTGCGGAGAGCATTTTGCCAATCAAACCATCCACAGCCGCCGATTTGATACCCATCTGGTTGCGCGACCCCGGGGCGTCCGCCGCGTCCGACCCAAAGAGCGCGTATTGTTCGTTTCCGGGGCTGAGCGACAAACCATAGCGGATCGGTGTCATCCCGAAGTCAAAGGTATCGACCCGCTCGGTGTATTGCGCGGGATCGACGACGGACACAGTTGGTTGAATGCCGAGCTGGTTGAGGGCAGACACATAGGTGTTGATGATCGAAATGTTTTCGTTGTCGCCCGATTTCAGCAGGATATCGAAGGTAAACGGCGCTTTGTTGGCATCGACCAACATTCCGTTTTCAACCGTGTATCCGGCCTCTTCGAACAGGGCGAGCGCACGCCGCGTGGTGGTGCGGTCAATCTCGCGACCCGAGGTGACCGGAAAGCTGTAGCCCTCCATCGCGCCGGGCGGCAGGTCGTCGGCATATTCGGCGAGGAACTCGGCGACGCGGCCCTCTGCGGGACCTTCGTCCATGCCCAGAGGCGAGTTGGAGTACCACGATGTGATCCGGGTCTGTTTGCTGCCTGTTTGGACCTCGTTGATATATTCGAAGTTGAACGCCTCGATCAGCGCTTGGCGCACGCGCCAATCGGCGAGTTGGGGCAGGCGGGTGTTCATTCCGAAGCCCGTCATGCCGGTAGGGCGTTGGTGAGGGATCACGGATTTGACGACATCGCCGGATTGCACCGACGGGAAATCATACTGGTCTTCCCATGTCTGGAGATTGAATTCGCGGTGGGCATTGAGTTCACCGGCCTTGAACGCCTCGATCACGAGCGATGCATCACCGAAATATTCAAACCGGATGGTATCGAAATTGGCCTGACCCTGCATGAAGGGGACGTCTTTTCCCCAATAGTCAGGGTTACGGGTCAGCTCGATATAGGAACCGGCCTCGGCGTCGCTGATCACATAGGGGCCTGAGACCACAGGTATCTTGTCCATGCCGCTTTCGGTGAAGTCTTTGTCGTCCCAGTATCCTTTTTTCAGGATCGGGCGGATCGCAACGAGAAGCGCGAGTTCGGCATTTTCTTCGTTAAAGGTGAAGCGGACCGAGTTATCGCCGGTTTTCTCCATCGAGGCGAATTTGCCCCACAGGCTGGCGTAGCGCCCGTGACCTTCGGTGCCGAGCGTTTCAAACGACCACATGACATCTTCGACCGTCACAGGCGTGCCATCGGAAAACGCGGCCTCGGGGCGCAGGGTGAATTCGACCCACTCGCGGTTGGGACCGGTTTCAACGGTTTCACAAAGCAAACAGTAGAGTGTGAACGGTTCGCTATAGGCGCGCCCCATCAAACTCTCGGCGTAGAAAAACCGCAGCTGCCACGGTGCGGACCCTTTGAGGATGAATGGATTGAGACTATCGAATCCGCCGCCTTCACCGGTGATGATCGACCCGCCCTTTGGCGCATCGGCGCGCGCATAGGGAAGGGCGGTAAAATCGGGGCCCAAATCGGGCTCGCCATACATCGAAATGCCGTGTTTTGGCTCTGCGAAAGCTGTCCCTGCAGACAGGATCAATGCAAGAGCGCCAACACGCGCCGTCGCGCAGAAATTAACAGGTGCCATATCGTGAACAATGCCTCCGGGCCTTATTGTTGTTGGCGTTGAGCCTACGGGAGGTTTTTCATGATATCAAACTTTTGGCTTGGAGTAGCGCAAAGAACCGCGTATAACCAAGGCACTGCTCGATAGGTTTCTTGCCTGTATGAAACCTGCCTCAATAACTCAGCGCCCGCCTTGTGCGGGCGTTTTTTTTGGCCCCATCATAGCCAATTATCCAAGCGGGCTTGGCGCATTTATGTACTCTCAGAGATCGGCAGGGTCCTCATGCCAAAGGAAATTTTCGGCGCGCGAAGTGATTCTTTCGGCTAGGGTCCAGATTGTGCCTTTGCTTTGCAGACGCAGCATCTAAGTTAGATGCAAAGTTTCTCGAAAGGAGCAATCTTATGAACATATCGGGTAAGACAGTCGTGATCACGGGCTCCAACTCCGGCATCGGTCTGGGTGTGGCGCATGAATTTGCGAAAGCTGGCGCGCATATCGTGTTGAATTCGTTTTCAGATCGCGATGAAGACCACGCTCTCGCAGAGGCGCTCGGCAAAGAGCACGGCGTGACCGCCCGCTACATCCAAGCCGACATGTCAAAGTCCGATCAGTGCCGCGCGCTGATTGAAAAAGCGGGTACCTGCGACATCCTCGTCAATAACGCCGGCATCCAACATGTCGCCGCGATCCCCGATTTTCCGGTCGAAAAATGGGATGCGATCATCGCGATTAACATGTCGTCGGCCTTTCACACGACCGCAGCCGCACTTCCTGTGATGCGCAAGGCCGGATGGGGTCGCGTGATCAACATCGCTTCGGCACACGGACTAACTGCCTCGCCGTTCAAATCGGCCTATGTCGCGGCCAAACACGGTGTCATTGGTCTCACGAAGGTGACCGCACTGGAAACAGCCGAAGAACCCATCACCGCGAACGCCGTTTGTCCGGGATATGTTCTGACCCCCTTGGTCGAAAGCCAAATCCCCGACACGATGAAAGAGTACAACATGGATCGCGACACCGTCATCCGCGAAGTCCTGTTGAAACGACAGCCATCCAAACAATTCGCGACTGTGGAGCAATTGGGGGGCACATGTGTGTTCCTTTCCTCCGACGCTGCGGCGCAGATCACGGGGACGACAATCTCCGTCGATGGCGGATGGACAGCGCTTTAATACCACATAGCGATCCTCATACAGGGCAGGGCGACTCATGGTGAAAAAGATCAACCTTGCCCTACAGGGCGGCGGCGCACATGGCGCCTTCACCTGGGGCGTTCTCGACTATCTGCTGGACCGCGACGACATCGAAGTGGCGGCAATATCGGGCACATCGGCGGGCGCGTTGAACGCGGCCGCCTTCAAGTCCGGCTTTGTCAAAGGCGATAAGGAAGGCGCGCGTGATACGCTCGACTGGGTGTGGAGCCAGATGGGCGGCATTAAGGACATGCGCATTGCCAACTGGGCCACACAATTTGCGCCGAGCACCGCCATGGTCACTCAGATGTTGGAGTCGGCGATGCCATTTTCACTCACCGAGAGCCTGTCGAGTATTGTGAGCCCTTATTCCTACGGCCCCTTCTACCAGAACCCGTTGCAGAGCGTGGCAGAGCACCTCGATTGTTCGGTTCTCGGTGATGGTAAAGGCCCCGATCTTTTCATCTGTGCCACGAACGTGCGAACAGGCAAGATCCGTGTGTTCCAGGATGGCGAGATTTCATCGCAGGTCATACTGGCCTCTGCATGCCTGCCCGAAGTGTTCCAAGCGATCGAATTGACCGATCCAATTACCGGGAAAACGGACCCATACTGGGATGGCGGCTTTACGGGCAACCCCGCGCTATTCCCGTTGTTTGAAAAGCGATATCCGCGCGATGTGGTGATCGTGAATATCAATCCGCTCGAACGGGTTGGAACGCCGCGCACGCCCGAAGAAATCCATAATCGCATGAGCGAGATTTCATTCAACTCATCGCTCTTGCGCGAATTGCGCGCAGTTCACTTTGTCCACGAACTGATCGCCAATCACAGGCTGCCGGAAGGCATGATGAAGGATGTGTTGGTGCATATGATCGCGGATGACGAACTGATGCAGGGACTCACTGCGCGCACCAAAATGGTGCCTACGGTCGCCGTTCTCCTTCGGATGAAGGAAGCGGGCCGCGTCGCCTGTGAGAAATTTCTGGACGCCCACTATGACTGTCTGGGCGAAAGGGCGAGCGTCGATCTGGAGAAAATGTTCGCCTGACCGGCGCCCGCATGTTAGGTCGCGTAGATTACTCGACCGCAGTGTCCGAACCGCTGTTTGCTGCAGCAACAGCAAAGAGAGCGATCAGTGCGAGAGGCACGAGCCAGCCACCGCTTGTAGGCTCTTCAACGAACACGGTTTCAGCTTCGATCACAGGCTCGGAGTAACCGCCAGCGAATGCGGAGGTTGCTACAAAGGTAGCGACGATTGCAGATACAGCAATTTTCTTCATGAGATATCCCTTTATATCGATTCGCGGCGACGTCCCGCCCCCGCGTAACGAGGTGAATTTTAAACCACTCCGCATGAAAGTCACGAATTGGCTAAATACTCAACGCAAAGAAATCGATTAAGTTGCGGAAGTGTCCACCTTTTTTTGGTTCGGATAGACCAAACCAGCCGAAATGACCAATTTTGCAGCATCTTCCACGGACATACTCAGGATGGTCACATCGGATTCCGGGAAAAACAAAAGGAAACCGGACGTCGGGTTGGGGGTCGTGGGAACAAAGACCGAAAGCATTTTTTCGCCTTCGGGAGTGCGCTTGGTAATCTCGCCCTTGGCCTCGGTGGAAACAAAACCCACAGCCCAGATACCTTTGCGCGGATATTCAATGAGACAGGCCTGGTCAAAGGAGGTTTCCGTCTGTGCAAAGACAGTCTCCGCGATCTGTTTCACACCGTTGTAGATGGAGCGCACCACCGGCGTGCGATCAACGAGACTCTCGGCCCACCGCAACAATGAACGCCCGACCAGCCCCTTGGCGATCCAGCCGACGAATATGGTGAAGATCAGAAAGATGATGACGCCAACACCGCGCAGGTTGACGTGGATCTGATCGGCGGGGTCGGTGTATCCGAGGAACCGGTTGATCAGCGCATCAGGGTGATAGGCATTGGGGACAAAGGTCAAAACCCAACCGTCCACCCAACCGATCACAGTCCAGATAACATATGCCGTCAGCCCGATCGGGGCGACGACGACCAGACCGGTCAAAAAGGAGGCCCGCAATCTCGAAAACAGGCCAGACTTTCGCACGTGAACGGGCGGCTGATCATCGAAAGGGTTGTTCATCTGTGTCCGTCATCCCAGCATCGGCGGAGCGGTCCGCGCGCCGTGGAACGTAAGGTGCGACAGATCAAGACACAATAACAAGCACCACAAAATCGCCGCAACGCCGCATCAATCGCACAAAGCCGTGGCAATTTGCGCCGCGAGACGGGCGTTGTTGCGCACAAGCGCGATATTTGCGACCAGCGATGCCCCCTCGGTCAGTTCGAAAATCCGCTGCAACAGGAAAGGCGTCACTGCCTTTGCCGCAATCCCACGTTGTGCCGCTTCCGTGAGTGCCTGTTCAACATGGGGCATGATGACGGACCGGGGGATTTCGTCCTCCTGCGGAATGGGATTGGCGATGAGTTGCCCGCCGGTGAGACCCATTTGAGCCCGCATTATTGCCGCGGCAGCAATGTCGGATGCATGATCCAGACGCAGCGGGGCCGTGATACCCGCATCACGAGACCAAAACGCGGGCAGGGCATCCTGACCATAGGCAATCACCGGCACGCCGTAGGTTTCGAGGACTTCGAGGGTTTTCGGGATATCCAGAATCGCCTTCGGTCCGGCGGCCACAACAGTCACGGGTGTTTGGCCCAGTTCCAGCAAGTCGGCGGAGATGTCGAAGGTTTCACTCGCGCCGCGATGAACGCCCCCAATCCCGCCTGTGGCAAAGACAGAAATCCCCGCCAAATGCGCGGCGATCATCGTGGCCGCCACAGTCGTGGCACCGGTCCGCCCGAGCGCCATACAGACAGGCATATCGGCGCGCGAGACCTTCATCACATTTTCTGCCTGCGCCAGATTTTCAATGAGCGCATCCGACAGGCCGATATGGAGAACGCCGTCGATGATCGCGATCGTCGCAGGCACGGCACCTGCGGCGCGCACTTCGTCTTCGACCAGTCGCGCGGTATCCACGTTTTGAGGGTAGGGCATCCCATGCGTGATTATCGTCGATTCCAGGGCGACGACCGGCGCGCCAGTGGCCAAAGCATTTCTGACGTCGCGAGAGATCGAATGGGGCAGGTTCATCATAAGGGCGTATCTCCCGATACATAAAGTGCAGCAGCGTCGAGCGCGGCTCTCAGGGCCTCGGGGTCGGGCTGACCCTCCAGCTCGGCGGCGATATGGGCGGCCATAAAGGTGTCGCCCGCGCCGGTTACACGCGCGACCAGAACGGAGGGCGGTTGTTGGGTAAACACCCCGTTCTTATGCGCCAGTGACGCATCCTGCCCACCATTGGTCACCAACACGCGGTGCGCACCCTTTGCAACCAGAGCGTTGGCGGCCTCGGAAGAGCTGTCAAAGGTGCGGTGCAGGAGCAGACCGGCCTCTTCGAGATTCACATAAAGCGTCGCGTTCGGATGATCGAGCAGGGGGATGAGACGCTCTGCCTTACCGGGCGAGGCGGGTGCCACGCGCAAATCGGCCGCCGCAAACAGCGGGGACACCGCAATCTCGCGCAGCAGCGACACCGTGAGGTTTCCATCCAGTGCGACGGGCCCGACATAGGGCGCATCGGCGCTTGCGATCCGACCGTCTGCGAGGGGGCGCAGGATTTTGTCCCCCGCAGCCTCAAGTGAATGCGCATCCGCAATCGCGGCGATCAAGCCATTTGCACCCTCGACCGCCATATAGGTGTCTGTGGGCAAATCATCCGAACGATAAACCAATGCGGTGCCAATCCCGCGTACACGGGCGGCCTCCATGAGTTCGTCACCCTCGGCGTCACGTCCCACGGCGGTCAAAAGCTCTGGCCTCAGCCCAAAACGTGCCAAGGCCATCGCGATATTCATCGCCACGCCACCGGGAACCCGCACGATCCGCCCCGGAACATCGGAGCCAACCCGCATAGACCTATCGGATCGCCCGATGACATCCCAAAGGACCGATCCGATACACAGTATATTCGAGCTTGTATTCATAGCGCCATTTGCCGCGCCAGCGCCCTAAATGGCAAGAGGGACGGCCACAGGTTTTTGTCAGACATAGGAGTGTCGTGATTGGGCAGCGACGTGATATAACCCCGCTAAACTACGGCGCACCTAAGAATATGGGCCAATTCCACCGTTTCCTGCACGTTAGTCCGGGTTTGGGGCGCATTCGCCCTTGTGTCGGACGGTTTTCTGGCCTAAACGCGCGTCACTTCACAGGCGGAGGCGGGCCTACGGGGGAGAAATCCCCGTGTGGTCCACCGGTTGGGGCATTAGCCCTGAGACCCTCTGCCAAGGATTAAACCGGAAAGGAAATACGCATGGCGCTTCCCGATTTCACCATGCGTCAGCTTCTTGAAGCTGGCGTACACTTTGGCCACCAGACTCAGCGCTGGAACCCGCGGATGCAGGATTACATCTACGGGGCCCGCAACGGCATCCACATTTTCGACCTCACGCAGACCGTGCCTATGCTCGATCAGGCGCTGCAGGTTGTGCGTGACACTGCCGCAAAAGGTGGTCGCATTCTCTTCGTTGGCACGAAACGTCAGGCCGCTGGCGCTGTCGCCGAAGCCGCCGAGAAATGTGCACAGTACTACATGAACCACCGCTGGCTCGGTGGCACGCTGACCAACTGGAAAACCGTTTCCCAGTCGATCCAGCGCCTCAACGAAATCGACGAGTCGCTCGGTTCCGGTGCAGAGGGCCTCACCAAGAAAGAGCGCCTGAACATGGAACGCGACCAGACCAAGCTGCAAGCTTCGCTTGGTGGTATCCGTGAGATGGGTGGTCTTCCCGACCTGATCTTCGTCATCGACGTGAAAAAAGAGGATCTCGCAATCCTCGAAGCCAACAAACTCGGCATTCCCGTTGTTGGCGTTGTTGACACCAACTGTTCGCCTGCTGGCGTTGACTATGTCATCCCCGGCAACGATGACGCGGCTCGTGCAATTTCGCTCTATTGCGATCTCGTTGCTCGCGCAGCGCTCGACGGCATGAACAAGCAGATGGAATCTGCAGGCGTTGACATGGGTGCGTTCGAAGAACAGCCCGTCGAAGAAGTCGTCGCCGAGACCGCGACAGCCGAGTAATCGGCACCATTACAAAATTGATACGGGGGCAGGGTAATCCGCCCCCGTAGACTGCCGAAAAAGGCCCCGAGGGGCCGAAAACATCCGAGGAGAGCCCACATGGCAATCACTGCTGCTCAGGTCAAAGAACTGCGCGAATCCACCGGCGCAGGCATGATGGACGCGAAAAAAGCGCTGGTCGAAACCGATGGGGACATGGAAGCCGCTGTCGATTGGCTGCGCACCAAAGGTCTCGCGAAAGCTGCCAAAAAATCCGGTCGTACCGCGGCTGAAGGTCTCGTTGCTGTCGCTGTTGATGGCGGAAAAGGTGTCGCTGTTGAAGTGAACTCCGAAACCGACTTCGTTGCGAAAAACGCCGAATTCCAGAAAATGGTGAACGACATCGCAAACGTCGCTCTGACCGTTTCCGACGTTGAAGCACTCAAAGACGCCGACGTGAACGGCACCAAAGTGACCGATCTCATCACCTCCAAGATCGCCACAATCGGTGAAAACCTGGGCCTTCGCCGTATGGCGAGCATCGAAGCTGAAACCGTTGTGACCTACGTGCACAACGCAGCAGCCGATGGTCTTGGCAAAATTGGCGTTCTCGTTGGTCTCACAGGCGACAACGAAGCTTTCGGCAAGCAGGTTGCGATGCACATCGCGGCTGCAAACCCGCAGGGCCTCGGCGAAGCGGATCTCGATCCGGCTGTTGTCGAAAAAGAGCGTCAGATCCAGATGGATATCGCACGCGAATCCGGCAAGCCCGAGAACATCATCGAGAACATGATCAAAGGCCGTATGGCAAAATTCATCGCCGAGAGCACACTCCTCGGTCAGGCTTTTGTCATCAACCCCGATCTGACCGTTGAAAAAGCGGCGGCAGAAGCCGGCGTAGAAATCACCGGTTTCGTTCGTCTCGAAGTTGGCGAAGGCATCGAAAAAGCCTCCGAAGATTTCGCAGCTGAAGTTGCAAAAGCTGTTCGCGGCTAATCGTCTGAAATCAGACAGATAACTTGGAAAAGGCCGGCATATCGCCGGCCTTTTTCGCGTTCAGACCCCAACGTTGTGCAGGGTAGGGTGGCACAAATCAAAATCGGCGTGACTCCACATGGAAATCACGCCGACACCGAACAGCCAAGAACCGGGATGAGGGCGGCGTCCGGGAAGATTCACTCGTTACACCCACTCATAAAACCAGAGCACCTGAACCAGATTCGGTGCGCATCGGGACAGATTCACGGGGCAAAACTGCACCCAATGTATCGATCCTACGTCCCCGAAATGAACTTCACCCAAGGGACAGCTACATACTCATGTAATTGAACTAGAAACGAAAGTATGTGTTTCCATACCCGTAGCGGTTTGGGCGAAATTTCGTGAGCTATTTTGTGAATAGTTGTGAATTCGGCCAGAAAACCGGATCAAATCACGTAGATTTGGGTGTGAAACGACGCTTTGAGGACGGCTTGGGCAGTTGTATCGACGCCCAGTGCATCCCGCGCCAGTCGAAGATGCTTTTCAACAGTCGCGCGATTGAGGCCCATAATCATCGCGGTATCCAAGACCGTCTTGCCATCGCCAATCCATTCGAGAACTTCACGCTGGCGCGGCGTCAATAGCTTCATCGGCAAGGGTAGGGAGACGATTTTGAGATGCGCAATTTCGCAGATCATCGCGATAAATCGGCCCGATTCCTTCCAGATTCGATCCGCCTGGCTTTGCGTGCCCACGAAAGGCTCCATCGACAGGCCAATTGCGGCTTTCGAGCGACGCTGTCCTTGGTGAAATCCGATGGTATATCCCGCGACAACACCGTGCGTGCGATTGTATTCGATGGTCTCTTTTTCAGCTTCCGAGAAACATTCGGAGTTCTTGGAGATCCATGACCAAGGAATGGTCCCGACATTTTCGAGCGCCCAGTTCACAATGGGACCATTGCGATAGCGACCTTCGTCGAAATATCCCGTCATGTAGTCTTTGCTGAAATTGGTCAGGAGGAAGTGGTCTTTGTCGTCGCCAAATCCATAGTCGGTGTGGAAATGCGTAAACCCGTAGAGAGCATGATAAAATCCAAAACCCGTCACAGTCTCCAAAAGGAGATTCCAGACTTCCTCGACCTGCGTTGAAGCGAGGAGTCGTTCGACGATATTGATGACCTCATCCTGGTGCATACTTTGGTTTAGTCACAAAGACATTCGTCTGGCAAGAGACCTCTCGTTACACGTGCATCGTCCATTGCGCGTGGAGAGACGAAGCAGCCACAGCGCAACATGAGGATGCTTCCACAAGTCTATGATTTTAGACGCATTGAACTGCGTGTGACTGCGCAACTGCACAAACAACCTGCGGATGCCTAAATTGGCTACATTTACATAATACTGATTATAGGACTAAAGGCACGCGTGTCCGCATTTATACATTTGTGTCCTCAATTAACGTGCCCTGTTAACCCAGAGCGTACCCAGCCCCACGAACTGTCCGAACCGGATCATCCCCACCGTGTTGACACAGCGCTTTACGCAAGCGCCCGATGTGAACATCCACCGTCCTCGTATCGACGTAAATGTCACGACCCCAAACCCGATCGAGAAGCTGTTCACGCGACCAAACTCGACCCGGCTTTTCCATGAACGTCGACAGAAGACGGAATTCGGTCGGTCCGAGTTTAAGAGCGTTCTCGCCACGCGTGACGCGATGGGTTTCTGCATCCAGCCGGATATCGCTGTACTCAAGAACCTGCCCCGCAGCCGCAGGACGCACGCGCCGTAGCTGAGTGCGCACGCGCGCCATCAGTTCGATCACAGAATACGGTTTGACGACGTAATCATCGGCACCGGTTTCCAAGCCGCGCACTCGATCGACTTCCTCGGAACGCGCCGACAACATGATGATCGGGATATCGCGTGTTTCGGGACGCATTTTCAAACGCCGGCAGATTTCTATGCCCGACACACCCGGCAACATCCAATCGAGCACGATGATGTCGGGGTTTTCCTCGCTCACATACAACAGCGCGTCATCGCCATTCTCGGCCTTGGAAACCGCAAACCCTTCGGCCTCCAGGTTATAGGCAAGCACTTCGCGCTGTGCAGGCTCGTCTTCGACGACGAGGACACGTGGCTGTTCAAGTCCCATTTTCAGTCCCAGGTTTCCACGGTTTGGCCAGACGTCAGATCACCTTTGGGGCGATTTTCGTCCGGTAGTTTGCCTGTCACCAGATAGACCACCTGCTCTGCCACAGAGGTGACGTGATCGCCCATCCGTTCAATGTTTTTCGCGATGAAATGCAGGTGCATACAGGGCGTGATATTGCGCGGATCTTCCATCATGTAGGTCAGGAATTCGCGGAACAACGTGTTGTACATCTGATCAACATCGAGATCGCGGTGACGCACGGTGTTCGCCAGATCCGCATCGCGCTGGATATAGGCGTCGAGCGCCTGTTTGAGCATCTCCTCAACCTCCCGGGCCATACGGCGCAGAGACGTCCCCGACCCTTCAATCGGTGTCAGTTCCGAGAGAACCGAGGTCCGTTTGGCGAGGTTCTTGGCATAGTCGCCGCAACGTTCAAGGTTGGTCGAAATCCGCATAACGGAAAGCACGGTGCGCAGGTCGGATGCAATCGGCTGACGCATTGCGATGACACGTGCACAATCCTCATTGATTTGCTCGTCCAGCGCGTCAATCTGCGCATCCCTGCGACGAACCTCTTCGGCAAGCTCGAGATCGCGCGTTTCCAGCGCCGTCGCCGCGTCTGTGATGGCTGCCTCCACGAGGCCGCCCATTTTCATAATCAGTGCCTGCACGCCTTCGAGGTCGCGATCGAAAGCTGACGCAATATGTTTGTCATTCGCCATGGTTTTGTCCCCTGCCCTTAGCCGATACGGCCGGTAATGTAGGATTCAGTACGGCTGTCCTGCGGGTTTGTGAAAATCTGACCCGTATCGCCGTATTCAACGAGATTGCCGAGGTGGAAAAACGCGGTCTTCTGGCTGACGCGCGCTGCCTGCTGCATGGAGTGTGTCACGATGACCACCGAATAGTTTTCACGCAATTCGTCGATCAGCTCCTCGACCTGCGCGGTCGCAATCGGGTCCAGCGCCGAACAGGGTTCGTCCATCAACAGAACCTCAGGTTCCGTCGCAATGGCGCGCGCGATGCACAGACGCTGCTGCTGACCACCGGAAAGCCCCGTGCCGGGTGAATGTAGGCGGTCTTTGACCTCATCCCAAATAGCACCCCGCCGCAGAGATTTTTCCACGATATCATCGAGATCGGCCTTGGACCGGGCCAGCCCGTGAATGCGGGGGCCATAGGCAATATTGTCGTAGATCGACTTGGGGAACGGATTGGGTTTTTGGAACACCATCCCGACCTTGGCCCGCAGCTGAACGGGGTCTACTTTCGGGTGATAGATGTCTTCGTTATCGAGCAATATCTCCCCCTCGACGCGACAGATGTCGATCGTGTCGTTCATACGGTTCAGACACCGCAGGAAAGTAGATTTGCCGCAACCGGACGGTCCGATAAAGGCCGTGACCGTCTTGTCCTTGATTTCCACATCCACGTCTTTGATAGCGTGGTTGTCACCGTAAAAGACTTGCACGTTCTTGGCGGAGATCTTTGTTTCATTCATATCGACGTCTCTCTTCGCAATTCGCATATCGTTCATGGTGAGCCTCGTTACCATCTGCGCTCGAAGCGGCGGCGCAATATGACGGCGATGATGTTCATCGTCATCAGGAAAACCAACAGGATGATGATCCCACCCCAGGCGCGTTCATAGTAGGCTGGATCGGCGCGTTTTGCCCACTCGTAGATCTGCGCAGGCATCGCAGAGTTCGGGTCCAAGAACCCCGATGCCACCCCGTCGGGCATGTTGGACGCAACGTATCCGACCATCCCGATCAACAGAAGTGGTGCCGTTTCACCCAAGGCCTGCGCCAGACCAATGATTGTTCCGGTCAGAATGCCGGGCATGGCAAGCGGCAGCACGTGGTGGAACACCGCCTGCATTTTCGACGCCCCTACCCCCAGCGCCGCGTCGCGGATCGACGGCGGAACCGCTTTCAGGGAGGCACGCGTTGAAATGATGATCGTAGGAAGCGTCATCAACGTCAGGACAAGCCCCCCCACGAGTGGCGCCGACTGTGGAAGGTGCGCGAACTGGATGAAAACAGCCAGGCCCAGGATCCCGAATACGATCGACGGCACTGCGGCGAGGTTTGAAATATTGACCTCGATTAGATCGGTTAGCCGGTTCTGGGAGGCAAACTCTTCGAGATAGATCGATGCAGCCACGCCAATCGGCAGGGACAGCGCCAACACAACCAGCATCATAAAGAAGGACCCCATCATCGCCACACCGATCCCGGCCTGTTCGGGGCGGCTTTCGGAAGCATCGGCGCCGATGATAAAGTCGATATTGAACGACGTGTCCATGAGCCCTGCCGCGACCATTTGATCGGCCAGATCGAGGTGCTCTGCATCCAGGTTCTTATCTCGCGCGAGGGCCTCGCGCGTCACACGCCCTTTGAAGTAGCCATCCACACGCGACGACGCGAGAAGGCGGAACTCAACCGTTTTGCCAACCAAAGCAGGATCCGCGAGAACAGTATCGCGCACTTGGGCGGCAACCGAAGCTGACAGGATGTCGCCAACATCCGTCGCCTTGGCGAAGGGAATTTCGATGCCGTTGTCTTCAAGAGCCGCCACCAGAGAATTCGTCACCAAGGGTTTGTAGCCGAAGGTCGTCACCTTCTTCATGACGTCGATATCGCGTGTGCCTGATTTATCCAGTTTGGCCTCAACGAGTTCGACGGGAATAGTGACGAATGTCTGTTTGAACGCCGGCAACCCGTTGCCGATGATCGCGTAGAGAAGCGCCACGAGGAACAGCAATCCTGCCCCGATGGCGGCGATGCCAAAGGCTTTGAAACGCGCCTCTGATGCGTTGCGCCGTTTGGTGCGCGCGTCTTCTACATAGAGCGAAGTCGTTTGGCGCGGCTGGGGTGTTTGTGCGTTTGCGTCAGACATCAGTCATACTGCTCCCGATACTTGCGCACGATGTAGAGCGCGAAAATGTTGAGGCCGAGGGTGATGACAAAGAGCGTCATCCCGAGGGCAAATGCGACGAGCGCTTCGGGCGATGCGAAATCGGCATCACCTGTCAACTGGGACACGATTTTGGCCGTCACCGTCGTCATAGCGTCGAATGGATTGAGCGACAGTCGCGCGGCGGCCCCTGCCCCGAGAACGACGATCATGGTCTCCCCGATGGCACGCGACGCGGCCAAAAGAATTGCACCTACGATACCGGGCAAAGCGGCGGGCAGAACGACCTGTTTGATGGTTTCGGATTTGGTTGCCCCGAGGCCGAGAGACCCGTCCCGCATGGTTTGCGGCACCGCATTAATGATGTCGTCTGACAGAGATGAAACGAAGGGGATCAACATGATACCCATGACCAGACCCGCGGTCATGACCGCTGTGCCACCCTGCATCCAGCCCAGACCACCGTCATTTCCAAAGACGCTCATCAACATGGGCCCCACGGTGAGCAGCGCAAAAAGCCCGTAGACGATCGTTGGAATCCCGGCGAGCACCTCAAGGAGCGGTTTGGCAATCGCGCGCACTTTCGGGCCGGCATATTCCGACAGATAAATTGCTGCGAAGAGACCGATTGGAACGGCCACAGCCAGCGCGATCAGCGAGATGTAAAACGTGCCCCAGAACAGCGGAACAATCCCGAGCTTTGAGCCGCCGCCAAAGGATGGCTGCCACGTCGTGCCAAAGAAAAATTCTGTCCAAGGGTAGACCTTGAAGAACTCGATGGTGTTAAAAATCAGGGAAAATACGATGCCCAACGTTGTCAGAACCGCCAATGACGCGGCCCCGAGAAGCAAGGAAAGAATAACCGTTTCAACACGGTTGCGGGCACGCAAATTGCGGTTGGTGCGCTTGAGCGCAAGAACACAACCCACGAGAGCAACCCCGAGCACCCCGAGCGTCATCAACCAATTGCCGGTCTTGGACAAACCACGATATTTTTGCGCGGCTTGCAGAACATAGCTCTCGACATCGGATCCGAGCGCAACGCCCACTTCGCCCAGAATAGAACGCACATTGTCCGTCTCGGCGCTGAGGTTGACGGCGCCCTCTTTGGACAGCGCACCGGTGTCCACCGCGAGATCAAGCCCTTGTGCAACGCGGCGCACATCGGACATGACCAGATTGAGCGATCCTGCATCATCATAGGCGGTTTGCGGAATGACCGAAGAGACCTGCGCCTGAATGACCATCGGCTGGACAATGAGCCACCCCATCAAAAGCAGGAAACCGGGAATGAGCGTCGCAAACAGGACGTTGGAGCCATAGTAGCTCGGCAAGGAGTGCAATTGACGCACATCGCCCCCTGCGTCGTTCATGGCACGCATGCGGCCCAGAACAAATCCCGCAACCGCGAGCGCAACCACCAGTACAAAGAGCCAAAAAGCGGACAAGGCGCGCCTCCCAATTGCGAATTCACGGGGGTCTATCCTATTGCGATGGGTCTGGCACCCCCTGCCCGTGACCCTTTGCATGGTGACGGCACACCGTTGGGTGTGCCGTCAGATTTTCCAGAAAACCGTTTGGCTTACTGCATCGTTGCTTCGTCAGCGACCATGGCTTGTGTCGTGGCAAGCTCGGGATCGGCAACGAGGCCGTATTGGGCAAGCGGGCCGTCACCACCAGCCATATCGTCAGACACGAAGAACTCAGCGAATTCTTTGAGACCCGGGATCACGCCGATGTGGGCCGCTTTCACGTAGAAGTACAGAGGACGCGAAACCGGATACTCGCCAGTTGCGATGGTTTCAGTCGATGGCGTCACGCCGGACATTGTCGCGACCTGAAGCTTGTCTGTGTTGTTCTCGTAGAATGCGAGGCCAAACACACCGATGCCGTTCGTGTTGGATTCGATACGTGCAAGCGTCTCGGTGTAGTCGCCGTCGATGTCGACAGAAAGACCATCGGCGCGCACCGCCATACAGGCCGCTTCTGCTTCGTCTTCGTCGCCGAGGATCGCCACCATCTGCTCAAAGGCACCGGATGCTTCACAGCCTGCCAAAAGCACTTTTTCTTCGAACACTTCACGGGTGCCGTGCTTGGTACCCGGGATAAAGGCCATGATTTCCTGATCCGGGAAAGCGGCATTCACGGTCGACCAGTTTACGTTCTGGTTGGGGACCATTTTGCCATCTTCGGGGATTTCTGCGGCCAGTGCGAGGAACCAGTCCTGTGGTGTGAACTCGAACGAGTTGCCGTTGAAGTCGGATGCGAACACGATTCCGTCGTAGCCGATGCGGACTTCGATGATGTCGCTCACGCCAGCTTCGCCACATGCAGCAACTTCAGAGTCCTTGATTTTGCGCGATGCGTTTGCAACGTCGATGGTGTTTTCGCCAACACCTTCGCAGAAACGTTTGAGGCCAGCGGAGGAGCCACCGGATTCAACGACGGGTGTCGGGAAATCGAAATTTTCACCGAAGGCTTCAGCCACGATAGAGGCGTAAGGAAGAACTGTAGAGGAACCGGCAACCTGAACCTGATCACGCGCGGCGGCGGCGGTTGTGCTAACTGCAGCGATCGCAAGCGCGGAGACGGAAAGTTTCACAAAGGACATCATATGCTCCTGATTTGATGTATTCCGGAGGCCAGCATGCCCCCTCGGTGGGCGGTGTAGGAGTAGCACGCAATGCTTTTGTGTATTTTTTGTAACAGTTTTATGACGCGGGCCAAATCTAACTTAACGTCAACTTAATTCTGCCTCAAAATCCCCGCGCCAGACCACCCCGACCCGTTATTCATAGGGTAGAATGACCGAGAAAAGGCTGCCTTGTCCGGGGTAGCTTTCAACGCGCAATCGCCCGCGATGTCGGTTGAGAATGTGCTTCACAATCGCCAGCCCGAGACCCGTTCCCCCCATTTCACGCGAGCGGTGCGAATCCACGCGGTAGAAACGCTCTGTCAGACGCGGAATATGTTGATGCGGGATGCCATCCCCCTGATCGGAGACATCAACACGGATCGCCGGCCCCCTCATCGTCGGCTCTACGGTGTGGGAGGTGATGCAGATACGCACTTCCTTACCCGCCCCGCCGTATTTGATGGCATTCTCCACTAGGTTCGTAAAAACCTGCGTAATCTGGTCGCGATCGCCGGGAACCGTATCGGCATTTTCACCGCCCTCGAGAATGATTTTCACGTCACGGATTTCCGCCAGTGACTGCAAGGACGAGGCTACAGTGCGCACAACAGCCGGAATGTCGACACGGTCGGTCGGGCGCACACGCCGCTCGGATTCCACGCGCGACAGGGACAAAAGATCCCCGACAATCCGGTTCATCCGCTTTGCTTCCCGCTCCATAATGGACAGAAATCGCTTTCGTGCGGCGGTGTCGTCGGCGGCAGGCCCCATGAGGGTCTCGATGAACCCCAAAACAGCCGTTAGTGGCGTGCGTAGCTCATGACTAACGTTGGCCACAAAATCGCGGCGCATCTGTCCGGCTTCCAGAACCTGTGTCCTGTCTTCAAAAATGACTGTCACAAACGAAAATCCGTCCACGACAACGGGGCGCACACGGACCTCATATGACAGATCACGCGCGCTTTGGGACACGCGGTAGGTCGTATCCGCAGGCTCGCCCAACCGCAGAACGTTTTCGATTGCGTCCAAAAGCATCGGCTGGCGCAGCGCGGTTATGTAATGGCGCCCGAGCATTGTGTCGGAAAACATCTGAGTCGCCAGCGTGTTACACGCCAGAACGCGCTCGTCCTGTCCGATCGCAATGATGGGCAAAGGCATCGCCTGCACCATCGCCGCAACGAGGTCCGGCGCAGTGACTTTTTCGCTCGGGGAATTCATGTTGGTTCTAAAATCCTGCATGAGACAGCGTTATCAGGGCATCTTGTAACGACTACATGACGCGCGATGGCGCCAATAGATGCATTTCTCCCACACCAATTCATGAAACAAAAGTTTCGCATTCCGCTAAAATGCAACCTGAAATAGAAAAAGGTCTTGCAGGAACCAACCTTTAGACGTTTGCTAGATACTACGTCGCACCCCAATTCGGAGAAATTGCGTCAATGGGAAGACCACTTGATATTTTGCTTGCCGATAGCGCCGTTCGGCGCGGCGATGCTCAGGACGGTAGCACCGGGTTGATCATTGTTGTCGGTGACGCCGCACATCTGTCGGTGTTAAAGCAACATTTTCCAGAGCAGACGAGTGTATTCTTTGCAGAGTTTTCCGACCTGTCACGCGAGATTCTGCGCGCGATTTCACCCGAAGTCGTTGTCGGCCCCCTGTTTTGCGACGGGTTTGACTGCTTCGATCTCGCGCGGCTTTTGACGGAAAGCGAATTTAGTGGCGCATTTCGTGTGTTTGGCGAATGCCTGCCCCGCCCGCAAATTGTCTCCCGCGAAATCAAACAAAGTTTCCCGAGCCTCGATGCAGCGGTTGTGTCCTACGACCCACCGTCCTGCGAACCCACGGAGCCGCAGGTCCTTCACTGATCTGTAATGTCACTAGATCGGTTGTAACCCATCGCGAAACCGCCGCGCGTTTTCCTGATAGTGGCGCGCGGAGGCCTTGAGGCCCGCAATCTGTTGTTCAGTGAGCATGCGGACCGGTTTTCCCGGAGCGCCCATCACGAGGCTACCGTCGGGGATGACCTTGCCTTCCGTGATCAACGCCCCTGCCCCGATCAGACAGTTCGATCCGATTACGGCACCATTCAACACCGTGGCGCCCATACCGATGAGGCTGTTTTCCCCGATGCTACAGCCGTGCAGCATCGCCTTATGCCCCACAGTGCATCCCTGACCAATCGTTAGCGGGTAACCCATGTCGGTGTGCAACACGCAGTTTTCCTGAATGTTTGTCCCGTCACCGACGACAATCGCCTCGTTATCCCCACGCAACGTCGCGCCGAACCAGATCGACGTTCCCGCGCCCAAGATGACTTTGCCAATCACATTGGCATCCGGTGCCACCCAATAATCCCCGTTTTCAGGCAGCACAGGTGCGTGATCCTCAAGCGTGTAGAGAGTCATGACTGTTCCTCATCATTGAATTCGGCCTGAAGCCCACGCACAAAATCCGTCAGGCCGGGCTGTTGCTTCAGGCGCAGTCTTTCGGCCGATACGATGGTCTTGAGCCGCTCGAAACTTGTGTCGAGATCGTCATTGACGAGCACATAGTCGTAGCCATCCCAATGGCTAATCTCATCCCAGCTCTTCTTCATCCGGCCTGCAATGATCTCGTCACTGTCTTGACCACGGCTAATAAGACGGCGGCGCAGTTCGGCAATGGAGGGTGGCAGCACGAAAATCGACAGAACGTGGTCCTGCAAAGAGGAGTTCGCGATTTGCTGGGCACCTTGCCAGTCAACGTCGAACAACACATCCCGGCCCTCTTCGATCGCATCGCGCACCGGACCCGAGGGAGACCCATAGTAGTTCCCGAACACCAGCGCGTGCTCGAGCATCTCACCCGCGCTCACCATTCCCTTAAATCCGGCCTCATCGGTGAAATGATAGTGGACACCATCTTCTTCCCCTGCCCTCGGGGCACGCGTCGTGGCGGAAACTGAGAAGGAGAGCGATTCATCCCATTCCATCAGTCGCCGCGCGAGTGTGGTTTTACCAGCACCCGAAGGCGAAGAGAGAATGATGAGAAGGCCACGGCGGTCTGCGGACATGGTTGGCTCCATATTGGCGGGCGCATGCGCCCTGTCGGATCGTTTCCTTCGTATAGAACCCTGTGGACATCAATGGAACCGCCATTGGGTTTGGCCCCACGGTATGCCTATTCGCCGCGAAACCGCCCCGATGTTCCTGCTATGCTCCTTCTACTCACAAAGATTCACGCGCCACGCCACGTGCGGAGGACTTTTGTCGGCCTCATTTGCCTGCCTCAATTGCATGGTGAATTGACGTGAATTTTGTCGAGAATGTGGCCAACCCGATGGCGGACCCTCTGATTCCACCACAACTAAAAGCGGTTTGAGTCGCTTTTAATACCCCATAAGATGAGTGCCCCCGACCGGCTAACGCCGCTCGAATAGAGTGTGGTCGCTCCCGACCAATCTGCCCTCTGAGTGGTTTTATTAAAGGATTTTAGCACCTTAAAGGGCACCCAGAAATGCGGGCATCACAGCATCGAAGGTCAAACCCAAGCCTGAGACCTGCGCGCGTTAACCATCTGTTAGGAAATCTTACAAATTTGGGCGAACTCGTGGCATATTGGTGCCTGTCGACGTTGGGGGCAACGGGACGACAAATGCCAACGGCAAATTCGTGCCAATTCGGCATGCGGATATCGAGAGTGCGCGACTTTACCGCCACCTCGTGGTAAAGAAGTGCAAGGACAGAGGTTCAGGCCATGAAGATTGAATATATGAGCGGATCCAACGTCGTATCCCTCCTGCCCCGTAAACAAGACATGCTGTTTCCTGCACTTAAAACTGTGGAAGCCTATTGGGACGGTCTGCGCAATGGCCGCGTCGTTCCCGCACGTGCCGATATCGACCCGCGCGGCATGCAAAACGCGCTGGAATATGCATTCATTCTGGAACGTATCGCACCGGGCGTGGCGCGTTTTCGTCTGTCGGGCATGCATTTGACGGATCTGATGGGCATGGAAGTCCGCGGAATGCCCCTAACGGCGATGTTTGTCCCCGAGGCCCGCGCAGAAGTTGGCGCGGCGCTGGAGGCGGTCTTTGACACGCCTCAGGTCACTACAATCAACATTCGTGCCGAACGTGGAATTGGCCGCGGCGCGATGGACGGTCAGCTTTTGCTCTGCCCGTTGAAATCCGATCTCGGCGACGTGAACCGTGTCCTTGGCTGCCTGCAGACCAAAGGCGGAATTGGCCGCCAACCACGCCGGTTTGATGTAGTAGATTGTACTGTGCGCAACCTTCTTCTGGACCCGAGCGAAGATACAAAACCCGCCCGTCCCGATCCGGTGGCCGCAGGGTTTGCAGAATCCCACAAAGCCTTTTCGCCGAAATCGACAGGCCACATCGTGCGTCCGGATCGCCCTGTGAGCAAACCAGTGCTCCGGTTGATTTCCGACAACGACGATTGATCACCAGCGCCTGCGAACACGGCGACAGCGTGCGACAAAAAAGGCCGGACAACACGTCCGGCCCTTTTCAATTCTCGTAAGAGGTCTTAGGCGCTCGCCGCCATCGCCCCGCCTTCGCGGGTTTTCTGCAGCTCTTCCGCCACGAGGAATGCCAATTCCAACGATTGGCTGGCGTTAAGGCGGGGGTCACAGGCCGTGTGATAGCGATCGGACAGATCCTCGTCCGACAGCGCATGAAGACCACCGGTGCATTCGGTCACGTCTTTGCCGGTCATTTCGAAATGCACGCCACCCGGGATTGTGCCTTCGGCACGGTGAATGGCGAAAAAGTCCTGAACTTCCGACAAGATCGAGTCAAAGGGACGGGTTTTATAGCCGGTCGACGATTTGATAACGTTGCCATGCATCGGGTCGCAGGACCAAACGACGTTTGCTCCTTCGCTGCGCACAGTTTCAATCAAACGTGGCAGGTGATCACCAACTTTACCCGCACCGAAACGCGCGATGAGCGTCAGACGCCCCGCTTCGTTTTGGGGGTTCAGCTTTGCCATAAGAACTTTGAGGTCCTCTGCCGTCGTAGTCGGGCCGCATTTCAAACCAATCGGGTTTGCGACACCACGACAGTATTCGACATGGGCACCGTCAGGCTGACGGGTCCGGTCGCCGATCCAGATCATGTGACCAGAGCCCGCAATTGTTGCACCCGAGGTGCTATCGACCCGTGTCAGCGCCTCTTCATATTCGAGGAGCAGCGCCTCATGAGAGGTGTAGAAATCAACTGTGGCCAGATCGGAATTGCTTGCCGCGGTCATGCCTGCCGCCGACATAAAGTCGAGCGTATCCTGAATACGGTTGGCCATATCGCGGTATTTTTCCGCCTCATCCGCCTCGGTGAACCCCAATGTCCAAGCGTGAACCCGGTGAACATCGGCAAAGCCGCCTTTGGAAAAGGCGCGCAGCAGGTTCAGGGACGCCGCCGCTTGGGTATAGGCCTGCAGCATCCGGTTCGGATCGGGAATCCGAGCTTCCGGCGTGAATTCAAATCCGTTGATGATATCACCACGGTAGGACGGAAGCTCCACGCCACCCACAACTTCAGAGGGAGCAGAACGCGGTTTGGCGAATTGACCGGCCATGCGACCAACCTTGATCACGGGAACCTTGGCACCGAACGTCAACACCATCGCCATCTGCAACATGACCTTGAACGTGTCACGGATGGTGTCAGCCCCAAACTCGGAAAAACTCTCGGCGCAATCGCCGCCCTGCAACAGGAAGGCTTCGCCGCGGGACGCTTTGGCCAGCTGCGACTTCAACGTGCGGACTTCACCGGCAAAAACCAGCGGCGGATATTTTGCAAGCTGCGTCTCGGCGGCATTCAGAGCCACCTCGTCCGTATAATCGGGCATTTGCACCCGTGGCTTGTTGCGCCAGCTTGATTTTACCCACTCCGTCATGATCTCTCTCCGGTCCTGATACATGCCACCCCGCAGGCGGGGTTAATTGGCGGGTTATAGGCGGCAGAGGACATATAGAAAACCCAAAACTTATCACCTGCGCTTTGGAAATGGGCCAACTCTGGCGCCATTTTGACCCGTATATAAGGCATCGCGCCGACATCGCGCAGACAAAGGTGCGCCCGGACATGCAATTGACCGGCCGCGAATCCGCAAACCCCGGGTCGGATACACAGGGCATTTGCCCCGGCTCTCGCGCGCGCGAGTTCAACCATTTGCCACAACCAACGCGCATACCAGACCGCCTGCCCTAAGGTCACATGCCGTTTTTTTAACGTTTCGGGCGTTCTGGGAGAACTTTCTCCCGATGGCCTCTCTTTTCAATCCGAAAACGCGCGTCTAGGCTGCGCGCCAGGATACGATCCAAACAGGGAGTTAAAAATAATGAAAAAGCTGCTTCTGGCTACCACGGCTGCGACACTCGTCTCCGGCGCTGCCATTGCTGAAGAAATCAAGATCGGCGTCATGCTGGGCTTTACCGGCCCTGCCGAATCTCTCGCACCCGACATGTTCGCTGGTGCCAAAACCGCACTCATGGAAGCGTCCGCATCCGGCCTTTTCCTTGATGGCACCACAATCGACGTCATCCAGGGCGACAGTACCTGCATCGACGCCGCTGTCTCCACAGCTGTGGCCGAACGCTTTATTACCGCTGATGGCGTTTCCGGCATCATCGGTGCGCTTTGTTCCGGCGCCACGATTGCGGCACTCCAAAACGTTGCTGTGCCAAACGGCATGGTCATGATTTCCCCGTCGGCAACTTCGCCAGCCCTCACCACCATCGAAGACAACGGCCTGTTCTTCCGCGCATCCCCATCTGACGCGCGTCAAGGTCAGGTGATGTCGGAATCGCTGCTCGAAAAAGGCATCAAATCCGTTGCCGTGACCTACACCAACAACGACTACGGCAAAGGTCTGGCTGATGCGTTCCAAGGCTCCTTCGAGGCCATGGGCGGTGAAGTGACGATCAACATCGCGCACGAAGACGGCAAGGCCGACTACTCTTCGGAAGTTGGATCCCTCGCATCCGCTGGCGGTGACGTCCTCGTGGTTGTCGGCTACCTCGACCAAGGCGGCCCGGGTATCATTCGCGCAGCTCTCGACACCGGCGCATTCGATAAATTCCACCTCCCGGACGCGATGATCGGTCAAACGATCGAAGACCGTTTTGGTGCGGAAATCGAAGGTTCCACCGGTCAGGTTCCCGGTTCCGACAGCGAAGGTGGCGAAATGCTCGTCGCAATCGGTGAAGCCAATGGCTACAACGGCACCGCACCCTACGCACCTGAATCCTATGACGCAGGCGCATTGATGGTTCTCGCCATGCAGGCCGCAGGTTCCACCGATCCGCAGGTCTACAAAGACTTCGTCTACTCGGTCGCAAACGCCCCTGGCGAGCTGATCATGCCCGGTGAAATCGGCAAAGCTCTGGAAATTCTCGCAGCCGGCGGTGACGTCGACTACGTCGGTGGTTCGGCAGTCGAGTTGATCGAGCCCGGTGAAGCCGCTGGTTCCTACCGTGAAATCGTTGTCAAAGACGGCAAGATCACCACGGTTGGCTACCGCTAAGCTTTAAACACATTGTAACCGGCGCGGCATTCGTCGCGCCGGTCTGCATTTTCAACGACAAAAAATGGCCGCCCCCTAAGTTTGGGTACGTGGCGGGACAAAAAGGGGTGAAGCTATGATCGAAGTGCGTGATTTGCACATGCATTTCGGCGGTTTCCGCGCGGTGGACGGGGCAAGCCTGACCATCGAAAAGGGATCGATCACAGGGTTGATCGGACCGAACGGGGCGGGAAAAACGTCGCTTTTCAACTGTATCGCAGGGGTTCTTACCCCAACCAGCGGACAGGTTATGTTCGACGGCACGGACATCACCGGCCTTAAACCACATGAACTGTTTCATATGGGTCTATTGCGCACCTTCCAGATTGCGCATGAGTTTTCCACCATGACCGTTCGCGAAAACCTGATGATGGTCCCCTCGGACCAATCCGGTGAGACGCTTTGGAACGCATGGTTCGGGCGCAAACAGATTGCCCTCGAAGAACGCGCTTTGGCGAAGAAAGCCGACGAAGTTCTTGAATTCCTTACGATTACACATATCGCCGACGAGAAAGCCGGCAATATTTCGGGCGGTCAAAAGAAGCTGCTCGAACTTGGCCGTACCATGATGGTCGACGCGAAAATGGTCTTCCTCGACGAGGTCGGCGCAGGTGTGAACCGCACCCTGCTCTACACCATTGGCGATGCGATCAAACGCCTGAACGAAGAGCGCGGGTACACCTTCTGCATGATCGAACACGACATGGATTTCATCAAACAGCTCTGCGATCCGGTGATTGTCATGGCAGAGGGCAAAGTCCTCGCCGAAGGCGGTGCCAGCGAAATCATGAAGAACGAACAGGTGATCGAGGCCTATTTGGGCACCGGTTTGAAAAACAAACCCAAAAAGGAGACCGCGCAATGAGTTTCCTTTCAGCCACCCATATGACCGGCGGCTACGGTGGGGCGGATATTCTGCACGACTGTTCGATCACGGTGGAACGCGGCGAGATTGCCGTGATCGTCGGCCCGAACGGTGCTGGCAAATCCACCGCGATGAAGGCGGTATTCGGCATGTTGAACCTGCGCAAAGGGACCGTGACGATTGATGGCGACGACATCACCGCACTGTCGCCTCAGGAACGTGTCCACAAAGGCATGGGCTTTGTCCCGCAGACCCACAACATTTTCCCGACCATGTCCGTCGAAGAGAATTTGGAAATGGGCGCGTTTACCCGCACCGATGCGGAAATCGCCGAGACCATGGAACAGGTCTACGAGTTGTTTCCGGCCGTGCGCGAGAAACGTCACCAGAACGCGGGCGAACTATCTGGCGGACAACGTCAACAGGTCGCAGTTGGACGTGCGCTGATGACGCGACCGAAACTCCTGATGCTCGACGAGCCTACAGCAGGCGTTTCTCCCATCGTGATGGGCGAGTTATTCGACCGCATCATCGAGGTTGCCAGATCCGGCATCTCGATCCTGATGGTTGAACAGAACGCGCGCCAAGCTCTTGAAATCGCGGACAAAGGCTATGTCCTCGTGCAAGGACGCAACGCCTATACGGATACCGGACAGGCGCTTTTGGACGATCCGGACGTGCGCCGCACGTTCTTGGGGGGCTGAGGTATGGCGACATATAAAACGACCATGTCGGCCCTTGCCCTAGTCTGCGCAGCGTTCCCCGCGAGTGCCGCGGATGAGGTCCAGAGCCTGCAACAACTGTCGTGCACATTCACGACCGAATGCATCGACACCGAGGCCTGCGAGGCCACCGATTATGCAATGTCGGTTGACTACCGAGCGACCCCTGAAGCGGCTGAGATGGACCCATTCACGGTCTTCGTCAGTGACTTGTCCGGCGACTTCAAAGCCGCGCCCATCACCGATGGCACTCCCGGCGCCCCGCTGACCGGTTTCGTTGCGTTCAACGGGGACGCAACTCAGCGTCTGATGACAATAGCCGACGGACGCGCACGCTATTCGATCCACATGCGTCAGGAAGATATGGCGCTCTACTACGAAGGTTCCTGTGAGGTGACAGAACAATGACGGACCTCCTCAACGCCTTTGTGGCGTTTTCAAACTACGTTCTGGTGCCCGCGACCGCCTATGGCGCGCAGCTGGCACTTGGCGCGCTCGGCGTGACATTGATTTACGGCATCCTGCGGTTCTCGAATTTTGCGCATGGGGAAACCATGGCCTTCGGCGCGATGGTATCGGTGCTTCTAACGGGGCTGTTTCAATCGGCGGGGCTGTCTCTCGGCCCCCTGCCAACCGCCCTGCTCGCGCTTCCCTTCGCAATTCTCGCGACAGCCGCCCTCGTGCTGGCCACGGACAGGGTCGTCTATAAATTCTACCGCCGCGTGAAAGCCGCGCCGGTTATGTTGGTGATTGTGTCGATGGGCGTCATGTTCATCCTGAACGGCCTCACACGCATGTTCGTGGGCACCGATGACCGCCAGTTTGCGGATGGCGAACGCTTTCTCTTCACCGCGCCCGAGTTCAAGGCTTGGTCCGGCCTGAGTGAAGGCCTCGCCATCCGTACCACGCAGGCCCTCACCGTGATCACCGCTGTCATCGTGGTCGCCATCCTGTTCTGGTTCCTGAACCGGACACGGACGGGCAAAAGCATGCGCGCCTATTCGGACAACGAAGATCTCGCCCTGCTCTCGGGCATCAACCCTGAGCGGGTCGTGATGGTCACATGGCTGATCGTGGCCGCGCTCGCCGCCGTGGCGGGAACGCTCTATGGCCTCGACAAAAAGTTCCAGCCCATCGTCTACGTCCACCTTCTCCTCCCGATCTTCGCCTCCGCAATTGTCGGTGGATTGGGCAGCCCGATCGGCGCGATTGCGGGTGGTTTTGTTGTGGCTTTTTCCGAGGTCACACTCACCTACGCGTTCAAGAAAGTGGTGGGCTACATCGGTCCCGAAGGGTGGAGCCCGGATGGTCTGGTCCAGCTGCTGTCGACGGATTACAAATTCGCCGTTTCCTTCGCCATTCTCATTATCGTGTTGCTGTTTAAGCCCACGGGTCTCTTCAAGGGGAAATCGGTATGACGGGTCGTACACCTCTCTATTTCGCTCTGATGGCGCTGCTGATTATCGGCGTCGGCCTGATCCAGTCATGGAACACAGCCCTGTTCATTCTTAACTTCGGATTGATTTCCGCCATCATGGCACTCGGCGTGAACCTCCAGTGGGGCTATGCGGGTCTGTTCAACGTCGGGGTCATGGGCTTTGTCGCCCTCGGCGGCCTTGCCGTGGTTCTCACATCCGTCTCCCCTGTCGGCCCCGCATGGGAAGCCGGCGGCATGAAGGTCCTGTTTGCTTTGGCCATCGGCGTCTTTGCGATTGCCGCTGCCGTCGTCGCCTATCCGCGCCTGCCAAAGGGACGCCTGCGTGGCCTAATCGTGGCGGCGTGGATCGTCGCGGGGTTCTTCCTCTTCCGCTGGCTTTTCGATGATGCCGTTGAAGCGATCGAGGCGATTGACCCATCCGTTACCGGCTATCTTGGCGGTGCAGGTTTGCCCGTGCTGCTGTCCTGGCCAGTCGGCGCGTTGTTTGCGGCAGGTGCAGGCTGGATCATTGCGAAGACCGCTCTTGGTCTGCGCTCGGACTACCTCGCTATTGCGACGCTCGGAATTGCGGAAATCATTGTGGCGGCGCTGAAAAACGAAGGCTGGCTCACCCGTGGCGTGAAAAACGTCAACGGCCTGCCCCGCCCCGTGCCCTATGAAATCGACCTTCAGACCAATCCGGTTTTCCTGTCGTGGATGGAAAGCATTGGCGCCGATCCGGTCACTGCCTCCTCCGTTGTGGTCAAACTCCTCTATGCCGCGCTCTTTGGCGCCGTGATCATCATCCTCGTGACGCTGATGCAACTCGCGCTCAACAGCCCTTGGGGTCGCATGATGCGCGCCATCCGCGACAACGAAGTCTCCGCAGAGGCCATGGGCAAAGATGTCACCGGCCGCCATCTGCAAATCTTCGTCCTCGGGGCCGCCATCTGTGGCCTTGCAGGTGCGATGATGACCACGCTCGACGGTCAGCTGACCCCCGGCTCCTACCAACCGCTCCGCTTCACTTTCCTGATCTGGGTAATGGTGATCGTGGGCGGATCGGGCAACAACTGGGGCGCGGTTCTCGGTGGCATGTTGATCTGGTTTCTTTGGGTCGAAGTGGAACCAATCGGCGCATGGCTCATTGATGTAGTGACGATCGGTTTGGATGATGGTCACCCGATCAAGGAGGGCCTGCTCAGCAGGGTCGCCTATATGAGAAACCTGACCATGGGACTAATCTTGTTGTTGGTCCTGAGGTTCAGCCCGAGAGGGCTATTGCCGGAGAGGTAAATGCATGCGGATTTTGGCGGGGATATGCGCGGCGGGCAAGTCGTCTCGCATGGGGTTCGATAAACTATCCACCCCGCCAAACCTGCAAGCCCCCGAACCACTTCTCGCACGGACCTTGAGCGCCGTGCGGGGCATGGACACCCTTGTCGCGCTTCCCCCACTTGGCTCCCCCTATGAACCCGCTCGCCGCGAGGCGGTCGGCGAGGCTGCACAAATCGTGCACGTCGAGGGGACCGATTTTTCGGATACGCTCAAAGCCCTCGCACAGAGGGCGCACGGTTATAACGGGCTTTTGGTGATGCTGGCCGACATGCCCTTTGTCACCGCGGACCACGTGAGCCAGCTCGTTGATCTGTTCAAAACCTTCGATGGCCAATGGATCGTGCGGGCCACTTCCGAAGACCTCCAGGACGGTCACCCCGTTATTATCCCGGCCTCTATCCTGCCTGAGATTGCACAGATATCTGGCGATCACGGCGCGCGCGACGTGGTCTCACGTCAGGCAATCAAACGCCTTACGCTGCCATCCAATGCTGCGACGTGGGACGTTGACACACCGCAGGACTGGCACAGGCTCTAGTCACTGCACATCGTCGGATGTGACGTCAGGCACTTACGAGAATCTGGGTTTCGTGTTTCTTCAAAGACCGACGCGCTGCACCATAGCCTTTGAGACCCGATTGCGTTGCCAACTCGGGAAACAAACGGAACAATTCGTCGCGCGCATCATCCTGAAGCCCACCGATAGAATTTGCACCCGGCTGGAAGCTTTCCGACCATGATCCGTTCGACAGCACGATCTCATGATTATCGCACAGGAAATGGATGTATGAGGTCTCCAACGGTTTGACGCGCGAGATACCCGGCAGCCCGACGAGATGCTTCGCAGGGGTGATGACTTCGCTTTCGTCAAAAAACAGTGCCGCCCGTTCAGAGGTCAGAAGGATGCGATGCTGCGGGGACACCATCAGATCACGCTCCGGCAACCCGTCCCCGAGAGCCCCCTTCTCGATCAACACCGGCATCAGTGATTTTTGACGCTCTAGTTCGCGTGCCGACAGATTGCGACGCCCGACCCACTTAATCTCTTGCGCGCCGTTGTCCCGCGTGAAGACTTTGTCACCCACACGCAGCATCTCGACCGGCAATTCGCCTTTGGGGGTCGCAATAGCCGTGCCTGGCGTGAAACAAATGACCAGTTTTTCGATATCGTGGAAGTTGACGTTGACCTGTTCGCCAGACACCGCATGGGTCAGCGTCACCTGACCATTGAATCCGGCCTGACCATTGTTTTCAGGGTTCAAAACCTGATGGGTAACATCAAATCCGTTCTGGATCAGCCACCGTAAATCCAATTTATCATCGTCGACACCGCCGGAGCCGCCATCGACGGTGACGTTGTAGGACGTCGTCGCACCGAGCGTATTGATGATAAATGTGTCGGCATCATTTTCGCCGCGCAGATAATCATTTTCGCCGCCCCCGTAGATGATGTCGTTCCCATCACCGCCGTAGATATTGTCGTATCCGTCACCGGCTGTGATCGTGTCATTACCGGCGCCGCCGTAGACCGTGTCGTTGCCCGCTCCGGCGTCAATGATGTCGTTGCCGTTGTCACCGTAAATGGTGTCGGCGCCGTCACCGCCCGTTATCGTGTCGTCGCCTTCGCCACCGTAAAGAGTGTCGTTGCCACCATCGCCATTGATCACATCACTGCCACCATCACCGTAGAGGACATCGTTTCCATCGCCCCCGGAGATGGTGTCATTGCCTTCGCCACCATTGATGGTGTCGGTATCGGCACCGCCATCGATAAAGTCGTTTCCGCCATCGCCATAGATGGTGTCTACCCCGTCACCACCGTAGATCGCATCATCGTCTTCGCCGCCGTAAATGACGTCGTTTCCCGACTCACCATAGATGTCGTCCGCGCCATCGTCGCCGTACAGCCTGTCGTTCCCGGAGCCGCCATAGATCTTGTCGTTACCGCTTCCGCCGTGAATGGTGTCATCGCCACCATGCCCGTCGAGCGTGTCGTTGCCGCCATTTCCGTAGATCGTGTCTGCGGATTGGGTACCGTTAATTGTGTTGTCGGAACTATCGCCGTTGAACGTAGCCATACTCGAACCCGTCTAAAAAAATGCGCCCTGACAAAGGCGGTTACTCACAATCTTACAACGACCGAGCCCCCCGCCCGGTCACACCGCTTTGGTCCATTTGATTTATACGTTGTCGCCCAAGCGTCCAAGTCACATTTGTGCCACGTTTTGCAGGCGTCTCAGGACGGGATTCGGCAATTGTGGCAAAATCTGGACAATCCCGATCCGCGAACAGTTTTTTGTTTCCATGTCAGGAACAGTTTGAGATCGCTGGAGGAATTGATCTGCGATGTAGACAAAATCCCCGCGTTTACCCTGGGCACAAATTGTGACGAAAAAAAGTGCCCGCTGCCCCGGAGAGATGGCAGGCGTTTCCTGAATATCCACAATGTCTGGATGGAGAGGCGAATTGACCCAACGTCATGCGACGATTGAGAGAATCATCGGATTTGCCTGACAATCACCGCGCATTCTGCGCGTTTTGTGCAGATGAGATTAGGTGGTACCCGTGGCCGGACTCGAACCGGCAAGCCTGTTACAGCGGGGGATTTTGAATCCCCTGTGTCTACCAATTCCACCACACGGGCTAAGGTTGCGGCGGTTTAGCCGCTCGCGCAGGCGGCGTAAAGTGGGATTATCATTTCACCTGATTTATCGTCACAATTTACGCCAGTTGATCCATCGCCCTGCCCCGACGCGATCCAAATTCGATGGTCCGGAATACCCTTTACAGAGCGTTGGCAGAGAAGGTGTCACAGGCGCGGATATCACCGCTTTCATACCCTGTTGCGAACCACGTCTGGCGCTGCTGCGACGTCCCGTGGGTAAAGGTATGGGGCTGCGGGACCCGACCGGCATTGCTTTGCAGCGTATCATCCCCGATCTGGCGCGCGGCATTCATCGCCTCGGCGATATCACCTTGCTCCAAGGCGCCAAACCGGTCACCGACATGGCGTGCCCAAATGCCTGAGTAGCAATCTGCCTGAAGCTCGATGCGCACGGAAATTGCATTCGACTGCGCCTCGCTGGTTTGCGCCCGTATCTGGTTTGCCTGACCTAGGATACCCAACTCGTTCTGCACGTGATGCGCGATCTCATGGGCAACCACATAGGCCGCCGCGAAATCGCCGCCCGCGCCCAGTTTGCGCTGCATGGTCACAAAGAAATCCGTATCGAGGTAGGCCTTTTGATCGCCCGGGCAGTAAAACGGTCCGGTGGCACCGGATGCACCGCCACAGGGACTCTGTGTGACGCCTTTGAACAGAACCAGCGTCGCTGGATCGTAGGGCTGTCCTACCTGACGGGCAAAAATGTCGGTCCAGATTTCTTCGGTGTCAGCGAGCACCACGGAGACGAACTGCGCCCGCTCCTCGTCGGCCGCGGTGATCGTCGAAGACCCCCCTTGTTGAACGCCACCTGCCCCTTGCAGGAAGGGAGAGACATCCACACCCAAAAATAGCCCGATAACAACGACAGCGACCAAACCGAGCCCGCCGATTCCCCCCGCGCGCGCCCCGCCGGACATCCGTCTGCGGTCTTCAATGTTGCGCGAACCGCGCCGACCCTGCCACTTCATGCTTCGGCCTCCCAGGTAAAAAAATCGGCTTCACAATAGCGGCAACCGGTGCAAACCCAAGCGAAAAAGAGCGCCTATCGGCTTGACCCGCTTGCAGGCATTGGGGCCTATAGGGCCAACCAAAAGAAGGTCGGAACATGATCAGGCGACTCTACCAGTGGACAATGTCTTTGGCCGAACACCCGCGCGCCCTTTGGGCCCTCGCGTTTGTCGCCTTTATTGAAAGCTCGGTCTTTCCGATCCCGCCAGACATCCTGATGATCCCGCTGATCGTGGCGCGCCCGAAATCCGCTTTTCTCATTGCCTCCGTCGCGACGATCTCTTCTGTCCTCGGCGGATTTCTTGGATATTGGATCGGCTACGGCGCCTTTGAAACCATTGGCCGTCCGGTCCTCGAATTCTACGGCAAGGATGCATATTTCGACGAATTCGCGGTGAAATACAATGAATGGGGCGCATGGGCGGTCCTGATCGCGGGCGTGACGCCATTTCCCTACAAAGTCATCACCATACTCTCAGGTGCGACGTCGCTTTCCTTGCCGGTCTTTGCCGTGGCGTCCCTCGTGGCGCGCGCATTCCGTTTCTTTGTGGTCGCGGCGCTGCTTTGGAAATTTGGTGACCCGATCCGTGATTTCATCGAACGACGGCTCGGTCTCGTCTTTACCGCATTCATAATCCTTTTGGTGGGCGGCTTTGTGGCCGTGAAATACCTATGATCGATAAACTCTCGCGCCTGAACCTCGCCCTGCTGGCCACAAGTGGCTCCCTCGCTCTGCTGCTCGGCGCGTTCCTGTTCCAAGCGATCGGTTTCGCCCCCTGCGCAATGTGCCTGTGGCAAAGATGGCCCCATGCCGCCGCCATCTTGATCGGCGCCCTCTTCGTGATGTGGCGCAAACACTGGCTTTTGCCATTGGGCGCGATCGCAGCGGCAATCACATCCGGTCTCGGTCTCTACCACACGGGCGTGGAGCGCGATTGGTGGGAAGGCCCGACCTCATGTACCTCCTCGGGATCGAACCTAGGCAGTTTGGCAGGCGACGCGTTGTTGCCCTCTGCGGGTGCCGAAGCGATCGTCATGTGTGATGACGTCGTGTGGCAACTGTTTGGCCTGTCGATGGCGTCCTACAACTTCCTCTTTTCCGCGGGTTTTGCGGTCCTGTGGATCATGGCATGGCGCAAATCGGCCTGATCTGAAATCTTGGCCAAGTGACACCAACCGCCCTATCTGACCGGCCTAGTGAACGGTGAATTCACCCACACAGTTGCGCCATTCACCCGGAGAGATGAGTTTGCGATGGGTGAAGCGCACGTGATGCAAGGGACCTTCGATATTCTCCTGCCAGAACTCGATGAATTTGAATAGGCGGGGATAATCAGGCGCGAGATCGTAATCCTGCCACGTGTAGGTGTTCAGGACGCTTTGAAAATCAGGCAGTCGATAGGTAAATTCGGCCAAAGTCAGGCCGTATCCTGTGAGCATCAGCTCCGTCTCGCTCATGTCCTTTTGCATATACGTTTCTCCTAATTGGTGACCGGCTTTTCGCCAGATACGAGCCTCCCCTGCGTACAGCCTGCGCCAAATTCGTTAACTGTCAATAAAAACAGTATGTTATCAATTGAGCATCGTGGCTGCCAATGCCTACCCCGATCCACCATTGCACCCCATATCCCGTATGAGGTAGACTGCCTGACAACAAGATACAGCACGCCAGAGCGGCGGCGGACAAGAACAGGCGGACAACGTGAGCGACACACCCGAAACCCCTGAAAACCCAGAAGAAATCAAGCGCGTACCGATGGCTTGGGATGGACCGAAGATCTCCATCACAGAGGAGATGAAATCCTCCTACCTCGACTATGCGATGAGCGTGATTGTTTCGCGTGCAATTCCGGACCTGCGTGACGGCCTGAAACCTGTGCACCGGCGCATTCTGTTTGCCATGCACAAAATGGGCAACACGCACGACAAATCCTACCTGAAATCCGCGCGCCCCGTCGGTGACACTATGGGTAAATACCACCCCCACGGCGACAGCGCGATCTACGACGCCTTGGTGCGGATGGCGCAGCCGTTTTCGATGTCGCTACCCCTGCTCGACGGACAAGGCAACTTTGGCTCGATGGACGGCGATCAGGCCGCGGCCATGCGCTATACCGAGGTGCGGATGGCGAAATCCGCCTCCTTCCTTTTGGCAGATATCGACAAGGACACTGTCGATTTTGCGTTGAACTACGACGGTAAGGACAGCGAACCCACAGTCCTGCCCGCCCGTTACCCCAACATGCTGGTCAACGGCGCTGGCGGTATCGCGGTCGGCATGGCCACAAACATCCCGCCCCACAACCTCGGCGAAGTCATCGATGCGACCCTCACACTGATCGATGACCCTGACACCTCGACCGAACGGTTGATGGAAATCATCCCGGCCCCGGACTTTCCCACCGGTGCGATGATCCTCGGTCGGGCCGGCGCACGCAAAGCCTACCTGGAAGGCCGCGGTTCTGTCATTATCCGCGCCAAAACCCGTGTCGAAGAGATCCGCAAGGATCGCTACGCCATCGTGGTCGATGACATTCCCTATCAGGTGAACAAGGCGTCGATGATCGAAAAGATCGCCGAGCAGGTTCGCGAGAAAAAGATCGAAGGCATTTCGCACGTTCAGGACGAAAGTGACCGTGATGGCGTCCGCGTCGTTGTGGAACTGAAACGCGACGCGACACCTGAAGTGGTTCTGAACCAACTCTACCGCTTTACACCGATGCAGACGTCTTTTGGCTGTAACATGCTGGCGCTCAACGGCGGAAAACCCGAACAGCTCACGCTGCGCGAATTCCTTGAACATTTCATCACCTTCCGTGAGGAAGTTGTAAGCCGTCGCACCGCCTTTGAACTCAACAAGGCCCGCGACCGCGCGCATATCCTCTGTGGTCTGGCCGTAGCGGTCACAAACGTGGACGAAGTTGTCGCCACGATCCGCTCCTCCGCAGATGCCGCCGAAGCGCGTGAAAAGCTCATGACGCGCCGCTGGCCGGCTGCCGATATCGCCGGATACATCAAACTAGTCGACGATCCGAGCCACACGGTGAACGAAGACGGCACCTACAACCTGTCGGAAGTTCAGGCACGCGCCATTCTCGAACTCCGCCTTCAGCGCCTCACACAGATCGGCGTAAAGGAAGTCACGGACGAGTTGCAGGAACTCGCGGCGAAAATCAAAGACTACCTCGACATCCTGTCTTCGCGCGCGCGCATCATGGAAATTATCTCCAATGAACTCAAAGAGGTAAAAGACCTTTTTGCAGTTCCCCGTCGCACAGAGATCGTGGATTGGTCCGGCGATATGGACGATGAGGACCTGATCGAAAAAGAGGACATGGTGGTCACCATCACCGCCTCCGGTTGGGCCAAACGCACACCACTTGCCGACTACCGCGCCCAGAAACGCGGCGGCAAAGGCCTGTCGGGGATGGCCACCAAGGACGAAGACGTTATCACCACGCTCTTTGTGGCGAATACTCACACCCAGCTGTTGTTCTTCACCGACGACGGCATGGCCTACAAACTCAAAACCTATCGCCTGCCACTTGGTGGGCGCACGGCGAAGGGTAAGCCCATCGTCAACATTCTCCCGATCCCCACCGGCGTCGGCATCGCGGCGATCATGCCTGTGGACAGGGCCGAGATTGATTGGGACGATCTGCAGGTGATCTTTGCGACGTCCAAGGGTTCTGTGCGCCGCAACCGCCTGTCGGATTTCACCAATGTGAAGTCGAACGGCAAAATCGCGATGAAGTTTGAAGGCGACGATGAAGGCACCCGCCTCATCAACGCGCGCATCTGTGACGAAAACGACGACGTCATGCTCGTGACCTCTTCGGGTCGTGCGATCCGTTTCCCTGTCACCGACGTGCGGGTGTTCAACTCGCGCTCTTCCACCGGTGTTCGCGGGATCAAACTGGTGAATGAAGGCGACGAAGTCGTGTCGATGTCCGTGATCCGCCATTTTGACTCCGAGCCGTCCGAGCGGGCCGCTTACCTCAAAATGCGTCGCCAGATGGCTGGCGCGGACGAGGTTGATGGAACCGATGACGACGAAGACGCCGTTCCAGGCGATATCTCGATCGAACGTTTCGAGGAAATGCGCGACGCAGAAGAACTCATTGTGACCATCTCCAAAGGTGGCACAGGCAAACTATCGTCGAGCCATGGCTATCCGGTGCGCGGCCGCGGTGGCCAAGGCGTGACGGCCATGGACAAAGCGATGCGCGGTGGGGCTCTTGTGGCGTCCTTCCCCGTCGGCCTCGATGATCAGATCATGCTTGCCACCTCCAAAGGCCAATCCATCCGCTGTCCGGTCAACGGCATATCGTTCCGGTCGCGCTCTGCGGGTGGCGTGAAGGTGTTTGACACCGGAAAAGGTGAGGAAGTCGTCTCTGTCGCGTGGATTGCGGAACGCGAGGACGACGAACCTGACGAGGACGTTTAAGAACCAGCAGCGAATCCTGTGGCCGCGCGGCCACAGGACGCCTGCAAGAGGCTGGCTACCGCTACGTAAAACGACGCTTTTGTGACTATATGACCAACAGAATCAAGATGTTTCATCTGTAATCCTGCCCGGAAGAGTATTTGCCATGCGTTATCTTTTGACCGCTGCCTCGGTCGCCCTGTTCACTACACCAGCTGTTGCTCTGGAGTTCTCCAAAACAGCGGTCGAAGCAACGCTGACACAAGCGAGCAGTGACGGGGTCACCGAAAATGTCTTCAGCATTGCGGGCAAAGCGTCATTTGTGCATGGATCTCTGTTCGGCGAACTCAACGCAGGCCTTGTGCGTCAAAAGTTCACCGCAGGTCCGTTTGAAGAGACTGCCGAGATTAGCACCTCTTCTCTCGTGATCGGGACATCTATTGCCGGAATTTCGGATGTCTACGCCCGTGCGAGCATCATCAATGCATCCTTTGACGATGAATTTAGTGACAGTGAGACCCTGTGGGGTCTGGGTGCGCAAACCAACCTTCTCTACGGCGAATATGGTTTCGAATTCATGACCAATTCGAGTGGCGACCGTATCTACACCATCGCGGCCGCCCTGCCGATCACCGACAATGTCGACGCCTACGGATACTGGCGCAATCTGGACGACGATGATCCCGTCGATACGCAATACGGTTTCATTCTGGACGTTGATCGCGGACCCTTCACCGGCACGATCGGGTACTTGGATCTGGACGAAGGTGACAAATTGGCCGGCATCGACATGAGCTATGATCTGTCGCCCAAAATTTCCGCCAAAGCCAACCTTGCCCGCTACTTCGAAGAAGACCCGGTCACTTTCGTGGCTCTGGGCCTTGGCTACGAAGTCGCCCCCAACGCATCCATCGAAGCCCGCATCGGCCAGGCTCGCCCGCATTCCGGCGACAATGCGACTGTCGTGGGGATCGCCATGCGGCTTGACACCTATGATAGCCGTCGGGTCGTCAAACGCGCGGAAGACAGCTTTTCGAAAATTTCCGGCAACCTGTTCACCAACGCGATCAGCTTTTGATCCGGACAAAATGGTAACCTGAGGGCGGCGCATGTGCCGCCCTTTTGCGTGCCCTCTTTCCCTTGGCGCGCGGACAAGCTACATCCCCCGCATGACAAAAGAATTGCACATCGTTGGCGGCGGAATGGCCGGATCCGAAGCCGCCTGGCAGGCCGCGAACCTCGGCGTTCGCGTGGTTCTCCATGAAATGCGCCCCAAAGTCGGCACCTTTGCCCACCAAACCGGCAATTTTGGCGAAATGGTTTGCTCGAACTCGTTCCGCTCGGATGATGACGAACAAAACGCCGTGGGCCTTCTTCATTGGGAGATGCGTGCGTCCAAGGGCCTGATCATGGCCTCGGCGGATCGTCACAAACTTCCTGCGGGTGGCGCCTTGGCTGTGGACCGCGAACCCTTCGCAGAACACGTGACTGCGGCCCTCAAAAGCCACCCCAATATCGAAACCTCCTACGAAGAAGTCACCGAACTTCCCGATGAGGGCGAATGGATTTTCGCGACCGGCCCCCTGACGTCGCCCGCCTTGGGCGAAGCGATCGCGCGCGAAACCGGCACCGATCGCCTCGCGTTTTTCGATGCCATTGCGCCCATCGTCTATGCCGAGAGCATTGATATGTCGGTCGCATGGATGCAGTCGCGCTACGACAAAGGCGAAACCGAGGATGAGCAAAAAGCCTACCTCAACTGCCCGATGAGTAAGGACCAGTACGAAGCCTTTATCGATGCCCTGCTCGCCGCCGACAAAACCGAGTTCCACGAAGGCGAAACTGCCGGATACTTTGATGGTTGCTTGCCCATCGAAGTCATGGCCGAACGCGGTCGCGAAACCCTGCGGTTCGGCCCGATGAAACCGATTGGCCTGACCAACGAACATCGACCGGACGACAAACCATATGCTGTCGTTCAACTGCGCCGCGACAACAAACTCGGCACACTTTACAACATCGTCGGCTTTCAAACAAAGATGAAGTACGGCGCACAAACCGCTGTTTTCAAGATGATTCCCGGACTTCAGGATGCGTCTTTCGCGCGCCTCGGTGGCATCCACCGCAATACCTTCCTCAACTCGCCAACACTTCTCGATGATCATATGCGCCTACGCTCCAAACCGAACATCCGCTTTGCCGGTCAGGTCACCGGTGTGGAAGGCTACGTTGAAAGCGCGGCGATGGGGCTCCTTGCCGGACGCATGGCTGCCCACACAATCATGGGCCGCGACCTCGCGCCCCCACCGTTCACAACGGCGATGGGTGCCCTGATCAACCACATCACCGGCGGTGCGGATGCCAAGACGTTCCAGCCGATGAACGTGAACTTCGGCCTCTTCCCGCCGCTCGAAGGATTGCGCGGTGGCCGAAAAGGGCGAAAAGAGCGTTACAAAGGCTACACAGTCCGCGCCAAAGTAGACTTTAATCAATGGCTTGAGGCGCAATCCTCATGCAATGCATAACCCGCTTTGCGCCGTCACCGACGGGTCCACTGCACTTGGGTCATGCCTTCTCGGCTCTGACCGCATTTCGCCTCGCACAATCGATGAACGGTCGTTTCCTCCTACGGATCGAGGACATTGACCAATCGCGTGCGCGGCCCCAATGGGAAGCGCAGATTTACAATGATCTCGCGTGGCTCGGGCTGACGTGGGAAACACCGGTTCTGCGCCAATCGGACAACCTGGCGGCCTACAGTCGGGCTCTGGATTTGCTTTGGGAAAAGGGGCTGCTCTACCCCTGCTCGTGCAACCGCCGCGATATTTCTGCGGCGGCCAGCGCTCCACAGGAGGGTGCCCCCCTGCAAGGGCCCGATGGCATCATCTATCCCGGAACCTGTCGCCCCACGCAGCCTCCAACGGGCCCCAGACCGTATGATGTTGCCCTCCGGCTCGACATCGCAAAGGCAACACAGGAGATTTCGCATGTTGAATGGGATGAAGCCGGCCCCGATTGCGGACACCATTCCATCCCCTCCAGTGAGCTAATCACGTCTATAGGTGATGTCGTGCTCGCACGGAGGGATATGGGCACATCCTATCACCTCTCTGTGGTCGTCGATGATGCCGCACAGGCGATTACACATGTTGTGCGCGGAGAGGACCTTGCACCAGCCACGCCGATCCACGTCCTGCTTCAAACTCTCATGGGGTTCCCGACAGCGGCCTATTACCACCACACCCTGATCCGCGACGAGGCAGGTAAACGACTCGCGAAACGTGACGATGCGCGGGCGCTATCGACCTACCGTGACATGGGCAAAACGCCGGCAGATATCAGGGAAATGGTCGGCCTCGCCTGACCCCTTCGGGAGCGAGAGCGGACTACGTCCTCACGCCTCTGGCGTCATGAGCTCTACAACGTCGCCGCCACGCACCGCACGGTAGAAACAGGACCGTCGGTTTGTGTGACAGGCGGGTCCGCTCTGATTAACCGTCACGAGGATGCAATCCTCATCGCAGTCATAGCGAAAATCCACGAGTTCCTGAATGTGACCCGAGGTTTCCCCTTTGACCCAATAGTCCTGCCGTGACCGGCTCCAATAGGTGACGCGACCCGTGTCCAACGTGCGCGCGACGGCCTGCGCGTTCATCCACGCCAACATCAATACCTCGCCACTGTTTGCATCCTGCGCGATGGCAGGGATCAGTCCGTCGGCATTGTAGCGCAGGCTCGTTGGATCAAAAGTCATGGTGTTTTCCTTTTCAAAGCGCGCGACCTGCCCTATCTATCTGGGCAAATGCCTGATTGGCAACGCTCGGAAGACCACCAAAATGTCCAATGATCTCGCCAAACTCTATTCGACGCGCCTTCTGGCGCTCGCAGCTGACATTCCTCATGTCGGCCGCTTGGAGGCCCCTCAGGCAACGGTGCGCGAACGGGCGCCACTGTGTGGATCGACCGTGACCGTCGATATGGATATCGAAGATGACCGCGTTCAACACTTTGCACAGGACGTAAAAGCATGCGCCCTTGGTCAGGCAGCGGCGGCGGTCGTGGGCGCGAACATCATCGGATGTACCCACGCCCAAATTGCCCGCGCCAAACGCGAACTTGCGGCGTTTCTCAAAGAAAACGGCCCCGTCCCCGCCGCACCGTTCGACGGCTTTGAAGCACTCCTGCCCGCACGGGACTACAAAAACCGCCACGCATCCATTCTGCTCGCGATCACCGCAGCCGACCAAGCCTTTGCCCAGGCTGCAGAAAAAGATTGCGCTTAACGAAGATGTAACAGCCATGCGCCATCTTCTGGGCCAAACTGGAGACGCGCATGATTCCCAATCCCGATTTTGACAATGCCACGACTGCGGACGACGGACTGTCCCGCCTTGCGGAATACGCAGGTCATCTGGGGTATGAAATTGTCGACATTGCCGGCTTTCTTGACGAGGTCGATCATCAATCAATTCGCCAAATTGGCGTCCTCGAACGTGCCCAGACCGCAGTGCATGCCGTCACGAGCGGAAATCTGGCTGTGCGCGCGGCGATCGATGCCGTCACGGAGATCACCGACAGCACGCTCGAACAGGTGGAAGGATCGGTCGGCTTTGTGCGCAACAGCGGCCAAAAATCCGCCTCTGTCGCGACATGGGTAAAGGCCCTATCCGAACGCATGGAACGGGTGGCCACCTCACTGAACGCGGTAGAAGCGAACAATGCCCATATCGCCGAAATTGCGCGTCAGGTGAACATTCTCGCCATTAACGCCAAGATCGAGGCCGCGCGCGCAGGTGATTCCGGTCGCGGGTTCGGCGTCGTCGCCGAGGCGATCAACGAGCTTAGCCAGAAAACCGCCCGCGCAGCCGAAGGTATTGAGGAAAACATCTCTGACCTGTCCGTGTGGGTCTGCAAGCTGCGCGAAGAGGCCAAAGGGGTCTCCGACGATGCAGGCCATGTCATTGAAAGCGCAGATGCGACAGACAAGGCATTGAATGAAATCGCGCTCGGCGTGCGCGAGACCCACGAAGCCACCCATGATATGAAACGCGAAGCGGAAAGCGTGCGCTCCGCAATTGAACAGTTCGCGCCCGCGTTTAAAGAGATCGAAAGCGCCGCAAACGAAACGGCGGCCGGCATTACGACCGCTCATGAGCGCACGGATAAACTGATCGATACCTCGGAGACCATCTTCCAAACCTGCGTTGCACTGGGTGGGGCGAGCGATGAACTCCACTTTATCGATGCGCTGACCGAAACCGCCAAACAAGCCGGCCTGGTTTTCGAAGAAGCGCTCCAATCCGGGCGGATCACCAGTCAGGATCTGTTTGACCGGAACTACGTGCCCATTTCGGGCACCAATCCCCAACAATACGCCGCCCGCTTCACCGGGTTCACGGATGAGGTTCTGCCCGCAATTCAGGAGCCGATGCTCTCTTTTGATCCCAAAGTCGTCTTTTGTGCAGCCATTGACCCGAATGGTTATCTCCCCACACACAACGCGAAGTTTTCCCAGCCCCAAGGCACAGACCCCGACTGGAATGCGGCCAATTCGCGTAACCGTCGCCTGTTCAACGATCGCGTCGGCGTGAAAGCGGGACGCAACACCGAACCGTTCCTTCTACAAGTCTATCGCCGCGATATGGGGGGCGGAAACTTTGTCATGATGAAGGACCTGTCCTGCCCGATTTTTGTAGCGGGTCGTCATTGGGGTGGCATGCGCATGGGCTACAATTTCTGAGCGCAACTTGCGCCACGCGTACTTCATTCCCAAAAAAAAGCCGCGCACACTGAAAAGTGTGGCGGCTTAAGTACGATCTGCCGGTCCGTTTTGGGCGGGATGAGGATCGCCCCGACGGAACAGGTGAAGTCGAAACCTTGGGGAAAGGCCGGGCCGGTGGGTCAGATCTTGGGCAGAAACAGGTGTTAGAAGATTGCCGGGATAGAAAGCCCGCCGATCAGGATCACAAGCAGGGAAACCGCACCGACCATGTCTTCGGCAAGTGTCGAACGGGAACGTGTCAGAGCGGATTTCAAATCGTGGATCATATCGAATTCCCTTGATGAACTTACGCATCGTCAGCGCGTTAAGGTTAATGTTTGTTGCCTATTTGTTCTCATATTGCCTCCGCTCTGTAAAGAACTTTATGAGAACATTAGCGAACAAAAAGTAACCGACGAAAAATTTTTTCGTCTAACCTACAGAAATTAAACGAATAGCTTCGTCTTTTTCCATCAACCACAGGAACAGGCGGACGGCCAACCCGCGCTCGGACTTCAGATCAGGATCATCGTGAAGCAATTTGCGGGCATCAGATTGCGCCAAAGCCATGAGGGCTGACTGACGCTCCAAATCGGCGATGCGGAACCGCGGCAACCCCGACTGCGCGGTCCCCAACACATCTCCCGCCCCCCGCATCGCGAGGTCCTCTTCAGCTATCCTGAAACCGTCATCTGTTTCACGAAGGATCTCGAGGCGTCGTCGCCCGCTTTCACTCAAAGGAGGTTGGTAAAGCAGCAAACAGGTCGAAACGACATCACCCCGCCCCACGCGCCCGCGCAGTTGGTGCAACTGGGCGAGACCGAAGTGCTCGGCCCGTTCGATCACCATAATCGACGCGTTCGGTACGTTCACGCCAACTTCGATGACGGTCGTCGCCACGAGAACCGAGATGTCTCCGGCCGCGAACCGTGCCATGACGGCGTCTTTGTCCTCTGATGGCATCTGCCCGTGCAACAAACCCACCCGTCCCTCACCGAGGCTCGCGCGAAGCATTTTAAATCGCTCTTCGGCCGCCATCATGTCGACGACTTCACTTTCCTCCACCAACGGGCATACCCAATAGGCCTGCCGCCCGTCCTGCACCGCACCGCGCAGATGATCCACAACTTCGTCGAGCCGCTCGGTCGAACTTAGCGCCGTGCGAACAGCGGTGCGTCCGGGCGGTTTTTCATCCAGCACCGACAAATCCATATCGCCGTAGTGGGCCAAAGAAAGCGAACGCGGAATCGGCGTTGCGGTCATGACGAGAACATCGACTGATTTGCCCTTTTGTGCGAGTGCCAACCGCTGTGCGACACCGAACCGGTGCTGTTCGTCGACAATTGCCAGTCTGAGGTCGCAAAACACGACTTCGGGCTGAAAAAGCGCGTGGGTTCCGACCAGAATGTCGATGTCACCGCGCGCCAGCGCCGCGAGTTTTTGCGAACGCGCCGCACCTTTGTCCCGCCCCGTCAGGAGTTCAACCCGCACACCTGCTGCCTGTGCGAGCGGATGTAGCCCGTCAAAATGTTGCCGCGCGAGGATCTCTGTCGGGGCCATCATTGCGCCCTGCCCGCCGGCCTCGACGGCTATCAAAAGCGCCATCAACGCAACAAGCGTTTTGCCCGAACCAACATCCCCCATGAGCAAACGGTTCATCCGGACCGGCGCTGCCATGTCATTTTCAATATCACGAATGGCGCGATCCTGTGCCCCCGTTGGCCGGTAAGGAAGAGAAGCCAAAACCGAGCCGCGAGAAGCCCCGTTCCCAACCGTGGGCCGCCCTTTTCCACGACGGGCACGTGCGCGGGCCAAAGCCAAAGTGACCTGATGGGCAAACAATTCATCATAGGCGAGGCGTTGGCGGGCCGGTGAAACCGGCGTCACCTCGTTGGTTGAAAGAGGCGCATGCGCCGCCTTGAGCGCCTCTGCAAAACTCGGCCATCCTTCTCGCGCGCGCAGCCCCGGATCAATCCATTCCGGCAGATCGGGCAACAGATCAATCGCCGCACGCGCAGCTTTGGCGACGGTTTTTTGCGTCACACCCGCAGTTAGCGGATAGACAGGCTCGAACATTGGCAGGTCGTCGCTGGCCGCGGGATCAAGAATGTGATCCGGGTGCGGCATCTGTATCTGGCCATCAAAAAGCTCCGTCTTTCCCGACACCAGTCGTTTTACACCAACCGGTAGTTGTTTTTCGATCCAGTCGCTTGCGCCACGGAAAAACACGACCTGAAAAGTCGTCGCGGCATCTTCGAGGAAAACGCGATGCGGCAACCCTTTGCGGCGCGGCAGTTGATGACGCAGAACCTTGGCGACCACGGTGACAACTTCACCGGCCGGGACCTCAGTGACACTGTCGCGGCGACGCCGGTCGATCACAGAATGAGGAAGGGTGAATAGCAGATCGCGCGGGCGCACAACTGACAGGCCGGAAAACGATTTGGCCGTTTTGGGACCAACCCCGGGCAGGCTTTCAAGACCTGCAAAAAGGGGGAACAATTTGGCTGGGCGGCCCGCACTCATGTGTCACCGATGAGGTCGAGCCACGCATCTTCATCAATGATTTCGATGCCGAGCTCCGCGGCTTTCTTGGCCTTGGACCCCGCACCAGGTCCCGCAATCAGGATATCGGTTTTCGCAGAAATGGAGCCCGACACCTTTGCACCAAGCGCTTCGGCGCGTGCTTTCGCTTCGGCGCGCGTCATCTTTTCCAGTGTGCCCGTGAAAACGACCGTTTTTCCACTAACCGGGCTATCCGACGCAGGCGGCGCAGCATCGACGATGTCCAGATGCGCAATCAACCGATTGATGGAGTCACGTTCGGCGGGCTGATGAAATGTCATGATCAAGGATGTCGCCATCACCGCCCCAACACCGTCGATCGACAACAGATCGTCCCATGCGGCGCCCTCTCCGACCTGTGCGGATAGAATTGCATTTTGAAAACTGCCCCAGTCGCCGAAATGGGTTGCCAGGAGCGATGCCGAACTCTCTCCGACATGGCGTATACCGAGCGCAAATATTAAACGGGACAGAGAAATCCGGCGCTTTTCGTCAATCGCCGCAAACAGGTTCGTGGCCGATTTTTCGCCCCATCCTTCGCGGTTTTTCAGTTGGCGCAGCCCTTGGCCGTAACGGCCATACAATTCAAAAATGTCGGCGGGTTCGCGGACCCAACCGTCCGCATAGAACTGTTCGACCTGCTTTGCGCCCAGCCCTTCAATATCGAATGCCGCGCGCGACACAAAATGTTTAAGTTTTTCAACTGCTTGGGCCGGACAAATCAACCCGCCCGTGCATCGGCGGACGGCGTCCCCTTCGTCGCGGATCGCCTCGGAGCCGCATTCGGGACATATGGTCGGGAAAACGAAAGGTTCGGAGTCCTTGGGGCGCTTTGCGAGGTCGACATCGGCGATCTTGGGGATCACGTCGCCCGCACGATAAACCTGCACCCAGTCGCCAACACGTATGTCTTTGCCATCGCGGATTTCATCGCCGTTGCTGTCCAGACCCGCAATGTAATCTTCGTTGTGCAATGTTGCGTTCGACACAACGACACCACCTACCGTGACCGGATGCAGCCGGCCGACGGGTGACAGCGCCCCAGTGCGACCGACCTGAATGTCGATTGCTTCCAGACGCGTCCACGCCAATTCAGCTGGAAATTTATGTGCAATAGCCCAACGCGGCGTTGTCGAGCGAAACCCCAACCGACGCTGGAAATCGAGGTCGTCAACTTTGTACACGACGCCATCGATATCGTAGCCGAGGGTCGCACGTTGAAGTTCGATGGCGCGGAAATGGTCAAGAAGGGACTCGAGATCATCGAAGCGTCGGGTCAGTGGATTGGTCTTGAAACCCAACCGGGCCAGCCTGCGAATGGCCTCGGATTGGGTCTGCGCGAGGGGTTCTGATACCTCGCCCCAAGCATAGGCAAAGAATTTCAGTGGCCGTGATCGGGTAATTTCCGCATCAAGTTGGCGCAGGGACCCAGCTGCCGCATTGCGCGGGTTGGCGAAAGTTTTGCCCCCGCGGGATTCTTGTCGGGCGTTTAGGGCATCGAAATCCGCATGGCTCATGTAAACTTCGCCACGGACCTCCAAAACGTCCGGCGCGGGCTCGATCACGGTTGGGATGTCGTCGATCGTTCGGGCATTGGATGTGACATTTTCACCTGTCTCACCGTCACCGCGCGTGGCCGCATAGACCAGTTGGCCCTCTTCGTAACGCAGAGAAAGCGAAAGTCCGTCAATTTTGGGTTCGCCCGTATAGGCGACAGGATCGGACACGCCGAGGTATTTGCGGATAGAGGTGTCGAATTCACGCACGTCGTTATCATCAAACGCGTTGGACAGAGACATCATCCGCACGGCGTGCTTGATCTTACCAAAGCCTGCAGATGCCGGAGCACCGACTTGCTGTGACGGGCTGTCTTTGCGCACAAGTTCGGGAAAACGTGTTTCCAAATCGGCGTTGCGACGTCTGAGAGCGTCAAAGTCGGCGTCGCTCATCACGGGAGCGTCGTCACCGTGGTATGCGGTGTTGGCGTTGGAGATTATCTGCGCGAGCCGCGCGAGTTCCGAGCGGGCTTCTTCTTCACTCATCTTTTCGATGGGCTTATCGCCAGACATTATGCGACCTCCCCGTTTCACACCAGCACCCAAGGTTTAGGCGCGGGTTTCGAGGAGGTCCATAGGGAGAACGAAAGAGATCGGTAATTCGGTGGGCGAAGCACGCCGGTGCTTCGCCACATTGTCTCACAGGGCGTGGTTAGGCCCCGACGGCAATCTGTTGGTCTGTTCCGCTCGTCGTTTCGGGATCGCGCAGCACATATCCACGCCCCCAAACCGTTTCGATGTAATTGTCACCAGCCGTCGCATTCGCGAGTTTCTTGCGAAGTTTACAGATGAATACGTCGATGATCTTCAATTCAGGCTCGTCCATGCCGCCATAGAGATGGTTAAGGAACATCTCTTTGGTAAGCGTGGTGCCTTTGCGAAGCGATAGGAGTTCGAGCATCTGGTACTCTTTACCGGTCAGGTGAACCGGAACGCTGCCGGAGGCCACCGTTTTGGCATCAAGGTTAACCTCGATCTTGCCGGTTTTGATGACCGACTGAGAATGGCCTTTGGAGCGGCGAATGATTGCGTGGATACGGGCCACCAACTCTTCGCGGTGGAACGGTTTGGTCAGGTAATCGTCGGCACCAAAACCAAAGCCCTTAATTTTGTTCTCTGTATCGTCCGCGCCTGAAAGGATCAGGATTGGCGTATCTACACGGGCCAGACGCAACTGGCGCAGGACCTCGTGGCCGTGCATGTCGGGCAGACCGAGGTCGAGAAGGATCAAGTCATAATCATAGAGCTTGGCCAGATCGATCCCCTCCTCGCCAAGGTCCGTTGTATAGACATTCAGGTTGGCGTGGGACAGCATCAACTCGATGCTCTTTGATGTCGTGGGATCGTCTTCGACCAGCAAAATTCTCATGACCCGTCTCTCCTTGGCTCAATACACTACGCGTTCACCGTGTGTTCAAATCTGCCTCGACGATGGCCAAAAATGGTTAATCACACGTTACCAGAAACTAAGGAATACCCTACACAACTTAAAGTTGTCTATATTTTTGTACCGCTGTTGCCTTTAGAGCCGTTTCACCGTGCGCCTGAATCGCATTTCGCCAGGAATTAAATTCCTCTTCGGACAACCCATAGGTCTTCAACGCCTCGGTCAGAGGAATCAATCCGTAGGCGACACCCTTTACAATTGCAGCCTTTCGCGACGCCACCCAACGACGGGTATTTGTGGGCGGTAAATCCGCGCGCGTCATGATTGTACCATCAGGAAGAACCACGGCTCTGGGCCCATCAACCTTTTTCAAAAACATCTTTTCCACCTCTCACAATGAAATTACACCCCCGTTGTGCGGGATTCCTCTTAATGGCAAATGAAACTCCCCCTTGAGAGTAGATGGCATTTTCCTATATTCCGCACATACTCCAGAAAGGTTTTGTTCATGGCTCACGACGGCACACACCCGTTGAACTCACTTGGCTTTGCCAAACCCCCGTCGCAAACACGTGTAGTGGTTGCGATGTCCGGTGGTGTGGACAGCTCGGTCGTGGCCGCACAATTGGCCGAAGAAGGCTATGATGTCGTTGGCGTCACGCTGCAGCTCTACGACCACGGTGCTGCCTTGGCGAAAAAAGGCGCATGCTGTGCAGGGATCGATATCCACGATGCCCGCCGTGTGTCCGAGGAAATGGGTTTCCCCCACTATGTGCTCGACTACGAAAACATTTTCAAAGACGCCGTGATCGACGAATTCGCCGACAGCTATCTCGCGGGGGCCACGCCGGTGCCCTGCATTCGCTGCAACGAACGCGTGAAATTCAAGGACCTGCTGGAAACCGCCAAGGACCTCGATGCCGACTGCATGGCGACAGGCCACTATATTCAACGCGTCATGGGGGCGAACGGCCCCGAATTGCATTCGGCCACGGATGCGGCGCGCGATCAGTCCTATTTCCTGTTTTCGACAACGCCAGAACAGCTCGATTTCTTGCGCTTTCCGCTCGGCCACCTGCCCTCAAAAGACGCGACCCGTAAATTGGCAGCGAAATACGGGCTGAGTGTCGCGGACAAACCCGACAGTCAGGACATTTGCTTTGTGCCCGATGGCAACTACGCCTCGGTGATCGAAAAACTGCGCCCCGGCGCGGCGGAGCCCGGCGAGATCGTCGATCAGGAAGGTCGCGTACGCGGCACCCATAACGGTGTGATCCACTACACCATTGGCCAACGTCGCGGTCTGGGCATCGGCGGCCTCGAGGAGCCGATGTATGTGGTCAAACTCGACGTCGACACGCGCCGCGTGATTGTCGGGCCCAAAGAGATGCTCGCCACGCGCAAAATTCCGGTGCGCGAAATCAACTGGTTGGGTGACGAACCCTTCACCTCGCGCAGCGAATGGCACTTGGGCGTCAAAGTCCGCTCTACGCGCCCGCCGCGCGACGCGATCATCCGTCCGATTTCCGAAACAGAAGCGGAAGTAGAACTGATCGTCGCCGAAGAAGGTGTGTCCCCCGGTCAGGCCTGTGTGTTCTACGACCCCGACAGCCCCCGCATTCTGGGTGGCGGCTGGATTTGGCGCGGGAATTGACCCAGACCAAAGACGGATCGACAGGCCTGCGCGAAAATTGACCGGTTCTGATGAAAGGACGGATCAATGAAGACCTGTGAAAGCTGTGGGATGCCCATGTCCGCGGATCCCGAAAACGGCGGATCCGAAAAGGATGGAAGCCGCTCCGATCGCTATTGTTCCTATTGCTATGGCGATGGCGCTTTTTTACAGCCAGACATATCGGCCGAAGAAATGCGGGACTTCTGTTACGCGAAAATGCGCGAACAGGGGTTCTGGCGACCTGTTGCATGGATACTGACGCGCAAAATTCCAAAGCTCCCCCGCTGGACATAACCGCGCCCTAGCCACGTTGATCACCCCCGTGCGAATTCCTGCGGGGCTACATTAAGGCGCGTCGCGGCCACGAGATATAGAGTTCCTCCCGTCTCTTGGAGGGGACTAGTCATGAAACAATGTCAAAGCTGCGGTATGGCGATGGCGCGCGACCCCGAAGGGGGTGGCACCCGCGCCGACGGGACACGCACGCAGGAATATTGTTCATTTTGCTATCGCGATGGAGAATTCCTGCAGCCGCGCATATCCGCCCACCAAATGCAGAAGAGGTCCCGCCAACAGATGCGCGACCAAGGCACATGGGCCCCGCTGGCATGGCTCTTTGCGCGCCAGATACCGCATCTTAAACGGTGGGATCGAACCGCCTAAGGACGGCCCAACCCGTCGAGGATTGCGCGGGCTGCGCGCAGACCCGGTGCCTCACCGCCCTGCCCCAGTCTCTCCATCGTCGTGGCGAGGGCAGCGCGCTGATCCTGTGGGCGTAAATAGGCCCGCGCCAAAGCCGACGCGATGGATGCAGGCCGGCACTGGGGCCCGAGGAATTCTTCTACATGGCGGGTGTCAGAGACCAGATTGACCAAGGTCACAGTATCGACCAACAGCTTGCGCCGCATGATCTCTTCGGTGAGACGGTTCATCCGGTAGGCCACTACCATCGGTGTATCCGCCGCAGCCAATTCCAGCGAAACCGTACCAGACGCCGCAAGCGCCATGTCAGCCGCGCGAAAAGCCGCGCGCTTTGCGCCCTTGTCGTCGGGCCGGATCAACACCGGTTTGCACGGCCAGTTTTTCGTGGCCTCACGCACGGCATCCTCCACACCATGGGCCACCGGAATGACCACACGGGTTTCGGGGCGCCCTGCGGCGAAGATGTGAAGACTTTGCCCGAACACGGGCGCGAGGCGACTGACCTCACCCTGGCGCGATCCGGGAAGCACGAGGATCAGCGGCGCATCATCGGAAATTCCGTAGAGATTGCGAAACCCCTGCGCCTCCTCGGGGCTGGCGGTGGGTTCGGCAACCACGGGATGGCCGACAAAATCGCACCGCAATCCCACCGTCTCAAAGTAGGGTGGTTCAAACGGAAACAACGCGAGGACCTGGTCGACACGGGCGGCCATTTTCAACGCCCGTTTCGGTCGCCATGCCCATACCGTCGGCGCAACGTAGTGACAGATTCTGATGTTGGAGCGTGCCTTCACAATCTCTGCCACCCGCAGACAAAAATCAGGCGCATCCACCGTCAGCACAACATCCGGCTCCCACGCCAGAATGGCCTCGGCCACTTCGCGGATCCGGCGCTTAAGATGGAAATACTTCGGCAGCACTTCGAAAAGGCCCATCAGGGTCAATTCGGACATGGGGAATTGGCTTTGCAGGCCCTCTTGCGCCATGAGCGCGCCACCAACCCCGCGAAATTCGACATCGGTCAGGGATTTCAGGCCGGCCATCGCAGAAGCCGCCAATCGATCCCCCGAGGGTTCACCCGCAATGACAAAGACCTTCACCGTCATACCGCCCTCAGAAACATGCCCGCCCCCTCTATCCGAGTTTTCACAGCATCGCGGTCCAGCACAATGACCTGACCGGCAGGAATTTCGATCCCACCCACTCCCGCGCGCTGGGCGGCGTCGATGGTTTCAAGTCCGATTGTCGGCATATCAATGCGCAGGTCCTGACCCGTCTTGGGCGCTTTGACAAAAACACCGGGAGCACGGCGCAGTGACTGGGGCGTTTGCCCCACAAAACCCAGCATCGCGTTGGTCCCCTGTAGCGTTTCGATGCCCAGAACCTGCCCACCCGCACAGACCGCACCCTGCCCGACATCGAGCGGTGAGAGCGCGGCGAGCACACCGCGCGCTCGCTCGGCGTCTTTTTCGTCCTCTGCGGTCGGTTTTCGCCCCCAAACTGTCCCCTGCTCCAGACAGAGCTGCGGGCAAATATCGCGCGCGCCGCGCACCGTGAAGCCCTGCGCCTCGAACAAGGCGATCACCTCGCGCAGAAGGGCATCGTCGCCTTTGCCTAAAGACATCGCGAGTTTCAGAGCATGTCGATCCAACAAGACGGGATTGATCTTGGGGCGCGCCATCGCACCCGCAAAAGTCACCGCGTCGACATCGAGCGATTTGAGATCTTTGAACAGTTTGCCGAGTTTTTCGATCCGCCCGGGCAATGCCTGCACGTGATCGGGCACCTCGACATCGGTGAGCGTGACATAGACCGGATCAACCAGCGACGCGGCCAAGACCCGAGGCAGTGCCCCGGTTCCCGCTATGATCGCTGTTCGCCCCATCCCTGCACCCCCGCGCTATTTCGGCGTCAGGAAACCGCGGTCGCTATCGCCCATGACGAAAGCCACCATCGCGCGCACATAGGCGCTATCGAAATCATCGGTGAGCCGCTCGGCGCGATCGCGGAAGGAACCATCACCCTGCTTGAGCATCTGGAAGGCGCCCCGCAACTGGTTGATGTCATCCCGGTCGACACCTTTGCGTTTCAATCCGACGAGATTGAGCCCATCGAGTTCCGCGCGCGGCCCCTGCACAAGAGCATGGGGCAGAACATCCGCGGTCACCATCGACAACGCACCGATAATTGCGCCCTTCCCGATCCGCACCCATTGGTGGATGCCGGAGAGTCCACCGACGATCACATCATCCTCGAGGACACAATGCCCTGCAATGGCGACCGAATTCACCAAGATGACGCGGTCACCGATCTGCGCGTCATGGGCCACATGGCAGGACGCCATGAACAGCCCGTCATCGCCCACACGGGTCACACCGCCGCCCCCTTCGGTGCCGGTATTCATGGTGACGTATTCGCGAATACGGTTGCGCTCGCCAATAATCAGGCGGCTCTTTTCGCCCTTGAACTTCAGGTCCTGGGGAACTTCGCCAATGGACGCAAACTGGAAAATCACCGTGTCCGCCCCGACCTCGGTCATGCCTGTAACCACCGCGTGGCTTTTTACGCGCACGCGATCAAGGAGCACCACATCCGGCCCGATATGACAAAACGGACCGATCTCGACACCCGCGCCAATCACCGCGCCGTCTTCCACCACACTGGAGGGGTGGATTGTCGCGCTGGGGTCAATACGGCTCATGGGCGGCGCTCCTTTCAATCCTTTGGAAGGTCCATCATGGCGGTAAAGCTCGCCTCACAGGCAAGATCCCCATCCACTTCGGCACGTCCGTCGAATTTCCAAACCTTACCGCCGCCACGTTTCGTCGTGATGTGCATTTTCAGAACGTCACCGGGGCCAACTTTGCGGCGGAATTTGCAGGACTCGATGGACATGAAATAGACAAGAAACACCTTATCCGCCAGATCGAGATCAACCCCAACCATCACCGCCGCGCTTTGCGCCATGGCTTCAACGATTGTCACGCCCGGCATGATCGGCGCACCGGGAAAATGCCCGGTGAAATGGGGTTCGTTAAAGGTCACATTCTTGATGCCGGTGCAGGATTTTGCCCCATCGATGTCGACAACTTTATCGACCAGCAAAAATGGATACCGATGCGGGATGATCCGTTGGATTAGCTGGATATCTGCGGATTTCAGGCCTTCAGCCATGCGTGTTCCTTCCCTTATTCCGATCTATGCCGGATCTTTCTAAATTTTGCCCATCGCTCTATGGGGTACTCGGACATCGCGCCCTCCTATCAGGCGCATACTGCTGCTGACAAGCGCGTGCCTACTTTTGCTCCGGCTCTGGCGGGGCCTCAGTGGGGCTGTCCTCTTCGCCCTCTACGATGTCTCCATCGCTCTCGATCATCGCGTCGAGCCGCGAGATTGCCACCTGCGTGATGTCGACGCCACCGGAAACGAGATAGACCTGCTGACGCTCGAAAACCGCGATGGCACCAATCTCGTTGGCAATATCGGCCAGCACCGTGTTCATACGCGCCTCCAAGGCCTGCAGCCCAGTGTCATAGAGGTCCTGCACCGCTTCGGCTTTTTGAGCCTGTTGGGCCCGCGATTCCGTCACCTTTTCATCAAAGGCATCGGCGCGGGCGCGAAACGCCTCATCCGTCATCTGGCTACGTGCTTGCGATATCGCCCGCTCTTCGGTTTCCAACTCGTTATAGAGGGCCTCGTTTTCGGCGAGCACGCGATCGCGCGCCTCCTGAACACGCGCCTCGAGACGGCGACCGGTCTCGCTTTCACCGATCACGCGGCTTCGGTCAAAAACGACAATAGGTGTCGGTAATGCCTGACGCACAGCCTGCTCTGCGGGCGTGCCCGACGCGCTCTCTTGGGCGATAACCGGCAGGCCGGTGAACACCATGAGAGGGAGCGCCAGAAGAAACCGCCAAAGGCGAGCCGACCCTGGATGCATTAGAAGCTCGTCGAAATAGTCAGATCGAATGTCTGTTCGAGATCGTAGGTTTCTTTGTCCAAGGCGCGGCTAAAGTTGAAACGCAACGGGCCGATCGGAGTGGTCCAGAAAATGGACGCCCCGACGACCGAACGCCATTCACGCTCGGCACTGCCATCGGTTCCGGTGTCATCATCCAGCCCCCAAAGAGAGCCATAGTCAAAGAACAGCCCCCCACGTACGCCGTATTCTTCGGGCAGACCGAGCGGGAACACCGCCTCGAGCCGCGCAACCGCATAGTAGTTGCCGCCGAGAGCGAGACCCGTCGCCGTGTCGCGCGGACCGATTCCACCGGGTTCAAAACCACGAATGATCGACGGGCCGGTAAAGAACCGGTCGTTTACGCGCGTGCCCTGATCAGACTGGATCACACCACCTTCGATGGTCGCACGAAGGTCCACGTCTCCGTTCATGATAGTTGTAAGTGCGGAAACTTCCGCAGAGGAGCGAACGTAATCCACGTCCCCGCCCACCGCGTAATCCTGACCGAAGGCCACACGAATGCCGGTGTCCGGATTGATCCCGTCGCGGCGCGAATCCCAATCATACCGATAGCCCAGCGAATGGGTCGTCACCCGACCTGCGTCCAGATCGGCCTGAATGATCGCCGGCAATACATTCCCGTCGGGATTGCGGATTTCACTCAGCGCGCCACGGTAGTTCACCGTAAGGCGACCACGCTCGGACACAGGGAACGTCAGGCGGGGCGAAACGCTCGCCTGGCGTTGTTCGTGATCGGCGTAGATCGGCGCAGAGGTCCCGATACCGGCGGACAGGCCAAAGGCCACATCACGACCCAAAAACGCCGGTTCGACGAAATTGAAGGACAGAGACCCATCTTCAAGCCGTGTGGTCAGGTTGAACGACAGACTCTGCCCGCGACCGAGGAAGTTGCTTTCCGAAAAACTCGCCACAAGGCTCGCGCCTTCCGCGACCGAGTAGTTGGCCCCGAAAGTGAACGATCCGGTTGGCTGTTCGTCAACATCGACGTCCACGACAACACGGTCCTGTGCGCTGCCTTCGCGGGCATTCACGCTGGCATCCGAGAAGAACCCGAGCGCACGGATGCGGCTCGCGGCTTCACGGATTTCACGGGGGTTAAAGGGATCACCCTCAACGGTGTTGAATTGGCGGCGCACGACACGATCAAGCGTCGTCGCATTACCTTCGATATCGATGCGCTCAACAAAAACACGCGGACCGCGCACAAGGTTGAACTCGATATCGAGCGTTAGATCGCGATCATTGCGTGTCACACGCGGCTCAACCCGCAGGAAATCGATCCCGTCACGCGTCGCCAGTTGCTCCATGCGCGCGATGGCGTTTTCAACAGCGACCGGTGAATAGGTCTGACCTTTGCGAATACGGATCAGTTTTTCAAAATCGGCAGGATCGGCCTGCGCAATCTCGGAGCTAACCGTGAGCGTTCCGAAATCATAGGGATTGCCTTCCCGCACCGTGAAGGTGAGGAAATAGGCACCACGGTCGCGCGAAAACTCCGCCGCGGCATTGAGCACTTCAAAATCGACATAGCCGCGCGAGGTGTAGAAATCTGTCAGAACGCGTTTGTCGAATTCGACCCGGTCGGCGGCAAAAGTGTCGCGACCCACGATAAAGCGGAACAATCCGGCCTGTTTGGTTTCCAGAACACGGCGCAAACGCCCGTCAGAAAATGCGCGGTTCCCAACGAAAGAGAGCCGTTCAATTTCCACGCCGCGCGATTCCCGAATTTCAAAAACCACATCGACGCGGTTTTCAGGGCGACGGATGATCTGTGGCGTGACGGTCGCCGCGAGCTGACCACGGGCCTCATAGGCTTCTGTGATCGCTTTTGCATCGGCCTCTACGGTTGCGGGCGAATAGACACGGCGCACGCGAGTCTGGATGAGATTGCCGATCGCGTTGTCGTCGATCACCCGATTGCCTTCAATCGCAATGCGCGACACCACCGGAAACTCGGTGACGCGGATCACCAGTCGGCTGCCTTGCGGCACAAACTCGACAGTCTCAAAAAGTCCGGAGGCAATTACCGCCTGATAGGCATCGTTCAACTCGGCCGCCGAGACCGTTTCACCCTGTGCAATCCCTGCATAGGAAAGGATCGTATCCGCGGAGACGCGTTGCGAGCCCTCGATCGATACAGAGGTAAAGCGGAAATCCTGTGCTTCCACCGGCCTGACAGTGCCCAACGTAAGGACGAGCGCAATGGCCGCGAAAAGCGTGAAGAGGAAGGAAAAACGCGGACGATCCGCGTGACGCGGGCCCATCGACCCAATGTTTGTAAAGGACATGGCAGCCGTCTCGATAACCCCGGTTGATATCGGAGTAACGGCAATGTTGAGGCTTGTCAAAGCCATGGGTGCCCCCCTGACCGCCGCCGCCCTGAACCGGCAGGATTATGCGCGCCCAAAAGGTCGCCCGATCAAAGACACTTAGCCAAAAAAAGACGCCCGAAGGCGTCTGTTCATCACCCGCACATCACGCAGGTTATCGGTTGTGATTTCCGCTCAGAGTAAACTCTTCAGAGGAAATATTGGCCAAAGAACGACCCTGCCACGAGTGCCAGAGCAATTGTGCCACCATAGAGCAACCGGTCCCAATTGAGTTCAGCCAGCTGGCTCAGGCTTTGATAGCTGTCACGGATTACAATCATGATTTTTCCTCTCCCACCAGAAACGTCCCGCCTGATAAGTGCGAAACCACCCGACATTCGCCGGATGTAGTCACTTTTTAGGCGGCAAATGTGGCCAGATTTGGGCTGAACTTGGCAGGAATTTGGTCATATGCAGAAGAAATCGGCACCCAAACCGAGGAACATCAAGGTCACGATCACCACGAGGCCAATGGTCATCATGATCCCGACGGCCCGCTCCGGCAGAGGTTTGCCGCGCACCGCTTCATAGGCGTAAAACACCAGATGCCCCCCATCGAGAACGGGGATCGGGAACAGGTTGATCAGACCGATCGCCGTCGAAATCAGGGCGACCGTCGAAATGAAACTCGCCGTTCCCTGAGAGGCCATGGTCGATACCGTGTTCGCAATGCCAACCGGACCGGTGAGGTTACAGGTCGAAATCGACCCCGTGATCATGTGGTAAAGGCCAGACAGGTTGAGTTTGATGAGTTCCCAAACGTTCGTCGTGCCGATTTTCAGGGCTTCGAAAACGCCGACCGGCTCTGTTCCCACGGTAAACAGGTTGGATCCGGTGATCCCGATGAGCCAACGGGTCTCAAAACCGCCATCAGCCACGGGTAGATCCCGCGATCGCGCCTTCAATGTGGTGTCGAAACTTTCCCCGTCCCGCCAGATTGTCAGCGTAACGGGCTGACCGGCAGCGGCCGCGACGATGTCCTGAAGTTGATAAAAGCTGTTGAGTTTGAGCGTGTCCGCGTGGGTGACAACATCCCCGACCTTCAACCCCGCGTCACCGGCGGCGGATTTGGGCGAGATGCCTCCGACAATCACCGGCAGCGGATGCGGCGCCTCTACCTCAATTTCCGCGCCCTCGCGCAAAACCGAATAGGTCATAGAGGCCACTGGAGGTAAATCCTGCAGGAAAGGTCCAAATTCATCGAGGTCAGGCACTGGGGTGCCATCAATGGCCAGGATGACATCGCCTGTCTGCAGCGCGACTTCTGTCGGCATGGCATGGACTTCATCTACGATCAGACGATCGCCCATTTGCCCGTTAAGCAGGACAAAACCGGCAAAAACGAGTGCGGAGAAGATGAAATTGAACATCGGGCCTGCCGCGACCGTGACCGTGCGCGCCCATAGCGGTGCACCGGGCATGGTGTGGCGACGTTGTTCTTCGGGCAAGGCATCAACCGCATGGGCATTGGGCGCAGAGGCCGCATTGGCGTCACCGGCAAATTTCACATAGCCACCCAATGGGATCGCCGCGATTTGCCAGACCGTGCCGCGTTTGTCCGTCCGCTGCACCAAAGGTTTGCCGAACCCGAGCGAGAAGACATCCGCATGAATTCCCGACCAGCGTCCGACAATGTAATGCCCGTATTCGTGCACGGCCACGATGATCGACAACGCGAGGACGAAAAAGACCACGGTAAAAGCGGTGCCGCCTAGTGAAGAAAAGATGCTCGCAAAATCCATAACGTCCCGTTCAGATTATTCAGTTTGTGCCTGATGCCTCAAAAACCCGCGCGCGCGCCTCTGAATCAGATTCTCTTACGGTATCCAGTGTTATTGAGCCTTTTCCAAGGCCAACACCCGATGACATTTCGGCGAGGACCCGTTCGACAAGGATCGCCATATCGGTGAATGCAATTTTTTCGGCGATGAACAGGTCGAGCGCCGCCTCTTTTGCTGCGTTGAATACTGCGCCAGCCAACCCGCCCGTCTCCATGACTTCGCGCGCCAGTCGCAGTGCCGGAAAACGGCGCTCATCGGGGGCCTCGAAATGAAGCGTCCCGAGGGCTGCCAGATCGAGCCGCGCGACTGGCAACATGCGCCGGTCCGGATGGTGCAATGCATATCCGATCGCGTGGCGCATGTCGGGAACACCGAGATGGGCCATGAGCGCGCCGTCGCAAAACCCGACCAGCGCATGCACTGTCGATCCGGGATGGACCAGAACTTCGATCTGCGCTGGGACAACCCCAAAGAACTCTTTTGTTTCAATAATTTCCAGCGCCTTGTTAAACATGGATGCGCTATCGATCGTGATCCGCTGCCCCATATCCCATGATGGATGCTTGAGAGCCTGCGACAGTGTCGCCTGTTCGAGCTGGGCGTGGCTCCAGTCGCGAAATGGCCCGCCGGACGCGGTTATGATGATCCGCTCAACCGATTGGATGTCTTCCCCGACCAGCGCCTGAAAAACTGCCGAATGCTCGCTATCAACGGGCAAGACCTTCGTGCCATGCGCCTTTGCGGTTTCCATCAAAAGCGGTCCGGCGGTGACAAGGCTCTCCTTGTTGGCCAGCGCCAGTGTCGTGCCCTGCGCCAGAGCGGTCATCCCCGGTGCGAGACCCGCCGCGCCGACAATGGCCGACATGATCCAATCCGCAGGGCGTGCCGCCGCTTCAACCAATGCGGCCTCACCTGCTGCAGCTTCAATCCCCGTTCCGGCCAAGGCATCGCGCAGCGCGGGCAGACGATCTTCATAGCAGGTGACAGCGACCTCAGCACAGAGTGCGCGCGCATCATGGGCCAAAAGGTCCACGTTGGCCCCACCCGTCAGCGCCACCACATCATAGGACTGTGCATCGCGGCGGATCAGATCGATGGTCGATTGACCGATCGATCCCGTAGACCCGAAAATGGACACCCGCCGCATGGTCACATCAACCCCATCAGGAACACCAGGGCGCCAACGGCAATCAACGCATCAAACCGGTCAAGGACGCCACCATGACCCGGGATCAGGTTCGAGCTGTCTTTGACACCCATGCGCCGCTTTAACGCGCTCTCGAAGATATCGCCCATCTGGCTCGCGAAAGAGAGCGCCATCGCACCGATCACCGCGACCCAAAGCGCGATCTTAAGATCCATGAGAGGTGCAACAATCAGGGCGAGGATCGCAGCCCCGGCCCATCCACCCAGAATACCCGCCCAAGTTTTCTTCGGGCTGATCCGCGGCCAGAATTTGGCCCCGCCAAGCGCGCGCCCAACGAAATACCCCAAGGTGTCTGTGACCACGACAAGCGCAATGATCATAGCCACACCACTGATTCCAAAGGCAAACCGCAAACCGATCAGGCCCAATGCACCCACACAGAGCAAAATCCCGTAGGCCACCAACCACAGCACATCCGACTGACCAATTCCGCCCACGGCCGACGTCGCGCGCGCCATGCAAACCAGTTCCCAGACACCCACAACCACGATGAGGCAGGCGAGCGCAAAAAAGGTCCATTTGCTGATGAGTAGCGCGGCGAGCCCGATCAAAAACATCACGAACGCAGACGTCACCCGCACACCAAGATCGCCCCAGCGATCACGAATACGACTCATGCCTTGACCCCACCAAACCGGCGGTCACGATCCGCGTATCGGGAGATACATTCGGTGAACACATCGACCGAGAAATCCGGCCACAGGGTATCGATGAATTCGTATTCGGAATAGGCCGACTGCCAGAGCAGGAAGTTGGAAATTCTGGCTTCACCCGAGGTGCGGATCACCAAATCGGGATCGGGCAGAACGCGGGTATCAAGGTATGAGGTCAGCGTAACCTCGTTCACGGTCTCCGGATCGAGCGTCCCTGCCCCCACATCCCGCGCCATCTCGCGCACTGCACGGGCCACCTCGTCGCGGCCGCCGTAGTTGATGGCGATGGTCAGGTGAACTTTGGTGTTCCCGGATGTGACCGTTTCGAGTTCATCCATCAACGCGACCAGTTTTTTGTCGAGCCGGAGCCGATCCCCGATGAAGCGGACGCGCACGCCTTCCGCGATCAGATCCTTCATCTCACCTGTAATGTACCGGCGAAAGAGGGACATAAGGCCCGACACCTCGGTCTGGGTCCGTTTCCAGTTCTCGGTCGAAAAGGCAAAAATGGTGAGATATTCGACGCCCAGTTCAGGGCAGGCACGCACGATGTCTTTCACGCGCTTGGCGCCGGCATGGTGACCGAAGAGACGCGGTTTGCCGCGGGCCTGCGCCCATCGGCCATTGCCGTCCATAATCACGGCGACATGTTTAGGGCCAACGCCAGCTTCCGCCAATTCAGCCTCCCCTTCCTGTCACCTTACCGGACCAACGCCCCAAAAGGCATCGCCTTCGGGTCGTGGCGCAAACATTAAAACGATCACACCGGTCCTCCCGACCGACGCAACCCGCACTTATACCTGCATGATCTCTTCTTGCTTGTGCTCAAGCATGTCGTCGACCTTTTTGATGTAGGTATCGGTGAGTTCCTGCACCTCGGATTCCCAGATTTTCTGGTCGTCCTCGGACATCCCGTCGCCTTTGGCCTTTTTGATCTGCTCCATCCCGTCACGACGCACATTGCGCACAGCCACGCGGGCGTGTTCTGCATAGTGACCGGCCACTTTGGTGAGTTCACGGCGGCGTTCTTCGTTCAACTCGGGAATCGGCAACATGATGATGGTGCCGTTGAGCTGTGGGTTGATGCCCAAACCGCTTTCGCGGATGGCTTTTTCAACCTTCCCGACGAGCGCCTTGTCCCAAACGTTGATCGTCACCATCCGGGGTTCGGGCACGTTGACGGTGCCAACCTGATTAATGGGGGTCATCTGGCCATAGGCGTCGACCTGAACAGGCTCCAACATTGCAGACGATGCACGGCCGGTGCGCAGGGACGCGAATTCGGTGCGCAAATTTGCCAATGTCCCATCCATCCGGCGCATAAGATCGTCGGTATCAAGTTCAAATTCCTCAGACATCGGGCTCCCCTTCGTAACGTTCTTGTCGCGCTCAGCGCGCGGTCGCGCCGCTTATAGCCCTAGCCATGCACGATTGTATAGGTGCCTTCTCCCGCGAGAATCCCGCGGAAACCACCCGGCTCGTCGAGCGAAAAAACAATCAACGGCAAATTATTGTCACGCGCCAGCGCAATCGCGGAGGCATCCATGACCTTGAGGTGCTTGGACAGCACTTCGTCATAGGTGACATCATCGTAACGCTTCGCATCCGCATGGGTTTTCGGGTCCTTGTCGTAAACACCATCAACACCGTTTTTGCCCATGAAGATCGCCTCACAGCTCATTTCACTGGCCCGCAGCGTCGCCGCCGTATCGGTCGTAAAATAGGGGTTGCCCGTGCCTGCCGCAAAAATACAAATCCGCCCTTTTTCAAGGTGTCGCACAGCGCGACGGCGAATGTAGGGTTCGGCCACTTCGTTCATGGTGATCGCTGAAATCACGCGCGTGTGGATTTTCAGCGCCTCAAGCGCCGCCTGCATCCCAAGCGCGTTCATGACCGTGGCCAGCATGCCCATATAGTCGGCCGTGGTGCGTTCCATCCCCTGTGCAGAGCCCTGAAGCCCGCGGAAAATATTCCCGCCACCAATGACCATGCAGATTTCGACGCCCATGTCGTGGACGGTTTTGACCTCGCGCGCGATGCGTTCGACTGTGGGTGGATGCAGGCCAAATGCCTGGTCGCCCATCAGCGCCTCACCCGAGATTTTCAACAAAACACGTTTGTAGGTCGTGGAAGGTTGATCCTGTTCCGCGTTGCTCATGGGGGGTCCCGCCTTGTATGTCCGTGATTGCGCGTCAAAATGATCCAAAACCGGCAGAGTATCAATGCACCTTGCGACAAAATTCACGCCACGGCATCCGACATGATCCCTAAAGGCCTTTCATCAGAGCAGCCAGTCCTGATCGCGGGACCGACCGCATCGGGAAAATCCGCGCTGGCGCTTGAAATCGCCACCACCCAAGGTGGCGTGATCGTCAATGCCGACGCCTTGCAGGTTTACGCGAATTGGCGGGTTCTTTCCGCGCGCCCGTCCGCAGCCGAAGAAGCCATTTGCGCCCATGCTCTCTACGGCCATGTGCCCTATGATGCGCCCTACTCCGCTGGGCACTGGCTACGCGATGTCGCGCCCTGGATCGAAGGCCGCGAGCGCGCGATAATTGTTGGCGGCACCGGATTGAACTTTGCCGCCTTGACCGAAGGACTGGCTGAAATCCCGCCGACCCCCGATGACATTCGCCAAAGTGCGGACCGGATTCGCGCACATTCCGGTAGTCATGCCGACCTTCTCGACGACCTTGACCGCGAAGATCCCAAAACGGCGGGCCGGATTGACCGATTGAATCCGATGCGCGTTCAACGGGCGTGGGAAGTCCTGCGCGCCACCGGAAAAGGCCTCGCGGACTGGCAGGACGATACGCCGCCGCCTCTTTTGCCGGTGGAGACATGCTATCCGATCGTAATGGATGCGGATCGCGACTGGCTCGCCGCGCGCATCGAACGCCGCTTTGACACGATGCTCGCGGCGGGCGCATTGGACGAAGTTCGCGCGAATCTCGCCGATTGGGACCCCTCACGGCCCTCCTCAAAAGCGATTGGTGCGCCTGAACTCGTCGCCTATCTGCGCAACGAAATGACTCTGGATGAGGCGCGGGAGGCCGCGATTATCGCCACACGCCAATATGCAAAGCGTCAGCGCACGTGGTTTAGAGCCCGCATGGGCGGCTACCACAAGATATCGCTCCCCGCGGCATAAATTGCGGCAGGCACCACAGCACACCATATCTCATTGATTTCCCACATTTTCTTTGACTCACCACAACCCCAATCCCTAGTTTTGCACGAAACGAACAATTCGCAGTTCTGAGGGTGGAATGAACCGCAAAATTTTTCACACGCCGCCGCTCGGTGATCTGACGGCGCCGCTCAATGACTTTTCGGTGAGCAAACCGTCGCAGCCGCTGGCCGCGACCGGTGACACGAAACCCCAACGTCGCCGCCGCGCGCCCTCGATCACAGAGATACCTGAAGCGCCCGCCTACCGCGTGCAACCGCTCAACCACCTTACATCCAAAGGCGGCAAGTGGCGCAACGAAGCCATGCGGTCACATCGCACACCCACAATCTTGTGGTTCACCCGCGGTCAGGGTCGGGTCACGGTCGCCGGTGTCACGCGCGGCTTTGGACCTCATAACTTCGTCTTTCTGCCACCGCGAACCATGTACGGCTTTGAGGCCGTCGGGCAGGTTTACGGACATATTGTCCATATTCCTGATGACCCCGCGTTTGATTTGCCCGCAACGCCGCTCCACATGCGGTTTCGCGAAGTCACCCAGCAAAACGAGATTTCAAACCTGATCGAGTCGCTCAATCGCGAGATTGAAGGCGACTTTGCAGGTCGCGAAAAAGCGATGGCTCTTCAGGCCGGATTGATCGCCGTCTGGCTAAACCGCCAAACTCAGGTAATGCCGGACTATGACCTGACGCCGGATGCCGCCCGCCGCCTCGCCGCCGCCTTTACCGCGCAGGTTGAAACCGAGTTTCGCACCCATCACGCGGTGTCGCATTACGCCGCCCGACTTGGTGTGACGCCGACACATTTGTCGCGCGCATGTAATATTGCCTGTGGCCGGCCGGCCTCTGCAGTTCTGTCAGATCGCGTCCACTTTGAAGCGCGGCGCATGTTGCGCGAAACCGATTTGCCCATTCAAACCGTCGCCGAAAAGCTCGGATTTCATTCCGCAGCCTATTTTTCCCGCGCGTTTCGTCGCGAAACCGGCGTGTCCCCGCGGGCCTTTCGCAGCACAAAATAGCCCCCGCGCATCTCTGCGCGAGGGCCATCTAGCGTTTCTGCGAGGTAGCGTTAGCTCTCCTCTTCGAGCCACTCTTCCTGCAAACCGGAGATATCAGTGATGACTTTTGCCGCGAAGGCAGTCGTCAGAGCATCGTAGTAGTCACCGCGACTTGGCGGGACCACGATGACATCTGTGGGCACGACATCCGGGCCATCTGCCGTCGCTGTATAGTCGACTTTGTACTTCTTGATCGGCAAGACATCATCATCGGGGCCGTAGAGGTAAATCCACCCACGAATGGTATTGAATTCGCCATCCTCGTCGAGGATCGGGTTGCCTTCGAGAGAGAGCTCGAACAATTCAACCTCGACGGAGTAGTCAGACCCCTCGTCAAACTGTGGTGACAATCCTTCGGCCACCATGCGTGTCAGATCGCCCGCAATTTCCGGCCAGAAAGCCAGCGCATTCGCATCCACAGCGGTCAGATCCGCCTCAACCATCACACTCGAAACTTCGAGTTGTTTGGCGCTGATCGGAGTGGCAAAAATCGCAGCGGCAAGGGCCGCACCATAAAGGCTTTTCATGTCGTATCCTTTCGTCTCATTCGGGCGCGACGATCCGCGCCTCCTTGACAAAAGAACCCCCGACAGCGGGCTTTAGTTCCCCGCGCTACGACCCCAAAATGATCCGGACGTAGTTGCGGGTTTCACGATATGGCGGAACCCCACCGTATTTATCCACCGCTCCGGGACCTGCGTTATAGGCGGCGAGCGCCAAACGCCATGAGCCGAATTTGTCATACATCATCCGTAGATAGCGCGCGCCGCCGTCCAGGTTCTGGCGTGGATCGGCGATATTGACCCGCAACAGGCGCGCAGTTTGCGGCATCAATTGCGCAAGGCCGAAGGCGCCTGCGTGACTGCGCGCCTTCGGGTTCCACCCGCTTTCCTGCTGCACGAGACGCAAAAAGAGATCGGTAGGCACACCATGGCGCGTCGCGACAGAGCGCGCCACAGGCAACCATTCACCTTTGTAACTGCCCTGATATGGCAGGATAGTATTTGTGGATGTGACAAACCGCTCGGGCTGCAAATCGACAGAGGCGCGGTATTGATCGCTCGCGCGCCCGTCCAGAACCGATGTTTGAGAGGCATAAATGGATTTGCGATTTTTGGTCGCAAAGAGTTCATCGGCCTGCGCCGCGCCCCCGAGAATTGCGAGCACCACCCCTGTGGCGGCAAACCTATGCCTCACACGCATCATTGAAGGCCCCCATATCCGTCACACAAACCAACGTTTCCGGCGCAATATAGTCAGACCGCGCCCGTGTTCCAAGCTTTGCGTCCATGACCTTCGGTGAAGGACGCGGTTTTCCGCTTCACTTGGACCACCAAGGGTGATGTAAAGGGGCCATCAAACTCGAGGAGACGATCGTATGGCCGGTTCGGTGAACAAAGTCATTTTGGTAGGCAATCTGGGCCGCGACCCAGAGGTGCGCAGCTTTCAAAACGGCGGCAAGGTGTGCAATCTGCGCATCGCCACGTCCGAGAACTGGAAAGACCGCAACACCGGCGAGCGCAAAGAGCGCACCGAGTGGCATTCGGTCGCGATTTTTTCCGAACCTCTCGCCCGCATCGCAGAACAATACCTGCGCAAAGGCTCAAAGGTATACATTGAAGGCCAACTCGAAACCCGCAAATGGCAGGACCAGTCCGGCGCGGACCGGTACTCCACCGAGGTCGTGTTGCGCCCCTATCGCGGCGAGTTGACACTGCTCGACGGTCGCAGCGATGGCGGCAGCGGTGGTCAGGGCGGCGGCGGCGGCTACGACAGCGGTCCTTCCGGCGGATACGATGATGGCGGCTACTCATCAGGTGGCGGCGGCTCACAGGGTGGCGGCTCACAGGGCGGCGGCGCCCCGCGCCCATCTATGGATGACGATGAAATCCCGTTCTAAGACATGCAAAACCCCGCTCCGGCGGGGTTTTTCTTTTCCCAAACCAACGCTGCGAGGAACCCGATGAAAAAAGTACCCAAGCCGAATACAGACGACGCGCTCATTCAGGCGTTTCTCGAAAAAGGAGGACAAGTCAAAGTCGGCCAGACAAAACCCATGCCCCACGATATGGGCATTTCCAAAAACCAATGGGGTAACAAGCTGACGAAGGACGAAAAGGCCGCGCTGAAAGCCGATCTTGATTCCAAAGACTAACGCCGCGCGTCCTCGATTACGCGAACCACGGCGTCACGGGGTACTTGTGGGGTGACAAATGCCTCGCCGATGCGGCGCGCAAGAATGAAGCGCAGTTGACCGTCGATCACCTTTTTGTCCTGCGCCATCATATCGACCAAATCTTCCGACGTGGGCAATGAACCCTCGATGTCGGAAATGTCCGTTTTCATCCCCATTTCTTTCAGATGCGCGCGCACCCGTGAGGGTTCTTCCTGCGGGCAAAGTCCCAGCCGCGACGAAAGTTCAAACGCCAGCGCGCAACCGATGGCCACGCCTTCACCATGCAGCAAACGGTCGCTATAGCCCGTCGCCGCCTCAAGCACGTGACAGAATGTGTGCCCGAGATTCAGGAGCGCTCGGTCGCCCTGTTCGGTTTCATCGCGCACGACAATTTCTGCCTTCATTTCGACAGAGCGTTTGACCGCATAGAGCCGTTTTTCCATATCACCCGCCGCCATGGCAGGTGCATGGCGTTCCAGCCAGTAAAAGAATTCCGCATCCCCGAGCAGGCCGTATTTCACGACCTCACCATATCCGGCCAGAAAATCGCGCGAAGCCAGCGTGCCCAGAACGGCTACATCCGCCAGAACCAATGAGGGCTGATGAAAGGCGCCGATCAGGTTTTTCCCCTGAGGCGCATTGATTCCCGTTTTGCCTCCCACGGAGCTATCGACCTGCGCCAGCAGGGTTGTGGGGATTTGGACAAAACGAACACCACGGCGCAACACCGCGGCGGCAAAT
>NZ_BAABDF010000007.1:1260134-1391020 GCF_039539485.1 Celeribacter arenosi
CGAGAATTGCGGCCAGCCTTTAGTTGCCTCACCCGCAGGGAGAGCCAAAGACGTCATGGTGATCCCCGCCGTTTTCAGACCCCGGGCAAGCGCATCCAGATGGTGCTGGGCGACGGTTTCATCGGTCAGAACCGCGACATGTTTTTTGGCCCCCAAGAGTGGCGCAATATAGGCACCCGCTTTAGCGATGAGCCCCTCACCAATCACCACATCATAGTCGCGATCGCCCAAGGGAACATGGACAGTTTCGATACGAGTCATTGGTCATCCTCCAAAATGCCACCGTGGGCGCGCAACGCGCGGATCACCTTGGATGTCATCTCGTCGATGGACATATCCATTTCGGCCTCCACAATCAGGCCCGCCTCGGCATAGGCCGGTTCGCGCGCCTGCGCGAGGTCAACCAAGGTTTGATACGGGTTTTCTGTTTGCAACAACGGCCGCGTGCCTTTGTGCTTTACCCGTGACCACAGGATAGCGGTGTCGGCCTTGAGCCAGACTGCGATGCCATTGCTGGCGATCATGCGACGGTTTTCTGGGGTCAGAAAGGCACCCCCGCCCGTCGACAGGATACAGCGTTCGTTCAGGAGCAAACGCTCGATCACTTGGGATTCCTTGGCGCGGAAAAACGCCTCGCCGTCGCGTTGGAAAATCTCGGCAATCGAACGGTCGGCAGCTTTTTCGATCTCCATATCGGAGTCCAGAAACGGCACATTGAGACGCAGAGCGAGCGCCTTGCCGATGGCGGATTTTCCGGCCCCCATCATGCCAACAAGAGCCACCGTCTTCTTTAGTCCCACGCGCGCCTGCCCCGCTCGCCATTCGTCTTGTGCTCTGACAATTGCCGGCAAACTCCCGCCTGCTCGCGCCTTTGTCAAAAAATTCCTCATCTCAATGGCGTGATCTTGATCCGAATACCATATATAAAACAAATAAAAGCGGTAGAGTCACAGATAGGCACGTCTTTTCCGGCAGCCTTTGCAGGTATAAAAGACATCAACGAGACCGCTCGAGATAACGAGGAGGCAGACCCCCGTGCGCAAATTCCTGTTCAGGTTCCTGGCATTCATATTGATGCTTGGGATCATCGGCTTCGTGGCTTTCGCCTATATTGGCGATCTCTCACCCGTTCGCGCGGAGCGAAGCGTTCCCGTCACAATCGATCTGGAGTGATCCGCGTCATGTTTCGACGCGCTCTCCCTCTCTGTCTGTGTTTATCCGTCTCGGCCGCGCCGCTCGTCGCACAGTCCTCTGCGAGCGACCGCCCCCTGTCGGCAATCGATTGGCTCTCCGACACGCTTGATGCCGCGCCCACGCCGGTTGCGATGCCTTCAAAAGTGGCTCCGCCCCCCGATGACATTGCCGATAATGCACTGCCAGAAGACGTGACCGTCGCCCCGTTGGAAGCCACCCAGCTCGACGCGACGGGGTTATTGCCCCCCTCGACGACCGGCCTGCCACGTGGCCTGTGGGGGGCGTCCAATGCGGGCGATCTGGCCCGCCGCATCACCTCCATTGCAGCAGAACCGGACCTCTTGCCCGCATCGCGGCGTCTGTTGAACACACTCGTTCTCGCCGAACTCGACCCGCCAGCCGGCGAAGACAAAGAGGGACGGCTGTTTCTTGCACGCATCGACGCGCTACTGGCGCAGGGGCTTCTCGAAGAGGCCGATGCGATGATGGAACGCGCGGGCACAACCAATCGCGAAGTCTTCCGCCGCTCCTTTGACACCAAACTGTTGCTGGGCACCGAAAACGAGGCCTGCACGCGCCTCACCGGCACGCCGGGATTGTCACCAACCCTGCCTGCCCGCGTCTTCTGTCTGGCGCGCGCCGGTGATTGGAACGCGGCGGCACTCACGCTGAATAGCGGCGAGGCACTCGGGCTCATTTCCGAGACCGAAGTCGCGCTGCTGTCGCGTTTTCTCGATCCCGAGTTGTTTGAGGGCGAACCTCCCCTGCCCGTGCCCGCACTCCCGTCCCCTCTGACCCTGCGTATGATGGAAGCGATCGGGGAACCGCTGCCTACGACGGCTCTGCCGCTTGCTTTCATCCATTCCGACCTGCGCGAAACAACAGGATGGAAAGCCCGCGCGAGCGCGGCAGAACGCCTCGCGCGTGTGGGCGCATTGTCTCCCAACCGCTGGCTCGGGATCTGGTCTGAACACCTGCCCGCCGCTTCGGGAGGCATCTGGGATCGCATCGACGCGCTGCAACATTTCGAAACGGCGCTTCATTCCGGTGATCCCGGCGCTGTGTCTTCGTCACTCATTCCCGCGTGGGCGGCAATGCGCGCCGCGGGCCTGCAAACAGTGTTCGCCGATCTTTTCGCGCGACGCCTCGCAACACTGCCCCTGACCGGGGCGGCTGCCACGACGGCCCTTGAAGTCGCGCTGCTGTCATCGAGTTTTGAAACGATTGCTGCGCGCACAGACTCGGCACGTGATCCGAAATTCGGCTTCCTGATTGCCATCGCGCTCGGCGATTTGCCCGCCACCGTGCCATCAGAACCAATCTTTCGCACCATTGCCGACGGGTTCCGCAACGACGGTGTTCCCGTGCGCCTCGACAACCTCGTGCGCGAGCGTCGGTTGGGCGAAGCCATTTTGCGCGCGATCGAACTCCTCGAAGGGGGTGCGGCGGGCGATCTTGACGAACTCTCCGATGCGCTGCAGTTTTTCCGCGCCGTGGGGCTAGAAGCGACAGCGCGGCGCGCGGCTCTGGAACTCGTCCTGCTGGAACGCCGCGGATGAACGACCACCGTTGGATTTCCGCCTTTGCAGAAGCCCAGATGGCCGAGTTGGGCGCCGCGGAAAACACACGCCTCTCCTACGGGCGCGATCTGATTGATTTCTCCGACTACCTCGCGCGCAAGGGCAAGGATTTTCCAAGCGCCATGCGCAAGGATGTAGAAGACTACCTCGTGCGGTGCGAGGCAGAGGGGCTCGCGTCTTCGACCCGTGCGCGCCGTCTGTCGTCCATAAAACAACTCTACCGCTTCGCCTTCGAGGAAGGGTGGCGCAAAGACAACCCTGCCCTCCAGATCAAGGGACCGGGTCGTGCCAAAAGCCTGCCAAAGACGCTGAGCGAAGATGAGGTGTCGCGCCTTTTGGAAGCCGCGCGCAGCACGGGACGCACGCACGCAGACCGTATCCGCAACACCGCGCTCATGGAGCTCCTTTATGCCACGGGTATGCGCGTCAGCGAACTCGTCGGCCTGCCCGTCGCTGCCGTGCGCGGCGATCCACGTATGGTTCTTGTCCGCGGGAAAGGTGGCAAGGAACGCATGGTGCCCCTGTCGCAGCCAGCCCGCGATTCGACGACGCAATGGCTAACCCTGCGCGATGAAAACGAAGCAGAGGCCAAACGGAAAGGCGCGAAGGCGTCCCCCTTTCTGTTCCCGTCGCGGGGCAAAGACGGACACTTCACCCGCGTGAGTTTTCACAACCTGACCAAAGAAATCGCCATTCAGGCCGGCATTTCACCCGCAAAGGTCACGCCCCACGTTCTGCGCCATGCATTTGCAACGCATCTTCTGGCAAATGGTGCGGATTTGCGCGCCATCCAGACCCTTCTGGGGCACGCCGATCTTTCGACCACAGAAATCTACACCCATGTCCTCGAAGAGCGGCTCAAAGATCTGGTTCTGACCCATCATCCCCTTGCCGAAGACCACGATAATTAGCACCGCGGATCTGCCCCGTCTGTGCATCGCGACCTCTTGCTTCGGCGCGCGCTCGGCCCCATAACCACTCACATGGAAAACGTAGCACCACCCCTCCTCGACGCTGCCTTCTGGATTACCTCGGGCGCGATCTTTTGTCTTCTTGTGATGTCGGCCTTCTTTTCGGGGTCCGAAACGGCACTCACCGCTGCATCACGTTCCAAGCTTCATGGACGCGCCGACAGGGGCGACAAAGGCTCTGCTCGCGCCCTGAAAATCACCGAGGATAACGAACGGTTGATCGGCTCGGTGCTGCTTGGCAACAACCTCGTCAACATTCTGGCGACCTCTCTGGCCACGGCTCTGTTTACCCGTGTGTTCGGAGAGAGCGGCGTCGCGCTGGCCACGCTGATCATGACAATGCTGGTGCTGATTTTTGCCGAAGTTCTGCCCAAGACTTACGCCATCACGAATGCCGAAACCGCCGCCTCGCGGGTCGCATCACCGATCAGCATCATCGTTTTGGTCTTCTCCCCCATCGTCTCGGCGGTGCGTGCTATCGTGCGGCTGATGCTGCGGGCCTTCGGGGTCAAAATCGACCCCGACACCGGTGTTCTGGCGATGCGCGACGAAATCGCGGGCGCGATCTCTCTCGGCCACGTTGAAGGGGCGGTTCAAAAAGAAGACCGTGACCGCCTGTTAGGCGCGCTCGATCTGGGCGATCGCACGGTGGAAGAAATCATGCTTCACCGCTCGCAAATCGAGATGATCGACGTGGCGACCCCACCCCGCGTGCTGCTCGAACATTGCCTCAGAAGCCCCTATACCCGCCTGCCTTTGTATCAGGGCGATCAGGACAACATCGTCGGTGTGATCCACGCCAAGGATCTCCTGCGGGCGATGTATGCAGAGCGCGCCGAGGGCGAAGCGGAGTTCGACGACTTCGACGTGATGAAAGTCGCGATGAAGCCCTACTTTGTGCCTGAGACCACGACACTGGACGACCAAATGCGCCAGTTCCTGCGCCGTCACACGCATTTTGCGCTCGTCGTTGACGAATACGGCTCCTTGCAGGGTCTGATCACACTTGAGGACATTCTCGAAGAAATCGTCGGCGAAATAACGGACGAGTTCGACACCGGTGAATCCGCGCCTGTGCGTTCCCAGGAGACCGGCGAATGGGTAATCGACGGCGGCATGACCATCCGCGATTTCAACCGCTCGACCGAATGCAACTTGCCCGATGTCGAGGCCAATACCATGGCGGGCCTCGTCATTCACGAGGCCCAGATGATCCCCTCTGCAGGTCAGGTGTTTTCGTTCCACGGCTACCGTTTTGAAGTCGCGGCCTGCGAAGGCAACCGGATCACCCGCCTGAACATCCGCCCGCTTGGCGACGACTGATGCTGTCCTATCAGCACGGGTTTCATGCCGGTAACGCGGCCGATGTGCACAAACATGCGCTCCTGTCGGCTGCGCTCGCCTATATGACCCAAAAAGACAAACCCATCACCTATCTGGAAACCCATGCAGGTCGGGGCCTCTATGATCTGGCGGGACCACAGGCCACAAAAACCGGCGAAGCGGCGGCGGGGATCAAACGTCTTTTGGCGTCCTTTGCGCCCGATCATCCCTATCGACGCGCCTTGGAAAGTGTTCGCGGCGAACACGGGCCAGATGCCTATCCGGGATCACCGCTGCTGGCCTCCCACCTGTTGCGTCACACAGACAGCCTGCACCTCGCCGAGCTGCACCCGCAGGAATTCGAGCACCTTGAGCGGGTGATGTGGTCGCGCGGCGCGCATCTCTATCAAACCGACGGCTTTGCATTGGCGCAGAGCCTGTGCCCTCCGACACCACGACGCGGTATGATCCTGATTGATCCGCCCTACGAGATTAAAAAGGACTACGAAACCATCCCGAAGTTTCTCGAAAAACTGCATGCGAAATGGAATGTCGGCGTGATCGCGCTCTGGTATCCGATGCTCTCGAACGGCGCCCACGCGGGCATGGCGCGTGCGCTGGATACCCTCGACCTGCAGGGCGCTATGCACCATCAGGTAGCATTCGCAGCCGCCAAAGAGGGCCATGGTATGATCGGGTCGGGCATGTTCTTTGCGAACACGCCCTATGGTTTGGCCGACGAAGCCACCCGTTTGACGACCCTATTCACCTAACGCGCCCTGAAAATCCCGCCGAGAATACCGCGCACGATGCGCCGCCCCGTCGTGCCTTTGAGTTCTTTGATCAACAGGTTGGTGACCACGGCCCCCATGCCGTCGTCCTTTTTCGCGCGGCGTGACGTGGAGCGGCCATATTCTTTCGTCTCGTAACGGCGCGCCTTTGAAAGCTCGCGTTCAAGCTCCTTGCGCCGTTTCTCGGCTTCCTTCTCCTCGGCCGCGCGCAGTTTCGCCTCCTCTTCAAGGCGCTCTGCCTCCTCCGCCTCTTTCGCGGCATCCTCGGCGCGCCGTGACAGCATCTCGAACGCACTTTCGCGATCCAGAATGGACTCGTATTTGCCCGCAATCGGCGAGTTGGCGATGATGGCTGCGCGCTCTTCGGGCAGGATCGGCCCGAGCTGCGAGGACGGCGGGCGGATCAGGGTGCGCTCCGCAATCCCGGGGGCACCTTTGTCGATCAGGAAGGACGTCACGGCCTCACCGGTTCCCACCTCTTTGATCGCGTCCTCAATGTCAAAACGCGGGTTCGCGCGGTAGGTCTCGGCCGCCATACGCAGCGCTTTTTGGTCGCGTGCGGTAAAGGCGCGCAATGCATGCTGAACACGGTTGCCAAGTTGGCTCAGAATATCCTCGGGCACGTCGTCGGGGTTCTGGGTCACGAAATAGACCCCGACCCCTTTGGAGCGGATCAAACGGGCAACCTGTTCAACTTTGTCGACCAACGCCTTTGGCGCATCGTCAAAGAGCAAATGCGCCTCATCAAAGAAAAACACCAGTTTCGGTTTGTCCGGATTGCCGATTTCGGGAAGTTCCTCGAACAGTTCCGAGAGCAACCAGAGCAGGAATGTCGCGTAGAGTTTGGGCGACCCCATCAATTTGTCCGCGGCCAAAATAGAAACTCGACCCCGCCCATCCGGATCGACCCGCAGGATGTCGGAAAGCGCGAGTGCCGGTTCCCCGAAGAGCTGCGCACCGCCCTGATTTTCCAGCACCAGAAGTGCGCGCTGGATCGCGCCAACCGAGGACTTGGAAACATTACCATAGCGCAGCGATAGCGTGTCCGCGTTCTCACCCACCCATACCAGGAGGGACTGCAGATCCTTGAGGTCCAAGAGCGGCAGACCTTCTTCATCGGAGACGCGGAATGCGATGTTAAGAACGCCCTCCTGTGCATCCGAAAGGGCCATCAACCGCGACAACAGAAGCGGTCCCATTTCGAGGACGGTGGTGCGGATCGGATGCCCCTGCTCGCCATACAGATCCCAGAACGTGACGGGAAACGCATCATAGGAATAGTCGGTGAAACCGATTTTCTCGGCACGGCTCGTGAAGGCATCGTGCAGCTTGAAACTTTCGCTCCCTGACTTGGCAATGCCGGACAGATCGCCCTTCACATCCGACAGGAACACCGGCACGCCCTGTGCGCTAAAGGATTCAGCCAGAATTTGCAGCGTGACGGTTTTACCGGTGCCGGTCGCACCCGCGATCAGCCCGTGACGGTTGCCATATTTCAGGAGAAGTTCCTGCGCCTCTCCATATCCTTCGCCACCGCCGCCTACAAAGACACCCTGATCCTCTGCCATCGCTTTCGCTCCCTGATTCCTTTGTAAGATTTTCGCAGCATTTCAACGCCGTATGGCGACACAATACTAATTTAACCACTCTCTGCCAGTATTGATCCTGTCCAAAGCGGGGCTTTCCTGCCTAGGACTGACTTCCTCCCTGTCAGACTGGCCGCCCGGGCTACCCGGCGCGGCCGTTTTTTTGGCCGCAGTGCATTTAGGTGTCCGAGGGGCGATCCCCTGCGTTAACCAAAAATCTCCGTTGACGCGCATTTGATTCCCGCCTAGCGTTGCGCCCATAAGTCGGCCAAGTCCGGCAGGGAGAATGTCCGGATCGAAAAGATCCGAAAGAGAGTTTCGGTCCGCCGGAGCTCTCTTTTCTTTGGTCGCCCAGCTTAGGCACGGATCGCCAAAAGGCGAAGGTTCGCCGAGGTCACACAGAGGTGTCCGAGATTGTCCCTGACACTCTCCAAAGCCCGTGATAGAGGGATTGCGACCAAGTGATACAGAAAAACCTAGTAGGATTACGATGCTCAAGAAGACCTTTTCCGTAACTGCATTTGCCCTCGCCCTGTCCTTTGGGTCTACCCCCCTCTTGGCGCAGGACGCCGAACCCGAAGGTGCCGCAGAGGTAGAGCAGCCCGCAGTTGAGCCCGCTCTGTCGGCCGGCGAACCCGTCGAGACCGAAATCCAGGCCGGACAGACCTATGTGCTTGAAACCGAAGGGGATTGGGAAATCCGCTGTATTCGCACCGAAGGCGATGTTCCAGAGCCCTGCTCCATCTACCAACTCCTGCGTGACGAACAGGGAACTGAAGTCGCGGAAGTGACCATGTTCCACCTTGGTCAGGGCGAAGCGGAAGCGGCTGCGACATTCATCGCGCCGCTCGAGACATTGTTGACGCAGCAAATGACCATCTTCGTAGATGGCGCGAATGGCCGCCGCTACCCGTTCTCGTTTTGCACGACCGTGGGATGCTTTGTGCGCGCTGGTCTGACCGGCGCCGAAGTTGATCAATTCCGACGCGGCGTGGAAGGCACAGTGGTCATCCACCCTGTCGCAGCACCCGAAACCGCTGTGAGACTCCCGCTGTCGCTCAAGGGGTTCACTGCAGCATACGCGCGCGTGACCGAGTTGAACAAAGCCGCACGCAGCGCGGCGACGCAAACCGAGTAATACCGCGAAAAATTGAATTACGGGCCGCCCGGGGGATCCTTCGGGCGGCTCTTTTTATTGTGTCGATGATTCAGCTCGCTTTTCGCAACGCCATAACCGCATTCAGACCGCCAAATGCAAAGGCATTGGACAGAACCACGTCCACTTTCGCATCACGCGCCTCATTTGGCACAACGTCCAGCGAACATTCGGGGTCGGGCTCTTCGTAGTTGATCGTCGGGGCAATCACCCCGTCGCGCAGCGCCATGATACAGGCGAGCAGCTCAACGGCCCCTGTTCCGCCAATCAAATGTCCATGCATGGATTTGGTCGACGAGATCATGATGTCGTCTGCGTGATGGCCGAGCGCATCGGCCACAGCCGCACATTCGGTTTTGTCATTGGCCGCCGTGCCGGTGCCATGGGCGTTGATGTAACCGACTTCCTCGGCATTCACCTTTGCATCGCGCAACGCGCCAGCGATGGCACGTGCGGCCCCCTGTTTGGAGGGCATCACGATGTCGGAGGCATCCGAAGTCATCGCAAAACCGATCACTTCGGCGAGAATTTCAGCACCCCGCTTTTTCGCGTGTTCATACTCTTCAAAGACGAAAACCGCCGCGCCTTCACCCTGAACCATGCCATTGCGATTTAGGCTGAACGGGCGGCAGGCGTCTTTGGACATCACGCGCAGACCTTCCCAGGCTTTGACGCCGCCAAAGCACAACATGGACTCGGAGCCACCGGTGACCATGGCTGTCGCCATCCCGCAGCGCACCATGTTGAACGCCTGCCCCATCGCGTGGTTCGACGACGCACAGGCGGTCGCCACGGTAAAGGATGGCCCTTTGAGATTGTATTCCATGGAGACATGGCTACAGGCCGCGTTGTTCATCAGTTTTGGCACGACAAAGGGGTGAACGCGGTTCTTTCCCTCTTCGTAGACCATGCGGTAGTTGTCGTCCTGTGTCGTCAGGCCACCCCCCGAGGTGCCCAGAATAACGCCGGAATGGGCCGCAAGGTCGCCGATGAAGGTCAGACCGGATTGGCCAATGGCCTGCTGCGCAGCAACCAAAGTGAACTGGGTAAAGCGGTCATAAAGTGCCATCTGCTGACGGTTAAAACGGTGCTCCGCATCCCACTCGTGGATTTGGCCACCGATCCGGATCGACAGGCGATCAACGTCGCGAAAATCCAGCTCGGAAATTCCGTTTTTGGCTTCTTTGAACGCGGTGAGGGTCGAGGGCACATCAAGCCCGAGGGCATTGACCGTCCCAGCCCCTGTAATGACGACGCGGTTCATGCCTTCTGGTCTTTGATCAACCGTTCGACGGCCGTGACGATGGCGCCGATGGATGAGATGTCAAAGTCTGACTGATCGGGTTCGTTGGCGTTAAAGGGCACGGAAATATCAAAAGCTTCCTCAATGGCGAAAATGCTTTCCACCAACCCGAGGCTATCGATTCCGAGATCCTCCAAAGACTGATCCATGGAGACATCAGTCGGTTCAAGAACGGCCTGCTCGGCAATGATCTCGATGATCGTTTCCTTCACATCCTGCTTAGCCATCTCAGCTTCCTTTTGATCCTTTGGCGGTGATTTAGTCAGAAATCGCGTTTGTTGGAACCAGTTTTTATGTCCATGCGCGCATATGCGTTGCGTCACTCTTTGCCCGAAAGACGCCCGAGCAAGCGGGGCAAGCGCCGCAGGGCTTTGTACATTTCAACATGTGTCTGCATCGTGACAGCCGGATAGCCCATCATCGCACGCCCTTTTGGAACATTGGACAGCACACCCGTGCCCGCGCCGATAATGGCACCCGACCCGATAGAGAGATTGTCGGCCGCACCCGCCTGCCCGCCCATCACGACAAAATCACCAATCACGGTTGATCCCGCCACGCCGACCTGCCCGCAGAGCAGACAATGACGCCCCACAACCACGTTGTGACCGATCTGCACTTGGTTATCGAGCTTGGTCCCGTCGCCGATACGTGTCGGGCGGATCGTTCCCTGATCGATGGTGACATTCGCGCCCAATTCCACATCTTCGCCGATCACCACACCGCCCAGCGACGCGATGCGCAACCACGCCTGCCCTTCGGCCGCGACATCGGCGCCGAGGGTTTCGCGCGCTTCTTCAACATGGCTTTTCTCGGTGGTCACGAATGAAAACCCATCCGAACCAACGACCGCACCCGGTTGGGCAATGACACGATCGCCAATGACCACGCCTTTGCCGATCCTGACGCCGGAATGGAACAACCCATCTTCACCGATCACCGCATCCGCGCCGATTGTGACATGCGCCGCCATGCGCACGCGTGCCCCGATTTTGGCCCGCGCACCGACAACACACAGCGGCCCAATCGCCGCGCCGTCGCCAATTTCCGCGGTCGGATCAATTACCGCCGATGGATGAACGCCCGGCGCGATATCGGGCCCGCTATCGAAGGCAGCGGTAACGCCCACCATGGCAAGCCGCGCGCGCGGCGCAAATATTGCCGCGTCCAACCCGAAGGACGTCCAATCCGCACCATCCCAAAGGACCGCAGCCTTTGCCTGACCGGCACGCAATGTATCGCCAAATTTTGGATTCATCGCCAACGCGAGATCACTCGGCCCGGCGTCCGCCGGTTCGGCTGCGCGCGAAAGGGGCAGCGTACCGTCGCCTGCAAAACGCAGGCCCAGTCGGGTTGCAAGATCGGCTACGGTGATCGAATGGCTCATGTCGGCTCCCTACGGGTTCACCCCGACATAAGCCCTTTGGCGCGCTTTGAAAAGCAAAGGGCGCGGTCATGCCACGCCCTTTGCCAATCCGGTTTATGGTGCTTGGGGCCTTAGCCGCCGACTGCGCGCAGCTGCACACCTTTGGCCTGAAGCGCGCGCCAAATCTTGGCATCACGTCCGTAGATGTCACGGCGATATTCCATGCCACCTTTGGGCACAGTCATGGCTGTGCGGTAGACGATGTGCACAGGCACTTCCACATCCAACGGCACCACTGTTTCAACGCCGGTATTCAGACGGGCGTGGAAGAACCCTTTGGGATCGCCGGTCTGTTTGGACAACAGCTCATAGGCAAAATCAAAGGGTTGCTGCAGGCGGATACACCCGTGCGAAAAGGCACGGACTTCGCGGCCAAACAGGCTCTTGGAAGGCGTATCATGCAGGTAGATGTTGTATTTGTTGGGGAACATGAACTTCACCAACCCCAAAGCATTCCCGTCAGATGGCGGCTGCTTGAGATTGAAGGGGAAGGTGCGCTCCGAATAGCTGGCGAAATTGATGCCCGCACGGGACACCGTGCGGCCGGAATTGTCGACAATCCGCAGATGCCCTGCCGCATTCGGGTTCTTTTGCAAGAGCGGCAGATACTCTTTCACGGCGATTGAGCGCGGCACGTTCCATGTCGGGTTGATCACCATGTGTTCCATCACATCGGAGAATTCGGGGCTGCGCTGCTCGGAAACATTGGATCCAACCACGGAACGCGTTTCGAACGTGACGCGATCGTTGTCGATGATCTGCGCCGTGAAGTCGGTGATATTGACCCAGATATGACGCTTGCCGCGCTCCATATTGGTCCAACGCTCACGCTCCAAGGCAACGTGGATCGAGGCAAGACGTTGCTCGGGGCCCTTGTTCAACTCGTCAAGAGTGCTCGGACCTGCAACCCCGTCATGGGACAGACCGTGCTGGAGTTGAAAAATCTGCACTGCGCGCTGCATGTTGGCGTCGTAGGACGTGGAATTCGTACGCTTGAGATAGCCCATCGCAATCAGACGGTTACGCAGGGCAACCACGCCATTGTTCGACTGACCCGGCTCGTATTTCCCACCGGGAACCGTTGGGCCCCAGCCGCCTTTACCCAGAACACGCTCGAGATTGGATTTCTCTTTCAACAGACGCGTATATTCGGGTGATTTCGGCGCCAGAGATTTCAGGAACGCCCGCGGCGAAGATTTGGCAAAGGCGCCCAAAAGACCCGCACCATCGCGGTATGGCACCTGCCGGACGATTTCGCGATCAACACGCGATGGCACAAGCTGCCCTGTCTGCATATCCCGCGCATAGTCGAGGAACATCTGGGACAGCGCCACTTCGACACGACCCAGATCGCGCTCCGATTTCACGGCCCGCATATTGGTTTTCAAAAGTGTGGTGTCATATGGTGCGAGACCGTGGTCCGGCGCGCTTTCCAATGCCTGCAAGAGCGCCTGACGACGCGAACGGGTTTTCCCGTCGGTTCCCGCAAACACCGGTTTGTATCCGGTGGCGCGATAATACGCCGAAAGTTCTTTGGATCCGCTTGCGGCTTCTGCAATGGATTGCATCAATGCCGTGACCTGTTGCGCAGTTGCGCCCTGCACCGCACCGATAAGCCCAAGAGAAGCGATCAATGCAACGACGAGCAACCGCGCGCGCCGGAAAATCGGGACTAATACCATCGTGTAACCTCTAAGTGTCAGCAGTCTGAGCCACCCTACCCGATCGCATCTCACAATGAGAGGGCCGCGCACTCACGTTCGCGCTATTGTGCTATATGGACAACAGTGGCCCGCCGAGGTGACTTCGCGTGTGTTTTTCCCCTTTGGCGCCAATTCCCTACGCCGGGCTATGACATCAAAATCGATCCTAACTTCGATGCATTTTTCCCTTAGAAAACGGGCGGCGTGCGCAAAAACCTGCCGATTTTTGAGGAGTTAGAGGATTTTATGGAACAGATGCTTGGTTCGGGAATCGCATTGTGCCATAACTTCACCAAGGTTGCTGATTTGACGTGTTAGCGATTACCGGATGTGAAAATTCTGGGCACAAACCGGGGCGCAGTCCCGCGACAAGACCGCGAAACAATCGTGGCAGTGCAAAACCGGAAGTGCGGGATATCATTCCGCATCACAACCGGCAAAAAGACCGCAACGAAGCGGTGAGTTAATTGGGAACCGCGTGAGGCGGGAACAGGTAAGCGACGGGACGCTTGAGAGAATGACCAAAAACGCTTCCAGCGTGATATCACGCCGCGGTTTGCTCCGTGGCTTTGCAGCAGCCACACTTTGCGCAGCTCCGGTTTATGCCAATGCGGCGGGACTTCTGCGGGGCGCTGGCGACATCCGCCGCCTTCGCATGTTCTCGGGACGCACCGGCGAAAGCATCGACACCATTTACTGGATCGAAGGCGAATACATTCAGGAAGCTCTCAAAGAGGTCTCCTACTTCATGCGCGACTGGCGCAACTCTCAGGTCAAGGCGATTGATGCACGCACGGTCGACATCATGACCGCCGCGCACAGCCTGATGGAAGTCAACGAACCCTATCTTTTGCTGTCCGGCTACAGATCGCCGGCAACAAACGCCATGTTGCGCTCGCGTTCGCGCGGCGTTGCCAAGAACTCCCTGCACATGAAGGGTCAGGCCGCTGATCTCCGCCTGAACTCCCGCTCTGTCGGGCAAATGGCAAAAGCTGCCGCAAACTGTTCGGCCGGTGGCGTCGGCAGCTACTATGGCTCCGATTTCGTGCACATGGACTGCGGTCCGGTTCGCACCTGGAAGGGCTAAGGCCTACTTCGCAGGCGGCTCCACCTCAAAATTTGGCGGTCAGCACGCACGATAAACGTCGAATCACGGCAGTTATCCGGTGCGCGACAAGCCACATTTCCCGCCCCCAATCCTCTTTTGTCATCGTCTGCATGCGCAAAGGCGCCCTCCGTGCAGGTCACAAAACTGTCACCTTCACTCTTTCCCTGCCGTGGGAAATCGGGGCAAACTGAAAACAAAATTCTTCCTGAATCCAATAATTTAAGCGGCGACCTGGAATTCTAGTCTGCAAACCTTGCCTGACATAAGAACACCCCCTTGCACCACAATTTCGAATTTACTTCGCGATTTGTGTAACAAGATGTAACGTTACATCAGGAGATTTGGTGTCGATTGTAAGTGGTGATTTCCAGATGCAGACAGACCGAGAGAGCGTGCAAGCGCACTTAGAAAAGATTTTCAAAAGCCCCGATTTCCCCAAACGCGGGCGAATGCAGGATCTGTTGAGATATCTGACCGAGGCGGCGCTGAACGATGCCGGCCACGAGGTAAAAGCCTATAGCATCGGATTGGATGTTTTGGGGAGATCTTCCGATTTCGACCCCAATTCCGACTCCATCGTGCGCGTTCAGGTTGGAAGACTGCGAAAACACCTCGTTTATTACTACCTGACGTCTGGGCGCAATGACCCCCTGCGCCTCAGCCTGCCACGGGGAACATATGCGTTGGAGGTTCTCACCGCAGACCCCGATCAGATTGCCGATGACGCAAGTGAGGCGCCTTCACCCGCGGATCTGTCTTCCAAATCGTTAGCGCCACCCCAAAGTCACAGTCTGGGAACCCGCGCTCTGGTTGCCTTTTCCCCTTTCTCGGTGGTTCAGGGATCGGAGAATGACGCAGCCCTTGCTGCTGAGGTCGAAGCCGATCTGCGGGTGCATGTCGCTAAGATCGACGGGATATCCGTCACCCAAACCGGCGTTACAAAGCAGGATCCCGATCTTTTTGTGAATGGCAGCCTCAGAACCGTCGGGAACCGCACACGTGTGCATCTGGAGCTCCTCGGCCCGACGATGGAAACCATCTGGGGCGGCAATATTACCGAGGAAACCAGCGATGATCCCTTCGCATCACAAGACGCCCTGCTGCAGAACCTCGTGATGGAACTTCGACTGCGGATCATCAATGCGGTCCGCGCACCTCTGAGCAATGTGCCCATTGAGACCTTGACGGCCTGGGAGAAATATATGGTCTCGGTCTTTGCACCGGACCGCCGCCCGAATTCTCAGGCTTTCGAACAAAATTGTGTCAGCCTCCTCGAACAAGCCGTCGAAGACGCGCCTGACGATGCGCGTGTTCATGCCGCACTGGCTGAAAAATATGCCTACCTGATGAACGTAGACCCGCGCAAAGATACCACCGAAGCTGCTGAAAAGGCTGAGGTTTTTGTGCGAAGAGCCAATGATTTGGACCCGAACAGTTCGGACGTGCTATTCAATACATCGCTATACCATTGGCATCGTGGCAACGTGCCCCTTGCCCTGAATGCCACACGCAGGACGTTAGAGCTGGAGCCGTTCCACCCCCTCGCCCGCCTGCACAAATTGTGCTTTCCCTTTGTTGACCGACTGCCGGACACATCGTTGATCGAGGAAATAAAAGCCTTCGAAACACGTTTTGCACGAGACAATGCCGCGCGCTGGATCGCTCTGTCATGGATCACCCAGTTCTACCTCAACCGTTCCGAGTACGACCATGCGGTGGAATTCGGCTACCTCACCCAGGAAACCGCGTCGACGCCGGAAACCCGCATGCGGCTCGCGGCAGCTCTGGTGCAGGTGGGGCGAAACGAAGATGCGCAGGATCAAATCGAGAGCTATCTGGAGTTTTGGCCGAACCTTGATCCGGCCCATTACGCAAGTACCGTCATTCCTCGCCGATTTGGCACGGGAATGGTTGGACGTGAGCTGGAAAGGATCTATTTCTCGCTTGCACGGGTGGTATCGGCGAAAACACATCTTAAAGTCATTCACACCGGAGCACCCAATGTCACAAAACAGTCACGGTGACCGCTGCGAATGTACTTTGGTCCCGGTCAAAGGATCGCTATTGCAGTAGGATTAACGGTTAAGAATGATCGGACGACACAGGTAGAAAATGGGAAAAGTCCTAACAATAAACGGCGCAGCAAGCGCTCCCGCACCATCGCCAAGCACGTCCGGCGACGACGCAAATGCGCGTCTTGAACGCGTTCGGTGGCGGGCTGCTCAAATGCGCGCTCTGATCCCCGATCCTGAAAAAGCTGCCCGTCACTATCAAGAACTGTGGTTTGTCGAAATTCTGCTCGATCTCGGCGACTACAGCCGTGAGCATGAGTTGAACCAAACCCACGTTCTCCTTCTGGAAGCCATGGAAGAGTTGCTGCGCAACGAATAGCCATCCGCTTCGATGCAACTGTTACCGCATGCTTAAATCTGTGTGAGCTTTATGAAAATGGCGCACCCAAGAGGATTCGAACCTCTGGCCTCTGCCTTCGGAGGGCAGCGCTCTATCCAGCTGAGCTATGGGTGCGCGTGCGCCTGTCTATAGAGAAACGCATATCCCCACGCAATCGGTTTTCACCCGCTTAATCGCCAGTCCGACGATGATCTAAAGTGGAGCGCAGAATGCACGGGCCAGCCCCGCCTACCATAGCAGCCAACCCTTCGGAAAAGGTGATCGAATACTCCGACGTGCTTTCAAGATGGTCGATGGCCCTGACGTAGAGATTATGGAGCAACGCGACAGAAATTGTCCCCATGGGAGATGGTTCTTCTTTCGAAATCGCGGCGCGCCAATGGTTCTCACCAACATGCGTCCACTCGAAATCACCAGCGAATGTTTCCGGCGAGAACGGATCAGGAAAATCGATGCGCTGTCCTTCGTAGCCATCGCCCTGAGTTAGTGCCGGAGCCAAGCCTTGTTCGATCCGGGGCGGACACCCTTCGTCATCGGTGTAGACCACGGAGCCGGCCCAGATACCGCTCTGGGGCTGGATATCCGCACAGACGGGCGCTGCGATACCAACCATACAAAGTGCGAAGATTGCCTGTGCTTTCATCTGCGGCCTCCCACAGGAAAACACTGGCCTCCCGATGCCGTTCGCGCAACCCTTAACCAAAAAAGTCGCGGCAAAGCTCCAATGCGTCCACCAGCGTGTCCACCTCCGCGCGCGTGTTGTACATGCCAAAGGACGCACGACATGTCGCCGTCACGCCAAGGTGTTCCATCAATGGCATGGCACAATGCGATCCGGCACGCACCGCCACACCGCGCTTATCAAGCACCGTAGACAGATCATGCGCATGGGCCCCTTCCATGGTGAAGGAAAAGATTGCCCCCTTACCCGGAGACGTGCCCTGCACGGAGAGCCAATTCAGACCCTGCAGCCGCGCACTTGCATAGGCGGCAATATCGGCTTCATGGGCAGCGATCGCGTCCATGCCGATGCTTTCGAGATAGTCGAGCGCGACCCCAAAACCGATGGTTTGCACGATGCCGGGGGTGCCTGCCTCGAACTTCATCGGGGGCTTATTGTAAGTCACCACATCTTTGGACACATGGTCGATCATATCGCCACCGCCCATGAAGGGTCGCATCTCCGCCTGACGCTCTGCGCGGATGTAGATCGCGCCCGAACCGGAGGGACCATAAAGTTTGTGGCCGGTGATCGGATAAAAATCGCATCCGATATCCACAACATCGATTGGTCCATGCACCGCGGCCTGCGACCCATCGACGAGCGTCGCTACACCGCGCGCGCGCGCCGCATGGCAGATGGTCTTCACATCTACCTTCGTGCCGGTCACGTTGGACATATGAGTGATCGCGACAAGCTTGGTCTTGGGCCCTATCGCATCAATGACTGCCTGCGGGTCGAGGCTACCATCAGGCGCGCAATCGACCCATTTCAGGACAACGCCCATCCGTTCGCGCAGAAAATGCCACGGCACGATATTGGCGTGATGCTCCATGACCGAAAGGACGATTTCATCCCCCGCCTGCAGGCGCGGCATCGCCCAAGAATAAGCGACCAGATTGATCGCCTCGGTCGTCCCGGAGGTAAAGATGATCTCGTCTTCGTGGCCTGCGCGCATGAACCGGCGCACTTTTTCGCGCACGCCCTCGTACTTTTCGGTCGCAAGATTAGAAAGAAAGTGTAACCCACGGTGAACGTTAGAATATTCCTGCGAATAGACCTGCGTGATGGCGTCAATCACAACCTGCGGCTTCTGTGCCGACGCCCCGTTGTCGAGATAGGTCAGCGGCTTTCCGTTCACCTCGCGTGACAAAATAGGAAAGTCGCGGCGGATCGCGTCGACATCATAGGTCATGTAGTTTCAACCCCTTTGGGGAACGCGGCCTCGGCCAGTCCAAATCCCCAGAAAACCAGAAACGCCCCGAGTGCCACTCCGCCGGTAAGCGTGAACCCGACGCTCGGCCCCACAAAGCCTGCCACCAACCCCCACAGGAGCCACAGAGGCGCCGCCGCGAGTAAGGCCCAGAACGTCGCGACCCGAACAGGATAGCCGCCCGCCCCGCCCGCGAGGCGCAATACAACGCCCACGACGCCGGACAGCACGTAAAACACCAAAGGCATAAAGAACAACCACCCGAGAAGAGCGGCCCCGATCAGCATCTGCAGTTCATGTCCGCTCTCGAATGCTTCGCGTGACAGGCGCGGCCATTGCGCAACAAAGATCAGGCCACAGGCCAGCATCAGCGTCACCAAGGCGCGCCCCTCATCGGGTTCCGGCCCGATCCGGTGACGGACAACACGGCGCGGTGTGCGATAGGTCGCCACGATATCCGTCACCAAACCCATCAGGCTTTCCGGCGCTTGAGCCACCCTTCGAGACGGGTCAAAACCTCGCTCGAAATGGCTTCATCTTCAATCTCGTCAAGCACTTCGGCAAGAAACGCCAAGGTCAGAAGATCCGTCGCTTCGCGTTCCGGAACCCCGCGCGAGCGTAGGTAGAACAGCGCCGTTTCATCGATCGCACCGACCGTGGAACCATGTGAACAGGCCACGTCATCGGCGTAAATCTCCAACTCCGGCTTGGCGAGAAACTGGCTATCGCCATCCAACAGCAAGCCTTGGCTGATTTGATAGCCATCGGTTTTCTGCGCGCCATCTTTCACGAGGATTTTGCCTTGGAACACGCCCTCTGCGCCGTTTCTGAGCACCTTTTTGAAAACCTGACGGCTCTCGCAACGCTCTGCGTCATGGGTCACGAACACGGTGTCATCGTGGTGAAAACTACCATCCCCCATCGCCACACCGGCGACATGGGCGTTTGAGTCATCACCGACAATATCCAGAACCACTTCGTTGCGTGTCAGAACACCATTCGCGGTCATCGTGAAGGATTTGAACAATGCCTCGGCACCGATGCGCGCAAAAATATGCGTTGCCGCACGGCGCTCATGATCGCGCCCTTGGGTGCGGACATGGTGGAATTTCGCGCCCTCGGCGACATCTACTTCCATCACCTTGTTGAACCGTGCCGCAGCGGGCCCGTTTTCCAGAATGGTGAGCTCCGCCCCTGTTTCCACGCGAACAACGTGGTGGAGGATAGCGTCGGAAGTATCTGAATTATGGAGGTAAACGAGATTCACAGGCTTGGTAACGACGCCAGTGGCACGAACGACGATACCATCCGTTGCGAAACACGTGTTCATTGCCGCCAGTGGCCGTTCAACCGGATCTTGCCCATCTGTTTCCAGAACCCCGTAGAGGTCCTTTGCCCAATGGATGTCAGCAGCCAAAGCTTCCGACAGGCGCATGATTTCGAGGTTTTCGCCAGAAAGATCGTCCGAGGCACCTTCATCGAACACACCGTCAACGAAGACGATCGTCAGCCGATCAATGCTGCCAAACATCGGCGCTTCGTCGGAACCATCAAAAGTGGCCGCCGGCGTGACAGTTTGCGCCGTCAGCGTGTCGGGCCGCGTCCAGTTCCAATACTCGTCGCGCGCCTGCGGGAGACCCATCGAAAGGAGCCGGTTCAACGCATCCTGTCGGATGTCATTTGACCACGCTGCCCCCTGCGGGATCGGCATTCCCTGAACACGCGCCTGCGTCGCATCCAGTTTGCGTTGTTTAGCTTGTGCGCGTGTCATTAGGCTCCCTCCGCCTCGGCGAGCAGATCAGCGTAGCCGTTCTGTTCCACCTCAAGCGCAAGCTCGGGACCACCGGATTTGATGATGCGGCCGTCGAACATGATGTGCACAACATCGGGTTTGATGTAGTCGAGCAGACGTTGGTAGTGCGTGATGACGAGAAACGAACGATCAGGGCTGCGCAGCGCATTCACGCCCTCCGCAACCAGTTTCATTGCATCGACATCGAGACCGGAATCCGTTTCATCCAGGATGCACATTTTCGGCTCGAGCATCGCCATCTGCAGGATTTCGTTGCGCTTTTTCTCGCCACCGGAGAAACCGACGTTCACGGGGCGTTTGAGCATATCGGCATCGATTTTCAGACTTTTTGCCTTTTCACGAACGACTTTGAGGAATGTGGTTGCATCCATTTCCTCTTCACCGCGCGCTTTGCGCTGTGCGTTCACCGCGGTGCGCAGGAAGGTCATGTTCCCAACGCCGGGAATTTCGACAGGATACTGGAACGCCAAAAACAGGCCCGCCGCAGCGCGCTCTTCCGGTCCCAGATCAAGCAGTTCCTGACCCTCCAAAGTCGCCGAACCTTCGGTGACCTCATACCCATCACGGCCCGAAAGCACATAGGATGTCGTCGATTTACCGGAGCCGTTCGGGCCCATGATGGCGTGGACTTCACCCGATTTCACACTCAGGTTCACCCCTTTGAGGATTTTTTTGCCCTCTTCTTCGAGTTCTGCGTGCAGGTTTTTGATCTCAAGCATGTGCGTATCCTTCCACAACATTTTGCCCGCACGGGAATTCTCCCGACGGGCCAGTCATTGTTTTTTTGTTTTGATAAGTGTTGCGACGCCTATGCGCCGCGCCGGTCAAAGACCGACGTAATTCAGGTAGAGAATTAATCCAAGTCCGAACACCGCCGCCTGAAACAGGCCGGAGCGAAGCCCCAAGCGCATCAGACGCCCTTTGGATGGCCCCATGGACTGGGGTGCAAAGAGCTGGTTGGCTTTCGACGCTTTTGGCCGTTTCGACCGGCGCAGATTGCCCGCATGGATGGTGGAAAATGTGTTTGCCCCGCCTGCTTCGACGCGCGCCAGACGTGCCGAGAAGCCGTTCATTTGAACATTCTGCATGATGCCGATCCTTGACTTGCACACCCACAAATTTGGTGTTGTCGTCAGGATTGCTTTCAATTGGGCTAAGATCGTGACCGAAGCGGGGAATTGTTGCGCAGTTATGTTCGGATGCGACAGACCCGCGGGCGGAGGTGTTACCTCTTAGAGTGCGTAGTCGCGCCCCAGGAAATGCAACGATCCCGCCTGCGTCGACGACGTCACATGCTCTACCCATTCGCTCGAAAAGGTCTTTTCGAAAGTTTGAGGGAACATATGCACGACATTGTGCATCGTGATGAGCGCCAACAGAATTCCGGCGAATTGCGCCCCCATGCGTTTGACCGCTGACAGGGACAAAAGTTCGCGCACCAGAAATGCGACAGAAATTGCGAAGACCACGTCGATAATGAGATTGAGGTCCGGCGCGCCGCGCGGAACGCCCTCTACCTGAAACCGCAGGAAGCGCGCGATAAAGGCCGCCATCCCGCCGAGCGCAAAGGCGAAGAAATACGACACCACCGGCGTGATCGGCAAAGCCGCGCGCGGTTTGTAGGCGTCCCCGTAGGGCCCGCGCTGGTACCGCTCTGTCATTTCCGACAAGCGTTGGTTGCGATCGACATTGCGTGCACGTGACGGCCCCAACAAAAGGTCCGTGTTCACTGCTGGCTGTGGCAACCGCGACAGGCGTAGGTAGAACTCGTTTTGCTGGCTCATGACCGAACCTTCTCACACTGGATACAAGCTCTGAGGCTAAAACAGCATCATGGCAGAATTCGGGCACTGTTGACGCAGGGTAAGGAAATGCTGCCACATTAGTCGAAACTAATGCGCCAAATTCCTCATATTGTTGCGTTTTCACGAACAATCCCCGTCTCCCTAGCCCTGATAAGTAACCATGCGAATGAGGATCATGACCGCCCATCCCAACATGGAGGCCAAAAAGGCGGTGGCATAAACAGACCCTTTGTACAGACCTTGGGTGCTGCCGCGACTCGCGCGGATCGACAAGCCGATCAAGGCACCCACAAAGATACCGACGGCGACGCCAAAGCTTTTCATGGCAAAAAAAGTGACGAGTTCAGGATGCATGGATTACCCCAGTTTCACAGCGGTACCGGAGGCCGACACCATCAGCATGTTGTTGATTACCTCATAGTCGAGATCGACCCCAACGACAGCGTCACCACCCAGGCTGCGGGCTTCGTCTTCCATTTCCTTGAGAGCGGTCTTGCGCGCCTTCCCGAGTTCCTGCTCGTAGGCAGCAGAGCGCCCGCCCACGATGTCGCGGATGCCCGCGAACAGGTCGCGGAAAATATTCGCGCCCAGAATGGCCTCGCCGGTAACGATGCCACGATATTCGGCAATGCTGCGCCCTTCGATGGAGGGTGTCGTTGTGATGATCATTGATCTCTCCCCTTTTCAATCAGGTGATGGATGACGCGGCTCACGACCCAGTAAAGGCAGCCAAAAACCAGCATCGGCGCGAGCAGTTCTTCGCGCGGCCAATCAAACAGGAAATGCATCCCCAAACCCCACAGGGCCGTGGCGATCCCCGTTTGAAACAGGCGCGCACGCGCACTCATCAGCCCACCGATCCCTCGAGCGAAATCGCCACCAACTGCTGCGCTTCCATGGCAAACTCCATGGGCAACGCCTGCAGGACGTCTTTACAGAACCCGTTGACGATCAGCGCGACCGCCTCTTCTTCGTCCAGACCGCGCGACTGGCAGTAGAACATCTGGTCATCATCCACCTTCGATGTCGTCGCCTCATGCTCTACACGCGAGGAGTTATTTCTAACCTCGATGTAGGGCACCGTGTGCGCACCGCAATCCGACCCGATCAGGAGCGAGTCGCACTGCGTGTAATTGCGCGATCCGGAGGCCTTTTTGTGCATCGAAACCTGACCGCGATAGGTGTTCTGTGCTTTACCGGCGGAGATGCCTTTGGACACGATCCGGCTCTTGGTGTTTTTGCCAAGGTGGATCATTTTGGTGCCCGTATCGGCCTGCTGCATGTTGTTGGTGATCGCGATTGAATAGAACTCGCCCTGACTGTCATCACCACGAAGGATGCACGACGGGTATTTCCACGTGACGGCCGATCCGGTTTCAACCTGCGTCCACATCACCTTGGAGCGATCCCCACGGCAATCGGCACGCTTGGTGACGAAGTTGTAGATACCACCCTTGCCGGTCTCATCCCCGGGAAACCAGTTCTGAACAGTGGAGTATTTCACCTCCGCGTCGTCCATGACCACGATTTCAACCACAGCAGCGTGCAACTGGGCCACGTCGCGTTGTGGGGCTGTGCAGCCTTCGAGGTACGACACGAACGACCCCTTGTCGGCGATGATCAGCGTGCGCTCGAACTGGCCGGTGTTTTCCGCGTTGATACGGAAGTAGGTCGAAAGCTCCATCGGGCAGCGCGTATTCGGCGGAATGTAGACAAACGAGCCATCCGAGAACACGGCAGAGTTCAGCGTTGCATAGTAGTTGTCGGAAATCGGCACCACGGAGGCGAGGTATTTCTTCACCAGCTCTGGGTGCTCTTTGATCGCCTCGGAGATCGAACAGAAAATGACGCCCGCATTTTCGAGCTCTTTCTTGAACGTCGTCCCGACCGAAACGGAGTCAAAAACGGCGTCCACGGCGACTTTGCGCTGGGAGTTCGCACCATCCGCAGGCACCTCGCCCGCACCTTCGACGCCGGCCAAAATCATCTGCTCTTTCAGAGAGATGCCGAGCTTTTCGTATGTCGCGAGAAGCTTGGGATCGACCTCGTCGAGAGACTTCGGCTTGGTTTCCATGCTCTTGGGACGCGCGTAGTAATACTGGTCCTGAAAGTCGATCTCGGGGTAATCCACCATGGCCCAATTGGGCTCTTCAAGCGTGAGCCAACGACGATAGGCCTCAAGGCGCCAGTCCAGCATCCACTCGGGCTCTTCGTTCTTGGCCGAAATCAGGCGCACGATATCTTCGGACAGCCCTTTAGGGGCGTATTCCATTTCGATATCGGTGTCCCAGCCGTACTTATAAGCGCCAGCCAGCGCCTGAACCGCAGCGACAGTATCTTCTTCGACCCCGTCTTTGACCTGGTCTTTAAGTTGAACGTCATCCACCATCGGATCACCTTTCCTTCGTGCGTTTCGCGGGCTTACGCCCGTCGTTATCTTATGCGGCCCGCTGCTTCCAGCGGGCATGTGCGGCCACCCAAGCATCGGCAAACCGCTCGATTTCTTCACCCGTGGTCTCTGGTCCGATCGACACCCGCATCGCGCTGGATGCCGCCTGATCCGAAAACCCCATGGCTTTCAATACTCTTGACGCCTTGACCTTGCCCGACGAACAGGCCGATCCGGCGGAGATGGCAAATCCGGCGAGGTCCATTTGCATGACCTGCGTCTCACCCTTCCAGCCTTCCGTTACGGCACAAACCGTATTTGGAAGACGCGCACCGTCCGCCCCTACCAATGTGGTGTCGGGCGCCGCATCCGCAAGGCGTGCCTCCAGAAGATCCCGCTTTTCAGCCACCCCGTCCCAGAGCCCGTCGGCAAGCGCAACCATGGCCGCCTCTGCCGCAGCACCGAACCCCGCGATGCCGATGACGTTTTCGGTGCCCGAACGACGGCCCATTTCCTGACCCCCGCCCTTGATACGTGCCTCCACATCGAGGCCTTCGCGCAAAATCAACGCGCCGACCCCTTTGGGGCCGCCGAGTTTATGGGCGGACACCAGCACCATATCGGCGCCGAGCCACGATACCGCGAAGGGGATTTTCCCGAACGCCTGCGTCGCATCGCAAACGGCGATGCCAGACGGCACGTCCTGCAGGATGCCGGTCTCCGAATTCGCCATCTGGAGCGCCGTTTTTGAAGGATCGACCACCTGAACCCGACCGTCGGACCCGACAGTCAGATCAGGCGCGCACCACTCCGACACGGCCTCGTGTTCGATATCGCCACAGGACAACCCACGCCCGTCGCAGGCCAACATCGCAGCCTCGGTTGCACCCGATGTGAACACGACATCCTGCACCCGCGCGCCTAGCGCCGTGGCGACCTGCGCGCGCGCGCGCTCTACCAATGCCTTGGCCGCGCGACCTTCTGCGTGAACAGAAGACGCGTTGCCTACCACATCCATGGCCGCGATCATCGCCGAGCGCGCCTGCGCACAGAGCGGCGCAGTCGCATTCCAGTCGAGATATGTGCGGGCTCGGGTCAAAACCTAACGCTTCCTTGAACGGTCAAATACGCATGCCAAACGGCACTATTCGTCGACGATTTCAAACAGGTGCGGCACAGCCGGACAGGGGCGCAATTCGTTTTCCACCACATCCGACAGGCGGGTCTGATGCATGAAAACATAGACATGCGCAGACAACCCTTCCCACAATCGGTTGGTCATCGACTGCGCACGACTGCCCGAAACACCACCCGACGCACCCGCGCCGGTGTGCATGGCACTCACGGTCTCCTCAACCGCTTCCATGATGTCTGACACGCGGATTTCACTCGCCGGTTTGGCGAGGCGATACCCACCACCCGGCCCACGGACAGAAACCACCAGTTCGGCACGACGAAGTTTCACAAAGAGCTGTTCGAGGTAGGGGAGCGAAATGTCCTGACGCTTTGAAATCTCGGCCAGAGACAGAAGCCCGTCCGGGCGTTGCAGGGCCAGATCGGCCAAGGCAACCATGGCGTAACGCCCTTTTGTCGAGAGTTTCACGGCACCCCACCCTTCCGATTCCAGTCACCGGCACACAATGCCACTTTTGCGGCCAATAAATGAGGCCAAAGGCGCAAAAACATTGACGTCAGCACCATGGCACCTTAGGTCCATGACACCTCGCCAACGCGTCCTGCAGGCAATTTAGAATTCTTCTAAGTACCCTTAGCGATTTCGTCAAGTATATTCGCTGAAGACCCTGTGACGGCGCAAAGGCTTCATATGACCGGACCGCCCCGCCCGCCATGACGTCATACCGCGCGGGGCGCGACTTGAGGAGACAGGGACAAAGATGCCCGAAGTGATTTTTCCTGGCCCAGAGGGCCGGCTCGAAGGCCGCTACCACCCGCAAGCGCAAAAAGACGCCCCTATCGCGATTATCCTGCACCCGCATCCACAATTCGGCGGCACGATGAACAACCGCGTGGTGTACAACCTGCATTATGCTTTCCACCAAATGGGCTTTACTGTCCTGCGGTTCAACTTTCGCGGTGTGGGTCGCTCGCAGGGTGAGTATGATCAAGGCATCGGTGAGCTTTCCGATGCGGCATCGGCACTCGACTACCTCCAGTCGATGAACCCCAACGCCAAACATTGCTGGGTCGCCGGTTTCTCGTTCGGCGCATGGATCGGGATGCAACTCCTGATGCGCCGTCCCGAAATCACCGGATTTATCTCGGTGGCACCACCCGCCAACATGTATGACTTTTCGTTCCTTGCCCCCTGCCCGGCATCCGGCCTGATTATCAACGGCACGGCTGACCGTGTGGCGCCGCCAAAGGATACCCATGGCCTCGTGAACAAGCTTCACGAACAAAAGGGTATCACCATCACCCACGAGGAAATCGAGGGGGCGGGCCATTTCTTTGAAGACCCGCATATGGAACAGATGATCGGCAGCGTCGAAACCTATGTTCGCCGCCGCCTGACGGAGACGACGAGGTAAGCCGATATGAGCATCACGGAAGAACTTGCCGACAAACTGGCCAAAGACACCATCGACGCGCTCGACCTCTTTGAGGACGATCAACTCATTCAGGATGTAGGTCGGGTTGTCGGGGCCTCTTCCGTGACCACTCAGGAGGCATTCCTGACCTCGGCGCGAGTGCGTTTGTCGGAAAAACTGGGACGGGCCTATCTCGAAAAACGTATCGCGGAGGCACAGGCCGGAATCGATGCCTCTGCACCGCCGCCGAGCGCGGAAGACGACATCAAATACTGATGAACGCCGCCTACGATTTTGGGGGAATGGCGTAGGTCATTTGCGCATGGGCCACGACATCATCGTGTCCGGCACTGCACAGAGCGGCTGTCCCGACGGCCAATGTGCGCCCCAGCTTCAACACCTTCGCTTGCGCGAGCAGATCGACCCCCGCGGCCGGTTTACGCATGAAATCGATATGCGCGCCGGTTGTCACCGTCAGCGGCACTTCTCCGATCCGGTTCAAAATCGCAAAGTAGATCGCCACATCGGCCAGCATAAACATCGAGGGACCTGAAACGGTCCCACCCGGCCTCAAATGGCGCGTGTCGGGTGTAAACCGCAACGTCACGCCATCGCCCACGCTATCCACGCGAAGCACGTCGGCAACCTGCTCGAAATCGCGCTCCAGAAACCTTTGCAGCGCAGCAGCGTCCATTTTCATTCTTGATCCCTCCCGTCCCTGCTTTTTAGTCTGGCGTGGAACCATTGGGAGGACAAGCCATGGACGACGTCGCAACCTACCTCGACAACATCGAGCACCCGACACGCAACGCCGACGCCAAACGGCTGGACGCAATCTTTCGCTCCGTCACGGGGTTCGACCCGTGGCTTTCACCAAATGGTAAAATGGTCGGTTATGGAAAATACCACTACACCTACGACAGCGGCCATTCCGGCACGGCACTGGCCACCGGCTTTGCCCCCGCCAAGTCCAATCTGACCATCTACATCATGCCGGGGTATCTGAAGATGGACGATCCGCTATCGCGGTTGGGCAAGCACAAGAAAGGCAAATCCTGCCTCTACATCAACAAACTCGCGGATATCGACGAAGACGTTCTGGCCGAAATCATCCGTCTCGGCCTAAACGACCTCGCCACAAGATGGACGGTCGAGGCGACCTAAAAGCCGTAAATCGCCCCGAACTTCGCCTCCAGATAGTCGAGAAGCGGAGCCTCGGAAGGCTCAAAGCCACAAGCATGCCGGATCGTATCCTTCGGCTCACGCAGGCCGCCAAATGTTTGCAGATGATCCCCGAGCCACGTCGTCGCCGCCGATGTATCACCCTTCGCGAGGCCCGTATCCAGATCGGGAACCGCCTCACGCAGTGCCTGATGCAGGCAACCGGCGTAGACATTGCCCAGTGAATAGGTCGGGAAATAGCCGAACAACCCGACCGGCCAATGAACATCCTGCAGGCAGCCGTTGGAGACCTTATCGACCCTCACGCCAAAATCGGCCTCGAACCGCGCGTTCCATGCTTCCGGCAAATCGGCGACATCGAGATCGCCGGCAATGATCTGACGCTCCAGATCAAAGCGCAAAAGCACGTGGAGGTTATATTGAACCTCATCGCTTTCGGTGCGGATATAGCCCGGCGTGACACGGTTCACGGCCGCAAAGAACGCATCCTCATTGGCAATGCCAAAGTCACCAAAGCGATCACGCATCCGCCCGAACAACCACCCCGTGAACGCGCGCGAACGGCCCAACTGGTTCTCGTAAATCCGGCTCTGGCTTTCATGGACACCCATCGACACGCCCGCGCCAAGGGGCGTCAACAGATGGGCATCGTCGATACGTTGTTCATAGGCCGCATGCCCGACTTCGTGGATCGTGGAATAGAGGCAATTGAAGGGATCGGTTGCGCTGGTGCGCGTGGTGATGCGCACGTCCTGACCCGAGCCCGATGAAAACGGATGCACCGCCTTGTCGATCCGGCCCAGTTCGAAATCGTAGCCAAAAGCCGAGGCCACTTCATGCGCCAACGCCATCTGCGCGGCCTCATCAAATGTTCCTGTGACACCAGCCGGTTGATCCGCCCCGAGGATTTTGTCGCGCAATTCGACCAAACGGGGACGTAGCGCGCCGAACATCTGGGCAAGGTCTGCAGCACTCCCACCGGGTTCGTAATCCTGCAGGAGCGCATCGTAGAGATCACCCTGCTCGGCGCCTTGTGACAGAGCCGCTGCCTCTTCGCGTTTGAGCGCCACGACCTCTTCGAACGTTGGCGCAAAACGCGCGAAATCATCATTCGCGCGCGCCTCGGCCCACACGCCCTGAGACAGGGACGTCGCCTTGGCCAAAGCACTGGCGAGCTTTGCGGGAACCTTGGTATTGCGCGCATAGGAACGGCGGATATGGCGCAGATTGGCCTGCCCGACCGCATCGAGGTCCGCGTCACTGATCGCGGCGAGCCAGTCCCCAACCTGAGGGTTCGTGCGCCGCGCGTGCAGGACATTTTCGATCGCAGCGAATTCTTCGCCCCGTTGCGCGGTTGCACCACGCGGCATCACCGTTTCCTGATCCCACCCGAGACGCCCCGCAATAGAGGCAAGCGCCTGCGTTTCACGTTCGAACGCCATCAGGTCATCAAATGCAGTCATGTCAAAGTCCCTCGCGGACGGATTGGGTTGTTGGATAGCGGCTGAGGAAACGGGCGCGCAAAATCGCGACCCACAGGGCAACTGCGCCGATCTGATGGCCAAGGCCGAGCACCAGCGGCGCCCCATTCAGGACGGTCACAATCCCGAGCACCATTTGCAGGAACAGGAACGCCCCCATCACGTTGAATGCCATAGCAGACGCGCGGTTTGCGGATTTACGCCCCTTTAGCCAAATGACCACACCAAAGGCAAAGAGAAGGTAGCCGGACATGCGGTGAATGAATTGCACCAGACCTGCGTCCTCAAAGAAATTGCGCCATACCGGTGAGAGGGCAAAGGGGTCCGGCGGGAAAAACTGCCCCCCCATCAATGGCCAATCAGTGAACCCGCGACCCGCGTCGATCCCCGCGACGAGTGCGCCCAAAAGGATTTGCAGAAACGCGAAATGCATCAGCCCCGTCGACATGCCGAACAGCTTTGCATCCCCTGCCCGCCGCGCCTGCATCAATGCGGCATCCGAGCGGCCCAAAAGGAACATGAACCACGCGATATACCCGAGGATGACAAAGGCCAAACCAAGATGGGTTGCCAGTCGGTAGGACGCCACGTCCAGACGCGTCCCTTCCAAGCCGGAGGAGACCATCCACCACCCGATCGCGCCCTGAAGCCCGCCAAGCGCGCCGATCAACAACAGCCGTCGATGCCATCCCGCAGGCACCCTGCGTGCCAGTGCAAACCCCGCATAGCCCAAAGCCCAGACAAGCCCGATCACGCGACCGAGCTGGCGATGACCCCATTCCCACCAGTAAATCTGTTTGAACTCCGATAGGCTCATGCCTTCGTTTTGGAGCTGATACTCTGGGATCTGCTGATACTTCTCGAACTCTTCCGACCACGCGGCCTCTCCCATCGGGGGCAGCGCACCGGTCACAGGTTTCCATTCGGTGATCGACAGACCGGAATCGGTAAGCCGCGTCAGACCGCCCACCGCAATCATCACCATGACCAAGACAAACAAAATGGCGAGCCAGATCCGGATGCCCCGACGTGCACCCGATCCGCCCTTTTCGATCAGACCACCCTTGGGGGCGTCTTTGGGCTTTTGAGCCGTGCCAACTTCTTCGAAAATCGAGCGTTTCTGCGCCATTATGGGACACCTGTGTTGTTTGCGCGAAAACCTAGGCACAGCCGGAACGAAGGGCAAGCGCGTTAGGCGTTTTATTCACCCTGCGACCATGGCGAATGGTCGCGTCTGGCCAAACGTTAACCGCGTTCTTTCCACCGCTTCATCTGCCGCATCATCCCGTGGAAAACCTGGATATCCGCGCGGGTGAGCGGCATGCGGCTCCACAGGTTGCGCAGGTTGGTCTTCATGACCTCGGCCTTATCCTCGGGATAGAAGAACCGCGCCTGATCAAGAACCTCTTCGTAGTGGTCGCCGAGCTTTTCAACCTCGATCTGGCTCGCCCAATCCGTCCCTGCCATCGCCATGACCTCGGCGGGAACATCCGTGACCTGACGGCCCCATTCATAGGCCATGAGCAACACACATTGCGCCAGATTGAGTGAGGGAAACGCGGGGTTCACCGGCACGGACACGATCGCATTGGCACGCACGACATCGTCGTTTTCAAGGCCCGCACGTTCGGGGCCAAACATCACAGCGACCTTGCCCCCTTCGGCGGTAATCGCACGGGCCTGCATCATGGCCTGTTCCGGTGTCACCACAACTTTGGTGATGTCGCGCGGGCGCGCGGTGGTAGCAAAGACGTAATCGCAATCGGCCAGCGCGTCGGGAACACTGCCAAAATGCCCCGCCTCATCTAGCAGTCGGCCTGCACCCGACGCCATGGCCACCGCTTTGGGGTTCGGCCAGCCATCGCGCGGTGACACGACACGCATCCGGTCGAGCCCGAAATTCAACATGGCCCGCGCCGCAGCACCGATGTTTTCGCCCATCTGCGGACGCACGAGGATAAAGGCTGGGGTCGGTCCGGTGTGGGACATTATAGGCTCCGCGGTCACGATAGGTCAGGTGTCTCGATTGGCCCGCGTGATAGGGCTTCGCTGTTCACTCTGCAAGGGACGCGGTGATCGCCTTTCGCGCGCTTGCATCATGCATGGGCGCTGGATACGCGCAAAGCCTTCCGCCCAAAGGATAAAGGCGCTATAGGGTGCGCAACTTCCATGGATGTATCAAGGACGCCGTGATGTCAGAGCAGACAGACCGCCCTCAAATTTACCTCGCAACGCCCGCCGCCTTCGATCTGGACAGTTTTCCCGATCGCCTCGCAGCTGTGCTGGATGCCCAAGATGTTGCCTGTGTGCGCATCGCTCTCGCATCGCATGACGAGGATTTTCTGGGACGTGCGGCGGATGCCTGCCGCGATGTGTGCCACGCGCGCGACGTTGCCGTGGTGATTGATACCCATATCGCTCTGGCAGAGCGTCACGGCCTCGACGGGGTTCATTTGCTCGATGGATCGCGTTCTGTGCGCAAGGCACGCAAAGCCCTCGGCGACGATGCCGTGGTCGGTGCTTTTTGCGGGACGTCGCGCCATGACGGTTTGACCGCGGGAGAAGCGGGTGCGGATTACATCGCATTCGGTCCTGTGGGCGGCACCGCATTGGGCGATGGAACGGTGGCTGAAAAGGACCTGTTCGCGTGGTGGTCGGAAATGATCGAAGTGCCCGTGGTCGCGCAAGGCGCGCTGGACGCAGGCATCATCGCCGATTTTGCACCTGTGACCGACTTTTTCGCACTTGGTGAAGAAATCTGGAGTGCCGATGATCCCGCCGGTACGCTCGCCACCCTGATCGCGGCGATGGGCTAACGCATCAGGCGTCGCGGTAGGCCTGCGGAATTTCAGGCAGGCCTGCGCGCACGGCGTCCTCACAGCGGCGTGCCATGTCTTTGCGATCTTTGACATCCTGCACGGCAATGGGGGCATGGAAGCATACTCTGGCCGCGCCTTGGCGCGGTGCTTGCAGGACTTTGATCAACGACGGACCAAACTCCATATCGCCCCACCAGCCATAGAAACGCGGCTCTTCACCTTCTGGCGCGCAGTACTGCACCGTCACGGGCTGAATCCACGTTTCGTCGCGCAGGTCGGGTTCGAAAAACGCCGCAAACAGCGTCGGTTTGAATGGCAAGACTCGCAGACTGTCCGAAGACGTTCCCTCAGGGAAAAACAGGAGCTTGTGACCCATTTTCAGACGGGCTTCGAACAGCGCCTTCTGCTTGGCGGCCTCATGACGGTTCCGGTTGATGAACACCGTCCCGACAACCCGCGCCATAAACCCGATGCCCGGCCAGGATGCGACCTCGGCCTTCGAGACGAAAAACACGCGCCCTACGGCATTGAGCACGAAAATATCGAGCCAGCTGGAATGGTTTGCGACCACAGCGCCGTGATGTTTCATCGGCGTGCCTTCAACGATCAGTCGGATACCCAAAATGCGCAACGCCGTGCGGGAAACAAAACTTGGGAAAAAACTGGTCCATGGACGCTTCTGGCCTACCATGGCCCACTCGACCATGCGCAGCAACATCATCAAGACAAGACAGACGGTGATCAGCAAAACCACAGGCACGCCGCGCAGCAGGGCGCGCCAGATACCAAAACGGTAGTGTTTCGGTTCCTCCGGCGGAATCCGGCTGTTCCACAAGACTTCGCTCACAGCACTTTACCCTTGGTGTAGAGCTCGCGTTGGCGCGGCGCGATCATGTCGGTCTCCAAAATGAGACAGACATCCACGGTGTTAAAGGCATGGTCGACAAACGCCCCCTCGCCCACCGTGCCACCGAGGCGCAAATACCCCTTGATCAGCGCAGGCATGGCCCGCATGGCCGCAACGCGATCCACGGCGTCCTCGGACACAAGATCCATCGTCTGAAAATGCTCGGCACGCGCGCGGACCCGCAAATGGGGCGGCGCGAGGTGGCGATGATGGAGCAGTGACAGCGGTTCAGCCAAACGCGCCATATCGGTTCCATGGAACGAGGCCACGCCGAACAACACATCAAACCCTTCGTCGAGAATATATTTCGCCAAACCCGACCACAGCCGGTAGAGCGCGGTCCCGCCCCGATATTCGGCGGCAACGCAGGATCGGCCCAATTCCAGCAATCGCTTGCCCGACTCTTTGAGAACCGTGAGGTCATATTCGTCTTCGGTATAGAATTTGCCGACGGCGGCCACGTCGCAATCGGGCAAAAGGCGATACACACCGACACATTGCTCCAACGGATCGTCCGAACGCGAAGGGTCGATCAACATCAGGTGGCGGTAAAACGGATCAAACGCGTCGCGTTCAAGTTTCGCATCATGATCAACCATCGGACCATCGGACCCGAGTTCTTCGACAAATACACGATACCGTAGCCGTTGGGCCGCACGAATATCTTCGTCGGTCTGGGCAAATCGCAGTCGGAAAAGGGAGTCAGTGGCACTCATGTGCGGTGTTTTCGATCTCTCAAGGGTCTGGGCGTTCTAAGGTTTTGGAGGCGGCGATGCAACACAGAGGAAAATGATCGGCCACTTACTCTACTTAGGGTTGATTTTGCAGGACGCAAAAGACACTATCACGGTAGTTCAATTGTCATAGACGGGAAGGAGCGCGATCCAACGGCTGTCGATTACAACCTTACCCTCGTGCTGAAACATAACGGTGATCTTGCCGCCAATGTTTGACTGCACCTGACCCGTCCCCCAATCCGCCTGCTGGGGATGACGCACAAATTGGCCCGGCTCGAGCATCGCATTTAGATCATTCATGTCCACCATATCGATCACTCCACTAAAGGAACCAGATTCGCAAAATGCCATGGCGCGCGACATTGCCGCCCTGATTGGCAGCCGAATTTGTCACGATCTGATTAGTCCTGTTGGTGCAATATCCAACGGCGTCGAACTACTGTCCATGTCAGGCGAACATATGGGTCCCGAGATGGCCCTTATCTCCGAAAGCGTCGAGAATGCAAATGCACGGGTGAAGTTTTTTCGCCTCGCATTCGGCATGGCGAGCGAGGGGCAAATGGCATCGGGTGCCGAAATGTCCGCCATCCTCAATGGACTCGCCTCCCCCCGGCTCACTTATAACTGGAGTGTCGAGAAAGACGTCACCCGGGACGAAGCCAAACTCGCCTGTCTTTTGATCCTGTGCCTCGAAACGGCACTGCCGCGTGGCGGGTCGATCAAGGTAGGATGCGAAGACGGCCGTTGGGAAATTTCCGCACGCGGTGACCGGCTCGAACCGATTGCCGATCTGTGGGCGCGTCTAGGGCGTGTTACGAGCGCCGAAGGTCTCAAACCCTCCGAAATTCAGTTCCTTCTCGCCCCGCTACAGGCCGCAACACTGGACCGCGCGATCACTTACCGCAACTCCGACATCTGTCTGGAATTCAACGTATAAGGCTGCTCTTCCTCCCTAGGGCGGCACAATGAAGGCGCGGGGTTTTATACCTCGCGCCCTTTTTGTTTTCGTCCAAAAATGTGAAATCAGGCCCGTGTCGCGCCGTTCGATGTCACGAGATACTTGAAAGACGTCAGTTGCTCTGCACCCACCGGTCCACGCGCATGCATCTTGCCCGTGGCAATGCCGATTTCCGCCCCCATCCCGAATTCGCCACCATCGGCAAATTGGGTCGAAGAATTATGCATCAGTATGGCACTGTCCAGACGTTCGAAAAAGCGCGCAACGACGTTGGCATCTTCGGAAATCACGCAATCGGTATGGCTCGACGAGTATGTGCGGATATGCGCGATGGCCTCGTCCACGTCATCCACCACTTTGGCGGCGATGATACTGTCGAGGTACTCACGCCCCCAATCATCCGCCGTCGCGGCAACCACACCATCCAGAGATTGAAGGGTTGCATCGCCCCGCACCTCTACGCCCAGATCGATAAGCGCACGCACAACCTCTGCACCAATCCCGCCCACAAGATCGCGGTGGATCAGCAAACATTCCGCCGCGCCACAGATACCCGTGCGACGTGTTTTGGCGTTCACGATAATGCCGAGCGCCTTTTGCGGGTCGGCATCTTTGTCGAGGTAGATGTGCACGATGCCCTCGAGATGCGCAAAGACCGGCACGCGCGCCTCGCGCTGAACCAACCCGACCAACCCCTTGCCGCCGCGTGGAACAATCACGTCGACATAATCGGTCATGGTCAATAGTTCAGAAACCGCCGCGCGGTCGCGTGTGGGAACCAGCTGGATCGCGTCCTCGGGGAGACCCGCCGCGCGCAACCCCTCCACGAGGCAGGCATGGATGGCGCCTGAGGAATGGAAACTCTCCGAGCCACCGCGCAAAATCACCGCGTTCCCCGCCTTCAGGCACAGCGCTCCGGCGTCCGCCGTAACATTGGGACGGCTCTCATAAATGACGCCAATCACGCCAAGCGGTGTGCGAACGCGTTTGATATGCAAGCCATTCGGACGGTCCCATTGTGCAATCACCTGCCCCACCGGATCCTCCTGCGCGGCGATAGAGCGAAGCGCATCCACGATGGCGCCAACGCGCCCCTCGTCCAGCTTCAGGCGATCCATCATCGCATCGGTCAGACCCTTTTGACGGCCAAACTCCATATCTTTGTCATTGGCGGCCAAGATCTCAGCGCGGCGCGCCCATATTGCGTCGGCCGATGCGAGAAGTGCGGCGGACTTCGCCTCTGACGGCGCGTAGGACAGCTCAGCAGCAGCCGCTTTTGCGCGGCGGCCAATGTCGCTCATCATCTGGTGAATATCGTTATCGTCTTTCATAGCACCATATCATCCCTATGGATCAACGCAGCCCGCGCAGCATAGCCGAGGATCGCGTGAATGTCTTTTGAGTGGACGCCCTTGATCGCTTGGGCTTCCTGCTTGGTGTAGCGGCTCAGGCCCAAACCGATGCGCGCCTTATCCGGTCCCAGCATCACCACCGGATCACCGCGTCCGAAGGTTCCTGTCACCTCACGCACACCAACCGGCAACAGCGATCGCCCCTGCTGGAGCGCGCGCACAGCACCGGCATCCAAATGCAATTCGCCCTTTGGCTTCATCGCGCCAATCCAACGTTTTCGGGCATGGTCCGGTGTTTCATGGGCAATAAACCACGACGCACGCGCTCCGTTTTCCAAGGCGCGCAGTGGCCGCTCAACCGCGCCGAGCGTAATCGCCATGTCACAACCACCCGCAACGGCCGTTTTCGCGGCCAAAAGCTTGGTCTTCATGCCGCCTTTGGAGAGACCGGAAACCGGATCCCCCGCCATCGCTTCGATTTGCGGCGTGATCGCGTCGATCTGCGCGAGATGCGTGGCAGTCGGATCAATCGACGGGTTGGCGGTATAGAGACCATCGACATCGGAGAGCAGCACGAGGCAATCCGCCCCCACCGTCACCGCGATTTGGGCGGCGAGACGGTCGTTATCGCCGAAGCGGATTTCATCCGTGGCCACCGTGTCGTTTTCATTCACAATCGCGACTGCACCCAGTTTTAAAAGCGCATCGAAGGTCGCACGCGCGTTCAAATAGCGTCGCCGATCCGCGCTATCTTCCAAGGTGAGCAACACCTGCGCCGTTGTGATGCCCAGTGGTTCAAGCACTTCCTGATAGGCGCGGGCCAGCCGGATTTGCCCAACCGAAGCGGCCGCTTGGCTCTGCTCCAGCGGGAGTTCCCCCGCCGAAAGGCCCAAAATTCCGCGCCCGAGCGCGATCGAGCCGGACGAAACCAGAATGACGCCAACACCTCGTGCACGTAGATCTGCAACGTCACGCGCCAACCCGTCCAACCAGCCCGCGCGCAACTTTCCGTTCTCGACCAACAGAGCCGAGCCGATTTTGACAACAACAAGCTCAGCGTCGGTCAGGGTTGCCACGTGCCTTTTTCCTCTTGGTGTTCTTCGTCGGCTTCGGCCTCGGCCTCCACCTTGGTGCGCAACCGGTCCATCGAAATCTCGGCTTTGAGTGCGCGCAGGACCGTATCCACGCCTTCTTTCGAGACGCCGGACATCACATAAACCCGACCCTCGCAGGCCTGTTGCAGGGCATCGCGTTTCTCGGCGACTTCTTCTTCCAGAAGGCTGTCTGCTTTGTTGAGCACGGTTACACGGGGTTTGTCCCCGAGCACATCGTTGTAGTTTTCAATTTCGGTAATGATCGTGTGGTAGTCCGCAACCACATCCTCGGAAGTCCCGTCCACGAGGTGCAGTAGGACCGCACAGCGCTCCACGTGACCTAGAAACAGATCACCCAGACCGCGCCCTTCGGACGCGCCCTCGATCAGACCCGGAATATCGGCCACCACGAATTCGCTATTATCGATCCCGACGACACCGAGGTTGGGGTGAAGCGTGGTGAACGGATAGTCCGCAATTTTTGGACGCGCATTAGACGTGGCCGCCAGAAAAGTCGATTTGCCCGCATTGGGTAGCCCCAGAAGGCCGACATCCGCGATGAGTTTCAGGCGCAGCCAGATTGTCCGCTCAATTCCCTGCTGACCGGGGTTGGCGGACCGCGGGGCCTGGTTTGTCGCGGATTTGAAACGCGAGTTCCCCCATCCACCGTTCCCGCCCTTGGCAAGAACAAAACGCTGCCCGACTTCCGTGAGATCGGCAATGACGGTTTCTTCGTCCTCATCGAGGATTTCGGTGCCCGCAGGGACGCGCAACACGATATCGTTGCCGTCCTTACCGGTGCGGTTATTGCCCATGCCACCCTGCCCGTTCTGGGCAAAGAAGTGTTGCTGGTAGCGGAAGTCGATCAGCGTATTGAGACCATCGACGGTCTCGATGATCACACTGCCGCCACGACCACCATCGCCGCCGTTGGGACCCCCAAACTCGATGTACTTCTCGCGACGGAACGACACGCAGCCGTTCCCACCGGAGCCGGAGCGGATGTAGACCTTTGCGAGATCGAGAAATTTCATGTCACGTTCCTTTAAACTGGGGCCGAGATGTATCCCTTGGCCGCCCGAAACTCAATGTGCGTTCTTCGCAAGTCATCCTTTGGCACCGGCCCTGCCATGGCGGGGCCAGAACCGGAGGAATAGACCTTCGGGTCACACCGCGAATCCGGGCGCATGCCACCCAAGGCCGACATCAGAAATCCCGACGCCCGCACCACAACTTCGCGGAATATGCCGCGGTCGCGAGGGCTATCGTTTCTGGTTAAAGGTCTGTGGGTCATCGGGGTCTTTCCATGTGGCGACCCCGCCTTGGGGCCCTAGCCGAGTTTACGTAAATAGGTCCATGTCGGGACCTGCGCCCCGCGCGAAACGCAATATGTCTCCGCGTCGCCAAGATACTCAAACCCGTTGCGTGTCAGAACGCGTGCCGAAGCCTGGTTATCCTGAAAAATCTCAGCAACCAACGATTTTGCGCCGAGCGGGTTGGCGGCGACAATCGCGCCAAGTGCCGCTGTCGCAATCCCGGTGCCCCAGAAAGAGGGTGCCACCCAGAAACTCACCTCGGACTGCTCGCGGTCCATGGGTTTGAGAGAAATAACCCCCAATACCTCAGACAGGCCGGAGGCCGACCCGTCCAGAACCCACGCGAGCTTTTCAGCCTTCGGGTCCAACGCGCGGCGAATAAAGGCCTCGGTCGCGCCCGGAGGGAGAGGATGGGGAATAGAGCGCGCATTGCGTGCAACCCGTTCGTCACCCGCATAGAGTGACAGAAGGCCCGTGTCCGAATGGCGCGGCGCACGCAAGACAAAGCGATCCGTTTCAATAACGGGTCGATCCACGCCTTCGTTGACCAGTCTGACCAGTTCCATATTCATCACAATTCCTCCATTGGCCCATCACGCGTCTCTCCTCAGCCGCAGCGATAGACCGGGTAATTACCCCTGTAACGTGACGATCCAGTGAATGAACCAAAGCCACGTTGTCTCATTTTATTTGGGCTCTTTTGGGGCAGAAGCAAGATCGCGGATCACCCGAAATCGCGCCGTCCAAAAGAAAAGGGACCGGTGTTTCCACCGATCCCCTGATTTTCAAAACCTTTTAGGGTCGGCTTATTCGGCGGCCTCGGCTACCGGAAGCACGTCGATAAAGGTACGGTTTTTCAATCCCTTACGGAATGTGACCTGACCGTCGGTGGTTGCGAAGATCGTGTGATCCCGTCCCAGACCAACGCCCTCACCCGGCCAAAACTTCGTGCCGCGCTGGCGGACGATGATGTTGCCGGAGATAGCGGCCTGACCGCCGTAAAGTTTCACGCCGAGGCGACGACCCGCAGAGTCGCGACCGTTACGGGATGAACCGCCTGCTTTTTTATGTGCCATGGTGTTCTCTCCTTAACTGCGCTTACGCGTCTTTGGCGAGCTCAGCCGCCTGTTCGATCCAGTTATCACGCTCGATGCGGCCTTTGAACGACAGCTTGTCGTCCATATACGCAATCTCTTCGGCATTCCATGCTGCGACCTGGTCGAAGTGGAACACGCCGTTTTCATGCAGCACGCCTTCGAGTTTCGGACCCACGCCGGAGATCTTTTTGAGATCGTCGGCTTTGCCGCCACGGGCTTCGCTCAGCAGGTTGGCAGGACGCGAGCCTGCGGATTCTACCGCAACTTCGGCTTTCGCTTCAGCTTTCTTGGGAGCAGCCGCTTTCTTGGGTGCAGCTTTCTTGGGAGCCGCAGCCACGATTGCAGCGCCGGAAACCGAACCTGCACCAATGGCAGCTTTGATACCGGACTTGTCTGCGCCCTTTTCGAGAATGTCGGTCACGCGCACGAGCGTCAGTTGCTGACGGTGGCCCTTTTTACGCTGCGACGAGTGCTTACGACGACGCTTTACGTAATGGATGAGTTTCTCACCCTTGATCTGGTCGATGACTTCGGCCTGAACGCCTGCGCCCGCCACAAAGGGGGCACCAACGGTCGAACCAACCATCAGAATCTCGTTAAACTGGATTTTTTCACCAGCATCGGCTGCAAGTTTCTCAACGCGCAGAACGTCGCCGCTTTGCACTTTGTATTGCTTGCCACCGGTTTTCATCACCGCAAACATGCGATTTCCTTTTCGATATACCCGCGTTCTGTGGCCCCGGATCATCACCGGCGTTAGGTGCCTCAAACAGCGCGCCCCTTGGGGACGAGATTATTGATCGCTCTCTGCGCTTCGAAAAAAACGTCACGCTAAAATAAAGAGCACCCGGTCGTGCCGTTAAGCCCGCCGGGTGGCGCGTATATCGGCCAAGCCCGCCAGACTGTCAAGGATAAATCCGGCCTCTCTGGCCCGATCAGAGCTCGTCTCCACCCGCATTCGCAAGGAGTTGACCCGTCGCCGCCCCTAGCGCCACCGATGCGGCATCAAACACACCGTCAAACGCCGTAAACATCGCCAAATTGAGCCGCTGGCCCGCAGGTGTTTCGATAAAGTCGATGTAGGCTTGCAACTCCTCATCGCTGAGCGGCGCGTAGGCCATGGCGGAATATCCATAGACCCACTCACTGATATCCGCGCGCACATCCGGCTCACTTGCCCAGATTGACGCCATGAGATCGTCTTCGGACAAAATCTGCCCATCCCCACCCGCGCTTTGGCTGAGGCCGCGGTAATAGGCGATGTCGTTGTTCAAAGAGCCCACAACGTTCAATTCGATCAGATCACCGACCTTCACAAAATCTTCGATGAGCTGCGCGCGCGACGTGTCGGGGTCAAGGGCCGCCCATGAAGCCGCCGCCGCGTCCTGAGTAGCCTGTTCGGAAAAGGCGCGCCGTGTTTCCAGTTCGAGCATCGAAACCTTTTGGCCGAGCGGGCTTTTGTAGAAAGCAATCATAGGGTCAATTTCCGCGCCCTTGAGCGCCTCGGTCAATTCGGCGCGAAAAGCGACCTGCATCGGCGCCTCGGCGAAAAGTCGATCGACCATGTCCTGATAGGCCGCGCGCGACACGCCATAGGCGCCTTCAATATCCGCATCGCCCAGATCACGTGATTCATCGGCGATGATAGAGACCATTTCATCAAAGTTTAGCGCCTCGATCAGCGCATCAATCTGCGCAGACGTTTGGGCCGTGCTCGGGCGCGCGAGAGCCACATAGCTCACCACTGCCATGAGCAACGAAGCGATCACCTTTACCCAGATCGCCGTTTTTGGCCGCTTTCTGATCTGCATCGACGCCACTGACATGTTCTTCCTCTCGAAGTCTTTCCGCTCAACCTATTGCGCACCCCTGCCCTTGCCAAGGACACACACGACAATTTGTGAAAAGGGGTTGCGAAGTCCGGTTTGCGCAGATAATCACCCGCCACCAGACCCCCGCGGAGAGGTGCCGGAGTGGTCGAACGGGGCGGTCTCGAAAACCGTTGAGCCTTCACGGGTTCCCAGGGTTCGAATCCCTGTCTCTCCGCCACACGCCTGTGACATCGGCCCAAATTTCACCGATCAAGGTTTTCTGTTGCTGATCTTGTGCCAGTTTTCGCGCATTTAAATCAGGGTGTCCACATGCTTTCAGGCCCACTAAAATCGCTATAGCCGTGCGCGGGGTTGGCACGAAAGCGCGCGACGAACTCCATGCAAAGTTCGGCGTAACAGCTGAACCGGCGCAGCTTGGTTCAAGCTCAGGAATATGACTTGGTCAGATGCGCCGAAGGCATCCAGATTAATGGGCCGAGAGCCCAAGGGGTGTTGCTTTTGTTACGCAACAATTCAATCTGAGCCTCCGCCAAACCAGTGCGAGGTACGTGCACCAGTCTGGCGGGAGAGCCCTTATCTATAAGTCCCGATCAGCAACTCAACTCCCACTGGGACGAACACGCACGCAAAGGTAAGGCTTGCCGGGGAGAACAATCCCGAAGGCCGCATCCGGCTTACCACCCCGGATTTTCTCGGCATGTTTAATGGCGACAGGAACCGGCGCCTCGACACGTTCGGCCGGCGTGACTGTCATGTTCCATGTATCGATAATATCGACGTCCCAATCACCGTCCTCTAGCGGCAAACCAAGCGACCATATCACCGGCTGATGCTCAGCCAGATAAATGTAGGTGACGTCGCCGTCCCTTGCTGCCCCGAGGCTCGGCCAGGCTCGCATGCCTTCCATCTCTTCGAACGGTGTCAAACCGTTCGTGGCATCCTGCTCTACGATATTGCGCAGAAACGCGATGCGCTCGGCGCTTTTCCCACGCAGTTCGCCGCCCTTCGCCCACCACAACAGGTCTTGGGGATGGGAGTATGTTTCGCCATGCCCGGCATACCCGCCCTTCATGACGGTCATCCAGAAACGGTGCACCAAAGTCTCGGCCGAGATGTTCCCCCAGCTCTGAATGATATTGCCCTCGTAATGCATTTCGTCGTTCACGATAGGCTTGCCATAATCGGCACGCCATTGGGCGGTTTTCACGGTCTCGAAATGCTGAATGGATACGTGATCGACCCATGGTTTTCTGTGGTCATAACAGTTTGCAGGGCTGCCTTGGTGGATCGATTTCGGATGGCGGTAGGGATCGCCTTCTTCAATAATGGAAAAGAACCGATCCCAGCGATCCATCGGTTTGACGTCAAGCATGAAGTCATACTCGTTAGCCAGCGACCACCAAACGTTGCGATGCGCCGCAATGCGTGCAACGAGGTAGCGCAGATACCGGAAATCCTGTTCCTCGGTCCAGAAACAGTGGCCCCATCTATCATATGGATGGAAGATGATGACATCCGCCTCGATCCCCATCTCGGCGAGCCGCGCGATCTGCGTTTCGAAATGGCGAAACGCTTCAAAATTCGGGCTGTCAGGGTCGTATTTGCCGTCCGCGTCCAAGTCGAAGACATGATGCAAGGGCTCGTTTTCATTATAGGGATAGTGCTTTGGAAGAACGCACATCCGCATCTTGTTAAAGGCACCACACTCCAATGATTTTAGTGTTTGTTCCTGCTGATCCAGCGGCTGATGGGTCCACGCGTAACAGGTTGTCGTGAACGGCGCGAAGAGCGTGCCGTCCTCATGGGCAAAGTGGAATCGGTTGTGCACCCTGACGGGACCATGCACACCCTCACGGGCTTCTGTGACGTCGAAAGAGGCGGTGCTTCCATTGAGTTCCGGCGTCTCGGAAACGGTACGCAGGGTCCATGCGCCCGGTTGATCCGGGCTAAAGCGGACTTTGAAGCTACCATCCCCATCATAGAAACCGGGAACCTTGATTTGCCGGTTTTCTTGCGAAAATACCCCCCAGAATTCGGTGTCCAGATAAGGGTTCCCGGAAATATCGGCCTTGATCTCGTGCTCGAAGATATCCCACTTTGCGATGGTCATCTTTACGTCCTTCCCGTTCTTAATTGCCAGCGCTAAGCCGGGCTTCGGTTTTTAAATCAAAGAAATGTGCAGATGGTGTTTTGAATGACAGGCAGATTTCATCGCCCGGTTTCAGGTCGAGCCTCTCGGACAAGACACAGGTGACTTCCTGCCCGGCCAATTCCGCCAGAATATGGGTATCGGCACCGGTAGGTTCGATGACCTTTATGACCGCAGCGGCCCCATTGACCGGGTCCAGAGTAATGTCTTGGGGGCGCACCCCAAGAACCACGTCGCTTCCGGCGTCAACATCGGGTCGATAGGCCACAGCGACCGTTTCACCACTTTCGAGAACCAAGCCGTGAGCACCGTCTGCGGCAAGCTTGCCTGCCAGAAAATTCATCGCGGGTGAGCCTAGAAATCCCGCGACGAACATGTTCTGTGGATTGTCATAGAGCTCCAGCGGTGTTCCGATCTGCTCCACCCTGCCCGCGCGCAGAACGACGATGCGATCGGCCATTGTCATCGCTTCGACCTGATCATGGGTTACATAGACGATGGTCGATCCGAGACGTTGATGGAGCGCTTTGATCTCGGCACGCATCTTCACACGTAGATTGGCGTCAAGGTTGGAAAGCGGCTCGTCGAACAGGAACACCTCGGGGTCGCGGACAATGGCCCTGCCCATCGCGACGCGCTGGCGCTGCCCACCCGAGAGCTGCGAAGGTTTGCGATCAAGGAGCGGCGTCAGTCCCAGTATCTCTGCCGTTTCATTGACCATGGTTGCGATCTGGTCTTTGGGAACCTTACTGAGTTCCAGCGAGAACCCCATGTTCTGCGCAACCGTCATCTGCGGATACAAAGCGTAGTTTTGGAACACCATCGCGATGTTGCGCTCCTTGGGCGACAGATTGTTCACAACCGTGCCGTCAATAGAGACCGTACCCCCTGTAATCTCTTCCAGTCCCGCGATCATGCGCAAAAGCGTGGACTTGCCGCAGCCCGAGGGGCCCACCAGGATGATGAATTCCCCGTCCTGAAAAGACATCGAAACACCATGCACGACCTGCAAAGCGCCGTAACTTTTGTGGAGATTGTCTATTTCTACTGTCGCCATGTCTTGCACTTTCTAAATCAGAGAATCTTGCAGGTACGGATCAGCCCTTCACCGCGCCAGAGGTCAGACCACTGACAAAATACCGCTGGAAGATCAGGTAAACGAGCGTCGCCGGAAGCACCGTCATCACGATAGCCGCGTTCAATTGGCTGTAATTGTTGGAGAATTGGCTTTGGAACGACATCAGTCCCAGCGGCAGCGTCCACATGCTTTTGTCCTGCAGCAACACCAGCGCCATCGCGAATTCGTTCCAGGTAGCGACAAAATCCAGAATAAGAAGTGCCGCCAGAACCGGTAGGCAGACCGGCAGGAAAATGCGGCGGAAGATGACGAAATGGCTGGCTCCGTCGATCAACGCGGCTTCGGTCAATTCCTTGGGAATAGCTTTGAAGAACCCGTGGAGAATGAAAACTTGGTACGGGACGCCAAAGGCCAAATAAGGAAGAATAATGCCGGGATATGTGTCGATCAGACTTAGCGAATTGACCAACGTGAAGAGCGGCGCAAGCATTACTTGGAACGGGATCATCGCGCCAAACAACAGGAAGATCAAAAGCACCTTGTTCCAGCCAAAGCGGATCTGCGCGAGCGCGTAAGCGGCCATGGCCGAGATCACAAGGCCCAGGGGCACCTTGATCAAAGTGATCACCGAGCTGTTCAGGAAGGTACTGTTGAAGTTCCCCTTCGCCCACGCCAGGGCGAAGTTGTTCCATTCGATCTTGCTCGGCAAAGCGAAGGCTGCCGAACTGAACACTTCACTCTCGGATTTCATCGCGGTGAATGTGATGAATGCGACCGGGGCCAGCCAGATGATGGCCACCAGCACGAGCGAAATCCAAAGCCCGATCAGGACCGGGTCGCGGCGCTTTCTTGGCGCCACACCAACAGACGGCGAAACAGTCATTGGACGTCCTCTTCACGGCGTTGCGACCAGCTCATGTACGGAACCACGATCGCAAGAGTGATTGTCAAAAGAACAACTGAAACGGCCGATCCCCGTCCGTAGTTGAAAATCTCCATCGATTGGGTAAACGCCCACAGCGCCAGCATTTGTGTCGATTGCGCCGGCCCGCCGCCTGTCATGCCATAGACAATGTCGAAGGCTTTGAGCGATGAGATGGTCGACAGCACCAGCACGATCGTGATTGTCGGTCTTAACGCAGGCAGAGTGACGTGCTCAAAAATCTTGCGGCGGTTGGCCCCGTCAATATGCGCCGCGTCGATCAGCGAACGGTCAACGCTCTGCAGACCCGCCAGAAACAGCACCATCGAAAACCCGACGCTTTGCCAGACGTAGGCCACAAAGATCGAATACAACGCGACATCCTTGTCGCCCAACCAGTCGGGTATCAAATACCCCAGGCCTGCGTTGGTCAACAACTGTGTGAAAAGCCCGAAAAATGGATCGTACATCCAGCGCCACATGGTCGCGACGGCAATAGGTGCGATGATGACCGGAAGGTAGTAAATCGCCCGAAGCGGGGCACGCCCGATCAGGTTCTGGTTCAACCCCAATGCCAGAAACAGGCCCAGAACCGGTGGAAAGACAACGGACATGACCGTCCAGATGACCGTGTTTCGGAAAGCAACCCAGAAGACCGGGTCATTATAGAGAATGTGATAGTAGTTTTTGAGTCCGACCCATTCGCGGTTCTCGTTGATACCGTTCCAATCCTGAAAGCTCAGGATAAACACGTCGATCAACGGCCAGATAGCGAAGAGCGTGTAAATCGCAAGCGCCGGCGCCAAAAGCACGATGCCCTGCGCCCGCGGTGTTTGAAGATATCGTCTATTCGCCATCGTCGAAAAATCCAAAGCTGAGCAGTTTTAATGGGATGCCCGCATTGGGACCGCGGGGGCCTATGGCCGCCCGCGGTCCCGGTTGGTGCAGTTATCGCGTCGAAATGAAGGCAGCCATCGTGTCTGCCGCTGCCTGCGGCTCCAACTCACCGGAGGCCAATTCATTGATAACACGGAAATACTCGGTCGTGACATCTAGCGGAAATGCCTGATCGCCATTCACGAATGTTCCGTCTGCCGCGGCAAAAACGTCCAGCCACTCTTTGTGCAGTTCCAGCGCGTCATCGCCTTGCGTGACGTTCTTGTTCACAGACAACGCCCCGAAAGCCCCGATATGGGCCGCCTGGAATTCGTCTGAGGTGAACATATCCAGAAACTTCGCAGCGAGATCGGTCTTGTCTGATTTCGTCGAGATATACATGTACTCGGCGAAGCCATAGAGACGCCCTGTGCCCGTCGGGAATGCAAACATGCCGTATTTGGACAAGTCTGAATTCTCATCGATGGTAGGCACATGCCAGTCCCCTTCCAACATCATCGCGGCGCGATCACCGAACCACAAAGTTGTGGCCTGACGGTTGTCGATCCCCATGAAGGGTTTCAGGAAGTGTTCGTCTGTCCACCACTTCATCTCGGTAAAGGCTTCCAGCGCGCAAGGCTCGGTTGCCCAGTCCAGCTCCATCGCCATCAGCGCGTCGTGGTTTTCCGCCCCGCAGGTCGTTTCCAGAATGACATCCATCAGGCGCATAACGTGCCAGTTCACTGTTCCACCGAAGGTAAAAGCGGGGATTCCCTGCTCTTTCAGTGCGACAGCCGCCGCCTTGAGATCCGCATAGGTCTGCGGTTCACCTTCAATGCCTGCTTTTGCAAAGAGGTCCTTGTTGTAATAGACAACCTCTCCCGAGAACCGGAACGGAATGCCGTGCTTGCCTGCGGCGAACGCCTCCGTGAAGGCCAGCGATGGTCCGGTGAGACGATCACCCCAGCCGTAGCTTTCATAATATGGGGTAAGGTCCGTGCTCATACCGGCCTGAACATATTCGCCCCCCAAACCGAGGCCTGCCCAATAGGCGTAGATATCCGGTCCGGTATCTGAACCCGAGGCCACACGAAGGGCCGTTTTGTGCTCATCGGTGCCGCGCATGACGATCTCGACATCCACACCGGGATTGAGCTTTTCAAATTCGGCTTCCGCCGCAGTGAGCGCGGACACCTGTTTGTCGGACGTGTAATTGATCGTCCAGATTGTGAGATCCTCGGCGTTTGCAGTCACGCCAGTGGCAAGAAGTGCGCAGATGGAACTGCATAGTGTTGTCTTGAGTTTCATTGTAGTCCTCCCTTAAGTCAGTATCCGGAACATGATTGTCCGGCCTTACCAATTGGCGACTGTCCCATCCGGGAGAACCGCCTCCATTGCCAGTATTTCCTCTTGTTTAAACGGGTGTTTGGCAGCAATGGATTCGTCAATTTCGATCCCAAGGCCGGGCGCGTGAGGGATCTTCCATGCCCCATTCGCCAGCTCTACAGGGTATTGTGAACAGATTTCCTCGTACCACGGGGCAAGCCCGACACATTCCTCCTGGATGACGAAGCTCGGTGTCGCGACATCGAAATGCAGCGCCACCGCGCTTGCGACGGGCCCCATCGGGTTATGCGGACAGATGCCGATATTGCGCGCCGCAGCGATGGCTGCGATCCTGCGACCGCCCGAAAAGCCCATGCAATGGGCAAGGTCCGGCTGCACGAATGCCACCGCACCATGTTCGGCCAGATCGGCAAATTCTTCGGGATGAAACAGCCGCTCGCCCGCCGCCAAAGGACAGTCTACCTGGCTTTGCAATTGCGCCAACAACCGCACATTTCCGGGCTGAAGCGGCTCTTCGACAAACAGGGGCGAGATTGGCGCGATGGCATCAATATAGGCCTTCGCGGTCGCCAGGTTTTCCGGGCGCCCATGCATGTCGGTCATGAGATCCACGTCATCGCCGACCCTTTCGCGCACCGCTTCGGCAAGTTTCGCAACGTGACGGACGGAAGAAATCGGTGCGTCAAACCCGGAGTATGGAACCAGTCCCATTTTGACCGCAGAATACCCCATTTCGACCGTTCGCTGGATGTCGTCGCAAAAGGCCGAGATGTCGTGCCCGTCAGCCGTCTGTTTCAGATTTCCGCGCAATGGATGCGTGTAGACCCGAACTTCATCGCGGACCTGACCGCCAAGCAGTTGCCAGACCGGCACACCCAACGATTTGCCTTTGATGTCCCATAGCGCCTGCTCGATACCGGACGCCGCGCTCATCCCGATTGCACCAAGCTTCCAAAAACTGAAACGGGCCATCCGGCTGGCGATATGTTCGATCCGGAACGGGTCCTCGCCAACAACGAAAGGTGCAAGATCCTCAACGCACCCCGTCACAGCGCGGGTTTTCCATTCCAGCGTCGCCTCACCCCATCCCCAAAGGCCGGGCTGATCAGTCGTGACCTTCACGAAAACCCAGTTCCGGATGAAGGCATTAACGACGACAGTTTCGACCCCCGTAATCTTCATCCGAGCGACCCGTCATGTGACGCATGCCCTGAATTTTCCGAGGCGTCGCACATCAGTTCGTGGATGTGACGAAACGGGCGAACCGGATGACTTTTTACGAGCCACAAGTCACGGAACCTGAGAAAACTATTCGTCACAACCCCCACCCTCTTTTGTTGCCTGCACCCACAGTAAATCGATGATTTTGACTGGCGTGTCGTTGCAATCTTGGTATCATCCAAACTTCCATAGATACCATCTAAAGTCTAGATACCATGTAAAGAACGAGTAGAAATTATCGTAAAGTGCTGACAATGAAAGATAAAAAAGACGTCTCGCAAACCGCCCTCGTGCTACCGCGCGAATTTGGAACCGCCTTGCCCACGGGTGTGGTCAAGAATGCTGTCGAAAAATTGGGCCGTCGAATCGCGAATGACGAGTATCCGGAAGGAGAGCCAATTCCGACGGAACCTGAATTGGCTGAATCGCTCGGTGTCAGCAAAACGGCCGTACGGGATGCGATAAAAGTCCTGTCGGGAAAGGGAATGGTTCGCACCGCCCGCCGGTATGGCACCAGAGTCCGGCCAATCAGCGAATGGCACCTTCTCGACGCCGATGTCGTCTCCTGGCACGACGCAACCCATCCGCGGATGGCCCAGATGTTTATCGAGTCGACAGAACTGCGGTGTATAATCGAACCCGCTGCCGCCGAACTCGCCGCTGAACGGGCCACACCCGAGCAGGTAGAAGACATTCTTAGAGCAACCGCTGCGTTGCAACCCGATGCCGTCGATAGCGGCCTACTCTATGAAGCGGACTGCATGTTTCATTGCACGATCCTCGATGCAACGGGCAACCAAATGATGCGTCAGTTGCGCCCGATGATTATGAGCGTCCTGCGCATCTCCTACGAGTTCGGGGTACAAACCGACAGAGGCGAACCTGTCTCGCGACTGGGGCATTTGCTTGTGGCGGAAGCGATCCAGAAAAAAGACGGAGCCGTGGCCAAGCTGGAAATGGAAAAGATGTTGGAGTCCAACAGGCGAACGGCGCGCGCGTATTGGGACAATAAAAACAAACCGACTTAATGTTTTTGGCGTGGCCTGCTCCGCAGCCCCTGCCCGTCCGCATTTGTGTTCGGGGCCACCGCGCAATTTCCAGAGCGGTGGCCGAAGACAAACCTATTTCCGTCGCACGATAATCAAAACACCCACCGCGACCAAAGACAAAGCGGCCACAGTAAGCTCCATGCCATGCGGGTGAATATGGGCGCCGCCATGCGCAAACGCCGGGAGAGCGGTGAGAGTAAAGGCGGCGGAGAGTGTAAGTTGTTTCATGATTCAATTTCTTTCTTACGTGTCGTCAGAAAATCGCGGATGTCCCAGTTGGATTTTTCCTCCATCGAGACATAGACCAGCGACATATTGGTGCGTTCACTGACCATTTGGCCGGGAAATGGCAGGTAACTCAGGTCGCGCGAGCCGAACGACGGCGAGGCCGTGCCAACCTGCCATTCGGTTTTCAGCTCGACATTGATCAGCTTGAGCGCCTTTGGACCGCTGGCGGACGGACGCTCAAAGGGAACGCCTGCCAGTTTGAGGTAACTCGCTTTGTCATTGGCCTGCAAATAGCCCTCAATGAATTGCGTCGCCAGAACCTGCAAATCCGCCGCGTCATCTTGTTCGTGCATATGGCTGTGCAGGTGATCGCCATGCGCGTGATTGTGACCATGCCCATGATGGGGATGGTCGTCGTGATGGTGATGGTGGTGGTGCCCTTCGGGGCCGTGGTCATGTGGCATTGGACCACCTCTTGCCGCTGAATTCACCGTGCGGGATGGTGACAGGCTTATCGATGTGACGTTTGTGTGCACCCAATTTGCCACTGGCCACCATAGATCCGAGCACATCCACAATCACGCGGGTGCCGAGCAATGCGGTGATATCCGAGGTGTCATACGGGGGCGATACTTCGACGAGTTCCATGCCGCAGATACCTTCGGCGGCGATGCCGGACACCAAGGCGAGCGCCTCACGTGGCAAAAATCCACCCGGCTCCGGCCATCCGGTTCCCGGCACAAAACCACAATCGATGGAGTCGATGTCAAAGGACAGATAGACCATGTCCACCCCGTCCCACGCCATTTCCAGAGCCATCTCCAGCGTTTTATCGATGCCCATCTTTTCCATGTCACCCATGGTGATGATGTTGGTCTCGCGTTCGCGCGCGACCTTCACCGCCTCGCGCGGCACCTGCCAGCCACCGATCCCGATCTGGACGAGGTTCTTGGCCGACACATTTGGCATATTGGTCGCATGGAACCACGGCGTGGTGTGCATCCGTTCATCGAGGTCTTTTTCCTGAATATCTGCATGGCGATCAAAGTGGACGATGCCGATCTTTTTCGAGGTGCATTGCGCAATCCCGCGCAGGCACGGAAAGCCGATCGAATGGTCGCCCCCGATCATGATCGGCAAAGACCCAGAGCTAAACACATGGCTGACACCGCGGCTGATCTGGTCGAAAGACTTTTCGATATTGGCGGGAATGGTAAAGACATCACCGGCGTCACACAGCGACATCTGCTCGCGCAGATCGACACCCATTTCGTAGTTATAGGGCGTGTAGAGCGCGGAGATTTTGCGCAAGGCCTGGGGCCCGAACCGCGTGCCCGGGCGATAGGTCGTGCCACCGTCAAAAGGAATGCCCAGAACGGTCGCATCGTAATTTGCGACCTCTAAAACGTCCTCGGCATAGGGGGCTTTGAGAAAGGTGTTAATCCCCGCAAAATGCGGCAACTCCCCGCGCGCAAATGTCGGGATCGATTTGTCCTCAATCGCATCAGCGCCTGTGAGACCCATCCGCAAAGCCCAACGGCGTTCTTCATCGGCGCGCCCTTCGGGAAGGTCACCCTCCAATTGCATCGCTTTCCAACCTGCCAGTTTGGTCAAATCGGGATGGTGGAAACGCGTTTCGCGTGCCTTTCGGGCTTCAATCTGGTCCGCAGGATGGTGGGACCGTGTTCGTCTCAGATCTGAAAACACAATTGTCTCCTAATCGCATGTACCCCGCGATGGGGCGGCTTCTGGACCTTGGTGACAGACCTTGCGCGGGGCCCAGCGGCGCGCAGATCGATTGAACTCAAGCGCTTTGCACTGATGGGTCGCGCTTAAGAATATTCTGGAATGGGATGCCGCCGTTCTTGGCGTCAAAGTCGTAGGTAATCGTGGCGCCATAGGCGCCCGGGTCATCAGGATCCCACCGCGGCTTGTCGAACACCAGAACGCGATCGCCCAGCTTGAACCCCTCTTCCAAGTCATGGGTGACCATAAAGATGGTCATGTTGGTCGCGTCGCGCAGCTCCATCAGAAATTCGTGCATCTGGATGCGCGTCCCCGGATCCAGCGCGCCGAAGGGTTCATCGAGCAAAAGCACCCGTGGTTTTGCGGTCATCGCCTGCCCGATGGCCAGTCGCTGCTGCATCCCGCCGGATAGGGATGCAGGGTATTGATTGGCAACGTGATTGAGGCCGATGCGCAAAAGCATGGCGTCGGCGGCATCCAAAGCCGCGCGATATGCGTTGCCGCGCAAAAAACCAAACCGCGTTGAAAATCCCGTGCCTGCAATCAGGTTTTCACGAACGGTGAGATGGGGGAAAACGGAATAACGTTGAAACACCACGCCGCGTTCACGGTTAGGCTCCACAGCAGGCTCCCCGCCATCAATGCTAATTTCGCCGCGCGTGGGACGCTCTTGGCCCAAAAGCAGGCGCAGGAATGTGGATTTTCCACAGCCGGAGGCACCGACGATGGATATGAATTCACCCTCATCCACCGAGACATTCACGCGCTCGATAATTGAACGGTCGTCGTAGGCCTGCCAAATGTCTGAAACAGAAACAAAACTCATAGCCCCGCCTCCATCCATGGAAAGGCTTTGCGCGACAATGCTTTCAGCGCCCAGTCAATCAGGAAAGCCAAGAGCGTGATCCAGATGACGTAGGTGAGAATGACATCCATCGCGAGGTAGCGACGGACCAGAAAAATCCGGTACCCAAGCCCGACATTCGAAGCCACAGCTTCGGCGGCAATCAAAAAAAGCCATGCAGAGCCGAGCGATAAACGCACATTGGAAATCAAACGCGGCAGGATTTGTGGCAGGGCCACACGCAGAGCTATCACAAGCGTTGAGGCACCCAGAGTCTGTGCTTTGATCAACTGCTCGGTCGGGATGTCGAGAACACGCTGCGATAAATCACGTGTCATAAACGGCGTGATTCCGATGATGATTAGAACGACCTTGGATAGCTCTCCCAGCCCGAAAACGATGAACAATATGGGCAAAAGCGCCAAGGGCGGCACCATCGACAAGACGGACACAAACCCCGAAAACATCGAGCGCGCGATAGGCAGGAGACCAATGGCCATACCGATGATCAAAGAGATCAGCGCGGATATCCCGACCCCCAAAAGAAGGCGCGTCAGCGATGCGGCTGTATCCTTCCACAACAGCACTTCTTGGGTGCGCCGGTCCGGTTCTGTGAACAGACGAACAGCGGTGTCCCAAATGGTCGACGGCGCGGGCAGCAATTTGTCTTGGGGATTGGCGGTCAGGCGGATGTCTGACCCGATCGCATAGGCAATCAGCACAATCACAAAGGGGGCCGCCGCCAAAAAGACTGCGTTGGGTTTGGATGGAATCCGGTTGATCAGTCTCATGTGGCTCCTCCGGTTGAGTGAGCGTGCGAAACGACTTTTGTCGGGGATTTCGGGCGCGCGAAGGTTCCGCGCGCCGCAAGGTTTCAACCAAACGCTGCGTTACAAAGCGCCGTCTGCAGCCATCTGCATGTAGGTTGCATCAAAGCGGAATTTGATATTGCTTTCATCGCCGGTGGTCACCGCGCCGGGATATTCGATCCCGACGAAATCGGCACTCGGCGCGCCTTCACCCAGAATGCCTTTGTCGAACAGGAACTCGGCCACCGTGGTCATTGTGGTCGGAAGGTCAGGTGACGAAGCCTGTGCAACAGCGGCGGCAGGGTCAAAGAACATCTCCGTTGCCTCGAGTTGCGCTTTGTAACCCATCAAATCGGTGCCAGATGCGACCGCCATCGCCGTCAGCACCTCTTCATCGCCAGCGGCCATCAAGCCCATGACTTCGTACCAAGCACCCGCAACGGCTTTGCCAAAGTCAGGATTGGCCGCGAGCGTTTCAGTGTTCACGACCATGAGGTCCAGAATTTCACCCGGGATTTGAGAGCTGTCAAACAGCACATTCGCATCGGGGTTGGAGCCGGTGATTTCAGACACCAACGGGTTCCATGTCACCACCGCTTCAACGCCATTCGTGGCGTAGGCGGCGATCATGTCTGCGTCAGAGGTGTTGATCACACCGTCCAGATCCGCCTCGGACAATCCAACCGTGTCCAATCCACGTGCCAACAGGTAATGGGACACAGATAGTTCGACCAGGTTCACAGGTTTGCCCGCCAAATCGGCCAGTCCACCCTCGCCCTTCAAAATCACGGCATCATTGCCATTGGAATAGTCCCCGATGATCAGCGCAGTGGTATCAACACCACCACCTGAGGGAATGGACAGCGTATCCATATTGGTCGCAGAGACCCCGTCAAAGGCGCCTGCCGTGTATTGGTTGATGGATTCCACGTAGTCGTTGATTTGAACGATATCGACCGTGATGCCGTATTTGTCGGCCCATTTGTCCATGATGCCACTGTCTTCGAGATAGCCCCATGGCATCCAGCCTACATAAATGGACCATGCAAGTTTGAAGTCCGTTTTTTCCTGGGCCACGGCGGGCACGGCCACTGCCGTCGCAAGACCTGCTGAGAGCGCCGCAGCGGATAGAATGTTCCTGAGTGTCATGACTTTCCCCGTTGTGCGTCCCGCCAGTTTTGAACACGGCTTTCCCACGCTGGCGGAACAAGAGGTAGGAGCGCGGACGAAGCCTGCGCAGTAACCTCCCGGGATTTTGCCCCGCCGTGTGCCCAAACGGAGTTTGCCGCCCAGGTGGCACTTCTCGGACCAGTCATTGATCTTTCAACCAATCGGAACCCTAAGCACCCTGCCCCTCAAGTAAGGAAAAGCGTCACATTCATTTCAATCCTTTTCCACGGAACCCCCGTTCGTTGTGGCGCGGCGCTGAATTTATGTGCGTGTTTTCCCGCCCAACGCACAGAAATCGACCCCCAATGCGATTCTTTTGGCGGTATTGGGCGCCCCCCGGGGCAGCCTCGCCCTAAATCGGACAGGCACCTTGGCACCCGTTTCCCACATGTTCACGGGTTGTGGTGGCCAGTGGGGTGGCTATCGATCACGGTTTCATTTTGAAAAGGCACAACGCGAACTCGAAAACAGAGCAGACCATGCGGCGTTGCACAATCCGGACTATGACTTCCCCGATGATCTGATCCCGATCGGCAGCGCAATCTTTGAACGCATCGCGCGCGATTTGCTGGGCAGCTCGCAGGCTGGTTAACCCGCCCCGGATCGGTGGTGCAGTCTTCGACGGCAGTCTAGGCGCGCGGGCCAGAGGGCATCGGATGAGACGACAACCTAACTCCGGGCCCCGAGCCGCGCACAATTCCATTGCTACATCTCCAACGGCCAGATGAGCGGGATCATCAGGACCGTCACGGCCCCCACAATGATGTTCATCGGCAATCCGATCCTCAGAAAATCGGTGAACCTGTACCCCCCGGCGTTGTAGATCAAGGTATTGGTTTGATAGCCGATTGGCGTGGCAAAACTCGCGCTCGCACCGAACATCACGGCCACGATGAAGGGGCGCGGATCGAGTCCCAATTGCGCTGCCACCCCCGCAGCGATGGGCGCGAGCAACACCGCGACGGCGTTATTGGTGACCAACTCCGTCAGGATCGATGTCAAGGCATAGACCAGCGCAAGCGCGATGAGCGGTTGGACGGTTGATAGGAGGGGCGAGACCTCGGATATGATCATCGACAAAGCACCGGAATTATCCAGCGCACTCCCCATGGTCAGCATCGAGACGATCAGCAGCAGGAGACGGCCATCAATCGCCCCGAACCCCTCACCCGCGTCAATGCAATTTGTCAGCAGAACGACCGCCACACCGATCAGCGCCAGCGTCAGGATCGGAGCCACATTTAGCGCGGCGAGCGCCACAACACCGACCATGGTTGCAACGGCCACGGGGGCTTTGTGGCGACGAAAGCCGCGCGATGTCATGGGTGAAAGCTCGATCAACTGCTCCTCCTCGACAAGGCGTGCGATATCGTCAGGCGCACCATCAAGCAGCAGCGTATCTCCGACCGCCAGTTTTGCCGCAGATAGTCTCATGTCGACAGCCGTGCCTTTTCGATGCAAGGCAATCGGATAAACGCCGAACCGCCGCCGCCAATGCAAACGTCCGATCAGTCGGTAAAGCGACTTGGAATTGGGGCCGATCAGAACCTCGACCACAGACGTGCGTCGCGCGCTCGAAGGCTCGACCCCCAAGACGGCATTGCCCATTACCGCGCCATCGCGAAACCCCATGATCTCGGTGTCCGTGGTCTTGACGACCACGATGTCGCCCACCTGCATAGGTGCCGAGGAAAGGGATTCACGCCGTGAAACCCCACCACTGACGAGGTCGACGACACGGCTCGGGGCGGTTTTGAAAACATCCACCTCCAACACGGTCTTGCCAATCAGGGGCGAGCCTGCGGGAATGAACAACTCGATCAGCCAAGTCCGCTCTGCCCGCTTTGATTGCACATCCCCGACTGTCTGCCGGTCGGGCAGCAAACGGGGGGCCGCAAAGGCCAGAAACGCCCCGCCAACAATCGCCACAACAAGCCCGACAGGGGCAATTTCGAACAGACCAAAAGGCACCATCCCGAGATCCTGCGTGATACCGTCGATCAGCAGGTTGGTCGACGTCCCGATCAGCGAACAGGTCCCTCCTAGAATGACCATGTAGGACAGCGGGATCAAAAGGTGGGAGGCGGACATCTTCATCTGACGCGCCAGAGTGATCACCACCGGGATGAGCACGATGACCACAGGCGTGTTGTTCATAAACACCGACGCCCCCGCGGCAGAGATAAAGAACAGCGCGAGCGTCAGCTGCGGACGGGTCGCGGCATGGCGGCCTAGCACATTGCTGAGGGACTCGAGCACACCGGTGCGCACCAGGGCTGCACTCAGAATGAACATCGCACCGATCGTGGCCGGCGCGGGATTGGAGAGCGCGGCAAGCACATCGGAAGGCGCAACCAGACCCATGGCCAGCGCGGCCGCCGCCCCACAAAATGCAATCACATCCGGCGCGCGCAGTTCCAGCACGAAGGCCGCAAAAACCCCAACAAACAAAATCACAGCGGCGAATGGTGCCAATGCTACGAGGTCGAACATCATTATGTCACGAGACTCCATGGGGCCGCCGACGGTTTGGTATCGGGCATTCGAGAATCGATTTGCAACCGGCCGCGCGCACCATACCTGATTTCGCAGACGTGAATCAGACAACAAATGTCATCTACGACGTTTCTCGCCTTCACACGTCCACATGGCGCATTGGAAACGAACACGCTCAAAGCACACACCCCCTTATGGCAGAACGAAGTGATCCAAGCGGGCTTTTCGATCAGAGCGATCGCGGTTAGGGTCGCAGGGATGAGGTTACTGCGCCGTCTCTTTCTCGCGATGTCACTCGTTTCACTGGCATTCGCCCTGCTCACTCCGGTGGCAGAGGCGAGAACCGCGTGCAATCAGATGGCCCATGACTGTGCACCCGAGGCGTCATGCGGAAATGACATGGCGCGCGAATGCGGGACCTGTATCGGGGTGGTGCCGCTGGCCGAACGAGATTTTGTAACCGCTTTTTCGTTGTCGCTCGCCGATGCGCCCCTAAGCACATCACCTCACAACAACATTGCTCCTCCAATGCAGGATCCACCTCCTCCGCGGGCGTGATGCTTTTCATCAGCATCATTCCTCATACCTTCGGAGATAAACATGAAATCCAAATTTCTAATCGTCGGCGCAGCAGTTGTAGCCGGTCTGGCTGGCTGGCTGACATTCGCCCAGAAACCCCAAGAACCAGTTGCCGTCGTGGCATCACAAAACGACGCGCTCGTCCAAGTCAGCCTTCCCGACAGCCTGTCTGATCAGGAACAAATCGGCAAACGCGCCTTTGACGCGGTTTGCGCAGCATGCCACGGCGTGAATGCCGCGGGTCGCGACGGGGTGGGGCCGCCTCTCGTTCATAAAATATATGAACCCTCCCATCACGGTGACATGAGCTTTTATCTTGCGGCCGAAAACGGCGTGCGCGCCCATCATTGGCGGTTTGGCAACATGCCCGCACAGACCGGCCTGAGCCGCGCCGATGTTGCTACCATAATTGCCTATGTGCGCGCGGTTCAGCGCGCCAACGGCATCAATTGAGGGAGACGCAAATGCTATCGAAAGCTGTGACCAGAGGCGTATTCATAGCGCTGATCGCAGGCGGCGCGCTGGCCCATTCGGGGGTGATGGATGCCACTGTGATGGCGCGCATGGAGACGATGGTCGCGATGCAAAAACAGATGAAGCTCTTGGGCCAAATGTCCAAGGGCGTCACCCAATTCGATCCGGACACGGCTCAAACCGCGCTTGAACGTATCGAAACCCTTGCCAATGAGACGCCCGAAACTTTCGAGGTTCCCGCAGAGGACCCGATGTCCGAGGCGCGTCCTCTCATCTGGGACGAATTCAGCGCGTTTTCGCAAGAAGCCGAGGCATTAGAAACATTGGGCGCGACGCTGGTGATCGAGAGCAAAGCAGATCTCGCGCCGGCCGTGCGACAACTCGGCCAGACATGCAAATCCTGCCACAGCAAGTATCGCGAATAACTGTGAGCCGCCGCGTTTGCTGGGCAAGGCACGACTACTGATGTCGCAACGCCTCAATCGGGTCGAGCTTTGCTGCGCGGCGCGCCGGAAAATAGCCGAAAATCACGCCCACCGCCGCTGAAAACACGAAAGCACCAGCGACAACCACGAAATTTGGCGCAAAGGGGATTGCCATCATGTTGGACGCCAATCCCGCAAGCACCAGCCCCAGAACGATCCCTACCAAGCCGCCAATCATCGACAAAACAATGGCTTCGACAAGAAACTGCATCAAAACCTGACTGGTTTGGGCACCGACCGCGAGGCGTATGCCGATTTCCCGCGTGCGCTCTGTGACCGAGACCAGCATTATGTTCATGATGCCGATGCCCCCGACCAAAAGACTGACCGCGGCCACCGCCGACAAAAGGCCCGTGAGCACATTGGTGATCCCTGTCAGCATGGAGGCGATCTCCTTCATATCCATAATGGAAAAATCGTCATCCTCGCCTTCGCTGATGCGCCGGCGTTCGCGCATGAGCGCCTCGATTTGGGACATGGCGCGTTCGGTCGACAGACCATCGCTCACCGAAACGAAAATCATTCCCACATCGCTGTTCCCGCTCACACGGCGCTGGAATGTTTTCATCGGCAGGCCAATCACATCGTCCTGATCGGTTCCAAACGACGATGCCCCCTTCGCCTCGAGCAGGCCCACGACTTCACAAGACAGCGCGTTCAGCCGGATGGTTTCGCCAATCGGATCAGTGTTCCCAAACAGGTTCTGACGCACGGTTTCTCCCAGAATGCAGACCGGTTTGCCGGAGGTCACCTCGCTGCTCAAAAACGCGCGCCCCATCACAACAGGCCAATCCACGGCTTCAAGATACCGGTTGTCTGTCCCCACAACTGAGGTCTTGGCACTTTGTGCGCCGTAGATCGCCGTCGTTGCCGTTTGCCCGTAGGGTGCCGCGGTTTCGACGGAACTGATCTGGTCGATAATCGCATCCACATCCTGAAGCGTGAAGGGTTCGGCAATCGACCCTGCCCCCGGGGAGCGGTCGGGCCCGCCCGGCGTCACCATGAGGATATTGGTGCCGAGCTTTTCGACATCTGCCGTTACCTGATCGGTCGATCCCTGCCCCACTGTCACCATCGCGATCACCGCGGCCACACCGATCACGATACCCAAAACCGTCAGAACAGAGCGCATGGTGTTGCGAAAAATCGCCTGCACGGCCAGTCGGACTGTTTCCCAAATCATCGCCGTGACCCTCCGCCCGCAGGCTTGCCGTCCCTTTCGACCTTGCCATCGACCATCCAGATCAACCTATGCGCATATTCGGCCATGTCCTCTTCATGGGTCACCATGACGATGGTGATGCCGTCGTCTTTATTCAGGGCAGTGAGCAGCTCCATGATTTCACGTGACATCCTGGTGTCGAGGTTCCCGGTCGGCTCATCTGCCAGAATGAGGTCAGGATGGCCCACCAGCGCCCGTGCAATGGCAACCCTTTGCTGTTGACCACCGGAGAGTTCGGACGGGTCATGATACTCACGCCCCGCCAGTCCAACCTTCGCCAAAGCTTCCAGCGCCCTCTGACGCCGCTCTCCACGATCCACACCTTTGTAGATCATCGGCAGTTCGACATTGTCGAGAGCCGAGGTGCGCGCCAGCAGATTGTATCCCTGAAACACAAACCCGAGGTAGTTCCTGCGCAGCAGCGCACGTTGGTCGCGATCAAGGCTGGAGACCTGCACACCGTTGAAAATGTATTCTCCTGACGTGGGGCTATCGAGGCACCCGATCAGGTTCATAGCGGTCGATTTTCCCGACCCCGACGGCCCCATGATCGCGACGAAATCCCCCGTCGCGATTTGAAAATTCGCCTTATCCAATGCGCGCACCTCGGCCTCACCCTGTCCGTAGACTTTGGACACATCGCGAAACTCGATCAGGGGCGTTTGCTGGCCCACGTCAGTTGCCCTCAATCATGTCGACGATGACCAGATCACCTTCCGCGATCTCACCCGACTGTATTTGCGTGTTCTGCCCGTCCGTATCGCCCTTTTCGACCGGCACCTCGATGGCGATACCATCGCGCAGGACCCAGACCGTTTTCAAAGACAACTCCCTGTCATCTTCACCCGTTCTGGCAGGAATCAATAGGCCCAATAGCCCGCCACTGCCGGCGTCTTCCTCGACGTCCTCAACCACCTGCGGCGGGGCGAACCGCAGCGCGGCATTGGGCACGACTAAAACATCATTGAACTCTGCCACTGTTATTTCCGCCGTCGCCGTCATGCCGGGGCGCAACAACATGGCTTCGTTTTCGGTCGACAGCAGCGCTTTGTAGGTGACCAACCCGTCGATGGTTTCAGAGGCAAAGCGAACCATGGAAATGACGGCAGGGAAGGTCATGTCGTCATAGGCATCGACGCTGAACGTCGCCAGATCGCCCGCCTTGATACGGCCGATATCGGCCTCCGATACGTCTACCTGCAGCTCCATGTTCGACAGGTCTTCGGCGATGGTAAACAGCACCGGCGCAGAAAGGGTTGCGGCCACGATCTGCCCTTTGTCGACATCGCGCCGCAGCACCATCCCGTTGATAGGCGAACAGATGCAGGCCTTGGCCAGTTCCGCCTGTTGCGCTTCCAACTGTGCCTGGGTCAATTCGAGGTTGGCCTCGGCACTCGAAAGATTTGCCTTTGCGCGCGCCAGACCGGCCTCGGCCGCCGTCAGGTTGGATCGCGTGGTCACACCGCGCTCGTCCAGCTGTTTGACGGTTTCGTAATTCAATTGCGCTTCGACCAGACTGGCCTCGGCATTGGCAACCTGTGCCTGTGCAACACTATGCGAGGCGACCTGCACCGACAGCTGCGCCTCGAGTTGCGTCGTGTCGAGCTGCGCGAGAACCTGCCCCGCGCTCACCGTGTCGTTGAAATCGACCAGCACATCGGTCACGGTGCCAGACAACTCCGACGATATCTCGACAAGGTTGGTTGGTTCGATCGTCCCCGTGGCAGTCACGGTCACATGCAAATCGGCGCGGCTGACGGCTGCGGTTTCATAGGTCACCGCGTGGCGGGTTTCGCCAGCAGAGGTCCACCAGTAATACCCACCCGCGATCACGCAGGCCGCCAAAACATAGTAAACCCAGCGCGGCACCCGATGGTGCGATTTGCCCACGCCGAGTGTCGCTTCTATTTCGCGTTGCTTGTCAGCCATGATCACGCTCCACTACCTGCCTGTTGGCAACAAACACCGAAACGTCAGGTGTCTGCATTGATACACCTCAAGCGAAGGTAACAACGGTGGATTTCGATCATGAACGGGACCATCGCCCATTCAAATCCGACGTCTGTGACCTACCTGCGCGATAGTCCCGTCGAGGTTGAGGTTTGGATGCTGAACGCGGACACGCGGACGACGACCGAGCGGCTCAAGAAAACCCATGCGGACACACGCGCGACCTTGGCCAAAGCGAATGGGACGACTGGCGCCTAGCGGTGTAGCGCGATCGCGACCCAATTAGCGCACAATCGCGAGTGGCGCATGCAACCGCCCGCCCCCTCACAGAAACGCCCCAACAGGTCCTCACCTCACACGCTCCTATCACAAACCTCTGTGACGGGCCGGGTAAGTAACTGGTTTAACGTCATTCTCCCTGTGACCCTGCGGTGACGCCACCGAGACTTTGCGGTGTGGCGCGCATGGTCAGATGCAGAGGAATCATCCCGATGCATGGGAGTGCAAACCCTTTGAGCGGACTGAACCCATCTCATCGTTTCGTCGTGGTCTACCGCGCAGAGAACCGTGAAATCCACGGTGCGGCAACGATTTGGCGGGGATGGATCGAACGCATACCGGATCCACGCCAGCGCGAAATGGACCGCCAGAAACCCGATCGGATCGACTTTCGCGATTTGACCGACCTGCCAAGACATATCGAAACGCTTATCGAGCGCTCGGACCCGCCGCCCGCGTCCACCCAAGGCAAGACCAGCCGCAGGAGACCCAAAGAATGATCACGCCGCACACGACTGCCCCCAGCGCCCAGCCCCATCTTTCTGCCCACCGCACCATCAGGGTGAATGCTTCGCGCGCCATGGTCGATCAACGCGAACCCTCGCTTTCATTCCAAATCTCCGCGCCGGCTTCGCAATATTTCGACGTCGTGATCGCAACCGACCCCGCCCTATTTGCCCCAACTGCCGCACACCGGCGGACGGCCAAGAATTTCCGCATCTCCCGGCAGGATTTCGAAGGCGAGGCGATTGAGATTGAAACGGGGTTCTACATGCTGCCGCGCGCCTTTTTGCGCGATGTCATTTCCCTCGACCCCCGCCCAACGCGGCTGTTCTATCTGGCCATTGGGTACGCAGACGACACAGGGCGCGATCCGGTGTATTCAACCGCGCTTGATCACCTCGACACCGCGCCTTCCGTGATCCTGTCTGAAAGCCTGTCGGCGGCAAGTCTCAGCCATGTGTTGGGTGTGAGGGTCGAACAATTGGGGCTTTTGGGGCGTTCGGGTCGCGTCGTTCGCCCGATGCAGGATGCGCAATCGGTGGAGATGCCCCGCATGATCGGTGGCTTACCAATTTCGCGACGCTCATCGCCTGTGCGCCAGATCGCGACCCCACCTAGTGATCCCGCGCCCGCGCCCTCCCCCGCTCCAATCACATCACAACCTGTGCCCGCGCCGATCCAGAATTCGGCCAAAGCACCCGTGGAAGACACCCCTCCAAAGCCGGTGCTACCGGAACCGCCACACCCGCCACACCCGCCACACCCGCCAGTGGCGTCAGATACACCCGCGCGCATGCCAACAGCCCCCGCTGCAGATTTCGTCGATGAAGACACGGCCTACGGCAACGGCGCAGGCGAAAGCCAGACCGACGGGTCCGGATTTCGCGATCTCGATGCATCACCGGCACCTTCCGCGACTGTCCCATACGACGATGGCTTTGGCGCGATGTCGTTTTCCGCACAAGAAACGGATGAAACGCCGATCCCGCCCCTCGACCCTGTGCCTAACACTGTGCCTGACCCCGTGCCTGACACTGTGCCTCACGCCACGCCCGCGCCGTCCCCGACCGCTCCGCCGCCCTCCCAGGCACCGGCATCGGGCGACGGCGCAGAGGCGCTTGTGGAACTCGCCATCCAGCGTGGTGCAGGAAACCGCTATGATGCGCTTAATCTCGACGGTGCATTCCGGGGCCGCTTTGGCACCGATCACCCCTACTATCACACCGCGCATGAAGGACTGCGCTTCGGGCCCCATCAGGCCAGTCAGGACAGCGGCGAATTGGGTGAGCTTTTGTCACTCATGCGCGAAGCCGATCCCGCCAGTTTCGACCGGATTTTCGGGGCCGAGAGTGAAGCGCTCATCACGATGACGACCGCTGCTGGTCCGGCGAGCCACGACGTGCCCGGCGGACGTTCCGCGCGGGTGCAACCCATTGCGGGCCATGATATCTGGGAGGACCCATGGGCGTCGCGGTTCCGCGAGGCCGGCCAGCACCCCCCTTTCCAATCCGCGATGCGCGCGCAGATCATTACACGGCGGTGGGAACCCGTCGCGCCTATCGGTGAGGCGCTCGGGCTGACAGATACCCAAGGCCGCGCCATGCTTCTCATGCTCGCGCTCCACCTCGGCGTGGAAGGCACCCGCCGCGCCGTTCGACACGCGATCAACCCGTTTGACGCACCCGCAAAGACCGCCGCAGCTTTGGAAGCACTCGGACATGCGAGCCTGGATGGCTACCAACGCGCCAAGGGCCTGCCAACCTCGGACAACATCGACGAAGCGACCCATTTCGCCCTCATCGCGGATCTACGCGCTCTTGGCCCCGACAGCCCGGTAGCCGTACCTGACCGCGAAGCCGCAAAGGACCTCCTGATCACGTCCCAGCCCCCCGGTGCTTTGGGCGATGCCCTCTTGAAACTGCGCACCGATACGGCGCTGGCCGATGGGGAGGTCTAGGCAATGACGCAAAGCCCGCTCGATCCGTCAATGTTGAATGCGGCCCTTTCCGAAAGCCCCGCCTATCGATCACTGCCGCCGGAGAAACAACGCGAACTGACCGCGACAATGTCAAAGGTGTTTGGCTATATCGGCGACGCGCCAAACCGCAATGCGCCCTCTACCCACCCCTTCGGCCCCAATGACCTCGACGGGTTGCGCGGCGATTTGGGCAATACGGGCGGCACACAGGGCGGATACGGCACCCAACCCGGACAGACGACCCAACAACCCGGCTCGCCCGCCGATCAGGCGACACCGGCCGATAGCGGCTCCTCCACCTTCCGCAACGCGGCCTCCGCAGCCAAAGAAACGCTCGGCGCAATCGGATTTCCCGACTTTGCCGCCTCCCTGATCCAAGGCACATTTCAAGCGATCGTCGACAGCTCCATCCAGCAGATGGAAGCCTACTCCAACCTCCTCGCCGAGACCGCCAAGACCGTCGACACCTTTATGGACGACAACATCTCCGAGGATATGGCGAAGGATCACCTGACGACGAATTACGGTGATATTTTCCAAAAGGACATCTCGAGCGGGCGCCCCCAAATGGCGGTCTCCACCGAGGCGGTAGGCGCAGGCTCCCTGCCCTCCTTCCTGCGCGACCTTGGCTTTGACAGCCCCGCGGATATCGACCAGCGCGCGGTCGAAGAGGTAGTGATCCCGCAGACCCGCAAAACGCTCGCCGAAATGCGCCACCAATCTCTGGCGACGATGGTGATGATGGGGATCAACCGGATCGTCGTGTCGGATGGTGAAATCAACGCCAAACTGATCTTTCACGTGGATGCCAACGAAAGCTCGTCCCTGACCTTCAACACCGAAAAACCCACCAGTTGGACGATGGCAGGTCAACTGGGTCAAAACGGTTTCGGCGCATCGGGCATTCTGGTCAACACCACAAATATCAACGCCCAGTCGGGCATAAACATCGACGCCAGCCTGACCGGCGAAGTCCGCGTCCGGTTCCGGTCGGACTATTTCCCGCTCGAACGGTTCGCCGATTCCGCGGCGATCCAGCTCATCAATCAACACTCCAAAGTTCCCGAGCCACGTCGCGAACCAGCCGCCGCGGGCACGCAGAATGGCCAGAACGCCCAAGGCGGCACAGGCGGTACAGGCGCGCTACCGCCACCGGGCCCCGGTGACACCGTTGGTTCAGGAGGCACATGATGACCCGGACATCCCTCTCCCAAACGCTCACCGCGCTCATCGACGGGGTCACCCCCGGCCATGACGGATTGACGGTGCAGGAGGCCCATATCGACCTACCCCTGATCGTGCGCATGGAACATGGGCCCACAGGTCCGGTTTTCACGGCCACACCGCCGTTTTCGATTTTCCACAGCGGGTTTGAACCTGTCACCCATCGCGCATCCCTGCGCGTTGAAACCATCGCCGCCGCCCCCGACGGGGCGGATCAACCGCAACCTGACAGCCTGCCGGACACCGGCGCGGAGTAATCCATGCCGCCGACAAATGGCTATCCAATCGAGGAGTTTCTCGAGGCGATCACCGCCCAGCTCGACCAGACCCAGGACGCGCTCCGGCTCAAGGCCGTCAACCGTCCGCTCACATTCGCGCTGAAGGATTTCAACGTCGATCTGAAGGTCTTTGTCGAAATGGACGCCAACGGTCGGGTGACATTCCGCCCCGCCGCGCCAAACGAGGAAGGAGCCAGCACAGTGACCATCGGTTTTACAACCATCACGCGGCCCATGATCGAAGAGAACACCATTTCGATGGAAATGGCGCAGGCGCCGGGCTTGGACGAACTCGGCCTCGAACGCGAGGATTCACGCCGGCTCGCCAAGATCGGGGTGCGCAATGCGGCCCAGTTGAAGAATTTCCAGCGCTCTGCAGGCGAAGATACCATGTCGCGCCACACCGGCGTGGACATCGCCAAATTGCGCAGTGCTTTGAACCTCGCACGCCCCCGTCTCGACGAAATCTCGCCCGACATTGGCGGTGCGGCGCCCGCACCGACACGGCCCCCTATCCAACCGCCAACAGGTGCATCGCCATGGGTGGACACCTCTCCGATGCCCGCCCCGACACCCACCCTGACACCCGCTCCGCCGCGCGAGCCGAGGCCCATAGCGCCCGACACGTCCGGCCTCGCGCCCCAGAACCTAACGGACCGGTTACGCGATCGCCTCAAAACCCCGCCCCAGACCCCCAACGCAAAGTCGCGCCTGAAACTCGCCAAGGGCGCAAAGGACATCCGTCTCAACGGCGCGAACCTGATCGAGGCCGGTCGCACGCCCGTTGCGCGTCTCGACGGGCGCACCCTGCCCACTTTGTCGGCCACACAAAGCGCCGTCGCATTTGGCATTCCCGAGGATGTTCGGGCCGGAACCCTCGCTGTTGAGCTGCCCGATGGCACGATCACCGAATACGACATCCACCGGGAGGACGGACAATGATCCGTGAGGGCCATATCCTGCTGAAACTGGCCGACGGGCATGAAACCCGGGCACCGGCCCATCTGGATGTCCTCGACGGGATCAAAAGGCCCGCGATCTCTGTCGACGGGTCGGGCCGCATCGATCGCGTCATTGCGGCCCATACCTCTGCGGTGCGGTGCCGGAGATGTTTTCATGCCCACGATAGCCTGTCGCACGTCGGGGCGCGCCACACCTGCTATGATAATGTCGAAATGACCCTCGGGCTGGATCGCGTGCTTTCAATCGAGATCGCCGATACCGATGCGACGCATAATCTGGTACGTGAGTTGCAGGACCTCGGCGCGGTTGACTGGGCGCTTGTAGAACCGCTCGCTGCGGCGCCGTTGCGCGCCGCTTCGTCGATGTCCAAGGCACGCCCCCATTCCCTGCGCGACGCTTTCGCCTTGATCGGCGCGCCGCAGGCTCTGGCCATCGAACCCGGTTCACGCACCATCCCTGTGGCGGTGATTGATACCGGCGTCGCGCTCGACCATGCCGAATTCGCCGGTCGCCTGCGGGTCGGCTATGACACGGTGGACCTCGGCATCGGGCGGGTGTCCGGCGATGTCTCTCTCGTCGGCGACAGTATGGGGCGCGATTTCTGTGCGCGTGACGAGACCGGGCATGGCACACATGTCGCCGGCATCATCGGCGCGCGTGGTCTGTCGATGCCCCATGGGCTGGCGGGACACTCACCCCTGATCCCTGTGCGCGCTCTGGCGGCGGCGAAATCCGGCGACGGGCCGGTCTTTGGCGTCGGCGGGCTTTCCGACATCGACGCGGCCATCAAAGTCGCCGTCGACATGGGCGCCCGCGTCCTCAACATGTCCTTTGGCACAGCCCGCTCCGAAGTGGATGAACACGCCCCTCCGCCCCATTCAGACGTCATCGACTACGCAAACGCGCGCGGTGTGATCCCCGTGGCCGCGATCGGAAACTCCGGCGCTGAGGAAGACTATTACCCCGCCGCCCTACCCGGGTGTATCGCCGTGGGCTCTGTCGGCCTGAACGGGGCGCATTCCGAATTTTCGACCATGGGGGCCCATATCGCGCTCTGCGCGCCCGGCGAAGACATCCTGTCGGCAGGACTGACGGGGTATCGCCACTCCACCGGCACATCCCACGCCGCACCGTTTGTCTCCGCAGCGGTCGCCCTGCTCGCGGCACGTGCAGAACGGCGCGGGCACCATCTCACAACTGGCGAGGCGCGCGAGGCGCTCTGCCTATCGGCCCGCCGCATGGGCGATCCCGACACCGCGACCGGATGGGGCATGCTCGACGTGCCTGCCGCGCTCGCCCACCTCGACACAATGACATTCGACGACGCACAGGAGGCCCGTCCATGACAACGCCAACCTTTCTAGACGAGGATGCGCATCGCGCCGAACTCAAACTACTCGCGCGGTTTTTGCTCCATCGCCTCGCCACCAAGAGTGAGCGCGACGCCCTGTGGCGCGCTGGTGGATTGGCCGAGGGTCAGGTCGCACAGACAGACCTCGAAAGCGAACTCGCCAGTATCACCGCCTCAACTGAAGAGGGCGACCGCGAACAAGCCTGTGAATCCGTGGCGGCCCTTGTGGCGCGCGGCATGCTGCGCACCCGCGTCCAAAAGCAAACCGGCACCTCATTGCAGGAAGAACAGCGCAAATGGATTTCCAACAATATCTCCGCGCATTCCTCCACCGTCCACCGCGCCCGCGCGATCTGGATGAGCGAAGCAGGTCTCGCAGACGAGCACCAACGCAAGATTTACGACCACGCCCTGGCATCCGCGATTGCGGGAACGACGGGCGAAAACCAACCCGGGCGTGAGCCCGAAACAACCCCAAACCATAGCGAAAAGGAGGATCCTGTTATGCTGGACCCAACCAATCTGCGGGAGGCCATCCTTACCCGCTTCAAATTCAATCTGGCCGGATTGCCCGCGTCCCTGCGCAATATCGAAAACCAGAAAATTTTCCTCGATGCGGTGATCCAATCGGTCGCCCTGCTCGGACATGAACCTGTCCCCGACGGAGAACCCGACGACAACCTCGAAGCGATGGTCTGGTCGAGCGCGACCGCGGGTCTTTTGCTCCTCGACGGGCATTACGATCCCCGCGATGGGCGTTTTTTCCAGAAAGTGCAAAAGGCGGTTGCCGAACTTTCCGGCAGTGCCGTCGAAACCAATTCGGTGGAAATCGACGGTCACGGGGTCAATATGTTCGCCCCCGACAAGGCCAATACCCAAAAAATCGCGGTGTTCTTCAAAACCGAAACCGCGCTACGTGAAAAAGGCGGAAGGCGGGATAAACTCTTCCTCCAATCCCTCGCATCGACATCGCGCAAAATGATCGACCGGTATGATGACCATGGCGGCGATGTGGAACACATGGGCTCACTGGCCGCTGCGGCCTATGACACGCATGTTTCCGTGGCCTCTGGCGGCGGCTCCAACGAAGGTGTGGCCAACGTCGAACTCCCGCCGTTGCACGATCCCAACGGATACAACGACGAGATCGAGCCGGACAACATCCGCGCGGTTTCCACCATCTACGTCTCCCATCAACTCGAGTTCATGATCAAGGCGTGCATGCGGATCGTCGACCTCTTCACCGCCGGACTGCTGCCCATCGCGGCCTCCGAAAGCAATGTGCGCGCGATAGATGATCTGGCGTGGAACCGCGATGATTTCCTCGACGAATCTGCACGCCGCTCTGTGCAGGCGCGTGTGCTCGGCGCACCGGGGGGACAGATCGCGTTCGACCAACAACCCAACGCGGAGTTCAACATGCTCCTGATGCGTGTGGTGTCTGCTGTGGCCGAGTTCGAGCGCGAGCAGAACATCATCACCCATTTCGACAATGCCGCACGCGGGGTCCGTTTTCAGGTCACCAGCGGCGAGTTCGTTCGCAAGGCGATCCGCGACTTTGCCGCCAATGCGTCCTTGCGCGGTTGGGCGGGAACGGCATTCACCGCCGAACGTCTGTCCGACCACATCAAGGCCGTGATGAAGGTGCTCAATCTTCCTGCTGTCAAAACCGCCTTTGGCGTCACCACGCCGTGGCAGGTTGTGGAACGGGTCTCACAGCGTGAATTCGGGATCACGGTCAACACTGTGTTGCACCGCACCCTCGCCGTCGAAACCCAAAACATCATGCGCATCATTGCCGACAACCACACCGTCTGGTCCGGCAGTCCCTTGGGCAAACCGCTGTTCTCGATCGGACAGGATGGCGAGGGTGATTTGTCCATGCAGGCCACCCATGAACTCATGGTTGCGAGCCAACATTTCCGCGCCGTCACGGGCCTCGGCGATGCGCAACTCTCCGAGTTCTCCGAACCCGAAGCGGCCACAGCCGTTCCGAGCCTGCCCGACATCGGCGGGATGGGCGGCGGCATGGGGGGATCCGTGCCCGGCGTGAATATGGACGCTGTCGCGCAGCTTCAACAAATGGCCAATTCCGGCACCACCGACCCCGATCAAGTCATGGCGCTCCTGCGCACCATGAATTGATCGCGGCCTGAAAAGGGAGTGGACAAAATGAACCGTTATCCCAGAGCCGCCGATGCGGCAAAGACGCTCCTGCATAGCGCCGCGCGGCGCATGATGACCGCCGATCCGACGACCGACGGCACCGTGAGCCGCGCGCTCGACCAATCGCTGGACTGGACGCTGGATCAACGCACCCGCGATCCGAGCACGGGACGTTCGTTCGAACCAACATTTGCCGAAAACGATGGCCGCGCCCTGTCGTTTCAGGTGCAGCCATCGGGGCACGGGTTCTCCCCCGCCGATCAACGCGAGATTACCGATGGCACGGCGCGCAGCCTGATCTATTCGCACTTCGGCGCCGAGCCGCTGCGCTGGTATGACGGACGCACCGAAGGCGTGCGATCACGCTTCGGGGTCTCGGCGGGTCTGGGCGCGCGCTACTCGCTCGGTCTGGACAATGAAGGGTTGCGCGAGGTTGCGGCGCATTACGAATGGGGTCCCTCGGTTTGGGACGTCCTGCCTGCACAAGTGATGACACTGGCCCGAACCGTACTCGACCACATGCCCTCCCTGTCGCCCTTTGCGACCACCGTGCGCACATCGCGCATGTCCGGCGGGCAGCAGATTTCCTTCGACATTCCCACGGAAACCTCGCTCGACGCTTTTCGCCCGCTGATGGAGGCCTTGGGCATGGGCAATAGGCATGGCGGGTTCATGACCCTTCTGGCCTTTGTGCTCGGGGCGCGGTTTTCGCTCCCCGCAAATGTGGCGACACTGACCCTGCTCAATTCGCAACAGGGCCCCGAAATGCGCCTCGACGTCAATATCGACGCGCTGCCCGATGTCCCCGAACAACTCCTGCCCCTCATGCGCCTACCGATGACAGAGCGACCCCAAAACCTCGCCGCGCTGGACCGGTGGATGACTGCGATGACGCCGGACGGCTACTACGGCCCCGGTTCGGTGACGGTTCTTTCTGTGCGCGTGAAACCATCCATGCCGGCGCGATTGGCGCTCTACCTGCGCCCTGTCTCAATGGATGACGCCGGCAACCTGCGCGCCGCCGATGGCAACCCCGCACCGACACCGCCTGCAACATCGCAAAGCTGGGGCCAACAGCCCCACGTCCACTGAGGGGGCCGCGCTATGAACCATGCCGCCCCTTCGCCGCACCACCGCGACCCCGCCGCCAAGGCTGGTCCCAATGATGCAACACTCGACCTCGTGCGCGCCAATGTGCAACGCGTCCTGACGCGATCGCCGTCCTTCAACGCGCTTCCATTGGCGACCCAACAACAGGTCGCACGCGACACCGTCAAATGCGCCCGCTACATCACCGACGCGGGCGGGGAAACCGCCGGCACGCCCTTTGCGGCCATCATCAACAACCCCGCCGCCCAACAGATGTCGGCCCCCGCGCGCCAATTCGCGCCCCTCCCGAACGAACCGACTGCTCCGGACACGCAACAACGAGACTTTAGCAACGCAGGCCAGGACTATAACCCCGCCGCCGCGAATGCTGCGGGCGACCAAATGGCGTCCCTCGTTTCGGCCGTAAATTTCCCCGACTTTGTCGCAGGCCTCATCGAGGGCGTTTTCAACGCCATCGTCCAGACCTCCATCCAACAGATGGAAGCCTACGCGGCGATGGTGGCCAATGTGTCGAAATCGGTCGACCAATACATGCAGGACAACGTGTCCGAGGCGCAGGCGATGGACAATCTCGTCTCCGCCCAACCCGACCTCTTTGAGCAGGATTTTTCCGGCGACGAGGCCCATGTTGCCCCCCGACAGGACGCCAATCCCGACCAGATGGGCGGGTTCCTGCAAAGTCTTGGCCTACCCTTCGATCTGGATGCGTCAGAGCCGGAAACGATCAAACAGGAAGTCGTGCCCGCAATGCGTAAAAGCATGGCGATGGATCGTCAGAAACTACTGGCCACGATGGTTCTGATGGGGATCAACCGGATCGTTGTCACCGATGGCAAAATCCAGGCCTCCGTGGTCTTCGATATCGATACCAAAGACGTCCTGCGCCGCAACAACGAGGTCAATACATCCTTCGAACAGGACTACAACCGGCGCCATAAAACCAAGTCGCGCGAAGGATTCTGGATCTTCACAAAATCCAAAACCACCGACCGTGCCCGCCTCAACGTGACGACGAATGTCGACACCAACCAGACCGATGAGAGCGAGAGCAAAACCAACCTCAAAGCCAAACTCACCGGCAATGTCGACCTGCGGTTTAAGTCCGACTACTTCCCGCTTGAAAAGATGCTCGACATGTTGGGCACCAATGAAACGGTCATCACCCAGACCGCCCAACAGCCCACCCCGCAACAGGCCCAACAAACTCAGGCCATGACACCACCGCCATTGCCGCCGCTCCCCGGAATGGGTGGCGCATGACCGACGCGCCGCTCTCTTCCTCGCTCGCGCTGGCACGATCCCTCTTGGATCGCGCCCGCCCGCATGCGGGGTTGGGGGCCGCGTTTTCCAATGGCAGCCCGTTTATCATTGATCTGCCCGACTATCATGGTGGCCTCGGCGCGCGCATTGACACGAACGCTTTGCGCACGCTGGCATCCCTGTACTTCAACGCCGAAATCGAGGGCACATACCTGCTCGCCGTCGCAGAGGAACTGGCCGGCGCGCGTTTCACGCTCAATCTCGACGACGTCGACGCCGCACGGCGACTGGAAGAGTTTGCCGCCGCCATGCGCCGCGAATGGGTCGACCGCACGCTGCGCAACCAGATTTTCGCCCGCGTTTTCGGCGTCGGCTACCCTGACGCCAACCTTGGCGAGGGGATCGTCAACCACGCGTTTGAACCAAACTTCGCCCGCCTTTGCCAAGCCTTCGTACAGGCCGCAATCGGGCCACCATATCAATCGTCTTCATCTGGAACCACTGCGATACTATCCATGTCTTTCAGCGCGTTATCCGGCGTTCTTGCGCCAAAACTTCAAGGCAACACCCTCATCGTCGCCGAACGGCTTACCACCCAGCTTCAGCTGGCCGTCGACACCCTGAATGCACCCGGTCTGGCGCGCCTCTTTATGGGTCGCACGGCATGGGACGTTGTGCGCGGCGTATTAGGTCAGGATCTGCCAAACCTGTCGGGCCATGTGACACGCGCGCAGACAGGCATGCGGATCATGGCGTGGCTCGCCGAGGCTGCACCCGCTCTGCATTCCGGCGACAGCGCCACGATTTCCGCACGTATCGCGGCGCAACCCCAGGTCGGTGACTGGGCGGCGCTCTGGCTCGACGCCTCTGGCCTGTCGCAACAGGCTCAGCCCACCCAATCGGGCTACGCACAGGCCCCCTACGGTAGTGGCCACGGGGCCCTCCAATCCCCCTATTACGGCGCGTCCGGCGCGCCGAGTGCTGCGGGGTATGCCCCATGAGTGCGCCCGACATCCTCCCCGCACCCTACAATGCCGCCCCTGCTGCGGACGGCATTGCGCCGCGCCGCGAAACTGTCTCCCTCGTGGCGAGCCAGATCGACGCGCTTTTGGGCCAGACACCCAGTTTCTATGCCCTCCCGCAAAGCGAACGGAAACAGATGCGCGACCAACTCACCCGTATCGGTGCCTATGCCGCCGAACTGGTGCGCGATGACTGGTCCCAGTCGAAAAGGCTCGGCCAAACCCCCCTGATCAAACAGGAAAAGACCTATCGGCCCGCCAACGCCCCAAAAGCCCCTGCGCACCAACAGGCGCTTGCCACCACGCAGGCGGCCCGCGCGGACCTGCGCACCTCCGCCACGAGCCAGGTAGCCGACATCACCCAATCGACTTTGAGGGCTATCGCATTCCCTACCTTCGTGGCTGACCTGATTAATGGAACCTTTGACGCCATCATCGGCGCGACCATCAAACAGATGCAGGCCTTTCAGGAGCTGCTCGCCAATGTGTCTAAAACACTGGACGAGTTCATGCGCGACAATGTTTCCGACAATCAGGCGCGGGACTACCTCGTGCAGGCCTATCCGGGTCTGATGCAGGTCGATACCTCCGGCGACGCGCCCCGCATGGCCCTCACGGAGGGCGGCGAAGACCCGTCGACAGAAACCTTGGCGGGCATGCAGGCACAACTCGGCCTGCCTGATCCTGTCAGCGACCTCGACGAGGAGATGATCGAGGAACGTCTGGTCCCGGCTGCGCGACGCAAACTCGCACAGTCACGCCTGCAAATGCTCTCCTCCATGGTGATGCTCGGCCTCCAGCGCATTGTCATTCGCCACGGGCGCATTCGCGCAACCATGGGATTTCACATAGACGCCTCCGACCGCGCCCACGCCGAAGAAGCATCGACATTCGACTTCGCGCACCAGAACTCCGTCCAAGGCATGTTCTATGTCGCCTTCTCCGCGCGCACCTCGGTGGCCTATGTGTCCTCCCAACAATCCGACAGCGACAGCGCGATCAACGTTCAGGCCGACCTGACCGGTGAGGTCGATCTGACGTTCGAGAGCGATTATCTGCCCCTCAACCGGCTTGCTCGCGCCGAGAGTATCGAGCGTATCCGCCAGAACACCCCCAATCCCGAAGGCAATCACCCTGTGAACGCCGCCGCCGGAATGACGGCTCGCCAGACCGGCGGTCCAACGGCGGCACAAACCGTCTCCGACCGCGCGCGTGCCCATGCCGATGCCCCCGCGCCCAGCATCGCAGACGGGCTGATCGACGCGGCGAGCAGTGCCGGTAGCGCGGCCACAGGGGCCGTGACAGATGTCATCGGCTCGGCCGTAGGTAGCGCAATTTCAGGAGCAGGTTCATGACCGCGAAGGTAAACTATTCCCCCGACCCGACCGGCGACACGCCTCTCCCCGGCCCGTTTGGCGAAGCACAAGGCAGCGAGATGCACACACCGCCTGCCGTGGCCGCTCTGGCCGCCGGACAGGTCAAAGCGATCCTTGAAAGCGCGCCATCGTTCTACCAATTGCCCGGCGAAACCCAGTCGAAACTCAAGGACGACCTGGAGAAGATTTCAACCTATACGGCAACGCTCATCCACGACGATTGGACGCAATCCGAAAAGATCGGCCAAAAACCGGTGATCCGCGAAAGCCGTGTGATCGAAGGGGAGATGAGCCAACAAAGTGCGCCCCAGCCCCCCAATACCGCCCCCTCACGTGCACAGGGCGTTCAGGCCCGCACATTGGCCGAAGGTTTCCAGCCCGGCGAGGACGGCGAATTCAACCCCGTCGCGGCCTCCTCTGTCGCCCGTATTACCGAAGACACGTTGAATGCTATAGCGTTCCCTACTTTCGTCGCAGATCTGATCAAGGGAACGTTTCAGGCCATCGTCGACAGCTCTATCCAGCAAATGGAAGCCTATGCAGAGCTGCTGTCGAACGTCGCCAAGACGGTCGACGAATTCATGGCCGACAACATCACCGACAATAACGCCCGCGACTACCTCGCCGGGGCCTATCCGCAGGTCATTCGCCTCGACACGAGCCAAGGCCAGCCACGCCTCGTGCCCACCGACACCGCCGACGAGGCGGCGCAGCCGAACTACCGACAGGACCTCAACGTTGCCGAAGATGTCGGACAAGACAGCGACCAGATCGAAGCAATCCTCGTGCCGGCCGCGCGCCGGAAAATCGCGCAGAGCCGCCAACAAACCCTCGCGACCATGGTTCTCATGGGCATGAACCGGATCGTGGTGACACGCGGACGGATCAAGGCGGCCATGGGGTTCCGTATCGACACCACGGACACAAGCCGCTCGGAGCACGCCTCCAAATTCGACACGCAACACGAACAAAAGGCCTCCTACGGCTGGTTCCTGTCCCCCGTCAAAGCATCGATGAAGACAACGGTGTCCTACGTGTCCTCGTCCAAGAAATCATCGGAGTCCGAGATCGATGTCTCCGCCGATCTGACCGGCGAAGTCGATCTGAGTTTCAAGTCCGATTACTTCCCGCTCGAGCGGTTCGCCGACACCGCCGTCATCGCGCAAATCCAACAAAACACGCCCAATCCGGGCGCCAACAAACCGATCACGGGCGCGCCGGGTGGTGGCGCTGCACAAAGCTGACCCGTGACGCATCAAATGTCGGGCAGAGCGTCCGATCCAACAGACGAAAGGAGCCTCATCATGGCACTCGATCATTTCCGTAACGGCTATCGCACCCGTCCCTTTGCACAGGTCGGCCCCATCGTGGACGCGACTTCTGTCTCTGGCGTCATCGGCCAGATCATCGAATTCATGAAGCGAAGGGAATCCTTCACGGCCGGCATAAACGAGACCGGATACTTTCCGTTTTCCGCAATCTGCCGGCTCGAGATGACCTATGACGGCGATCCCGACACCTATCAGGGAACGGGGTTCTACATCGCGCCTGATCTGATCCTCACCTGCGGTCACAACCTATGGGACTCGGGCGCAAAGGCCAGAACGCTGACCATCGAACCGGGCCGGCACGGGTCCACGACCCTGGGCTCATTTTCGGCGACGCGCGACGATATGGAGGTTCATCCGAACTACATGGCCACCGAAGATGGGGCCTTTGATATGGGCGTTATTCACGTCACGACGCCGCCCCCGAACGGCCAGTATTTCCAACTCATCAACTATTCACCCGTCCCCGAAACCCCGCTCGCCGTGTGCGGTTACGGTTTTGGCGGCGCGGCAGCGGCGGATCGCCAACACCTCGACATCGACCGCATCCGTCGGCTCGCCATGAACGGCGAGGTTGTGGAGTACAATCTGCAAACACTCGGAGGGAACTCCGGCTCGCCTGCCTTTGTCGATTTCTCCAACAACCGCTCGGGCGGCTATTCGCCCAGCGACCTTTTGGTGATGGGTATCCACATCTCTGCCTCGGATGACACGCACAACCGCGCCGTTTTGCTCACGCCCGAGAAAATCGACTGGGCGGAAGGCGGTGGTCGCATGTCCTTGGCGCAAGGCCTGTCGCGGCGCACATCGCGCCCTCTGACACGCGTCGGACCGGATGGTTTGCCCATCGTGTCGCGCCCGCGCGACGTTGTCGGCGGATTGCCATTGGTACGCCGTGGCACCAGCGCAACCATGTCGCGCGCGTTGTCGCGATCATGGATCGTGGTGGATGAAACCGCCACCGGCGGGATGAGCGTGGCAAAACGGACCTTCGGGCATCCCTCCTTTGACCTCTCGGGGGAAACCACCCTCTCCGTGCGCGTGCCCAATATGCCGCAAGGCGGGTCGGTGCATTGGAACATCCCCCACGACCTCGACAAATCGAAGATCAAAATCAAGACCGGCACGGGGACGAGCCACTCGGCGCGCGGCACCTCGGTGACGCTGCAATGTTATGAACCCGGGCCCGCCGCGATTGATGTGAGCGTCAAGGATGCCTCGGGCACAACGGTCGAGAGCAACAAATACATGGTGATCTCGCCGCAGTTCATTCTCGTCTCGATTGATCCTTCAACGGACGCCTTTCTGACCTCGATCGGATTGGGGTCGCGCAAAGCCGCGATCTACGCCGAAGCCAAGGAAATGATGCGTCACCTCTATCGCAACGTGAACATCCGTTTTGTCTTTCCCGGTGACAGCCTGCCCCTGCATCTGGGGCTGTCGTCCTCCATGGATTATCCCGGCGGGGTCGAGGTGCAACCCTATGTCTATTACGCGGAAATCGTGGGCCGCGAGGTCACTGATCCCGAACAATCGCGCATCGACGGGGTTGATTCGCCCTATCCCGCAGGCGCCTTGGGCCGCAATCATGCGATCGGGGAAATGGATCCACCGCTGGAAAATCACGCGCTCACCCGCATCCTGATCAACCGGTTTGATCCGGCCTTCCCTGACCTTGCCGCCCTCGATAGCGCTATTGCCGCCGGAGGTATCGCGGCCAGCGACATGGATATGATCGCGCGCGCTTGGGGTCGCACAATCGGCTACATCGCGGCCCATGAAACGGGCCACTTCACAATGGGAAACTTTGTCCAACACAGTGGTGCGGGCCATCTGATGTCCGCCGGCTCGACGGATCTGGGTCGGGTCGCGGGCATGAGCCGCAATGCGACCTCGCCCCTGCTCACCGACAATGGACGTGCATCGGCGGGTGGATTGTCAGGGAATATGTTGCATTTGTTCGAAGACCAACTCGCCGTGAACCCGCCGCTCGACGCCTCCGGACTGCAACGGCGCGGGCGGGTCGGTTCCTTTTCGCTCTCCACATCCCGCCCGTCCCATGGCTGGATGAACCGCACGGTTACTCGACCGCTTGATCTGGGTGACAGCCTCGGCGGAACGTCTGTGCACCTACCGGGGGCCGAGATTCTATCGGGGTGGGAAGCCGAGGCATTCATGGCCGGTATCAGCGCCGCTCTGAGCGCCGCCGCAGGCCCTGCTGCCTCTGGCGTTTTCCTCGCCCAATTCGCCGGGCTGCATGGCATTCTGGAACTCTGTGACCAATTCAATGTCACGGTCGGCGTCGGCCCTGCCCTCTCGGGGGGCCTCACCGCGCTCAGTGGTGGCGGTGGCGGGTCGGCGGGCTTTGGCATCGTTTTCGCCCCCGGCAACCGGATCGGGTTCTATGGCTCAACCTCGGAAATCATGGGATGGATCTGGTCGGCGGGTGTCAGTGCCCAACTCACCGTCGTTTCCGGTGGTCCGGAAAACTTTGGCGGCCAGTCATCCTCCATCGGCGGCTCCGTGGCGACAGTCGGCTGGTTCGACGAAGGTCTCGTGGATGTCCCCATCGGGGCGCATGTGATCCTGAATACCCAAGGCAGTGTGATCGGCATGACCTTCGAAGTCGGCGTATCGGTCGGCATCCCCGTGGCCTCTCTCGTCGAAGGGTATGTGCAGAACATCGACACCACGACCACACTGGCGCTCGGCACCCGATCGCGCCGCTACGGGCGCATGATGTCCGCGCCGGAGCCCACCGGCCTGACCGGCGCGAGACAGGCGCTCATTGAGCAGGCAATCGCCAGTGGCGCGACCCCGCAACAGGCGGAGGCCTTTGCCAACCGCCTTTTTTGACGGCGGTTTCGCCCCGTCCCGCCGGTGAGCGCACGATCCGCGCGCTCACGCTCGACAACAGCGGGACGGGAACCGAGGCCGGTCCCGAACAACAGACTCCCGACGCGGGAGAAAACCGAGTGATCTTTGAAGCCACCCGCAGCTTTGAGGACACAGGCGGTTTCCTGCAGATGCCCGGTATCGAAGATGGCACCGAAGAATTCCTGTTCGACATTCCAGAGGGGCTGCAACTGTCGCTTTGTGATCTCGCCATCACCGAAGCCTCTGCGCTTGCGGGTGCCGAAATCGATGCAAAGCCCGCAATCGGCGCCACAGGATCGGCGCGCGTCACCGTGCGTTGGTCGCATCCCAAACCGATGGGAAAAGTCACGTTCCAGCTCCGTATCTATGCCTCCGCAGACGCAACCCCGCCGGTGATCGTCGTGCCGATTTCCGAGGCCGGTGCGGACAAGAGGATGCGCGCCTTGGTCGAACAAGGCGCGCCGGTAGACTTTGCCATCGACGGTCCGCTGGCGGAGGCTTTCTACGAACAGGTGATCCAACGGGGCGGGCAAATCATCGGCGCTGAGGACGCTTACCACTCTGGCACACGACCTTTTGCTGTCGGCGGCGGGGTCGGTGAAGCGGCCCTGGCCCTCGGTGTTTCGCTCGCCCTGATCGCCGCTGCCTGTGTCGCTTTGGGATTGATCACCTTTGGCACGGTCCTGCTCTTCGCGATGTCGCAAGGCTACGACATCGACAATGCAGGCTATTCGGTCGCCGTGGGTGAAGGGGAGAGCAGGCAGGAGCACAAAATGGCGTTCTCGATGCGCAAGCCGTAGCAAACACCCCCGCACGATAAGAGCGGCGAAAGCGCCAAAAGTGACGTAAGGTAAGCGAATTACCGCGTAACCTGCAAGGTAAGGTTTTCGCACGTTGCAACGAATCGTCCCTGCACCGACCCTTCCCTGGCGCGGTGCTGGGGGGAACCAACCCGCGTTCATCGGCCCAACCAAGGCTGGAACGCACATGATCAATGTTTCAATACTCGGCTCGATGAGCGTCACCGGCGTTCATGGGCGTAAAGCGGATATTCGAACCCAGCGGGGCGAAGAGCTCCTCGTTTTTCTCTTTTTGGAAGCGGGTCGACAGTTTCCGCGCGCCCAACTCGCCGAGAGCTTTTGGCCACATCTCCCCGAAAGCCGCGGCCGGCGAGCTTTGAACACTGAACTCTGGCGATTGTGCCGTGCATTGGAGGCCGTCGGCATGGATGTCGGTGCGTCGATCAAACGATCCCAGCGCGAGATCGGATACGTGCGCCAACCTGACCACCATTTTGATGTGGATGATTTGAGTGCCGCTATGAATGTCGTCAACTCGGTGTCACCCGATGGCGCGAAGGATGAACATTGCACCACCGTGGTACACGCGATCAAACGGTACAAAGGCGACCTGCTCGAAAGCGTCTATTCCGATTGGTGTTTGCTGTGGCGTGAAAACCTGCGCGCCAAACACACCGCTGCGTTGGAGTTCATGTTGCGGGCGACCATGGCGCGCAAAGAATGGAGCGGGGCCTTGGGCTATGCGCGCGATCTTCTGGCGCTCGACCCGCTCATGGAAAACGTGCACCGCGCTGTGATGCGCTGCCATTTCCACAACGGCAACCGCGCCTTGGCGCTGCGCCAATACGCACTGTGTGAGCAATTGCTGCGCGAGGAACTCGGCGTCGCGCCGATGGATGAAACGCGGCGCGTGCAGGAGACAATTCTGGCGGTCAATCCCGAGGTCTCTCGCGCGCATAGCGAAAAACTGGCGGCCACCTCGATCCCCCGCCCAGTCGGGCGACACACCACCGCGCAAAAGGTCGACCTCGCGCTGTCCAATATCAACACCGCGCGGAATTGGCTCGAAGGGGTGAGTGGCGATTTGCGGCGTATCCCCGATCCGGATTGAGCGGCTTAGATCGACCGTTCCAGACCTGCCTGAACTGTCAGTAGCTTTGGCAGAAAGGCTGCGATCACCTCTTCACTGCTTTCAGGCGTAAAAGCCATCCCGGTGTTGAGCGCCGCGACCGTCGCACCGCGCGTATCGCGCAGCGGAACGGCAAGCGAACGCAGCCCGACCTCCACCTCCTGATCGATGAAGGCATAGCCATGCGTGCGCGCGTCATCGATACTCTCCATGACCCCGTCGAGCGTGGTGATACTGAAGGGCGTGCGTGGCGTGAGATCAGAGGCCTCCACGACCCGCAAAGCCGCTTCACGGGGCAACGCGGCCAACAGAACCCGCCCCAAGGACGTACAATGTGCCGGCAGGCGCGATCCCGGCATCAACCCGATCGACATCACCCGCTTTTGCGCCGCCCGGGCGATATAGACAATTTCCGTCCCATCGAGCAGAGCGACCGAACAGCTCTGGCCGATTTGTTCGGTCAACTGATCCAGCCACGGCTGCACGATCTGCGGCAAAGGCAGCGCGGAAATCGCATTCATCCCGAGGCGCAGAACTCGCGGCGTGAGCGTGAAAAACTTGCCATCGTAATCCGCATATCCCGCCCCATGCAGCGTCAAAAGGCACCGACGCGCCGTCGCGCGATCCAGTCCCGTTTGATGAGCGACGTCGGTGATGGTCAGCCGTGGCGTTTGATCGCCAAAACATTCAAGAACCCGAAGTCCCTTTTCGAGGGATGCAATTCTATCGGTGGATTTGTTCAACATGCGCACAGATTGGCGCTACAGATGAACAAATGTCAACATGCGCACAAAATGACTCCGCAGGGCACGCTCGCTGATCTAGAACACCTTAAAATTTCACTCAGCCCGATACGGCGCCCAAAACGGAGCCCCAAATGGATAAAACTCTCCCCTCGCTTGAGAATGCGATTGCCGACATTGAAGATGGCGCGACGGTGATGATCGGCGGCTTTGGCGGCTCTGGCGCCCCTGTCGAGTTGATCCACGCCTTGATCGACCGATTTCGCGCGACCGGCAGCCCCGCACGCCTGACCGTGATCAACAACAACGCCGGAAACGGCGGCATTGGCATCGCGGCGATGATCAAGGCAGGCATGGTCGCCAAAATGATCTGCTCTTTCCCGCGCTCCTCGAACGCGGAGGCCTTCAACGAAAAATACCTTGCCGGCGAGATCGACCTGGAGCTCGTTCCTCAGGGAACGCTGGCCGAACGCATCCGTGCCGCCGGTGCTGGCATCCCGGCCTTCTTCACCCCGTCGAGCTACGGCACCGACCTCGCGATCGGCAAGCCGACCGAGGAATTCGACGGGAAAATGTATGTGCGCGAACTCTGGCTAAAGGCCGATGTCGCACTCATCAAGGGCGAGACCGGCGACACGGTGGGCAACCTGACCTACCGCCTCGCAGGGCGCAACTTCAATCCGCTCATGGCCATGGCCGCGAACAGAACCATCGCGCAGGTCTCCCGTTTGGTCAGTCCCGGCGACATTCACCCCGAACAGGTCATCACACCCGGCATCTTCGTCGACGCCGTGGTCGAAGTACCTACCCCCCAACAAGAAGAAGTGCTCGTGCGCGCAGGAGTGGTCCATTGACGTCGATTCAAAAACTTTCCAATGCCCAGATCGCATGGCGCGCCGCGCAGGATATTGAAGACGGATCCTACGTGAACCTCGGCATCGGCTTTCCCGAAATGATCGCCAAGTTTCAGCCCGAGGGCCGTGACGTTACCTATCACACAGAAAACGGCGTCTTGGGGTTTGGCAAGGCACCCGAGCCGGGCGAAGAGGACTGGGACCTTATCAACGCGGGCAAAAAGGCGATCACGCTTGATCCCGGCGCGTCCTTTTTCCACCACGCCGACAGCTTTGCGATGGTGCGCGGCGGCCACCTCGATCTCGCGGTGCTCGGGGCCTATCAGGTGGCCCAGAACGGCGACCTCGCCAATTGGCGCGTCGGCTCCAAAGGGGTGCCGGCGGTCGGTGGTGCGATGGATCTCGTACATGGGGCAAAACGCGTCGCCGTTGTGACCGATCACGTTACAAAAGATGGCAAACCGAAACTCGTCAGCGCCTGCACATTTCCTTTGACGGGCGTAGCCTGTGTATCGCGGGTCTATACATCGCTTGCGGTGATCGACATCGTCGATGCACGCTTTGTCTTGCGTGAAAAGCTGGCGTCGATTTCGTTTGACGAATTGGAGGCGCTCACCGATGCGCCGCTCTTTGTGGACGGCGATGTCGCCGACCTCTGCGCCCCCGAACTGGAGTAACCACCATGGCCGACGTTTTCATTTGCGACTACATCCGCACGCCAATCGGTCGCTACGGCGGCGCTCTGTCTTCGGTGCGCGCCGATGATCTTGGCGCGATCCCGTTGCGCGCGATCATGGAGCGCAATCCGACCATGGATCCGGCGGCCATCGACGAGGTGATCTTTGGCTGCGCCAATCAGGCGGGCGAAGACAACCGCAACGTCGCACGCATGTCTTTGCTTCTGGCCGGCCTGCCCGATAGCGTGCCGGGCACCACGATGAACCGCCTGTGCGGGTCGGGCATGGATGCGGTCATTACGGCGGCCCGCGCGATCAAATCCGGCGAGGCCGATCTGATCATCGCCGGCGGCGTCGAAAGCATGTCGCGCGCGCCCTTCGTGATGCCCAAAGCCACCGCTGCCTTTTCGCGCAGCAACGAAGTCCATGACACCACCATCGGCTGGCGCTTTGTGAACCCACTGATGAAGGCACAGTACGGCGTCGATTCCATGCCGGAAACGGCCGAGAACGTGGCAGAAGACTTCGGTATTTCCCGCGCGGATCAGGATGCATTTGCGTGGCGCTCTCAACAAAAGGCCGGCATCGCCATGGCCAATGGCCGCCTTGCGCGCGAAATTACACCCATCGAAATCAAAGGGCGCAAAGGTGCGGTGACAGTTGTGGATAGCGATGAACACCCGCGCCCGCAGACGACGCTGGAAGACCTGCAAAACCTCAAAACCTTTGTCAAAGCCGACGGGACCGTGACGGCCGGCAATGCATCCGGTGTCAATGATGGCGCAGCGGCGCTGGTCCTCGCCTCTGCGGCGGCGGTCAAGCACCACGGGCTTACACCAATCGCGAAAGTCCTCGGCGGCGCGACCGCCGGTGTGGCGCCGCGCATCATGGGGTTCGGCCCTGCCCCCGCGTCGCAAAAACTGCTCGCGCGGCTCGGCCTGACACAGGACGCCTTTTCCGTCATCGAACTCAACGAAGCCTTCGCCTCCCAAGGGCTCGCCACCCTGCGCGCGCTCGGGATCGCCGATGACGACCCGCGGGTAAATCCGAACGGGGGCGCCATTGCATTGGGTCACCCGCTCGGTATGTCGGGCGCACGCATCACAGGTACGGCCATGTTGGATTTGAAACCGGGCGAAAAATCACTCTCGACCATGTGCATCGGCGTGGGCCAAGGCATCGCGATCGCGCTGGAAGCGGTGTGAAGTCACTAAATTGCGTCGGATTGCGCCGCCTTGCGGTGCAATAGCCGCGCCAGCAGGTCCGCCGGACTGTCACCGCCAAAGGCAAATTTGCGCGTGATCCCCACGGCCCCCGCCATGTAGTCGGCTTTCAAGTCGAGGGTGACAAGAGCACCGTTCCCAATCTCGCGTGCGACGACACCGCGCGAGATAAACCACAGCATGTCCGAGCTTTCGAGGAGCGTGAGAGCGACCGGCAAAGCAACGGTTTCGAACGCGGGCCTGACATCCGTGGCCCCCATAGCCGCGATATACTGGTCCACCGTTTTGCGGATAATCGCGCCCGGGTTCGGCAGGATGAGCGGGTATTTCGCAATCGCCTGACGCGCATCCATGCCCATCGCGGGGTGCCCTGCGCGACCCACCATCACAATCGGTTCGTCATAGAGATGTTCGAACGACAGACCCGGCATATCGGATGCGCGCGGCATACGACCGACCATCAAATCGATCTTCCCCGCCCGCAAAAGGTCAATCAGATAGGCGTTCGGTCCAGTCATCACCCCGATGCGGACTTCGGGCCGCAGTCGCGCCATTTCCAAAGCCACAGACGGGAAGATGCCCCCCGCGACGGTTGGCAACACGCCGACCTTAACCAGATCCCCCGGTCCCTCGCCGCCAATGTCGCGCACGCCCTTTTCGAGGCTCTGAATCGCAACCATGGAATGCGCGCGAAAACTCTCGCCCGCAGGTGTCAGAACCGCGCGACGCCCCGTGCGATCGAACAATTTGGTGGCGAGCAGTGTTTCGAGTTCCGACAGGGTTTTGGAAAGCGCAGGCTGGGACACATGACGCGCCTGAGCCGCCGCCGTGATCGTGCCGGAGCGCGCCACTGCCAGAAACGCCTCGATGTGGCGCAGCTTCATGCCATTTGGTATATTCATTTGGTTATGGTTTTGGCATGAATTAGTATGCATACAAAGAGAAAAGTTATGCCATCATGTCGGTGAGGAGACCCATGGAAGCATTAACCACAAATTGGGGCGTCATGAATCTTGAGCGCTCGCAGGGCACGGGCCCCGCGCTCGTGTTCGTGAACTCATTGGGCACTGACCTGCGGATGTGGGACGATGTCATTTCACGCCTGCCCCATGACTGGGCCACCCTGCGCATGGACAAACGTGGCCATGGCCTCAGCTCGACCGCGCCTGAAGGCTACACGATCCCCGATCTGGCAAACGATGTGATCGCGGCGATGGATCATGCGGGTATTGAACGCGCGATCATCGTGGGTTGCTCCATTGGCGGGCTCATCGCCCAACATATTGCCCTGATCGCACCAGCGCGCGTCGTCTCGCTTGTCCTGTCGAACACGTCGTCGGTTCTGGGCACAGCAGAGGCATGGCAGGACCGGATCGACGCAATCAGAGCGAACGGCATGGCCGACATGGCCGATAAAATCCTGCCGCGCTGGTTTGGCCCCGACTTTCTCGCCCGACCGGAGGCGACACTGTGGCGCACCATGCTCGCCCATTGTGATGTCGACGGCTACACCGCCACCTGCGATGCGATTGCGGGCACCGATATCACCGAGCGTATGCAGGACATCACCCAACCGGCTCTCGTGATCGGGGGCGCATATGATCTCGCAACGCCCCCCAATGTGGTTCGTGCGCTGGCCGAAATTCTGCCCGCCAGCGACCTGATCATTTTCGAGACGACAGGACACCTGCCCGCGGTAGAAGCCCCCGAGGCCTTTACCGCAGCCCTCACCGGATTTGTCGAAAGGACCCAATCGTGAGCGACACATTTGAGAGAGGCATGAAGACACGCCGCGAAGTCTTGGGCGATGCCCATGTGGATCGCGCCGAAGCCGCCAAAACGGCAATCGACCTGCCATTTCAGACCCTTATAACCGAAAGCGCATGGGGAACTGTCTGGGCCTCAGACGCCATTTCGCGCCGCGAACGCTCGATGCTCACCATCGCGCTCCTCGCCGCGACGGGAAATTTTGAAGAAATCCCGATGCACATTCGCGCCACCGAACGCACCGGCGCTTCCAAGGAAGACGTCACCGAGGCATTACAGCATGTGGCAATCTACGCAGGTGTGCCCAAGGCCAACCATGCCTTAAAACTCGCTAAACAAACCTACGCCGAGATGGAGGAACGTGAAAATGACTGATCTGGGTCCCCTGATCCCGCGAAACCGCGCGATCCATCCTGTTCCATACGACCCCGACTATAAAACATCGGTTCCCCGCGCGCCTCATCAAGCCTTGCTGTCGTTGGAAAGCACGATCTCGGAGGAAACCGGTCCGACCTTTGGCCACACCAAACTCGGGCCGCTCGACAACAATCTGATCCTCAACTTTTCCAAAGGTGAAGCCCCTGCTGTGGGTGAACGCATTCTGATGCATGGTCGCGTCCTCGATGAACGTGGCCGTCCTGTGCCGCATACGCTGGTCGAAATCTGGCAGGCCAACGCAGGCGGGCGGTATCGGCATAAAAAGGACACCTATTTCGCCCCGCTCGACCCCAATTTTGGCGGCTGCGGTCGCACGATCACGGATGAAAACGGCTACTACGAGTTTCTAACCATCCGCCCCGGCGCCTACCCATGGCCGAACCGTGGCAATGACTGGCGCCCGATGCACATCCATATCTCGGTCTACGGCCATAGCTTTGGGCAACGACTCATCACCCAGATGTATTTCGAGGGCGATCCGCTCATCGACCACTGCCCCATCGCCGCGACGATCAAGGATCGCAGCCACCTCGACCGGCTCGTCGCCCCGCTGGATTTCTCAAAATCGCGACCTCTCGACTATCTCGCGTATAAATTCGATATCGTGCTGCGCGGCCGCCGCCAGACGATGTTCGAGAACAAACTGGAGGGCCTGTAACATGGTGCAGAAACTGGATGTTTTGCAGGAAACCCCGTCTCAAACGGCCGGCCCCTACGTTCACATCGGGTTGATGCCGACCTATGCGGGCAATCCCGCGACCTATGATGAAGAGATCGCCGCCTCCCCCATTTCGGATGGCGCAAAGGGTCAGGTGATCGAAATCACCGGCGAGGTCATCGATGGCACCGGTTGGGCGCTGCGCGATGCGCTCTTGGAAAGCTGGCAGGCGGATGCAAATGGCAAATACCCGGGGCAAAAAGGCGCAGACCCGCATGTGAGTGGCCTTTGCCGCTTTGCCGCCGATGCGGTTAGCGGGCTTTTCACACTGCGCACCATCAAACCGGGCGCGACACCGATGCGCGATGGCCGCATGCAGGCCCCGCATATCTCGCTTTGGATCGCCGCGCGAGGGATCAACATCGGTCTCAACACCCGCATCTATTTCGACGATGAGGACAACGAAAACGACCCAATCCTGTCGCGGATCGAACAACGCCCGCGCGTTGACACGCTCATTGCCAAGAAGACCGGCGATGGTAGCTATCGTTTTGACATCCGCTTGCAAGGGGCCGGTGAAACGGTGTTTCTTGATCTGTGAACTCACAACCGGGCGGCTGCGACACGTGATCGTGGTGACGGGCCGCAAAAGGCACTTCGCAAGATGACGACATCCGTGTTCGAACACCCCTGGCTCAAAGGCCTCTTTGGCGACGCGCAAATGGCGGCGGTCCTCGCGCCCGAGCGCCAGTTGGCCCATATGCTCGCCTTTGAGGCGGCGTGGAGCCGTGCCTGCGGGGCTGCGGGATTGTTTGATGCCGATGACGCCGCGCAGGCCGCCGAGGCGATTGAGAACGCGACGATCGACCCCGCTATACTGGAACGGGGCATGGCGAGCGACGGTGTGCCTGTCCCTGCCCTCGTGCAACACCTCAAAACAATCGCGCCAGCGAATGCCGTGCATAAAGGCGCGACTTCGCAGGACGTTGTGGACACGGCACTGGTTCTGTCCCTGCGTGAGGCCTCAATCCTGATCTCTGATCGACTCGAGGAATTGGAACGTCACCTGCGCGACCTTGAGGTGCGGTTCGGCGACAATAACATGATGGGGCGCACGCGGATGCAGGCGGCGACCACCATGGCCGTGCGCGAGCGCGTTCTGGAATGGCGCCTGCCCATCGCCGACCACCTCATCACGTTGAACCAAAAGCGCCGCGACGTTGAAAAGGTGCAGATTGGCGGCGCATCGGGGGATCGAAAAGCGCTCGGGGACAAAGCCGCAGCGGTCGTGGACCACGTGGCCAAGGAACTCGACCTCGCGGCCACCGACAAGGCGTGGCATGCCATGCGTCACGGGATCGCGGGATACGCGTCCTTCCTGTCCCTCATCACCGGGACATTGGGCAAGATGGGTCTGGATGTGACGCTGATGGCGCAACAGGGGATCGACGAAATCGCGCTGTCGGGCGGCGGTGGTTCGTCGGCGATGCCACATAAACAGAACCCGATCTCCGCCGAACTCCTCGTCACACTGGCACGGTTCAATGCCGTGCAGGTGTCCGCCATGCATCACGCCGTGATCCATGAACAGGAACGCTCGGGCACCGCTTGGACGTTGGAGTGGATGGTGCTGCCACAGATGTTGATGACCACCGCACGCGCTCTGTCCGTGGCTATCGACATGACGCAGAAAATCGACCGTATCGGAACGCGTTAGAACGGCAACCCGATGTAATTTTCGGCCAGTTCACGCCGCGCCGTTTGCGAGTTTGCCAAATGGCTCAGCGTGGCCTTGCGCATTTGCGCGGCAAAGGCGTCCTCGCCATCAAACTGGTGCAACATCGTCGTCATTTGCCAACTGAACCGCATCGCCTTCCAAATCCGCGCCAACGCGCGATTGGAATAGTCATCAATTCCAGCCGCACCCTGCCCTGTGAGCACCTCGATCAGCGCGCGGTGAAGATAGTAGACATCCGACACCGCGAGATTAAGCCCCTTTGCACCGGTTGGCGGCACGATATGGGCACTATCCCCAACGAGGAACAGATTGCCCCACCGCAGCGGCTCGGACACAAAACTGCGCAGCGGCGCGATCGATTTCTCAATCGACGGACCGGTAATGAGGCGCGCGGCAGCCTCGGCCGGAATTCTCTGTGTAAAGGCATCCCAGAACCGCTGATCCGACCAATCCTCAACCTTGTCCGTGAGCGGCACCTGAACGTAATAGCGCACGAGATTTTCGTTGCGCATCGAGGCCAAAGCAAAGCCATGGCGCGAATTCGAATAGATCAGCTCATCATTGACGGGCGGCACTTCGGACAGAATGCCGAGCCATCCAAAGGGGTAGACCCGCTCGAACGCGCGCCGCTTTTCTTCGGGGATTGTGTTGCGTGACACCCCATGGAACCCGTCACAGCCCGCCACATAGAGACAATCGACGCGCTTGCGCGCACCGTCATGGGTGAACTCGACGAAGGATTGCGCCTGTTCGAGGTCGTGGATGCTCACATCCTCGACTCCATGAAGGATCGTAGTGCCCATAGCGTCCTGCGCGGCGTAGAGGTCCGTCGTCACCTCGGTTTGGCCATAGACCATCACCTGTTTGCCGGTCAGGTCGCGAAAATCGATATGCACCATCAGGTCATCATCCGACAGGTAACACCCGTCGTGCGGATAGCCCTCTGCATCCATCCGCGCGCCGACACCGGCCTCGCGCAGCAAATCGACCGTGCCCCATTCGAGAATACCTGCGCGAATACGCGACAACACATGCGCCCTGCTGGATCGCTCCAGAACCACCGTGTCGATGCCGGCTTTATTGAGCAGTTGGGACAGCAGCAGGCCCGATGGGCCACCGCCGATAATGGCGACTTGGGTTTTGAAATGGGTCATGTGCGTTTCCTTTTCGGATTGCACCCAACCTATCAGCCGCACGTCGCGTTTCGAATGGACGCATGCGGCCTTCGATGGTATTTTTCGGGCATGACACAGCCGCAGAACGTGCCCAACTTCAATCTATTCGGAGAAACCACTTCCTTTCCGGACGTAGTCCATGTCGAACGAATTCACGACCGAGCCGGACCGCACGGATGGACAATCACACCACACCGACACAGCCAGATGGCGCAGATTTTCCACATTGAAAACGGACACGCCGAGGTCACGCTCGACGGGCGCAAAACCACCCTAAAATCAGGCGTTTTCCTATATATTCCGCCCCGTATCGTGCATGGATTCACCTTTGCGACGGGCACCGAAGGCGTTGTGTTATCCGTGCCCTCGCCGGTTGTGTCGCGACTCGGGCCGCGCAGTGCTGCCCTGACCGAGTGGCTCGCCACCCCGCAGCGCGGGTCAATGGGAACGGACACGGCTCAACTCCTGTCCTGCCTGAACGACGCATTCTCCCGTGCTGGCACATTTCGCGCACCGCGACTGGTCTCGCTGACCCACGCCATTCTCGCAAACCTGGCCGATGACAGCGCCACAACGCCCGCGCGTAGCCCCGCAAGCACCCAGGTGATGCGCCTGGATGCCCTCATCGCGGATCATGTCACGGACGGATGGTGCGCGCGCGACTATGCGAGCGAACTTTCAATGACCGCCGGACACCTGAACCGCCTTGTTCGTACGGCGCGCGGGATGAGCCTTACGGCCTATCTCGAAACTGCGGTGATGACAGAGGCCTGCCGCCAGATCGCCTTCACCCGCCTGCCGATTGGCGAAGTGGGCTATAGGCTTGGCTACATGGATCCACCGTATTTTTCGCGCCGCTTTCGCGCACGCATTGGCGAAACGCCGAGCCAGTATCGCGCGCGCGTGTCGGGTGAAACCAGCTAAGAACACCCCACATTAATGCCTTGGCGCACATTCCATCGCAAACCGCGGCGCGGTTTGGGGCAAGGCGAGCAGTGCCTCCAAAGCCGCATTATCACACACCAGATCGGCCAGAGAGATGCCGTCCAACTCGCTGTAAAACGCATCCAGTGCGGATTTGAGGGCGACGCGTAAACGACAGGCCCCCGCCAGCGGACATGTGTTTTCACCACGCGAGAAGCATTCCGCAAAAGGCACGACATCTTCGAATTGGCGGAACACCTGCCCGATCGAAATCTCCTCGGCGGGTCTGGCCAAAGACATTCCGCCCGAGCGCCCCCGGATCGTATCAACAAACCCGTGCAGGGACAGGTGATGGACGACCTGTGCCAAATGGTTCTCCGACGCACCCGCCACGCGGGCAATATCGGCACGGCGCACCATATGCCTATCGTTGACCGCGCAGGCCATCAAGACGCGCATGGCGAGATTTGTACGCATAGTCAAACGCATGGATCGGGGCTCCCTGACGAGGTTTCCCCAAAAAGCCATGCCTCAGGCAGGATCACGTTGATCTGAATCAGGAAACGCCCCGTAGTGGACGCTTTAGCCGCGAAAACCCGTCGCCACGACGAATTTCTCCGAACTATCGGAGCGCGACGCGGGTGGTTTCATGTTCGACACCTTTTCGAACTTCTGCTTGAGCAGCTTTTGCAAATCGCCCTCCGCGCCGCCTGCGAGGACCTTGGCCACGAAGGTGCCACCGGGGCTGAGAACGTCAAAGGCGAAATACGCCGCTGCTTCGCACAACGCGATGATCCGCAGGTGGTCGGTCTGTTTGTGACCCGAAGAAGCCGCCGCCATATCGGACATGACGACATCCGCCTGCCCGCCGAGCCATTCCTTCACCTTGTCGTCCGCATCATCTTCCATGAAGTCGAGTTGGTGGATTTCTGCGCCGGCAATGGTTTCGACTTCCTGCAGGTCGACGCCCAGAACAGTGCCAACGCGTTTGTCGGTCTTCTCGCCGAGGGCGTTGACACGCTTCACCGCAACCTGACACCATCCGCCCGGCGCACAGCCGAGATCGACAATCCGCGCGCCGGGCACGAGAAAGCGGTATTTGTCGTCAATCTCGAGAATTTTATACGCTGCACGCCCGCGATAGCCGTCCGCCTGCGCGCGTTTCACGTAGGGGTCGTTCAATTGGCGTTCGAGCCAGAGCGTCGAGCTGAGTTTGCGGCCGCGCGCGGATTTTACCTTCACACGAAGATCACGCGCACCACGACCGGACGATTTTTTAGGCGGCATGGGGTGAGATCCTTTCTTATCGAGCACAGGCAAAGACGGATGGATAGTCAACGAGCCTTCCGAGCATCGCGATCAGGTAACATAGCTAACCCAGCCACGAAATGTAAATCCGGCGTAAAAAAGACGAACATCGTCGAATCCTGCGTCCCGCAGAAGCGCCTCGTCCTCGTCAGGGCTGACAATGGGCAGGCGTCGCCCCTTACCGCTATTTCTCGACGCGCAGCCGTTTGATCAGGCTCGATGTATCCCACCGTCCGCCGCCCATTTTTTGCACATCTTTGTAGAACTGATCGACCAATGCGGTCACTGGAAGAGAAGCCCCCACATCGTCGGCGGTTTTGAGGCAGATGGCGAGATCCTTGCGCATCCAGTCCACGGCAAACCCGTGTTCGAATTCATCGGCGAGCATGGTTTTATGCCGGTTGACCATTTGCCACGATCCCGCGGCACCGCCCGAAATCACATCGACCACGGCCTCCCCGTCGAGACCCGCCTGCTCGGCCATATGCAATGCCTCCGAAAGCCCCTGCACCAATCCGGCGATGGCGATCTGGTTGCACATTTTGGTCAATTGACCGGCACCGACCTCACCCAGCCGCTTCACGACCTTGCCGTAGGATTGCATGACAGGCTCGGCGCGCGCGTAATCATCCTCCGCCCCACCGCACATCACCGCAAGCTGACCGTTTTCCGCCCCCGCTTGTCCGCCCGACACAGGCGCGTCGACGTAGCCGATGCCACTTTGCGCCGCGATGGCCGCCAATTCGCGCGTCACCTGCGCCGACACCGTAGTGTGATCCACAAATACTGCGCCCTCCGCCATGCCCGCAAAGGCACCATCCGGCCCCATGCAGACAGAGCGCAGATCATCGTCGTTGCCCACGCAGGCCATCACGAAATCACAACCCTGCGCGGCCTCGCGCGGTGTCTGCGCCATATTTCCCGAGTGTTTCGCAGCCCAGCCGTCGGCCTTGGCTGCGGTGCGGTTGTAAACTGTAACCGAATACCCTGCGGTTTCGAGGTGTCCGGCCATGGGATACCCCATTACTCCCAGACCCAAGAATGCGACCTTTGCCATGGCTTTCCCCCGCTCATGCGATGTGGTTTAAGACGAGGCCAGAACCGTAAACGCCTCTTTTCCAACGTCAACAGCATTCCCAATCATGGCCCGCGCCTTTCGCATTTTGCTTCGTCTCGTGACCGCCGGCCTGATCCTGCTCGGGATTGTGCTATGGATGGTCTATTGGCTCGCCTCGCGCTCGCTCCCTGACTACGACGCGACGCTGAACGTCGATGGAATCACTGCCCCCGTCGAGATCGCGCGCGACAATGCAAATGTGCCCCATATCTTTGGCGCTTCCGACGAAGACGTCTATTTCGGCCTCGGATTCGCCCATGCGCAGGACCGTCTGTTCCAGATGATGCTGATGCGGCGCACCGCGCAGGGAAAACTCTCGGCGGTCTTTGGCAAACGCACGCTGCCCACCGATGAATTGATGCGTCGACTGGCGCTCTATGATGCGGCCGAGGCCTCTGCCCCGCTCCAATCGCCCGAGGCGAGCGCCGCGCTAGAGGCTTATGCGCGCGGCGTGAATGCATGGATCACACAGGTGAACGATGGCGCCCGCGGGCGTGGTGCGCCGGAGTTCTTCCTCTTTCCAACAGAAATCGCCTATTGGCGGCCCGTGGATTCCATCGCGATCCTGAAACTCGCAGCCGTGCAGATGTCCACGCAGGTCTCTGCGGAAGTTTTGCGGGCGCGCACCTCCCTCATCCTGCCCCCTGAGCGGGTCGCAGACATCCTGCCCGATGCGCCGGGTACCGGTGTGGCCCTCCTCCCCGACTACGCGGCGTTGTTCCCCGATGTGCCCGCCTTCACACCCGACAGCCCCACGCAATTTGATTTCGCAGGCCTCGCGTCCGCGCCCTTTGGCGGGGCCTCCAACGTCTGGGCGGCAGCCCCCGGTCGCTCTGCGTCAGGTGCCTCGCTCATGGCGAATGATCCCCATATGTCGCTCTCGGCCCCCGGTGCTTGGTATCTGGCGCGCCTCGAACTCTCGACCGGTGGTGTCATCGGGGCGTCCATTCCCGGCATCCCCGGCATCGTCTCGGGACGGTCCGAAGACTTTGGCTGGGGTGTCACTGCGGCCTATCTGGATGATGCAGATCTCTACATCGAAAAACTCGATCCAGAAAATCCCGACCGCTACGCCACCCCCGACGGGTTTGCACCGTTCAAAACCAAGGCCTCGATCATTCAGGTGAAAGACGCGCCACCTGAAACGCTCACGCTACGATGGACCGAAAATGGTCCTGTCCTCCCGCCTGCGGCCTATAACGTCGCAACCATCACACCGCCCGGGCATGTGGTCAGCGTGGCATGGACCGCGACCGCGCGCGATGACCGGTCACTGACGGCCCTGATCGGCCTGATGACATCCGGTGGCATTGCAAAAGCCCTGAACGTCTCCAAAGATTTCACCGCCCCTGCGCTGAACCTCGTGCTGAGCGAACCTGACGCAGTTGCCATGACGATGATCGGTCGCGCACCGCGTCGCGACGCAGACCACCAAAGTCAGGGCCGCATCCCCTCGCCCGGCTGGATCGCCACAAACCGGTGGACTGGTTGGAGACTGCCGTCGCAAATGCCCCTGTTTCGGGGGGGCAACGACGGCCTGTTGGGGAACACGAACAACAAAGTCATCGACGCCCCCTTCCCTGACCACCTGTCATTCCACTGGGGCGACACCCAGCGCATTCAGAGATGGCGCAGGCTGATGCAGAGCCGCGAAGTCCACACCCGCGAAAGCTTCATCGAGGCGCAGACGGACATTGTGTCATTCTCCGCGCGTTCGGTCCTGCCGCTGGTCGGCGCTGAATTGTGGTTCAATGGCGAAGCCGCGCCCGAGGGCACGCCCGAACGCCAACGCCAGACCGCTTTGTCCTTGCTTGCGGAATGGAACGGGGAAATGAACGAACATCTCCCCGAACCCCTGATCTACTCGGCATGGATGCGCGCGCTACAGGACCGGTTGATCCGTGACGAACTTGGGCCACTGTCGCATGCCTTTACCCATATCGAGCCGCTGTTCATCGAACGGGTCTACCGCGACATCGGCGGCGCCTCGGTGTGGTGCAATGTGATCCAATCGGCTGCGGTCGAAAGCTGCGCCGATGTGGCCCGCCTCGCGCTAGACGATGCGCTGGTCTGGATTGGTGAGAACTATGGCACGGCGTTGGAATCACTGCGGTGGGGCGATGCGCATGTGGCCAAATTCGACCATCCCGTTCTGGGCAATACGCCATTCCTCAAATGGGTCGTGAACATCCGCCAATCCACATCCGGTGGCGATCACACCCTGATGCGCGGTGTCACGGCAGGCGAAGGGCCCGAACCCTTTGCCAATGTGCACGCTGCCGCCTATCGCGGCGTTTATGACTTTGCCGACCCCGACAGTTCTGTTTTTGTGGTTCCAACCGGACAATCCGGCCATCCCCTGTCGCGCTATTACGACGATCTGGGCGAGCTATGGCGGCGCGGTGAATATGTTCCGATGTCGCTCGACCCCGAACTGGCACGCGCTGCGGGGGTCGGTGTCACCCACCTCAACCCGGCACCTTAGCCTGCGTGGCGACTGCGATGGATCGCGCAGCGTGATGTCGACCTACTGTCCGCTCCACCCCGTGACATAGCCGATCGGATCGTTTTCGCCCTCGGCCACGTATGACGCGCTGAAACTGTCGAAAATGCCCAATCGCGCGCCCTCGGACGGCAATGGCACCAACGCCTCGTTTTCGCCGTTCAAAAAGACGTATTTGCGCGGCGCAATTTCGAGCGTGGCCCCTTTCGGCCCCGGTGTCAGGGTCAGCGTGAAGTCATCAGAGGCAACCGAATAACTCTCGCCGGTTTCACAGGGGCGAACGATCGCGATGGTGACATCGTGAACCGTGACCAACGCGCCGCAGCGCACCACATCCTGCGCGATCGCTGGCGCAACATGCCCCAGAGCCGCCAAACCCAACGCCAAAGTGTATTTTGAAAATGACTGTCCCATGCGCCTTTGTAGCGACCAAAGAACCTGTGTGGGAAGCCACCAAATGATCACGCGCAAGAATTCACCGTGGGTTCTAGCCAGCCACCCGCTTTCGCGCCTACAGTCCCGATGAAAGGAGCCACCTCATGTTGCACAATATCCCCCCGATCCTGCCGCCCGATCTCCTGCACGCGCTCGCGGCCATGGGGCATGGCGACGACGTCGTCATTGCCGATGCCAATTTTCCGGCGCAAAGCATGGGACAACGGGTCGTGCGCTGCGATGGAATGAGCGCGACCGACATCCTCGAAGCCGTGTTGACGCTCTTGCCGCTCGATACCTTTGTGGACGATGCCGCGCGCGTCATGGCCGTCGTTGGACAACCAGGCAGCATTCCCGATGTGGTCAATGAATTCCAAACCATCATCGATAATACGGCGGATAACCCCGCTAAGATCGCGACGGTGGATCGGTTCGACTTCTACGACATCGCCCGCAAGGCCTTCGTCGTCGTGCAAACCGGTGAGAAACGCCTCTATGGAAATATCATTCTCAAAAAAGGCGTCATTGCGTGAGCGCGCCCCTGACCGAGCGTGCCAAAATGCTGGCGGGGGATTGGTATTGCTGTCTCGACCCTGAAATCGAAGCCCTGCGCCAAACCGCCTTTGATGCCGTGCATGAACACAACACCCTCCATCCCGCCGCGCGCCAAGGTGCCGGGCCCAAACTGGCCGCCCTCCTTGGCACATTCGCGCCAAACGCATTGATTGAGGGCCAGTTCCATTGCACCTACGGCTTCAACATCCACATGGAAACAGAGGCGTTCATGAACGTGGGCTGCGTGGTTCTGGACTCCGCGCGCGTGGAGATTGGTGCACGCTCAATGCTCGGCCCAAATGTGCAAATCTATTGCGCCGACCACCACCGCGATCCCGTCAAACGCGGGCAGCTGATCGAACGCGCTTTGCCGGTTCGCATCGGGGCAGATGTCTGGATCGGGGGCGGCGCGATCATCCTGCCGGGCGTGAGCATTGGCGATCGGGCAATTGTCGGCGCGGGTTCTGTAGTGACCAAAGATGTGCCTGCCGATGCCAAGGTTGCTGGCAATCCGGCCCGCGTGATCGGCTAAACCCGATCAGATATCGCGGAACTCTTTTTCCTGACGCGGGGTCCACAGCACGCGCATCGCATAGCCGTCCTCCCCCGCTTCTTCGGACAAAACCACGCCCTCCTCAAAGAGCCACGCGCGCTTTTTGCCCTGCGCATAGGGCACAACGAACGCGCGCTCGATCTTGTCGTCTTCGAAGTAGGCTGAAACCGCCGCCAGAAGATCATCGATCCCTTCGCCCGTCACAGCGGAGATGGCGAACTTATCGTCCTCTTCGCCCGCCCGTGCGAGCCGTGCTTCCCGGGCTTCATCTGGGAGCAGGTCGATCTTGTTCCAGACCTCGAACATCGGCGCGTTTTCTTTGATGCCTAGATCGGAAAGGATCTTGAGCACGTCTGCCGCCTGCTCATCTGTTTGGTGATGGGAAATGTCGCGCACATGCAGGATCAGGTCCGCGTCCAACACCTCCTCGAGTGTCGCGCGGAACGCGGCCACGAGTTGGGTCGGCAGGTTGGAAATGAACCCCACAGTGTCGGACAGAATGATCTCGCGATCACCGCCATGCGCGGTTTCCAAAACCAGTGACCGCATCGTCGGATCCAGCGTAGCAAAAAGCATGTCTTTGGCAAAGACGTCCGCGCCCGTTACCTTATTGAAAAATGTAGATTTTCCCGCGTTTGTATACCCGACGAGCGCGACAATCGGGAACGGCACCTTCGCGCGCGAGGCACGGTGCAATTCGCGGGTCTTGGCCACTTTGTCGAGCTGACGTTTCAGGCTGCCGAGTTGTTCATCAATGGCACGACGGTCCGCTTCGATCTGCGTCTCACCGGGACCACCGACAAACCCGAGACCACCACGCTGGCGTTCAAGGTGGGTCCACGCCCGCACCAGACGCGTGCGCTGATAGGACAGAGCGGCCATTTCGACCTGCAACACGCCCTCGCGGGTCCGTGCGCGATCGGAAAAGATTTCGAGAATGAGACCCGTGCGGTCGAGCAATTTGACCTTCCACACCTTCTCGAGGTTGCGCTGTTGAACGGGCGTCACAGGCCCGTCCACGAGCACGAGCTCGACGTCGGCATCCTGAAGGCGTTGCCTCAGTTCCTCGATCTTGCCCTTGCCAAACAAATGGCCCGGCTGGATTTTCGGAAGTCGCACGATTTCACTTCCCACAACCTCGAGATTGGGGAGCGCGGCCGCAAGCGCCACAGCTTCTTCCAGCCCGCTCGTCGCATCACGGCGCGTGCGGTTGGAAGTGATATCGGGATGGAGGACCCACGCGCGCGTGGGTCGGGTCTCGTGTTCGAGCAATTAGGACTCTTCGCCGTCGTAAAGATTGATGGGTTGAGCCGGCATAATAGTCGAAATTGCGTGCTTGTACACCAGTTGCGATTGACCATCGCGGCGCAGCAGAACACAGAAATTATCAAACCAGGTAATTACGCCTTGCAGCTTAACCCCGTTGATCAAAAATATCGTAACAGGAACTTTTGTCTTCCGGACGTGATTGAGGAAGGCGTCTTGCAGGTTTTGCTTGTCGGCAGCCATTATCCTTGCCTTTTCTTGCGCTTTTGATGCGAACTGTCCCTCGGGCGACAGCACTTTGCCCCACCTCGCCCAAGTTTCCCGCGAATGTCAAGATTAGGGCCTTCGTTTCAGCCACTTGGTCGGAAAGGCGGGCAAATTTGCGTCAAATTGGCATATCATCTGCGCCAGAATTCGGGGTTGATCAGCGCGATAATCGCGAGCAATTCGAGCCGCCCCAAAACCATCGTCGCGCCGAGGATCAACCGCTCCGGATGCCCCAGATCGGCGTAGGACAGCGGGTTCTCTCCCGCTACGTCAACCAGTGGTCCGGTGGTTGTAAGAGCCGAAAGGGTAAACACGGTCGCTGCCTCGAAATCATGCCCGAAGAGCGACATCAGGATCATCACGGCAGCAATCGTGAAGGCGAAAACCATAAAATAGACCCACGCCACATAGGCCCCTTCGCGCCGGATGCGCCGCGCCGCCGCGCCCGCGCCGCCCACGGACGAGGGTGAAATCAGCTTTTCGATCTCGCGCTCGCCATGACGCACCAATGCGTAAAGGCGCAGCAGCTTCACCCCGCCCGCCGTTGTCGCCACGCCGCCGCCGAAAATGGTCAACCCCATGAGCAACACACCCGGCGCCTGCAGGCCGGACCAGAAACGTGATTGCTCCCAGAATGCGCTTTCAAAACCGGCGGTCGTCAGGAAGGACATAACCATGAAGAGCCCGCCCCAATAGGCCTGCAGCGCGCGCAGAAACCCGAACTCGCCGGAGACTTCGATCACCCCCACCCAATGGCGCATGAACAGGAATACCGGCACGAATGTCAGCACCGCCAAGGCGATCCGCATTTCCGGGTCGCGGTAGAGAGGGGCCGCGTCAGGGCGCGGTGTGTCGGCGGTAAATGTTTTGCGCGACAAGGCGAGGATCAGAAAAGCGAAGACGACAACTTCGCCGCCAAATCCCGCACCGGACCCCGAAAGCCCCCCGACCGGCGAAATGCCAGAGGTCGCCATAACCGACATCGCATGGCACAGCGCCACAAAGGGTGTCGCCCCGATCATGGCGAGCGCAAACCACAACGCCAGCGTCAAAGCGAAATAGATCGGGAAAAGACGCGCTGCGAAACGGGCGATGCGTTCAGGACCCGCCGCGATGCGGGTAATCTGGGAAATGCCCGATTGCCCCTGTCCTGCCTGACGGGCAGAGATAACTTCGAACCCGCCGAGGTTCATCGGCGCAAGCACCGCCACCGCCGTCACCCAGGCGAACAGACCGCCGAGCCAGCCGACAATCGCGCGCCAGAATTCAATTGTGCGCGGCAGTGCCTCGTCGGGGCCCGAAAACAGCGTGGCCCCCGTCGTTGTGAGCGCGGAGATCATTTCGAAATAGGCGTCCATATACGGCACGCCCGCACCGGCCTCCGCGATCGGCACGGCCAAAAGCAAAGGTCCGAGGAAATAGGTGGCAAGCAGGGTCAAAAGGAGATTGCGCCCCTCGCGGTCCGTGTCACGGGCCCGCAATGCGTCGGGAACTTCCTTTTCGGGGCGATAGCGCGCAAGCGCGATGAAAAGCGCCACCGTGGCAAAGAGCACCCCGGTGTAGAAAAACGACCGCGCAGAGGCAAAATCCTGAACCACCAGCCCGTAGGCAGCAGGTGCCATCATCGACGCACATCCGACCAGCATAAGCTGGACGAAAAAGGACATGCTCGCGAAACGGTTCATTAGAAAAAGTCGATCGACACTTGCAACAGACGCTCGACCTCGGGAACATCAGCGGCCAGCGAGAAGATCGTGATCACGTCGCCCTCATCGATGCGCGTTTCACCCGACGGGCGTATATATTTGTCGCCTTTGAGAAGCGCGCCAACCAAAACACCTTCGGGAAAATCGATGTCGCGAATTCGTTTGCCGGAAATCGGCGAGGTCGAAAGAACCTGTGCCTCGATCACCTCAGCCTCGCCATCGCCAACGGAATAGACGTTGCGCACGCGGCCGTGGCGCACGTGGCGCAAAATCGAGGACACGGTCGTGGCCCGAGGGTTGATATGGGCATCGATATCGAGGGCCGACAGGATCGGCACCAGCGACGGATCGTTGACCAGACAGATAGACATCGCGCAGCCCGCCTGTTTCGCGCGCACAGCAGACAGCATGTTCACCTTGTCGTCGTCGGTGACACAGAGAACCGCATCTGCCCGTGCAATGCCTGCCTCCGACAACAACTCGCGGTCCAGCGCATCACCGTTCAACACGATGGTCCGCTCCAGAGCATCCGCGGCCCGCTCTGCCACGCGGCGATCTTTTTCGATGACCTTCGCGCGCACACGATCCGTGCGCGCCTCAAGCGCCATCGCAACGCCCAAACCAACGTTGCCACCGCCCAAAATCACAACGCGGTTCAACTTGGCCTGGGATTTGCCGAAAACCTCGAGCGTGCGGGTGATGTCATCGGAATGGACAAAGCAGTAGACTTCGTCACCGGCAAATAGTTGGTCCTCCGGCTCTGGCGCATAGAGGCGGCCATCGCGACGAATGCCCACCACCGTGACGCGCAGGGTAGAAAACAACTCCGACAGCTCGCGTAGCGCCGTGTTCAGAACCGGACAAGAGTCACCCAGATGGATGCCCAACAGTTGCACACGGCCCGCCAAAAAGGCCTGCGTGTCGAACGCCGCAGGGGCCGCCAAACGGCGCAAAGCGGCCTCGGCCACCTCGCGTTCGGGGCTGATGACCACGTCGATCGGCATGTGATCGCGCCGGTAGAGGTCGGAATAGATCGCCGTGAGATAACTCTGCGCACGCAGACGAGCGATCTTGCGCGGCACGTTGAAGACCGAATGGGCCACCTGACAGGTCACCATATTGACCTCGTCGGAATGGGTCGCCGCAATCACCATATCGGCATCGCGCGCGCCCGCTTTTTCCAGCACATCAGGATAGGAAGCAAACCCCTCGATCCCCTGCACATCCAATGTATCAGTCGCCCGTCGCACAAGCGCGGGGTTGTTATCAACGACCGTGACATCGTTTTTCTCGCCCGAAAGCTGCCGCGCAATCTGCCAGCCGACCTGACCCGCGCCGCAAATGATGACTTTCATTGCATCATCCCTGACCTGTTTCGCCTTGGCATGGCATTAACGGACGCAACCGTCAACGCGTCCCGCTTTTCGCGACCCGATTTTCGATCCCGCCCCGCGACCATGATGCGCCCTACTCCGCGTCTTCGGACACGTAGGCGATCCGCCCACCCGATTTATTGCCCGTCACAACGCCAAGCGATTTGAGTTTGCGATGCAGCGCTGAACGCTCCATCCCCACGAAGGTCGCCGTGCGGGAAATATTGCCGCCAAACCGGTTGATCTGGGTGAGAAGATATTCGCGCTCGAACACTTCGCGCGCCTCGCGCAGCGGCAGCGTTGCAATCGCGGGCGACAGAACTGCCCCGCCGCTTTCTTCGTCGTTGTGCGCTTGCACCGGCAATTCAGCGACCTCGATATCGCCCGCGCCATCCCCGAGGATCAGCACACGCTCGATCACGTTCTTAAGCTGGCGGACATTTCCGGGCCACGGCATGGTCTGCAACATGGCGGCTGCATCCTCTGACAGGGTGCGAAGTGGCAAACCCTGTGTTCGGTTCAGCGCGGAAATGAAATGGCGTGCAAGCTCTGGAATGTCCTCGCGCCGTTTTTCGAGGGCTGGCACCTCAACCGGCACCACGTTGAGACGATGATAGAGTTCTTCACGGAACCGGCCCGCCTCGATCTCTTCGAGCAAATCGCGACTGGTCGACGAAATCACGCGCAGATCGACAGAGACCTTTGTGCTGCCCCCGACGCGCGAAAACTCCTGATCCACCAACACGCGCAGGATTTTGGATTGGGTGCCCGAGGGCATATCGGCAACTTCGTCAAAATAGATCACGCCGCCATTGGCCTCTTCGAGCAGACCTTTTTCGATACCCCGCTCCGCAGTCTCTCGCCCAAACAGCACATCCTCCATCCGGTCGGGTTCAATCGTCGCCGAAGACACCGTCACGAAGGGCGCATCGCGGCGGTCCGAATGCGTGTGGATAAAGCGCGCCGCGACTTCTTTACCGACACCCGCTGGACCGGTGAGCATCACCCGACCGTTGGATTTTGTCACCTTATCAAGGTTGGCCTTCAACTGTTTGAATGCATTGGAAACCCCGATCATTTCAACCGCGCCGCCTCCGGCCCGTTTCAGCGTCGCATTCTCTCGCCGCAGCCGCGAGGTTTCCATCGCGCGCCCGATCACGACCATCAATTGATCGATGTTGAAAGGCTTTTCGATAAAATCGTAAGCGCCCTGTTTGATCGCCGCGACCGCAATCTCGATATTACCGTGACCAGAGATAATGATGATCGGCACCTGAGGGTGTTCACGTTTGACATGTTTGAGGATGTCGATCCCGTCCATGTCGCTGTCTTTCAGCCAGATATCCAGGATCATCAGCGCCGGCACCGCGGCGTCGATCTGTGCCATGCATTCGTCGGAAGACGCGGCCAAACGGGTATCGAACCCTTCGTCACGCAAGATATCCCCGATCAACTCACGGATATCGCGTTCATCGTCGACAATTAGCACATCCGTCATATCCAACCCTCTTCTTTCATCACACTGCTATCTTTTGTTTTTGTTCATCATTCTGCGCGTGCGCCAATTCCAAACGAATGGTCGCACAGGCACCAATCCGGCCGGTCGCATCCAAAGGCTCGCCATCGGTGAGCGTGAGACTGCCGCCGTGTTCTTCGATAATCTTCTTCACAATCGGCAGACCGAGACCGGTGCCGTTTTCGCGCGTCGTTACATAGGGCTCGAACAGGCGCGAACGATCCTGCGGCAGGCCAATGCCGTTATCAGTCACCTTTATGACCGCTTCCTCACCCTCTAGCGTAAGCCGCACACGCACGCGGGGCACATAGCCTTCCGGAACTTCACCATTTTCATAAAGATTTTCAATCGCTTCCGCCGCATTCTTGATAATATTGGTCAGCGCCTGACCAATCATCGTCGCATCGACCTCCGCCCATGCAGTCGCGGGTTCAATCTCCGCCAGAACATCGACATCGGCCTGTGCATTCTGCTGCAATAGAACCGCGCCCCGCACCAGATCGACGAGGTCATGTTCACGCCGCTCGGGCGACGGCATCCGCGCGAATTTGGAGAACTCATCAACAATGCGCCGCAAATCGCCCGTCTGGCGGACAATCACGGACGTGTATTGTTCGAGGTCGGCGCGGCTCTCTTCGCTCATCCCTTTGCCGAACTTGCGCAGGATACGTTCGGCCGACAATTGGATCGGCGTTAGCGGGTTCTTGATCTCATGGGCGATCCGACGCGCGACATCTCCCCATGCGGCCATCCGTTGCGCGCTGACCAGATCGGTGACGTCATCGAATGCGACCACATAGCCTTCAATCTTTCCGTCCAGTTCACGCCGCGTCGCAATCCGCACGAGCAGGCTTTCCTGCGCGCCAGAACGGATCAGACGAATTTCTTCCTGCGCCACATCGCGGGTCTGTCCGCGCAAGGCCTCGAACAAGGGGCCGATTTCGGGCGCCACCACCGACAGATATTGGTCCGAAACATCTTCGTCGCCCAAGGACAGCAACGCACGCGCCGACGCATTGGTGAGCGTCACACGCCCCTGCGGGTCCAGCGCGATCACACCTGCGGTCACGGACGAGAGCACGTTGTCAAACAGGCGGCGGCGGCGGTCAATTTGCTCCGAACGTTCCAAAAGGGTTTCGCGCTGAACTTTAAGTTGCCCCGTCATCTGGTTGAAAACACGCCCCAAAGTCGCGATTTCATCATCGCCCTCTTCTTCGATCACCCGAACGTCGAGATCCCCTTCACCAACACGCTGCGCGGCACCCGCCAACCGGCCCACAGGCCGCGCAAGGCGCTCGGCAAACCAAAGCCCGAGGAAGGTCGCCGCGAGGATCAGAAGAAGCGCGAAGCCGAGATAGATGAGAGCGAATTCGAACAACAACCGCCCCCGCTCGCTCTCGAGCTGATTGTAGAGTGTGATCGAATCCTGCGTCTCATCAAGCAGGTTCAGGATTTCACCATCCACATCGCGCGTCACATAAAGGTACCGGTCGGCAAAACCCGCAAGGCGCTGCAAGGCGCGGCTTTCATTGTGGTCCCAGTCATCGATCAGAACCAACTCGCCGGTTTCAGCCCGCGCCAGTTCGGCGTCACTCGGGCGTTCGTAATCGAACAGATAGGAGCGTTCACCACGGGCACGAATTTCACCGGCGCGGTCGATTACATAGGCTTCACGCAATCCGCGCTGAATTTGCACCTGCCCCTGGTTGAGCACCTGACGCAATGCGCCGTCCGGCAACACCGTCATGGTGCGACGCCGCTCGGTGATGAAACTGGCCAGCGCGCGGGTGTCCTCGGCGAGGCCATCACTGTGTTCGGTCTCATAGGCATTAGCCGCGGCCAATGACGAGCCAACCACATTGCGGACCCGATCCGAAAACCACCCCTCAAGGCCGAAATTCAGTGTCACGACGGCAAACACAGCCACCGTCACGGTCGGAATGAGCGCCAAGAGCACAAAGACGCCCGTCAGGCGCAGGTGCAACCGCGAGCCTGCAGAATGCGCGCGCCGCTCTGCGATGATGCGGGCAATGCGCTGCGCGATCAGACCGGCAACAACGAGGACATAGACAAGGTCGAGAAGGAGAATCCACCGCAAGGCGCGCGAGACGAGGCCATGGTCGAAGGGGCCAAGCACCAGAAACGTCGCGATCGCGAGAATGGGCCCGAGAATGAACACCGCCATGGTCGCAGCATTCTGCAACCGGCGCTGGCGTCGAAGACGCAAGAGCCTGTTCCAGCTTTCTCTGCCGACCGGTCGCTTCACCCCGTCCAGACCTCCCGAAGCGAGGCCGTTGACCGGCCCCCTTTTCCCCGCGCGGCGCTTATTTCAGGCACCGGCACCGTCGTGGCAGAAAGGTCGCAGAGCCGTGCTTTGGCTGTCACTGCGATGTTTAGACCACGCGATGTGGCCTTTTTACATCAGCTTACGACGCCGTGTCACCTGAATATCGAGGTCATTGATCTTTTTACGCAAGGTATTGCGGTTGATGCCAAGCAGATCGGCACATTTTGCCTGATTACCGCCCACCGCATCGAGCGCGATTTCGATCAAAGGCTGCTCAACTTCGCGCAAAATCCGCTGATAGAGTCCCGGAGGCGGCAAAACCCCGCCGTGCAGATCAAAGTATCGGCGCAAATGCTTGGCGACAGAGGCCGACAGCTTTTCCCCGTCCCCGCCGCCTTTCAGAGGCTCGATCGCGGGTTGGTTGCCCAGAACCGCCTCGACCTCGGCGCGCGTCATTTCCTCTTCGGCGGAGGTGACGATCAAACGGCGGATGGTGTTTTCCAACTGACGCACGTTGCCGGGCCAACTATAGGCGCGCACCAGATCGAGCGCCTCACTGGTAAAGCGACGCTGGGAGGCTCCTTCGCGCGCGGCCTTGCCCAAAAAGAACTCGGCCAGCAGCGGAATGTCGTCTACCCGCTCACGCAGGGACGGCACAGCGACCGTTACACCGCCGAGACGGTAAAAGAGGTCTTGGCGAAAGGCGCCATTTTCCATCTTGGCGCTCAGATTGGCCTGCGACGTGGCCATAATCCGCGGGGCATTGTCGGTAAAACTGTCGAGCATGCGCACGATGCGCGCTTGGGCGTCTTCATCAAGGTCACCGACCTCGTCAAACAGGATCGACCCGTTGCGCGCCTTGGAAATGACCGTCGCAGGCCCCTCCATGGTCGCCAGATCCGAGGCCGACACGACCACAAAGGGCAAAGACCGTCGATCGGAGAAATCATGGATTGCGCGCGCAATCAGGCTCTTTCCCGTCCCGCTTTCGCCCGTGATCAGAACCGGAAGATCGGTATTCATGACGCGCGCGACGAGACGATAGAGGTTCTGCATCGCAGGCGTGCGCCCGACCATCGGCAATTCGTCCTGCCCGAGATCGGACGGCACCTTCGCAGTCGAAGGGGCCGGATTTGCGCGGCGTTTCACCTCGAGGGCTTTGGCCGCGCGTTTCATCAGATCGGGCAAATCGAAGGGTTTGGGAAGGTAGTCGAAGGCTTCCGCCTCTGCCGCCTGAATCGCGGTCATAATGGTGTTTTGCGCAGAGATCACGATGACTGGCAGACCGGGGCGCTGTTCGGCAATCTTGGGCAGGGTCTCGAGCCCGTTTCCATCCGGCATCATCACGTCGGAAATCACCAGATCACCCTTACCTTCAGCAACCCAGCGCATCAACGTCACCAGCGACGAGGTCGCATGAACCTTACAACCGGCGCGCGTGAGCGCCTGCGTGAGAACCGTGCGGATCGTGCGGTCGTCGTCCGCGACCAAAATCGTCCCATCCATCATTTTTCTCCTTCATCATCGGCCGTTAGGCATTTGCCATGCCTGACAATTTAAACAGTTACGTGACGGTTCAACCGTCATCCAAAACACGCAATTCCTTGGGCACCACGGGTAGCGAGATGCGAAACACCGTGCGTCCGGGCACGGAATCCACGGAAATCCAACCTTCGTGATCCGAAATAATTTTTGACACGAGCGCCAGTCCAAGACCGGTGCCGTTTTCACGCCCCGACACAAAGGGCTCGAACACGTCCCCGGCAATTTCTGTCGGCAAACCCGGTCCGTCGTCGATAATCTCGACCTGTAGCGGCAGCGGCGCGCCCGTGCCATCCCTGCGGCGCAGGCGCAGTTTCAGGTCATAGAATGTGCGAATGCGGATCGTCCCCCTGCCCCCGACGGCGGCCTCGGACGCGTTTTTCAACAGGTTCAAAAACACCTGCAAAATCTGGTCACCGTCCACATAGGTCGCAGGCAGCGAGGGATCGAATTCCTCTATAAACTGCATGGACGCGGCATAGGAAAGCTCGGCCGATTTGCGTGCGCGGTCCAGAAGATCGTGAATATTGATCGCCCGCTTCGCAGGTGGACGCAGGTTGCCGAATTGTTCGACCTGTTCGAGAAGCGCCACGATGCGCCGGCTTTCGACAACGATCAGATCGGTCAGCTCGAGGTCCTCGGGCGAGAGGTTCATCGACAGCAACTGCGCCGCGCCGGTGATGCCCGCCAAAGGGTTCTTGATCTCATGGGCGAGCATTTCCGCCATCCCGATCGCAGAGCGTGCCGATGATTTAACCTGCTGCGCGCGGCCCAGACGGTCGGCGATTTCGCGCGCTTCCATCATCAGCACCAGCCATCCGTCATGCCCCTGAATCGGGCCAATCTGGATGTTGCACTGAACCGGCGGCGCGTTGCCGCCCGATACGTCGACGTTGTTGATAAACATCGCGGATAAATCACGACGGACCCGAGCAAAGGCTTCTTCCAGCGGAGCGTCGATGGCGAGTTTGTCGAAAACCGGCACACCCGCGAGGGATTTCGACGACGCGTTGAGGAATGTCTCCGCGGAGGGGTTGATTGAGTCGATCCGATCGTCAGGCCCGATAATGAGCGACGGGATCGGCAGGGATGGCCAAAGGGCATCAAAGAGAGTGCTGTCACTCATGCGGCGACCTTTCCCGACAGGGCCTCGGTTAGACGGTCCAGAACGCCGGCAGGTGTGCGTTCGGTGAGAACGACACGGCGCAACTCTGCGGGGGTATCGGCGACATCCATGTACCAGCCTAGATGTTTTCGCATCACGCGCGCGCCGAGATCGACGCCGTAAAACGATAGGCCCGCCTCATAATGCGCCCCGACCATCGCGGCGAACTCTGCCGTGGAAGGCGCCTGAGGCACGGGTGCGCCGACGAGGTTCGCGGCGATTTGGGACAAAATCCATGGCCGCCCCTGCGCCCCGCGACCGATCATCACGCCATCGGCGCCCGAGGCCGTCAGGGCCTCACGCGCGGCCTGCGCGCTAACAATGTCTCCATTGGCGATCACCGGAATATCGACCGCATCCTTCACCGCGCGAATGGCGGCCCAGTCGGCGCGGCCTTTGTAGAACTGGCACCGCGTACGACCATGAATGGTAATCATTTGAATGCCCGCGTCCTGTGCGCGGCGCGCCAACTCGGGTGCATTCATCAGATTGTCGTCCCAGCCCAATCGGGTTTTCAGCGTCACAGGCAGATCAACGGCCCCCACAACCGCATCGATGAGGGTCAGCGCATGGTCGAGATCGCGCATCAGCGCAGAACCGGAGTAGCCCGACACAACCTTTTTCGCCGGACAACCCATATTGATGTCGATAATCCGCGCGCCATTGCCTTCGGCCATTTTCGCCGCTTCGCCCATCGGCCCCGCTTCGCGGCCCGCCAATTGAACGGCGGTGTTTTCGACACCGAACCCGAGCTCTGCCTTCTCGCGGCTCCCGGGGCGCGCGTTCAACATGTCATGGCTCGCCACCATTTCGCTCACCACCAGGCCCGCGCCAAAAGACGACACCAGATTGCGAAACGGCAAATCGGTGATTCCGGCCATCGGTGCGAGAAAGACAGGTGGGTCCAAAAAGGTATCTGCCAGTTGAACGGGCAAGCGATTAATCCTTGTGCATATAGGCCATGCCTAGCGGCCTAGAGCGGTAGCTGCAAAGGGTTCGGCGCAAAAAAGGGGCGCAAAATGCGCAATGCCCATAAATTAGGCGCTACTTTGGAGGCCACGCCCCCGTTGCCAGGGCGCGCTTCAGAGTCTATCGGATGCGTCATGAAAGTCGCAGCCCTCATCGTCGCCGCAGGACGCGGAACCCGCGCAGGGGAAGGATTGCCCAAACAATGGCGTCCCCTTGGCACCAAAAGGGTGATTGACCACGCCATCGCCGCCTTTCGCGACAAGGCCTGTCAGATCGTCGTCGTGCATCATCCCGATGACGCGGAGTTCTGCTGCGACCTCGATGATGTTGTGCTCGTCCATGGATGCAGCACACGTAGCGCATCGGTCAGAGCCGGACTCGACGCGCTCGCCCCGGATATCACACATGTCCTGATCCATGATGCGGCGCGCGCACTTTGCCCGCCCCACGTCATCGACGATGTGATCCACGCGCTCGAATCCCATGACGGGGCCGCACCCGGCCTCGCGGTGACGGATGCGCTCTGGACCACTTCCGACGGTCACGTGAGTGGCACAGCGAAACGGGACGGTTTGTTTCGCGCCCAGACGCCACAGGGTTTTGCCCTGCCCGCGATTACGGCCGCCCATGCCGCCTTCGACGGTGAGGCCGCCGATGATGTCGAGGTTGCACGCGCTGCAGGCATCGAGGTGGCAATCACCAAGGGCGCCGAAGAGAATTTCAAGATTACACATGCAGATGACTTTACGCGCGCAACTGCGCATCTGCAGAGGGGAAAGGACGCCATGAAAATTAGGATTGGCAACGGGTACGATGTTCACCGATTTGGACCCGGCGATCACCTTTGGCTTTGTGGGGTCAAAATCCCCTTTGGGCGCACGCTTCAGGGGCATTCCGACGCCGATGTTGGCATGCATGCCCTGAGCGATGCCATCTATGGCGCGCTGGCCATGGGCGACATCGGTCAACACTTCCCGCCCTCGGATCCGCAATGGAAAGGCGCGCAAAGCCATATCTTTCTGCGCCATGCCATCGAATTGGCGCGAGACAATGGCTACAGCCTCGCAAATTGCGACGTGACCCTGGTGTGCGAACAACCCAAAATCGGGCCACACGCAGCGGCAATGCGCCAAGCGCTCGCCGATATTATGGGGGTGGACGTCGCTGACGTTTCTGTCAAAGCGACGACATCGGAAAAGCTGGGCTTTACGGGCCGCGAAGAAGGAATTGCAGCGCTGGCGACTGCCGCGTTGGTCGGAGGACAGGACGGATGAAAGAACTGGCGGAAGCAATCGCGACACTCGCGCGCGTGGGCTATTTGAAACCCGCACCCGGCACTTGGGGATCGGCGGCATCTGTCCCGCTCCTCTGGGCGCTCCATCAAACCGGCGGAACGCTATTGGTATGTGCGGGGATTGTGGTCGCCTTTGTTGTGGGCCTGTGGTCGATTCAGGAATGGACACGCGGCGACGAAGATCCCGACCATGCGGAAATCGTCATCGACGAATTGGTCGGCCAATGGATCGCCCTTCTGCCCGTCTCGGTCGGCGCGACAATCATGGGCGTGGACAGTTCCGTTCTGTGGCCGGGATGGATCGCCGGTTTCGTGCTGTTTCGCCTCTTTGACATCTGGAAACCGCTCTGGATCGGCAAGGCGGATAAACGCGGCGACGCGATGGGCGTGATGTTGGACGATGTTCTCGCAGGCATCGCCGCAGCCGCTGTGACTTTGGTCTTGGCCGGCCTCACCCATGGCCTGATGATGCAATGAGCGCCGAGGCCGTTCTGAGTGCAGCGCGTGCTGCTGGCGTGATGATCGCCACCGCAGAAAGCTGCACAGGTGGCCTCATTGCCGGCGCCCTCACGGATGTGGCGGGCTCATCAGACGTGGTTGATCGCGGCTTCATCACCTATTCAAACGCGGCCAAGGTCGAGATGCTCGGCGTCTCGCACGACACATTGCAAAACCACGGCGCCGTGAGCGAAGAGATCGCGCGCGAAATGGCGGATGGCGCGCTCGCACGCTCCAACGCTGCCCTGACGGTTTCGGTGACCGGCATCGCGGGGCCCGGCGGCTCCGAATTCAAACCCGAGGGCCGCGTGTGTTTTGGCCTCGCGCAGTCAGGCATGGCGACAAAAACCGAGACGGTCGATTTCGGTCCATTGGGACGCAGTCAGGTCAGACAGGCGACCGTGGACCATGCGCTCGCGATGTTGCTCGCGGCGCTCGCCTAGCCATCGGCGCCAAAAACACAACTAGGCTAAATTTTAACCACCTACCGCGATTCTCGCCCACATTGTGTGCGTTTCCCAAACCGCTACCTTTTTAAACGGTTTGCTCGCCCCCATGCGGCTTTATTTATCGCTCCAAAGACGCTTTACGCGCCGAAACGCACAAAAAATGTCTCTGGAGGAAGTTATGGTAGGAGCGGATACCGCATGGATCATCGTCGCAACGGCGCTGGTTCTCTTCATGTCACTGCCGGGTTTGGCGCTGTTTTATGGCGGCCTGGTCCGCGCGCGAAACGTGCTGTCGGTCTTCATGCACGTCTATTCGATCGCTGCGGTGATGAGCGTGCTGTGGTTCGTGGTCGGCTATTCCATTGCCTTTGGTGATGGCAACGCGATTTGGGGCGGTCTGGGCAAAGCCTTCCTCATGGGCATCACAGCGGACACCGTGTCCGGAACGCTACCAGAAGTCCTGTTCTTTGCCTTCCAGATGACCTTTGCGATCATCACACCGGCCCTGATCGTGGGCGCCTATGTCGAACGCATCAACTTCGCATTCGTCATGCTGTTCTCCAGTCTTTGGATGCTGCTGTGCTACGCCCCTGTCGTCCATTGGATCTGGGGCGGCGGGTTCTTGGCTGATGGCGGGATTTTTGGCGAGGTCGGCACGCGCGATTTCGCAGGCGGCATTGTGGTGCACGAAACCGCGGGCCTCGCGGCCCTCGTGCTCGCCGTAATGCTGGGCCGTCGCAAGGTCGACAACAAACCCCCACACAACCCCGGCTACGTCATGATCGGCGCATCCATGCTCTGGGTCGGCTGGTTCGGCTTTAACGGCGGTTCACAACTGGCCGCCGATGGTGGCGCCGCGATGGCCATCACAGTTACCCACCTCTCTGCCGCGACCGCATCGATCACTTGGGCGATCTGGGAGCGCGTGAAATACGGCAAAGCGTCCATGGTTGGCATGGTAACCGGCACCATTGCAGGTCTGGCCTCGATCACACCTGCGTCCGGCTTTGTCGGGCCGGTTGAAGCGCTCGTCATCGGGGCCGTTGCAGGCGTTCTGTGTCAGGAAGCCGTGGGCTTTATCCGCAATAAGGTCAGAATTGACGACACGCTGGATGTCTTTGCGGTGCACGGCGTTGGCGGCATCTTTGGCACGATCATGATCGCCGCCTTCGGTGCGGGTGCTTGGGCCGCGCAGCTCGGCGCACTTGTGATCGTCGGGGTATTCACAGTGGTTGTGACTTATCTCATCGCCCTGCTGGTGAAGGCCATTGTGCCGCTGCGCGTGGATACGGAAACCGAACACACGGGTCTCGATCTCGCCCAACATGGCGAAACGGCTTACGATCACAACTCGTGATTTAGCCCCTACCCAAAAACCAAAACGGCGCGCCCTAGGGTGCGCCGTTTTCATGTGTCGTCCCCTTTGTCGCACGCGCGCCATCGGGCATCACGCGTATCCACTCTATCGGTAAAGATCCGCCGCCCGTCGTTCGAACGCGCGCACAATCCGCTGCATGGCCTCGTTGAAAACCACGCCGATTACCGATTGCAAAATCGCGTTCTTGAACTCGAAATCCACAAAAAACTCGATCTCGCATCCACCCGGATCGTCGTGGAATTTCCACCAGCTCTTCATGTAGCGGAACGGCCCGTCGAGGTATTCGGTCTTGATGTGCCGCTCGTCAGGATAGAGGCGCACACAGGATCCGAATGTCTCGCGGAAGACTTTGAAGGAAATCACCAAATCCGCCATCATCAGCTCGTGATCACCCATGTCTTCGCGGCTGCGAATGCGGGCGGCCGCGTTCCATGGCAGGAACTGTGGATAGCTTTCGACATCCGCAACGAGGTCGTACATCTGCTGGGCGCTATAGGGGAGCTTCTTTTTTTCGTGATGCGTCGGCATGGGCTTTGGTGTTTGTGAACGGTTCCTGCTATCTCTAGGCCGAACGCGCAAAATGCAAGGGGTTAGCATGACGCAGCGGCCATATCACATCGAAGAAATGATCTCGGCAAAGGCGATCGCCGCGCGGATCGAGACACTCGCCCACGAGATCCGACAGTCCTTCGCGCAAACCGATAATCTCGTGGTGATCGGGCTTTTGCGCGGCTCCTTTGTCTTTATTGCCGATCTGGTGCGCGATTTGGACATGAACGTCGAGGTCGATTTCCTCGAAATTTCGTCCTATGGCGACAACACGGAAAGTTCGCGTGAGGTGCGCATTCTCAAAGACCTGCGTGGCACCATCGAAGGGCGAGACGTCTTGGTTGTCGAGGATATCGTGGACACCGGACATACCATGGCCGCAACCATGGCCCATCTGAACGCGCGCAAACCGCATAGGCTGGAAACCATCGCGCTGCTCAACAAACAAACGCGCCGCGAGGTTCCGTTTACGGCCACATGGACCGGCTTTGAAATTCCCGACGCTTTTGTCGTGGGCTATGGCATCGACTACGCTCAGGCCAATCGAAACCTGCCCTACATCGGGACCGTGGTGTTCGAGGACAATGTGTCGTGAACGAATTGCGGTGGCTCATGCGCGCCAAACGATGGGCGCAACATCCCCCCTCGTCCAAACGGGTAAAGTTGGTGTTCGGGGTGATCGCATTTTGTCTGCTGCTCTTCGCGATTGAACGCTTTGTCGGCGTGCCCGCGTGGATGCAAATGGAACGCGAGCCTTCACGGTTCTCGATCAAGCCGTAACGGCCGAGCGCCCCAGCAAACTGTCAGCCTCTGCGGCCAGTGCGCGTGCGATCCGGTGGCGTGCCTGACGCATGCGCGGTGCATCCGCGAGGTCGATATGAGAGGCCACGAACACGGGAACAGGCGCAATTTCAACCGGCCCCTCAAAGCGCACCAGAGTGGGAGATGCATCACCCAAGACACAAGGCAACAGCGTGCGCCCCATACCGGCCTCCGCCAAGGTGCGCAGCGTGAGAAAACTATCCGCCGCCGCCGTGATTTTGACGTTCATACTATCGAGGACGTCATGGAGTTTTTGGGTGATATGGCTGCGCGCGATCGAGCCTGCGGTCCCGATCCAGTGGTCTTCGGGCGCATCAGCGCGGGTGTAATAGCCAACGCCGAGATACGCGGCCATTTCGCCATGCAGGTCTTCGGGCAGTTTGAATGTCGGTCGAATGGTCACATCCGCATGGAGCCGCGCCAGATCGAGATGGGCATTCGTCGAAAGCAGCTCAAAGGACAAACCGCGTTCCTGCGAGGCCAGTTTGGCAACAATCGGGGGCAGAACGACGTGGCAAAACGTGTCCGTCGATGTGAGGCGGATCACACCCGCCAAAGGCGCCTCGCCCACGCGGGCCAGCCGTTCAACCGCGCCCACCGCCGCCTCAACCTCGCGGGCGGCTTCGATTATGCGCAGTTTGTCTGCGGAGATTTCATAGCCGCGCACGGATTTATCGAAGAGTTGGACACCCAACCTTTGTTCGATTCCCGCGACCCGGCGCAATACAGTTGCGTGATTCACGCCCAACTCACGCGCCGCGCCCGAAACCGAGCCTGTACGCGCGACGGACAAGACAAAGCGATAATCGTCCCAATTTGGTCTGTGCATGATTTAATGAACTCTCTGCGAAAATACCGACTTTATCTTAGCACAGGCACAGATACCCTGCATTGAGGGAAATCACTTTGACCTGATAGTCATTAATGAGGACAACCATGAACATGCGATTTGGACTGAAACTCACCGCTGTAGCACTTCTCGCTGCCACGACTTTGACCGCGACGGCCCAAGATGCAGCAGAGGGTGCCGTCAAGGCACGCCAAGCGCATATGCAACTCTATGCCTTTAATCTGGGAGCGCTCGGGGCGATGGCGAAGGGCGCGGTGGAATATGACGCCGAGGCCGCAACGCGCGCGGCCACGAACCTCGCGACGCTTGCCGCACTCGACACCCGCGACTTCTGGCTACCGGGATCGGCCGCTGGCGAGGTTGAAGGATCACGTGCTCTCCCCGCAATGTGGAGCGCGGACTCAAACGCGATGGTACATGCAGGCAACTTGCGCGATGCAACGGCTGCCCTCGCGGCTTCTGCAGGGACCGACCTCGCGAGCCTTCAGGCCGGCATGGGTCCTGTGGGCGGTGCCTGCTCGGCCTGTCACAAGGCCTACCGCCAAGCCGACTAAACGCCCTAGCGCGCGGGGGCTTGGCCTCGCGCGCGGGCCGCACTAGGTTTGGGAATATCCCGGACCGTCGGAGCCACCATGCGTCGTATTCTCCTGCTTCTCTTACTCGGTGCCATTTGTGGCCTTGCGGTTTTCTGGATCGTGACAATTCCACGCCACGCTGACCCCGAAGAGTTGGCCGGTGTTGTCCCCGATCTGGCGCGCGGTGAATACGTCTACACCGCCGCAGGATGCGCATCGTGCCATGCTGGCGAGGATGGAAAAGCCACCGCCCTAGAGGGCGGAATGGAATTTGCCTCACCCTTCGGCACCTTCCATGCCCCGAATATTTCCCCCTCAAATCAGGGCATTGCGGGATGGAGCGCGCTTGATCTCGCGAGTGCGATGATGCATGGCACCTCGCCGGAGGGCAAACATTACTACCCCGCCTTTCCCTATGCGTCCTATGCAAGAATGGACCCCGCCGACGTGGTCCATCTCCACTCTTACCTGATGACCCTGCCCGCCTCCGACAAAGCGGATGTGCCCCATGATGTCGGCTTCCCCTTCAACATCCGGCGCACATTGGGCGGCTGGAAAATGCTATTCCTGCGCGATGACTGGGTGGTCGCGGACCCGAACCTGACCGAGCAAGAGCATGCTGGGCGCTATTTGACCGAGGCCCTCGGCCACTGCGCGGAATGTCACACGCCGCGCAATGCGCTCGGCGGGGTTATCAAATCCCGCTGGCTCGCCGGTGCGCCCGATCCCGCCGGACAAGGGCGCATTCCCAATATCACGCCACATGCCCTCGATTGGTCAGCGCAGGACATCGCCTATTACCTCGAAAGCGGTTTCACTCCCGATTTCGACAGTGTTGGCGGGCATATGGCGCATGTCGTGGACAACTTCGCGAAACTCAGCCCAGAAGATCGGGATGCGGTCGCCGCCTATCTAAAACGTGTTCCGCCGGTGGAGTGACAAACGGCGCGCCTCCTGTCATATTCGCAGAATTGAATTCCAACTCCTGCGAGGCCCAATGATCCGCATTCTGACCCTAACCATCTGCCTCGCCCTGCCCGCATCCGCAGCGCTCGCCCAAATGCACGGGATGCACGGACACGCGACGGATGAAACCGGCGCATCGATCCATGACGAGGTTTTCATGCCAGGCCTCGTAGGAGAAAATACCACCGCGGATGAAATTCTTGACATGCAGGAATTGTTCATCAACCACGCCGGCCTCACCCGCACGGTGGAAAACCTGCCCGATGGCATTCGCACGGTGACCAATGCAGATACCGAAGTGCTTCGCGATGCGCTCGTCAATCATGTGGCGTCGATGATCTATCGTGTAGAGGACAAATTCGACCCGCATGTCCCGATTCAGAGCCCGACGCTCGACCTATTGTTCGAAAAGCCTGAACTGATCGTGACGCAGATCGAATATACCGATACCGGCGTCACCGTCACCCAGACCTCACAGGACGTTGAAATCGTTGCAACTCTGCAAAGCCACGCCGCAGAAGTCAGCGATATGGCGTTGCGTGGCATGATGGCCGTGCACGAACGGATGATGGGGATGGGCCACTAAAGTCTAAAGCGCGGCGGTCTGCCACAGCCGAACCTTGAGGCCGCCATGCGCTATCGGGGCGCTTTTGGGCAGCCAAGGCAGGCGCGTGGCCTGAGCGAGGCTTTCGTCCGATGTCACCATACCGACCCGCCAGCCCGCGAATGCATCGCGCATTTTGTCACCAAAGGCACCATAGAGCGCGAAGAGGTCCTTTTTCTTGCCCACGCGCGCGCCATATGGCGGGTTGACGATGACAAGGCCGGGAGGCCCGTCGGGGCGTTCAATGCCGGACACCGGAACCGGTGCAAAGCTACAGATATCCCCAACGCCCGCGCGCTCGGCATTCTGTGTTGCCATGCCAATAACGTTCACATTCCGGTCGGACCCGAAGAACCTGTATGGTGTCTCGGTGACCTCGACTTTTTTCATTAATTCAAAGGCCTGCGCGTCAAATCCAACCAGCCGCTCAAAGGTGAATGTGCGCGCGCGACCCGGCAATAGCCCCCGCGCCATTTCGGCAGCTTCAATCGGGAAAGTGCCAGACCCGCACATCGGATCGAGCACCGGCTCCTGACCGTTATACCCGCAGGCGCGCAGCAAAAGTGCAGCCATGGTTTCGCGCATCGGCGCCTTGCCGACCGCCTCTTTGAACCCGCGTTTGTGCAAAGGCACGCCGGAAGTATCGAGTGAGACAATGACATTATTGTCGTCGATGCGAACTTTCACGACCGTCTCTGCGTCAGAGGAAATCTCGGCACCGAGCTCTTCGGAAATCGCCCGCTCGATGCGTTCCTGCGCAGCGCCCGCGTGGTAGATTTTGGATTTCCGGTTGGTCACAACCTCAACCCGCACAGGATTCTCGGCGCTTAACCAATTGCCCCATGGAAACTGCCGCGACCGTTTATCGAGTTGTGCGAGGTGAAAGGCGAGAAATTCGCCCAGACGCACCAGAATCCGCGTCGGGCCCCGCAGGGTAAGGTTCGCACGCCAGACATCGGGCCACCCGCCCTGAAAATTGACCCCCCCACCGGTCGCAACCGGCGACGAAAAACCTGCCTGCGCCACTTCGGCACAAAGCACATCTTCCAGTCCGGGCGGACAGGCAGCAAAAATCTCGAAAACCGGGTCGCTCACGCGCGGCCGAGTTTCTTTAAACGGGCTTCGCGAAGCCGCGCGAAATCGTCGCCGGCGTGATAAGAGGACCGCGTCAGAGGCGTGGCCGACACCATGAGGAACCCTTTGCCATAGGCGGTTTTCTCATAGGCCTTGAATTCATCGGGAGTCACAAAACGATCCACGCGATGGTGTTTGGACGTTGGCTGCAAATATTGCCCGATGGTCAGAAAATCGATATCGGCGGCGCGCATGTCGTCCATGACCTGATGCACGGACTGGCGATCTTCGCCGAGGCCGACCATGAGGCCCGACTTGGTGAACATCGACGGATCGATTTCCTTGACCCGCTGCAACAGGCGCAGGGAATGGAAATACCGCGCGCCCGGACGCACCGTGGGATAAAGGCCCGGCACGGTTTCGAGATTGTGGTTAAACACATCGGGGCGCGCTGCGACCACGGTTTCGAGCACGCTATCGTCGCACTTCAAAAAGTCCGGTGTGAGAATTTCAATAGTGGTTTCGGGGCTGCGCTTGCGGATGGCGCGAATGGTCATGGCAAAATGCTCTGCCCCGCCATCTTCCAAATCATCGCGATCAACCGATGTAATGACCACGTGTTTCAGGCCCAGTTTGGCTACCGCATCCGCGACTCGCCCCGGCTCGAAGACATCGAGCACATCCGGACGCCCCGTCGCGACGTTACAAAATGTGCAGCCGCGCGTACAAATATCGCCCATGATCATCATGGTGGCGTGGCCCTGGCTCCAACATTCGCCCGCGTTCGGACACCCCGCCTCTTCGCAAACAGTCACCAGTTTATGCTCGCGCATAATGGCATGGGTTTTTCGGTACCCATCCGACGTCGGTGCTTTCACCCGGATCCAGTCCGGCTTTTTGGGCTGGGCGTTATCGGGACGATGCGCCTTTTCAGGGTGGCGCTGGTCGGGGATCTTGAGATCGCGCATGCGGGGGCTTCCTCTTCCTTTGTTCCAGCATATAAGCCCCGCAGAAGCGGATGTCTCGAAAAAACACTGCAATAGCCTGTGCATATCCGCCCTGATCCCGGTGCAGAGCTCCATAAGGAAAGGCCCCCGATCACGTAGATCAGGGGCCATCCAGAAGCGAGCGGGAGACCTCGCCAAACCGTCGCGCCAGACGGTTATCCTATCAAATTGGAGTATCCTGCATCGTCGTAGTGGCGTTTGAGACGCTGCAAAGCGATCCGCAGAACGATTTTGCCGGACCGCGCCGACCAGCCCATGCGTTGCTCGGCCTGCTCCATTCCTTCGAGGTAACAGCAGCAGCGCAGAGCAACATCGGCCAATCCCGGCCCAAGATCGTCAAGCGCGGAGGCCACACGGGCCTGCGCGGCCTCTGGACCGAACCCTTTTGCGTCACCGGAAAACGTGCCGCGCGCGGTGCCGGTCAGGAAGCGTTCCCAGTTCTGCGTAACGCGCGGCCCCATCTGGGCCAGCTCAAAATCCTCGCGCAGGCGCTCTGCAGCAGCCACGAGTTCAGGCGAGAGAAACATCGTCCCGTCCTTGTCACGGCGGCGCGACAAAACCTGAACGGGGCTTTCGGCTGCATTATACCGCAGCCGCCTTGCGCCCTCATCGCCGCCAACCGGCTCTACGCGGGAGACGACCTCGGATTCCGCGTCGTAAAACCGCGCCGGTGCCTCTGCAAAACCGCCCTGTGTGGTTTCATCCGCTGCCAAAAACCGTTTAAGCGCCGCCCGACCCGCCGCAGTGATCGTATATCGTGTGATTTTTCCTTTGGCTTTCGCGCTAATCCATTCTTTTAGCGCCATTGCCTGTGCCACAGGGCGATCCAGCACCGCCGTGCGAGTTGTGCGCCCATCGGGCAAATCGCGAACCACAACGGCCTTTTCCATATCCTGCGCAACGGCAAGACAGGCACCAGGCTCGCTCAGGCGGCGCAAGATCCGGCGGGCTTCGCGTTCGACGGTCACATCGTCAAGGGGTTCATGCGCAAGAAAAAGGCTATCGTCAGTCATTGGCAGTGTTTCCTTTCGGGCTTCGTCTCCTACCGCCGCGGGTGTCCCGATCGCGACGCGGCTGAGGACCGACAGGGCCTCATCAATCAATGGATCGTCGCGCTTCTGTTCGATCCGGCGAACCTGTCGCATGACCGTTGAAGGCGCACAGCCGCTCTTTCGGGCGAGGGCGCGGATGGTTTGGCCGCTTTCGGTATGTGCGATGTAACGCTTGGCTTCCTGTGGCACCCAGTTGGGCAGATCTTCGCCAAGACCCACTTGGCTTTTTGCAGTTTCAAACATGTCTTCCCCAGATTTTGTCGTTTCAATTGTTTCCGTTTGCTCAACTATTGATCCGGTCGTTTTCTCGCGATTTTTTTCATCCACAGGTTATTAAGCCCTTGTCCACACGTTTATCCCGAATCGTTAACAACTTTGGGTTGCATGTCTTACTTGTCGGTTAACTGTTTCCCGTCTGAGCACAGTGTGTTTCCAAAAGATAAACACTGAAAAACACTACCGTTCGCATTTCGGAAACAATGCGCAACACACCTTTAGGTTGTGCAAGGCTTCGATCACGCCATGGGACTCACCGGATTTACGCACACAGATTCCACCCACGGCCGATGACCAACGGGACACTCTAGAGGACTAGAAAATGACTGATATCTTCGCTCTGCTCGCCGGCCTTCGCCGCCCACGTCTTTTGATCCGCGCTGCTCGCTTTGGGGTCAACGATTACAACCGCAGCCGCGACCTGCGTCGCCTGACCGGTTCACGCGCGCAGTTGAACCCGAGCACCGCCGTCACGACACTTATCGAAGAAGAAGCGCGCATTGACGCGGTGCGCCGCACAGGCGACGCCTCTTATAATGTGACGCGACATGTTGAACTTTTGATCGCACTCATGGGCGAAGCCCGTCTGTTGACCAAAATACCTCAGGCAGCCTGAGAGACACCCTTAGAGCAGGCCAGAAACTCAAATCTGGCTTGCCTCGCGCGCGCGTGCGCAATAAAGCCGGATCATGACCCAACACTCCCATGACCGCCTCCTCATCATCGACTTCGGCAGCCAAGTCACGCAGCTCATCGCGCGGCGCTTGCGCGAGTTGAACGTTTACTGCGAAATCCACCCCTATCAAAACGTCACCGACGCCTCGATCAGAGAGTTCGCGCCCAAAGCGATCATCTTTTCCGGTGGGCCAGATTCGGTGATGCGTGAAGGCAGCCCGAGACCGCCAAAAGCGGCCTATGAACTCGGCGTGCCGATCCTCGGCATCTGCTACGGGCAGCAGGTGATGATGAAGGACCTTGGTGGACGGGTGGAAGCGGGCGAACACGCCACGGCAGAATTCGGCCGTGCCTATGTCACACCGACCGGCACGCATCCTGATTTTCTCACCGGTTGGTTCATGGATGGCACAGGGCGCGAACAGGTCTGGATGTCTCACGGGGATCACGTCGCAGAAATTGCGCCGGGCTTTGAGGTCTACGGCACCTCGCCGGGCGCGCCGTTTGCGATCACCGCCGACCTCAAACGCAACTTTTTCGCGGTCCAGTTCCACCCCGAAGTTCACCACACCCCCAATGGCAAATCGATCTACGAGAACTTCGTGCGTCTTGCCGGGTTCACCGGCGATTGGACGATGGGCGCATACCGCGAAGAAATGATCGCGGCGATCCGTGAACAGGTCGGCGACAAACAGGTCATCTGCGCCCTCTCCGGCGGCGTCGATAGTTCTGTCACGGGTATCCTTTTGCACGAAGCAATCGGCGACCAGTTGACCTGCGTGTTTGTGGACCACGGGCTGCTCCGCCTCGGCGAGGCCGAACAGGTCGTCGCCATGTTCCGCGAAAACTACAACCTGAACCTTATTCACGCAGATGAAAGCGATCTGTTTCTGGGAGAACTGGAAGGCGTCTCCGATCCTGAAACCAAACGCAAAATCATCGGTAAGCTCTTTATCGACGTGTTCCAGAAATACGCCGACGGTATCGAGGGTGCCGAATTCCTAGCTCAGGGCACACTTTACCCTGACGTGATCGAGAGCGTTTCCTTCTCCGGCGGGCCGAGCGTCACCATCAAATCGCACCACAATGTTGGCGGCTTGCCCGAAAAGATGGGTCTGAAACTGGTCGAGCCGTTGCGCGGATTGTTCAAAGACGAGGTGCGCGCACTGGGTCACGAACTGGGCCTGCCCGCCTCCTTCATTGGTCGCCACCCCTTCCCCGGCCCCGGCCTCGCCATCCGTTGCCCCGGCGAAATCACACGTGAAAAGCTCGACATTCTGCGCAAAGCCGATGCGGTCTATATCGACCAAATCCGCAAACACGGCCTCTACGACGACATCTGGCAGGCCTTCGCGGCAATTCTGCCGATGCGGACGGTCGGGGTGATGGGCGACGGGCGCACCTACGACTATGCTCTGGCGCTGCGCGCCGTGGTCTCGGTCGATGGCATGACTGCGGATTACTATCCCTTTACCCATGAGTTCCTGTCGGAAACCTCGACCCGTATCATCAACGAAGTGAAGGGCGTGAACCGCGTGTTCTACGATTGCACCTCCAAGCCGCCCGGAACAATCGAACTTGAATGAGCTCATCGCAAAAACGGGCCGTGTTAGCCTGACGGGCCAGTTCAAATGCCCGCCAGCAGAGGTCCCGTTTATTCGCAAGGCGCTCGAGCGCCATATCGTATTGACCCGCCAAGAGCCCGGTTGCCTGCACTTTGATGTTTCCGAGGACGCCGAAACCGTCGGCCTGTTCCACGTAACCGAGCTTTTCGTGGACGGGGCCGCATTTGAACATCACGGGACCCGAACGCGCGAAAGCCAATGGTGGAAAGCCTCGGGCCATCTTCCCCGCGCGTTCACGGTCAAACAGCTATGACCGCCCCAGCGTCGCAACCGATCAAGGCCGCGCTGTGGATGATGGGGGCCGTGTTCGGTTTTTCCTCCATGGCAGTCGCGGGTCGCCAGCTCTCGCTCGGCCTTGATACCTTTGAAATCATGACCTACCGCTCGCTGATCGGGATTGTCACCGTCACAGGCCTCGCATTGGTGACGGGTCGGGTCGGCGAAATTCAAGCCCGCGCTCTGCCCCTGCATTTTGGCCGCAACATCGCACATTTCGCCGGTCAAAACCTGTGGCTCTTCGCCCTTACGCTCATCCCGCTGGCACAGCTCTTTGCGCTGGAATTCTCCTACCCTATTCTCGTCGCCCTCGGCGCTGCGATTTTCCTCGGCGAACGCCTTACTCCAACGCGTGTTGTCACGGCGATTGTGGGGTTTGCGGGCATTCTTATCGTTGCGCGCCCGTTTGAGGCGGGTGGTCTATCGCTCGGCATCCTTGCCGCTATGGCCTGTGCGGTCGGTTTTGCGGGATCGGCCCTCTTCACCAAAAAGCTCACCCGAACCTCCGGCGTCACGATTACCCAGATCATGTTCTGGCTCTCGGCAATGCAGTTGGTATTTGGTCTGATCTGTTCGGGCATTGACGGCGACATCGCATGGATGACTTGGGCGCAGTTCCCATGGGTTTGCGTGATCTCGCTGGCCGGCTTGGCGGCGCATTTCTCCCTGACCACGGCGCTATCCCTCGCGCCTGCGTCGATCGTGACGCCCGTCGACTTCTTGCGCCTGCCGCTCATCGCGGTGATCGGAATGGCCCTCTACAATGAACCATTGGAGCTTGCGGTTTTTGTCGGGGCCGCGATTATCTTCGGGGCCAACTACGCAAATATCCTATCGGAATCAAGGCGCTCCAAAGCGACATAAATGTTGCGTTAACCTTGAACAGATAAGAGAGTCAAAATCGTGAAGTCGCGTGACGTTGCGTTAGAATTGCGCCAAATTTCGCCGCTCGCTACCGTGATTGACACAAATAGCGCGGAATAGCGCAGACAAATTACTATAGGCGAGTAACGATACCCCACTCGTGCTCGATCAGGGATGGAGACCTATGAAAAACACGACTTTACTGGCCGCGGCAATCGCGGTCGGCGCCACAGGCGCACACGCTGGCGGCATGGACCGTTCAGGCCAATCTATCGCAGCGATTTTTGAATCCGGTGAACACGTCGAGCTGAGCTTTGGCTACGTGTCCCCTTCTGTGTCCGGCACAATCGCGGGCGGCGCCGTATCTTCGGGCAACATGGCAAAGAGCTATGCCCAGATCGCAGGCGCCTATAAGCGCGACCTGGATGACAAACTGTCCATGGCAATCATTGTTGACACCCCGTTCGCTGCCTCTGTTGACTATGGCAATGCTGACGCGCTTTACCCGTTCAATGGTTCTACGGCTTCGGTCGACAGCCTCGCGGTGACTGCCGTATTGCGCTACAAGCTGAACGACAGGATGTCTGTCCATGGCGGTATGCGCCTTCTGAAATCCTCCGGCGAAGTGGCGATTCCGTTGTTCGCCTACACGATGGAAACGACCAACGAGACCGATTTTGGCTATCTCGTCGGTGCGGCATATGAGATTCCTGAAATCGCATTGCGGGCATCGCTGACTTATAACTCTGCAATCGACATCAATTTCACAACCACTGAAGGCGGCGTTTTCGAAAGCCCAATGCCGGTGACAATGCCGCAGTCGGTGAACCTCGATTTCCAGACCGGTATCGCAGCAGACACTTTGCTCATGTTCTCCGCGCGTTGGGCCGAATGGACGAAAACGACGATTTCGCCCACCAACTTCCCCGACCTCGTGACGCATGACAACGACACTATCTCCTACACTCTCGGTGTTGGACGTCGTTTCAACGAAAAATGGTCGGGTTCGCTTACCGCTGGGTATGAAAAAGCATTCGGTGGAACGACAGGCAACCTGTCGCCGCGCGATGGCTACACCTCGCTCACAGCGGGCGTAAAATACCAGCTGAACGAACAGACGGCCATTTCCGGTGGCGCAAGCTACGTTTGGGTTGGCGATGCGACAACATCCACGATTGGTGCCGATTTCTCTGGCAACCACGCAATCGGCGTTGGATTGAAACTTTCGCATAAGTTCTAAGTCGACCAAATAACGGGGATCTCATGTCCCCTGGAAACCCCGCTTGCGCGCCAAGCGGGGTTTTTTGTTCACCATTCTTGATGTGCCATTGAACAAGAAACGGTTTGTCGGCGGGCTCCCGTTGCGCCCATAACGGGCGCCTAACAGGAGACGCCCATATGCCCCCTCAAAAAGCACTCAATGCCGCAGCCTGGACCGGGCTGGCTCTCATGGGGCTCATGTGGGGCGGCTCTTTTTTGGCCATCGAACTGATGCTGCGACAGATCCCTGTGGAAACGCTGGTGGCGTTGCGGGTCACGGGCGGTGCGCTGGCGCTATGGGCCTATGTGCTCGTCATGGGCCTGCCAGTGCCGCGAACTGTCGGGCCATGGATCGCCTTTTTGCTGATTGGCGGCATCAACGTGGCCATGCCCTTCGGGTTGATCACATGGGGCCAACAGCACATCACCTCCGGCCTCGCGGGCATCCTCAACGCCACGACCGCGATCCTCGGCCCCTTGGTTGCAACGCTCGCCTTTGCGGACGAACGGCTGGGCGCGCGCAAGGCGGCGGGCGTAACTTTGGGCTTTTTGGGTGTCGCGACCATCATCGGGCTGGAAGCCCTGCACAGTTTTGACATGCGCTCTGCGGGCCAGATGGCACTGATCGGCGCTTCGATGTGCTATGCCATCGGTGCAGCTCTGGCGCGCGTTCACCTCACCGACATGCGGCTAGAGGTATCGGCGGCAGGCATGATTGCGGGAGCCGCCGTTTGGATGGTGCCGGTCGCGCTATGGCGAAATGGGCTACCGGATTTCACGGTTTTCACGCCGACAACATGGGGCGCATGGGCCTATATCTCTGTCTTTTCCACCGCGCTTGCCTATCTCATCCTGTTTCGGGTCATCAAATCCGCAGGCTCGGGCAACGCCACGCTCGTCACCCTTTTCGTGGCGCCTGTTTCGGTTGTCCTCGGTGCCTTGGTGCTCGGCGAAACGCTGCGCATCAACGCCTATTTCGGTTTTGCCCTCATTGCAGCGGGGCTTTTGGTCATCGACGGGCGGCTTCTGCGCCTCTTCGCCCCCGCCCCCAAGGCGTAAACCCCTTGGCATTTGCACCCTGTCATGGCACCCAGTGAGACAATCACGGGGGCGAAACACGGGGACCGGATGAAATACGAAACGGGCAAAGACTGGCGCGACTGTGCCGCAAAGCGGGTCATCCTGTTCGGCATGTCCGGATTGGGCAAAACGCACGTGAGCCAGATGATGCGCGCGACGGGCGAATGGTATCACTATTCAGTCGATTATCGCATCGGCACGCGTTACCTCGGTGAAGCCATCGACGACAACCTCAAACGCGTCGCCATGCGCGAGCCGTTTCTGCGCGAACAGTTGATGACGGACTCGATCTTTATCAAATCCAACATCACGTTTAGCAACCTTGCGCCCGTGTCCTATTATCTCGGCAAACCGGGCGCGCGCGACAAAGGCGGGCTCGCGCTGGAGGAATACAGACGACGCCAGGCACAGTTCAGGCACGCCGAAGAACAGGCCCTCCTTGATACCGGCACCTTCATCGACCGCGCCTCACATCTCTATGGCTATCCGCATTTCGTCTGCGACACGGGCGGGTCCTTTTGCGAATGGGTCGACCCCGAAAACCCAGAAGATCCGATCCTGCAGGCGCTGAGCAAAGATGCCCTCCTGGTCTGGATCAAAGGGTCCCCATCCCACACCGCCGAACTCATCCGCCGGTTCGACCGTGCGCCCAAACCGATGGCCTATCAGCCCGAGTTCCTGTCACAGACGTGGTCGCAATATCTCAACGACATGAACGTCGATGCCGAGGCTGTCGATCCCGACGCGTTCATCCGCTACGCCTATAGTCGCGCGCTGGCCCATCGCCAACCGCGCTATGAGGCCATTGCAGGCAACTGGGGCGTCACCGTCACAGCCGAAGACGTCGCCACCGCCACAACACCGGAAGCCTTTGTAGACCTGATTGGCGCGGCGCTTGATATTCGCGGCGCGTCGACTTAGGTAATCTTCCCTGTTCAGAAAGTCCGTATCCGATGCCTATCACCCTCCCCGAAGACCTGCCCGCCTACGACGTCCTCTCTGCAGAGGGCGTGATGGTCATCAGCGAAGGGCGCGCGGCGCATCAGGATATCCGCCCGCTGCGGATTGGCCTTTTGAATCTGATGCCACGGAAAATCCAGACGGAGAACCAGTTCGCCCGTTTGATCGGCGCGACGCCCCTACAGATCGAATTCCATCTCATCCGGATGAGCGAACACCAGACCAAAAACACCGCGGCCGAGCATATGGAGCAATTCTATCGACCGTTCAGCGACGTTGTGGCCACGGGCGAGAAATTCGACGGCCTCCTGATCACCGGCGCGCCCATCGAACACCTTCCTTTCGAAGACGTGACCTATTGGGAAGAACTCACCCGTGTCTTTGACTGGACCCAGACCCATGTGCACTCCACCTTCGGCGTGTGCTGGGGCGGGATGGCGATGATCAACTATTTCCACGGCATCAAGAAATATGCGCTCGACCAAAAGGCATTCGGTTGCTTCCGGCATGCCAACCTCGCCCCGTCTTCCCCGTATCTTCGCGGGTTCTCGGACGACTGCGTGATGCCGGTCAGCCGATGGACCGAGGTCCGTTTGAGCGAAATCGAAGCCTCCGGTTCTCTGGTCCCGCTGCTGGGGTCCGATGAGGTCGGCCCTGCCTTGGTGCAAGACCCCGATCACCGCGCGCTCTATATTTTCAACCATCTCGAATATGACACCGGCACCCAGCACGAAGAATTGGTCCGTGACCGCGAGGCGGGAAAGCCGATCCAACTGCCGGTCCACTATTATCCCGACAACAATCCCGATCTACGCCCCGTGAACCGCTGGCGCAGCCACGCGCATTTGCTCTACGGCAACTGGATCAACGAGATATACCAAACCACCCACTTCGATCTGGCCCGGATTGGTGAGTAAGAGTGGCGCGATGTTCCTGATCCTCGTCCTTTTTGCCGTAGTCACCGTCGCACTGGCACTCTGGCGCGGGTATCAGGCCGAGGTGCGAAATCCGACAGATGGCCCCGTCATTCAGGGCGTTCACATCCGCTCCTTCGGGGATCCCGACGCCCCGCCCGTGGTCCTGATCCACGGGGCGTCGGGGACGACATATGACATGACATTTCGCTTGGCGCCGATGCTTGCGCAGGAGTTTCGCGTTCATGTCGTCGACCGTCCGGGGTTCGGCCATTCGCAATCTATCGCGGATGAGAGCCTGTCTGGACAGGCCGACGCCCTGCGCCGCGCCGTGAGCGAAATTGATCCGCGCGCACCGATTGTGTTGGGACAATCCTATGGTGGCTCGGTGGCGCTGTCATGGGCGCTGGATGCGCCCGAAAGCGTTGCAGCCCTCGTCTTGGCAGCTGCACCCAGTCAGGTGTGGAAGGGCGGCCCGTCGCGACTAAACCGCCTCCTGTCCGCGCGCGGCATTGGCCACATCGCCAGCTGGCTCATCGCCGCCTACGTGCCGCGCAGCTATATCGATCGCCAGATCGGCGATATATTCGCCCCCCAACCCGCTCCCGATGGATATACCGACAGTCTCGCCGCAGGCCTATCCATCCGCCCGTCCACCCATCGTCTGAACGCACGCCAACGGATTGCGCTCAAATCCCAAATCGCCGCGATGGTTCAACACTACCCAGATATCGACATACCCGTGGAAAGCATCCATGGCGATGCGGACGTGATTGTGCCGCTCGACATTCATGCGCGCCCTTTGGCAAGCCAAATTGCAGGCAACAACCTCGACGTCCTCGAAGGCATCGGGCACATGCCCCATCACGTCGCTCCCGAGGCTCTGTTAGAGGCGACGCGACGTTCTGCCCGCCGCGCCGGATTGCTTTAACCCCCCAGACGCCCCATATTGTTAAAAGCATTAACAAGCA
>NZ_BAABDF010000007.1:1391086-1516162 GCF_039539485.1 Celeribacter arenosi
CCCAAGCAAATTCGTGACGCCATCGAAAAGGGCGGCAAAAAGGACATTCTGTCTCCGAGCTATCCCTACGACAAATGGATGGACAAGGACGACTACGAAGAGCAGATGGAAGATCTGCAGCGCGAACTGGTAAAAATGTTGTCAGGCATTCGTGAAAGCGGTGCCCGCGTTGTCGTGGTCTTTGAAGGGCGTGATGCGGCAGGTAAAGGGGGCACAATCAAACGGTTGCGCGAAAACCTGAACCCGCGTTCTGCGCGTGTCGTTGCACTCGGCAAACCCACGGAACGCGAAAGCGGGCAATGGTATTTCCAACGCTATATCGACCATCTGCCCACGGCCGGTGAAATCGTCCTGTTCGACCGCTCGTGGTACAACCGCGGTGTCGTGGAAAAGGTTTTCGGCTTCTGCAAGGACGATGAACGCGAACGCTTTTTCCACCAATTGCCCGAATTCGAAGACATGCTCGTCAACGAGGGTATTCATCTGGTCAAAATCTGGCTGAACGTGGGGCGCGCCGAACAGCTGCGCCGTTTCCTCGCGCGCGAAAAAGACCCGCTCAAACAGTGGAAACTATCGGGCATCGACGTTGCGGGCCTGTCCAAATGGGACGAGTATTCGCAGGCCATCGAAGAGACGATGACCCGCTCGCACACCGAGGTTGCGCCATGGACCATCATCCGGTCCGATGACAAATACCGCGCACGCCTGAATGCGATCCGCGCGGTTCTGACGCAACTCGACTATGCGGGCAAAAAATCCAAATCTCTGGGCGAAATCGACACGAAGATTGTTGGTGGTCCGGACATGCTGCTGAGCGGTAAAGAGGCGGAATGAGCAAACGCGGCTACCACCACGGAAACCTGAAACAGGCATTGGTCGATGCGGCCCTGAACCTGATCGAGGAAAAGGGCCCGACGGGTTTCACCCTGTCCGAGGCGGCAAAGTCTGCTGGCGTCACGCCAGCGGCCGTGTATCGCCATTTCGAAGGACGCGAAGACCTGATTGCGGAAATCGCCCTACAGGGCTACGCGATTTTTGCCGATGTGATGGAATACGCCTACGACAAAGGTCAGCCATCCGCGCTGGCGTCTTTCGAGGCGACTGGTCGCGCCTATCTCGCATTTGCGCGCAAATATCCCGGCCACTACATCGCCATGTTCGAAAGCGGCATTTCAATGCAGCGCACGCCGGAACTCTTCACTTTGGCATCGCGCGCGCATGGCATCATGGAAAAGGCGGCGGTGGAGCTGTCCAAACACATCCCCGCCGACAAACGCCCACCCTCGCAGATGTTTGCCGCCCATATCTGGGCAATGTCGCATGGCGTGGTCGAACTATTCGCACGCGGAAGCCCCGGCACCAAAAGCCCCTTCCCGCCTGAGGATCTGCTCGAAACGGGCATCCTGATCTATTTGCGTGGACTGGGGTTGCTGCCAGAAGACGAATAGGCCAGCGACCTCACGTCAGGCGAAAACCACCAAAGCCCCCGGTGACCAACTCACCCGCGCGGCCTGCCCGACTTCCAAAACGTCGCGCCCGAACAGGTTGCGCATCGACAGGCGCACGGGCTTTTCGACGCCCTCTAGACGCACGTCATAGTAGGTCATGTCGCCGTAGTAGACGACCTCTTCAATCACACCGGGCGCCTCGCGGTGCGTGGCCGTCTGCCCCTCATAGAGCAAGGTCAACGTCTCGGGGCGCAGGCCCACCGTCACATTGCCCGATGGCAGCCCCTGTGGCGCCTGATCTGGTGTGATCTCCGTGCGACCGAGTCCGGCCACATCGACCTCATGCCCCGACATCGTCGCAGGCAGGAAATTCATCACCCCGATGAAATCGGCAACCCGTTTGGAGTTCGGGCGGCGGTAGAGGATTTCGGGATCGTCACATTGCGCGATTTCGCCCTCGAACATTACCGCAATGCGGTCCGACATCACCAATGCCTCTTCCTGATCATGGGTGACGAGGACAAAGGTAATGCCAACGTGGCGCTGCAGCTTGATCAATTCGACCTGCATCTTTTCGCGCATTTTACGATCAAGGGCAGAAAGCGGTTCATCGAGAAGCAACACACGCGGGCGCAACACAAGGGCACGTGCAAGGGCAACCCTCTGACGTTGCCCACCCGAAAGAGCATGCGCAGCCCGCGCGCCGTAGCCATCCAGACCAACCATTTCGAGAGCTTCATTGATGAGCGTGTTCTTGGCCGCCGCATCAATATCGCGTCGGCGCCGCAGACCAAAACCGACGTTTTGCGCAACGCTCAGATGAGGAAAAATCGCATAGGACTGGAACACCATGTTGGTGGGGCGTTTGTTGGCAGGCACGCCCCGCATGTCCTGACCGCTGAGCATAACATAGCCGCTGTCGTAATCCTCAAAGCCTGCAATCGTGCGCAGGAGCGTGGTCTTTCCACATCCCGATGGCCCGAGCAGCGAAAAGAACTCGCCCTCTTGTATGTCGAGGGTGATGTCGCGAAGGGCGTGATAGTCACCATAGTGCTTTTGCACATTCTGGAGGTGGATGAGAGGGGCGGTCATGTCAGAGGAAGCCTCCGGTATCTGTCTTGCCCGCACGCGCAATGCCGCGCCGGCGCATGATTTCTGCAAATGTAATCAATATGATGGAAAGCACTACGAGGATCGTCCCCAATGCCATTACCGCCGGCAACAGCCTCGGGAAACGCAGCATGGAGAACAGATACACCGGCAGCGTCGGGTCCGAGCCTGTCAGGAAAAATGCGATGATGAACTCGTCCATCGAGATCGTGAAAGAGATCAACAGCGCCGAAATAATCCCCGGCATGACCAGCGGCAGGGTCACTCGGCGGAACGTCGAAACACGTGTTTCGCCCAGATCATAGGCCGCTTCTTCCAACGACGGATCAAGCGCGGCAAAGGCCGACTGGAGAATGGCAATCGCGAAGGGCGTGCAAATCAACGTGTGACCGGCCACCACGGACCAAGCCCCCGGCGACATGCCCAAACGCAGGATCACCACCAACAGCGAAACCGCAACGATGATCTCCGGCAACACCAGCGGCAACATGATGAAACCCATGATGCCTTTCTGGCCCGGGAACGGGTAGCGCGTGGCCGCCATGGCTGCGAAAATCCCGAACATCGTCGCCAGAACCGCCGAGGTTACAGCGATCTGCAGCGAATTTATGACTGCGCCATGCATTTCTTTGATGCCGCCGAGTGCCGTGAACCATTCCGTCGTGAAGCTCTCCAAAGGAAAGGCAATGATGGTTGACGAATTGAACGCAAAGAGCGGGAGCAGGAAAATCGGCGCATAGAGAAACACCAGATAGACCAGGACGTAGACCTTTAGCGATTTCATCGACGACGCCCCCCACCCGCTGCTCGTCGCGCGAGCAGCATCAAGATCACCGCAATAACCGCCACGATCAGCATAGCCAGCACCGCGAGTGTCGCACCCAATGGCGCATTGTTAAGCCTGAGGAACTGGGTCTGGATCATATTGGCGATCATCAACCCGCCCGGGCCGCCAACAAGGCGGGGCGTCACGTAGTCGCCAATGGTCGGGATGAACACGATCAGGATCGCCGCCACAACACCGGGCATCGCCAAAGGCAGCGTCACGCGAAGAAAAGTCATCACACGGCTTTCACCGAGATCCCGCGAAGCCTCGAGAAGTGAGCGGTCAATCTTTTCGAGCGCCACAAAGATCGGCAGGATCGCAAATGGTGCATAGGCATGCGCCAAGGTGATGATCACCGCATTCACATTGTACAAAATGAACGTGAGAGGTTCATCAATGATCCCAATAGCTTGCAGGCCAGAATTAAGAACACCGTTGAACCCCAAAATCACCTTCCACAGGAACACGCGGATCAGATAGGAGGTCCAGAACGGGATGGTGATGATGAAAATCCACAGTGATTTCCGCGAAGGTTGGACGGCAAAGGACACGAAATATGCGACCGGAAAGGCCAGCACGACGGTGATCAATGTCACCAGACCCGACACCATCAAGGACCGCAGCATCAATTGGCGATAGAGCGGCTCGCTCAGCGCTTCTTTGTAGTTTGCGAGCGTGAAGGTCGTGTCAAAGTCACGGATACCGGTCTGGGTCCAGAACGAAATAATCACGATCGCGGCGAGAGGCACCGCCAGCAACAAAAGCGCATATAGCGCGGTTGGCGACACGAGCATTGCCCCCGCTCCGGCATCAGAGCGGAAGAACCGCCTCAATCGATCGCCCATCTGCATCGAAATGCATCTTCCCCACATAATCACGTTCGCAGATCGTTTCCGTTTTTCACAACCGCATGCAAGAGGTTTTCTACACCGCCGGCGCGTCTTTCGCACTTTCGAGAGTTTTGAGGGCATCATCGATCACCAAGGCTCCAAAAGCCGCGTTTGCGTGTATGACATCCTCTCGACCATGCGAAAGACCCTCACGGGCGGCCAGTCGCACAGACCCTCGCATGAAAGGGTGTCGGGTGTACAAATTGTGCGTGATGCTTTTGCCCGGTTGGGGCAGATACCGGATACCCGCAGCCTTGCACAGAAGAGCGGCGCGTTTGTCCACAAATTGGCTCGCAAAGGCCCCGTCCCCATCTCGGTCCAGAGTCCTTAGTCGATTGAATTGACGGGCGTCTTCACGGGCGGCGATGGAGGGGCGTGGCTGGCTCGCGATGATGACCTGCGTGAGGCCCGTGGCGGCGATGTCTCGCGCCAGAGCAAACCCCGGCGTTTGGGAAAGAAAATCCTCCACCATCGCGCCGAGCGCGCCAAACGAGACCAACTGGTGCTCCCCACCCGCCAATGCCGCGACATCGGTGATCGACGGCTGGGACGTCACGACGACGTCACGAAAGGGTCGCAAGGCGGCGAATACGGAGAATTGCAGCCCCGTCAGGATGACCGCCTCATAGTCGGCAAGGTCGAGCACATCGCGACCGCACAGTCGATGGACTGAGGCGCGCGCCTCGGCATCCTCACTCTGGACGAGGCCCTCGCGCACGGTGAACTTTCCCATCGCTGTATGATCACCGAAGAGGTCGAAACGGACATCGGGCCACCTGTCCCCATGGCGCTTGGTCGCCGAGGCCAAAGCCGCCATATGTGAGTTTCCGACCAGTGCGATCCTGCGTCCTGTCATTCTCTCATCGCGTCCAACAACGCCTCTTCGCACACCAGTGCATCCTCCTCATCCGCATCTTGAGGCTCGCTGGCGTCAAAGGACGGTTTCGGTCCCTGCTCGGAGGGCTCCAACCCGTGCGCCCTGAGAAAGACATCCATGACACGTGCGACCATTTCGGGGCGAACCGAGCGTCGGTTCTGCGCAAATGCCATCTCGCCGCTGGCGTGGGTTGTGACGATCTCGTAGGAAGGAAAATAGTCCACATCATCATGCGCATCCGCGAAATCCCCCGCGGCGGCGCGCAAAATCGCCTTGGACAGCTGGGTCGCCGCCAGAACATGTGCCCCACTCGCCGTCGCGGTAAGCGGTACTGGCGATACAGTCAGCAACAACTTGGACCCCGCCCGCGCCACCTGCAGCGCGTCACGAATACCCGCCAGATCCTCCATGATCTCGTCGTAGGAATAGTTATGGAACCGCACCTGCGCCGGTTTGTAGCGGCCCGCGATCACCCCGGGGGCCGTTGGCACCGTTCGACCGGTCGCTGTGTCAATCCATGCCTCTGTCAGACCGAGCGTAAAGACGAACACATCTGCCGACTCCGCCACCGCCTGAACGCGCATCAGGTGATCGCGCCGCATGGCCATGACTTCGGCTTGGCTAATCCACCCGTCGGGTTCCACACTCGGGCGCAGGGCATCAAAAAACCGCCGCCTTGCCCGCCAGATCAACCGGTCATCGACATGACCTGTCGCGGCATCGTCGAGCAATTCGCGAAACTGCCGCGCGGTGTAGATATTGCCGTATCGCGCAGAATAGAGGCCATATTGGAACCGCTCTGCGGTTTGGGGATGCATGCTGGCGGGTGCAGGTTCGCCGTTAAGGGGCACAACCCCGGCACCGGCGAGGGCGCGCCCAATGTGCTGGGCAAAACAACTGCCTGCCGTGGCAATCTCGGTTTGCGCGGTGACGGGAAATTTCGGGCAATAGAGGTCATGCCACGCCAGACGGTCCGCTTCAACGACCCCTGCACGCCAGAACCGGCTATCAGGTAAATCTGCATAAGGATGATGGGCACTCATTGGCGGATTATGGCGGCGGTGATCCCCCCTGCCAAGAGGCCGTGCACCGCTCTCACCTCCCATCCTCACCCATCTGCGGCTTTGCGGCCTCACATAGGGCCGCCCCGGACATCAAACCGACCCTGCCACCAAGGCCCCTAAACAGAAAAGGACACCCGGTTTCCCGGATGCCCAAAATCGTAGCAAGTCCTGCAGAAGCTTAACGCTTGGAGAACTGGAAGCTCTTACGTGCTTTCGCGCGACCGAACTTTTTGCGCTCAACAACGCGGCTATCGCGTGTGAGGAAGCCCGCGGCTTTCAGAGCCCCGCGCAGTTCGGGGTTGTAAAGCTGCAGAGCTTTGGAAATGCCGTGCTTGACCGCACCGGCCTGACCGGAAAGTCCACCACCTTTAACGGTCGCAACAACGTCGAATTCGCCTTCAACACCAGCAACTTGTGCAGGCTGTTTGACGATCAACTGAAGCACGGGACGGGCGAAATAGGTGCCCATTTCCTTGCCGTTGACAGTGACCTTACCGGAGCCCGGTTTGATCCAAACGCGTGCAACCGCGTCTTTCCGTTTACCGGTCGCATATGCGCGGCCAAGTTCGTCACGAACAGCAACACGCGGTGCGGCAACTTCAGCCACAGCGACGTCACCGCCGGCGACAGCATTCAGCTCGTCGAGGGATTTGATTTCATCAACCATGGATTAGCTCCGGGTGTTTTTCTTGTTCATGGACTTAACGTCCAACACTTCCGGCTTCTGAGCTTCGTGGGGGTGCTCGGAACCGGCATAAACGCGCAGGTTGGTCATCTGCGTGCGGGCCAATTTGTTGCCCGGCAGCATACGCTGAACTGCTTTGGTAACAACGCGCTCGGGGTGGTTGCCCTCGAGGATCTGCTGCATCGTGCGGGACTTGATGCCGCCCGGGTGGCCAGTGTGCCAGTAGAAACGCTTGTCTGTGCGTTTCTTGCCGGTCAGCTGGATTTTGTCAGCATTGATGACGATTACGTTGTCACCCATGTCCATGGACGGGGTGAAGGTGGCTTTGTGTTTGCCACGCAGACGCATCGCGACGATTGAAGCAAGACGACCCAGCACGATGCCTTCGGCATCAATGATGATCCATTTCTTGTCAATGTCCGCGGGAGTTGCGGAGAAGGTGTTCATGTATATCTACCCTTACGGATGGGAATTCGGATGCGCGAGTTCTATAGGTTTGGCAGCCCACGTCAAGAGCGCAATATTCCGAAAAAACGTTCAAAATCAATGCCCTAAAAATTAGGTATTATATTACCCCACATTTCGGGCGGATAGCACAGAATGACGCCGCCCACCGAGAGGACCGCGATCAACGCGAGCCGTGTCATGGGAAACCACCGCGGCTGATGGATACGATGGCGATACCGTGGCTCGAACACCATAAACAGCGCACCGATCAGGGCAACGATCTGAACCTTGAACCCCGCGAGGCCAAGCCCGATCACCAACCCAAGACAGATCACCGGCCAGACCTGCCACAAACCCCACAGAAGGCCGCCACGATCCCGCAACGTCTCACGATGCCATATCCCCGCGAAATCCCACCTCTGGTCCAGTCGCAACAGGTAGTAACCCCCACCGAGCACGACGACCATGATGCCGAGCTCGGCCCAAGGCTCCCCCCCCTCCAACGTCGTCCCGTCGAGCATGAAAAAGAAGGCGATCGGCAGGACGAAACGCATCAGAGACTGAAAATGCAGGTAGCGGTCCCGTTTGGGGTCGAGATCGGCGGATAGCCCCTCTGCCCCGAAGAGCGCGAGCCCGATCACACCGGAAATGAGAACACTCGCGCTCACGAGGCGCAAAGACCACTCCCCGGGCCAGATGTAATAAAGTGCCTGAAACCCCATGAGAGACAGAGCCCCCCAAAATGCGCCCCCCTCCGGATGGTGACGCATCCATGCAATTATCTTGGCCATTGCTGTGCCTTCAATTCCGTTTGCCCTATGGACATGGTGATAACGCAATTTTCCGGCTGAAACAAAAAAGGCGGCCCGAAGACCGCCCTTTGTATTCTGTTTGGTAGGCTTATGCTGCGCGACGGCGCAGCAGAGCAAATGCCCCGAGGCCAGTCAGGATCAGCGGGAAGCCAGCCGGAAGTGGAACAACCGGAGTCTCGGGCGTTTCCGGAAGGTCACCGCGGAAGGATTGCGTGTGAACCTGTGCGCCGGCAAATACGGACTGGGCGAGGAGCGAACCCTCGATGTCAGATGTGAATTTGACCTCAGCGCCCATGGCCAGAACTGTGCCATAAATCGACGACTTTAGGGACACGGTGGTTGTGCTCAGGAAGTTCCAGATCACATTGCGCGAAAGATCTTTGCCCATGCCTTCTGCGTTGGCTTCGAACGTTGCAGCTTCGCCGGTGACGTTGATGATGACCGTTTCATCGGTATCAAAGCTGTAGTTGAAGCCACCGACTTTCGCCAGATCAGTTGCGGAAATCGAGTAGATCCCGCCATCTGTGATCGACAGCTTGTTATGAGCTGGCGTAAGTGCGGTTGCTTCCAGACCTGCGAGATCGCTCGACAGGGTTTCGAGAACAGAAACGAAGTTTTCCGGCGCGGCGAAAGAAGAGCTAAGCGAGCCACCGTTAAAGTACAGCTTGCCGTTCGTGGAACCCTGAACTGCGGCGTCGCCGCTCTGGTTCACGCGGGTGTCGCTTTTGATATCGCCCAGGACAACGAGTTCGTCGAAGACGGAATCTGCAACCATCGGAGCTTCGTCTGCGTTCACGTTGTTGATTTCGGCCCAACCATTCATGTCGATGTTGCCGCCCACGAGGGCGCGCCCATGAACATGGAGGTTATTGCCAGTCACGTCACCCTCGGTGACGAGAACGTATTGGTTCATCAGCTCAACAGCGGTCAAAGAAGCCGCCTGTGCGCCGATCGTGCCAGCAAGCAGAACCGCAGCGGTAGTAAACAAAGTCTTCATTTTTAGCCCCTCGTAAACGGAAGAAACGCATCCGCACTCTTAATCACATTTCACAAACTCTTCGCCGTTTTGGTCATCCAAATCGGTTTGGGTCTTGCCGCTCATATATCGTAGCAAATGAATGTTATGCAAGTGCAGCAACTGAATAAGGGCAGATTTGGGACCTATTAACGTAACGTTACGAAACACAATTTCGCCCTACCCTGCATTGTTTCCATTCTGGAACGTCAATTTTAAGGCAGCTTAACCAAGAATCACGCGCGGCGCTTAGTATACGAAGGTATACTGTCTTCACGACAGCCTCCTGATGCGCTACACCCGCCACAGAGAGATTCCCGAAAACCCTAGGAGTGCCCCGCGCATGTCGAAGATCAAGGTAGACAACCCCATCGTCGAAATGGATGGCGACGAGATGACCCGCATCATGTGGGACTTTATCAAGAAGAAGCTGATCCTTCCCTATCTCGATATTGATTTGCTCTACTACGACCTCGGCATCGAAGAGCGCGACCGCACCGATGACCAGATCACCATCGACGCGGCAGAAAAGACCAAGGAAGTCGGCGTCGCGGTCAAATGTGCGACCATTACGCCCGATGAGGCGCGCGTCGAGGAGTTCAATCTCAAGAAGATGTGGAAATCGCCCAACGGGACGATCCGCAACATCCTCGGCGGTGTGGTTTTCCGCCAACCGATCATCTGTAAAAACGTCCCCCGCCTCGTTCCCGGTTGGACCCATCCGATCGTCGTCGGCCGTCACGCTTTCGGGGATCAGTATAAAGCCACCGACTTCACCTTCCCCGGGCCGGGCAAGTTGACGATGAAATATGAGGGCGCCGACGGTACGGTGATCGAAAAAGAGGTCTATGATGCGCCTTCCGCAGGTGTCTATCAGGCCATGTATAACCTCGACGACTCAATCCGCGACTTTGCGCGCGCCTCGTTGAACTACGGCCTCAACCTCGGTTGGCCTGTGTACCTGTCGACAAAGAACACCATCCTCAAAGCCTACGATGGCCGCTTCAAAGATATTTTTGAAGAAGTCTACGAGGCCGAATTCGCAGATGGCTTCAAAAAGGCCGGCATCTGGTACGAACACCGCCTGATCGACGATATGGTCGCCTGCGCGATGAAATGGTCGGGCAAATTCGTCTGGGCCTGTAAAAACTACGACGGCGACGTGCAATCCGACACCGTGGCCCAAGGCTTTGGCTCTCTCGGCCTGATGACATCGCAATTGATGACGCCCGATGGAAAGATCGTCGAGGCCGAGGCAGCCCACGGCACCGTCACGCGCCACTATCGCCAACATCAGGCGGGCGAAGCCACATCGACCAACTCCATTGCCTCGATCTACGCATGGACCGGCGGGTTGAAGCACCGCGCAAAACTCGACGACAACGCGCAACTGATGCGTTTTGCCACCACGCTCGAGAAAGTCATTGTCGATACCGTCGAAAGCGGTTTCATGACGAAGGACCTCGCCCTGCTCGTCGGACCGGACCAGAGCTGGCTGACGACCATGGGGTTCCTCGAAAAGATCGACGAGAACCTGAACAAAGCGCTGGTGGGCTAAATCCGTCCCGATCTGAAATGCGAACCCGCCCCTTTCGGGCGGGTTTTTCTATGGGCACCCTCGCCGTAATGAAAAGAAACCGCTGGTATTTTTACATGGCGTAAAGACGACGTCGTCGCGGTCGAGACCCTATTGACACTACGTCAACCAACACCCCTGCACAGCACCGCCGACTCATCTAGACAGGTCAATATAGCTGTCCTAAAGTGGCAGCATGCCAGCACCGTTTCCAATCCCGCAGAACCCGCCCAAACACACCCTCTTTGAGGATGTGCAGGGGTTTGCCATCGGTCTCATTACAACGGCAATCGGGCTGTCATTCATCACTCAATTGGGGTTTATCACCGGCCAGACCGCAGGCCTCGCTCTGGTCATTTCATACCTCTCCGGCCTGTCATTTTCATGGGTCTTCTGGCTCATCAACGTGCCCTTCTACATTCTGGCCTGGTTTCGGATGGGGCCGGAATTCACAATAAAATCAGCGCTCTGTGTGACGGCGCTCTCCCTCCTTATGGCCTATATCCCAGACTGGATGCGCTTTGAGACACTGAACCCGCTTTTTGGTATCGTCGCCTTTGGCATCCTGACGGGTTTCGGTCTGCTCGGGGTGTTCCGCCACAAAGGGTCTCTGGGCGGGTTGGGCGTAATCGCCCTCTACGCGCAGGCAAATTTCGGCATCCGCGCGGGCTATGTGCAGATCGCTTTTGACGCCGCGCTTTTCGCCGTCGCCTTCTTTCTCTTCCCGCTCGACCGCGTACTCTATTCCCTATTGGGTGCGCTGATCCTGAACGCCGTTATCGCCTTTAACCATCGCCAAGACCATTACATCGCCGGATAGGCGCGAATGCACCTTGCCCCTGCCCGCGTGCAGGACCAAAAGGCCCTATGCAAAACGAAGATCAAAAAGCCGCCGGCCACTCGCTCCTTGATGACGCGCAGGGCTATCTGTTCGGAACCGCCATGTGCGCCTTTGCGCTGGTGATGCTGCGCACGCTCGGGCTTGTGACCGGTCAGACCGCGGGCCTCGCGATCCTTATTTCCTATGTCACCGGATGGCCCTTTGGCTGGGTGTTCTTTGTGGTCAACCTGCCCTTCTACTGGTTCGCTTACCGACGCATGGGGCGCGCATTCGTGATGCGCACATTCGTCAACGTCGCTCTGATCTCGGCGTTTGCAGAGTTGTTCCCGACCTTGGTCGCTTTTGAGCGGATCGATCCCCTGTTCGGCGCGGTTCTCTTCGGTCTGATGACGGGTGCCGGCCTGCTGGCCATCTTTCGACACGGCGGCTCGCTCGGCGGGATCGGCATTCTTGCGCTCTATTTTCAGGACGCGACCGGGGTAAAGGCAGGCTACTCGCAACTGGCCTTTGATGCGGTCCTGTTTGCCATCGCCGCCTTCATTCTGCCGCTCCCGCTGGTTCTCTATTCCCTCGTCGGGGCGGTGGTCGTGAATTTGGTCATCGCCATTAACCACCGGCGCGATCGCTACATCGCGATGTAACCGCGTCAGGTTTGCGGGCGCGTCACTCTGCAGCCAAGCGTTCGATCTGTTCAATCCGGTCTGCATTGGCGGGATGCGTCGAGAGCCACGCGGGCCCTCCATCGCCGTACTCCGCCTCCAGACGCCTGAAGAATTCCGCCAATGCGGCAGGGTCATATCCGGCCACCCGCGCAGTGGCCACACCCAGAGCATCCGCATCTGCCTCATGGGTGCGCGAATACGACAGGGACACAATCGCGGACCCTTCGAGCAGCACGTCCTCCAAAATCGGCCCCACATCGCCGGCAATGAGCGCGATCAGGAGATAGACGGACAGCGACCGATATAGTTGGCGCAACGAATGTTCCTCTGACACATGTGCCAATTCGTGCCCGATAACGCCCGCAAGGATATCGTCGCCGCCGAACTCCGCTACCATGTCATCCGTGACAACAACCGTCCCGCCCGGCAGGGCAAAGGCGTTTGCACCAACGGCGGGCATATCGCGGAATTCGAGACGGTAAGGGCCAAAGTCGCTTTGCGGTGCTGCCGCTGCGATACTGTCGAAAATCCCGCGCACCCGCGCCTGCTCTACCGCCGACAAAGCTGTGGGTTCCGCCAGAAACTGATCCATCGCCGAGAGGTTCCCGCGGTCAATTGCCCCGACCAGCGTGGGTGGCGTCACCGTAATGGCCAATGTGACCAGAACATTGAGGCCCCACCGCCAAATCGCGTAGGCCCCCAAAAGACAGCCGATCAACACCAACACCAAACGCGGGTGCCAGGATTCCAGATTGCTCAGCCACGCGCCGGGTTCTTCGCCGAGAACCGCACGCGCGCCTTTGATGTCTTCGGTGGAAAAGCGCCAGCCATCGGGCAGGTCGAGATCGAGCGTTCCGCCAAAACTGGCCTCGCGACGCACCGGCATGCCGTGCACGAGGGTCTCTCCATTCTCGCCGACGAGACGTGCGCCGGACTGGTCGATGACATATCGGGCGGGCTGGCGATGCGACGCCCCTGCCCGCGAAGCAACGCCCGTCAACGTGCCGAATGACACGGGGCGATCAGCCAGGGATGCCAAAATCAAAGGCCTCCATATCCGTGAATGCATCTCCAAAGGCCGAAACCCTGTCAGATTCCACACCCACGAAATGATTAAGGTCGCCCACAACTTCGACGTCCGTGCAGTCCGCCAGATAGCGCGCCATCCGCACCTCCGCCCATGGCACCATCAAGAACAGGGTCAACACGCTTACAATCGCATTGGAAAGCGCAATCCACATCAATCGCAGAGGGCGCACCGTGGAGATAAAGCCATGCCCACCCTCCAGCATCGTCGCCTCATAGACTGTATTGCGGATGAACGCGGAGTAGATGAAATAACCGGGCAAAACCGCGATGAACACCAGCAGCATAATCGCAAGGAATATCAAAGACTGGGTTGGGTCAGGCTCCGCGCCGTTCAGAACCTCGGTTAGTCCAACAAACATTCCCGCAGAAAACATGAACGCGACCCCGACAACGATAATGATTATCGAACACAACGCGGCCAGCAGCGCCGCCTTGTAGAATGGCCAGATGCGGCTTTCAAAGGTGAACTTTGCCGTGCCATAGCTATGGCCGCCGAGAGAGTAGTTCTTTTGGGCGCGGATCACGAAGGGATAGGCAAGGTAGAGGGTGAACAACGCCAGAAACGGGTAGAGCAGATAGACTCGGAATGCGCCCCAATAGGTTCCCGAAAACCCAAAACGCACACCCGAGAACGACGTAGAGCGCGCGTTGAAGCGCAAGGATCGCGACAGGAACCAGGGAAAGGCGAAAAGCAACGCAACACCCAGAACAATCCCGACCAACGGGATCGCGGACAGAACCGAATAGATAATGAAGCCGACAAAGACCACGGCCCGCCCGATCAGAATCTGTTTGCCCGTCGCATGATAATCGAACCGGCGCCCGTCAATCACGGTGTTCTGGTGGAAAAACCGTTTGCGCCGCACCTTCGCCCAAGCCGAATAGATGCCAAATGTCACAACTGAAAGCAGCAGATTGGAAAGCCACACCCCGAAATAGGCGCGCGCCGAGCCGGTAAATTTGACAGGATGAAGCGTGATTTCGGGAGATGTCTGCATTCGAACTCGCTCTTGACGTGTGCATTTGACCAAAAATTGTTGTAAAACAACTGCCACGTGAAGACATCATGCGGAAGAAAATTCGCGGCACAGACGCACGGTCGCGCGCTCCGTTGCAGCTATGCAGCGTTTTCGGCTGGCCTTTTGCGCAATCTCGCGTTAGGCGGCACCCAACCAAGCACATAGGCACGAAAGACACGCACCAATGGATCTGCGCAATATCGCCATCATCGCCCACGTTGACCACGGCAAAACCACACTTGTGGACGAGCTGCTCAAACAGTCGGGCACCTATCGCGAAAACCAGGCGACGACCGAACGCGCCATGGATTCAAATGACCTCGAACGCGAACGCGGGATCACCATTCTCGCAAAAGCGACCTCTGTCGAATGGAAAGGTCACCGCATCAATATCGTCGACACCCCCGGTCACGCCGATTTCGGCGGTGAGGTGGAACGCATCCTGTCGATGGTCGACGGTGTGGTTCTGTTGGTGGATGCCGCCGAAGGCCCGATGCCACAGACCAAATTTGTGACGTCCAAAGCGCTCGCCCTCGGCCTGCGCCCGATCGTGGTGCTCAACAAGGTCGACAAACCGGACGCCGAACCCGACCGTGCGCTCGATGAATGCTTTGACCTGTTTGCCTCGCTGGACGCCGACGAAGACCAGCTCGACTTCCCGCATCTCTACGCTTCCGGTCGCTCCGGCTGGTGTGACGCGGAACTCGATGGCCCGCGCAAAGACCTCTCCGCCCTTTTCAACCTCGTGGTCAACCACGTCCCTGCCCCCAAGCAGTTGAAAAAGCAGGACGAACCGTTCCGCATGTTGGCCACCACACTGGGCGCTGACCCCTTCCTCGGACGCATCCTGACGGGCCGTGTCGAGACCGGCAAACTCAAAACCGGTGCGACGATTCAGGCACTCACACGCAGCGGTCAGAAGATCGAGCAGTTTCAGGTCAAGAAAATCCAAGCTTTCCGTGGCCTCGGCATGCAGGAAATCGACACCGCAATTGCAGGTGACATTGTCTCCATCGCCGGCATGTCCAAAGCGACAGTTTCCGACACGCTTTGCGCGTTGGAGGTCGAAGAACCTCTCGAAGCACAACCGATCGATCCGCCCACCATCACGGTTACTTTTGGCATCAACGACAGCCCGCTGGCCGGTCGCGAAGGCAAAAAAGTTCAGTCGCGCGTCATCCGTGAACGTCTGATGAAAGAAGCCGAAACCAACGTGGCGATCAAAATTGCCGACACCCCCGGTGGGGAGGCCTTCGAGGTTTCCGGGCGTGGCGAATTGCAGATGGGCGTGCTCATCGAAAACATGCGCCGCGAAGGTTTCGAGCTGTCGATTTCGCGCCCGCAGGTGATTATGCGCGAAGTTGACGGTCAAAAGCTCGAGCCGATTGAAGAAGTCACCATCGATGTGGATGACGAATACTCCGGCGCTGTGATCGAAAAACTGACGGGCGCCCGCAAAGGCGATCTCACCGAGATGAAGCAGCAGAACGGCAAAACGCGCATTATCGCGCATGTGCCGTCGCGCGGCCTGATCGGCTACCATGGCGAATTCCTCACCGACACGCGCGGCACTGGCGTTCTCAACCGTGTTTTCCACGACTGGGCCCCTTACAAAGGCGCGATCCCCGGCCGTCGTCAGGGTGTTCTGATCTCCATGGAAGATGGCGAAGCCGTAGCTTATGCGCTGTGGAACCTCGAAGATCGCGGTAAAATGTTCATCGGTGCGCAGGCGAAAATCTACCAGGGCATGATCATCGGCGAACATAGCCGGGACAACGATCTGGAAGTGAACCCGCTCAAAGGCAAGAAACTCACCAACGTTCGCGCCTCGGGTACGGATGAAGCGGTGCGTTTGACCACGCCGATCACGCTCTCGCTCGAAGAAGCCATCGCCTATATCAACGATGACGAGTTGGTCGAAGTGACCCCGCAATCGATCCGGTTGCGCAAACGCTTTCTCGACCCGCATGAGCGCAAACGCCAAGCGCGCTCTGCGTAAGTCCTTTACACAATCAGACGACGCGCGGCTCAATCCTGCGCGTCGTCCTCTTTGTCCTCATCCTCGCCAATTTCGGGCAACGGCAACGGTATCGCCTCTTCCATTTCTTCACGGGTCCAGGGGCGTAGTTTCTCACCCTTGCGCGGCGCTGCACGGTTTTCGTCTTCGTCGTGATCCTTTTGCCCACACATGGCTATTTCCCCTTCAAAGCCGGGCACGACCCTATCGGCCGTGCCCTTTGTTTCACCATAGATAGGTGCTTTGCGCTACTCTTTCGACTTCACAAGATCGAAAAGTGACTTCGCATTGTTGTTGAAATAGGGCGAATACATCTCCTGCGGCTTGGAAGACCGGCGGTAGGAGTTAACGCCATTGAGGTAGTTCGACGTCCCGAATTTCAGGATCCACGGACCACCGGAAGACCCACCGGTCAGGTCAGACCCGACACCCGTAGGTGCAGGTGACGCACCCACCGAGCCGGTGTAGGCATAGGACGAATAGTTGGCGATCAGACGACGCCCGTTAAACGGAGATGCGGCCGGATAACCGTGTTGCGCCCAACTCTGATGTCTCGACCAATTCCACGCAAACCCCAACCAACCGACGGTTTGGCTGATCTTTTTGCCATTTCGCTTATGAAGAACTGCGGCCCCCATGTCCTGTGCCAACCCTTTGGAAATTCCGTTCTTGTACCACTGGGTTCGCACAAAGAGCTGCTTGGCCTGCCATTGGCCATAGGGCGCGACGCCATCTTTGTACGCAGGCACAAAGACTACATTCGTTGACCAGCCGGACGATTTATTGTCGCCCGCATGCAGGCAGTGTCCGGCGGAGTAGATCGCGTTGTTGCCAATCGAGCTAGCAGAACAAACGTAGTTGCGCCCCCCCCGCTTGAAAAACAGCTTGCCGATGGTGCGATAGGGAAACTGCGTGTACGGGCTGAAAACCTCGTACCGTGTGAAGGGCGGCGGATAATTGTAGCCGCCCGAGGTTGCCTGCGGATCGACGTCGGCGGCCGTATCGTCGTCTGGAAACCCCATCGGACTCGCCGTTCCACCATCTGGATCTTCGAGCGTTTCTTCAGCAGCTTGTTGGTCGAGTACATCATCGTCGATTTCGATGATGTCGCAGGGTTGCGCCTCCTGCATCTCGTCCATTGTCCACAGCTCATCGTCACCGTCTGCTGTGGTTTGCAGTTGAGCCACAGGCGAGCCTGTGTTCCCTTCTGTTTCGTCCATTTCGGGTTGGCGGCCACCATCACCGCCATTCGCATTGCTTTTGTCAGTCATAACTTCACTCCTCACTCATAAAAATACACCCGCCGACGTCACTCAGACGGTCCGCTAGCGCACGACTTGAAAAAACCCCCATGCGCCGCGCCCCAATTGACGCATGGTTAACCTGCCTTTGTCTACGTTTCGCAAAGTGCACATTTTTAGGCGGTGAAACCCAATTGTTTCCAATTGCTAACCAATCAACTGCCTAGAATTTGCAATATTCAAAAAGCCATTTCCCGCCACTCTGTCATTCGCTAACAGGCGGAAAGCCGCAAGAAACGTGCACTACCGGATTCGATGACTTGACGTAAGGTAAGCTATCTTCATACGTGTATGGAATGTGAACGGCCTGCAAGCTGAGCAGTGGCGGACACTGACCCTGTATGGTTGCAGGATGGGCATCGATAAATTTAGAGCTAGAATGGCTCTAAAGGGAGATGCAAAATATGCGCAAAATCCAAACTCAAGGCGTCCACCACATCACCATCACAGGTGCGGACCGACAATCGACAATCGATTTTTGGGAAGGCGTGCTCGGGATGCCGTTTGTCTTTGATCAGCCCAATCTCGACGACGCCTCGCAGGGACACCTGTACTTCGATCCCGGTGACGGGCGCCTCATCACGGTATTCACGTCCGAGGATCGCAAACCCGACGGCAAAAAGATCAATCAGGGCCAAGGGTACCTGCACCACCTCGCGTTCGAGGTGTCGAAAGTCACCTTCGACCACGTCGTTGAGCGACTGGATGCGCGCGGGATCAAACACTCCGGTCCCAAAGACCGCGGGTTCATGGACTCGATCTATTTCAAGGATCCCGTCGGCATGCTGATTGAATTGGCGGCCTACCGTTTCGTTCCACCGCAGGGGCACACGCATACGGACGTGCTCCACCGCGCGCATCTGATCCGCGTACAGGCGGGTGATGGCCACATTGGCACAGTGCATTTGGCTGACGCCATCGAAGAGCTCGTGCAGGAGCAAACATCGACGCTCAGCACGGATCGTAGCCCGAAAGACCCCTACCCCTGACGGCTAGGGTTTTGCGACATGTTGATCGATGAGCACCGCGTTGCCATCGGGGTCAGCCAGCGTGATATGGGCCGGACCCGTTCCGGATGCATCCAGCATGTCTTTTATCTCCACACCGGCATCGATCAGCCGGTTTTGAATGTCGCGAATATCTACAAAGTCGCCTTCGAGAGGCTGTCCATCCTGCGCCCAACCGGGGTTGAAGGTCAGGATATTGCCCTCGAACATCCCCTGAAAAAGGCCGATGTTGGTATCGCCCTGCCGCATCATGCACCAGCCATGCGCGGATTGATCGTGGAACATGTCAAAACCCAAGGCACGATAGAACTCTATCGATGCGCCGAGATCCTTGACGGCCAAACTGACGGAAAAACAACCAAGCTGCATCTTTCACCCTCCTGCGATTGCGCGCAAAGGGTCTCACAGAACCGCCAAAACACAAAATGCGTCGTATCAGTCGTCGATTTCGACAACCATCAATTCGCGCTCGGAGGCGCCGCGCGCGAAATCCAGCGCGGCTTGGTATTCGGGCGAGTTGTAACATTCAACCGCCGCCTCGAGCGTCGGGAACCGCGCCACGACGTTGCGGGGACGCTCCTTACCTTCGAGCTGCACGTAGCGTGCGCCCCGCGCGATAAAGGCCCCGCCATGTGCCTTGATCGCAGGTCCGGCCAGTTCGGCATATTTGCCGTAGGCCTCAGGGTCGGAAACGGTTACATGCGCGATCCAGAGTGCAGGCATTCTATTATCCTCTCAGAAGGGTTTCTGCAGCTTCGATGGCGGCTTGGGCTCCGGCAAAGTCCTTGCCCCCGCCCTGCGCCATATCCGGGCGACCGCCGCCACCTTTGCCACCCACGGCAGGCACAGCGGCCTTAAGAACATCAACAGCCGACACCTTTGCCGTCAGGTCGTCCGTCACGCCACAAGCAACGGCAACCTTACCGTCCTCGTCCGCGATCAACAGGATAACGCCGGACCCGATGTTGTTCTTATGCGCATCGATTAGACCACGAAGGTCTTTGCCCGACACGCCCTCCAAAGCCTGTGCGAGGAACGGAATGCCACCGACATCTTTCGCCGATGCGCCGCCCGCACCGCCGCCGCCCATGGCAATCTGTTGGCGCAGGGTCGCGACTTCCTGCTCAAGCTTTTTGCGCTCATCGGACAGTGCTTTGACACGATCCACAACTTCACCGACCGGCGTTTTCAGCATGGCGGCAATATCGGATGCGCGGCCAGCGGCCTCGGCGAGGTAGGCCATCGCGGCCTGACCGGTCAGCGCCTCGATGCGACGCACCCCCGCGGAGGACGCGCTATCGCCCGTGACGACACACAGGCCGATGTCCCCCGTGCGACGCACATGCGTGCCACCACAGAGTTCAATCGAATAGGTGTTTTTGTCTGCGCCCTTGCCGGTATCTGCGCGCCCCATGGAAACCACGCGGACCTCATCGCCGTACTTTTCGCCAAAGAGAGCCTGCGCACCGATCGCGCGGGCGTCGTCCGGTGTCATGATGCGCGTCTCCACCGGCGTGTTTTGCCGGATGAAGTCATTCACGTCGGTCTCGACCTTTGCGATTTCTGCCTCCGTCAACGCTTTTGAATGGCTGAAATCGAACCGAAGCCGATCCGGCGCATTGAGCGACCCGCGTTGTGCGACATGGTCACCTAAAGTTTCGCGCAGGGCCTCGTGCAGCAAATGCGTCGCAGAGTGGTGCGAACGGATGGCGGAGCGGCGCTGATGGTCGACAACCAGAACGGCAGGCTCGCCGACTTGCAAAACGCCCTCTGCGATTTGCGCGAAGTGAATGAAAACACCCGCGACCTTTTTCGTATCAGTTACTTTGGCGATGTTTTTGTCTACGCGGATCACGCCGGTATCGCCGACCTGTCCACCGCTTTCGGCATAGAACGGCGTTTGGTTGACCACGACCTGGACGGTTTCACCGGCCTTCGCCTGCTCCACTCGCGCACCGTCTTTGACGATGGCGATGATTTCGCCCTCAGCCTTTTCGGTGTCGTAGCCTAGGAATTCGGTCGCACCAAACTCTTCGGCAATGTCGAACCACACCGTGGAATCAGCCGTTTCGCCGGACCCCGACCATGCCGCGCGCGCCTTTGCCTTTTGTTCGGCCATGGCGACATCGAAGCCTTCGGTATCGACCTCACGACCTTTTTCGCGCAGCGCGTCTTGGGTCAAATCGAGGGGAAAACCGAATGTGTCATAGAGTTTGAATGCCGCCGCTCCGGGGAGCTTTGCGCCCTCTTCCATGCCGTCGAGTTCTTCATCGAGGAGTTTCAAACCCCGATCCAGAGTTTGCTTGAACCGCGTTTCTTCGAGGCGCAGCGTTTCTTCAATCATCGACTGGCCTTGACGCAACTCCGGATAGGCATCGCCCATCTGGCGCACGAGTTCAGGAACCAGCGTATGCATGACCGGATCTTTTGCCCCCAAAAGATGGGCGTGACGCATCGCACGGCGCATGATCCGGCGTAGGACATAGCCGCGCCCTTCATTGGAGGGCATCACACCATCCGCAATCAGGAAGGAGGTCGAGCGCAAATGGTCCGCAATCACACGGTGATGCACGTTTTTGTCGCCATAGGGGTCGACGGATGTGGCATGGGCCGATGCCTCGATCAGCGCCTTCATGAGGTCGATGTCGTAATTGTCGTGGCTGCCCTGAAGAAGCGCTGCGATACGTTCCAATCCCATGCCGGTGTCGATCGACTGCATATCGAGTTCGCTCATCGAGCCGTCTGCAAACTTTTCGTTTTGCATGAACACGACGTTCCAGATCTCGATGAACCGGTCGCCGTCCTCTTCCGGGCTCCCAGGAGGGCCGCCCCAGATGTGATCGCCGTGGTCGTAGAAAATCTCCGTGCACGGACCGCAAGGCCCCGTATCGCCCATCTGCCAGAAGTTGTCAGAGGTCGCGATACGAATAATCCGCTCTTCGGGAACGCCGACTTTCTTCCAGATTTCAAAGGCTTCGTCGTCTGTGTGATAAACGGTCGTGTAGAGTTTATCTTTCGGAATACCGTATTCGCCGGTGATCAACTCCCATGCGAAGGGGATCGCATCGTCTTTGAAGTAGTCCCCAAAGGAAAAGTTGCCGAGCATCTCGAAAAACGTGTGGTGGCGCGCCGTATAGCCAACATTGTCGAGATCGTTGTGTTTGCCGCCTGCGCGCACACATTTCTGCGCCGTTGTCGCGCGCACGTAGTCCCGTTTTTCAACGCCGGTGAAACAGTTTTTGAATTGAACCATGCCGGAGTTGGTGAACATCAACGTCGGGTCGTTGCGCGGCACCAGAGGCGAGGATGGCACGACGGTATGCCCGTTGCGTTCGAAATAGGATAGAAAGGTAGAGCGGATGTCGTTCACGCTGGGCATATGGGAGGCTCACTTGCGGGCAGTTTCATTGCGTTCGGCAAGGTTTACCGCCCATACATCGACCTGTCCATCGCCAGCGCATGAGAAAAGGCCGGCGCGCGAGCACCGGCCTCAAATCTGGCTTCCGAAAACGTAGACTATTCGTCGTCGATCACGTCCGAGCTTTCAAAATCATCGCCCAGATCGAATTCCAGCCCATGCGAGGCGCGGATTTTGTCTTCGATTTCCAAAGAAATTTGTGTGTTTTCTTTCAGATACTTCTTCGCGTTCTCACGGCCTTGTCCGATGCGCTCGTCGCCATAGGAGTACCATGAGCCGGACTTGTCGACGACGCCGGCTTTCACACCGAGGTCAATCAGCTCGCCGGTCTTGGAAATGCCTTCGCCATACATGATGTCGAACTCGACCTGTTTGAACGGTGGCGCGACCTTGTTTTTGACCACCTTCACGCGGGTCTCGCTCCCAACGACCTCATCGCGGTCTTTGATCGACCCGATGCGGCGAATGTCGAGACGCACGGAGGAGTAGAACTTGAGCGCGTTGCCGCCCGTCGTCGTCTCAGGGGACCCGAACATGACGCCGATTTTCATACGGATCTGGTTAATGAAGATCACGGTACATTTCGACCGGCTGATCGAACCCGTCAGTTTACGCATGGCTTTTGACATCAGGCGGGCCTGAACACCTACCGAACTATCGCCCATCTCCCCTTCCAACTCGGATTTCGGCGTCAAAGCCGCGACAGAGTCGACCACCACGAGGCTCACAGCACCGGACCGAACCAGCGTGTCGACGATCTCCAACGCCTGCTCACCCGTGTCTGGCTGGGAAATCAGCAATTCATCGAGATCGACACCAAGCCGACGCGCATAGATCGGATCGAGGGCGTGCTCGGCGTCCACAAAGGCACAGACGCCGCCCTTTTTCTGTTCCTCCGCCACACAGTGAAGCGTGAGCGTCGTTTTACCCGAGGATTCAGGACCGTAGATTTCAACGATCCGCCCCTTCGGGATGCCGCCAATACCGAGCGCGATATCGAGACCAAGGGAGCCCGTGGACGTGGATTCAATCTCCTGTGCGGGATTATCCGCACCGAGTTTCATGATCGACCCTTTACCGAACTGCCGTTCGATTTGAGCCAACGCGCTATCGAGCGCTTTTTGTTTGTCGTTGTCTTTCATTGCCATCTTGGCTGCGCCTGTGCTCATTGCTTTGTTTCCTTATTCCATACCCTGCCTGAGGCGGCAACGGATTGCGAACAGCTGCTCATGTTCGCCTCTTGTTCTCATTAACCTTTATGAGCACAAAAGAGGAACATTTCAACAAGTTTCTCTACAATGAATACTGGGCTTGGTTTGGTTAACGATGCGTTATCAACATGGTTGAAACTGCCCCACTGGCGATACCGCCGATGAGTTACCCGAATTGCGCCTGAACGGTTGCTGTCAATTCAGACAAGGAAAACGGTTTAGGCAGGAAGACAGAGTTCGGGATGCGGGCCTGTTTCTCGCCAAAATGGTCCTCTGCGTAGCCTGAAACGAACACGACCTTCACATCGGGGCGGGATTCGCGCGCTTTGCTGACCCAGGTCGGGCCATCCATGCCGGGCATGATCACGTCAGACACAATAATATCCACATGAAGATTGGGATCATCCAGAGTCTCCAACGCATGTTCGGCGCAATCGGCCTCCAAAACAGTGTACCCGCGCAATTTGAGAGCGCGCGATGCAAAGGCGCGCACGGGGGCTTCGTCTTCAACCAAAAGAATGACGCCCGTTCCAGCATCACTCTGTACAACCGCAGAGACGCTTGCCACCTCCGCTTCGACCGCAGCTTCGGCCGTCGCCGTGTGAGCGGGAAGATAAATGGTAAACGCCGTGCCCGCCCCGACCACTGAATCCACGAAAATAAACCCGCCGGTCTGTTTGATGATCCCGTAGGCGGTGGACAGGCCAAGCCCGGTCCCCTCACCCGTGCGTTTGGTCGTATAGAACGGCTCGAACACTTTCTGCAGCTTGTCGCTCGATATACCGATGCCCTGATCGGACACCCGCACGGTCACATATTCACCTTCCGGCACTGTGGCGCGGTCGCGGGTCAAGGTGGACGTCAACACCTCGTTGCGCGTCTCGACCTTGATCGCGCCGCCCGCCGGCATTGCATCACGCGCATTGACGACAAGGTTCATGATAACCTGTTCGAGTTGGCGCTTATCGACCCGAATGGGCAACAATCCCGCCTCATGATCGAGCGATAAGGTCACTTTTTCGCCGACAAGCCGGTTCAACAAATGCGTCAGATCGGACAGCGTGTCGCGAAGGTCGATCACCTCGGGCTTGAGAGTTTGCTTGCGCGAAAACGCGAGGAGTTGCCCAACCAAAGACGCGGCGCGATTGGCATTCTGGTGAATCTGGACAAGGTCGGAATACTCCGGATCATTCTTGTCATGGCGCAGCAACAACAGGTCACAATGCCCTGAAATTGCTGTCAAAAGATTGTTGAAGTCATGCGCAACGCCGCCCGCAAGTTGGCCGATTGCCTGCATCTTTTGGCTTTGAACGAACTGCGCCTCGAGCGATTTCAGCTCGGTTGCATCCGTGAGGACCGCGACGAGATCTTCGCCCTCGATCCGGTTGAGCGTGATCTGGAGAAAGGTGTCGGATTTGGGAAGCGATGCGCGCACGAACTCCGGTTTTCGCTGGCGGCCGAGGGCGATGTCGCGCACCCAGTCCTGAACCGGTCTTCCCAATCCTTCAACCAGATCGCCGAGCGTCATTCCTTTGTGGGTATCAATGCCCAAAATGTCACGTGCGGGTCGGTTTGATTGGCGGATTTCTCCACTAGACGACACGCGCAGCAGGGCAACAGGAAGCGCATCAAATGCATCCCACTCACCCGAGTATCGGGCCGCAACAGACGAAAAGAAGACCTCTTTACACCCGTTTTGACAATCAAACACAGCCACACGGGCGAGCACTGGCCCGTCCCCACCGGTGAGTGAATGAACCTCGCCATTGCGCAGCGGTAAATCACGCACGATCCGGTCCAGCGATGTCTCGCGACGCCCGATCAGTTTGCGCAGGGCATCATTGGTGGAAACCACACTGCCCGAAGGCCCCAGCACGAGCATCGGTAGCGCGATCTCTCCGGCCTGACCGACGATGGCACTGTCACTGATTTCGTCAATGCGCCACAAAAACGCGGCCTCTCCCAGCCGATGGACGGAAACACGGGCATGGCCACGGTTCATCGTAATGTCTTCGCGCGCGAACCCCCGCGCCTGAGCGCGCGATTGCATCTGCGCGAGCGTAACCGACGGCGCCGCCATAATTTCTTCCAGCCCGCGCAAAAGAGGTTTCCCGCCTCTCCCGCCAAATCGCGACACCGCTGCGTCGTTTTCATATCCCACGATGCCGTCGAGATCGGTGGTGAACGCGGGCGTTTCGTCACTGGCGACAAAGCCCGCAACCGTACGACGCAGCCGCGCCTGCGCGCGCGCGTGGCGATAGGCAAAAATGCGCAACAGCACCGCACACCACAGGAACACCATTCCCGTCACGAAAACGCCGACCGAGGCGATACTCTGTGGCAAAAACAGTGCCGCAATTGACAGGGCAATACCGCCCAGAGCAATCATCGACACATGCGGCCTGAGGCGCACTGCCTGACGTTCCAAGGGTCCGACTGTCATTCCAACGTCCGTCACATATCCCCCATTTCGCGCGCATTTCGACGCTCAAAGAAATTGGTTCGCCCGGCCGGTGGTGAAACACGCGGGCCGGAACTGTCCTAGGTAGAGTATATATGTGAATGTTATCGGTAAAGTTGTATTATTAATGCGCGCGCTCCAGGACTGACATCAGTCCCGGCTGAACAAAGCGATGTAAAACCCGTCGCCGCCTTCAAGTGGGGAGACCAAGCGGTCGCGGATCAACTTGAACTCCCTGTGGCGGGCCAAAAACGCCGCGGTTTGACCCGCGTTTTCCGCCTCAAGCACTGAACAGGTTGCGTAGGCGAGATGCCCACCTGCCCCGACCTTCTCGCAGGCCTCGTCCAGAATGCTGGACTGCAACTCGACCAACGCATCCAAACGCTCTTGCGTGAGCAACCATTTGGCCTGTGGCGCGCGCGCCCATGACCCTGCCCCTGAACAGGGCGCATCGCACAACACGAAGTCATAGGAAGGTTGCAGGTCTTCGCTCCGCGCAATCGTGACGTTCAAACCGGCCCGCGAGGCGCGCGGTGCGATATCTTGCATACGCGCTGGGTCGATGTCATGCGCCGTCAGCTCAACATCCGCGGTCGCCCCCATCGCCAGCGCTTTACCACCGCCACCGGCACAAAAGTCCAGGACGCTATCACCGGCTTCGAGGGGCAGCATGTCGATAATCGCCTGACTGGCGGCATCCTGAAGTTCGACCAAGCCTGTCAGATAGGCCTGAGAGCGCGCAACAGCCCGCGCACCCTGCGTCACCTCTAGCGCGCTTTCCGAAAGTGGATGCGGGCGCGCCTCGATCCGGTCTGCTTGAAGGCTCTCGATGGCATGCCCGAGTGTTGCCTTGCGTCTATTGACCCGCAAAAACACCGGCGCCCGATGGCGGAATTTGTCCAGAACAGCATCCGCCGATCCGCCCAATGCGTCCTCGAACAGGGGCAACAGCCAATCAGGGCAGTCGATCCGCACAGCGCGGGGTGCGTCTTCGATTTTGGTGTCCGTTACTTCATTCGCCGCCAGAGGTGCAGGCGCATACCCAGCGCCCGTAAACCTCTCTTGTGGATCGATTCCCGCAGCCCGCAGGGCACCAATAATCAATTGCCGTCCCGTTGCCGTCCCTTCGCCCGCACCACCAAGCCATCCGTAGGACCGCAGGCACCTGAGCGCGTCGAAAACGTGATCGCGAATTGCCGCGCGGTCCTTTGAACCCGCGTACCGATTGGCCCGCGCCCACCCTGTCAAAAGGCGCTCGGCGTTTTCACCCGTGCGGATTCCGTCGAGGATTTCGATAGCCGAAGACAAGCGGGCATCGGGTGTCATAGTGGCGGCGTCCTTGTGAAAAGAAGTGTGTTCAAACCCTGACCGATCCGGTTTCACCACGCAAGCACGGCGCGTTGCCAACCGCTTGCGCCGCCCTACCAACTCGGTCACGATTGCGCAATTCACAGATGAGGACGACATGGACCAAAGACTGACCCTGACCGCATTGGTGGTACGCGACTACGACGAGGCCATCGCGTTTTATGTCGGGATTCTCGGTTTTGAATTGGTCGATGATACCGCCCAACCCGAGCAGGACAAACGGTGGGTCGTTGTTCGCCCCAAAGGCCACGGCACCGGTGGTTTGCTCCTCGCGCGGGCCAGCACTGACGACCAAAAGGGTTTCGTTGGCAATCAGGCCGGCGGGCGGGTTTTTCTATTCTTGCAAACCGACGACTTCTGGCGCGACTACAACGCCTACAAAGACAAAGGCGTGACCTTTGTGCGCGAACCGACTGAGGCCCCCTACGGAACCGTAGCGGTCTTTGAAGACCTCTACGGCACCCGATGGGACCTGATCGAATTCAAAGACGGCCCGACCTAGCCGACGCGGTAGTTCGGGCTCTCGCGCGTGATCTGCACATCGTGCACATGGGATTCTTTGAGACCCGCATTGGTGATTTTCACGAACGAACAGCTCGACCGCATTTTGGCGACTGTAGAGTTGCCCGTGTATCCCATGGCCGCGCGCAAACCGCCGACCAATTGGTGGATGACGTTACCCGCCGACCCCTTATAGGCCACCTGCCCCTCGATGCCTTCGGGCACGAGTTTGTCGGAGGCTGCGTCTTTCTGGAAATACCGGTCCGCAGACCCGCGCGCCATGGCACCGAGGCTACCCATGCCACGATAGGCTTTGTAGGACCGGCCCTGATAGAGGATCACCTCGCCCGGGCTTTCATCGGTGCCCGCAATCATTGATCCGACCATGGCGACAGATGCACCTGCCGCAATCGCCTTGGCGAAATCGCCGGAAAACTTGATCCCGCCATCTGCAATAACCGGCACATCACCGGCAGCAGTTGCACAGTCCGAAATTGCGGTCAGCTGGGGCACGCCAACACCCGCGACCATGCGCGTGGTGCAAATCGACCCCGGGCCAATGCCGACCTTGACCGCATCCGCACCGGCTCCGATGAGCGCCTTGGTTGCTTCACCGGTGGCAACGTTGCCCGCAATGATCTGAACCTTGTCACCGAATGCCTTCTTGGCCCGCTCAACGGCTTCACCAACGCCCTTTGAATGGCCGTGCGCCGTGTCGATCACGATGAGGTCACACCCCGCATCGACGAGCGCTTCTGAGCGCTCGAACCCTGCATCGCCCACGGTTGTCGCCGCCGCGACACGCAGACGCCCCAACTCATCCTTGCACGCAGAGGGGTTGAGAACCGCCTGCTCCATATCCTTGAGCGTCAAAAGCCCTGTCAGATGGCCTTTGGCGTCCGTGACCAGCAGTTTCTCGATCCGGCGCGCTTTCATGAGCGAGATCGCCTCGCCACGGTCGGCAGGCTCCTGCAGAATTGCCAGATCGTTTGTCGTCATGACTTGGGAGACCGGTTGCTTGTCCGAAGACGCAAACCGCATATCGCGGTTGGTCACGATCCCGACGAGATGGCGGTTTTCATCCACGACAGGGAAGCCGGTGAAATTGTAGCGCTCGGCCAATTCCTTTGCGTCCGCAATCGTTTGATCGGCTGTCAGAGTGATCGGGTTGTAAACGATACCGCTTTCGAACCGCTTCACCCGCCGCACTTCGCGGGTTTGTTCTTCGACGCTGAGATTGCGGTGAATGACGCCCACACCACCCATTTGCGCCATGGCTATCGCCATCCGCGCCTCGGTCACCGTGTCCATGGCCGAGGACATAAGCGGGATGTTGAGCTTAATGGATTTGGTGACCCAAGTGGTCGTATCCGCAGTGGACGGCATCACATCGGATGCCGCGGGAACAAGCAATACGTCGTCGAAGGTCAATGCCTCGCGAATCTCCATCGGGGGTCTCCTTGGATGATACGGTTTGGCACGTCCCTATTTCACGAAACCCTGCAGTTGGAAAGACCATTTGTGGTGCACAGGGCGTGTGCCCCCTAGGTTTAGCGATCAAACGGTCGATGCATTGGTGGATTTCGCCAATTTTCCATTCGCCCATAGCTTCATCACGCGAAACGCAATGACACAGACCGCAAGTGTCGCGAGCGCCAATTCAATCCCACCGAGCACGGCAAACGGTGTGACTTTGTAAAACGCCGCTGCAAACATCAGGTTCGCGAAAGCCGCCATCGGGAAGGTGAACGCCCCCCACAATGCCGAGAAATCGCCAGCAGTGAGATACCGGACCGCCATCAACATGACCGCCATGACGATGATGCCCAATCCTCCAAACGCAATTGACAATGCCCCATAGCCCAAGAGTGCGGACACAATCCCGAAGAGGCATACAGGGGCGAGATGAATGGCAAGGAGCGGTCGCAACGGCACGGGAACATCGGCGCGCGAAAACTGAAAGGCCGATATGATCCATACCGCGACCGCAACTGGCAGCGTGGTGACGAAAATCACCTGTGAAAGCTCCACCCACCCCAACGGCACCGCCGCAAGTGGCGCGATAATAAATCCGACGAAGGACAGGTGCCACGCAGGGGTCACACGCCGCTGCTCGACCGGACCGATCAGGAGAGCACGGATGATGAGCAACGCAATCAAAGCATGCGCACACAGTGCCAGCACGAGCACGGATTGCGCAGCCATTGTCGCATATGGAACCAGAACCGCGGCAAAGAGCATCCCTGCAGCGCTTGCAGCGGGTAGACCCGCACGCCCGGGCAGTATGCGCAGGTCCTCTGGCAAAGTTGCCAGGCGGCGAACAACCTTTGCCAGATAGGCGAAGACCGCAAACAAATAGAGAAGCGAAACGGCCCCGAGGAACATGTCACCAATGAATGCAGGCGCGCCCAAAACAACGGTCGCCTGACGCCAGGCAAGTCCGATGCCGAACAGGCCGAGAAGAGGTGGGAAAATCGCCGGCGGCGTGGCACGCCACAGGCCGCGTGGTGGCGCGGAGAATGGTTTGGGCGGAATGGGTTGGCGCGGCGGATTTGACATGAAACACCTGGCTTTCGGCTTGTCACAAAGTCCTATCAGCCGTCACTGCGCCACGAAACCCTGGTCACGCGCGCTGCGTTGTCGCGGCTGCAAGAGCGGTGTGCAGCGCCGGCCTTCAAATCGGCACTGCACAGTCAACGCTGATCGCGCTGCCCCTAATCTTTGGGGCGCATCGACAGCCCTTCATAGAAGAGGTGCACCTTTGTGGGGTCCGCGGACAAACGGATTGTCGTGCCACGGATGCCTGAATGGATCCCGTGCAGCTTGGCCGTAATCGGGTCTTGCCCGCGCTCGGGCATGAAGTAGAGCAACGTGACTTCACCAAGCGCTTCAATGATGTTGACGGTGCCGTCAATGATCGCAGGCTCGCCCGCCGCAGCAATTGTCAGGTCTTCGGGGCGAACGCCAACATTCACCTGTTTCCCCATATCGGCATCTGTGGTGGGGATCGCACTGATTGCTTCGCCCTCACCGTCCAGCTTCACACGTGTCTGTGCGCCGGTGGCGATGATTTCGCCGGGGATCAGGTTCATCGATGGTGAGCCGATGAACTGCGCCACGAATTCATTGTCAGGCTTTTCATACAGGTCGAGCGGGCTGCCCACCTGAGCGATGCCTTTGTTGGCAAGAACGACGATGCGATCAGCCAGTGTCATGGCTTCAACCTGATCGTGGGTCACATAGATCATCGTGCTTTCGGGCATCGACTCTTTGAGCTGGGCAATTTCCAGACGGGTCGCCACGCGAAGCGCCGCATCGAGGTTGGAAAGTGGTTCGTCAAACAGATAGACCTTCGGGTCGCGCACAATGGCCCGCCCGATTGCAACCCGTTGACGTTGACCACCCGACAATGCCTTTGGCAGGCGATCGAGATAGTCCTCGAGCTGCAGGATTTTCGCCGCCTTATTGACGGCCGTGTCGATTTCGCTCTTCGATTTCTTGGCGATTTTGAGCGAGAAGGCCATGTTATCGCGCACGGTCATATGCGGGTAAAGCGCATAGGATTGAAAAACCATCGCGATGCCGCGCTGAGCGGGCGGCACGTCGTTGACCACCTGCCCGTCGATCTCCAGCTTGCCCTCCGAAATCTTCTCCAAGCCCGCGATCATGCGCAGCAACGTCGACTTGCCACAGCCCGAGGGCCCCACGAACACGATCAACTCGCCTTGCTTGATGTCGAGATTGATATGCTTGAGCACTTCAACCTTGCCGCCGTAGACCTTTGCGATGTCGGTGAGTTTAAGGTTCGCCATTCTATTTCTCCCTATTCACCCTGCTCGCGCAGCATGATGCAGGGCTGCCATGGCCCCAGGTGCAATTTGCCGTCCTCCATTGGAGAGGCGGAATTCAATTCTGTGCCAATCGCCATCCAGTTTCCCGCAGGCACGTCGAGCGTTGCCGGGCTGTCTGACAGGTTGAATGCGCAAAAAATCTCTTCGGTCTCGCTGCGACGAGTAAACACGAGACACCCCGACTCCACAGTCGGTTCGGACATCTCCCCCACGCGCAGCGCGGAATGCGCCCGACGGAATGCAATCGCGCGTCGGTAATGGTGGATCAAGGCGCCGGGATCCTGTTCCGCCTCGCTCACAGCGAGGGGAATATGATCGTAGCTTACCGGAAGCCACGTGCGACCCGCGTCAGAAAACCCGCCATTCTGGTTCGACTTTTCCCAAACCATCGGCGTGCGGCACCCGTCCCGCCCTTTGAAATCCGGCCAGAACTCGATCCCGTACGGATCCTGAAGGTCCTCAAAAGAAACCTCCGCTTCGGGCAGGCCGAGCTCTTCGCCCTGATAGATACAGGCCGAACCACGCAGGCACATCATAAGCGTCGTGAACGCGCGCGCGCCGGCTGAATTTAGGTGCCAACGCGACACGTGCCGCTCGACGTCATGGTTGGAATAGGCCCAACAGGCCCATCCATCCGCGGCGAGTTTCGCGACATTGTCCATCACATCTTTGACGTAGGCTGCCGAAGGCGTGTCGCCGGACAAGAGTTCAAATGCGTAACACATATGCATGAGATCATCGCCGGCAGTATACTGCCCCATGATTTCGAGGCCGCGCTGTGCATCACCGACTTCGCCAACCGCCGCCGCATTATAGGGCTCCATCAACGCGCGAAGTTTGCGCAAAAACGCGAAGTTTTCGGGACGGTTTTTATCGTAGAGATGTTCTTGCCAGTTGTACGGATTGACCGCTGGCGCGATGGAGGCGTTGCGTTTCTCGGGGGGCAGCGCGGGGTTGTCGCGCAGCTCCTGATCACAAAAGTAGAAGTTGATCGTGTCGAGACGGAAACCGTCCACGCCCCGCTCAAGCCAGAATTGGGCGACGTCCAGCAGTGCATTTTGCACCTCGGGTTCGTGGAAGTTCAAATCCGGCTGCGAGGTCAGGAAGTTGTGCATGTAATACTGCATGCGTCCGCCGTCCCATTGCCACGCGGGGCCACCGAAAATCGACAGCCAGTTGTTGGGCGGGTTTCCGTCAGGCTTTGCATCCGCCCAGACATACCAGTTGGATTTATCGCCGTCCTTTGAGGCACGGCTTTCCTTGAACCAAGGATGCTGGTCGGAGGTATGGCTGAGAACAAGATCAATCATGATCTTCACGCCGAGGCTATGGGCGGTCTCGATCACCGCGTCAAAGTCGGCGAGCGAGCCGAACATCGGATCCACATCGCAGTAATCCGACACGTCATACCCGAAGTCCTTCATCGGAGATGTGAAGAACGGAGAAATCCAGATCGCATCGACACCAAGCGACGCGATATAGGGAAGACGCTTCACAATACCGAGCAGGTCACCCACTCCATCGCCATTGCTGTCCTGATAGGAGCGTGGGTAGATCTGGTAGATGACCGCACCACGCCACCAATCGGGGTCGCGGGAGTATTTCGAGGCCATGTTTTCGGTTCCTGAAATGACGTTCATGTCAGTTGGGTATCTTTCTACTTAACGGACCCGGCCAAAAGACCGCGCACGAGGTATTTCTGCATTGCGAAGAAGACAACGAGCGGCACCGCGATGGACACAAAGGCCGCCGTTGCGAGGATTTCCCAATTGCCGCCTCGCGTACCGAGGAGCTCAACAATCTGACGCGTCATGACGGTGGTCTCCCCCGTGCTGTCGATCAAAAAGACCATCGCCACGAGAAGGTCGTTCCACGTCCACAGGAATTGGAAAATCGCGAAGGATGCGAGCGCGGGGAAAGAGAGCGGCAGGATGATCTTGGTGAAAATCTGGAAATCCGTAGCCCCGTCAACGCGCGCGTTTTCAATGATGTCCTTGGGCAATCCCACCATGTAGTTGCGCAACAGATAAATCGCGAGCGGTAGACCAAATCCGGTATGCGCTAACCAGACCCCGAGATATCCTTTGCCTATCCCGATTTGCAGGTGCAGCTTCAACAACGGGATCAGCGCGAGTTGGAGCGGCACAACCAGCAACGCCACAATGAACGCGATCAATAGCGCGCGACCGGGGAAGTCCATCCAAGCCAGAGCATAGGCGGCGAATGCCGCGATCAGGATCGGGATCACCGTCGCAGGTATGGTTACGGTCATCGTATTGAAAAACGCTTTGCCCATCCCGCCGCGCGCATTGCTAGAAAACAACACGGTGCGGTAATTGTCCCAGGTGAATTCGGGTGGTGTTACGGCGGTAATGTAAATTCGCTCACCGCGTGCAGTTTCGAATGGCGCTTCGTTTTCAAACCGGTAGTCACCACTCTGCGCGACCATCAACCGGCCAACTTCTTCCAAATCGGCCGTTTCACCGGCAGCGTAGGCGGCAATATCACGCGATGAAACGCCCCAGCGCGAAATCTCGCCCTGCTCAAGCCCCTCTTGGGCAAACAGATTGCCCTCGATCACCCACAGATCACCGTCCTGCGTCTGGTCATCCGACGATGCGGTGCGCACCAGAATGCTCTGCTCTTGGGGAAACAACGCCTTCCACCACCCCGATGTCGAAATCTGGTCTGCCGTACGAAACGACGAAATCAGGAGGCCCACGGTGGGCATCATCCAAAGCACGACGAGTATCGCGACGGAGATGTGAACGGCCCATGTCAGGGTTGGTTTGCTGCCTGCGATATTATCCATGTCCCTGCCCCTACTTCATTTCTTTACGGGCATTGTAGACGTTCCACACGAGGATCGGCATGACGAGAAGCATGATCACCATCGCTGCGGCCGAGCCTACGCCCCAATCGCTGGCGCGGAAGAGTTTGTCATACATGTAGTTTGCCAGAACCTGCGTTTCCCACTGACCGTTCGTCATTGCGAAAACGATATCAAAGACCTTCAGGACCACGATCGTGATTGTCGTCCACACCACCACGATCGTGCCCATGATCTGTGGTACCTTGATGCGAAAGAAGACCTGAAACGGGTTGGCGCCATCCACAATGGCCGCCTCGATGGTCTCTTCCGGCACGCCACGTAGCGCCGCGGACAGAATAACCATCGCAAAACCGGTCTGGATCCAGACCAGAACGATCATGAGGAAGAAGTTGTTCCAGAACAGCTTGGTCAACCATTGCTGGGGTTCATCACCGCCCAGCATGAGATAGGCTGCGTTCAAAATGCCGATCTGATCAACGTCGATAGGGTTCGCGTGGTAAACCAGCCGCCAGATCACAGCCGCACCCACGAAGGAAATCGCCATCGGCATAAAGATCATCGATTTCGCGACACTACCCCATTTGATCCGGTCGGTAAGCTGCGCCACGAGAAGACCAAAAGCCGTGGATGCCGCCGGCACAACAATAAGCCAGAGCATGTTGTTGCGCATCGCTTCCCAGAACTTAGGCTCCTTTGCCATCTGTCTGTAGTTGTCCAGACCGACAAAGGCACCGCCCTGCGACCGGTCCGTCAAAGACAGGCGAAGCGTTTCAAAGACCGGATAGGCCAGATAGAGCGTCAGCGCGAAAAGGGCCGGAAACAGGAACAGCCAAGGCCGCACCATGTTGGCGCGGTTGATATTGCGCCCTGCGTTCGGACCCTTGGCCGGGAAAATGAATTTATCGAGGATGATGTTGGAGAAATAGAAATAGCCGATGCATGCACCGACTCCGACCGCGATCGTGACAAGTGCCAATACTGCTGGATGCATTATCCAATCCTTCCCTTCAATCGCGACCGGAACGCAGAAACCTGTCCCAACTCATCTATTTCGGAGTCGGTTGCGATGCGAAGGCCGCGCAGACGCGAACTTCGGATAGCAACCTGCATACAAACTAGGATGCGCAACCCGGGAACACTCCCCGGATTGCGCGATAATCTGGTCGACTGCTTACTTCAGGCTGTCCCAGCTGGCCTGGATCTCGGCCGCAACTTCTTCAGCTGGCGTGCCACCGGCGAAGTCAACCATACCGGTCCAGAAGGAACCAGCGCCCACACCACCGGGCATCAGGTCAGATGCGTCGAAGCGGAAAGTCGTGGCGGACAGAAGAATGTCGTTCATCGCTTTCAGGGTCGGGTCGGAGAACACAGATGTGTCTACGCCTTTGTGCGGTGTCAGGAAACCCTTCTGCGCCATCCATGCTTCGTGAGCGGCAGGTGTTTTCAGGAATTCAACGAACTCATGTGCAACGGGTGCATCGCTCGTGATTGCCCAAAGGGTACCAGCGCCCAGAACCGGGGAACCGAGATCTTTTTCGGCATAGGCAGGGAAGTAGAAGAAGTCAGCGTCTTCACCAACAACCGTACCTTCAGGGAAGAAGGCGGGGATGAAGGATGCCTGACGGTGCATGTAGCACTGCGAAGGCACGCTGAAGAGGCCTTTGGGGCTATCACGGAAGTCCGTGGAAGCAACCGCTGCCTGACCACCGGACACATAGTCGTCCTGAATGAACCAACCGAATTCGTTGATCGCGCCGACGACGGCAGGATCATTGAACGGGATTTCGTTGGAAACCCACTTGTCGTAGACATCTGGCGACTGCGTGCGCAGCATCAGGTCTTCAACCCAGTCGGTTGCAGGCCAACCGGTTGCACCACCGGATCCCAGACCCACACACCATGCAGTTTCGCCATCATCGGCGATTTGCTGTGTGAGCGCCTTGAGCTCTTCCATGGTTGTCGGCACTTCGTAGCCAGCATCCGCGAAGTTGTCAGGCACATACCAAACGAGGGATTTCAGGTCGACTTTGTAGAAGAAACCGTAGAGGTGGTCTTCGCCGTCGGCACCCGCATAGGTGCCCAGATCAACCCAGGACTGACCAGCAGCGTAGTTTTCAGCAACCCAGTCGCCGGTGCCATCAGCAAGCGGCGTCAGGAAACCGCGCGATGCGAGATCGGCGGCAAGGCCGGGCTGCGGGAATACGGCGATGTTTGGTGCGGAACCGGCTTCGGCATCGATCACGATCTGCGTTTCGAAGCTGTCGGAACCGACGTAGGACACGGTGTGGCCGGACTGCTCACGGAATACGTCCAGAACTTTCTGAACCTGCTCTTCGTCGGCACCGATCCACGGGCCAGCGATGGTGAGATTATCTGCCTGCACGCCGCCTGCCATGAGGGCAAGAGCGGCCGCGCCGGTTAGGAATGTATGTTTCATTGGTAGCCTCCCAGCTTGATGCTCTGCATAGGCAGAGCGTTCGTTTCGATCGAAAGCGTAGCACCACGGGATAAGGAATCAATCCAATCCTCGCGCTGCGTGACAAGTCGTCACTTCAAAGCGCTTTGATCGCTGTATTTCTTCTGCTAGTTCGACGTGCGTGTCAATGACATGACCCCAATCTTGGCGTCTGATTTCGTTGATTTTTTATCTAAAACGTTTACGCTGTTAAATCCCGGGCTTCCAAGCTTGATACGAGTTGATACGCTTTACCCTAGCTCGGGAAACGTTCTAGTCTTGTCCAACGACAAAATAGAACACATGCGGGAGGGGCGAGCATGAATCTGAAAGAGTTGTCGGAACTGTTGGGGCTTTCGCAGACCACCGTGTCACGCGCCCTCAACGGCTATCCAGAAGTCTCGGAAGCCACGCGCAAAAAAGTAATGCTCGCAGCAAAGGACCACAACTACACCCCGAACACGCGCGCGCGAAGCCTCGCGACGGGGCGAAGCCACGCAGTCGGCCATGTAATCCCCCTGTCACTGGAACATGAGGTTGTGAACCCCGTTTTCACAGACTTCCTTGCCGGCGCATCCGAAATCTACTCCCGCGAAAACTATGACATGTTGATCTCGGTCGTTCCCGTAGATCAGGAAGCAGAAACCTACCGCAAAATCGCGAGCAAAGGTTCCGTCGATGGAGTCATTGTTCATGGACCTGCCATCAATGACCCGCGGATCGAATTGCTGCGCAGAATCAACATGCCCTTCGTGGTCCATGGCCGCTCCGGTGGCGATGACGAAGACTCGTACTCTTGGGTCGACATGAACAACACCCGCGCCTTCGAACGCGCTACACGGTTCCTACTCGATCTCGGTCACCGGCGTATCGGATTGATCAACGGGTTGGAGCACATGGATTTTGCCGCCAAACGTAGGGCGGGTTACAAACGCGCCCTCGCCGCCTACGGCATCGAAGAAGACCCCGCCTTGTGCCGTGCGGAGGAAATGACAGAGAGCTACGGCTATGCCGCCACGAACGCCCTCCTCGACGGGCCCGAACCGCCGACAGCACTTTTGACATCTTCGATCATTCCGGCTTTCGGGGCCCGACGCGCGCTCGACGAACGCGCGCTCGTTTTGGGGAAAGATGTGTCACTCATTATTCACGACGACGACCTCTCCTACCTCAGAAATGGCGGGAAAGAGCCCATTTACACAGCGACGCGATCCTCTGTGCGCCAGGCGGGCCGCATGTGCGCCGAACTCTTGATGCAAAAGATCGCGGACCCGTCTACGCCGGTGCGCCACGAACTCCTGGACGCGGATTTGATCATCGGCGAAACGACTGGACCCGCCCCACAGTCCTAGCCGACAATCGTGGAATAGCCTGCCCGCAGGTTTAGGTATCAAAGCGCTTTGGCCTTGCTATCAAGCCCGTATATTAGGTAGAGACGACAAAAGCCGGTCCATTGCCGGATAGAGAATAAATTCGCGTTCCCGCCGAACGTCGCGCCCTTATAAAGGACAGAGCCTATGACCTTGACCCGCAACGATTTTCCCGAAGGTTTTCTGTTTGGCGCAGCAACCGCAGCCTATCAGGTCGAAGGACACGGGTTTGGCGGCGCGGGTCCAACACATTGGGATACCTTCGCCGCAACTCCGGGAAATGTGGTGCGCAGCGAAGACGGTTCGCGGGCCTGCGACCAGTATCATCGCTATGGCGAAGACTTCGACCTTTTGATGGAGGGCAACTTTGATGCCTACCGTTTTTCGACCAGCTGGGCCCGGGTTCTTCCCGAAGGTCGCGGTCAGGTAAACGAAGCCGGCCTCGACTACTATGACCGTCTGACCGACGCTCTTCTGGAGCGCGGCCTCAAGCCCTGCCAAACGCTCTACCACTGGGAAATGCCCGCCGCTTTGGCGGATCTCGGCGGCTGGACGCACCCGGATGTCCACAACTGGTTTGGAGACTACGTCGAGGTCATCGACGGGCGCATCGGCGATCGCATGGAATCGATCGCGACCATCAATGAACCTTGGTGCGTCGCCTTTCTGTCGCACTTCTACGGCGCCCACGCGCCCGGAATGCGCGACATACGTGCCACCGCCCGCGCCATGCACCATGTTCTCAAAGCCCACGGCGAGGCGATGAACCGCCTGCGCGCCAAAGGCCGCGACAACCTCGGGATCGTGTTGAATTTCGACTATTGCGAAGCCGCGACTGAAGACCCGAAAGATCAAAAGGCGGCCGCAACCGCCGATGCGATTTTCAATCGCTGGTTCATCGAGGCGATCACCAAAGGCACCTACCCTTCCGAGGCCATGGAAGGCTTTGAGGCGCATATGCCCAAAGGGTGGCAGGCCGATATGAAGAGCCATATCAACCAACCGCTCGACTGGCTCGGCGTCAATTACTACACGCGCCACATTCATGCCCATGACCCCGCGGCCACCGCATGGCCCCCGAACCGCGATGTTCCCGGACACCGCGCGACCACGCAGATGGGTTGGGAAGTCTATCCCGAGGGCCTGCACCACTTCATCACCCGCATGTCAGATAAATACGTCGGTGACCTGCCGATTTATGTGACCGAAAACGGTATGGCTTGGGAGGATCACATCCTCAACGGGGCGGTCAATGACCCTGAAAGATGCGATTTCATCAAATCCCACCTCGCGGCCATGAAAAAGTCGATCGACGACGGGGCGAACCTGAAGGGTTTCTTCTACTGGTCGCTATTGGACAACTATGAATGGGCGGAAGGGTATGAGAAACGCTTTGGCATCGTGCATGTGGACTTCGACACCTTGAAGCGCACCCCCAAAGCCTCTTACCACATGCTCAAAGAATTCCTGAGTCGGGACTGATCCATGAGCAAGCATCCTGCCAACACCCTCTCCCTTGTCGCCGATATCGGAGGGACCAACACGCGCGTCGCTCTGGCAGACGGCACAGTTTTGCTGCCCGAAACGGTCCGCAAATATGCGAACCGCCATTTTCCCGGCCTCGAGAGTGTGCTGCGCAAATACATTTCCGAAGAAGGCGATGTAGATTGCAAAGGTGCCTGTGTCGCGGTCGCCGGACCCGTGCGTGATGGCGTCGGCACGATGACAAACCTCGACTGGACCATCGACTCCGATACCCTTCGTCGAGCCGCCCACGCAGAACATGTGGCAATCCTCAATGACTTGCAGGCACAGGGCTATGCAATTGGCCATGTGAATGATGACAAAATCCGGCGGGTCATCGAAGGCCCCGAAGCGGCATCAAATGCCGTCCGCCTCGTTGTGGGCGTCGGCACTGGTTTTAACGCGGCTCCGGTGTTCGACACTGGCAAAGGGTCCTTTGTGCCCCCATCCGAAGCCGGACATGCCAACCTGCCTATCCGCAACGAGCGCGAATTGCGCCTCTGCCAGTTCGTTGAAACCGCCCACGGCTTCCCTGCAGTCGAAGATGTTCTGTCCGGACGGGGACTTGAGCGCGTCTATCTCTTCCTCGGAAACGAAGTTGGCGACACTCGCGAAAAGTCCGCCGCCGAGATTATGGAGGCGGTCAGCGCAGGCAACGACCCCCGCGCCGACGAAGCCGCGCATTTGTTCATCAAGGTTCTGGGCACAGTCGCGGGCAACCTGTCGCTGATCCAGTTGCCCTTCGGTGGCGTGTACCTCATCGGTGGCGTTGCGCGCGCTATGACACCCTATTTCGACCGTTTCGGTTTCAAAGAAGCGTTCCGCGACAAAGGTCGCTTTGCCGGTTTTATGAAGAACTTTTCGGTATCGGTCATCGAAGACGATTACGCCGCGCTAACGGGCTGTGCGTCGCACCTCCATCACCTGTTTCCCTAAAACCATCTGACAAACGGGTCTTTAAGTCGGGGCATATTTTGGCACGGACCCAAGCCATTTTGGTCCCCGTAACCTCGTCTTAACGCACTCCCCCTTACACAGGTTTTCGTGACCGGAGATGTAAGGGATTGTTCGGATGTATATGACCCTCGGTAAATGGGGCGCGCGCGGATGACAGTCCATGTGCAACTCCCCGACCGCCTCGACTACCAATCTGTAGTTCCGCTGCTCGCCGATATCGGGGCCGTCGACGATGACGACCTCGTTCTTGATGCGGCTCAGGTCCGTCATATGGGCACCCTGCCCCTTCAGGCTATTTTGTCGACTGTTAAAACTCGTGCAGGTTCCGGCAAGAAAACGCGTTTGGCCAACGCTTCCGATAGCTGTGTCGATATGCTCAGCCTTTTCGGCTTTTCACCCGAAACCCTGACCCAACCGGAGACATGGACATGAGCCTCGAAGTCCTCGCGGTCGACGACAGCCGCACGATGCGTGATATGCTGAACCTCGCCCTTTCCTCTGCCGGCTTCACTGCGCACCTCGCAGAGGACGGCGAACACGGTCTTGAAGTGCTCAAAACCATCGAGCCGGACGTGATCATTACCGACATCAACATGCCCCGCCTCGACGGCTTCGGCTTTATCAACGCGATCCGCTCCGAGGAAAAATGGAGCCGCGTGCCAATTCTCGTTCTCACCACCGAAAGTGCAGACGAATTGAAAGCGAAAGCTCGCGCTGCGGGAGCAACCGGTTGGATCGTCAAACCATTCGATCCGGCCAAACTCGTCAAAGCTCTCCAAATGGTCGCAGGATAGGGAGCACCTATGTCCGACCCGATGGCTGAAATCCGCGCCTCATTCTTTATTGAGGCCGAAGAACTGCTCGAAAGCCTGCAAGACGGGCTTCAGCTAATGGTCGACGGAGATACCGACCCGGAAACCGTCAATGTCGTTTTTCGCGCGGTCCACTCGATAAAGGGCGGTGCCGGGGCTTTTGGACTCGATGATCTCGTCGCCTTTGCGCATCGCTTTGAAACTGTCATGGACGAAGTGCGCGCCGAACGGTTCCACCCGAATGCCGAGACGATCCGCCTCTTCTTTTCCTGCGCGGATATTCTGGGCGATCTCGTAAGGGCCGCCCGCGACGATGAACCTGTGGATGAGGCCGTAACTGCGCCCGTCCTGGAAAAACTCGAACTGTTGGTGGGAATTGAAGAAGAGGTCGAAGAAGAGCTCGACTTCACCCCGTCGACGCTGACGCTGGATTTTAGTGGCGACGGTGGACTGCCGGATCTACCCGACCTGCCGGATTTGGAACCATTTCCCGAACCGATCGATGGAGCGGGTTCTGAGGCACGCAGTGGCTTTCGCGTCACCTTCAAACCGCATGTCGCCCTCTACACCTCTGGAAATGAACCACTTTACCTGCTTCGCGCCCTGCGTGACCTTGGCGATATCACTCTCACCTGTGATTGCAGCGCGATCCCTGATCTCCCAAACTTCGACCCCGAAGTCGCTTACCTGACTTGGGACATTGAAGTTGCGACAGAGGAAGATCATCAAGCAGTCGTTGAAGTTTTCGAGTTTGTCGAAGGCCTGTGCGAACTCGTAATCACCCCCCTGTCGGGCGCAAACCCGGCAGAAGATGATCAATCATCAATAGATATGGCTCAATCCAGCTTGGCGGACCTACCCATCGCGCCGTCCCCCCCAACTGCGCCAGAAGACCTCCCATCTGCCCAACCGGTCGTAGAGGCCCCAAAGGGACCGGAACCCGCGCCCATAGTGGAAACCGTTGCAACTCCGGACGCCCCCACGCCGCAAACGGAAGACGAAACATCCGCCTCAACACCACCAAGGACACCGCCCACCCCCACCCAGCCGCGTGCAACGGTGAGAGTCGATCTCGAGCGGATCGACAGGTTGGTGAATCTCGTCGGCGAACTCGTCATCAACCAAGCCATGCTGAGCCAATCAGTCACCGAAGCCGGCTTGCAGCCAAATTCACCCGTCTCCACGGGCCTTGAGGAATTCCAGCAACTTACACGCGACATTCAGGAATCTGTGATGATGATCCGCGCGCAGCCGATCAAATCGCTGTTCCAACGCATGGGTCGAATTGTCCGCGAATCCTCGGCGTCCGTTGGGAAAGACGCGCGTTTACACACCGATGGCGAAAACACCGAGGTCGATAAAACGGTTATCGAGCGTCTTGCGGATCCTCTGACACATATGATCCGAAACGCCGTCGACCACGGGCTCGAAACCACAGAACAACGACTGGCCGCAGGCAAACCTGCAGAGGGTCACGTCACCTTGACAGCCCGGCATCGGTCGGGGCGCATATTGATCGAAGTGGCCGATGACGGCGCTGGCATTAATCGCGCACGGGTCCGCCAAAAAGCAGTTGAAAAGGGTCTCATTTCTGAAGACGCCGCTCTGTCAGACAGCGACATCGACAATTTACTATTCATGCCAGGCTTTTCGACTGCCGCCGAGGTATCAAACCTCTCCGGTCGCGGCGTGGGTATGGACGTTGTCAGAAGCGCGATCCAAGCACTGGGTGGCCGGATTACGATTACATCTCAGGAAGGGAAAGGGACGACATTCTCGATCTCCTTGCCCCTAACGCTCGCAGTGCTCGACGGTATGGTCGTGCGCGTGGCGGGAGAGACATTGGTAGTTCCCCTAAACGCAATCCTTGAGACGCTCACCTTAACCGACAATGACCTCAAAGCTCTCGGCCCTGAAACACACGTTGTGCAAATCAGGAGCGGTTTCGTCCCGCTTTTGGATTTGGGGGCCGAACTCGGCTACCGGACACCCTGCGAGTCCTACGTCGGCGGCATCGTCCTTCTCATTGGACAGGAAGACGGCAACCATGCCGCGCTGGTGGTCGACGCAATCGAAGACCAACGCCAGGTCGTCATCAAGGGATTGGAGGCGAGCTATGGTCGGGTCCCTGGCATCGCAGCAGCCACAATCTTGGGAGACGGCCAAATCGCACTCATACTGGACCCTGTTGACCTCGTAGGTCAGGCATCTGGCCGCACTAAATCACCGAAATCGCAGTTCGCTTTGGAGGCTTAGCGATGACAGAACAAAACAAACACATCGATTCCGACTCCGTCGAACTGCTTTCCTTTCGTGTCGGTGATCAGGATTACTCCGTTGATATCATGTCAGTGCGCGAAATCAGGGGTTCTGCCAAGGCCACGTCCCTACCCCATTCACCGTCTTTCGTAAAAGGCGTCATCAACTTGCGCGGCACTGTCCTCCCCATCATCGATCTCGCTGCGCGATTGGGATTGGAGAACGGGGTAGAATCGGAGCGAAACGTAATCATTGTCGTCGATTTTGGCGGTCGTACCGCTGGTTTAATGGTCGATGCAGTCTCCGATATATTGGCAATTCCACATGACGAAATGCAGCCCCCACCCGACCTCGCGGCCGACCAGGCGCACACATTCGTCTCTGCGTTGACAGTCGTGGACGACAGGATGATCCGGATCTTGGATTTGGCATCCGTATTCCCCCCCCGAGATGAGGAAGCCGCGTGAACGCACTCGCCCAAACACCATTGACTGGTGCAATCGAAAGCGACATTTCCGATCGGGCATTTGCCCGGATCGCACGCATCGCCGAACGCGAAGCGGGTCTCCAGCTTTCGAAATCCAAAGTCTCGATGATAAAATCGCGCCTCACACGCCGGTTAAGGGCCCTTCGCATCACCACTTTTGACGCCTACCTCGACTACCTGGAAAACGCTGAGGTCGGTGAAGAAATGTCGGCATTCATTTCCGCGTTGACGACAAATGTTTCTCATTTTTTCCGTGAAGAGCATCATTTCAAGTTTCTCACGGAAGTCATCCTACCCAAAATCCGACCGCGTCTTGAAAGCAATGGTCGTTTGAGAATCTGGTCCGCTGGCTGCTCCAACGGACAAGAAGCCTACTCAATCGCAATCACCCTTCTCAAGTTTGATCCAAGCCTCGCGAATAAGGACGTTCGCATTCTCGCCACTGACATTGATCCCGAGGTTCTGGAAACAGCGAGGCGCGGCGCCTACACAGGCACCCTTATCTCTGGACTTGATGAGAGCACTAAGGACAAGTTTTTCGATCGCTCGATGGATTGCGGAGTCGAGACCCTGACAGCCCATGCGAACCTGAAAAACCTCATTCGGTTTAACAAGTTGAATTTACATGGCAATTGGCCAATGAAGCAGAGTTTTGACGTAATTTTCTGTAGAAATGTGATTATCTATTTTGACGCGGCGGCGCAATCTAAGCTCTTCGACAGATTTGCGCACGCACTTGAACCAAATGGGTGGATGATGCTTGGCCACTCAGAACGATTAAGCTCCGACAAATCCGATGTATTCACAAGTTGCGGGATAACCACCTACCAGGTCGGAAAATCTCGTGAAAGCGTAACACAAAATGACACCCAAGATCGGGGGCTAAAAACATGGCATTGAGAGACCAACTTCGAGTCATGGTCGTTGACGATATGTCGACCAGCCGCGGACTACTTACCAATGCACTGGATTCATTTGGCGTGAGAAACGTCTCAAGTGCTGCGGATGGTGCAACAGCGTTGCAAAAGATGGCCAGTGCGCCTGTGCATCTCGTGATCTCCGATTTCAACATGCCTGGTATGGACGGGCTGAAACTCCTGCATGCTCTTCGCACTAATGCAGCAACGCGGGGCGTGGGTTTTTTGCTCATAACCGGCCGCGCGGATCGCGAGATCATCGAAACGGGAAAGCGATTGGGGATGAACAACTTCCTTAAAAAACCATTTGACCCGCCGCGCCTGCGACAAGCTATAGAAGCCATTGTGGGTAAACTGTAATGTCGATCGCAAATCACAAGTTTAGTCACATATCCGATGCGGCCAATCCCACATCCATTCCCCTCACGACACTTGTCCAACGCATTCAGGACGAAATTATCGCGTTAACGATGTTGTCCGCGGAAGTTCAAATTGCATTGGGGCCCGCCCTTGCTGCAACCGCAACTCTTCCAACATCTGTTCAACGTAGTCTTCAAGCAATTGACAGGCTTCATCAGACGCTGGACGACTTGCAGAGGGTCATGGGCCATATATCCGCGCATGGCTCGACTGAAGAGATCGACACTTCTGCACTGTCGGAGCTCATCAATCTTCGCCATTTGGCGCACAAGCTATTTGACAATGTCGACACTCCCTTCGCACTTTCAGCCGACGATTCAGGTGAGGTCGCTTGGTTTTAGGTTGATGGAAGGGGCAGATGTGAGCACTGGCAAAGTCTAAATCTATACCGCTGCAAAAATCCCTGCTCACCTAGGGTATCGCGTGCCTGTTAAGGTGGAGCAGGAGCCCGCTAATCTGGTTAACGTGCAGCTTTTCGCATTGGATCGATACACATCCAATGGCCCATTTTCCACAAATGTACACGCCCAATCGGCCACTCATTTTCATGAGGCTAGGAACACTTCAAAGCAATTCGATATCATTCGTTTCAACCTTTGCTGGTCGTATCTCAGGAATGTGAGTGTCTTCCACGAACCGTTGACGGGCCGCGCCCGACTGCGGAAAGAACTCGACACGCCTTGCCAGCGAACCGCCGATGCTTTGTGCTTCACAAGTAATTCTCTCACGGCCGAGGTAGTCCAAAACGAAGACGCCATTCAGGTTTCCGGCTTTTGTGAGGCCACGGTACATTTCTGCTCCGCCAAATACCTTGGCCCGCAAACGGCTCTTGTCCGCGCCTTCGCGAATTAGAGCGTTTATCAATTGCTCCATCGCAGCCGCCCCAAAGTAACTCGCATCCGAGTTCGCAGAGGGTTCCCCCGGCAGAAGAATATGGTTCATTCCTCCCAAGGCCATCACTGGGTCCCACAAACAGGTTGCTACGCAAGACCCCAGAATGGTTGAAATGACGGCCCCTGGCTCGGCGGAAATGGCAAACTCGCCCTGTGCAATATATGTGCTTGGGCATGAGGACCGCATTTTGAAGATTTGGTTCATACCGGACCCACTTTGCGATGGCTTAACGCATCTCTCAAAAGAGTTTTTCCTAAGTCAGATATGTCGCACCAAGATTGAATGCCTCCGAGTTCAGCCGCCACGCGGGGCATCCCGAAAACGACACAAGTCTCCTTCGACTGTCCAATCGTCGTTGCACCGTTGTCACGCAACTCGCGCAGGCCGGCAGCGCCATCGTGGCCCATGCCTGTCAAAATAGCCGCAACAACATTCTTTGCGTATGGAACAGCGGATCGGAACATGGAATCCACGGACGGTCTGTGCCCAGACACCTTTGGACCCTCTGTCAAACGGATCCGAGGCACTTTTGACCCCGAGAAGTTGACGTGATGTTGGCCACCTGGCCCGATTAGTACATGACCTTTTTCCATACTATCACCTTCGCGCGCCAGTCGTACTTTCGGGGCCATCAAAGTGTCTAGCCGCGCGGCAAAACTGGCGAGAAAGTGCTCCGGCATGTGCTGGGTAATTATGGTCGGAGGACAATCCACTGGGAAAACTCTTAGGATTTGCTCGATTGCATCCACCGCTCCCGTGGAGCCACCAATCAAACAAATCTTGCTGTATTCATTTCCCGAGAGCGTTGGTGTGTAACTCGTCCGCGAATTGACGTTCAGTACATTGGCACCTGCAGCAACTGCTACGATGTTGGAAAGTGCACTGAAATCGTCATTCGACGCACCCGCGCGTGGTTTTTCGACACAATCAACTGCGCCCAATGACATAGCTTTGACCGCCGTGTCGCTCCCTTGCTTAGTCAAAGTCGACACCATAACGACAGGCATGGGACGATGGCGCATCAGTCTTTCGAGAAACTCGAGGCCATTCATATTTGGCATCTCGACATCCAACGTCATGACATCGGGTCTAAAGCGATTTACCGCGTCTCTCGCAGCTCGGGCTGTCTCCGCTTCTGCGACAACTTCCAGACGCTCGTCACGTTCAAGAATATTGCGGATCAAACGCCGCATGGTTGGTGAATCGTCGACGATCAGGGTCTTGATTTTCGGCACGTCAGTTCCCTTTGGAGACTAAATTCTGTGTCTAATAGCGTCCGTGGCGAGGCCTTCCCTCTTTCAAAAGTCTTCCCAATCGTCTTCTACGACTTGCTTAGGAGTGGGTGCGTTGACCGTTTGCTTGACGGCTGGGCCTGCAGCACGTTGGATCTCGGCGGCTTTGGCTGCCTTGAAATCGACATGAACCGGCGCGGTCGAATTTGCGGCATTTGCGGCCCCGATCGAGAACCGCGACGTCGTCACCGTCAAATTCTCCGCTTCACGTGTAAGCGCATGGCTGGCGGCTGTCGTTTCCTCGAACATCGCCGCGTTCTGCTGCGTCACTTGATCAAGCTGGTTAACGGAAGCATTGATCTCGGCGAGGCCAGCCGACTGTTCTTTTGAAGAAACAGCAATCTCGGAGACGTTGTTCGCAATCTCAGTAACAGAGGTGACGATCCCCCGTAGCGCATCACCGGTCTCACCGACCAATCCAACCCCTCGTTTGACGAGGACGCCAGACTTGGAAATGAGATCGTTGATTTCTCTGGCCGCATCCGAAGATCTCTGGGCAAGCGCGCGGACCTCCGAAGCAACCACTGCAAAACCGCGCCCCGCTTCGCCGGCTCGCGCGGCTTCGACGCCTGCATTGAGTGCAAGAAGGTTGGTTTGAAACGCGATATCGTCGATTACAGACGTAATTTTGGAAATCTGGTTCGAAGAGGTTTCAATCTGGCTCATCGCCTCGACAGCTTCCTGAACAATTTGTCCAGAGTTCTCGGCATTCGTTTTCGCGGACTTGACCATGTCGCTAGCGTGGTGAGCGCCGTCTGCGGCAGATTTCACAGAGGATGTGAGTTCGTCCAGGGCAGTTGCGGTTTCTTCCAATGTCGCTGCTTGCTTTTCCGTACGCCGGGAAAGGTCGTCCGCTGCGTTCGAAATTTCTGACGCTTCACCGCGGATCATGTCAGCGTTCTCAACCACACTTCGCATGGCACCGAAGAGGTTTTCCATTGCGAGATTAAAATCGGACCGCAGCGTTTCATATTCAGGGGCAAATGGTGTCTCAATGCGCGACATAAGATCGCCTTCCGCCAACCGCTTGAGGCCCACACGAAGCCCGTCAACGACTTTGTCCTGTTCGACTTTCGTGCGCAATTGAAGCTCTTCTGCTTCACGCAGTGCGGTTTGACTCTCGGTCACGTCGTTGCCGACCAGGATAAGACCGACAGGCTTACCGTTCGCGTCTTTGATGGGTGAGAAAGTTCCGTCGAGCATGGACGCAGCACCATCCTTTCCGCGCAGGTTGAAACGACCATAGATGCTCTCCCCGTCGTGCACCCGATCCCAAATCGCACCATGTTTTTCAGCCTTTACGGGGTCAAAATCAAAGATCTCTGCCTGACTGCGACCTTGCAACGTTTCAGGTGTTTCTCCAAGAATCTCGGTGAAATTCGAATTTGCCGCAACCAGACATCCGTCGAGGTCGAATTCGGCTTTCGCCTGATCCGCTTCGAGGGCACTAATAATCGCCGCATTGGTGCGAATAGCTGTGACGTCTTTCCATTCCATAACGCAGCCAATTTGTTCGCCATTGGCATCGCTGACCGCATTTACGGAGATTGAGAAGTACGTTCGACCAACCTTCAGATCAGTACTGTAAGGAAGATTATTTTTGTCTGAGAGAATGGCGCGAACCCGCTCTGGGTGTGCGTGGAACATGTCGATATTCGTGCCCACAATTCCATCAGGGTCAAAGGAGGCAATATGGCTGCGGAACGTGTCCTGTTGTAATTGCATGAGATCGTTAGCAGCACTGTTAAGATAGGTGATGTTAAAATCACGGTCGACCATCATGAGCGCAGCAGAAGAACCTTCGAATGCGGCGCCTTTAAAGAGACCATCGCGTGTCGCGCTCTGGGCCCGACCAAGCGCGGCACGAAAGGCATCAAGTGCTTTAGCGATACCGCCGATTTCGTCAGCGCGATCGGTTTCGGGAACTGACGTGTCGTAGTCGCCATCAGACACCAACAGCATCGATTTCTCAACGCGGGTCAGAGGTCGCGAGATGGCGCGCGCAATCAAATATGCGATGCCTGCAACTACGAGGATCATAAGTGCGCCCTGCCACAGCATGGTCGTTCTGAGCTGCCTTGCCGGTGCCAAAATGTCTGACACAGGTTGCTCTGCAACGAAGGCCCACGTCACATGGTGGTGCTTAAACGGCATATAGGCGACCGCGTTTTCGGTGACGTTACCAGTGTCGGGATCAACCTTTTCTGCGACAAGAACGCCAGCCTCGCCAGAAAGCGCCAAACGCACAGCCTCGGTGTCGTCGCGGGTCTTGATGACATCGTCGCCGGTGCCACGGGATCGGTTCGACCGCAGGAGACCATCCATTCCGACGAGGTAATTGTCGCCGTTTTCACCCAATCCGATACGACGGTTGACGATGGTGTCGATACGGTCGTTTGACATTTGAAAGCCGATCGCACCTACAATTTTGCCGTTGCGATCACGAACCGGCGTGGCAACGAAAGCCGCAGGTGCGCCATTAAAAGGGCCATAGGCTTCGAAATCAGAATAATAGATTTGCGAGTTCTGGTCAGCCAGAGACTGTTGGATCACACGCCCGAGGCCCGTTTCGCTAAGCTCGCCCGAGGTAAAGTCGGACGCGAAATCACGCGCTTTGGCCACGGAATAGATCAACTCCCCAGCCGTATTGAAAACGAAGACGTCCCTGTAGTCCTTTTCCTCTACGAGTTTGCGAAAATAGCTATGGTAGATCTTGTGCACCTGACTGTACGCCGACCCGTCATCGGCGAAATCGAGGTTGTGTTTCTGGCCGGTCTCGTGAGGGTTCTCGTCGATATAGGCGTTCTGCAGGTAGCCCTTTTTGTCGCCTCTTGGGAGGCTCCGCCACGCTTCGCCAAAGCCGCGTATCGCGGTCATGACGGTCGGGTTTTCGGATTGAGACCGGACATCGATGTTGATCATGTCAAACCACGACGAAATCTCGAGAGCTCGGCTTTCGGCAACGGATTGTAGCCCCTCCTCAGCCTGGACGAGGAGCATTTTGGCAGCACCCCGATAGGACACGACATTTGCGATAATGATCGCGAGAGCCGTCAATCCAATCATGATTGCGGGCAGTTTTTTTGCCAACTTAACTCGGTAAAAGATCTTCATATCCAGGCTCCTCAAGTCGCGTATCGGTCCCACGGCGTAACCGGCTACTGGCACCGCTCGACCTGTTCACCAGTTCGAAATGGGGCCATAGACATGAGACATGACTTTGAGGAGTGAAGATTCGTTTAAGTCGTGCGCCCAAATCCGCAAACGGGCGCAGCCACATAGATAAATTCCGAACGACATTGAAAATGCGATGGCTTGCGCGCCGCGCAAGTACGCGACGCCGTGCTTTACCCGTAGCTGCGCGTTTTCGGGGCGACATAGGATGCACCCGGCTGAGCGAGCGGATGACCCGCGCGGATCGCTTCCGCCGTGGCGGCCATCAAAGGCGCGACACCTTTCGGGTCGTCCTCAACGATATCCTCACGCACGTAATAGCCCGCGGTTCCGTCCCTGAAACGACCATTGTAGTCACCCAGTCCCGCGACCCAACAGATGCCGCCAAACCCCACTCCTTGCGCGGCTCGCGATCCATCCATCATGCATGTAACCAGCGCATCCAAGGCGGCCTCGCCTTCTTGTGGCGACGACCATAGGCCCAAACGGACCGCCTTGAGAAACCCGTAGGCAAACATCGCCGAAGCAGAGCTTTCATCGTAATTACGTGCCAGATCGGGTTCGTCAGTCACCTGTTGCCAAAACCCCGACTGCCCCTGCAACTGCGCCAACCGCGTAAGAAGCGCGTGAGTTGGCGCTGTGAGACCCGCGGCGTCAAACCGCTCTGCCCCGACCATTTCGCGCAAGTCCACCAGCGCCATGACCAGCCACCCGATGGCGCGCGACCAATGGGCCGCATTCTGCCCGCTCTGCGGGTCCGCCCAAAGCTGTTTACGGGACTCATCAATGGCGTGGGCGTATAGACCTGTCCGCTCGACAAAAGTCACCTCGAGCCCTTGTTTCATCTGGGACAACGCGTTCTCGACCAAATCATCCTTGCCTGTCACCAACCCGTATTCGGCCTGAAACGGCAGGCCCATGTACAGACCATCCAACCAGATTTGCCAAGGATACCGTTTCTTGTGCCAGTAATTGCCGGATTTCGTCTTTGGGTGATCACGTAGTTGATCCGCCAGAACTTCAGCCGCCGCGAGGTAGATCGGTGTTTGCGTCTTTTTGTAGAGGCCGAGAACCGCACGACCCGGAAGAATGTTGTCAATGTTGAACTCGTCGCGTTCATATCCGGACAGAGTGCCATCGGCACCGATTTGACCTGCAATCATCCGTTCCGCATGGTCGATCCATCGCGCCTCGCCCGTCGCATCATGCAGCGCGAGGAGACCGGCATAGACCAAACCATCCTCGTAGCACCACGCACCACCTTTGTAAGGTTTATGGCGCGCGGCAAATGCATCGAAATAGGTCAGCAACTGGGTCATGTCCGCACCCCATCCGTCGGTGACAACTCGACAACTTGGTCGGCAGCGATCTGCGCGTTTTCTGACCAGATCGCGACATGTCGCATCTTCGCTACATCATCGGCCATGAGTGGGACCCCTTCTTTCGCGTTGGGTGCAAATCGGTAGCGCACGTTTGACAGATGGACGCCGGTAATAGGCGCCTCGGCGAGGCCCAGAAAAGCCGCGAGCGCCACATGCAGATCATTTATTTCTACATCCTCGATCGAAATATCTGTGACCGATGGAGTCGTCTTGGTGACGGGCGCAGGATTGCGGTCCTGAACAGCGCGGGAATGTCCGTCGGGATCGCAAAAGTAATGCGCGTTGCCCGAAAATGCGGTCTCCACATTATCCATGACCACATCTCTGAGCTGGATGTTTTGCACCCTGCCCCCACGACCACGCCGCGTTTTAATGCGCAGACCACGATCTGTTCCGGTGAATTCACAGGCATCTATCGAAACGTCGCGCACATCGCCCGACATCTCGGAGCCAATGACGACCGCTCCATGGCCACGCTCCATCCTACATTGCCGGATGATCACACCGCGCGTGGCAAAGAGGTGGTCGTCCTCGCCGTCTGGCCCGCTTTTGCCTGCTTTGATCGCGATGCAGTCGTCCCCCACAGAAAACCGCACGCCTTCGATCAAAGTTTCCTCACACATTTCCGGATTGAGACCATCGGTGTTGGGACTGTCCGGCGGGTTCTCGATCGTCAGCCCCGAAAAAACCGCCCCCTTGCATTGCACCGGGTGGACCGTCCAAGACGGGCTGTTGCGCACCGTTATTCCCGCCACCTGAAGATTGGCACAGCGCGTCGCAAAGAGAGTGCGCGGGCGGCGGGCGCCGTTTCTCGTTTCTTTGGGCCACGTCCACCAATCACCCTCGGCGCCGCCACCGTTCAGCACCCCGTCACCGACGATTGACAAATGGTTACAATCGATCGCACTCACCAAGGAAGCATAACAGCGCGCAGGCAAACCCTCCCACGTCCCGAGCATGCGACCATCGGGATCGCGAGGGTACAGGTTGCCATATTTGTCCCGATCAGAATGAGCGATGAGTTCGGCGCCCGCATCGAGGTGAAGTGTAATATTTCCCTTTGGAAACAGCGGCGTCGTCTGAAATCTTCCCGCAGGAATATAGACCGTCCCCCCATCAGGAGCGGCCGCGACAGCGCGGTGGATTGCATAAGCATTATCGTCGCTTTCCTGCGACAGGCCGTAGTCGCGGGCATCAATCAAACCCGCGCAAACCGGTGTCTCGAAAGACAGCGTCATCACCTCGCCATTGGCTGTTGCCGTGAGGCGGTAGTCCTGCGCGGGCCGCAAATTGGGCAGCCGGATAACGGCCGTATTTGTCTCGCCTTCCACTGTGCCTTCTGGCCCGTCGAGCCGATAGAAAACAGGATGCGGTGACGTGTAACGCAAGCCACCGAGCATCATGACGCCATAGCGCGGCGTAACAACGCTAGGGCGCAAAACGGTATCGATGAAATCGCTCACGCGTCGGCCTCCGGTGTGACATAGGAATTCATTGAGCCACAGGTCAGCGCCCGCGTGCCCCGTGGGTCGCCCGCGCGTCTGAACGACGCGCGAACGGTAGTGTTATGGACTTAGTCAGCCTTAGTATTTTTCGAGAACTTCATTGATCCCGAGGATCATCTCGTCAGCCGCGTCTTCTGCGCTGATTTCACCATAGGCAAAGAGTTCCAGGGTGTCGGTGAACACCGAGCGGACTTCCGGATGTTCGTTGAAGGGCGATACATTCGGTCCGGTCGACGCCATGACGATGTTGTTGGCATCTACGAGAATGGGATCGATCGTGCCGGCTTCTGTCAGCTGCGCAGAGGCCGCTTTGGAGGCTGGCAAACCACGCGTTGCACCCAGAGCGGCGATGCCTTCGGGCTCGTTCAGCAGACAGTTCAGGACCTGAGCTGCGGCTTCTTGATTTTCCGAATTTTGGGAGATCGCGAACACCATGGAAGGTTTGCGATAGACGCCTTCGGTCTGGCCACCTTCGACGGACAGAATGTTGACGGGCACGAGTTCCTGACCTTCGCCAAGCGTGTCCGAATATTTGAAGTACGTGCTGTCCCACTCATAGGAGCCGGCAATACGACCCTCCGACCATGCGGGGTTTTCCCACAGGTTCGAAATGCCAGATCCGGTTGCCACCTTCCAGGAACGCATCACACCGTTATCGACGAGCATCTGGTAGAAGTTCAGACCTTCAGTGATCTCATCTTCGGACCATGCGACTGTGTTCGTTGCGGGGTCGATGAGGTCCTTACCCGTTTTCTGCGTGATATAGTTGGACACGATCAGAACCGCGTTTAGCGTGGTGATATCGATAGGATAGTAATCTTCGCCCAACTTCTCCTTGAACGCTTTTGCAGCGGTCACGAGATCGTCGTAGGTCTTGGGCAATGGCACACCCGCTTTGTCGTAGGTGGCTTTGTTGAACATAAAGACGCGCCCGGTGGTCGAAACCGGCAGGCCGTTCAGTTTTCCGTTCATGGTCGCCGCACCGAGTTGCTCGGGCGTCCAGTTGGACAGATCGAGTGTTCCCGACAGGGCGTTCAGATCAGCAAGACCGTCACCGTTGATCGAAAACAAAGGCAACCATGGCCAATTCACCTGCATGATGTCGGCCTCTGTGCCGCCAGCAAGCTGGGTGGTGAGCTTTTCGAGGTGACCCGAGAAACCTGTGAACTCCGGCGCAACCGTGTGGCCGTGTTTCTCTCCGCAAACCTTGAGCGCTTCTTGCGTTGCGAGGTGGCGGCTATCGCCCCCCCACCAGCTCATGCGCAGGTCGGCAGCATTCGCGGAAAGTGCGGTGAGAGCCAGTGCCGTGGCTAATGCAGTCGTTGATCGTTTCATTGTATCCTCCCAGATTTTATCGAAACGGTTTCAGGTGTAGAACGGGGCCCTCCCTCAGGCCCCGCCCAGCGATATGTTCAAACCACTTGCGCGGTCGAAAACGTGGAGACGCTCGATCAAAACGGACAACGCGACACGGTCGCCGCGCTGGATCGAGCGATCGTATTTTTCTGCGTCGATGACAGCGATGAACGGATGGCCCTCGATCTCGACGTGCAAATTGACTTCGTGCCCCATGAACTCGATCACGCGCACATCCCCTTCGAGGGCGTTCGGCGTTCCCAGCGGCACCTGTGCGAGGTGCTGGGGGCGAATTCCGACGGTGACCGCGCTCGGCTGGTCGCTGAGGCGCGATCCCAATGAGGTGCCCCCATCAAGGGTCTGAGCGCCGATGGACAGATTCGCCCCCCCACTGGACGCGTCCAGAATACTCTCGACGAGATTCATCTCCGGCATTCCGATGAAACCGGCCACGAAGGCATTCGCGGGCTTCTCGTAGAGCGTGACAGGATCGGCCACCTGCATGATATGGCCGTCCTTCATCACACAAATCCTGTCACCCATTGTCATCGCCTCGACCTGATCGTGGGTGACGTAAATGACCGTCGCGGGCCGCCCCTCGGCGCGCAGGCGTTTGTGCAAATCCGTGATGCGCACACGCATCGACGCGCGCAGCTTTGCATCCAAGTTGGAAAGGGGTTCATCAAACAGGAACACGTCAGGTGACTTGATCAAAGCACGCCCTACCGCGACCCTTTGGGCCTGACCACCTGACAATTCCTTTGGCAACCGCTCAAGCAGTTCCCCGATTTCGAGAATGCCGGAAACGGCCTGTGTCGCCTCCGCAATCTCCGGCTTTGGACGCCGTTTGAGACGCAGGCCGAAGCCGAGATTGTTTTTGACCTTCATATGCGGGTAGAGCGCGTAGTTCTGGAACACCATGGCAATGCCCCGCTTGCCCGGAGCCAGATCGTTCACGATCGTGTCGCCAATGCGCACCTCGCCGCCCGTGATCGTCTCCAAACCCGCGATCATGCGCAATGTCGTGGACTTCGCGCACCCCGATGGCCCGACGAAAACCATGAACTCACCGTCTTCAATATCGAGATTGATCCCGTGCACGGCCTTGAACCCGTTGCCGTAGGTTTTCTCAACGTTTCTTATCGTTAGACCCGCCATCAGCCTTTGACTCCCCCTGAGGAAATCCCCTCGATGAAATATTTTTGTGCCATGAAGAACACCGCAAGCGCAGGTGTGATGGCGAGTACGGACATCGCCAGAATCTTGTTCCAGTCGAACGCTTCCGTGGTGTCGATTGACAGTTTAAGCGCGAGGCTCACCGGATATTTTTCGACCGATGAAATGTAGATCAGTGGGCCGAGGAAATCGTTCATCGTCCACATGAACTGGAACAGGCAAACCGAAATGATTGCCGGTTTGAGCAAGGGAACCACGATAAAGACCAACGTCTGGAGCGAATTTGCCCCGTCAACGCGCGCGGCTTCCTCCATATCGCGCGGCACCGCACGCAGAAACTGCACCAGCATGAAGACAAAGAACGCATCCCCCGCCAAAGCAGACGGCACCCAGAGCGGCAGGAAACTGTCGAGCCAGCCGATGTCGCGAAACAGAAGATATTGCGGAATGCGCGTCACGACGTTGGGCAAAAGGAGCGTCGCGATCAGGGAGGCAAAGAGGATCTTTTTGCCCGGAAACTCAAAGCGTGCAAACCCGTATGCCACCATCGTCGCAGAAATCGCGGTAAAGAGAACCTTCGGGAAGATGATCAGAAACGTGTTCCAGAAGAACCGCGCAAAGGTGTAAGGCGTCGAGGTTTTCCACCCTTCGATATACCCGTCAAGGGTCGGATCTTTGGGAATAAAACTCGGGCTCGAGAAAATTTCGCTGTTGGTTTTGAACGATGCGCCGATGAGCCAGATCAGCGGGTAGAGCATAATCAGACCAACACCGGCCAGAATCGCGTAGCGGATCGAGGCGGAGATGCGGCGACGTCGGGCCAGCTTGGCCTGCACCGCGCGGGCGGCGTCTTGTGTGGTCATGGTTTCGGATACAGTTGTCATGGGCTCTAGCTCCGCTTGTCGCCGGCATAGTAGACCCACTTTTTCGACGACCAGAAGGCCACGAGTGTGAGCACCATGATGATTGCAAAGAGAACCCATGCGATCGCCGACGCATAGCCCATATCAAAGTTTTTAAAGGCTTTTTCATAGATATAGAGCGGCAACAGGTAGGTCGATTTTAGCGGCCCGCCCTGCGTGATGATGTAGGGTCCGTTGAATTCCTGAAACGCCTGAACGGTCTGCATGATCATGTTGAAAAAGATCACCGGCGTGATGAGCGGCAGGGTAATAAACCGGAACTGATGCCATGCATTCGCACCGTCAATTGCGGATGCCTCATAGAGCGACCGGTCAATGGATTGCAGCGCTGCGAGGAAAATCACCATCGCGGAGCCGAACTGCCACATCCTTAGAAGCGTAATGGTGAAAAGAGCGTTTGCCTTATCCCCGAACCAGTTGATCGCTTCAAACCCGAGCGCGGTGACAAACATGTTCACCAGTCCGGTATCGGCGAAAATGTAGCGCCACAGCACCGCAATCGCGATCGAACCGCCCAGGATCGACGGCACATAGTAGGCCGTGCGAAAAAACCCGATCATCTTCAGGCGGTAATTCAGGATCACCGCAATAAACAGCGCGAACACCAGCTTGAGAGGCACTGTCGTGAACACGTAGATCAGCGTCACTTTGAGAGACTTGTCGAAGGTCCGGTCGCGCGTGAAGAGTTTTTCGTAGTTCTTCGCCCCGACCCACGTCGGTTCACTCATCAACGAGTAATCGGTGAACGACAGATAAAATGAATACAAAAACGGGAAGGCCGTGAAAATCAACAGGCCCACCAGATAAGGCATCACATACGCGAGCCCCATGAAACGGCTCTCACCACCCATGGCGCACCGATACGGCTTTCGCGCCGCTGAAATGATCAGTTTCGATAAAGTGCATATTGTGTAGCGCCAACCAGTTGTCCCGCGGCGAATTCCGCCGTTTTTCCATGCTGATCAGCACGTCTCCTCCCTTGTGGTGTTGGCCTTCTTGTTTCTAAACTGCTCAACACCGTCCTTGCGTTCATTATGCACGCGGCGTCGGGCGGTGAAATGAAGGGAAGAAGACAAAAACATGGACGAAATCGTAACTGGCCCCTTCGATGGCATCCCCGCAGACGCGTTGCGGGTCCGATTGGCGCGCTCGACAATCAAAATGTCCCATTCCGAAAACTGGCGCGTGGATAAATCGAATCCCGACCATGACCTCGTCATCTGCCTCACGGGGTCGGCGATCTACGACATCGCGGACCAGACCCATACCCTGCACCCGGGTGACGCTTTGCTCATCCCTGCGGGCACTCGTTTCTGCGGGCAACATGGCGGAGGGCCGCTCTACACAGGTATCGCGCAGCACTTCTCGCTCGACCTTTTCGGCCACGTCGACATGGTGTCGCAAATGGATCTGGCGCCAAAAGTTACTCTGTCCGGATGGGACTATCTCGCCCCGCTCATCCACAATTATCACGCCACAGTGCCACGGTGGTCAACGACACTGACGCAGCACCACTACTTCATGACCATCCTCCTATCATTTCTGCAGGATGCCTTCTTGGGCTGGCGCGATCATGCTGTTGGCGCCATGGACGGCCGTGACGCCCTATCGCTGCACATCATGCTCTGCGCGGCGAAACTGTCCGGTGACCCGATTGGTGAGACAACGCTCGACACCGCACTGGCGGCGGTTCCCTATAATGGCGACTATTTCAGACGCGCCTTTCGCGACCGCCTCGGGTTCACGCCGCAGAAGTTTCTCGAACTGAAAAAGATGGAGGCCGCCAAACACGGTCTGCTATTTGGCCGGTCCGTCAAAGAAGTCGCCGCGGACGTTGGCTACCGAGATGTCTATTTCTTCTCACGGATGTTCAAACAATACATGGGCGCGCCCCCCTCTTCCTACCGGCTAAAAGCGCGCGACAGGCTTGCGAGGCTCCAAGAACAATACACCGACGCCCCGTAATCTGGCCGATCTTTACCCCTGATACCCCAACAAACGCGGGAACCAGAGCTCGAAGTCAGGGACAAAGGTGATAATCCCGAGCGCGACGAGCAAGGCGATTTTAAACGGCCATACCTCGCGAACGATGCGCCCTACGGGTTGGCGGGTGATGCTCGACACGATGAAGAGCAAGAGCCCGTAAGGTTGTGTGATCAAACCCAGAATGCGGGTCAGGAAAACTTTGCCCGCGTGCGGTTGGCAAAGGCCACGAGCGACAACATCACCGGCACTTCGACCAACACCCCCACGACCGTCGCCAGCGCAGCACCGGAGTTCAGGCCAAAGAGACTGATCGCGACCGCGACCGCCAGTTCGAAGAAATTCGACGTGCCGATCAACGCGCAGGGCGCCGCGATCCGATGAGGCACACCCCATGCATATGCAGCGGCATAGGCAATCGCGAAGATGCCATAGGACTGGATCAGAATCGGGACCGCAATCAGCGCGATGACCTGCGGTTTGTCGAGGATCACCTGCCCCTGAAGACCGAAGAGGATCACCACCGTCGCGATCAGCCCGATGACAGACCATGGTTTCACCCGACTGCGGAAGGCGTCGATCCGCTCGGCACTGCCCAATCGAAGCCGCGTAGCATAGCCGGCCGCAAAGGGCAGCACCACGAAGAGGCCCACGGACAGGACCAGTGTTTCCCACGGCACCAAAATGTTCGTCACCCCGAGGAGAAAGGCGACGATGGGCGCAAAGGCAAACACCATCACGACGTCATTCACCGACACCTGCAAGAGCGTGTAACTCTCGTCGCCCTTGGTCAGTTGCGACCAGACGAACACCATCGCCGTGCAGGGCGCCGCCCCAAGCAGGATGAGACCGGCCAGATACTGCTGTGCATCTTGGGGGGCAATCAGGTCAGCAAACACCACTTCGAAAAACAGGACACCGAGCGCGGCCATGGAAAAGGGTTTGACTAGCCAGTTCACAATCAGGGTGATCGCAAGGCCCTTTGGCTGCTTGAGGACGCCCCGCAAGCTACCGGGATCGACGCCCACCATCATGGGATAGACCATGGCCCAGACCAGCACCGCGACGACGAGATTGACGTTGGCCACCTCGGCCGCGGCGATTGCCCCGACGAGGGCGGGTGCGGCATTGCCAATGACGATCCCCGCCACTATGGCGAGGGCGATCCAGAGGGAGAGATAACGCTCAAACAGGCTCAAGGCATGATCTCCCCAGAGGAATTCGGGTCAAGACGACCCACAACCAGCGCCGACACCGCCACCATCAAAGCCGCCGTAGCAAGCATGAGCGTGAGCCCGCCGAGCTGATAGGTCAAGCCCGACAAGACAGTGCCCATCAAGCGCCCACCAGCATTCGCCATGTAGTAAAAACCCACATCCATCGTGACCCGCTCCGCCTTTGTAAATACGAGGATCAGGTAGGAATGCAGCGCCGAGTTGACCGCAAAGATCGCACCAAAGGCCAAAAGCCCGCCCACAAGCGTGACCGTCAGCCAAGTCTGCGGGCTGTCTGACAGTAAAGCCGCGCCGGTCAGCACGGCGGGGACGACGGCCAGGGCCCATGCCCACCCCTTTGCGGCACGGACCAGATCCGCCTCGCCGCGCGTCGCGGCCCGTAAAACACGAGGAGCGGATGCTTGAACCGCGCCATAGAGGATGATCCAGAACGCCATGAATACCCCGATCATGAAGAAAGCCGCGCGGTTCCCCTCCTCCGTGCCGTCGGACAATACGGCGTAGAAATAGATCGGTATGCCGACCACGAACCACACATCGCGTGCACCGAACAGGAACACGCGCGCGGCGCTGAGCCAGTTCACATTGGTCGAGGTCGAAAAGACATGCGAAAACTTCGCCCCCTTGCTGCCCTTGGGAAGCCCCGCGGGCATGGCGATCAGAACAGCGACGAGAACCACCGCCAGCACCGCCGCCATCACCAACACCGCCCAGACAAAGCCGAGTCCCGCCAATAGCGCCGCGCCCAGCAGGAACCCGAGACCCTTCACCGCATTTTTCGACCCCGTGAGCAACGCGACCCAGCGAAAGAGGCCGCCATCTTCCTGAGGCGCCAATACCTTCACCGCCGACTTCGACGACATCTTGGCAAGGTCCTTGGCCACCCCGCTCGCACCCTGTACGAGCATGACAAAAACAACCGATGTCGCAAGGGCCCACTCCGGATCGAGCCCGGCCAATGCGATCAGGGCCAACACCTGAATTGCGAGGCCGGCATAGAGTGTCGAGGTCAACCCGAACCGCGCCGCGATCCAGCCTGCGGAAAGATTGGTGACCATGCCCGCAATCTCGTAGAGCACGAACAGGTAGGCCAGTTGGACAGGACTAAATCCCAGCGTGTGGAAATGCAGCAGGACCAGCATCCTGAGCGCCCCATCGGTAAGCATGAATGCCCAATAGGCCGCAGTGACCGCCACATAGGCGGATAGGCCGTCCTGTCGCGCGGGCGACGGCTGGGTGCTCAAACCGAAGCCCCCACCATTAGCGCGACATCGACCAGACGATGCGCATAGCCCATCTCGTTGTCGTACCACGCATAGATCTTCACCTGCGTGCCGTTGACCACCATGGTGGAGGGCGCATCAACAATGCTTGATCGCGTGTCGTTGGTGTAATCAGCCGACACAAGCGGCCGCTCCTCATAGCCGAGGATCCCTGCCAGTGGCCCCTCGGCCGCCGATTTGAACAGCGCATTCACCTCTTCGACGGTTGTCGGCCTCTCGACTTCGAAAACACAATCGGTGATCGATGCGTTCAGCAGTGGCACGCGGACCGCATGGCCGTTCAGCCGGCCTTTGAGTTCGGGGTAGATCAATGTAATCGCGCTCGCCGACCCGGTGGTCGTCGGGATCAGTGAATTGAGCGCCGAACGCGCGCGGCGCAGGTCCTTTGCAGGCCGGTCAACAATGGTCTGGGTGTTCGTTACGTCGTGGATTGTGGTGATCGAGCCATGGCGGATGCCGATCGCCTCATGGATCACTTTGACCACCGGCGCGAGACAGTTCGTGGTGCAACTCGCCGCCGTGACGATCCGGTGTGTGGCGGGGTCGTAAATGTCGTGGTTCACGCCATAGACCACGTTTGCCGCACCGCCGTCTTTAACTGGTGCGGAGACGACCACCTTCTTCACACCCGCCTCGAAATAGGGCGCCAGAGCGGCCTCTGATTTGAAAGAACCGGTGCAATCGATCACCACGTCGACACCATCCAGAGGCAGCGCCGACAGGTCCCGAGTGCCGATGAAGGGCAACCGCGTGCCATCGATAGTCACACTGCCCTCATCATGGTCGAAACTGGCGTCCCATCGGCCATGGACGGTGTCGAACTCCAACAAATGCGCATGCATCTGCGGATCGCCAACAGCATCGTTGATCCACGCGATATTGACCCCGCGTTCCAACAGGGGCTTCAGGGCGAGCTTGCCGATGCGACCAAGTCCGTTCAGAGCATAGGTCGTCATGACGTTTCCTCCGATGGGCTGCGCGAAATGTCGTCAATCCGCCCCTGCAACGTGAGACGGTCCAGGGATCTGATACCAAGCGCGGTGAACAGGTCGATACGTTGCTTCAAAGCACCGTAGGCCTCCTGAAAGGCGAGCGCTTTTTGCGCGTCGTTGCCCTCGGCTTTGACCGGATCGGGCATGCCCCAATGGCCGGTGACAGGCTGACCATCCCATGCCGGGCATTCTTCATTGGCGGCCTGATTGCAGACGGTAAAGACAAAGTCGAATTGCGGGGCCTGCGGGCCGGAAAACTCCGACACATCCTTGGATCGCAGCACCGAAATATCATGGCCTTTGTCCTTAAGAACCTGAACGGCAAAGGGATTTAACTGAGACCCGGGACGGGTCCCCGCCGAATAGGCATTGAATTTGTCACCGGCAGTTTTGCGCAGGATCGACTCGGCAAAGATCGATCTGGCCGAATTGCCGGTGCAGATGAACAGGACATTGTATTTGCGATCTAACATGGGCTGGGGTTCCGACGAATTTGGCATTGAAGCGGGAGCGCAAAGATCAGGTCGACCGCGGCAGCAGTCGAGGAGCAGATAATCAAAAGTCTGTCGTACCTCCGTCATATCAACCGAATAGCGAAGGGAGGTCGCGACCCTCTCCTGGGTCACCAGCCCCACCTGCATCAATGTGGACAGGTAGGCCGACAGCGTGGATGCCTTCAGCCCCAGCGCATCCGCCAATTCACCTGCGGGTACCCTGTCGGGATAGCGCCGCACGAGCAGCCGAAAAATCGCCAACCGCTGCGGATGACCGAGAGTAGATAGTCGGGAGGGAATCAATGTTTCCATATTTCATGGATATCAGAAATACTAAAGCCCGCAATCGCGAACCCGCGCCGTTACAAAAACTTCATGCAGCCCACCTGTACCAGTTGGTCCACACTCCCCGTACGAAAATTTGCGCCTGATTTTGAGCCGCTCACACCCTCCTCGCGCATGACAGTCGCCATTCAGCTGTCTCTGCTGAATGGCGTCCATGAATCACCCCTCTCACGCCGCGGCGGTCGCTTCGATTTCGAATAGGAGGTCCGGTATCGCGAGCCGAGTGACGCCAAGGAGCGTCATCGGCGGGGAACACTGAATTGGACCAAAGCGCATGCCAAAAAGGTCGAAATTCTTCAGGGCTTCATCGACGTCGGTCGCAAACACGCCGAGCCGGATAATGTTGCCCAAATCCATTCCAGCGCTTTTCAAGACTGCTTCGAGGTTATTCAGAGAAAGGTCGATCTGGGCGCGCATGTCGCCGACATGTTGCGGTGCGCCTTCTGTGTCCACTGAAGTTTGGCCGGAAACGATAAGGTGGCGTGTGCTGCCCTCAATAATCTCGCCCTGATTATAACCGAGGTTCAAAGACCAGTTCCATGGATTGACGGGGGTACGGTTCATCATATTTCACCCATTTTAAATACGCGTGTGAATTGGGATTATTTTGCGGCCCGTTAGCTATCGATGGTGCTTTCGAGGTGCCAGATTTTGGAAACGATTTGCCAACCATCCGCGCCTTTTACAAAGCCGAGGTGATCGACAAATATACTCTGGTGGGCCCGAATTCGGATTTTGACCGCGGCACTCACCGGCGAGAGATAGTCGATCATCAATACCTCGGCGTCGCGTTTCTGACCTGTGCTCGCAGGTGACACACGGGTGCCCACATCACGGCTGAAACTGTCAATCGGCTCGACAAAAACCGTCCCATTGTCCGCATCAAAAAGACTGGACTGGGGGTGGAATACCGCGTTCAGCTTTGCCGTGTCGCAGCCATGGATCGCGTCGAAATAGGCCTCTATCGCGGTCAATAGTTCCGTTTGGTTCAACATGGTCAGGTCTCCGTTTTGCGTTGCCAGGACAGACTTGTCATCAATCGAAAATTCGCGATACTGGCAGAATAGACAATATACGGTCAGATACTGCCAAGATGTCAGAGCCCGCCCCTCGCGCTGCGAAACACCCATTGGTTTGCGCTATTGCCTATGATGGTTTGTGCACGTTCGAATTCGGAATTGCGGTTGAGCTTTTTGCCCTGCCACGACCCGAATTCGAAAACTGGTATCGATTTGCCACCGTAAAGGCCGAACCGGGACCGATCCGCGCGCTCGGCGGCATCACTTTGGATGCAGACGACAACCTTGACCTTCTGCAGGAGGCCAGCCTGATTATCGTCCCCGGCTGGCGCGGGGCAGATGCGCCTGTGCCCGAGCCGCTCTGCGCCGCCCTGCGCGCCGCATACAACAACGGCGCGCGCGTCGCGTCGATCTGTTCAGGCGTGTTTGTTCTGGCCGCGGCGGGATTGCTTAGCGGGAAACGCGCTACAACGCATTGGCGCTACACGGACAAGCTCGCCGATCTCTACCCTGACCTGACGGTTGATCCAGACGTGCTGTTTGTCGAAAATGATCGCGTGTTCACCTCCGCTGGTTCAGCGGCGGGGTTGGATCTAGGCCTCCACATCATACGGCAGGACTACGGGGCACAGGTGGCGGCCTCTGTGGCGCGCCGCCTCGTACTGCCGGCTCAGAGAGACGGCGGCCAACGCCAGTTTGTGCCCCGCCCCGAACCAAAGGCCCGCGTCGGCTCTGGTTTGGCGGCCCTTCAGGACCAAATCCGTGCCTCGCTGAATGAGGACTGGTCGATCGAGCGCATGGCAAGCACCGCCGCCACGAGCGGTCGCACCCTTGCACGCCGTTTCCATGAAGAGGCCGGCACAACCCCGTTGACCTGGCTCAAGGGTGAGCGGATTTCGCGCGCGGCAGAGTTGCTGGAAAACGGGTCAATTCCATTGCCCGATGTCTGGGAATCCTGCGGATTTGGCTCCGCAGAAACGTTCCGGCGCGAATTTCGCAAAACCATGGGTGTTCCACCGGTGCGGTACCGCGAACGCCTTGGGGCGTTATAAAGGTGAAATGGCCTTCGCGCCGCAGCCGGCCGTTCAGGGTTAAAAAGGGCGCGAATGCGAAATTTCGTTTATTATCGAGGGGTTGATGCAAAGCTGGCCACTGCAGGGCCCCGAGGCGAGTGTCAGCCGCCAAGACACTATGCGCGCTGTTAACGCAGGAACATAACCGTGGCAATGATCGCTAGCTAGCTGCGAAGGGCGGAATGAACCTTGGCATCCCACGGGTCGGACACATTGAGCATGTCAACCAACCCATTGATTTCAGACACAATTACCTCCGCGCGCCTTCCCCAATGTGCCGCCTCATCGGTGACGACCTTTGCAAAATCGTCGGGCTTCATGAAAGAACGGGCGGCTGGAAGAATGCCCAGTTCGCCCCACGGATAAACAACCTTTCCGTTCTCGACCGAAAATTGTCCGTCCTGTTCGCGCAGCAACACAAAGAAGATCGCCAACCGCAACGTGTCGAGATCGGTAAGCCTACTTCTTTTGATGAAGCCTAGCAGGACCGTGTCGCGGGCATAGATTTCATGCTCTCCGTCGCGGGTTAGGCAGTAGCGGCGAAGAAGATCGTGGCACCTGTCATCGTTTTGGGCCAAGCACGCCAATGCCCCCGACATCGGACCAGCAGCGCGGGTTTCGTCGCTGGTAAAATACCATTGTTTGTCGCCCTGCGCGTCACACCACGCGGTCACGAGGTCGCGCAGTAACGAGACATTCACCAGGCCCTTTTTGTTGAGCCTTTCGAAAAAGGTCCACTCATCCAGAAACGTGCCGCGCAGCTTGAAAATGAAGGTAAGCCCATTGCCCGACGCAAGGTTTTCCAAACCGGCATTGATACGCGCCTCGAGGTCGACAAGCGCGTCATCAACACCACTTTGTGTCCAGCCTTTCACGGGGATCAACGCGCGCAATTGCGCCTCGATGTCGCGCGCTTTCAGTTTTGGGAAACTGTGGACGGGGCCGTTGGCGTCGCTATGGCTATACGGCAAAGGCAGGTCCTGAATTCTGTTGTAGAAATCAAAGCGCACCATATCTGGTCGCGGCTTGGTCACGCTTCGGATCAGTTCGCAGCCCGTGCCGTGGTGGTGCACTTCGCCTACTCCTAGATCAACGCCCTCCTGCCGCCCCTGCAACGCCGCGCGCTGCGCATCGCCCAAACCGTGGTCCGGAAAGATCAGCGGTCCGGCGGCCCCATCCAAATCCACGCGCATCATTGAGTAGCGTCGCACCAGCCAGACCCCTTTGCTATCGGGCTCCCAATGAAATCGTTGTCTCTCACCGATCAGGGTCTTGCGCTGTTTGTGGCGGTTGTCTTCGTCACCGTGCCGCAGCTTTTTCTTGCGACTTATCCCAATCAGCCCCCAGAGCCCGCGTGGCCCGTCGCCAGAGCGCAAAGAGCCGTAGTAGGACAGTGCTTCCTCACGCGACCGATCGTAAACCAGAACCGGCTGAGGGGCAGTCGTTATGTCCGCCTGTTTGCGGTGGCCAAGCAGATCCCAGATCTCGAAAAAGCGGCTGACCAGAAACCATTTGCCATACTTGCTTTGTGGGCGCTCGTAGGGTTCGAGCTGTAACTTTACGCTTTCCCGAATTCCCCAGCGGCCATCGGGGCTAATCGAGGTAAAACCGCCATTAAACCCCAAATCGTCCGGGCCCGGATCAAGCGGCACCAATTGGAATCTGCGCGTCGCAAGGTTGATTTCAAAAACGCCTGTTATGTGCGGCGAAGTGAGCGGCATGCGCACGATACCGTCTGGACCCTCGGCCAGAGAGTGCAGCGGTTTGATTGCGCCTCTGGGGGCTTTCGAGACGATGCAATCATTCGGCACGGGTTCGATCGTACCGGACGGGTCAATTACCACTCTAGGTCGGCAGGTCCAGACCAGCGTGAGTGTGCGCGCGTCGCGAAACTCAACCTCGGCCAGCCCGCCAATGACCGCGATCATACCGTTTCGCGGGAGGTGAACGATCTGTTCGGGCAGAACGAAACTGCGTTCGCGGGCGAGTTCCCGACCGGATTCAGCGTCGATCAGCGCGATTGGTGTACCGTCCTTTACGCTGTTCGCGAGGTGGGGGAAGGTATAGATCACCCCATCAACCGGCTGCGCCTTTCTTATTCCACTGGAACCAAACGGCCGCAGCGTGTGCAGCCGCTTCAATTCCGCGTCAAAGACCCCCAGGAATTCGGATGACTGTTGGCCGTAGTCTTCGATCGCGCATAGATATTCGTCACTCACTCGGTAGTCTCGCATTCGTCATTTGAACCGGCGTCTCATTTGGGTCGAGTTGAAGGTACTACCCTACCCCGACCGAGCTTATGCGCTACCGGCGATATTGCGCAATTGCCGAGCGTGAGTTGTTTGTGCCGCCCCAAATGGCAGTTGAGACATTGAATCGCAATAAATGCAATGGCTTGAACCAGCGCAGAGAGCTCAGAGCCGACTGCCGCGACACGCAGCGGCAACTCCACGACAACGGCACGCGCGGCCCTTTCCGGGTCCTGAACCATACCAGCGGCGCAACAAGCGAAGCAGCGAGCGATCTCAATGTGCATGACGCACCCAATAATCAGGGTTCATAAAACGTCAGTAACGTCCGCGAGTTCCCTTACAATTCGATGCATTAATTCAAGCATGGTGCGCGAAATGTATCGCTCTGGTGTCTTGCCTGTGCCTCGTAAATCCAACTATCGTGGCTTTTGGGTAAGCCTTGTATCGTTATGAGTTCGCACGCGCGTCCGGTTACAGGACCAAGGGTGAGGAAATCAGAGTGAATGATCTAACCGAGCGGCAAGCGACCATCCAGGATCACGCTGCCTATTTGGAAGGGACGCACAAGTTCCAGAATGACATCGAGATGCTGGCCGATAGCGCTTTGATCGGTACCATTCTAGAAACCATCATGCTGGCCACGAACATGCGATTTGCTGCCGTCGCGCGGGTGACCGACAATCATTGGGTCGCCTGTCGCACCGTTGACGAGGTCAACTTTGGTTTGAACCCGGGCGACGAAATCGAGATCCAGTCGACCTTTTGTAAATCTGTTCGCGAGACATCGAACAAAGTCGTTTTCAACGACACGGCGACGGATGAAGTTTATCGGAACCATCCGATTGCGGCCAAATTCGGCATCGTGAGTTACGCCTCGATCCCAATTCTTCGCAGTGACGGGACATTCTTTGGCACGCTTTGCGCGATTGACCCAGAACCGCGGGACGTAAAGCAGCCGCGATCAATAGCGATGCTGGAGATGTTTGCCGAAATTATAGGTCAAAGCCTCGAAACAGAAGAACGCCTGGAAGCACATGAGGACATGCTCGCCCACGAGCGAAAGCTGAGCCGTATCCAAGAAGAGTTCGTTGCGGTTTTGGGTCACGACCTGCGAAACCCCGTTGCCGCACTTGATGCTGGCTTCAGGCAGCTGAGCACCGAACCCATGACCGAAAAGGCGCAGACCATTCTTCCGATGATGCGTTCTTCGCTACGCCGCATGAATGATTTGATTGAAAACATTATGCTCCACGCCAAGGCGCGCTTGGGTGGCGGCATCCGCATTTCGGCCCAGACCAATGCCCCACTTGCCGAGGCCATTGCGCAGGTGGTTGAGGAAGCCGTGGCCGCAACGCCCGAGCATGAGATCGAGCTTGACCTGAGACTCGACCAACCCGTGAGTTGCGATGCCCCGCGCGTGGCGCAAGCAATTTCAAATCTTCTATCCAACGCTGTGCGATACAGCACCCCCGGCACGCCCATCCGCGTCCATGGGTTCATCGGCAACGACGGCATCGAGATCTGCGTGGCAAACAATGGTCCCGCCGTGCCTGAGGAATTGCGGCAGGAACTGTTCAACCCGTTCCGGCGCGGCAATCACGCCGCGGGAGAAGGGCTCGGACTTGGGCTCTACATCGTGTCGTCCATCGCCACAGCACACAACGGCCGGATCGAGGTCGCCTGCGAAAACAACGTGACGACATTCAGTTTCAAGATACCCGTGCAGCCGACCACCGATCAAATCCGTTAGGGAACAGTTCTGCGTAACGAACGATGTGTGGCATCTGCTAAATCCCATTCTTCGCTGCCTTTGCAATGGACCTGCATGGGCAGTGTCCACATTTTGCAAGGATGACCGGTGGCCTCCCACTTGCAGTCAACTTCCGCATTCGGCCAATTGCTGACATTTTCGAAACGCTGCGCGAATGGCAGGTGCCACCCCATACCGGACATTGACCAATTGCTATCATCTCCACAGTGCGGCCCGCCGAAGCACCCGTTCGCTGCGTTTGCTCGATTCCAGAGGCCGTAGATGTCTGAACTGCGGGACGGAGCGGACTTTTAACATTGACTCTTCTATGTCCGGTTTGTTCAGTCCGCTGGTAATTTAAGCTGGCTTAAGGCATGTTTGTTTATGCTATATTTGTCTTCCTATCGTCTCGGTGATCACTTCGAAAAACTACTTTCAGCCCTGCCCAAAACGCCAAGGGTCTTTGTCGTCGCGAACGCTTTAGATGTTTTCCCAGCGGCATCTAGATTGAAACATAAAGCTGAAGTCTACGACCCAAATCGAGAGCTTGAGGACTACGGTTGCCAGGTAACTGACTTAGACCTAAGGCAATACTTTGGACAGCAAGATGACTTAGCCAAACATCTATTGGAATGTGATCTTGTTTGGGCGCTTGGCGGGAATTCTTTCGTTTTACGGAGAGCTATGGCTTTGTCAGGTTTCGATACTGCTGCGACCCAACACCTTAAAACCGGCAACATCGCCTATGGTGGTTTCAGTGCCGGAGCAGTTGTCGCCTCTCCATCACTCAGCGGGATCGACCTAATGGACGACCCTGAGGCAGTGCCTAACGGCTACCAAAAAGAAGTGGTTTGGAGCGGGATGAAGTGGATTGATTTTTCGATAGTTCCGCATTTCCAGTCCGATCACCCTGAGTCTGAAGCGGCAAATGTAGCCAAGGACTTCTTCATGAAGAACGGCATTCCCCATCGTACAATTGCAGATGGGGAAGTGATCTTCGGTGAGGCAGGCAGTTTCGAAGTCTTACCGCGTACTTCAAAATCCCCATAAGAGACATTCAAGCGTGTTGCAGCATCCGTCACTCTGGGCTCAAACCAGAGCTTCGCTGCAATTGTCATGTAGGTCAGCTAAGCGGAACATAGCTGCCGTTGGCGGCGGGTTATGGAATGGCTGCGTTTTGGTTTGCACAGCTTGGATCGAGGAGGTGCCTCGCCTTCAAATCTACCACTAACCAGTGCTTTGTCACGTTTGAGGGATACGAACTCCGGAAAGGGCGCGGGTATTCGGGATCCTAAAAGTCGGCCAACTCCGGGACATTGCCTAGCCTTACAAGGAAACTTGGGTCGCCGACTTCTCCGCTGGCTGGATCTTCGGTAATCATGTAGGCGTCGGCGCCTGCGCAATCCTCGGATAGAGCCTCGCGTTCGGCTCTGCTTATTGCCTCTGACGCTGTGGAATATTCAAACTGCTTGCCAATTTTCAGGCCTGCCTGCCCATTGGTTCCAGCCTTGGTTCCAACATAAGTCTGGCAGATATAGTGGATTTTTTCTGAGGAACGGTCTGCGTCTGTCATGGGTGGATCCTTGTGATCGGCTGGAACAATTGGAAGGTCTCGCAACAGCCTTGGCCGATTTCAGTCTGATTGAGGTGCCTGTTTCCCGGCGGAGCACTTAACGCACACAAAACAGCCGAAGTTCAACTACCGCGTTGAAGCGGCTTTCGAGCGACGCGATTTGGACGCTTCGGAAGCTTTGCCTCCAGCTGGCTTGTTCGCTTCTCTTTCAAGGCGAGCGTTGCGCAGTCGGGAAATCCTGGCGTCACGCTGTTCCGTTTCTTCATCGACCATTTGTCTGACGACACGCGTCGTCTTATCCATCGGGGTTTCGGGTTTGGAGTCATATGCTTTGAATAGAGTGTTCTTTGTGAGTTTCGTCATTCTTCAGTTTCCTTTGTGGTTTAGCGTCGGCTGGACCAAGCGAGGTCTTTCAAACCAGCGCTAGGGTGTCGATCTTACCTTGGGAGTGCCGTGTTGGTTGTGTGTGTGGATTGCACATGAATTCTACTTCGATGTCCGGAGCGGCCATGGCGTGCATCAACGCAGTGTAGTTCATCTGGAACCTCACCTCGGAACCGACCTTTGGCGGGGTTCGGGGTGTTCCAATTACAAGATGGTCGCTGGTAGCACCGATCAATGTGCTTCCAACAGGCATTGAAAGCCCCGGAATGTCGGTGTCCTGATACCCCATCGCGAGGATCATGCGCGCAGAGGCAGCACCGGTCTTCACAATGCGAAGTCGTTCTGTAGTTGGATCGATGCGGGCACTAGGCGAAGGCATGGGTTTTGCACCCGTCTCGATAACTTCGGCAACAAGGGTGAAGGCGTCCGCGTGCATCCCGCCGATCCGGTCACCAGAAACTGGCTCCACACCCAGAAGGATCGCCTCGCCCAGGCGGAGGTCGTTGACACGACCCGTCGCGCGTTCACCAAGCGCCCAAGGCAAGTTGGCTGAGTTGCCTCCAGACACCACCTTGAGGATTGGGCCGCATTTACTCTCGATCTCATTCGCAAGGTCGCAAAAAGTGGCCATTTGCAAAGCAGTCGGGCCAAGCCCGTTCAAACAGGCAAAGTTCGCGCCTATCCCTTTCAACGCGACCCCGGACAATTGCACGACTTGCTTGGCAACATCTGCAAGGTTCTCGGGTGATATTCCGTCGCGAAGGTCACCCATTTCGACCATCAGGACAATACCGTGGACGGAGCCATTGCGGATCGCGGCGGCAGCCAACGCTGAAATGACCAAGATCTCTGTGTTATAGCTCTCTTCGCAGGACTGAACGACCTGGTCGGCCTGACTTAACATCGGCGAACGGATCAGAGTGATGGGGCCTGTCATGCCTGCCGCACGCAACCTTTGAACATTGCTGATCCGCGCATCGGCAAGCCCCACTGCCCCGCCATCGAGCATGGCTTGAGCGATCGCAGGATGCCCACAGACCGCTTTGGTCACGCCAGTGACGCCGACCCCACACGGGCCTAGACGCTTGACCAGGGTCTGCGTATTGCGACGTATCTTGCTGAGATCCACCTCGATGCGCGGGCAGCTCATATCGCGGCCATAGACGGCATTTGTGCCAAGCCGGGGTATGTGGCGACGACCATCGCAAGCAAATGTGCAGTCGGTCGGGCCAATGCATCTGTTACCGGCAGTCCAAGTTTCTGCGACTGCGCCGCAATGGTGTCGGTGATTTCAGCATCAGACATCCCCTCGTGATTGAGAGTGATACCTATGACCTGTGTATCGGCAAAGGCTTCGATTAGTTCAATTTCACTTGATGCAGATGGCATCGGCATATTGGGAAAGTCACAGCGATGAGCACGTTTCGGCGCGTGCTGAAGGATGACAGCATCCGGTTGGCTCCCCCGCAAGATAAAGGCGGATGTACAAAACGCGGGATGGCTCAATGCGCCCTGGCCTTCGATCAAAATAACATCGGGTTGTTCCGCTTCAGAAGCCGCAACAATCGCGCCTTCAAGTTCGCCGCAGCAGAATTGAGGCGGTACGGCATCCATTGCGATCCCGTATTTTGCGCCCTGCATCAGGCCAGTCTGACCCGTGCCGACAAGCACTGTCTTAATACCCTCTGCATTCAGGGCCCGCGCCAAAACAGTTGCCGTTGTTCGCTTCCCGATCGCGCAATCGGTTCCAAGAACCGCAATCCGTAGTGCTTTGACACGTGCGACGCTGCCGTCAAACAGGCGCATGTCCTTGCTGGGTTTCGGCTTGCGGATGTCGCGGATCGTGACATTTCGCCCCAAAGCAGCATTGGCTATTTCGCTGTCATCGCTCAGATACTCATGCAGCCCGCTTACGATGTTCATGCCAAGCTCAATCGCTTTTAGAATAACGCCTCGGTCCGCAGTCGAGAGACGCCCTGTCGAGGGGGCCATCCCATAGATCAGCGTATCGGGAGTGACGGCTTCATGGGCGACCGCCGCCTCCAGATGACCAAAGATCGGTATTTGGTTCATCCTATCGTCGAGAACGGATCCGCTGTCTTGTCCGCGATAGGTGCTGTCGATGACAGAAAGGATGCGATACGCTTGTGAATGGCGGACAAGGCCGTTCGCAGTCTTGCCATCAATTTGCGCGAAATTCCCTTCGCAGTAGACGACTGCCGTCGGTGAGTCTGGGACCTGCCTGCCAGACGTCAGGCTTGCGGGTTTGATCTGTGTTATTGGTGGCGCTTGCGCCCTTTTTGTGGGGCAGCGGATGGTATCGACAGTGTCAGATTTGGTTTCCATTTTGATTTCCCTTGATACGGTGGCACGGAGGCCAGAAGCGTCTGCACCTGCGCATTTTGGAGTGAATAGGTGCCGTGGCTCGCGCCTATTGGTTCAGCTCGCACTGCCCCTTTGATTTTTGAAAATTCCTGTCGCAGTCCCGGCGGTGGCCCGATCTGTCCAGATGCGCGTTTTCAGGAACAACAGGCGGCCCATATGTTCAATGCGGCCCGTTTCCTGATCTGTTCAGAAAGGCGTTGGCCGGAACCAAAAGGGCCTCCACTGGTCGCCGGTTCGTTCAAACCCGCGTTCGCACGTCGAGCCGGAGCCATCTGAGGTATCTGCCCAATACGCACTCGTTGGCAGTACGATTTCCTGACATGGGCCATCGGTTTTGCGAAACCCATGCAGGCTCTCCAATCCGGGACCGTTGGACCGGTTCGTGGCATATGCGTTTTGCGGCGCGACCAAACCTACGTAGGCATTTTCGTTCGGCCGGTAGCCAACGTTGCAATCCCATCCATCACCGTAATTTTTGGCGCTGGCGCTCTCGGAAATTGGCTGTGCGTCGGGTTGGGCAAAGGCAGGTAGAATAGAAGGCATGACCGCGAAAATTGAACCGACAAATAGGGCCATGACTGTTGGAATTAGCGTAGGGACGAAGGCCACGATTGGATGTGGACCGCAAGGCTCTGTGAGTTGTGATTTACGATCCATCTAAGGCAAGCTTCGCAAGACATGCGTCGGCCAGATCACGGTTCGGGTCTTCAGTGCCCGGCAATGTGGCCCATCCTGTTTCCATCATCGCATTGCGTCGCTGATAGCTTGACGCTTCCTGAAGTGTCTCCAGTTTTGCGGTGCGTTCTGCATCAGCTTCTGAAAGATCTAAACAAACCGGCACCATCGCCAGAGTGACTTGCTCTGAGGCAAAGCTATCAGCCATTTCTTCCGCGCCACCTTCAGTCGTCCAGCCTCCCCACGTGAAGCCAAGAATTGAGACAGCAACTGCGCCAACCAAGGCTCCGTAAACGCCGGGTTTCGTCCATTCGGGAAATGTCATTTTCGATCCTTTGACGGAGAAAGCGCCGCCGCACTATTTTTGACTTCGTTTGTCGTTGCGTCGGCCTGATCCTGCGCCAATGCCAACTCCAGGCCTCGCTGCTCCACTGCGCGCACTTCGACTTTCCAGCGGGCCATCTTGATCAATAGAAACGTCGCTGTCTGTCTCTATGCCTCGCAGCTGTGGCTCAGTATGTCGTCGTCTGCCAACACTTCGCAGTCGCCCGCAGGCGGTTCATCAGTGTATCCTGCGACCACAAACGGCTGAAGAAATGTCACACCTGACGTGGTCGTGCGCGATGACATCGGCAACCTTCCCAAACATCAGATCCCTACTACAGGGCGTGACAGCTGAATTTTCATGATGGAGGGTTGTGGTTCACTCTTGCAGGCTGATGCGCCTATGCCGCAGAGAACCGCAACTTTCGTAACACACACCTAGTCTATCGGCGTGCGAATTACAAGGTTGGTGACTCCGGCCCCGGATTCTCGACGAGCTTCTTTGTTAGCTTCCCGCTCAGCGCCGCCATGTTTCGTACCCGCAATCGAACGCAGACCGAAAACCCCGGCAACATGCGACCAAACCGGCAGTTGCGGCGAACCCAAGGGAGCAACAGAAAAAGGCCGCCAAAGGCGACCCATTCAAACCGACCAAAACTGTATGGTGGCGGAGAGGAAGGGATTCGAACCCTCGAGACGGTTCCCCGCCTACACACTTTCCAGGCGTGCGCCTTCGACCACTCGGCCACCTCTCCGCCGGCGTCTATAAGAAACGGATGGGGAGGATGCAACCCCGCATCGACACGAAGGTGAAGGTTTTCTGACGCTCATGTGACGCGCAGAAATGGCTTAGTCGAGATGGATCGAAACGCGGCGGTTCTGACGCCCTTTGTTTTCGATCTTTCCGAGGCGAATACGTCCGATTTCTGAGGTTCGCGCGACATGCGTCCCGCCACAGGGCTGCAGATCCACCTGCCCTGCCCCTTCCCCGATCCGAATGAGGCGAACACGCCCTTCGCCGGTGGGCGGCATCACGGACATGGTCTTCACAATGGAAGGATTCGCCAACAATTCCTGATCCGTGATCCAGCTTTCCGTGACCCGCAAATCCTGTTCGATCAAACGGTTCAACGCACTTTCAATCCCGTCACGATCTGCGGGGGGCTCTTCCATGTCGAAATCCAGCCGACCTTTTTCAGTCCCGATCGCACCGCCCGTCACCGGCAATGGAATGACGACCGACAGGAGGTGGAGCGCGGTGTGCACCCGCATGTGGCGGTGTCGGCGGTCCCAGTCGAGGTATTGCATGACGTCCACGCCGCGCTCAGGCAGGGTCCCGGGTTCGGACGGGACAAGGACGACATGGCCCGTCGGCCCCTTCACGGCGGTCGCAATATTCATCGTGCCACCAGCCCAAGTGATGCGCCCGCTGTCCCCGGGCTGGCCACCGCCGGTCGGGTAGAACAGAGCGCGATCCAGCACGATGCCCCCCTCCTGCGTCACGGTAAGCACCTTTGCAGGGGCTTCGGTCAGGTACGGATCATCGCGAAACAAAAACGCACTCATGTTTGTGGGTCTCCCTGTGGCGGGGCGCGCAAGGCTTCTGGATTGCGCAGCCAGACATCACGCTGCGCAAAGGGGATCTCGATGTTTTCCGCGGCAAAGCGGCTGGCGATCTCGTGGTTCAGATCGCTTTTGACCGACATCACGAACGTTACATTCCTCAAAATGGCGCGAATTTCAAAGTCCAGAGAATCCGCCCCAAAACCGATGAAGTGAACCTGCGGCTCGGGGTTCAGGGTTACCATCGGATGCGCGCGGGCAATCTCCATCAGGATGCCTTCGACCCGTCGCGTGTCCGTGCCATATGCCACCCCGACCGGCACGGTAACGCGCCCGATCAAATTGCCGCGCGTATAGTTGGTCACCTGCCCCGAAATGAGGTCGGCGTTGGGAACAATCACGTCTGTGCGGTCAAAGGTTTCGACCCGTGTGGACCTCACCGAAATATCGCGCACAAACCCCATCTGGCCGCCGACTTCGATCCAATCGCCCTCTGAAATCGGGCGCTCGATCAACAGGATGATCCCCGAGACAAAGTTCTGGACGATGTTCTGTAGGCCAAAACCGATCCCCACGGAGAGCGCGCCCGCGACAATGGCGAGAGCCGACAGGTCAATACCCGCTGCAGTGATTGCCACAATCGCAGAGAGGAACACGCCAATGTAGCCCGCCCCCGCGACCATCGCGTTCTGGCCACCCTTATCGAGACTGGTTTTGGGCAAAACAGCGGTTTTCAGCGCCGTTTTGAACAGCCGCGTCACCGCAAGTCCCAGCGCGAAAACGACAACGAAAGTCAGAAAATCGGTGACCGAAACACGCGCCTCACCTATCGCGACCCCTTCGCGCATGCGCGCCCAGAGTTCCCACAATCGTTCCTCCCGCACCCCCCAAATCAAAGCAAAGGCGGGCAGCGAGACCAGCAGCAGCGCGAAGGACAATAGCACCGGCATGAGCGCATCGCGCGCCCGATCGGGTTGCCCTGTAATCAGCCCGTAAATATCCCCGAGCAAACGGGACAGGACCACGAGGAGACCGATCAACCCGAGCGACAGGATCGCCGGAAAGATAATCGCCTTGGCGGCCGTCATATACCCGAGCGCCCCCAAAAGAACCGCGAGGAGCGACCCAACCAACAAAGCCCGCGCGACCGTGCGCGCGATCAAGGGCACAAAGCCCTGTCCGGTCGATGGCTCAAGTTGCGGTGGCGCGTCCTCGTCCAAAGGCATCGGATCGGGCAACCGTGCCGCCCGGCCCAAGAGGACCGCAATCCGGTAGAGCGCAAAGGCCCCCAGAAGGATTAGCGGGAACGTCAACGCCGCTTCGGTCCCGATGTCATACAAATCAATGGTCGAAAGTTGGGTGATGACGTTCTGCAGCGCCCACAATGTGCCTGCCAGCGTTGCCTGACCTACAAATTCACGCCGCGCTTTTGGCGTCATGTCGAGCACAGCATCCCCAGACCCCGTGCCAAAGAACAGACGCCCCATGACCCAGCGGGCCACGAAATAGGCCATACCGATCTGCGGCACAGCCTGCACCAACAACTCCGCACGCTGGCCCAGAAGGCCTGAAGACTTCGCGGCCTCCGCAAAGGCGAATAGACCCAGAACCGGCACCGCAATCTGGCTAAGAGAGGTCACAAACCCTGTCACGCCCTGCCCCGCCGCACCGCGCACGCGTTCACGCATCGATTGGGTAAAACGTTCGGTCCACTGCCGCCCGCGCGCCACAAGTACCATCGCCACAGCGAGATAAAAGGCAATCATCAGGCCGTTTCTGGACAAGGTTTCGCGCGCACTGTCGCTGGCCGCATTATCGCGCACGGTGGCCCAGGCTTTGGACAAGGTGCCGCCGAGCGCGCTGAGTGCCCCACCCCAAAGAGACGGCAAAAGGGGCGATGGCGCGCGCTGCGTCAGCATATCCGCCTGATGCGCCAGAAGTGTCGTGTCGATTTCGGTGATGAGCGCATCTGCACGCGCATAGGCCTCTTCTGCCGTGCGCACCGGCGCGAGTGCCTCGTCAAGGCGAACCTGCAAAGCTTCGCGGCGCGCCGCCACCTCGTCGGATTCACTCGTGGCATCTTCTGGAACGGGCCCAAGCGCGGCGATCTGCGCCTGCAGGGTCGAAATCCGCGCGGCGTTGGTGCTCTGGGCCTCCAAAAATTCCGCGCGCCAATCCGTAAGGGTTTTACGGAACGACTCTAGCGTGGTGTCAGATGTCTGGGCGAGGTCGAGCTGGCTTTCCACTTCGGAGGCCACAACCTCCCATCCGGTGTAATTGGGCACAACCGCGTCCTGCGCAGAGCCGAGCGTCGGGCCCAGAAACAGAGCCAGACACAGCAGCCAACCTGCGAAGAACCGACGCATCACGATGCGTATACGTCTGGCAGGTCGAGCGGGTCACGCGCCAGCCATTCGGGCACCGGCAACCCTTTTTCGCGCAGAAACTCGGGATTGAAGAGTTTCGATTGATACCGCGTGCCGTAGTCGCACAGGATCGTCACGATGGTGTGGCCCGGCCCCATTTCGCGCGCCATGTGCATGGCGCCGGCAACATTGATGCCCGACGAGCCGCCAAGACACAGACCCTCCTTGGCCAAAAGATCAAACACAACCGGCAAGGCCTCTTCATCGGGGACCTGATAGGCCATGTCGGGCGTAAAGCCTTCGAGGTTGGCGGTGATCCGACCCTGCCCGATCCCTTCGGTGATCGAACCACCCTCGGATTTCAGCTCACCATTCGTGTAGAAATTATAGAGCGCGGCACCCATCGGATCGGCAAGACCGATTTTCACGCCTTTTGGCTGTAGCGCCATACCCACACCCGCAAGCGTACCACCGGAGCCCACCGCACAGATGAACCCGTCGACGTTGCCGTCAAGCTGATCCCATATTTCCGGACCGGTGCCCTCGACGTGGGCCTGCCGGTTGGCCGTATTGTCGAACTGGTTCGCCCAAATCGCGCCATTAGGCTCCGTCTTGGCCAGTTCCTCGGCCAGACGACCGGAATAGCGCACGTAGTTGTTTGGATTGCGATAGGGCGCAGCTGGCACCTGAACCAACTCGGCCCCTGCCAAGCGGATCATGTCCTTCTTCTCTTGGGACTGTGTCTCGGGAATCACAATGACGGTTTTGAACCCCATTGCAGCCCCCACAAGCGCGAGACCAATGCCGGTATTACCCGCGGTCCCTTCGACAATCGTGCCGCCCGGCTTCAAAAGGCCTTTGGCAACCGCATCACGGATGATGTAGAGCGCCGCGCGATCCTTTACCGACTGACCGGGGTTCATGAACTCCGCTTTGCCAAAAATATCGCAGCCGGTCGCCTCTGATGGCCCCTTGAGGCGGATCAGGGGAGTGTTCCCGATTGTCTCGATCAAATCGCGATTTACACGCATGGGCCTAGGGCTCCTGTTATTCTGTCTTCGCTGAATGTGTAGAACGCAGGTTTCGCGAACTCAAGGGAGCCGAGATAACTGAGGGACAATGTCCGGCGCTTTGGCGACAAAGGCGAACAAACGTGCTGCGAGGCTGTGATCCGCGATAAAGCCATCATTGCCGCTTTTCCAACCGAATCCAAATGCCATCTCGCGAACGGACGGTTAGATGTGCGACCGGCACCGGTTCACGCCCCGCCACAATGGAAATTCGGAAGGCACGCGCAATCATCGCGATTAAAAGCGGTCCTTCAACCATCGCAAAGCCGGCACCTGTGCACACGCGGGGACCGGAAGAGAACGGTATGAAAGCGTCGCGAAGGCACTGTTTGCCGTTTTCTGTGCCAAACCGGTCGGGATCAAACACATCGGGATCATCCCAAAACCGTTCATGTCGCCCCAAGTGCCACGGTGACAACACGATCTGCGCCCCTTTGGGCACGTCACGTTCGCGAAACCGGACAGGGCACGACGCCTCACGTACCATCATCGGCACGGGCGGATAGAGACGCAACGTTTCGCGAAACACGTCCCGCGTGAACCGCAGTTTGGACAGATCCGAAAACGCGGGCGCATCGCCCAATTGCGCGCCCTCCGCCGCAACCCGTTCCTGCGCATCTGGGTCGGCGGCGAGCAGCCATAGTGCCCAAGCCAGTGCAGACGCCGAGGTTTCGTGACCTGCGAGGAAAAAGATCGCGACCTGATCCACCATCTCGCCATCGTCAAAGGTCGCGCCGGTTTCAGGATCGACGGTCGTCATGATCTTGGTCGCCAGATCGTCAGGCGCGGTACCCGCCGCGATTTCGCGCGCACGCGTCGCGGTCATCTCTGTGATCAAGCGGCGGATTTCGCGCGCACTCTTGCGGGTTCTGGCACCGTGAAGACGCGGCATCCAACGCGGCAAAGGCAAAAAGGCCGCAATATTCAGAATGGGTTGCGCGCGCTGATAGGTCTGGAATTGCTCGAAAACGGCGCGCGCCGTGCCATGGGTAATCGGGATGGAAAAAAGCGTGCGGAAAATGACGTCCGCGGCGGCATGTGAGGTCTGTGGCTCGACATCAAACGCCCCCTCTTCTTTAGACAGGCGTTCAACGGCCTCCTGCGCGGCGGCGAACATCGCAGGGAAAGTATCGCGCAGACGCCCGCCCTCGAACGCCGGATCGATGATACGCCGCTGCCGCTTCCACGTCTCGCCATTGGTCAAAAACACGCTGTCGCCCAACAGAGGACGCAGGCCCTCGGCCACCCGATCCGATTTGGGAAAATCCATAGGCCGTTCGTTCAACACGGTTTTCACAAGTGAGGGCTGGTTCACCAGATAGGAGCGAAAGAACGGTGTGCGGAATTCGGCCATCCACGCACGGTAGAGCTTCGCTGGTTGCGCAGACAAAATATCGCGCCGGAACAATCGCAAATAGGCAAAAAGCCCGACCTTGTCGGGGCGCGCACGCGGCTTTGGCGGGGTGAGACGACCGGTCATTGGGCCATCGTCCTGTGGCGATTGACCGGACGGGTAATCCGGCTCGGGCTCGCCACCTCGCCCTCAAACCGTGACGCAAGCGTCTGCGGTCCCGCCGTCACGCGAAAGTAGTCGTAGGACTGCGGATGATCGAAGGCGCAGAGGTACTGGAAATGCAGCCTGAAAAACCGGTGCTTCATAGCGGCGAGCGATTCCGAAGACAGCGTCTGTGAGAAAGCCGCAGACAGGATCAATGGATGGCGCTGGTTTTTACCGGCAACACCAGTGGTCTGAACCGGATCACATAGCGCAAACGAACACGGGTCCCCCGGAGCAGTAACATCAACCCAGAACAGGTTCTCTGTCTGCGAAAGATAGCGCAAATCCCGACGGATTTCATACGCTTGAGGCAGGAAAGACACCATTGGAACGACCTGACCGAGCGTCAGGAACGACAATTGCGCAGCGCCCTCCCCGACCTCTTCGCGCCGGATCAGGTCCGCGAGAATTTCTATCCCGAGATGCGCGCCAGACGAATGGCCCACCACAAGAACCTCATCAAAAGGTTGCGAAAGCGCCTCTGCGATATCGTGGCGAAACGCATCCATCCGCTCGCGCAGGGCTGGTGGATTTGCCCCTCGCCAACGCGCGGAAAACCCGTAATCATGCATCAGATAATAGGCAAAAAACTTACCATCGATCCTTTTGAACCAGACCAATAAAGCGTAGGCCGCACCTAGGCCCAAGACAGCGGCGAGACCGCGCGCTGCGCCGCCAATGCCCGCACCAATCGCGTAGACAACCCCGAACAATGCGAGTGCGAGCAACAGTTGGATTGTCAGGATGGCGACTGGGTAGAGCGCGGCGATAACTGGCCCCCTGCGCAGTTTCATCAGATCAAATAAAGTGCCCGTGGAAATGTAAATCCACGCCGTGCGCAGCAGGATCGCATAGGTGCCAAACACCCCTGCCCGCATGCTGTCCTGAACGATGTCGGCCCATTCGAGAATCTCGAATTCAGTATGCGTTGTCTGACCTTCGATCTCGGCCTCAACCGACCACCCGAACCGGGCACCTTCGCGGCGGGTAAGGTCGAACGTGAAATCCGATATTTTCGCCTGCTTTTCGCCTTCTGTGCGATACAGCTCGCGATAGCGGCGCGGTGGCATCGGGTCGTAGCCGGGGATGTAAAACACCCGCCGCCGTCTCACCTGCCCCGTATTCTGATCGCCCATTCTCGCGCGCCCGCCTGTTTTGAGACAAGCCTAGCCCACCAGCGTGACCTTGATAAGCCCCTAGCCGACTGTCGCGAGAGCCGGAAAAGTTTCGAGCAGCCAATAGGAGAAACGCGAGAACGCGCCTGTGACCAGCATCAGTCCTACCAACACCAACATCGCGCCCATCACCTTCTCGATTATCCCCATATGGCGTTTGAGGCGGTTCATGACGCCCATCGCGCGGGTGATAAAGATGGCCGATAACAGGAACGGCAATCCCAGCCCGACTGCATAGGTGGCCAAGAGCGTGGTGCCGCGGCTTACCGAGCCTTCTTGTGCGGCGATGGACAGGATTGCGCCGAGCTGCGGGCCGATGCAGGGCGTCCATCCGAACGCAAACGCGAGACCGAGGATATAGGCCCCAAATGCGGTCCCTCCCTGATCACCCGCATCCAAGCGCGCCTCACGATCAAGGATCCCGATCCGGTAAACGGATAGAAAATGCAGCCCCAACGCAATGATGACGACCCCAGATATCCGGCCAAACAGGACCTGGTTCTGCAAAAAGAACGCGCCGAACACCGATGCCGTGAACCCGAGGAACAGAAACACCGTTGAAAGCCCGAGCACGAACATGAGTGCGGGCACGATCGCGCGACGGCTCCCGCCCTTTTCAGACAATTCGCCCATAGAAATGCCCGACATATAGGCCAGATAGGGCGGCACAATCGGCAGGACGCAGGGGCTGATAAAGGACGCAAAGCCCGCCGCCAACGCGACAAGCATCGCCGGCAGCAGCGTTGCATCAAAGAGATCGATCCCGAACATAGGAGTGCTCTTGCCACACGCGGGCGCACCTGACCAGAACCTGTTGTGTCGCAGCCACTCACTTTCGCGTAAGGTGCCATCCACAAAAGAAAAAGGCCCGCGCAATGGCGGGCCCTTTTTAATCTCTATGGCGCTCCTTAGCGACCCATGCTCCACCAACCGCGCCGCTTGGGCCCGCTCGACGGCTCATCTTCCTTTTTGGCCGCTTCTGGTTCGGGCGCTGCGGCCGGCACCGCCTCGGCAACTTCCACCTTTTTCGCAACCGGTTCAGGCTCCGCAGGCGGGGCAACCTCTGCCGTGGTTTCCGCATCTGCGGTTTCTACAACAGCTGCGACTGTGTCTGCGGCGGGTTTGCGGCTACGCGTGCGCTTCGGCTTTGGCTTTGGCGCAGGCTCGGCAGCTTCCACTGCCACTTCGGGTGCTTCCACGGCCTCCTCGGTCGGCTCTACCGCTGCCTTTTTACGGCTCCGTGTGCGTTTAGGCTTGGGTGCAACCGCTTCTTCGGCGGGCGCGTCCTCGGCCGGTGCCTCTGCAGCAACGGCTACCTCGGCTGCGGCCTCTTCCTGAACCGCATCTGCTTTTGGTTTGCGCGACCGGGTACGGGTGCGTTTGGGTTTCGGCGCGGGTTCCTCAGCAGCCTCGGCTGCGTCTTCTACCGGCTCGGACTTTTCAGCCGTCACTGCACCAGAATCTGCATCGGCGGCACCGTCGGCCTGAGCATTGTCACCGTTTTCGCCATTCTCGCCATTCTCGCCGTTTTCACCCGACTTGCCGCGACCGCGACGACGACGACGACGACGGCGCTTCTTCGGTTTGTCTTCGTCATCCCCGGTCTCGCCCTGTGGTGCGGACTGGGAAGCAGCTTCCTGCTTTTCGACGTCGACCTCTTCTGTATCCACATCACCTTCGTTGTCGATGTCATCCATCAGCGCAGACGAGGCAGAGATCACGGGCGCGCTTTCAGTCGCAATCACACGCGTCGCGGTCTTGAATTTTTCGATTGTGAAGTCGGGCGAGATCATCGACGGATCGGCCTCGATCCGCACGGCCATACCGTAACGGGCTTCGATCTGGGCGATGTGTTCGCGCTTGACGTTCACCAGATAGTTGACGATGGCCACTGGCGCACACAATAGAACTTCACGCGACCGCTTGCGGGTGCCCTCTTCTTCGAGCTGACGCAAAATCGTGAGCGCCATGTTGTCGTCCGAGCGAATGAGACCCGTGCCGTGGCAATGGGCGCAGGGCTGTGTCGTGGCCTCCAACATCCCCGGGCGCAAGCGCTGGCGCGACATTTCCAACAGACCAAAACCGGAAATACGACCGACCTGAATGCGGGCGCGATCGGTTTTCAGTTTGTCTTTGAGACGCTTTTCAACGGCCGCGTTATTACGGCGCTCTTCCATATCGATGAAATCGATGACGATGAGACCGGCGAGATCGCGCAGACGGGCCTGACGTGCAACCTCTTCGGCCGCCTCCAGGTTGGTTTTGAGCGCGGTTTCCTCGATCGAACCCTCTTTCGTGGCACGACCGGAGTTCACATCGACCGCGACAAGCGCTTCGGTAACATCGATGACGATATAGCCGCCCGAGCGGAGCTGAACCGTCGGGTTGAACATCGAACTCAGATAGCTTTCCACTTGGTAGCGGGCGAAAAGCGGCAGCTGGTCACCGTAGTTTTTCACGTTTTTGGCGTGCGACGGCATGATCATCTTCATAAAGTCTTTGGCGGTCCGATATCCGGCCTCGCCTTCGACGATCACCTCGTCAATCTCTTTGGAATAGAGATCACGGATCGACCGTTTGATCAGGTCGCCCTCTTCGTAGATTTTAGCGGGCGCACCGGATTTGAGCGTCAATTCACGGATCTGTTCCCACATCCGCTTGAGATAATCGTAGTCACGCTTGATCTCGGTCTTGGTGCGCTGCGAACCCGCCGTGCGCACGATGAGACCCGCGCCCTTTGGCACGTCCATCTCGGAGGCGATTTCTTTGAGCTTCTTGCGGTCGACGGCGTTGGTGATTTTGCGCGAAATACCACCACCACGGGCGGTGTTTGGCATCAGAACGCAATAACGACCGGCCAGTGAGAGATAGGTCGTGAGAGCCGCGCCTTTGTTGCCGCGCTCCTCTTTGACGACCTGAACCAGCATGATCTGGCGAACTTTGACGACTTCCTGAATCTTGTATTTACGCGCGCGGGGTTTGCGCACGGGACGGATGTCCTCAGGAGAGTCATCGTCGGCAACGCTTTCGATCGAGGGATCTTTGTCGGCGTCGTCCCCGTCGCTGTCGCCATCGTCTTGATCGTCGGACGCATCCTCTGCCTCAGCGGCGTCGGCCTGATCTTCTTCGGGCTCTTCAACGGGTGTGTCGGCAACCGTGAAAGCGGGCGAAAGCCCCTCTTCTGCGGACGCAGCACCGGCTTCGTCGCCAGCAACCGCCTGATCGCCATCCTGATCTTCGGTCTCTACGACTTCGAGGCCGGAGACCTCTTTGGTCTCCACGGCGTCATCGGTTTTAACATCTTCGGCCTTGGAGCGCGACCGCGACCGGCGGCGGGACCGTTTGGGTTTGTCTTCTTCTTCTTCCTGAGCCTGCGCAAAGGCCAGTTCTTCGGCCATGAGCGCTTCGCGATCAGCAACCGGAATTTGGTAGTAATCGGGGTGGATTTCCGAAAAGGCGAGGAAACCGTGACGGTTTCCGCCGTAATCGACAAAGGCCGCCTGAAGCGACGGTTCGACCCGAGTAATTTTTGCTAGATAGATATTGCCAGCGAGCTGGCGTTTGTTTTCGGACTCAAAGTCAAATTCTTCGACCTTGTTGCCGTCCACCACCACGACGCGGGTCTCTTCCGCGTGGGTGGCGTCGATGAGCATTTTTTTTGCCATTGTATGGTTCTTCCGTCACCCGACACGCTTCGCCTCGCACCAATCGGCGCGAGAGAGTGATGTGGATGATTGTTGGGGGCGAGGCACACAGCGGACAATGCTGAAAGGGCACTTACGCCCTGTTCCAGTCTAGATCTTGCCTGTGCGCGCGTCATCGCGTTGCTTCTCCGGCGCGTACCCGCAATGCGGCCCGCGCCCATTTTCTTCCCGTGCCTCACATAAAAGGCTATCGGGACGTACATATGCCGGTGGTTTTGTCATGCCGACCGGCGCTATCGGTCTGCACCGGAGACGGGCGGCTTTTCACGAATAATACGGGGCCAGCGCGACGCCTGAGGGCAGCGAATCTTGTCAACACGCTTACCCGCATTTGCGGATGGGAGCGTGCATCTAAAATCAGTAATGGCGCAAACACACGATTACAACCTGCAATTTCGCAAGCCGCCTCGGGACAACCGGCAGCCTTCCCCTCAAGGCGCCCATGCGCGCATAGGTTTAAAGGTAGTCCGAGCGCTGAAGCCCGTATTTCGCCATCTTTTCATTGAGCGTGCGGCGCGGCAGGCACAATTCGTCCATCACCGCGACAATCGACCCTTTGTGGCGACGCATCGTGTTGTCGATCAGCATCCGCTCAAAGGCTTCCACATATTCCTTGAGCGGCTTGCCCTCGGTGGTCATGGTTTGCGCATCGGGACCATCATCTTCGGCCAAAAGAAGCGAAGCAATTGAGCCCGACCCGCGCCGGTTCTGCATCACTGCGCGCTCGGCCACATTGATAAGTTGTCGGATATTGCCCGGCCAAGGTGCCTGCAGCAACTGCGCGGCTTCCTGTGCGGTGATCTCTGGCGCATCGCAGCCGTATTCTTCGGAGAACTGTTGGCTTAGACGTGTGAAAAGCGTCAGGATGTCTTCTCCGCGCGCGCGCAACGGCGGCGTGGTGATTTTCATCGCCGCGAGCCGGAAATAGAGGTCGGGGCGCAGAGCGCTCTCACAGGTTTTGCCCTGTTCCTGCAGGTTGCAGATGGCGATCACCCGCGTTTCGGCGGGCATGCCCTGATCGTTGATCCAGGTCAGCAGACGCGCCTGCAGAGCCATTGGCAATGCCTCGACGTCTTCCAGAACCAATGTGCCCCCCCGCGCCTCTTCGATAAGCGGCATGATCTGACCGTCGGGGTCAGGGCCAAACAGACGCTTGGCCAACTCCGGCTCTTCTCGGCCCGCACAGGCAAAGGTGACGAACTTCTTCGTGGCGCGCGCACCGACGGCATGGAGCGCGTGGGCGATGAGGGTCTTCCCCGTCCCCGTTTCGCCGTCGATCAGCACATGACCGTCCGCCTGCCCGAGATCGAGAATATCCTCGCGCAACCGCTCCATGACGGGCGACGCACCGATAAGTTTCTTCATGATGCCCGTGCCGTCGCCCAACTCGCGGCGCAACGCGCGACTGTCGAGCGTGACGCGGCGCGCATTGGTCGCCTTTTTTGCGAGCTCCGTCATGCGGTCGGGATCGAATGGCTTTTCGAGGAAATCAAAGGCACCGACACGCATGGCATCCACCGCCATCGGCACATCCCCGTGGCCGGTAATCATGATCACCGGCAATCCGCTATCCAGACTCATGAGCTTTTTGAGGAACTGCATCCCGTCGATGCCCGGCATTTTAATATCCGAAATCACCACACCGGGGTAATCCGCGCCCACCACCTTCAACGCCTCTATGGCGGAAGGAAATGTCTCGGTGTCAAATCCCGAAAGCGCCAGCCACTGGCTGATCGATTGGCGCATGTCCTGTTCGTCGTCAACAATTGCGATTTTCATAGCTGTCGCCATAAAGGCGTCCTCCGTCCTTTCCGCCGCGCGCACAACATCGCACGGGCGTCGTTATTCCGCTGCATCGACCGCGTCCAAAGCGATCGGAAGGGTCATCTCGAATGCCGCGCCTCCAGCGGGGCGATTGCGGGCGGTCAGGCGGCCCCCGAGCTCCGTGACAATCCCCGAAGAAATCGCGAGCCCCAGCCCGACCCCGTCACCCGGCGCCTTGGTCGTGTAGAAAGGTTCGAACAGAGTGTCGAGGTCTTCGATGCCCGATCCGTTGTCACGCACGGACACAGTCGCGTGTGGCCCGCCCGCAACCATGACGTCAATCACAGGATCCCCGACCCCTTTCACGGCGTCAAACGCGTTACGCAACAGGTTGACCAACACCTGCTCGAGGCGAACGCGATCCCCTTCAACCATGACAGGTTCGGGCGGCAATGTCCGCGTCAGAGCGACGGCGCGCTGTTTCATCTGCGGTTCCATCATCGACAATGCGGAATTCACGCAGTCGCGCAGATCAATCGGATCGAGCCGACCGGTACCTTTTCGGGCGTAGGATTTGAGCTGCTTGGTGATCGCGCTCATGCGTTCGATCAGATCGTCGATGCGCCCAAAGGACGCCAAGGCTTCCTCCGGTCTTTTGCGACGGATCAGCAATTTTGCCCCTGCCAGATAGGTCTTCATCGCGGCCAGAGGTTGATTGAGCTCATGACTAACGGCGGCAGACATTTCCCCCAGCACCGCCAGCTTTGACGACTGGGCAATGGTTTGCTCTGCCACTTCAAGGCTCTTTTCGGCCCGTTTACGTTCCGCGACCTCGCGTTGCAGAGCGGCGTTGAGTTGGCGCAACTGTTCGCTTTCGCGCTGAAACAGCCCCGCACGAGAGACCGCGCGACGGGAGGTCAGGTAAAAGATACCCGACAGCAGGATCGCAAACCCCATGATTTCGAGCGCCAGAAATCCGTTCACCCGCTCGCGCACGCTGGAGTAGGTAGTAAAGGATGTGATCCGCCAGCCGCGAAACGGCATCCGGCTTTCCAGACGCATCACCGCCTCACCCGCCAGATAGACCTCCGTCGACGTATCCGCCCAGTCCGTCGTCGCACGGATTGCCCGTTCGATTGCGGTTGGCGCATTGCGCAGGGAAAGGGCCTCTTCTTCCGTGCGCGATCGCCAACGTGGCTCGGTGGACAGAATGATGGTGCCCTCGGAGTTCACCACGATCACCGCATCCGAAATGCCTGACCACGCGACCTCGAATTTGGCCAAATCTACCTCGACCACGATCACACCGGCGAGGCTCGTCCCGATCTCGATGCGGCGCGAATAGGTAAACCGAAAGGCACCACTGTCCTGCGGCGTCGCTTTGAAAATGGTGTCGTTGGAACGCAGCGCATCAACGAAATACGGTGCCTGCCGATCATTGGCGCCGAGCAACTGGCGATTGGTGGCTGCCACAACACGACCGGTTTCATCCAAAAGCTTGATCCCCGCCGCGCCGATTTCATCGACGTAGGAGATCAGGTGTTGCGATGTCTGGGAAAAGTCGTCGCCCGAAAGCGCACCCGCAAGAACCGGATCACGTGACAACAGCAATGGCACGATGGAGTTACGCTGCAACTCAGACAAAAGGTTGCCCGCATAGAGCGCTTGTCGCACCTCTGCGCGATTTCGCGTCAGGATCGTGTAGCGTTCGGTCAAAAAGACGTTGGTGAACCAAATCACCACGATGGCCACGCCAACAAACAACAACAACGCCAACCGACCCGTCCAGGTCAGCGTGCGCGGTGCCTCCGGGTCGCCATGCGGTGTCGCTTCAGCCATGGGGTGAAGTTACGCCCGCCATGCGCCCAAGAGCAAGGGGCGCTGCCAAAGCGTCCCCCCCTATCCCATCCTTTTTAAGCGGCTTTTCGCCTGTGCGCCTCACGCAGAGACGAGCGCATCAACCAGGCCGGAGAAGAAGTGACGGCCATCTTCGTTGCCATGCGCGGCCTCAAAAGCCCGCTCGGGGTGGGGCATCATGCCGAGCACGCGACGATTCTCGCTCAGGATTCCGGCGATATTGCGCGCCGAGCCGTTGGGGTTGTCGAGATAGCGGAACGCCACAAGGCCCTCCCCCTCCAACCGGTCGAGCGTGTCGACGTCGGCGGTGTAGTTGCCATCGTGGTGCGCGATCGGAATGGCGATATGTTGGCCCTGCGAATAGCCACGCGTATAGGGGCTATCGGTGGTCTCGACGGCCAAAGGCGTGGTGCGGCAGATGTATTTCAGCCCTGCGTTTCGCAACAAGGCACCGGGCAGGATGTGGCTTTCGGTCAGAACCTGAAACCCGTTGCAGATGCCAAAGGCATAGCCGCCGCGTGCCACATGCGCCTTCAGCGCGCCAGAGATCGGAGAGGTGGCCGCAATCGCGCCACAACGCAGGTAATCCCCGTAGGAAAACCCGCCCGGCACGCCAACCACGTCGATGCCGTCAGGCAACGCAGTCTCTTTGTGCCAGACCATTGTGACATCGACGCCGGATGTGCGCAGGGCCACGGCCATATCGCGATCGCAGTTGGATCCGGGAAACTGGAGAACGGCAGCTTTCATCAATCCGCCCTCACGCCATCTCTATGGTGTAGCTTTCGATCACCGCATTGGCGAGGAGCTTGTCACACATCTCCTTCACCGTGGCCTGTGACGTGCCCTGAACCAAGTCGAGCTCGATCACCTTGCCTTGCCGTACGCCTTCGACGCCGTCAAACCCGAGCGCACCCAGAGCATGACGCACCGCCTCGCCTTGGGGATCCAGAACACCGTTTTTCAACATGACAGTGACGCGGGCTTTCATTCGGCAAGTCTCCTCAGAGCGGTAGGATCGATTAATTGATCAGGGTCGGTTTCATCTGCGCCGGACCGTTGGTCGGCAAAACGCCAAGACGGCGCGCAACCTCGGTATAGGCATCGGTCAGGCTGCCCAAATCACGGCGGAAGACATCTTTGTCGAGCTTTTGCCCCGACTCGATATCCCACAAACGGCAGCTATCCGGGCTGATTTCGTCGGCCACGATAAGACGCATGAAATCACCGTCCCAAACCCGTCCGATTTCAATTTTGAAATCGACCAGTTTGATACCGACACCATACATCACACCAGACATGTAGTCGTTCACGCGCAGTGCCAGAGCCACAATATCGTCCATGTCCTGCTGTGAGGCCCATCCAAACGCGATGATGTACTCTTCAGGCACCAAGGGATCGCCCAGCGCGTCATCTTTGTAGGAAAATTCGATAATCGGGCGCGGCAGGCGTGTGCCCTCCTCGATCCCGAGGCGTTTGGACATCGAACCGGCAGCGAAATTGCGCACAATCACTTCGAGCGGAACAATCTCGCACTGGCGGATCAACTGCTCACGCATATTGAGGCGCTTAATGAAGTGGTTCGGGATGCCGAGATTGGTCAGGCCGGTCATGAAAAATTCTGACAGGCGGTTGTTCAGCACGCCTTTACCCTCGATCGTCGCCTTCTTTTCGGCGTTGAACGCGGTTGCGTCGTCCTTGAAATACTGAACGAGAGTGCCCGGTTCGGGACCCTCATAAAGCGTTTTTGCCTTGCCTTCGTAGATTTTCTTGCGGCGCGCCATGTGGCCTCCAATGCATGGGGCGGGAATCAAAGCATCGCCCCTGTATCGCCGCTCTTTAGGACAAGGCAGCGGCGCAAGCAAGGAATCCGACGGCCTTCGCGGCGCTGTGACACGCAATGTTCATGCGCTAACGGCCTTTAGGGGACTTGCAGCCATTACGCGGGGCGGGCATATGGAACAGGAACGAGTTTTTTGGAGGAGACCCCGCCATGTCCACATTCGACGATCGCGAAGCCGCATTCGAAGCCAAATTCGCCCATGATTCCGTCATGCAGTTCAAAGCTGACGCGCGTGCAAACAAACGTCTTGGCCTCTGGGCCGCCGAGAAACTCGGTCTTAGCGGTGAGGAAGCGACTGCCTATGCTGCGACTGTCGTGGCCTCGGACCTCAAGGAGCCGGGCGATGATGACGTTATCGACAAAGTCGCCGCCGACCTCGAAGGCATTGCGACCCGTGAAGCGATTGCGACCATGCGTGTCGGTTTCGTGCGCGAAGTCAAAGCCGAGATCGCTGCGGACTGAATCACCGTACCGACATTGAAATCTGTGAAAAGGCCGGCGCACCTGCGTCGGCTTTTTTCGTTCCGGGCGAACAGCTTGGCACCCAAAGTTTACGCAGTTAAGCGAATCTTGGCGAATACTTCTTTAGCATGAGGTCCGGTTTTGCCGCCTTACCTGTTGCTTTGAAAGTCTGCGCCAATGTTTCCATTACCAGTCGACACAACGACGGCTACCGCGGTAGCTCACCCCGAACCAACAGGCGCGGTATTCGACAAACGGGCTTTCTTTCTACGCCAATCCGCCTCTCTCCTCTTCGTGGCATCCATCGTCTACCTGATGTGGGACCGTATCGGGTCTCTGAATATGGCGGCAATCTCTTCAGAAATGGCGCAAACCCCATGGAGCCGCTGGTTCATGGCCGCGATCGCCTCTGCGGGTAGTTTTTGGGCCGTCGGGCAATATGATCGTGTGGTCCATGCACAACTGGGAACCGGAATCGCGCCACGATATGCCGCCCGCACCGGCATGATTGCCATCGCCCTGTCGCAGACTTTGGGATTTGGCGCGGTCTTCGGGACCATCGTGCGGTGGCGGATGCTGCCGAGCCTGTCGTTCAAACAGTCGGTCCGCCTAACGGCCACCGTCACCCTGTCTTTTCTGGCGGGCTGGGCAGTCATCGCGTCCCTCGTGGTTCTGGTCTCCGGTCTGGACATCCCTTGGCTGCGCACTCTGGCCTTTTGCACACTTGGCTTGGCCTCCCTGGCGATCTGGCTTTGTGTATTCCCGCCGAAATCCATGTTGCGACGCACTTGGCCTAGTCTGAAAACGATCGCAACCATCCTATTTTACACGGGCCTTGATACCGTTCTGGCAGGGATCGCCTTCTTTGTGCTCCTGCCCGCATCAGTTAGCGCGGGTCTGTTTGAGACAATCACCGGCTATATCCTCGCCCTCGGCGCAGGCATCCTCGGGACAACGCCTGCCGGTTTGGGGCCATTTGAGGCAACCCTCGTGCATGTTCTGCCTAAGGGACCTCTGGAACCGCTGATCGCAACCGTTCTCGCGTTCCGGTTGGTGTATTACCTCCTGCCCGCGATCATCGCGGCGGGGTTTGCGATCCGCGGGCCACGCTCAATTGATGACGCTGTGGTGGCATGTATTTCAGAGCCGCCCCTAACACCTATCCTCGCCCCCCTTGTGGAATGGCAACTCAAAGATGCCCCGCGCGCCGAGGCATTCCTCCTGCGGACAGGTCACTTTTCGATACTATCGGCCCCTAATGGGCGTCCTCTGGGCCTTGTGGCGCGCACGGGACAGGCTCTCGTCATGTTGTCCGACCCCCTGCAAAGCAACGCCGATCATGGACGTGTCCTTCAAACCCTGACGCAGGTTGCGCGAACCACCCATAGGATACCCGCGATCTACAAATGCGGCGCCCGATTTGCCAAGTGCGCGCGCACAGCTGGTTGGCACGTGAAACGCACCGCCGACGAAGCATGGATTGCCCCAAACGAGTTTTGTCTCGACACCCCCAAGCGGCGACAATTGCGCCGCGTGCTCCGCAAGGCGCAGGAGGCAGGCGTCGAAATCCGTCACGGCCAGTCCCATCTGCCACTGCGTGACATGGACCGCGTTGCCGCGAATTGGGCGCAAGCTCACGGTGGGGAACGCGGGTTTTCAATGGGCACATATTCTCGCGACTACGTGCAATGCCAACGGATCCTGCTCGCCTACTGTGGTGGGCAGCTTGTCGGCTTTGCGACATTTCACGAAACCCACAATGAAATGACGCTCGACCTCATGCGCCATACCTCGGATGTGCCGTGCGGTACGATGCAGGCTCTTATCGTGGCCGCGATTGACGCGGCGCGTGAACAAGGCTGTGCACGCTTTTCACTGGCAGCGGTCCCATGGGGCGGAACAGGGGACACCACGATCCCCGAACGCCTACGTCGCCATGCCCTCACCCAGAACAGCACAGAGGGCCTTCGCCGGTTCAAATCCGCCTTCGCCCCAAATTGGGAGCCTCTCTACATCGCGGCCCCTACCCGTCTGGGCCTGGTACTATCCAGTATCGACATCTGGCGCAGGATCACGCAGGCCACTCGGCCATCAACGAAATCGCGCCGAACCGGCTGGCTCATATTCTTTATGACTGCATTCGATTTGAAAATCCCGCGCAAGCGTGGCACATGAGCGGCTGAATGCGTTGGGCTCCCTCGAACCCGCGCCCATGTTCCTGCCCGCCCGTGCGGCCTTCACCCGGATAGATCAATGACCAATGCCCTCTCAAAACTGCTCGAAACCCGTGACTGGCTGATGGCAGACGGCGCGACCGGCACCACGTTGTTCAACATGGGCCTTGAGTCCGGCGATGCGCCTGAACTTTGGAACACCGACAAACCTGCCAACATCACACAGCTCTACAAAGGGGCCGTAGACGCGGGGTCGGACATTTTCCTGACCAACTCTTTTGGCGGCACCGCCGCACGCCTCAAATTGCACAATGCCCATACCCGCGTGGGCGAATTGAACCGTGCCGCGGCCGAGATCGGCCGCGAAGTTGCCGATCGCGAAGGCCGCATCGTCGTCGTGGCAGGTTCTATGGGGCCGACCGGTGAAATCATGGAACCCATGGGGGCGCTATCCTATGCCGCCGCCGTTGAGATGTTCCACGAACAGGCCGACGGCCTGAAAGCAGGCGGGGCAGACGTGGCGTGGATTGAAACCATCTCCGCCCCTGAAGAATACCGTGCCGCCGCCGAAGGAGCCACGCTCGCAGGCCTGCCATGGGTCGGAACCATGTCGTTTGACACCGCCGGTCGCACCATGATGGGCGTCACCTCCGCACAAATGGTCGACATGGTCGAAAAACTGGAAAATCCCCCGCTGGCCTTTGGCGCGAACTGCGGCGTTGGGGCATCCGACCTGCTGCGCACCGTGTTGGGGTTCTCGGCGCACGGTACCGAGCGCCCCATCATCGCCAAAGGCAACGCGGGCATTCCGCGCTATGTGGAGGGACATATCCACTACGACGGCACACCAGCTCTCATGGGCGATTACGCTGTCTTGGCACGCGACGCCGGTGCAACCATCATTGGTGGCTGTTGTGGCACCACGCCGGAACACCTGCGCGCAATGAAAGAAGCTCTCGAAACCCGCCCGCGTGGTGAGCGTCCCAGCCTCGAGAAGATCGTTGAAACGCTCGGCGCATTCTCATCGGCCTCGGATGGCACCGACGATTCCGGTCCCAAACGCGACCGCACGAACCGACGCCGCCGCCGCGACTGATCCAGACCTCATGGCCGCATTCTCAGAACAGCGACAATTGATCGCCCGTTCGGGGCGGGACGCAAAAACGCGTCCTGTCGAGGGGCGGCAATTCACGGCTCAGCCCTGTTTTGCGCAGGGCAATCGCGAAACGCTGCGCCAGAAGGTCGGCCCACGGGCCCTCCCCGGTCATGCGCTTTCCCCACTCGGGGTCATAGTCCTGCCCACCATGCATTTCGCGAACCCGCGCCATCACGCGTTCTGCCCGATCAGGCACATGCGTGGACAGCCATTCGCGAAACAGCGGCGCCACCTCGCGCGGCAACCGCAGCGCGATATAGCTCGCAGCCCGCGCACCATGACCGCTTGCTGCGGCCATGATCGCCTCCATTTCGTGATCGGTCAGTGCGGGAATGACCGGCGCAAGCATGACGCGCACCGAAATTCCGGCCTCGGACAGCGTTTTAATGGTCTTGAGACGGCGCACCGGAACCGGTGCGCGCGGTTCCAACTGTCGCGACAGGCGCGCGCCGAGCGTCGTCAGAGAGATGCCAACCTGAACCAATCCTTTGGCCGCCATTGGCACGAGAATATCAATATCGCGCTCGATCAAAGTGCCTTTGGTCGTAATCGTGACGGGGTGGTTGTGTTCACTGAGCACCTTCAACACATCCCGCATGACCCGCGCGGATTGTTCGATCGGTTGATAGGGATCGGTGTTGGTCCCAATGGCGATGGGCGCCACGCTATAGGATTTTGCCGCCAGCTCCCGCTCCACCACCGCGCGCACGCCAACCTTTCGCGTCAAACGGGTTTCAAAATCGAGCCCCGCAGAGAGGCCCAGATAGGCATGCGTGGGGCGCGCAAAGCAGTAACTGCACCCGTGCTCGCAACCACGATACGGATTGATCGAGCGATCAAAGGGAATATCGGGACTGTCATTGCGCGAAATGACTTTGCGCGGCCGCTCGGTTGCGACCTCGGTGCGCAAAAGCGCCTCTGCATGGGGAATATCCCATCCATCGTCAAACGCGAGGCGCCCATGCGCCTCAAAGCGCCCCGCCGCATTCGACGTGACGCCGCGCGCGCGGGCTTTTTGACCAAGGTGCAATGTCGAGTCGGCTGTCATGCCGCGAAGATAGAACAAAGTAAGAACATTTGCCAACGGGGCAATTGCGCCCCATGTTGGCTGGCAAAGGAATATGCCCATGTCTGACGAAGAAAATGATCTGGTCCTCGCGGACCTCGATGACGGCGAATTGGTCGAACAGATGATGGACGACCTCTATGACGGCATGAAACCGGAAATCGAGGAAGCCGTGGGCATTCTGCTCGAGCGGAAATGGACCCCATACGACATCCTCACCAAGGCGCTTGTCAGCGGCATGCAGATCGTGGGCGACGATTTTCGCGACGGCATTCTATTCGTACCCGAAGTGCTGCGCGCCGCGCAGGCCATGAAGGGCGGAATGTCGATCCTCAAACCGCTCCTGATCGAAACCGGCGCGCCCAAGATGGGCAAAATGGTGATCGGGACCGTCAAAGGCGACATCCATGACATCGGCAAAAACCTCGTCGCGATGATGATGGAGGGTGCGGGTTTCGAGATCATTGACCTCGGCATCAATACCGAAGCCAGCGAATACATCGAGACCGCAGAGCGCGAAGGCGCCGACATTATCGGGATGTCCGCCCTGCTCACGACCACCATGCCCTATATGAAAACCGTGATCGAGAACCTGAAGGATCAGGGCCTGCGCGACAAATACATCGTGCTGTGTGGCGGTGCTCCCCTCAACGAAGAATTCGGCCGTGCGATCGGCGCAGACGCCTATTGTGACGATGCCGCGATTGCCGTGGAAACCGCGAAACGAATGATCCAAGAGCGGCTAAATCCGGCGTGATCCCAGCGGACACAGACCTACGCGACACAGGCCTCGCACCCATCGGTGCGGGGCGCACACTCGTTATTGCCTGTGGTGCTCTGGCGCGGGAAATCATCGCCCTGATCGACATGAATGGGCTGACGCATCTCACGCTGACCTGCCTTCCTGCTATCCTGCACAACGACCCAAGGAAGATACCGCAAGCCATTGAAAATGCAGTGTATAAGCACAAAGAAGACTACGACGAAATCCTAATTGCCTATGGCGATTGCGGCACAGGCGGACAGTTGCAGAGCCTGTGCGATCGCCTCGGCGTGACCATGATCGATGCCCCCCATTGCTATGCCTTTTTTGACGGAACAAAGACCTTCGCGCAGCGTGGCGAAGTCACCAGCTTTTACCTGACCGACTTCCTCGCACGCCAATTCGACGCCTTTGTGTGGGAACCTCTCGGCCTCGCCCGCTACCCTGATTTGCGCGACGCCTATTTCGGCAATTACGAAACGCTCGTTTATCTCGCCCAAACCGAAAACGCCGACCTGACCGCCAAAGCGCGCGATGCGGCAGAACGGCTCGGCCTTGGGTTTGAACGGCGCTACACCAGCTTTGGCGACCTCGAACCCTTTCTTACAACGGGATCTGGGTCGTAGACTTGATTTCCTGCATGGAGAGAAGCGCGGTGACGTTGTAAATCGACACTTCGCCGATCAGCGCCTGATAGAACTCGTCATAGGCCTTTGCGTTGCGCACCCGCACCTTCAAAATGTAGTCGATTTCACCCGCCAACCGATGGGCCTCCAAAACTTCGGGCCGCCGCTTTAGCACCTGCAGAAATTTCTCCTGCCACCCTGCTTCATGCGCGTTCGTGCGAACAAGAACGAAGAAACATGCCTCCAGCCCGAGACTCTCGGGATCAAGGATCACGGTTTGCTGACCGATCACCCCGCCCTCACGCATTTTCTTGATCCGGTTCCACACCGGCGTCTTCGAAGACCCCACTTTTCGCGCAATTTCATCCAAGGACTGTCCTGCATCGCGCTGAAGCTCACCTAGGATTTTCCGGTCCATCGCATCTATCTGGACTGACATTTCGGCATTCCCTTCATCTGTGGAACCTGTGTCCACCATTCCCGCCAGCGTGGAACAAACATCCTTATTCGCCCGCACCCATGGCGCATTCTTGGGATAATGTTCTAAATTAGACAGGAGAAATCGCAAGTCGGAAAAGAGCCATGGCCCGTCCCTTTACGCCCAAAGTCATTACCGCAAACGCCCTTCTCGAAGGTGACGTCGTCTATCTCGCAGAGGACGGCGCCTGGGTGCGTCGCCTTGAGCACGCGCGCCTATTCGAGGACGCCGAAACCGCCGAGGCCACATTGGTCGCGGCTGGCGCGAACCAGATGATCGTTGGACCCTATCTTGCCGATGCAACGAAAGGTGCGAGCGGACCGGAGCCTGCGCACTTTCGCGAAGAATTCCGCCGCACCGGACCTTCGAATTATTTCCATGGCAAACAGGCGGAGCTTTAACACATGTACGCCTATAACGACTTTGACACCGCCTTCGTGCGCGAACGCGTCGCACAATTCTCCGCACAGGTCGCACGTCGCATCGACGGCTCGCTAACCGAGGAAGAGTTCCGCCCGCTTCGCCTGATGAACGGGCTTTATCTGCAATTGCACGCCTACATGCTGCGCGTCGCGGTTCCCTACGGCACCCTTTCGAGCGCCCAGATGGACCAGTTCGCCCATATCGCCGACACCTATGATCGCGGCTATGGCCATTTTACGACCCGCCAGAATATCCAGTTCAACTGGCCGAAACTTCCCGATGTTCCCGCGATCCTGTCCGATCTCGCGGACGTCGAAATGCATGCGATCCAGACCTCCGGGAATACGATCCGAAACGTCACGGCAGACCACTTTGCCGGTGCCGCTGCGGATGAAACGGTCGACCCGCGCCCTGTTGCCGAACTGATCCGCCAATGGTCCACCGACCACCCGGAGTTCCAGTTTCTGCCCCGCAAATTCAAGTTCGCCGTCACGGGCGCCAAAGCGGACCGCGCCGTCGTGCGCGCCCATGACATCGGCCTCGTACTGAAGTCGCAAGACGGCGTGCTCGGCGCCGAGGTGATTGTGGGTGGCGGCCTCGGGCGCACACCGATGGTCGGAAAGGTGCTGGCCGACTTTGTGCCAATCGTGGACCTTCTGCCCTACGTCGAGGCGGTGGTGTCCGTGTGGAACCTGCTCGGGCGGCGCGACAACAAATACAAGGCGCGCATCAAGATCACGGTGCACGAGCATGGCATTGACGACATCCGCGCCCGCGTCGCCGAACGCTATGCGCTCATCCGCCCGCAATTCAACAATGCGGCATTGGATGAGCTTGCACGGATCGAACAATTCTTTGCCTTGCCTGAATTCATCGAGGGATCAACAAAGGCCCACGACGACGCCTACGCTTGCGACCCTGTCTATCGCTCTTGGGTCGACACGAACCTGAGCGCGCACAAAAACGATGACTATGCGATCGTAACAGTCTCGACAAAGGCACATGGTCAAACACCTGGCGATGCAACATCTGCGCAGATGCGCGCATTGGCACAGGCTGCCCGCGACTGGGGCCATGACGAATTGCGCATCTCGCACGAACAGAACGTGATCCTGCCCCATGTGCACAAATCGAACCTTCCGGCGTTGCATGCGGCGTTGAAATCGGTCGATCTGGCAACGGCGAACATCGGGCTGGCCTCCGACATCATCGCCTGCCCGGGCATGGATTACTGCGCCTTGGCGACCGCGCGTTCTATTCCGGTTGCCCAACAAATTGCGACCCGGTTTGACGAACTCAAACTGGAGCACGAAGTCGGCGCGCTAAAGATCAAAATCTCCGGTTGCATCAACGCCTGTGGTCACCACCACGTCGGGCACATCGGCATCCTTGGTCTCGACCGCGCAGGTGTGGAGAACTACCAGATCACGCTCGGCGGCGACGGTACGGAAACGACCGTGATCGGCGAACGCACCGGACCGGGCTTTGCCTATGACGAAATCGTGCCCGCGATTGAGCGGTTGATCTATGCCTACCTCGACCTGCGTGAAAGTGACGAGGAGACATTCCTGCAGACCTATCGTCGCCTCGGCATGGAGCCATTCAAAGGTGCGCTATACCCGCCTAAGGAAGAGGCCAAAGCCGATGCCGCATAACGCAGCGCTCCTGCGCGAAGAATTCGGCACCGTTCAGACGCGGGTCGAGCGCCTGAATGACCGGTACGCCAACCACTCCGCCACTTCGGTGCTGGAACTGGCGCTGCGTGACCGAGAACTGGGGCGCATCGCGCTCGTTTCGTCCTTTGGCGCGGAATCTGTGGTCCTGCTGCACATGATTTCGGTGATGAAGCCGGACACGCCGGTCATTTTCATCGACACCGAAATGCTGTTTCCCGAAACGGTGGAGTATCAACTCGATCTGATCTCGCGCCTCGACCTGCGCGATATCCGGCGCATCCGGCCCGCACCTGCGAGCCTTGCAGCGCATGATCCAGAGGGGCTTTTGCACCGCACGGACACGGATGCCTGCTGTGATCTGCGCAAAACACGGCCCCTGCACGGCGCCCTTTCCGGCTTTGACGCCTGGATCACCGGGCGCAAACGGTTTCAGGGCGGCAACCGCGTCACGCTCGATTTTTTCGAGAATGAACTTGATGCCCGCATCAAGGTGAACCCGCTCGCCCATTGGGGCCCCGAAGACGTTCAGGACTACATCATCAACAACCGCCTGCCCCGCCACCCCTTGGTAGCGAAGGGGTATCCGTCCATCGGCTGTGCGCCCTGCACATCGCCGGTCGCCGCCGGAGAAGACCCCCGTGCGGGTCGCTGGCGCGGGTCGGAAAAATCGGAGTGCGGCATTCACTTTGTGGATGGCAAAATCGTGCGCGGCCCAATGCCCGCAGACGCAAAAGGAGACGCCGCATGAGTGTCATCGTTACAGACAATGGCTTCGTCGCCGACGATTTCGGCGCACAATGGCTCGATTTGCCATCGGATACTGCGCCCGAGGACTTGTCGGCCCACCTTTCGGCAGATGCGATCCGCATCGATTTCCCCTCCTTTTCGGATGGCCGCGGCTTCACGCTCGCCCGGCTCTTGCGCACATACGGTTTTACCGGTCGCCTGCGCGCACGTGGCCATGTGATCGCCGATCAATACGCAATGGCGCGCCGGTCCGGGTTTGACGAAGTGGAAATTTCGGACGACCTCGCGGCCCGCCAACCCCAAGAGCAATGGCAATTTCGCGCGGACTGGGCGTCGCATGACTACCGCGCCCGCTTGCGCAACACCGCCTGACACGCCAAAAGGGCCGCGACACTGTGGCCTCTTTCGTCTGATGCAAATCAAAGATGCATTGAACACACCCTTTAAGAGAGGTCCAATTCCGCAATGACCGAGCAAACCGCCGTGACCGAAATGAAATCCAAACCCGTTCCCACATTGCCCGATGCCGCCGAGGTACTCGAGGTAAAACACTGGAACGACCGCCTGTTCTCATTCACCGTCGCGCGCCCTCAAACCCTGCGCTTTCGCTCCGGTGAATTTGTGATGATCGGACTCATGGGCGATGTGAACCCGAAGACGGGGAAACCGAAACCGCTCCTGCGCGCCTACTCCATTGCCTCGCCGTCATGGGAAGACCACCTCGAATTCTACTCGATCAAGGTGCAGGATGGCCCCCTGACATCGCGCCTCCAGCACATCCAGCCGGGCGACCAGATCATTCTGCGTCCCAAACCGGTCGGCACGCTGGTCGTCGATGCGCTTTTGCCGGGCAAGCGTCTGTGGTTCTTTGCCACTGGAACGGGCATTGCCCCTTTTGCCTCTCTGATGCGCGACCCCGAAGTGTTCGAGAAGTTCGACGAAGTCATTCTGATGCACACCTGCCGTGAGGTGAGCGAGCTGGAATACGGGCGCCAATTGGTCGAAACGATTAAGTCCGACGAGATGCTGTCGGAAATCGAACAGGGCAAGCTGCGCTATTACCCGACAACGACCCGTGAAGAGTTCCACCACATGGGGCGCGTCACGGACAATCTCAGCTCGGGCAAGGTGTTCAAAGATCTCGGCATCGACCCGATCAACCCTGAAACTGACCGCGGCATGGTCTGCGGCAACCTCGCCTTCAACAAAGACATCATGGCCATCCTTGATGGTTTTGGTCTGCGCGAGGGCGCGAATTCGGAACCCAAGGAATACGTCGTTGAGAAGGCGTTCGTAGATTAACTAAACGCCATAAATCACTGACTAGGAATGCAAAAAGCCCCGCCGATTTGGCGGGGCTTTTCGTTAGGTGTCTGAAAGCTCTCTTAGAGGCTCAGAAGCGAACGTACACGTTCCAGAACGGCGTTGAGCAGATCGGGGTGGCCCGACGCGCGCTCAAGCGCAGTAGAAATCGTGGTTTTGGATTTGTCGTCCAGCGGGGACACTTCGAGCATCGCTTTGGCTTTGTCGAGGTCGAAACCTTCGGCAGAGAACACTTCCGCAGCAGCAGCTGGATCAAAAGACATCGCGGTCGCGTCGGCAGCCATGTCGCCTGCGCCTTCAGTTGCGTCGGTCGCGGCATCGGTTACAGCGTCGGCTGCATCGCCAGCGGCATCCACAGTCGCGTCGACCGCATCACCAGCCGCATCTGCAGCACCTTCGGCCATATCGCCAGCAGCTTCCATTGCGTCGCCTGCTTTTTCGGCAACGGCGTCACCGGCTGCATCGACAGCACCCGCAGCAGCATCAACTGCATCGGACGCGGCATCTGCGGCATCGGTTGCCATATCTGCGGCAGCATCGGCTGCACCGCCCGCAACATCACCCGCAGCGTCAACGGCATCGCCTGCAGCTTCGGCAGCTGTGTCAGCCATGTCACCCGCGGTTTCAAGCGCGTCACCAGCTGCTTCGGTTGCAGCAGCAGCGGCATCGCCTGCGGTTACGGTCACAGCGTCAGCTGCATTTTCAACGGCTTCACCAGCGGCTTCAACAGCATCACCGGCTGCTTCAACGGCGCCTTCGGCGGCATCGGTCACAGCGTCGGTTGCGCTTTCAAGAACACCGGCCACACCTTCGCTGGCTTCTTCAACCGCAGTTGCGGCTGCATTGCCAGTTTCGGCGGCTGTTTCTTCTTCTTTGCAAGCTGCAAGGCTAAGCGCGAGACCAGTGATTACGGCACCAGCAAGAATTCGTTTTTGCATAGACTTTTCCTCGTTTTTCTTTGGGAAAAATCGTGTTTCCCTAGCCAGCGATATGGCATGCTGCGCTGCCAAAGAAAAGGGGATATACCCTGCCCGCTTCCCCCTTGCGGAATGCGGCTCAAAAGGCAGTTGAAAGCACGGGGCTTTCGCCCTATTTTCGCGCAGAATTACAGAAACAACCAATAGGAGCCCACCATAGCCCGTAGACCCCACAACGCCCCGCCGACCAGAGACACCGGACCGCGCATCAATGATCGCATTCGCTCGCCGGAAATTCGTCTTATCGGAGCCGAGGGTGAAAACCACGGCGTGGTGACCCCCACGCGCGCCATGGAACTTGCCGAAATTGCCGGTCTCGATCTCGTCGAAATCTCGCCGAACGCCGAGCCGCCAGTTTGCAAGATCATGGATTTCGGAAAGTTCAAATACGAACAGCAAAAGCGCGAATCCGAGGCCCGCAAAAAACAGAAGATCATCGAGATCAAAGAGGTCAAATTCCGGCCTGGTACCGATGTGCACGACTATGACGTGAAGATGCGCAACGTCTTCAAGTTCCTTGAAAACGGCGACAAGGTCAAAGTGACCCTGCGTTTCCGTGGCCGTGAAATGGCGCACCAGGATCTGGGACGTCAGCTTCTTGAACGTGTTGCAGACGACGTGAAGGAAATCGGCAAGATCGAAAACATGCCGAAGATGGAAGGCCGCCAGATGGTCATGATGGTTGGCCCGTTGCCTGCCAAAGGCTGACGCTACCACATCGACCTTTGCGAAAATGATCACCCCCGCCCTTTTCGGAGCGGGGGTTTTTCTTTGCGCACGCCCTGTGGTGGCGATCACATGGCCACGCCGGAGAGCAAGAGAACGAGCACCTGCGCCATCATGATACGCAGGAACATAACCAGCGGATAAACCGACACATATCCCACCGAGGCCGCGCCAGAGTTGCTCATCGACACCGCGAAGGCCAACGCAGGCGGGTCCGTCATCGATCCGGCGAGCACGCCACATAGCGACAGATAATTGAACTTGGCGAACACCCGCGCCACGAAACCGACAACCAATAGCGGTATCGCCGTGATCGCAACGCCATAGCCCATCCACGACAACCCGTCGCCGTTCAGGATTGTGTCGAGGAACCGGTCACCGGCGACGATCCCGACCACAGCCAGAAACAGAACGATCCCGAATTCGCGCAACGCATGGTTGGCCGTCGGTGGCATCGCAAATGTGAACGGGCCGAGATGCCCCATCCGACCGAGGATAATCGCGGCCATCAGCGGCCCCCCCGCCAACCCGAGCTTCAAGGGCGCAGGCAGTCCGGGAATGGCCAAGGGAATCGACCCGAGCAGAACCCCGAGCGAAATTCCAAAGAAAAGCGCGGGGAAATTCACCTCGTCGAGGCGGGCCTTTTCGTCCCCCAAACGTTCGCGCACAGTTTCGATTTCCTGCGGTGTCCCGACGACCGTCACGATATCGCCAAAGGCCAATGTGGCCCCTGCCTGCGCAGGCAATTCGACGCCCGCCCGGTTGATCCGCGAAATCGTCACGCCGTTTCGCTCAACCAACGCCAGTTCCCTCAGCGACCGCCCCAGCACCTTCTGTTTGGTAACAACCAGTCGCTGCCACGTCAGTCGCGATCCCTTGGTAGTGAGGGCCTGATCGGTTTTCCGACCGAGAATCATCACCATCGCGGCCAGTTTTTCAGCGGGCCCGACAATGTGCAGGCTATCGCCGAGGTGAACGACCTGCTCGCGCGTCGGCACGACCAACTCGCCGCGTTTTTTCATGCGCGATGCAATCACGCCCGCGTCGAAGAGGTCGGGCACAGACCCGAGCGGCACACCATCAAAGTTCGCATTGGTGACCTCCACATTGATCGCCGGCAACGAAGCCTCTCCGGTCTCACTTTCGGCACGATACGCCGCCTCTTCCGCCTCGATGCGAATTCCCAACACAAAGCGCACCGTGAACATGGTGATAAGAATGCCCAGAATGCCGAAAGGATAGGCCATCGCGTAGCCCATGCCCGTGAGACCAATTTCATCCGCGGACAGGCCCACATCGGAAAGCGCCTGCTGGGCGGCGCCCAATCCGGGCGTGTTCGTGACCGCCCCCGACATGATACCGACCAGAACCGGCAACGGCAGGTCCGTGATCGCAAAAATCGCCAAGGTGACAGCAACGCCGGTGAACACAATTCCCATGGCGGCCAGATTGAATTTCAATCCCGACTTCGCAAAAGACGAAAAGAAGGAAGGACCGACCTGAATCCCGATTGTATATACAAAAAGGATCAACCCGAATTCCCGTATGAAATGCAGGACGTGCTCGTCGAACCCGATCCCCGCTCGTGCGGCCAAGTCACCGATGAGAATGCCGGAGAACAGCACCCCGCCAATCCCCAGTCCCACCTTTCGGACCTGAAGCTTGCCAAAAAGGAGACCCAGCGTGCCGGCCAGCGCGAGGGCGAGCGTGGTGAGAGCAGCATCGGAAAGCGGGAGAGACATTCGAACGGCTCCTTGTGCCTGTCTATGCGGCGACATTGCCCTGACGCGGACGCAAAATATCTGAGATGGATCAAACCACGGCGACTCTCATGGCAGGTTTGCGTCCATTGCAGAGCAAAACCGCCCATGCGTCGCAGCCATAGGTAGCGGCAACAATGGCCACGCGCACGGTCAGGCCCATGTCACCTGTAGCTCAAAATTTGCTGTCGTTGTTTGGCCGCGTTTTAGCCAAGCGCCGCCTTCACCGCCCGTTTGGCAATGACACCGCACAGATGGGCGCGGTAAACGGCGGAACCGTGACTATCGGAGAGCATGTCTTCACCGTCGATTTCCAACCCGTCCAGCGCCTCTGGCCGGAAATCCGCCGAAAGCGCGGCTTCGGCGTCGCCCCAACGGAACACGCCTTCCCCGGACGCACCGGTGATCGCCACCCGAACATCTCCGCCGAAATCGGCAACAAAAACGCCAACTAGCGCAAAGCGAGAGGCGGTTTGTTCAAACTTCACATAGGCTGCGCGATCGGGAACGGGAAAACGGACCTCTGTGATGATCTCGTCCTCCTCAAGCGCCGTCTCGAAGAGGCCGGTGAAAAAGTCATCCGCAGGGATGGCGCGATGTTGTGTGCACACATCCGCCCCGCAGGCCAGAACAGCCGCCGGATAGCAGGCGGAGGGGTCATTGTTGGCAACCGACCCGCCGATCGTGCCGCGCGTGCGCACGGCTGGATCGCCAATATCCCCTGCCAGCGCAGCGAGCGCCGCAAAGCGGTCGTTCTGCGCAACCGCGGCATGGGTCGTCGCCCCACCGATGCACAACCGCCCGTCGTCGCCATCACAAATCCCGGTTATTTCGGGCACGCCAAGCAAACACACCAGCGTTTCAGGCATCGCCAACCGCGCCTTGAGCGTCGGGATCAGCGTCTGCCCTCCCCCCAGCGCCTGAGCTTCTTCCCCCGCGAGGGCGGATAAAGCTTCGTCGAGCGATTTGGGGCGGATCAGGTCAAAATTATACATGTCGCTCTACTCCGCCGCGATATCGCTGACGTCCTGACCAGAGGCGGCAAGGACAGCTTTGACAATATTATGGTAGCCGGTACAGCGACACAGGTTGCCTTCCAAGGCCGCGCGAACCTCTTCGACAGTGGGTTTGGGCGTCTCGGCCAAAAGCGCCTTTGTCGTCATCACCATTCCGGGCGTGCAGAACCCGCATTGCAACCCGTGGTGTTCGCGAAACGCGGCCTGAACAGGGTCGAGCGTCTCGCCATCTGCCACACCCTCGATCGTGGAAACGGCTTTGCCCTCGGCCTCAAGGGCGAAAATCGAACAGGCTTTCACAGGTGCACCGTCGAGATGGACAACACAGGCGCCACATTGGCTGGTTTCACAGCCCACATGCGTGCCGGTCAGGCCCTGAGCGCGCAAAAACTCAACTAAAAGGGTCCGCCCCTCCACATCGCCCGAAATCGGCGCGCCATTCACACTCAGCGTGAGGTTTTCCATTGCGATCTCCCTAATTCGTGCCGCCACTCCACCACAGCCTGTGGCGATTGTGTAGCACGATTTTCGACACCCGCCTGTGTGCGCAGACGTCTTTTGAACCTTAGTCGATGCGACGCGGCGCACCACGCGCAACGACGTCTTTCAACAGGCCTCCGACACCCATCATCGCGATATCACGATCCGTAATCGGCACGCCACACACCAGACGCTCCAAAACCCAATCCGCCCCGTTCAGGGCAGGAGAGCGCGCGCATCCTGGCAAACCGATGACAGGCGCCGCCCCCATATGCCCCGCAAACAACAAATTTCCCGGGTCAACCGGAATACCAAAACGCGTCACCTCACCGCCTGCCATCTCCAACGCCCGCGGCGCGGTATCCGCGCGATCAACCGTCGCGGATGCGGTCAGAATGAGGATGATATCACCCTGCGCCGCGACCAGCGCCTCGGCCAGCGCCTCTGCATCATGCGGCACGAGTTCGGTTTGGATAAGATCCATTCCGAGCCGCGCAAGCCTCTCCCGCGTCGCCGCCTCGCCTTTATTGCCGCGCACATCGCCATCAATAACCGTTTCAAACAGGCTCGCCGTGCGCACCTTCACACCGCGCACACGCAGGCTACCGCGTGCGATTTCACAGGCATGCGACAGAATACTGCGGGTGACCGCAAATGGGATAATTTTGATCGTGGCGGCAAGATCACCCGCCATAACACGTTGATATTGAGGCAGAGTCGCGACCGTCACGCTCTCATCCAGAGCGTTGAGCTCGGTCAGGGCAGCCGCATCCAACCCCACAATACCAGGTGCCGTCGCCACGAGGTTCACACGCCCCGAATGCGCGCGGGTCAATTTCAGGTTCGCATCCTTGGGCGCGGGAACGATCGCGCGGGCCACCGCCTCGGCGGCCTGATCTTCGCCCACATCCATCGGCTCCAATTCGGCCACAGTCACATGCAGTATTCCCGCCCTCTGCAACGCATCGATCTGCTCCACGTCGATCAACGTGCCTTTTCCAATTCGCCCGCCGTCAGGCAGACGCACAGAATGGCCAAGGATCGTTCCGATAGATGCGCCAACCGCGCGCTCTGAGAAAATCATTCCGCTGCACCGCGCATGACCGCAATCACCTCTGCGAGGATCGATACCGCAATCTCGCCGGGAGAGCGGGCCTTGATATCCAATCCCACTGGCGCATGTAGCCGCGCGATCTGCGCCTGCGTGAGACCGGCCTTTGACAACCGCTCAACGCGTTTCGCATGGGTGCGCATGGATCCGAGCGATCCCACATAAAAGGCCGAAGAGGTCAGCGCGACCATCAACGCCGGATCGTCGAGCTTTGGATCATGGGTCAAGGTGACAACAGCCGTGCGTGCATCCAGAGCGAGCGCGTTCAGGGCCTCATCAGGCCACGCGTCGCTAATCGCCTCATCGGGAAAACGGCTCCGGGACGCAAAGGCATCGCGCGGGTCGATCAATGTGACATCGAACCCTGCGCCACGGGCCATCGGCAGCAGGTTTTGCGCGATGTGAACCGCACCGACGACAACCAAACGCGGCGGCGGATTATGCACGGCGACAAAGGTCTCACCGTCGTCCTCAAACCCCGATTGATCGCGCAAAAAGCGGTCGGGAAATGCGTCCCGCCCTGCCACATGGCCCTCCCCCGACGCAGTATTGACCACATAGGCCACGGGGCGGCGCACAGCCTGCGCTGACACAATCGCTCCAAGAATTTCCTCAGAAAGGACCGACCCGACGGGTTCGAGAAACACACGGATCGTGCCGCCGCAGGCCAGACCGACGGCAAAGGCGTCTTCGTCAGAAACCCCGAATTCGAGCATCTTGGCAGACGGATTTTCCAACAGCTCCAACGCCTCGACGACAACCGCGCCTTCGACGCATCCACCTGACACAGACCCCGCGATTTCGCCCGCGCCGGACACGGCCAACTGACTGCCCACAGGTCGCGGCGCACTGCCCCATGTCTGGACAACAGTTGCCAACACCGCTCCGCGCCCCTCGCGGTGCCATTTCAGGGCAATTTCGCCAATCGCATCGGGATCAAACTGCACCATAGGCTCCTGCTCTTCTTCGGCCCCAGTTTAGCGTGGCGCGGTGCCGTGTCCATCGCACCAATGCGCAAACCCGCGGTCGCAAAAAGGCAATGTGTCGGGAAAGGAGCGCCCGCCCTTTCTGTATGTGCACCCAACGGGCGAAGCGTAAGATCACTGCGTCAGCTTCTGTTCAACACGCAAAAGGGGCATCGGAACCAACCGACACCTTGAACAGTCTCTCATCCCTTGGAACGCCTGGTTCCCAAGATGGCACGCAGTACTCCCAAAAAGAAAAATGGCGTCGAGGGAGAAACGCAAATCCCACGACGCCAGTCTGGTATTCTACCCACGCACAAAGGGCAGGATACGGCGCGGACGATCGGAAGGGTGCCCGCGGGAGGATTGCAACGATGCTGGCCTGACTGCTGACACGGACCGCTGCACTCAATAACTGGAATAGCCCGCGGGGAGCGGTGATTCCTTGATCTCGATCAAGGGGTTGAAAGGAATTAGTCCGCTCAGCGAAAGAGTGGTGTTCTCGCGGCCCAAAATGACCTCAAGAATGCGACACAACCATCAGATATCGTTCAGGTCCGAGAACTTGGCACCGTTCTTGATCAACTCGCGCCACAATGGCGCGGGCGTCCAGATTTCGGGGGCCATATCCGCAAAGCCGCGCAGTTTACGCTCAGCCGTCGCCAACCCCATGAGATCGGCCACTTCCATCGGCCCACCCAACCAGCGCGGAAACGCCTTGGCCATTAACATCGCCACGTCGATCTCGGCGGGTCGGTCAACAACGCCCTCGCTCAACAGCTGCGCACCCGTGTTGGCCATAGCCAATAGCAACCGGTCCTGAATATCCTCCTGCGATAGCCGGTGTTCGGGGATTTCTGCGCTCTCACGCAATTGCGCAATCAAGGCAACCGCCGCGTCATCGTCCTGCCCGGGCAATCGGGCGTCGCCATCGTCGCTATAGTCAAAGAACCCCGCCCGCGCCGCACGTCCCGTCCGCCCCGCCTCTGCGAGATAGTTCGCAACCGCCCCGCCCACATAGGACAGCCCGAGCATATCAACGGCTGCACAGGGCCCGATGGGAAACCCCAAGGCCCGCATCGCACGATCAACGTCCAAAGGCCGCGCACCGAGCAGCAAGGTCACATCCATTGCCGCCCAGACGGCACGTTCGATCCGGTTGGCCACGAGGCCTTCACTAGGCGCTGTGACCACGGGCAGTTTGCCGAGTTGACGGGCAAATTCATGCGCCGTTGCAAACGCCTCCGCCGAGGTATTTTGGTGATGGACCAGTTCGAGCGCCCGCAACGCCTGAACCGGCGCAAAGAAATGCAGACCGACGAAACGCGACGGGTGCGCCAAACCTTTGATCAGCGTGTCAAAACCGCCATCAGTAACCGTGGCGAGGACGGTTTCATCCTCGATCCGCTTTTCAATCGTGGCGAGGAGTTGCGCCCGCTGATCCGTTGGAAGAGCCGTGGCCTCGATAACCACCTGCGCGGTATTGAAATCTTCCAATCCCGGTTCGGCAAAAAACGACGCAATGCGCGCAGCATGCACCTTTGGCGTGATCTGGCCGCGCTCTTCGGCGCGTGCATAGGCGTCAACCACCTGCGCCTTGATTTTCCGCGTGCGCTCGGCATCTGCAGCCGCCAGACGGACCTGTAGCCCATTGTCCAACGCCGCGAGCGTGATCCCCAAAGCCACGGGGGTCGCCCCTATAATCCCGACCCGGTCCACCACAACCGCTAGCGAAGGATCGAGTCCCTCCGGCGATAGGGTCATTCGCTCGGCTGCGAGCGCATATTTGAGCGCCTTGGTTTTACTGCTATCGCGGCATTGCGCACGGGCGAGCGTTTCGCGCGCTACCCCCGCCTCGAACGGCATCAACAGTGCAGCTTCAACGCATTCGACAATTTGGACGAAGGTTTCCCGTTGATGGATCGGGGCTCCGGCGCGCCGCTTTGCGGTTTCTTTCAGATACCCGGCGCCATCCGTTAAACCAGTGGAAATCTCGCTGGTCCGGCGCGGCGCACCACCTTTTGCGATCAGGGCCAAGGCCGCCGCAATCGCCGCCTCGCCAGCGCGTGATTTAGCAACCGCATCCACCAATCCGATCTTTTTGGCCGTTGCGGCGTCAATCGGACGCCCGACAAAGAGTAGATCGAGCGCAGCTGCCGCCCCCACGAGACGCGGCAATCGCTGCGTTGTCGCGCAGCCTGCAACCATGCCGATGGTGATATCGGGTGCCCCGATCTGCGCGCCGGCCGACATGACACGATGGTGGCACGCAAGAGCGACCCCCAGACCCGCCTCCAATGTGAGGCCGTGCAACGCACACACAACAGGTTTACTGCAGGCCTCGATACGCGCGCATAGCGCGACCAAATCCTCGTCGTCCGCCATGGTGTCAGGCGCGGTCGGATCGCTTCCCGTTGAAAATGAGGCCCCGACACCGCCCAGAACAATCGCCTTGCAGGCCTCGTCCGCTTCCGCCGCCTCTATGGCGGCGCGCAGTGAGTGTCGCATCGCGCGTGACAACACATTGGAAGGCGGATCGGCCATACGAACCACCGTCACCTGCCCTTGCCTTGTAACTTCGACCTGCCCTGCCGCGCTCATCATCTATTCCGCGCTTGTTCATTTGTTGCGCCATAATGGCGTCGGCACCGCCGGGAAATCAAGCGCCCATTATCACGGGCCCTATCGCGCAACTATGCCGCTAGACTGGCATATTATCCCAAAGGTCGTCGTCGTCCGCATTCTTTGCTTTTGCCGACTGATAGCGGGCGGCGTCTTCGTCGAACGTATTGTGAAGCTTTTTCTTCAACGCCTTGGCCGTCGATTCATTGTCCACCAATTCGTCTACGATGTCGTCGATTTCAGTGTCAGATTTTCGTTTCATGACTTCCTCCAAAAATTTCACAATTTACTTACGTTGGTCTGCGCTCGCGGCCGCACAGGATTTGCACAGCGGCGTGTAGGGCAATACATCCAGGCGGGCGTCGCTGATCTGATCGCCACACTTCTGGCAGATGCCGTAATCCCCCCGATCAAAACGGACCAGCGCGGCTTCGATTTTCGCGATCTCCTGCTGACCCGCCTGCCCCATGCTTTCGAGCATTTCGTCAGACTCACGTTCGGTCGCCAGTTCGGTCCAATCTTTTGACTGATGTGAGTCCAGCTCTTCATCAATTTCCACCAGACGCGCCCGCAATTCGGCAAGGCGTGCCACCAATTGGGAATGCCTATGTGTGTGGTCGGTCATCGCCATCTCCTCGTGATGTCGAACGAGCATCGCGCCCACGCGGGCTGAAGGCCTTGACCCAAGTCAATCGGACAACTTCCCTTAGGTCAAGAAGCCACTTTATTCGATATCGGGAAGATCGCCCATCGGCGGAAAATCACCAATGTCAGGCAAATCGCCCATTGGCGGGAAATCATCGAGAGGTGGGAGGTCGCCCATTGCAGGCAGGTCCCCAATTTCGGGCAATTCCCCGAGCTCATTGGCGTCAGCAGACGGCGCATCGGCCCCGATGCTTGGCAGTTCATCCAACCCAACCATGGCGTCGGCTTCGCCACCTGCGGTCTGCGCCCCGTCCCACGCTGCATCTGGCGTATCCAACTGACCGCGCGCGCCAATCGACGATGGGACGCGCGCATCGGCGTGCAATGCGGACCCCACCAGCGCGGGAGCCTCATCATCATCAGTAGGCGCAGGGCATAGGCGCAGCGCACGATGCCCGTTCATCTGCCCCAAACGCGCGCAGGCGACGACACGATCGTCCGCGAGAACTTCAACGCGACCGAGCGCTGCGGCAGGGAGCCCCAACAGCATCCCCGCCTCTAGTTCCATCACGGCGGTTAGCGGCAATTCAAAGCGATGGAGAACACCGTCAAGACGCGCCGCACTGCCCAGAACCGCCGTTTCAAAAGCCGTCTCCCAGACATCTGATTCACGTGCTTTGGCGTTTTCCTGAGGTGCCTGATACGGAAACACGAGGATCATCTCCCCCTCACGTGCAACGTGGCCGAGCGACAGTGAAACGCGATAGAGCCGATAGGGCACATCTTCAAAAGCCAACCCGATAGAGCGGGCTTCGCTCAATTGGCTCGACACGCTATAGCCCGCGACATCGGGGGGATTTTCCGCCTCTGTGAGGCAGTCTGCAAAAAGTTCGAGTATCTGTTGCGTGATGTCCGTGCACATCATGGCATCGGTAGCGGTAGGTTCACGTACCTCCGGCGCACGTTTGAGGACATCACCTGTGGTTTGCTGTTCGACCATTGCCGCCACCGCAAAGGGATCGAATGCGGCCAGACCGGTCGCCCCGCCCGGCCCCTCCAATAGGAACAAAAGTCCACTTTCGGGCATTTGACCCGCCAATCGCGAAATCGCGCTACGGTCCTCGGCCACGCCGGTGACCTGCGCGATGAGGCCGATTGTGTCCTCGGCCGCACGCGCAACCGCCAAACGCAGCGCTTTGGGCGCAGACATCGGCTGCACCTCTGGCGGGGCGCGACCGACCCCTGCCTTGCGTCTGAGCGCTGTAATGACGGCTTCGTCGGACATGCCTGTCGTCCTATTGGTCTCTTATGGCGGATCGATTGACCTGATCCTGCCCCGTGTAGGTAAATAAACCCTTTAGAAAGAAGGATTTCGAACCTACTTCGTGCGCGTGCGCAGACGTTTACGCGGCATGTCGATACGGAAAGCCGTCCCGCCCTGTCCGGGGAGATAGGAAATCGACCCCGAAAGGTTGGTCATGATCTCGCGGCAAATCGCGAGGCCCAAGCCCGCGCCACCCGCCTTGGCGTGGTCCGTCAGGCGCGAAAATTTTTCGAAAATCATCGCCTGTTTGTCGCGCGGGATGCCTGCACCGTTGTCGATGAAATCAATCTGGACCGCGTCATTGCCCAAACGCCGCGCGGTGATGGTCAAAACCGGCGCCTCGGCGTCACAGTATTTGCGCGCATTTGCGATCAGGTTGATGAACACCTGCGCCAATCGATCCGCATCTGTTTCAATGGCAATATGTTCTCCCACCTCGTTGCGACGAATGGTCAGCATCGGCGCATCGCCGGCCTGCCCCGCCGCCTGCACTGCGCGACCGATCACCGTGTTGAGGTTCGTGCGGGTCCAGTTGAGAGACACCTGACCATTTTCGAGCACCGAAAGGTCGAGCAAATCATCCAGCAAACGGGTGAGACGGCGTGCCTCGTCGTGAATAATACCGGAGAAATGTTCGAGACTTTGCGCATCCATGTCGCCCGATGCACCGCCATCGCGCAGGATTTCCGAAAATGCACGGATCGACGTCATTGGCGTGCGCAATTCGTGGCTGATCTGGCTAAGGAACGCATCCTTCTGGATAGATAGAGCGGTGAGTTTCTCATTCGCCTCGCGCAATTGCCGCGCTGCGCGGGCCAGTTCTTCGGACTTGGTTTCAAGCTGGCTTGAGTATTCCATGATCTGTGCGGTTTCATCGGCCACCGCCATGAGGTCCTGCACCGAAACCGTCGCCCCGCCGACCAACTGCCCCAGCATCGCATGCGCCGTCGCCGCCCCGACCGAACCGGCCATCTCGCGCTCTAACCGTTCGAGGAATTGCGGGGTCGTATCGGGAAGATATCCACCCTTTCCCTGCTCTGCGGCCGAGAGTTGGAACAGCCGCTGTGCCTCCGTGGGGCCCAAAATGCGCTGCGCCATCATCAACAGGTCCTCGGCCTCCGCCGTCCCCTGCGACCAGCCGCGCGTGGTGCCGGTGTGCTCAAATACGTTCACAAACTGCGCGCCCTGAAGCCGTTCGACCGGATTTGGAAAAGACAGCAAAGACCCGACCGTGAAGACCAGAGTGTTAAGCGCCAGCGACCAGCACACGGCATGCACCACCGGATCGACCCCCTCGACGCCGAACAGCGCCTGCGCCCTCAGCCATCCGAAGCCAAATGGCCCTTCGGCGAGAAACGTTTGGGTAAACCCCGCCGCTTCGCCAAAGGAGGGCAGGAACATCGCATAGGCCCAGATCGCAAACCCTGTGAGCACGCCGCCGATCGCCCCGATCCGGGTTGCCCCGCGCCAGAAAATCCCACCGATCATCGCCGGCAAAACCTGTGCCACACCGGTGAAGGAGATGGTGCCGATCGACGCCAATGCCTCTGACCCGCCCGAGAGTCGGAAGTAGAAATACCCCAACGATAAAACGCCGAAAATCGACAACCGGCGGGCCAGGAGCACGACTGAGCGCACATCACCCGACACGGTCGCGCCGTCTTTGCGCGACGACAGCCAGATCGGCATGACCACGTGGTTGGAAACCATGGTCGACAGCGCGATTGCGGCCACGATCACCATCGAGGTAGCCGACGAAAACCCGCCCAGAAACGATAGCGTCGCGAGAGTGTGCTGCTCGAACGCCAATGGTAGGGTCAGCACGAACATATCCGGGTTCGATCCCGCAGGCAGAAAATCGAGCCCCGCCACCGCGATAGGTATGACGAAGAGCGACATGCCGAAGAGATAGAGAGGAAAGGCCCAACCAGCCGTGAAAAGGTGCCGCTCTTCCGCGTTTTCGACCACGAGAACCTGAAACATCCGCGGCAGCGTCAGGAAGGCTGCAGCGGACAGGAACGTAATGGCCACCCAGCGCGTGCCGATAATGTCCTGCTGTGCAATTGGCGAGGCGTCGATGCGCTCCAACATGCCCTCAAGACCATCGGAAACGCCCCAGACCACAAACACGCCGACCGACACCAGCGCCACGATTTTGACCACCGCTTCGAGCGCGATGGCGGTCACGACGCCGTGGTGGCGTTCGTTTGCATCCAGATTTCGGGTCCCGAAAAGAACCGTAAACAGCGCCAGACCACCCGCAACCCAAAGCGCGGTGCGATTGAGGTCGGTGATCACGAGGCCCGATGGGTCGTTGAGGCCAAAAACCGCGAAGGATAAAGCGACCGACTGCAGTTGCAGCGCGATATAGGGCGTGGTGCCGATCACCGCGAGCAGCGTGACCAGAACGCCCAAGGTCGTCGATTTGCCATAGCGCGACGAGATCAGATCAGCGACCGATGTGATCCTCTGCGTCCGTCCGATGCGCACCAGTTTGCGCAAAACCCACCACCACCCGATGACCACCAAAGTTGGTCCCAGATAGATCGTCACGAACTCAAGACCCGATCGCGCGGCATACCCGACAGCGCCGTAAAACGTCCACGCCGTGCAATAGATCGAAAGGGAAAGCGTGTAGATAACCGGCGAACGCAGCCACCCGAGCCGCCCCCGCTCCGCGCGCTTCTCCGCCCAAAACGCCACCAGAAACAGGAAAGACGCATAGATCAGACAGACCAGAACCAGCACGTTGAAGGACAGCATATCTAGGTCCTCCCGTCGTCGCGGGTTTCCTCGCCGTCCACATCGTGTTCGCCGACGACCAAGGCGCGCGAAATGATGATTGCCGCGATGATACCCAGTCCCCAGATCGCAAACACATGAATGACTGCGCGGCTACCTTCGCCCGTTGGGTTTTCCGTTCCCGGCCCGCCCCACAGCAACGGTAGCAGCCAGAGAACCCCCATCAACACCGGCAACAACCGCAAAGCATCCGTCAACCGGCGCCGCCTGTAGGAGCGGCGCGCAAGATAGAGCGGCGCGCGGCGCTCAGCCATCGCTGTCGCCGGACGCGTCATGCGCATCGTTCACATCGGGTGCACCGGCAAGTGCGCGAACGGCTTCCAGAATTTCCGAATTGGAGAACGGTTTGGTCATGAACAGCGACACCCCTGCCGCCTCTGCCATGTCGCGGTCTTTCTTTTGACCGCGCGCCGTCAGCATCAGAACCGGTCGTTTGGCGTGCGCTGGATCGGCGCGCAATTCGCGCAGGATGTCGAAGCCCGACTTGCCCGGCAACATCACGTCCAGAATAACGACTTCCGGCATTTTCGCCCCGACCGCGGCAACCGCGCTCGCCCCATCGGCGTGCGTATCCACAATCCACCCGTCACGTGACAGGATGAACCGGATCGCCTCGATGATATTGGGCTCGTCTTCGATCAGCAGGACCCGTTTGGCCATTGCCGCCCCCTCACTCCCTGAATTCAAGGTTTATCGCGCAGGCACTCGTCAGTGTCAAAGTATCGTCACCAATCCGGCCCCCATTAAATGTCACTCTCTAATTCCGGTGTAGCCATAATCAACGATGGCTCGCGGCGCGCAGCGCAATTGAGGCGCGGACACACCCGACAGGAGGTCCCCACTTCAATGGTGGCATCATCGGCCCCCTGATAGGGTGTGATCAACATGGTCGCCTCGACCACTTCGGGCATATCGAACCGCGCTGGCACCCGCGGCTGGCAAATTGCATAGGCGAGATATCTGCGCGCCGGCAGCCCCGGCAGCACAATGACACGGCGGACCGGCTGCATGGGTCGCAAAAGCGCCTGATAGAGTGGCCAAAGCGGACAGGCCGCCCCGAACCGTGGCGGCGCAAACCCTTCGATCATCTTGCGAAAAGACAGCGTGCCGGACCCGTCGCAAATGACGATCCCCACCGGCGCGCGGCCCTCCGCATCCGGCAACACCGCCAGACGACGCATCGCCGCCGCGAGGTCACTTCCGCTCGCGTCGGCCAAGGCGGCCGGATTGATCCCGTGTGCTGTGATGACGTCTTCGACCATCGCATCCGGCATGGCCAGCGCATCATCTGTCAGACGCGATAACCAAGCCTGCGCCATTTTTCGCGCGGCGGGGGTGCTTAGCCCGGCCAACCTGTCTTCATCCTCGGATACCGGCCCACTCGCGCGCCCCTGCGTATCCAGCCAGGCCTCGAATTCTTCGAACGGGGCCCCACCCGCCTCATCGCCACTGCGCCCGACGGTGTCGAGGTACGTCACCAATGCCTGACTGCCCGAGGCGAGACGTTGGCTGTCTTCATAGAGGTTGCGATGAAAGCGGACCTGCCATTCGGGATCGATCTCGCCGCCGGTATTCAAAATTCCCGCTGTGGACCGGATTGCGGTCACCGTCGACAACACTTCATGCAAGGCATCCGACAGAAACGGGTCATGGGCCAAACGATCCGAGAGCGCTGCAATGCGCCGCTCCAACCCTTCGATGCGGTCCCTTTGGGACACCACCAACGCGGCCCACCCCGCAAAACGTCCGGCGAACTCTTCGACCCGATCTGTTTCGGGCGCAATGGATCCTTGTGTCTGGGAACTGGCCGCATCTTGCAGCCCTTCGATGAGGGGGGCCTGCGCGCCCTCGGTCAGCTGCGTGACCTCGACGGACAACTCGCGGGCCAGATCGACGAGAAGTTTGCCGCCGATTCTGCGCCGGTTATGTTCGATAAGATTGAGATAAGCGGGCGAAATCCCCACGTTACGGGCGAGTTCGGCCTGCTTTACTCCCGCCAAAGTACGCCTTTCGCGAATGCGGGTTCCGGTAAGCGACGTTCGGGGCATGACCATCCTCAATCGAGAGCGCAATTTTATTTCGCCTTTTCAGCGCCTTTCTGCAGCCGCATTCACAAATGCTGCAGGTGCGCGAAAAATCTTTTACAATGTATACACTCGAGTTGTGTATTTGTTAACAAAAAAACCGTTTACCAAAAGGCACTTGTTGATGCGGTTTACTTACGCGCTCAATAATCAACGCATCCTGTTAACGTCGAAACGAATATGGCGGCAGGGGACGCTGATGTGGGTTTCGGGAGGAAAAACGCGTCATCGGTCAGAAAAACCTTAGGGAGGATACATATGTCCAAATCCATTCTCACGCGTCGTGGCGTGCTGAAGTCCGGGGCCGTTGCTGGCGCCGGTCTTGCGCTGCCGACGATCTTTACATCCGGCGCTTCCGCTTTCACCAACGATCCGACGGGCGGCACAGTAACGCTCGGCTTCAACGTGCCCCAGTCGGGTGCGTATGCGGACGAAGGTGCAGACGAACTGCGCGCCTACCAGCTTGCGGTTGAGCACCTCAACGGCGAAGGCGACGGCGGCATGCTCTCTACCTTCTCTTCCAAGGTTCTCGAAGGTAACGGCATTCTGGGCAAAAAGGTCCAATACGTCACCGGCGACACCCAGACCAAATCCGACGCGGCGCGCGCTTCTGCGAAGTCGATGATCGAAAAAGACGGCGCAATCATGATCACCGGCGGTTCGTCCTCTGGTGTTGCGATCGCTGTTCAGGGTCTGTGTCAGGAAGCTGGCGTCATCTTCATGGCGGGTCTCACCCACTCCAACGACACCACAGGTAAAGACAAGAAGGCGAACGGTTTCCGTCACTTCTTTAACGCCTACATGTCCGCGGCGGCTCTCGCACCGGTGCTCAAAAACCTCTACGGCACCGATCGCAAGGCCTACCACCTCACGGCTGACTACTCCTGGGGCTGGACGCAGGAAGAATCCATTGCGGCGGCAACCGAAGCTATGGGTTGGGAAACCGTCAACAAGGTCCGCACGCCGCTTGGCGCGGGTGACTTCTCGTCCTACATCACGCCGGTCCTTCAGACAGACGCCGACGTTCTCGTGCTGAACCACTACGGCGGAGACATGGTGAACTCGCTCACCAACGCTGTTCAGTTCGGTCTGCGCGACAAGATGGTGAACGGCAAGAACTTCGAAATCGTTGTTCCGCTCTTCTCCCGTCTGATGGCACGCGGTGCTGGCGAGAACATCAAGGGTATCCTTGGTTCCACCAACTGGCATTGGTCCCTGCAGGATGAAGGCTCCAAAGCTTTCGTGAAATCCTTCGGCACCAAATACGGCTTCCCGCCGTCGCAGGCTGCACACACGGTTTACTGTCAGACCCTGCTCTATGCAGACGCAGTAGCACGTGCAGGTTCGTTCAACCCATGTGCCGTTGTCGAAGCTCTCGAAGGCTTCGAATTCGACGGTCTGGGCAACGGTCCGACCCTCTATCGTGCAGAAGACCACCAGTGCTTCAAAGACGTTCTCGTTGTGCGCGGTAAAGAAAACCCGACATCCGAGTTCGACCTTCTCGAAGTTGTGGAAGTCACACCTGCCGCTCAGGTCACATACGATCCAGAGCACCCAATGTTTGCCGGTGGCGCATTGGGCGCGTGTAACCCGGGCGCATAAGCAACCGGATAGCACGACGCGCGCCCCGGTTTCGGATGAGGGTCCGGGGCGCGCACTCTCTACAGGTACACACCGTCAGCCGGATCCGCCCGCGGGCGATTTCGGCATCCCACTGAACCGGTCCAAATGGATGCGGGCGGGCTGACGTTTGGCCTCAACAATAACTCCAATGCTTAGGTGGGGACATGGAGACGATCTTTCTTCAATTGCTCAACGGGCTCGACAAGGGGTCGGCCTATGCGCTGATCGCCCTCGGGCTTACGCTCATTTTCGGCACGCTGGGTGTGGTGAACTTCGCGCATGGTGCGATTTTCATGATCGGCGCCTTTTGCGCCGTCACGCTGTCGCGCATTTTCAAACTTTCCTATGAAACAGTCGATCCGACCAAAACCGACTTCCTCGGCAACCCCGCCGTGGTCAAAACGCCCTATGTGGAATCCTGGTTTGGTCCCGAGATCGGCAACTGGATGATCGACTGGTCGGTTCCGCTGGCCATCGTGTTCTCCATTCCGATCATGATTGCTGTCGGCTTTGCCATGGAACGCGGTCTGATCAAGCATTTCTACAAGCGTCCCCACGCCGACCAGATCCTCGTGACCTTCGGTCTGGCCATCGTGCTTCAGGAAGTCATCAAATATTTCTACGGTGCAAACCCGATCTCCACCCCTGCCCCGGACGCCTTCAAAGGTTCGTTCGACTTTGGCGCCGCATTCGGATTTGATCCAAACGTCATCATCTACCCCTACTGGCGGCTGATCTATTTCCTCTTTGCAGCTCTGGTGATCGGTGGTGTGTTCTCCTTCCTGCGCTTCACCACCTTCGGGATGGTCGTGCGCGCCGGTATGGCAGACCGCGAAACCGTCGGCCTTCTTGGCATCAACATCGACCGCCGCTTTACCATCATGTTCGGCCTCGCAGCCGCCGTGGCTGGCATGGCGGGCGTGATGTACGCCCCGATCCTGAGCCCGAACTATCACATGGGGATGGACTTCCTCGTGCTGTGCTTCGTTGTGGTTGTTGTCGGTGGCATGGGCTCCCTGCCCGGTGCTGTCGCCGCGGGTTTCCTGCTCGGCATCCTCGAAAGCTTCGCGTCGATGAACGAGGTGAAATCCATCTTCCCCGGCATCGACCAGATCATCATCTACCTTGTCGCGATCATCATCCTGCTGACCCGTCCGCGCGGTCTGTTGGGCAAAAAAGGCGTCATGGAGGACTAAAAAATGCTCGGACTAAACAAAAAAGATACCTCCTTCCTGCTCATCGTCATCGCCCTCACTGCGCTGACACCGTTTTTGATGCAGCCCTTCCCCGAAGGCTCCGCCATGGCGCAGTTCAACGGCGGATACCCTGACCTGATGCAGAAAGTCGTCATCTTCGGCATCTTCGCCGTCGGCTTTAACATCCTCTTCGGCCTGACCGGATACCTCTCCTTTGGTCACGCCGCCTTCCTCGGTATAGGGTCTTATGCTGCGGTGTGGATGTTCAAACTGCTCACCATGAACGTCATTCCCGCGATCCTGCTCTCGATCGTCGTGGCAGGCGTCTTCGCGGCGCTGATCGGATATGTGTCCCTGCGCCGCTCGGGCATCTACTTCTCGATCCTGACGCTCGCGTTTGCACAGATGTCCTACAAAATGGCCTACTCGGTGCTCACGCCGATCACCAATGGTGAAACCGGTCTCCAACTCGCCCTGAACGACCCACGGGTTCTGGATGGGGCGACGGCAGGCGGCTCCCTGCCCGTCACCAATCTCTTTGGCCTGCCCATGAATGCCTCCACAAAGCTGGAAATCGGCAGCCATGTGTTCACCTTCAACACCGGCTTCTACTTCTGCGCAATCGTTGGCATCATCGCCTTCTACTTCGCGATCCGGATTTTCCGCTCGCCCTTCGGCATGATGCTGCGCGCGGTGAAATCGAACCAGCAGCGTATGACCTATACCGGTCTTGATCCGAAACCCTACACGCTCGCAGCCTTCGTGATCTCGGGTATGTATGCCGGTCTGGCCGGTGGTCTTCTGGCCGCCATGGACCCTCTCGCAGGAGCTGACCGGATGCTCTGGACTGCCTCTGGCGAGGTTGTCATCATGACCATCCTCGGTGGTGCAGGCACACTCATGGGTCCGGTTCTGGGCGCAGGTGTGATCAAATACCTCGAAAACATCTTCTCGAAAATCAACGAAAGCGTGCTGCACCAGTGGTTCTCCTTCCTGCCAAACGGGCTCGAAGAACTTGTCATCTGGATCCTTGCACGCTTCACCGGCGAAGGCTGGCACCTCACACTCGGTGTTACGTTCATGCTGGTGGTGACATTCATTCCCGGTGGCCTCATCGAAGGCTTCAGACGGATCCATGCGTGGTCAAAGCGCAAAGGGAAAAAAGGGGACAAATATGACAACCCCGATCCTTCCCATTCACCAGAACCGTCGAAACACGTCGTCTAAGGAGATCAACCCATGGGAATTCTTGAAGTAAAAGGCGTGGGAAAGCGGTTCGGGGGCCTTCAGGCACTCGGCGACGTGAACCTCTCGGTGCAGGAAAACTCTGTACACGCCATCATCGGCCCGAACGGGGCCGGCAAATCGACGCTGCTCAACTGCCTCGTCGGCAAACTCATCCCCGACACCGGTTCCGTCATGTTCGACGGCAACTCGGTGCTCGGGCGCAAACCGCACGAAATCAACCAGATGGGGATTTCGCGCGTGTTCCAGACACCGGAAATTTTCGGTGATCTGACAGTCATCGAAAACATGATGATCCCCTGCTTTGCCAAACGCGACGGCGCGTTCCGGATGCATGCGATTGAAAACATGCTGAACGAAAAGGAGCTGTTTGAAAAAGCAGAGGCCATGCTATCGGACGTCAACATGGCCGACAAAAGGGGCATGACCGCCTCGTCCATGTCGCGCGGTGACAAACGACGTCTCGAAATCGCCATGTGCCTCGTGCAGGAGCCAAAACTACTCCTGCTCGACGAACCGACGGCAGGTATGGCGCGCGCTGACACCAATAACACCATTGATCTGCTCAAACAGATCAAGGACGAGCGCGACATTACCATCGCCATCATCGAACACGACATGCATGTGGTCTTCTCGCTTGCCGACCGTATCACCGTGCTCGCCCAAGGCACCCCCCTCGTCGAGGACACGCCAGAAAACATCAAGGGTCATCCGAAGGTCAAAGAGGCCTATCTCGGTGAGACCCAGCAGGTCTGAGGAACAGGGACATGGCAGAGAAACAATTCAATCCAAACGCCAACCACGCGGAAACCGCTCCGGCCTACTTTTCGGCTTGGGATATCCACGCCTATTACGGCGAGAGCTATATCGTTCAGGGCGTGTCTTTCAACATCCACGAAGGCGAAATCCTCGCCCTTCTGGGGCGCAACGGGGCGGGGAAAACCTCGACCCTGCGCGCGCTCGCCCGTCTTGATAGCCCCCAACTCACCCATGGTGAGATCTGGCTCGATCATGACCGGCTGCACGATAAAAAGTCCTACGAAGCGGCGGCGCTCGGTATGGGTCTCGTGCCCGAGGACCGGCGCATCATCTCCGGTCTGACGGTCGAAGAGAACCTGCAACTCGCCCAGATCGCGGAACCCATCGGGTGGTCGCTCGACCGGATTTACGATCTCTTCCCGCGACTGCGCGAACGTCGCAAACAGGAAGGCGTGACCCTATCGGGTGGCGAGCAACAGATGCTCTCGATTGCGCGCGCTCTGGCACGTGACATCAAAGTGCTTCTGCTCGACGAACCCTACGAAGGTCTCGCCCCCGTGATCGTCGACGAAATCGAGAAGACACTGCGCATCATCAAAGAGCAGGGCATCACCACCATTCTCGTGGAACAGAACGCCGTGCGCGCCCTGAATCTCGCGGATCGCGCGGTGATCCTTGACACCGGTCGCGTTGTTTATGACGGCGACGCAAAAGAAGTACTTGAGAACGAAGCGCTTCGCGCCGAATATCTCGCTATCTGACACGAAACGGCCCCTGCCCTCGCGCGCCACGCGCCCGGACCGGGGCCGCCCGCACCTTTACCCGTGCGGGTTTGTCTATTCTCGGGAGGACCAACCATGACAGCAAAAACATATGCCCCCAGTGAGGCGTTCACGTCGCGTGCGCATATTGACCGTTCGGGGTATGATGCGATGTATGCGCGCTCGG
>NZ_BAABDF010000008.1:0-4608 GCF_039539485.1 Celeribacter arenosi
CATCGGTCTGGTTTTTGTCTCTCGCTTTTTGACATTGATAGAACACGAAGAGATATGTGGGCGGTTTGGTCGTTACGATGACTGGACGTTTGCATATCGCACTCTTAGGGATTTCGGTCCTGATTATGGAGTGTCAGCTTCACTGTTTGGTGGCTTTCGGTACCTTTGGTACTGATGCAACAAACAGTTTCCTGGAACCTTTGCCGGTTTCAGGAGTGATGTGCAGAGGTTCAATCGTCAAGGATATGCAGTAATGCATTTCAACTTGAGAGTTTGATCCTGGCTCAGAACGAACGCTGGCGGCAGGCCTAACACATGCAAGTCGAGCGCAACCTTCGGGTTGAGCGGCGGACGGGTTAGTAACGCGTGGGAACGTACCCAGATCTGCGGAATAGCCTCGGGAAACTGAGAGTAATACCGCATACGCCCTTCGGGGGAAAGATTTATCGGATTTGGATCGGCCCGCGTTAGATTAGATAGTTGGTGGGGTAACGGCCTACCAAGTCGACGATCTATAGCTGGTTTGAGAGGATGATCAGCAACACTGGGACTGAGACACGGCCCAGACTCCTACGGGAGGCAGCAGTGGGGAATCTTGGACAATGGGCGCAAGCCTGATCCAGCCATGCCGCGTGAGTGATGAAGGCCTTAGGGTCGTAAAGCTCTTTCGCCTGTGAAGATAATGACGGTAGCAGGTAAAGAAACCCCGGCTAACTCCGTGCCAGCAGCCGCGGTAATACGGAGGGGGTTAGCGTTGTTCGGAATTACTGGGCGTAAAGCGCACGTAGGCGGACTATTAAGTCAGAGGTGAAATCCCAGGGCTCAACCCTGGAACTGCCTTTGATACTGGTAGTCTTGAGTTCGAGAGAGGTGAGTGGAATTGCGAGTGTAGAGGTGAAATTCGTAGATATTCGCAGGAACACCAGTGGCGAAGGCGGCTCACTGGCTCGATACTGACGCTGAGGTGCGAAAGTGTGGGGAGCAAACAGGATTAGATACCCTGGTAGTCCACACCGTAAACGATGAATGCCAGACGTCGGGTAGCATGCTGCTCGGTGTCACACCTAACGGATTAAGCATTCCGCCTGGGGAGTACGGTCGCAAGATTAAAACTCAAAGGAATTGACGGGGGCCCGCACAAGCGGTGGAGCATGTGGTTTAATTCGAAGCAACGCGCAGAACCTTACCAACCCTTGACATACTTGTCGCGATTTCCAGAGATGGATTTCTTCAGTTCGGCTGGACAATGTACAGGTGCTGCATGGCTGTCGTCAGCTCGTGTCGTGAGATGTTCGGTTAAGTCCGGCAACGAGCGCAACCCACATCCTTAGTTACCAGCGGTTCGGCCGGGGACTCTAGGGAAACTGCCCGTGATAAGCGGGAGGAAGGTGTGGATGACGTCAAGTCCTCATGGCCCTTACGGGTTGGGCTACACACGTGCTACAATGGCAACTACAGTGGGTTAATCCCCAAAAGTTGTCTCAGTTCGGATTGGGGTCTGCAACTCGACCCCATGAAGTCGGAATCGCTAGTAATCGCGTAACAGCATGACGCGGTGAATACGTTCCCGGGCCTTGTACACACCGCCCGTCACACCATGGGAGTTGGGTCTACCCGACGGCCGTGCGCCAACCTTTTCGAAGGGGGCAGCGGACCACGGTAGGCTCAGCGACTGGGGTGAAGTCGTAACAAGGTAGCCGTAGGGGAACCTGCGGCTGGATCACCTCCTTTCTAAGGATGTATCTAGTCAGAAGAACTTGTTCTTCTCGTGATACACTTAGCAGCTACTTCGGTAGCATAAGATCAACATTAGTTGGTCAAACTCATGACCAGGCCGTCCTCATATCTCTTCGTATACATCAAGCAGTCATCTGACTGCTTCTGGGGCCTTAGCTCAGCTGGGAGAGCACCTGCTTTGCAAGCAGGGGGTCATCGGTTCGATCCCGATAGGCTCCACCAGATTGCCGACCCTTTGGGGTTAGCTTGGGTCGGTAGCTCAGGTGGTTAGAGCGCACGCCTGATAAGCGTGAGGTCGGAGGTTCAAGTCCTCCTCGACCCACCAACATCCCCCGGATGTTGGCCGCAAGATTACCATTCCAACTGTATCAAATGTATCAGCAAGCACTTTGCGAAGTGTTTGCTCATCCATTTGGATGAATTGACATCGTTTAGAGAGAAAAATTGCAACATCGTTGGCGGCACTCGTGTGTGCTTTGCCTCGGTCGGTTGCGTGAACTTCGGTTCACGTGAGGCAGTTTGAAGATTGTTTCCTCGATCTTCTTATTTGTATCCCGGTCGAAAAGATGATGTTGCCCAAGTCAAGTACACTAACCCGCTGTATTCCTACGGGAATGCAGCATTGTTCGCTTCACCGACATGAAGCGAGCGGGAAAAATAGTATGCTTTTGATACAGAGAGTGTGGCGCGTTGCTTACCAGCTTACGCGTCCGCAAGACGTAAGTTTTGCTCTTTCTGGATCAAATCAAGCGCGAAAAGGGCGTTTGGTGAATGCCTTGGCAGTAAGAGGCGATGAAGGACGTGATACTCTGCGATAAGTCATGGGGAGCTGAGAATAGGCTTTGATCCATGAATTTCCGAATGGGGCAACCCACCTGACAGTTTGTTATAATAGCCGCAAGGCTGCTTATAATGAGCTGAACCAGGTACTTATAGACTGAATACATAGGTTTATAAGAGCAAACCCGGGGAACTGAAACATCTAAGTACCCGGAGGAAAGGACATCAATAGAGACTTCGTTAGTAGCGGCGAGCGAACGCGAACCAGCCGAGCCTTGAGAGTGAGAAGAACATGCTGGGAAGCATGGCCATAGCGGGTGATAGCCCCGTATTCTAAGCTCGATGGGACGTATTAAGTAGGGCGGAACACGTGAAATTCTGTCTGAAGATCGGGGGACCACCCCCGAAGGCTAAGTACTCCTTACTGACCGATAGTGAACCAGTACCGTGAGGGAAAGGTGAAAAGCACCCCGACGAGGGGAGTGAAACAGTTTCTGAAACCGGACGCCTACAAGCAGTCGGAGGGACCTCGAGTCCTGACGGCGTACCTTTTGTATAATGGGTCATCGACTTGGTCTCACGAGCAAGCTTAAGCCGTTAGGTGTAGGCGCAGCGAAAGCGAGTCTTAATAGGGCGCATGAGTTCGTGGGATCAGACCCGAAACCGAGTGATCTAGGCATGATCAGGATGAAGGTGCAGTAACATGCACTGGAGGTCCGAACCCACACCTGTTGAAAAAGGTCGGGATGAATTGTGCCTAGGGGTGAAAGGCCAATCAAACTCGGAGATAGCTGGTTCTCTGCGAAATCTATTTAGGTAGAGCGTCATCCGAATACCCCGGGGGGTAGAGCACTGGATGGGTAATGGGGCCCCACAGGCTTACTGATCCTAACCAAACTCCGAATACCCGGGAGTACTAGATGGCAGACACACAGCGGATGCTAACGTCCGTTGTGAAGAGGGAAACAACCCTGACCTACAGCTAAGGCCCCCAATTCATGGCTAAGTGGGAAAGCAGGTGGGACGACCAAAACAACCAGGAGGTTGGCTTAGAAGCAGCCATCCTTTAAAGATAGCGTAACAGCTCACTGGTCTAGATAAGTTGTCCTGCGGCGAAGATGTAACGGGGCTCAAGCCATGAGCCGAAGCTTAGGATGCCGTAAGGCATGGTAGCAGAGCGTAGTGTGATATAGTCTCATGCCTCTTTTGATCCTTCGGGATCACCGGAGGCGCGAGGCTTTCGATGAAGCCGGCGCGTGAGCGATCCGGTGGAGAGATCACTAGTGAGAATGATGACATGAGTAGCGACAAACAGGGTGAGAGACCCTGTCGCCGAAAGTCCAAGGGTTCCTGCTTAAAGCTAATCTGAGCAGGGTAAGCCGACCCCTAAGGCGAGGCCGAAAGGCGTAGTCGATGGGAACCAGGTTAATATTCCTGGGCCAGATGGAAGTGACGGATCTCGAAGGTAGTTCATCCTTATTGGATTGAGTGGGCTGCTTAGAGGTTCCTGGAAATAGCTCCATCGCTAGATCGTACCCTAAACCGACACAGGTGGACTGGTAGAGAATACCAAGGCGCTTGAGAGAACGATGTTGAAGGAACTCGGCAAAATACCTCCGTAAGTTCGCGAGAAGGAGGCCCAGTTTCTACGCAAGTATTGGCTGGGGGCACAAACCAGGGGGTGGCGACTGTTTACTAAAAACACAGGGCTCTGCGAAGTCGCAAGACGACGTATAGGGTCTGACGCCTGCCCGGTGCCTGAAGGTTAAAAGGAGGAGTGCAAGCTCCGAATTGAAGCCCAGGTAAACGGCGGCCGTAACTATAACGGTCCTAAGGTAGCGAAATTCCTTGTCGGGTAAGTTCCGACCTGCACGAATGGCGTAACGACTTCCCCGCTGTCTCCAACATCGACTCAGCGAAATTGAATTGCCTGTCAAGATGCAGGCTTCCCGCGGTTAGACGGAAAGACCCCGTGCACCTTTACTACAGCTTCGCACTGGCATCAGGATTGTGATGTGCAGGATAGGTGGTAGGCTTTGAAGCAGGAACGCTAGTTTCTGTGGAGCCACCCTTGAGATACCACCCTTCGCA
>NZ_BAABDF010000009.1:0-1034 GCF_039539485.1 Celeribacter arenosi
TAAAACCACGCTGACGGCAGCGATCACCAAGTACTTCGGTGATTTCCAGGCCTACGACCAGATCGACGGCGCACCGGAAGAGAAAGCCCGCGGGATCACGATCTCGACGGCGCACGTTGAGTATGAGACGGAAAACCGTCACTACGCTCACGTTGATTGCCCCGGCCACGCCGACTACGTGAAAAACATGATCACCGGTGCTGCCCAGATGGACGGCGCTATCCTGGTTGTGAACGCGGCCGATGGCCCGATGCCCCAGACGCGCGAGCACATCCTGCTCGGTCGTCAGGTTGGTATCCCGACCATGGTTGTCTACATGAACAAGGTTGATCAGGTTGACGACGAAGAGCTTCTCGAGCTCGTCGAAATGGAGATCCGTGAACTTCTCTCCATGTACGACTACCCCGGCGACGACATTCCTGTGATCAAGGGCTCCGCTCTTGCCGCTATGGAAGGCCGTGACAATGAAATCGGCGAGGATTCGATCCGTGCGCTGATGGAAGCTGTCGACACCTGGATCCCGACACCTGCACGTGCTGTTGACCAGCCGTTCCTGATGCCGATCGAGGACGTGTTCTCGATTTCCGGTCGTGGTACGGTTGTGACCGGTCGTGTTGAGCGCGGCGTGATCAACGTTGGCGACGAAATCGAAATCGTCGGCATCAAAGACACGACGAAAACCACCTGTACGGGCGTTGAAATGTTCCGCAAGCTGCTTGATCGCGGTGAAGCTGGCGACAACATCGGCGCGCTGCTTCGCGGTGTTGACCGTGAAGGCGTTGAGCGTGGTCAGGTTCTGTGTAAGCCGGGTTCGGTTAAGCCGCACAAGAAGTTTGAGTCCGAGGTCTACATTCTGACCAAAGACGAAGGCGGCCGTCACACCCCGTTCTTCGCGAACTACCGTCCTCAGTTCTACTTCCGTACAACGGACGTGACCGGCACGGTTGAGCTTCCCGAGGGCACCGAGATGGTGATGCCTGGCGACAACCTCAAGTTCGCAGTTGAACTGATCGCACCGATCGCCATGGAAGAAG
>NZ_BAABDF010000010.1:0-1773 GCF_039539485.1 Celeribacter arenosi
GTTTTCGGCGATTTTGCGCAGGATGCGGCGCATGATTTTGCCGGAGCGGGTTTTTGGCAGGCCGGGCGCCCATTGAATGAAGTCCGGTTTGGCGATCGGGCCGATTTCTGTGCGCACCCATTTTTCGAGTTCTTTGCGTAGCTCGTCCGTCGGATCTTCGCCGTTCATCAGCGTGACATAGGCGTAGATGCCTTGACCTTTGACGTCGTGGGGCATGCCGACGACGGCGGCTTCGGCGACCTTGGCGTGGGCGACGAGGGCGCTTTCGACCTCGGCGGTGCCCATGCGGTGGCCGGAGACGTTGATCACGTCATCGACGCGCCCGGTGATCCAGTAGTAGCCGTCTTCGTCGCGCCGACAGCCGTCGCCGGAGAAGTAGTAGCCTTTGTACTGCTGGAAATAGGTTTCCTGAAAGCGTTCGTGATCGCCCCAGACGGTGCGCATCTGGCCGGGCCAGCTGTCCTTGATGCACAGCACGCCTTCGACGGCCGTATCGGTCAATTCCTCGCCCGATGTCGGATCGAGGATCACCGGCTGCACGCCAAAGAAGGGCAGGGTGGCCGAGCCGGGTTTGGTCGCGATCGCGCCGGGCAGCGGGGTCAGCAGGTGACCGCCGGTTTCGGTCTGCCACCAGGTGTCGACGATCGGGCATTTACCCTTGCCGACAACCTCGTTGTACCAGTTCCAGGCCTCGGGGTTGATCGGCTCGCCCACAGTGCCGAGCAGTTTGAGGTCGGAGAGATCGTATTTCTCGACCCATTCCTTGCCCTGACCCATGAGGGATCGCAGCGCCGTCGGGGCGGTGTAGAACTGGTTCACCTTGTGCTTTTCGCACACGGCCCAGAACCGGCCCGCGTCGGGGTAGGAGGGCACGCCCTCGAACATCACGGTGGTCGCGCCATTGGCCAGCGGGCCGTAGACGATGTAGCTGTGACCGGTGACCCAGCCGACGTCGGCGGTGCACCAGAACACGTCGCCATCGTGGTAATCGAAGACGTATTTATGGGTCAGCGCCGCATAGGCGAGATAGCCGCCCGAGGTATGCACCACGCCCTTGGGTTTGCCCGTCGAGCCGGAGGTGTAGAGAATGAACAGCGGATCTTCGGCGTTCATCGGGCGCGCGGGGCAATCGGGGCTCGCGTGCTCCATGAGGTATTTGACGTCGACATCGCGGCCCTGAACCCAGGTCGTCTGGTCGCCGGTGTGTTTGACCACGAGGCAGCGCACCTTGTCCGAGCAGTGCAGCAGGGCGGCGTCGGTATTGGCCTTGAGCGCGGTGCGTTTGCCGCCGCGCGGCGCGGTGTCGGAGGTGATGACCAGCTTGGCACCACAATCGTTGATCCGGTTGGCCAGCGCGTCGGGCGAGAAGCCGGCAAAAACGATGGAATGGATCGCGCCGATACGCGCACAGGCCAGCATGGCATAGGCGGCTTCGGGGATCATCGGCAGGTAGATCACCACGCGGTCGCCGCGCATCACGCCTTGGGACAACAGGACGTTGGCAAAGCGGTTCACCTTTTCGGAGAGCTCACGGTAGGTGATGTGGAGCGCTTCGGCGTCGGGATCGTCAGGCTCGAAAATGATCGCGGTTTGCAGCGCGCGGGTTTCGAGGTGGCGGTCGATACAGTTGGCGGCCACGTTCAGAACGCCATCGTCAAACCATTTGATATCCACACGCCCGAAATCAAAATTGGTCTTTTTGACATTCGTGTAGGGCTTGATCCAGTCAAGCACCTGACCCTGCTCCGCCCAGAACCCTTCAGGATCCTCAAC
>NZ_BAABDF010000011.1:0-713 GCF_039539485.1 Celeribacter arenosi
TGGCAGAAGCCAGCCTGACTGCAAGACTGACAAGTCGAGCAGAGTCGAAAGACGGCCATAGTGATCCGGTGGTCCCGAGTGGAAGGGCCATCGCTCAACGGATAAAAGGTACGCCGGGGATAACAGGCTGATACTGCCCAAGAGTCCATATCGACGGCAGTGTTTGGCACCTCGATGTCGGCTCATCTCATCCTGGGGCTGGAGCAGGTCCCAAGGGTACGGCTGTTCGCCGTTTAAAGAGGTACGTGAGCTGGGTTTAGAACGTCGTGAGACAGTTCGGTCCCTATCTGCCGTGGGTGTAGGATACTTGAGAGGAGTTGCCCCTAGTACGAGAGGACCGGGGTGAACGATCCACTGGTGGACCAGTTGTTATGCCAATAGCAGTGCTGGGTAGCTATGATCGGAAAGGATAACCGCTGAAGGCATCTAAGCGGGAAGCCCCCCTCAAAACAAGGTATCCCTGAGAGCCGTGGAAGACCACCACGTCGATAGGCCGGAGATGTAAGCGCAGCAATGCGTTCAGTTGACCGGTACTAATTGCTCGATAGGCTTGATTTGATCCAGTAAAAGCAAAACTTAACTGGTAAATCAAAAGCATACACATACAGCGTACTTGACTTGGAACACTTGGATTTTTACTCGGTTTGGTGGTCACAGCGCCAGAGAAACACCCGATCCCATCCCGAACTCGGCCGTTAAGCTCGGTCGCGCCA